>CBHTSW010000107.1:0-1511 GCA_966095395.1 uncultured bacterium | reverse complement strand
ATGGAGTTGTAAAAAGCACATCATCTTATGACGCTTACGGCATCCCACGCTCTGGCAATAATGATCGTTTTGGTTACACTGGCCAAACCTGGTTGAAAGAGTTAGGTTTGTGGTACTACAAGGCGCGGGTTTACCATCCGAAGCTGGGGCGTTTCCTCCAGACAGATCCAATTGGGTACAAAGACGATATGGATCTCTACAGTTATGTTGGGAATGATCCAGTTAATAGAACTGATCCGACGGGGATGTATGGCCAAGGAAGTGGATGGTCAGAAGATCAGTGGAAAAAATTTGATAAAGTTCAGCAAAGAGCTGCCAATGCGATGGAAAAAAGAGCCGGAAAACTTGAAGCTAAAGCCGACAAAATGAATGCTAAAAATGCTGGTAGTGGAGACTCTTTAAGAGCCGTTGCTGAGAAACTTCGCGGTGGTGTAGCTTCGCTTCGTAGTAATGGATCGGATGGTAAGGTAGCAAATGCAGTAGATGGTGCTACTTACACTAGTATGGGCGGCACAGAAGGTGGCGCTGCATTTGTGGCTAAAAGTAATAGAGATGTAGTGGTGGTTAACAGCGATAATAAAACCGCATGGAGTGGTTCTAAAGCAGCATGGTCTATCGGCCATGAGTCTTTGCATAGTACTGGGGTAGGATTAAATGATCAGCGAGGATCAAATGGAGAGCGAGCTTACAAAGATGGGCTCCCTGGGCAAAGAGCTTCTTATGAAGAGTTAAAAGGCACTCCTGCGGCTGATATTAATCCCGATCACATTATGGATTTGGTGTTCTAATGAATAAATATTTAATTCTGATAATGTTGCTAGCCGTTGGGTGTGCAACAAAAAACACAACAAGCGAGTATCAAGTGTGGTCAGCTCAACCAACACCACATGTTTGGAATGAGAAATCTAAATGGAATATTGTGTTGCTTGATGATAAAGGTTCTATTGCTAGAAATTTAACATTAAAGTTTACCAGCGACCCTGCAGAGACTTGCACATCTGGAAATTTCAAAAAAATAGAAATTCTTTCAGAATATCCTAAGCGTAGTGAAAAGTTTATTGGTGTTGCTGCTTACGAAATTAAGGGAAGTGCATTAATCATAGATTTGTCTTCTAATCTTTGTGATGCAGGCAACGAGTTGCGTGGACAAGTTTCTGAAATTGGTCTTGAAGGTAATCACCAGACGGTAAGTGCAAACGGTACTAAAGTGGTTGGTCGTTTTTATGGGGTGCCATTAAACTAATTTGTGTTTAAAGTTTTATAAGCCAGCGTAGAAATGCGCTGGCTTTTTTATTTATTTTTAGCCGCTGAAATTATTTAGCTGCTTTTAGTTTGCAGTTGTCCTGCAAAAGCCCGCTTCGCATTATGTTTTAAAATTAAACTTTCCAGCACGGCTTGCGCCACACGCTTATCCTCATCATCAAATAAACTCAGTGCTTCAAATTGCAATTTGAGCTCATCTTCCGGTGTGCGGTGATCTTCACCAAACACCAAATCATCCAGTGTTGTGT
>CBHTSW010000106.1:0-1512 GCA_966095395.1 uncultured bacterium | reverse complement strand
GCTACAATGTGGGCATGGTAGCACCATGAAGTGTAATGCGTTGTTGTTTGGGTATGAGGGGTATGCCAGGACATGTAGAGTTTTTAGTTTGTGGTTTATGGTGTATAGTTTTTTGAT
The DNA here is from genome assembly GCA_966095395.1 of uncultured bacterium. GTDB lineage: Bacteria > Bacteroidota > Bacteroidia > Chitinophagales > Chitinophagaceae > Flavisolibacter. The sequence goes on along the minus strand of CBHTSW010000106.1, from coordinate 1,395 downwards.
TGTTCACTATTGTTTTTTGTTTGGGCCTTTGCGGGTGCGGTGGTATTTCCCGGTTGTTCTTTACTGTTGTTTTCGGTAAGGACGTACACTTCGAGTTCGCGTTCGGCGGGTGTAAGGTCGAGGCCGTAGCGGTTCAATTCTTTTTGCAGGGCCGGCAGGTTGGTAAAGGAATCGAGTCGGAGGCTGAGGTCTGTTTTCAGGGACTGGGAAAGGCCTGTTTCATCGATGATCCAGGGAATGCCGGGAATTTTTTCGTTGAGATACCAGACAAAATCGGATACCGGTTTGTTGGTCATGGTTTTGAGGGGGGCGATGGTTGCCAGGTTCCAGCCTGGTGCGGCACCGGAAGTGCTAAGTTCCTTCCCGCTGCCGCTGCGGGTAAGCACCCAAACAGGCCTGCTCCGTTTTTGTTTGGAGAGGGAAAGGCCAAAGAGGGTTTGCAGCCAGCGGGAAAGGTCTTGCCGAATGATGCGGCGCTGTTCCTGGTTACCAGTAGAAAGTGGCAGGCTAAGGGAGTAGCACCAGGTATTTTGCTGCGCCCATTGGCTGTAGGGGCCAACTGCCGGCTGGTACCAATACAGGCCGGGGTCTGCCACCTGCGCTACCAGTTTTTTTGGATTGATGCCTGCGGCAACGTTCTCCAGCGAGAGGCGGGCCAGCTGCAAAAGGCTGGTGTTGAAATAGTTTATGATTAAGGCGCCTGTAGCAGAATCGGCCGAAGTGCTGTTGGTGGCATTGAGGCCCGGGCGGTGGGCCGTAAACGCGGAGTAGAAAAAAGAAGAAGGGAGGGCCTGGCGGCCGGCCGGGCTTAAAAAAGGCGCTGTGTAATCAAAATCAATTACATCGGCTTTTACCGGCCAGCTGAGGGGCTGGCCGGCGAGGGCGGTACGGATATTGGCTTCTGTAATGTAATCGGCACCGGTGATGGCCTTTACTACGCCGTTACCATCTATCCATACCACGTGTGACAGCAATTGGTGGGGGAAGTATTTAACCAGGGTGGTATCGTTTACCAGTATGGGCAGCTTTGTGTTCCTGGTAATTTTAATTCTTTGCAGTTCGGCCAGCACCTGGGCGGCCGTGCCGTGGGTGGTAACGGTAAGCACCTGCAGCTTGTTGGAGAATTTTTTATTCAGGCTGTCTATGCGGGGCAAGGCCGCTATGCAGGAGCTGCAATAGCCCTCCCAAAAATCCAGGATAAGCCATTTTCCTTTAAAGGAAGAAAGACTGGTAGAAGAGGTTTTGTAGTTGATGGTGCCGGATAAGGGAATATCCGGCAGCGTGTCTCCTATGGTTAAGGGAGTGATTATGGTTGGTTGGGCGAGGGCCAGTAAAGGGCATAGCATGGCCAGGACGAAAATGTGTTTCATTTTTTAGAGGTTGATTTTCGTTGAA
>CBHTSW010000105.1:0-1516 GCA_966095395.1 uncultured bacterium | reverse complement strand
GGAACATCCATAATGATTTTGGACTGACCCGGTTCAAAGGCCTGGACAATACAGCTAATTACTATGCGAGTATTATTGGTCCTACCAACAAAAACTACAGTTTTGGTGATGGCTCTGAAAACGTAGACCGGAGCGGTACGTTCTTTTTGCTCAGCAAACTGTACAAGCGTCCTGAAATTGCCGCCTTCTACCGTGATCAGATTGCAATAGCTATTGACGCATACCATAAGAATGGAAGCTTCGAGTTCCCGAGATTCTTCTTTTTGGCCATTCCCTGGTTTGACGATTCCCGGGTAGCAAAGAATGCCAAAGAAGAAAAGCTTACCGTTTTTAATGGTGTTACTGACTTTTTGATCTTTAACGGTGATAAAAGCAGTAATAAGAACAGGTTATGGCTGGCAGCCAAAACAGGGAAACCCAGCTGGTCGCACAACCAGTTGGACGTGGGCTCCTTTGTTGTGGACTGCGATGGGGAACGCTGGGGTCTTGATATAGGAGCTGATAATTACAGCCTGCCCAAGTTCTGGGATTATAAACCGGGCGGTGTTCGCTGGAATTATTTCAGGAACAGCAACCTGTCACACAATACCCTTTCCATTGATGACAAAACTGCCAACTCCGATGGACAGGGGGAACTTGTCCTTTTCAATAAAAATTCAGAAAAACCTTTCGGCATCTTTGATATAAGCTCAAGTTATCCTGACGAAACAAGTTCTGTAAGGCGAGGATTTAAACTGATTTCTCCTAATGCTATACTGGTAAGGGATGAACTCACCTTGAAACCCGGAGCAAAAAAAGTTTCGTGGCGTTTTCTTACCAACGCTGCGGTAAAGATCAATGGCAATACAGCCACCCTGACGCAAAATAATAAAACATTTTACATACAATGTCTGTTGAAAAAAGGATTTGTTATGACGGCATTCCCTGCTCAAACAAATACCCCGGGAGAAAAGCCAATCAAAGATGTGACCATTATCGAGATTGCCCTTCAACCTAACGAAAAATCGGTAGTGATACCAGTGGTTATGGGAAGGCAATTGCCCGGTGCAAAAACAGCTGCTGATGCCAACCTTGTTCTGAATCAATGGAAATGACAGGAGATATAAAAGATCAAACATGAAGAACGTATATTTTATAAAGGCCTGTTTTTTTATATTGAGCTGCTGCAGCTATACTTTATATGCACAATCTTCAGCTTCTCCTGTGGTGCGAACAGTGCCAGCATCTGGTAACAGGATTACAAAGGAAGCAGGCTCTTATCAATTAGGTCCTCATCCCCGGTTATTTTTTTCCAAATCGGAAGAGCAACAGGTACTTCAAAAAGCCAATACAAATAGTTTGTTGCGCAGGATCATTGATGTTTTAAAAATAGAAGCTGAGAAAAAACTTCACGCTGTCCCCCAAGCCTATCAACCCGATGTTCAGCTGCTGGCAGTAAGCCGTGAACAAGTGACACGTTTGGTCACGCTTTCCATGGCGTATCGTTTGTTCAAAGAAGAGAAGTATGCCAAAAAAG
>CBHTSW010000104.1:0-1538 GCA_966095395.1 uncultured bacterium | reverse complement strand
GATCTCGTAGCTCAGTTGGTAGAGCAATACACTTTTAATGTATGGGCCCTGGGTTCGAGTCCCAGCGGGATCACAAAAAAAACCTCCAAGTAAATGATAATCAAATACTTGGAGGTTTTTTTATTTCCTGTAGTTGTCCGCTTGGTTGTCCAACGGTTGATAAATTACACTGAAAGATTATAATTCCACTATTATATTAGTAGAATGACGATAAACGTAGCTTTATTAGTTCTAATTTCTATACTAGTTTTCGCATCTGGATTCATCTCTGCAACTTATGATCTAAGGGATAAACAAAAACCAGGCTTGTTCAATTCACTTACCTCAAATGGTTGTTGGTAATAGTTTTAACCCTCCTCACCATAATTCTTTCCGGCGCTCAATTTGTTTATACAGAATATAGCAATAAGGTAGAGGCAACTCAAAGAGATTCAATATTGAGGGTTGATTATTCAAAAAGCATTGAAAAGATTTCTAAAATCTATGATTCAAGCTCTACCAGCTTAAAAATAAAATACGACACAAGTACAAGAAATATCATAGACGCATTAGCAAAGTATGGTCTTAAATATGACACAGCCCAACAACGAATTGAAAAGTTGGTTAAAGATTCCGCCAATAGAAAAACAACCATCATCTTGAGAGACAATCCAATAGTTAGATTATGCCTCGATAGTGGATTGGTTCTTAAAAAGGCAACATCAGATTCTTTGCACTATCAGTTTCGTATATGTGGCAGGTCTGCTTCCGCTATTTTGAAAGAAGCTACAATTTACTCTCTTTTGTCTCGTTTTGAAGATGCGGAAGGGATAAACAATCTCGAATTCGGTCATTCAGCAAAGATTTTAGGGAATAATATAGGTTTACCTAAAGATGAATTTTTAGGCCAAGATCAATACATTGTTGGCAATCGAGTGCAAAATTTCAAAACTATTTTTATTGTCATTATCGGCACGTATACTGACTCATATGGGAAAAACCCAAAGCCTTTAAATGAAGTTGGAATGCTTATAATTAATTCTAAAAAATATGGATCACTAGCCTATCCATACGATGAGCAAGTAAGGGACTTTTTAAGAAAGAGAGGTATTAAAATATAAACCTGGAAGTTTATCATGGAGCCCCCCTTTTTGGATATTTACATTTAAAACAAATTCAGCTAACCAGTCAAAATCGTCAAGATATTGTTCGTGCATAGTTGGATGGCTAATGAATAAGACACAAAAAAGGTGGATGCATAAAAAAAGCGGCAACTGCCGCTTTTTAATTAAGTTTAATTAGATTTTAGATCTATAGTAATCAACATGTAAGCTTCCCCGCAATTTGTTATATTTGTGTCATCGGCGGCGGGCTAGTAATAGCCTCCCAACGACAAAGACTTAGACGGGGCTTCAAGTGTAGCCCCGTTTTTTATTGCAGTATTTTAAATATCTCCCTGCTGAGGATGAGGCTTTTTGGCAAACGGTAATACCTGCGCTTATAAAACAGCAAAATTTCTTTAATCAGGCTGTTCCGTTCTACCCCACTTCTCAAACCAT
>CBHTSW010000103.1:0-1614 GCA_966095395.1 uncultured bacterium | reverse complement strand
ATCGCAAGGATTTGCAGGGCTCTATTTTTTTTAATTACCAAAACCATGAGAAAAGGTTTGTAGGTCTCAAAAACTTGGTGCTATAAAATTGGAATAAGATTTTAAAGCAAGTGGTAGAAAGAAACCACTATCAGGAAGGAAAATTTAATGAATCCTGCCTTTTTGAAAGTCAAGGGGTGAATACCCAAAATACTTACGGAATTCAAAGGAGAACGTACTGGGACGGCTATAACCGGTAGCGGATGCGACCTGCTTCATTGTTTTTCCCTCCAGCAATAATTCTTTTGCCTTGCGGAAGCGGTTATAGATTAAAAATTCGTGCATACCCATCCCATATTCCAATCTGAAGGCTTTGTTCAGTGCGGCCCGGTCCATGTTAACCTCCTCTGCCAAATCCTCATTGGAATGATGAACACGGATATCCTTTAAAATAATGTCCCTGACTTTTGCCACTTGTATTCTTTCCCAGGGAGAGGGCCTTTCTCCCAAAAAGGGATGGTGTACCTGGGCCAGTTGCAGAAAAAAGATTTCTTTTATTTTATGATGATAGTGGCTTAGTCGCAGATACGATTCTATTTGTTCGTTAAACTGGTTCCAAATGGCATCGATGATACTTGTACGGGAAGGAACAGGCGGCGTTACTACATAAAAATCACGGCCCGTCTCCGGCAATTGCAGCTTAGGAAAGAGATGCTCCCATTCCCTGAAAATGCCTGGCTGACAGGCTGCATAATATAACTGGCATTCTGTAGCTGCCGGAAACCCAATTTCAAGGGAGTCTTCCGTTGTATTCAGAAGAAGGAACTGCCCTTCCCTGAGCTTATGGTTTTGATGAGAAAAATCACAGTCACCTTTAAGCGAAATGAGGGATTGCCATCCTTTTTCCATCTGCGTCTGAAAACGCATGTTATGAAAAAGGCGGAAGGTAAAAAAACGAATAAGAAAGTGGGCGGCCCTTACTTCCTGTATTACTATGGAGCCCAGATTACCTGTATAAGAGAGCACCTCGCTATCGGGTAATCTTTTGCCGGTCCAGTTTTGCGGAAATTCTTTTTTCAGAGGAATGATTCCATAACTTCCGGATGTAAGTATAGGCTTCATTACAGAATAGGGTGAAATGCAAATGGAAAATAAACAAAAAATAGTATATAATAATTGTAGGGTGTGGTTCGGTTTGTTGTGCGTTTAAGAAGACTGAAAGTAGGTCTGGATGTAATCATAATTGAAACTTCAAAATGAAATAGCAATCCCTTCCTGGTCTTATGTGATCGTTTCTTTTGCTTTTTACAACCGAATACTTCATAACCGTTTGATCAGTTAAAGGCTTGCCGCACGCGGGATGAGGTTTCGATGGTTCGCGTCATTGATACAAGATCATTTACAGCATGGTTAAGTTAAAACAAATGAGGGGAATAAAGCATGAAATCTTAAAGCGGTAAAGGTTTTTATGTAATCCAGGTAAGGGCTACATATACCTTTTTTTCCAAGAACCTTGCCGCATGGAACAATGCAGGCAATGTTAAGCAAGAATTTTTTCTATGGCCGCAGCCATAGCTTTGACCAGTTCCACATCCAGGGTCTTATTGGCCTCAAGATCTTCGGCAGACAGCAGGG
>CBHTSW010000102.1:0-1630 GCA_966095395.1 uncultured bacterium | reverse complement strand
GATGTGCCCTCTGCCAAAGAAGTAGAGGCTAATGGACTGGATGTGGGCGAAAACCAGGCTGTGTTGCTCAAGAAGATTGAGGAACTCACCCTGTACATCATTGAACAAAATAAAAAGCTGGAGGCCCAGCAGGTGAGCCAGGAAGCGCTGCTCCAAAAGCTGAACCGTTTAGAAGCCCAAATTAAAAAAGCAACCAATTAATAACTAATGGCAAAGGCGGTTTTGTTTCTCCTCTTTCTTTGTTTGGGCGGGCCCCTGTGCTGTTTAGGCCAGGACTCAACTGGCATTGACCAGGTTTTATCCGCTCCCGACCGTCTCTTTGCTTCCCTGGGCAAACGGGCTTCTATGGTGGAAGGAAAACTGGACAAGCAAACCCAAAAATATCTTTCTAAACTGCAAAAGCAGGAAAGCCGGCTGAAAAAAAAGCTTTGGAAAAAAGACTCCACTCTGGCCAAACAACTCTTTGAGGGGGTGGAAGATAAATACGCAGGGCTGCCCAAAGCCCCGCAAAAGGTGAGTAAATACGCCGGGGCCTATTCTGGCAGGCTGGACTCGCTATCTACTTCCCTTAATTTTTTAAAGACGGGAGGGGTGGTCAGTGCGGGGCTGCAAAACACCTTAGATCAATACACCTCCCTCCAATCCAAACTCAATCAGGCCGAAAGCCTCAAAAAATACATCAGTCAAAGACAAAAGCTCCTCAAAGAGCAGTTGCAAAACCTGGGCATGCTTAAAGAACTCAGGGGCTTTCAAAAACAGGCCTATTACTACCGGGCCCAGGTTCAGGAATATAAGGAGCTCTGGGAAGATCCCTCCAAGCTGGAAGCAAAACTGTTGAAGACAGTGCAACAGCTACCGCAGTTTAAAGAGTTTTTTGCGAACAACTCCACCCTGGGTTCGCTGTTTTCCCTGCCGGGCAGCAGTGCCGCTGCCTCGGTGTCGCTGGCGGGGCTGCAAACCCGGGCTTCGCTCAACCAAACGCTCATCGACCGCTTTGGCTCGGGGCCCAATGTTACCCAAATGTTGCAAGGGAACCTGCAGGCGGCCCAGGGGCAGCTGAGTGAATTAAAAGCCAAAATGAACAGCCTGAAAAGTGGCAGCTATGGCAACAGTAGTACAGACATAGACCTGCCCGAAGGCTTTAAACCCAATGGGCAAAAAACCAAAAGCTTTTTGCAGCGGCTGGAGTATGGGACCAATGTTCAAACCGGAAGAGGGAGTAATTACTTCCCGGTAACCTCGGATTTGGGCCTTTCGCTGGGCTATAGGCTTAGTGATAAAAGCTCCCTGGGAGTGGGGGCCTCCTACAAACTGGGTTGGGGGAGTAACTGGGATCATATCCAGATCACCCACCAGGGCGTCGGGCTGAGAAGCTATGTGGATCTAAAACTAAAAGGCACCCTCTTTGTCTCGGGTGGGTATGAGCAAAACTATCGAAGTGAGATTAAAAGCATTGATCAATTAAAAGACCAGAGTGCCTGGCAGAGCAGTGGGCTTTTGGGACTATCTAAAAAATACAAGCTCAAAGGAAAGCTCAAAGGCGAGATGAAGCTCTTGTGGGACTTTTTAAGTTACCAACAAGTGCCTAGGACACAAGCTGTGGTGTTTCGGGTGGGGTATAACTGGAAAT
>CBHTSW010000101.1:0-1653 GCA_966095395.1 uncultured bacterium | reverse complement strand
CTGCCTTCGCTAAAGTCTATATGTAAAAGGAGGTTCCGCCTTTGAGACAGCAGTCACCAATTTAAAGGCGCTGCAAAGAAGTAACTTGTTGTAAATAAAATTTTCTTGTATGAAAACAAAACAACAATCTTCTGCTCCAGAGCGGAACCCCGTTTGTAAGGTACAAAATCTGCATGATTTTTCAGGCCGTAACCTTTTCGTCGGTATTGATGTACACAAACAGCGCTGGCAGGTAGCGGTCTATTATGAAGGCCTAATCTTAAGCAACACAAGCATCCAAGCCTCGAGTGAGACGTTGGTGGAACACCTGCGCAAACGCTATGGCGAAGCCCAGTTTCACTGTGTGTATGAAAGCAGTGCCTTTGGCTTTTCACTTTGCAGAAGCCTATGGGCAGCAGGTATGGAGTGCGTAGTGGTTAACCCGGCGGACGTTCCCGGAACGGACAAGGAGCGCAGGGGTAAGACCGATAAAATCGATGCCCGCAAACTTTCCATGCACCTCTCAGCCGGCCTGCTTACCGCCATTCACGTGCCTTCCGAAAAACTTCAAAAGCAACGAAGTCTGATTCGCTTTCGAAAAAGGTTGTCAGGGGATCTAACCAGGGCGAAAAACCGGCTGAAAAGTGAGCTGCGCTTTCAAGGCATTGTCCTTCCTGAGCAATTTGACAAACCCTACTGGAGTCACAATTTTCTTCAGTGGATCGAAGAGCAGGCCGGACAGGATCCCGACCTCAAGGACACCCTGTTGCTACTGCTCGAAGAAATAAAGTTGCTTCGGGTGCTGCTTTTAAAAGCCGAACGCAGGCTTAAGGAGTTGATGCACAGTGAGGAGTTTAATAATAACCATCGGCTGCTGCGCTCCATTCCAGGGGTAGGCCCGCTTTTGGCCACCTTGTTCCTACTGGAAGTAGGAGACACCAGCCGCTTTAAGAGTTTTGACCCTCTGAACTGTTACATAGGTTTTTGTCCAGATGAACACAGCTCCGGGGAAACAAAGTGGCAACAAGGCATTTCCCGCAGACAACATAACCAGCTGCGAAGTATGCTGATAGAAGCTGCCTGGCAGCTCGTAAGAACCGATACTGCCATGCTGGATTATTACAAGACCCTGACGGGGCGCATGAAGCCTCAGCATGCCATCATCCGTATTGCCCGCAAACTACTGCGGAGAATAAGAGCGGTGCTGCTCTCGGGAAAAGTCTACGTTAGGGGCATTGACGGGAACCTTTGTGCCAAAGACATTGAGGCACCAGCCCTACCGACCCTAAAAAAGAAAGGCCGACCCAGAGGAAAAGTGGTCGTCTCCTAAGAGATGAAAGAAAAGTATTTAGTAATTCTAGGGAAACGGATTAAATAAAATAGTTCCAAGAGTTCTTTTCCATAGCAGCAGTAAGTCATTACAACCTTGGCTATGGACTGCTCCTGAGTATCTGCCTTCCCTTAGGAAGGCTATCCTAAAGTCTGCAGCCATAGCTTCTATGCCACCCCAACTAATTTAAAGCTGCAGCATTCTTAAAAATGACTGCTAATAGGAGATTGTTTTACTGCTCAAAGTGGATAAAGGAAATTAATTGTTCAGAGATGAATTAAAAGGCAGCTAAAAAATATTATCACATTCATGCAGCAAAATCCTTTTCATAGGAGATACTCAGC
>CBHTSW010000100.1:0-1686 GCA_966095395.1 uncultured bacterium | reverse complement strand
CAGACTGTGCAAAAAGGGTCTGCCGTGTCTAAAAATACTCAGCCGGAGTGATCTCTCAAAGTAATTTTAGTTTTGCGGTGGTTTTAATGCTTGTTTATGCCTTACGTTCAGGGTACAGACCGAAGACAAAGCGGTTTGTTCTGCCTGGAAGACTTCATCGCTAGCGATGCTGCAGTCAGAGTGGTAGATGAATTTTGTGAGCAGGTAGACTATGCGGCTCTCGATTTTAGAGGAAAGTTTTCTCAGGACAACTGCCGCCCTACCTATCACCCCTCGATACTGTTACGTTTATACATCTATGGCTACTTGAACGGCATCCGCTCTTCCCGCAAACTGGAAGCAGAATGCACCCGTAATGTGGAAGTAATGTGGCTGTGCCACAGCCTTGTTCCCAGGTATCACACCATAGCTGACTTTAGAAAACGGCATGTCACCCAAATCAGGGAAGTCTTTAAACAGTTGGTTTCCCTTATGTGTGAGTGGAAACTGGTGGGAAAGAAAACCATTGCCATTGATGGTTCCCGCTATAGGGCGCAGAACAGTAAAAAAAACAACTACAACAGGGAAAAAATCCAGCGCCAGCTCTCCTACATCGACCATAAGGTCGGTGAGTACCTGGAGGAAATGAATGACATAGATGGGAAGGAAAAAACTAAGGTTAAAGACATCAGACGCCTGCTGAAAATCACCCAGGACCGAGAGAAGATGCAGGAGCGGAAAAAACAGTACGAGACCTTGAAAAAGCAGCTGGAACAAAGCGGGGATACCCAGATCAGCACCACAGATCCGGAGAGCCGGGCTGTGGTGCATAAAACCGGACTAATTGAAGTGTCTTATAACTCCCAGGTGGCCACAGATGACAAAAACAATTTGATCGTCCACTTTGCCGTCACCAATCAAAACGACCGCAAGGCTCTGCACCCCACCGCCATGGCAGCAAAAGAAAATATGGGTCTGCAAAGGGACGCTCCCATAACCGCCCTGGCTGACAAAGGCTATTTTAATGGGGAACAACTCTACGCCTGTAGTCAGGATGGCATTCTAACTTATGTTCCGCAGCAAAGCAGCCAACCCCACTCCGGCATACCGGCTAAAGGATACAGGGGTGACGACTTTGTCTATCATCCTAAATCGGATTGTTATACCTGTCCGCAGGGACATATCCTATCCACAAATGGCCAGTGGTATATAAAAGACCGGATCAGAAAAGCTGGAAAATATGCCTACCTGGTCAAGCATTATAAAACCGATAAGTGTCCCACCTGCCCGGTCATGCACCTATGCACCGTGAATCCAAAGGGCCGCATGATGGAGCGAAGCCAGTACGCAGAAGCGGTGGATGCCAACAACAAACGCCTCCAGCAGCATACTGACATTTATCTGCGCCGCCAGCAGATCGTGGAGCATCCCTTTGGCACCATCAAACGATGGTGGGGCTATAGCTATACCTTACTGAAAGGACTGAAAAAAGTAAGTGCTGATTTAGGACTGGTGTATCTGTGTTACAATCTCAAGCGGATGATGAATATTCTTTCTCCAAAGAAAATGTTGCTTCGCTTGCAAATAAGTCAAATTTGAAAGAAAAAAACGTTGAAAATTATTTTTTCGCAACCACAGCTCACATACTGCATTAAGCACAAAAAAACATACAGTGCACCAACTGCTTAAAACAAAAAAGAAAATCAG
>CBHTSW010000099.1:0-1690 GCA_966095395.1 uncultured bacterium | reverse complement strand
ACGGTGGTGTGAGAGGACAGATAGTCGGCCGAGCCGACTATCTTCCTACTCGATTTTTATTGGTGCGGTCGTTCATTGAGCCTGTATATAACCAGGATCTATCTTCGATATGACGCCGTACAAGCTATGGTTCTCCTATGGGTATCTTACGTTCATCTTACGTTCCAGGACGTAGGATGAACGTAAGATACCCATAGGAGAACCATAGCTTGTACCTGTTCAGAACGAGGTCTGTCTTAGTGCAGAAAAACTTTACAGTTTTTATGGTGAGGTTCAGGATTGACTTTACAGGTGATTGTAAATTCAGTATAGACTTTACAGTGGTGCAAATTAAGCTTTACACAGCTATTTCTGTTGTTTTTGCCTTTTTTTTAGCCTTCCATTTTCGCTTTAATGCTCCGCTTGTCAAATGGGCCTGATTGGGCGTCAGATCATTACAACTCATATGAGGCCTGACCCTGTTATAGTAGTCTATGGCTTTATTTACTGCAGCTACGGCCTGCTGATAACCACTAAAAGTCCTTCCCAGATGGAATTCCCGCTTCAGAATGCCATTAACCCGCTCGGCAATAGCATTATCATAAGGGCTACCAGACTGTGTCATAGAGATATTAATCAGATAGTGCTGTAATATTTCAACGTAATCTGTACAGCAATATTGGACGCCACGATCTGAATGGTGTATTAGGCCCATATGCCCTGTAGGCATGGATTTTATAGCTTTGTTAAGCGCTATAATAGTGCCTTGTGCCCGAAGTTTCTGACTTAAATGGTAACCAATTATCTTTCTGGAATATGCGTCTGTGACTAATGATAAATAGTTAAAGCCTTGCTCAGTATTTATGTAAGTAATGTCACTAACCCACAACTGCCCTGGCCCATTAACCACAAGCCCACTGGTCATATCCGGCCATTTTTTAAAGGGATGATCTGAGTCTGTAGTAATAGCATACTTTCTTTTACGCTTGGGTAATAGTAAATTATGCGCTGACAATAATTTTAGAAAGCTCGGCCGACCCATTGAAATATGATGGGCTTGTAGCTGAGGCTTCAATATTTTGTGCAGCTTTACGGCCCCACCATCCCATACGTTACGATGTTGCTTGACTAGCTCTACTACAACTGCTTCCTCCAATTGCTGGTCTGCCGTGTACCAGCTGATATCATAAAAGGCTTGCCTGGTTTTACCAAACAGCTTACAAATTCGGCCCAATCCGACTTTAGGATGGTTGGTTCTCATTTGTTTGGCCGTTTGGTACCATACTTTTTTAGCAGATCTATACCCAACTCCTTCTTGGCGTTTGCCAGTAACAGCTCTAATGCTTCTACTTTCAGTAAAGCGTCTTCAAGTTGCCTGTCTTTAGCTTTATCACTACCTGGATTAACTTTCTGGGACTGCTGAGTATCTATATTTGGCTTAGGTTTACTGACCACTCCTTTTTGCCCTTCTTCCCCATAATTACGCCTGTACCAGACCACCATAGTGTTGGCGGCTCCCTTGTTACGCAAATTATACTTCTGAGCTAATTCTGTCAAGCTTAGATCACCTGTTAGAAATTCTCTGGCTACTGTAATCTTTAGACTTTCTTCATAAACCGGGCGACGGCCCATGGCTTTCTTTTTCATATTAGTAATTTAGTTTAGCTAACGCTTCTTACCAAATATGTAAAGCCAATCCTGAATCAATACA
>CBHTSW010000098.1:0-1700 GCA_966095395.1 uncultured bacterium | reverse complement strand
TTTAATATTTTATTTATTTGTGGTACTATAGTAGTGCTATCTCAACTGACAGCTTGTGCAATTGTTTCTTAGTATACTGCACTTGCCCCCATGATCATGGACAGGGCTTATTGTTTGTATGGTTTAATCAATCTTATGTTGACTCTTTCTAGCACTATTCCTTTTTGAATAAGCACTGTTCCATTATCATAAACATTTTCAATTTTGTAGGGTCCATTCCATGGGTTATGCCCATATTTGGATTTGGATATGTTTTGATAGAGAACTTGGTCTCCTATATTGTAGATGTGTTTAAATCTTTTGGAATTTTCTTTAAGATTGTTTTCTCTGATGCGTTTCTGTTTTTGCTTTTTAATCTCTTCCCAGTTGGCTTCAAACATTATGTTTGTGATTGCATCTCTGCCAAAGACTAATTGACTGGGTGTTGCTTTTAAGGTTGTATGATATGTTGCTCTTAAGGCAAACATTGCTGCACTTAGGACTCCATCCCATGGATCTCCTATGTTGTCTTCTGATTTGTGTAATTCAAATGTCTGTAGGATATTTCCTAGGGTCTGGTGTATTCTTTCCAGAATAGAATTTGCTTGTGGATTTCTTACTGTTGTTCCTTTCTTCTTTATACCATAATCATCTTTGATCATGTCTGCAAATTCTCTTAGGAACTCAGTTCCATTGTCATATGTAATGATTGCAGGCCATGGATATCTTGTTAACCATGCTTGCTCAACAGCATTTGCTACTGCTCCTGGTTCTTTTTCATGTATTTGTTTGACCTCAAACCATCCAGTTGCAGGGTCTATCATTGTAACTGCCCAAAGCTTCAGCTTTGTGACTTTTTTGTTTTCTTCAATAACTTTCATAGTGTATGGACCTATTAGGTCCACACATAGTCTTTCCCATGGCGTGGCTTCTGCCTCTTTCTCTGGGAGATGTCCATATTTCTTACTGGACTTTTTGGTTAATTGACATGTGTGACACTTGGAACATATATCATGGACTGTTTCTCTGAGTCCTTTCCAAGTGAAGTTCATTCTGATGGTTTGTTCTGTTCTTGTTTCACCTGGATGGCATAACTGAACATGATACCATTGTGTTATCTGTTTTTGCAATAACTTAGGAATGACTATTTTTCCTTGGTAAGTTAGTAATAGAATCTCTTTGCCTGCTACTGTGTAGCTTTTGACATTATATTCTTTATTGCTCTTGGCTAGTTTAATCAAGTCTTTATCTTGTTGCTGTTTCTTAGCTATGTCTTTAAATTTAAGGGGGTACAGATTAGCATCTGACGATTTATCTGTATCATATACTTCTGCTATGAGTTGGGGAGACATTTTGTTATCTCCAGGGGAGTCTTTCTCATTTGCCCCCATGTTGAGCCTACTCAGAGCATCAGCAACCACATTCTTTTGTCCTGCAATGTGGTAAAATTGGGGACCATATTCTTCCAATATGAGTCTCCATCTCATTACTCTTTCTGTATTGAAAGTTTTGTATGTTAGGTTTTTGTGGTCTGTGTAGATTTTAATCTGCTGTCCTAGCAAGATGTTTCTAAATTCTTTTAGAGTTTCTACTATAGCTAACAGCTCTCTTTCTGTAGTGGTATATTTTGTTTGTGCTGGATTAAGTTTTCTGGAATAGAAAGCTACTGGCTTGCCATTTTGACTGATGACTGCTCCAAGCTGGGTTTTGCTGGCATCAGT
>CBHTSW010000097.1:0-1711 GCA_966095395.1 uncultured bacterium | reverse complement strand
CCACCGGAAATGCCCGGTATAAAATCCAGTATGGCGGAATAATAACGCAGGTGATTGGGGTAGTCGGCATAAACCTGTTTTAGAATCGGTGCTTTGCTGTCATCAAAATTTAAATTATCCACTTTCATGTCAAAAGCCACCTGCTTTCCTTCTAAAAGGGCCTGTATATTTTTTTCTGTCACCTCCTCTGTCCCGGTATAGGCTAAGACAACACCATTGGCATCGATCCAAACTTCGTGCGGATAATACTGGTGAGGAAAAAGCTGGTGAAAGAGGGTATCGTTAACAATGGAAGGAAGTCTTGGGTTTCTATACATGGAGGATTTTTTTCGGAATTTTTCAAACGTGGCATCGATTTTCTGCTGCGATTCATAATTCACCATAATGACCTGGACGCGGTCTTTAAATTTTTCCTGCAAGGCTTCCATTTTTGGAAACGATTCAATGCAGGACGGACAGGCGCCGAACCAAAAATCCATGATAACCAGCTTTCCTTTGAGATCCGAAAATCTTGTTGTTTTCCCTGCCGTTAAAGAAATAGACGATAATTCTATGTCCGGGACCCTGTCGCCAATCCTAAGCGGCTTAACATTGCTCTGGGCATAAGTCAGGCTAAAGGACAGGATGAGCAATAGCATCCCTATTAAATTGCTGTACATCTTCATGATAAGGTCTTTACTTGTTTGCTGTAAAATCAGTGCTTAATAGCCCGGGTTTTGTAAAAGAGAGGGGTTCGCCAGCATCTCGCTTTGCGGTATGGGATAAAGAACGTCAGTAGGCTGCCAGTTAGGTGCTTTCAGGGGCTGTAATACAGCATCTGCCTTACCGGTTCTTTTAAGGTCAAACCACCGGTGCCCCCATTCGGTAAAGAGCTCTGCCCGCCGTTCCTTTTCAACGGCCTCTAACAGGCCTGACTGGTCGGCGGCGATGGTGTTTGGCAGTCCCGCCCTTACCCTGATGATGTCCAGGTCTGCCCGTGCTCCGTCCATATTATTGTTCCGGGTGCGGGCCTCCGCCCGTATAAGGTATAATTCCGCTAACCTGAGTACCATGTTGTACTCTTTTTTCGGCTCGCCTGCCATTCCGGTTTTTACTTTATACTTAAAGGGATAATAATAGGTGTTCCCGTTAACGGTGGAAGTGCCCACCCACATAGCTCTCCTTTGATCTCCCGGTTCAAAGGAGGATAATAGGTGGTCCGTTAATTTATAGCTGGGAAGCACGGAAGACGAAAAGGGTAAAAACGAAAAACCTTCAGCGGTATTGAATATCTGCGTTTGCGCCGGTACGAATTGCAGGATGGCCTCGGGGCTGTTGGGAAGGAAGGTTTTATCCAGGGCCGTTAATGAATAACGCCCCCCATCGATAATTTGGGAGGCTTCATTTTCTGCTGCTTCCCAGTTTTTTGTATATAAATAAACCCTGGCCAGCAAGGCCGTAACGGCATCTTTATTTACCCTGGTTTTTTCCGGTCCGCCGTTGACACTGCTTAATAACGCCTTTGCCTCCGTTAAATCTTTTACTATAGCATCATATACCAATGCGGTATCAGAGCGGCCGATAGTGGCATTTACCGTATAATCCGGGGAGGTAAGGAGCGGAACCGGCCCAAATAAATTCGTCAGGTAAAAATGAAAGAAAGCCCTGAAAAATTTGGCTTCACCTGCTAACTGGTTTTTTACATCTGTGCTGAGTGCAGTCGAAGCTTCCA
>CBHTSW010000096.1:0-1803 GCA_966095395.1 uncultured bacterium | reverse complement strand
GCACGGGCAGAGAGATTCGAACTCCCATCAACGGTTTTGGAGACCGCTATTCTGCCATTGAACTATGCCCGTAGAAAGCTAAAAGCTATCCCGCACGTGCTGGACAGCTTTTAGAATTATGTTGCAAATATAAGATTCATTTGCAATCCGCCGGAGCGGATAAAGCTAAAAGCTTATGGCTTAAAGCTTACTTTAAGATTTCAGTAACCTGACCGGCACCTACTGTACGGCCACCTTCACGAATCGCAAACTTCAAACCTTTCTCCATCGCGATTGGCATGATCAGCTTTACAGTCAATGATGTATTATCACCAGGCATAATCATTTCTGTACCTGCTGGTAATTCTACTTCACCGGTAACGTCTGTAGTTCTGAAATAGAACTGAGGACGGTATTTTTGGAAGAATGGAGTATGACGTCCGCCTTCTTCTTTGCTCAGTACATAAACCTCACCTTTGAACTCGGTGTGCGGAGTGATAGAACCTGGCTTACAGATTACCATACCACGACGGATCTGAGTTTTCTCAATACCGCGTAACAGCAGACCTGCATTGTCACCAGCTTCACCTTCGTCAAGAATCTTACGGAACATTTCCACACCTGTTACAGTAGAAGTCAATGGAGCCTCTACCAAACCTACGATCTCAACAGCTTCACCAGTTTTAATACGACCTCTTTCAATACGGCCAGTAGCAACTGTACCACGACCAGTGATTGAGAATACGTCTTCCACTGACATCAGGAAAGGTTGATCAACCGGACGAGGAGGTAATGGGATATAAGAATCTACAGCATCCATCAACTCTTCTACACCTTTCACCCATTTGTCTTCACCAGCTAATGCGCCGGTTGCAGAACCTTTAATAATTGGCGTATTGTCACCATCGAAACCGTAAGAGCTCAACAACTCACGAATTTCCATTTCAACCAACTCCAACAATTCGGGATCGTCAACCAGATCCACTTTATTCATGAATACCACAATACGGGGAACACCTACCTGGCGGGCCAGAAGAATGTGTTCTTTTGTTTGAGGCATAGGACCATCTGTAGCAGCCACAACTAAAATAGCACCATCCATTTGTGCAGCACCAGTGATCATGTTTTTCACGTAGTCAGCGTGACCAGGACAGTCAACGTGAGCATAGTGACGACTCGCTGTTTGGTACTCAACGTGAGCAGTGTTGATGGTGATACCTCTTTCTTTTTCTTCAGGGGCACCATCAATTTCATCGTATTTTTTTGCTTCAGCCAATCCTTTCTTGGAAAGAATAGAGGTGATAGCAGCTGTTAAGGTAGTTTTACCATGGTCAACGTGACCGATGGTACCAACGTTAACGTGGGGTTTCTCCCTTTTAAAGTTCTCTTTTGCCATCTTATTGCTTTTTAGTTGTGGAGTTTACAAAATTTATTAAATCAAAAAACCTTCTATCATTTCATCAATGAATCGAAGGATGCTTTTTATGTTACCAACGCCGGAAGCTCCAATCATCTTCTGTTGCGTCGCACACTTTACTTTCTTTTATCAATTGAGCAATTATTGCCAACTGAAGGCCCCAACTTGTTAATTGACACGAATCAATTCACAAGACCCTGAGCCGTTATGGGGAATTGAACCCCAGACCTCTTCCTTACCAAGGAAGTGCTCTACCACTGAGCTACAACGGCTTTTGTCAGCTGACAGTTGACCGTTGTTGTTGACAGCAGGTAAATCCGTCAACCGTCATCTCTCATCTGTCATCTTAATGGAGCGGAAGACCGGGCTCGAACCGGCCACCTATAGCTTGGAAGGCTATCGCTCTA
>CBHTSW010000095.1:0-1830 GCA_966095395.1 uncultured bacterium | reverse complement strand
ATTACGCTTTCTTTAAAGGGTGGCTGCTTCTAAGCCAACCTCCTAGCTGTCTAAGCCTTCCCACATCGTTTCCCACTTAACTGGCATTTGGGACCTTAGCTGGCGGTCTGGGTTGTTGCCCTCTTGACAACGGACGTTAGCACCCGCTGTCTGTCTGCCATGATTGCACTCCGCGGTATTCGTAGTTTGCATGGGGTTGGTAAGTCGGGATGACCCCCTAGCCCAAACAGTGCTCTACCCCCGCGGGTGAGACATGACGCACTACCTAAATAGTTTTCGGGGAGAACCAGCTATCTCCCGGCTTGATTAGCCTTTCACTCCGATCCACAAGTCATCCCCTAATTTTTCAACATTAGTGGGTTCGGTCCTCCAGTTAGTGTTACCCAACCTTCAACCTGCCCATGGATAGATCGCCGGGTTTCGGGTCTATTGCCAGCGACTGAACGCCCTATTAAGACTCGCTTTCGCTACGGCTCCCCTATACGGTTAACCTTGCCACTGACAATAAGTCGCTGACCCATTATACAAAAGGTACGCAGTCACAGAACAAGTCTGCTCCTACTGCTTGTACGCACACGGTTTCAGGATCTATTTCACTCCCCTCACAGGGGTTCTTTTCGCCTTTCCCTCACGGTACTGGTTCACTATCGGTCAGTTGGGAGTATTTAGCCTTGGAGGATGGTCCCCCCATATTCAAACAGGATATCACGTGTCCCGTCCTACTCGATTTCACTTAAAAGGCCTTTTCGTGTACGGGGCTATCACCCTGTATCGCCGCACTTTCCAGAGCGTTCCACTAAAACCAATTAAGCTTAAGGGCTGGTCCCCTTTCGCTCGCCGCTACTAAGGGAATCTCGGTTGATTTCTTTTCCTCCGGGTACTTAGATGTTTCAGTTCCCCGGGTTCGCTTCCAGCAGCTATGTATTCACTGCAGGATACCTATCTTATGATAGGTGGGTTTCCCCATTCGGACATGTCAGGATCAAAGCATGTTTGCCGGCTCCCCTGACCTTTTCGCAGGCTCCTACGTCCTTCATCGCCTCCAACTGCCTAGGCATCCACCGTGTGCGCTTAGTCGCTTGACCATATAACACAAGCGACTGCTACTACGATAAAACGTCTTTCTTGAATAACACCCGATAAAGTGTCACTCAAACATGAGTATGATTCGCCGGACTTGTGAGAAATACACAAATCACTCAATTCATAATTCAGCAATTTTTAACTTTACATTCCACCTTGTTAAAGAACTTCTGGCGTAAAAACCAGTTAACTGACTTCTTTCTTTTTGTCTTTTTCTTTTTTTGGTCTTTAGACTTGAGCACTTAACTTCTTCGAAGCAAGAACCAAGAATCCAAAAAAGGAAAAGAAAAAAATCAGTTAACTGACTTCTTCTAAATAACAGTGAAGTGATTTGGTGGAGCTATGCGGGATCGAACCGCAGACCTCCTGCGTGCAAGGCAGGCGCTCTCCCAGCTGAGCTATAACCCCGTGTAGATCAAGCAAACTTTTTTAAACATCATGCTTTTGGCTTGCTTTGCTTTTGGCTATCGCGAGGCAATTTGTTTCCATCAAGGCAAAGTCACGCGTAGTTGTGCTTCAGCACATGAGCGGGACTTTAACGCAGAGGGGAGCAAATTTGGTAGGCCTGGGCAGACTTGAACTGCCGACCTCACCCTTATCAGGGGTGCGCTCTAACCAGCTGAGCTACAGGCCTGTAGCTTGCAGATGTTTTTCACTGCTATTCCAGTTGATCAAGCAATGCGTGTGAGCACTTACAGGAGAGTGGCGATATCGTTTAAGGAGGTGATCCAGCCCCAGGTTCCCCTA
>CBHTSW010000094.1:0-1851 GCA_966095395.1 uncultured bacterium | reverse complement strand
ACAGTTGCAGGGCGTTGGAAAGCGCTACATACTCACTGCGCTTAAAGCTTTCATTATCTTTCTTCCACAGCGCCAGTAACAGTGTCTTGATGCTTTCCTTCTTTTCCGTGTCCAGGTGTTCTCCTTCACCGAGATAAAAAGGATTGAACCGGATCGGTTTGGTTTCTGAATAGGTGAAATAATACCCCTCCACGAGTTCGCACAAGCCCTTGTAGGAATGGCCGACATCCACCAAAACAATATGCGTACCCTGTTCAAAGTAGGACCGCACCATGTGGTTGGTAAAAAAAGACTTTCCACTTCCCGATGGCCCCAGGATAAATTTGTTGCGATTAGTACAAATGCCCCGTTCCATCGGCTCGTCTGAAATATCCACATGTACCGGTCTTCCGGTAAGCCGCTCACCCAATCGAAGACCAACAGGGCTGATGGATGAACGATAGGACGTCTCCAGATTAAAAAAACAACAAGCCTGGGAAGAGAAGGTGTCAAAGGTATCGTTCATGGGAAAATCGCCTGCATTGCCCGGAATCCCGGCCCAGAAGATCTGTGGCGCCCCTTGGGTTTCCAGCTTAGGCGTGGCATCCATTTGTGTCAGTGCCGAGGAACAGAGGTTGCGGATAGCTTTCAGTTCTTCTTTTTTGTCCGTCCAGGCGAGGATATTAAAATGCGCTTTTACGGGCAGCCGCTGTTCGCTAATGGCTTCATTTAAAAATTGATCCGTTGCTTCTTTTGAAATAAAGTTTTCCCGGCTGTAAGCAGACAGCGATTGCAGGCGAAGCTTTTTGCTTTCCAGCTTTTGTAGGGTTTTTTGTACATCCTCAATGAAAACATACTGGCTATAAATATGATTGCAGGAAAGAAGTTGTCCCAGAGGGGAAGCAAACCCCACACTGAACTTGGTCTTATCGGTAGAATACTTATCATAAGTAATCCTCGAACCACATAAGGCGGGAATAAATTCAGCATCAGCCATGGTGTACAGGAGGCAATACTGCTCTCCTATTTTCCACTCCTCTTTAAATTCGATGTCCCTGATCGTGGATTCACCGTGTTGCAGATTAAGGTAGCGGATCATTAAATCAAACAATTCGTCTCCCTTTAACCTTTGGAGCGAAATGAAATGGCTATCCGATAAGATTTTCTCAAATTGGCCCAGGTGACCCATAAAATCATGAAAGTGTTTGGGCTGCAGGGTCTCCTCCGGAACAATTGTTTTCCTAAGCAGGCTTGAAAAGGCAGAGGAGGCAGCCTTGCGGTTCACCGGCTTTTTTGTTACCAGAATAAAACTCTCCTGATCCAGATACGGCCGTTCATTAAAAAAACGTTCGCTGCTTCTGCTTAAAAAACTGCTCTCTTCATTCTTATACCTGGCCCGGTACTGTTTCTCGATAAACCAATCCTGTTTGCACAGTACGGAGTGAAGGGGCAACACTTTTATGGCTTTTACCCAGGTATGGTGAAAGGCTTCGTACTCGTCACTACTCATCGTAAAGATCTCCGGCAGCTGAATCTTAAAGGCCACGGTAACATCCCCCATTTTTGACAGGATGGCGTCATGCTCTATTCCGTAAACCGGTAACAAATCAAACAGGTTGTTCATTTGAGCAATTGTTTTTTCAGTTTTTTGATAGAGTAGTTCTTTACTACCCTGGGGACAGCCTTCCCTGCCATTTTTTTCATCAGCCCATAGGCTCCATACTTGCGGCTTAACCGATACACATACCTAAAGAGACAAGTACCCGCAGAAAATATAAGGGCCAGGCAAATGAAAATATTTACCCCTGCTATGTACAGGACAGCAAAACCAATCAACAGGGCAACAAGCCCGCCCGCCAAATACCAGATGTA
>CBHTSW010000093.1:0-1857 GCA_966095395.1 uncultured bacterium | reverse complement strand
ATGCCATGGCTGCCTAATCAGTGATTAAGTAGTCATTAGGGCCGCCGCGCAGGTTGATCTGTTACCAAGCGCCGCCGCCGACATCAAACAAAAACAGGTTGCTGCAACCGAAGGCTGTGACGGTTGCTCAAGACCATCCAGCTAAGGAAAAAATTGGTTTGTTCCCTTCCGGTTTTTTCCCGACAATTAATTGGGAAATAAGCATGTAGAAAGCTTTTGAAAATCATGTTTGGACACCGGTTCGATTCCGGTCACCTCCACCTCACCGGACAACTCTAAATTTTTAAAGGGTTGTTCGGTTTTCTTTTCTGTAGAACCCTTGCTGGTAGCCAGTATCAGCCGAATGACTTCATTGACTCTTGTGGTTCGACTCTTTGATTTTAGAATTTGCAGATTTTCTGGAAAAATCGAACCAATGATCTTTTTTCGCTTGTCAATGTCGGATTCTCTATAAAACCCTGGAAGATTTTTTAGCAAATGGATGCCACTTTTTAAGTAGTTGCGGTACTCGGTATTTTCAGTGGTGTAATCTTCCAGTTCAAGGTTTACGACCTGAAGTTGTTGCTTGAACTTATCATACAGCCTGAAGTACGCCTCATTCCCAATTACATTTTCTGCATACTTGTTATCCAGATTATCCAGCTTCTTTTTTAATTCCTCTACTTCCATTTGTAGGGTTTCCTTTGACCTTTTACGCTCTTTATAGGAGCTGGAGATTTGGGTTTTAACCATATGTTCATATACTTTTTGGGCCGGTATGGAAAAAGAAAACTCACTTAAAATCTCTTCCAATAGTTTATGGGTGGAAGCAGCCGACATTCGGTATTTTTTACAGTGATTGCAGTGATAGTAAAAATGCCGTTGATGATTCCTGCTCCGAGAAGCGCTGCCTGTAACATGGCTACCACAACAAGGACAGGTAATATGCCCCCTTAAAAAAAGCTCTTCTGATGCTGTATTGTACTTCTCGTTACCCCTTCGCACCAGGGCCTTTCCATCCAGTATTTTTTGAACGCTGTAAAACGCTTCTTCTGATACGATCGCCTGGTGCCGTCCTTTTACATAATACCCAGGAGGGGCGTCATCCGATTTTACAAAGATTTCTCCTATGTAGGTCCTGCTTCTGAGAAGCTCTGAAAACCTGCTTTTGCTGAGCAGGATTCCACGGTTTTTAAGCTTTTCTCTAACCTCTGATTGAGATTCTCCTTTGGCGACTGCTGAAAAGATAGTTTTAATCACCTCCGCCTTTTCGTTTGGTGTGATTATGGGCTTACCGGTATGATCTCTGCCGTTTTTATATCCATAGGGTGCCTTGCCAAGCCACCGTCCATCTTTTTGAGCGGCCCTTACTCCGCTGATTATCTTGATAGCCCTCCTTTCGTTTTCCACCTGCGGGTAAGCCAGGTAGACGGCCAGCATGATCTTGTTTTCAGGAATGGAAAAGTCAATTGCTTGTTCAATGGCCTGCACCTCAATGCCTAGACTTCTGAAAAGATCAATTTTTTGGTAAGCCTCGGAAGCGTTCCTGGAAAACCGGTCCCAGGTTAAAAAAAGCAGGTAGTCCACCATTCCCTTGCTTTTTTTTGCGAGGGCCTCCATTTTTTTGTACTCCGGCCTTTCAAAACTTTTGGCTGAATGATCCTCCCGATAGCGTTGAATAATTTCTATTTTGTTTTTTTGGCAGTACTCTACTAGCCTTTGCTCTTGCACGTCCAGGCTGTATCCCTTTGCCTGTTCATCCGAACTTACCCTTGACATAAGAATGGCTCGTTTCATCTAAGAGGTTTTCTTTTTTATTGATAAATAAATCAACAGTCATTTGTGCATAACTCCAAAGAAGATCGATTATCAGTTTTG
>CBHTSW010000092.1:0-2262 GCA_966095395.1 uncultured bacterium | reverse complement strand
ACCAGTCCATGTTTTACAGCATACAGGGCAATGCCGACCATGTTTTTAGCTCCGGTTTTTTCCAGGATCCGGCAGCGGTAATCATCAATGGTGCGGGTACTCAATCTTAGTTCTGTGGCAATTTCCTTGGTGCTGAGCTGCCGGCAAATCAGTTGTATGATCCTCAGCTCCTTTTCACAAAGGGTGGTTTGCCTTGTTTTTTTATGGGCCTTTGTTTTTGGCAAGGTGTAAAGGGAAGCCATCAAAGAGGAGGTAAACTGGCTGTAATAGGTCTCGCCCCGGGATACAGTTTGGATGGCCTCAAGGAGTTCTTCTTTGTCTCCGCCTTTTAAAAGATACCCTTTGGCCCCGGCTGCAAACATTTGCAGCACCGTGGCCCGGTCCTCGCTCATGGACAGGCCAAGCACCGAACAGGCGCTAAAGCGCTGCTGGATGATGCGGGTGGCTTCAATGCCATCCATTGTGGGCATCTGCACATCGGTAATGACCACAGAAGGCCGGTAGCGTTCCACGGTGTGAAGGAGCTGCTGGCCGTCCGAGGCTTCGGCTACCACCTGGACTTGGTGGGGGGCGGTTTGCTCTAAAAAAAATTTAAACCCGTCGCGAAACAGGGCATGGTCATCGGCCAACACGATTTTGATAGGGGAGGGAATACTCATAGCTGTTAGTTTTAAAAAGGTTGGAGTTAGGTATTAGAGAAAGGTGGTCCTCAAAGCAAGGCATTACTGCTGAGCTAAACCACCGTGTTTTCACGGTATTTTACCGGTGTTTTCCACGTTGGTGGGTAGAAAAATAGGGCGCACATTTGGGGACTACTTAAACCAACTAACTGACTAGCTGCGTGAGAAGATTGCTGTTCTTCATAGTACTTAGTGTATTAGGCCTTGCCTCGTACGGCCAGGACTCCACTGCCTTTGACCAGGTGGTGGCTTCCCCCCAAAAGCTGTTCACAGCCCTGGAGAAAAAAGCATCTTCCATTGAGTCAAAGCTGGACAAGCAAACTAGTAAATACCTTTCCCGGCTGCAACGGCAGGAAAGAAAGTTACAAAAAAAGCTCTGGAAAAAAGACTCCACCCTGGCCGGGCAGTTGTTTGAAGGAGTGGAGCAGAAATACCAGCAATTGCAACAAGCCCCCGAAAAGGTCAGCAAGTATGCTTCTGTTTATTCCGGCCACCTGGACTCGCTCGGTACTTCTCTACATTTTTTAAAGGATAAAAACCTTATTAGCAGTCCTGCACTTCAAAACACCCTTTCTAAATACACCTCTTTGCAATCAAAGCTCAACCAGGCAGACAACATCAAAAAATACATTGGTGAACGGCAAAAGCTCCTAAAACAGCAGCTGGAAAGTGTGGGTATGGTCAAAGAACTCAGAAGTTTTCAAAAGCAGGCCTACTATTACCAACAACAGGTCCGAGAATACAAGGAGCTGTGGGAGGATCCATCCAAGCTGGAACAAAAGCTGATGGAAGTGGTGACAAACGTGCCGCAGTTCAAGGAGTTTTTTGCCTCCAACTCGATGTTGGGTGCCCTCTTTCCCCCACCCGGCAGCAGTACTTCTACGGCGGCTGTTCCCCCCGGACTGCAAACAAGAGCTTCGGTGAACCAAACCCTGGTAGACCGCTTTGGCTCAGGGGCCAATACCACCCAGCTGTTACAGCAAAACGTGCAGGCGGCCCAAGGAGAACTCAGCAGCTTAAAGAGTAAGATCAACCAGTATAGCTCGGGCAGCTATGGCAACAGCTCCATGGATCCGGAACTCCCCGAGGGCTTTACACCCAATCGGCAAAAAACCAAATCATTTCTTGGAAGACTGGAATATGGAACTAATATCCAAACCGGAAGAGGCTCCAATTACTTTCCCGTAACCTCGGATCTGGGGCTGTCTGTGGGCTATAAGCTCAGTGATAAAAGCACTGTAGGTGTAGGGGCCTCCTATAAGCTGGGCTGGGGCAAGGGCTGGGACCACCTCAAGATCACCCACCAGGGGTTGGGGCTGAGAAGTTATGTGGATCTAAAGCTCAAAGGCACTTTCTACCTCTCAGGGGGGTATGAACAAAACTATCGATCAGAGATCCATTCCATCCAGCAGTTAAAGGAGTACAGCGCCTGGCAGCAAAGTGGGCTGGTAGGGCTTTCAAAGAAGTATAAGATCAATGGAAAGATGAAAGGGGAGATGAAACTGCTGTGGGACTTTTTAAGTTACCAGCAGGTGCCCAAAACGCAAGCTGTGGTGTTTCGGGTGGGGTGGAGTCTAAAATA
>CBHTSW010000091.1:0-2267 GCA_966095395.1 uncultured bacterium | reverse complement strand
GTTGGTTCTATACCCATGTTCCTGATTTTGGTTCTTCTAAGTTAGCTGTTGTTTTTTGTAAGTAGCACATGGCTTACTACGCCATCTCTAACAACAGCTTTGGTATTGGGTTAATCATTCTTTCTCTGTGTGATTAAAAAATGCAGCGCCAACTCATTATGCCAGAAACCTATTTCCCATCACCCATGCTTATAATAGCCTGATCGTAGTTTATCATGGGTGTTTTTACGAGTGATTTAATGAAAACTACCCGTTCATTAACATTTGAAAGGTGAACATTTTGAATACGGTTTGTTTTCTATTATTTTTCGGCCATAATCCTATCTATGAAAATCGTTTCTGCACGGTTTCTTTTTATACTATTCTTATTTTTTTCATCAAACCTGTTTGGCAGAACGTTTGTTGTTTGCAAGTCAGGTTGCGGATATACTTCTATACAAGCTGCGGTGGATGCGGCTTCGAATGGCGATACTGTTTTAGTGAATGTCAGGGGGAGTCTTACAGAGAGCCGGATCTCTGTTTCTAAAAATATTGTCCTTCGCGGACTTGGGCAATACCAAACCATTTTACAAGCACATGCCCTGAGAGGGGCAGCTCTGCACCGGATATTTTATATAACCGGCGGTGCTTTGGTGGTACTGGAAAACATGACCCTTCAAAACGGCAGGGAGACGGCAGACTTTACCAACTGGAAAGGGGCTGGGGGCGGTATTTTAATAGATGGCAGTTCTACACACGTTACCCTGAATCAAATAACCATCAGCCATTGCGACAATGTCAGTGCAGGAGGCAAGGGAGCAGGGATTGTATTGGGTGGAAACTCTACTACGCTTCAACTGAATGATTGTTTGCTTGACAATAATATTTCGAACAATGGCGGCGGCGGCGGTTTATACGTTGCTGGATCGGGTAATGATTGTTTTGTACGGAAAACCAGTTTTAAAAATAATATTGCTGCCAATGGTAACGGAGGCGGCGTTTTTGCCGATGAAAATATAAGTATCACTTTTATCGGCTGCCACTTTACCGGCAACCAGGCTTTGAATGGCCACAACGGGGGCGCCTTTTATTCGGAGGATGTTTTGCCCGCTTTTAATAATTGTATTTTTTCGTATAACCTGGCAGAGCGGGAAGGCGGCGCCCTGAAGATAGGCGGGGCTGATATTGCCAATTGCTCTTTTTTTTATAACAGCGCCTCCAATGGTGGCGCCATCAGCAAAGGCCTTGCGCCTGCACATCATGATCTCTCTCTTACCAATTGCACACTGCTTAATAATGCCGCCACCGGTTACGGCCCTGCGGGGGCGGGGTTGCATACTGCTTCTCCTACAGCGCTGGTTCATATGATAAACACCACTATTGACAAGAGCACTACCGGCACCGATCTTTATTTATATACCGCTTCGAGCCTGGGCACCAATGAAAAAAACCGTGTGGGCAGGGCTACATTTACGACCGGATCGGCAAAATTTGCAACGAATTAATAGGCCAGGAAAAGGTAGTTCGCTTTATATGATCATTCGGCAATGTTTTCGTTCAGCATAAAATAAACTGATAGGTCTTTTTACTTAGTTGCAGATCAGGAAATAGGATAAGTCGTTGCCGTTTTTTACAGTCTTGTGCAAGGGCCTCACTTTAGCAAAAGGCAATGGACGCATTGCTGCTGTTAGCGGATTGATTACTGAAGAGGCGAAGGACGTAGATAGTAATTGAATCTTTGGTTTGTCTTTTTTCTTTCCAGGTACAAAGCGGTTGTAACTTATACTGTGGCCGCATTCACACAAGATACAAACGGTTGTTTTAGTTGGACTTATAAGAGTTTTTGACCCAGGAAACAGGTGGTTCAGGCGTCTCTTTTATCCCGAAGCAAGCTCCATAAAAAGGAAAATTATTGCTGCTTTATCAATTCTAATGAGATTCTAATTTTAATGGTTTTTCAAAACGTTGATATATAAGTGATTATACAGATGGATCAATAAGTAAAAAACTTAAGCAAACATTAGGAAAAAACGGAATAAAAGCTTTTATTTGTCGTTGTAAAACCATTACTAACGTTCAAATCCCAATCCTGATGTTTATAAGCCTTATCCTTCCTCCTTAGAGAAGCCGTTAGGTAACCTTAACTGTGCGTATGAGTACATGTTTACACGGATTAAATTGCTTCTTTAATATCATAAGGGCTCAATGTGTTTAATCCACACTTCTGAATAAGTAAGGTCTCTCCTAAATTATTAATTATTACCCCTGTTTGATGGAATTGTTTGAAC
>CBHTSW010000090.1:0-2385 GCA_966095395.1 uncultured bacterium | reverse complement strand
CTGGACTGTTGCACAAGCCCATTGGTAATCTTTGATATTCATATTTACCCCAAGGCAGTACTATAGTACATAATGCCTTAGATGATGAATCAAGTTCAATGTGGTAATAACCCATGTTCAAATCCAAGGATGTTCCATATTGGAATCCTTCTAGTTTCAGTAAAAGGTCTTGGATCTTAGGGATTGGAAAGGGTTTTCTTTTAATTCTTTTATTCAGTTCTCTAAAGTCAGATATAAATCTTACTGTCAGATCTTTCTTAGGAATAATGAAGGTGGGTGCTGCCCATTGTGATCTGTTGACTTTCTTTAGAACACCTAAAGAGACTAACCTGTCTAGTTCCATCTTTAAGGTGTTTTCATATGTTTTAGGTATAGAGAAGGGTTTTGCATGATATGGTGTCACATTATCTTGCAGTTCAATGTGATATTTTTTGTTTTTCCAATGACCTAATTGGCCATCAAACAGTGTTTTATACTTCTCTAGTAATTTTCTTAACTTATTCCTTTGATTTTGGTTCAGATGGTCTGCTTGAGCTGCTACTTCATCAAGGTTAGCTGGCTCATATTTAGCATCAAGAATCTGTTTCATTCTTTTAGTTGCTTCTTTAACTGCTACACTGTCATCAATATGATAATCAGTCTCTATTCTTGCATTGAAGGGTTTCATGGGAATAGATACTTCATCCCAGGTAACAGACTCAGTACTAAAACTGATCTGGATTCCTAATTCTTTGAGCATGTCTCTGCCCATTATCATGTCATAAGTACTAGTGTTCTCTGTGACATGGACATCATAAGTGATGATCCTGTTTTCAAAGAATTCAGGTAACTTTAAATTGAGTTTAGCTTGTTCATTTGTGGTGAACACTCCTGCAGAGGTTCTCCATTCTGTGACTTGACTCTTGTTGAGTTTTAGTCCTTCTATACAGTGTTTGTTAATAATACTACTACTTGCTCCTGAATCAAGTAATATTTTGATATATGTAACTTCTTCTTTACTATTCTTTTTATCATTTTTTATTATCCCAAAGGCCATTGGCACTAAAGGACTTTCATTTTTCAATTTTTTTTGTTTTTTATTGTTAATTAATGTTGATCTTAAAACATGTATTTCATTATGTAAACATATAGTATCTCTTATGTTAGAATTATCTATCAACTGTCATTCAGATTCAGAGTTGCTTTCTTCTAGATTGAGATTAAGGAGGGCATCAATGTTATTTGCCTCTTCTTTCATCTCTTCATTCTGAGCTTTTAAGGCTTTGCTAACTGCTTCAGCTACAATAGTATGAATTTCTTCATTTTTCTTTTTCTTTTGCTCATGGTCTTTACAATTCCACGTATGATTTTTGTGGCTAGTTTTGGCTTCAAAAGAAGCTCTCATCTTTTTGGCTTGGTCTTGCATGACCTTGCACTCATCTAGGGAATGCCCATAGCAGTTATGGAGGATGCAGAACTTGTCATCCTTTGATCTTTTGGTGCCTCTTCCTGAGGACTTGGCCTGAGATATCCCAGCCTTTTTGCCGCCCTTAGGGTTGGTTCCAGAGTTCCTCTGGGCTTTAGAACAATTCTGGTGTTTGCCAGTTTCAGAAAATTCAAGTCTCTCACAGAATTCAACAAATTCAGATGGAGAATGCAAAGTGGCATCAAAGCCATGCATGTTCATTGCTTTTTGCCATTTTGCAGGCAGAGCAAAGTGTGCAATATCCATGACTTTGTCAATGGGAAGACTTTGGTTTGGTCCAAATGGTGGAAATTCATTAAGATAGGCATTTATTTCTACTAATCTACTCACAAAAACTTGAGTTTTTGTTTCCAAAGGTTTCCTCAAAAATCTCCTCATGTACTGCTTCTGCAATTGCAATGCTCTGGCTGGAAAAACATGACTGACTAATCCTCTCATTGCCAATTTGAAATGGTCCACAGTTTTGTTTCCTGCTGCATTTGCTGCCAAATTGAATGCCAACAGTGCATCTCCAGTCAAAAGCCTCCTCATGATGGCATACTTCTGGGGTCCAGTTGTCACATTCTGTCCAACAAATACTTTACCAAGTAAATTCAAAAAAATCAGCAATTCTTCTGGTGTTCCTTGATCAAAAAAGGGAATACTGAGGTCATAGGTTGTTGATCCTTCTTCTGTAGGGACACTCCTCAACTTGAAGGTCAAAAATTGGTCTTTCCTCTTCTTGCTTTCTTCAGGTCTCTCAAAGGGAATAACTGGTGGAACATATCTCTTGCCTCCATGGTCCTGGACGGTCTTGGGCGTTGGAATCTTGAGGGAAACAGGTTTGGTCATGGTGGTTGTGTGGGAAAAATTTCCAGGGAGTGATATCACTGTGCCCTATGCACTAAGGTTGAAAAGGTAGAGTAACAAGGGTTTGGGTG
>CBHTSW010000089.1:0-2448 GCA_966095395.1 uncultured bacterium | reverse complement strand
TTTGCGCTCCCAAAATCTGTATGTCGAAACAGCCATTAATTAAACAGGACGGAACAATTTTAGAAGCTTTATCTAATGCTATGTTCAGGGTAAAGCTGGAAAACGGCCACGAAATTCTGGCGACCATCTCAGGAAAAATGAGAATGCACTACATACGGATTCTGCCGGGCGATAAAGTTGGCGTGGAGATGAGCCCCTACGATTTATCAAGAGGAAGGATCATTTTCCGCTATAAATAAGGAAAGGTTTAGGGTGGAAGGTTTAGGGATGCTGTAGGCAACTAACCAGAAACCGGAAACAATAAACTATAAACGCATTATGAAAGTTAGAGCATCCATCAAGAAAAGAAGTGCCGACTGCAAAATTGTACGTCGTAAGGGCAGACTTTATGTGATTAACAAAAAGAATCCCCGCTTTAAGCAAAGACAAGGATAAGATATTGGCAATTGGCGGTTGTCAATTGTTAATCTGAAATTGAAAATTGAAAATTAAAAATCACAAATAACTATGGCTCGTATTGCCGGCGTTGACTTACCCAAAAATAAAAGAGGCGAAATCGGTCTTACCTATATCTTCGGTATCGGACCCGCTACTGCCCGTTACATTCTTGACAAGCATGGTATTGATCGTAGCAAGAAAGTAAACGAGTGGAATGACGAAGACCTGAACAACATTCGTACTACCATTACTGAAGAGTTTAAGGTAGAAGGCCAGTTGCGTTCAGAAGTGCAAATGAGCATTAAGCGTTTGCTGGACATCGCTTGCTACCGTGGCCTGCGCCACCGTAAAGGCTTGCCGGTAAGGGGTCAGCGTACAAAAACCAACAGCCGTACACGTAAAGGAAAACGTAAAACGGTTGCAGGTAAGAAGAAAGTGGCTAAGAAATAAGAAATAAGCTGCGAGCTATTAGCTAAGGGCTTCGGGACTTTAGGTAGTTACATAACTATCGGTCTTATGGCTCAGGGCTTAAAGCTCGTAGCTGTTTTTATATGCACCTATTTTCTGAATCAATTACGGATACCCGGTGCAGGTGGAGGGTTGATTCGGGTCCCGCTTCAGGCAGGATAATTTAAAACTAAAGATTACCTAAGTAACATGGCAAAAGCACAAGCAGGTGGTAAAGGGCAACAAAGCGCCAAAGCTGCCGCAAAAAAAAGAATTGTAAAGGTTGATGCTTACGGCGATGCCCACATCAACGCTACGTTTAACAACCTGATCATTAGCATTACCAACAAACAAGGCCAGGTAATTTCCTGGGCGAGTGCTGGTAAAATGGGTTTTAAGGGTTCTAAAAAGAATACCCCCTACGCAGCGCAAATGGCTTCTTCCGATGCGGCTAAAGTAGCGCTGGATGCTGGTGTGAAAAGAGTAGATGTATATGTAAAAGGCCCTGGCGCCGGTAGAGAAGGTGCCATCCGTGCATTGGCTCAATCCGGTATTGAAGTAACGATGATCAAAGACGTAACACCATTGCCACACAATGGTTGCCGTCCTCCAAAGAAAAGAAGAGTGTAATGGCTGATGGCGGATGTCTGATTTGCTGATCTAAGGCAAGTCAGACATCTTCACTTCAGACATCCGACATATTTAAAGCCAAAAGCTTTCATTTAAAAAAAGGTTGCCCGATTAATTTTTTACGATTTTTCACCGATCGAAGCAACGAATTCTAAAAAAATCGAAATGAAAAAAAACTATGGCACGTTACAATGGTCCTAAGACCAAAATCTCCCGCAAATTCGGTGAGTTAATTCTCGGTAATGGTAAATGGCTGGATAAAAACAGCAATCCTCCAGGTCAGCATGGCGCACAAAAAAAGCGCAAAACATTGGGTGAATACGCCCTTCAGTTGCGTGAAAAGCAAAAAGCCAAGTACACCTACGGTATTTTGGAAAAGCAGTTCCGCAAAACTTTTGAAGAAGCTTCACGTCGCAAAGGTGTTACCGGTGAAAACCTGATCAAATTATTGGAAGCCCGTCTGGATAACGTTGTTTACCGCATGGGTATCGCTCCTTCCCGTCCTGCTGCCCGCCAGCTGGTAAGTCACAAACACGTAATGGTGAATGGCGAAGTAATGAACTTCCCTTCTTATCAATTAAAGCCAGGTGATGTTGTTTCTTTGAAAGATAAATCAAAGGACAATGCAGCGGTTACCAGCCATATCCGTGGCCGTAATCCTAAGTTTACCTGGGTTGATTATAATGAAACCGAGTTCCAGGGAACTTTCATTACCTACCCGGAAAGAGAAAGCGTTCCTGAAAACATTAAAGAGCAGTTGATCGTCGAGTTGTATTCTAAGTAATAATGGCGATCAGCGGTGAGCTTTCAGCCGTCAGCCCTGGGCTGGTAGCTGATTTCCAAAAGCAGACAGCTCACGGTAACAATAAAACAAACCTTTAAATCTGAAATAACAAATGGCAATTTTAAATTTTCAGAAGCCCGACAAAATCG
>CBHTSW010000088.1:0-2496 GCA_966095395.1 uncultured bacterium | reverse complement strand
CCCTTAAAAGCAATGGGCTTGTTGATCCCCTTGTTGATATGATATACGCTGTTTGCCATGTCTTAACATTTCAAATCGGTGGCGACAGGAATCTTCCGAATGTTTGCTCTTTTGGTGAAGCCGCTACTACCAATGATAATCCGTTCAAGAGGTAGGCATTGGAACTATACACCAAAGAAGGAACGGATGACGGTGGCGACAATTACCAGGAAGACGCAACTGCCAAACCAGGCGGCCGCTACCTTGCCGGTATCATGATCACCACTGTTCCATTTTTGATAGACTTTCACGGCACCAATGAGGCCCACAATAGCGCCAACGGCATACATGAGATTCGTACCTGACTGGAAATAACTTCGCACTTTGGTATTGGCCTCGTTGATTCCGGCATTAGCGTCCTGGGCGTATAAGCTGGCCGCATAAAACACCGTGGCGGTGATAAAACAGGCCAGTGCCAGTTTTCTGTTTTGATTTTTATTCTTTCTGCACATGTCCTCACACAATTGAAAATGAAATGATTTTTTAGTTCCCCCTTAAATGGCCCCAATCTTACGGGACTGGGGCCGGGAGACGCCCGCATCCGCTACCCTATCCACACATGATCCGCCTCTTCAGTACTTAAGCGGATGGAGCAATGATGTTCGCATTGCAAAACGATAACATGGTTAATGGTTCGCCTGTATCCGGAATCTTTGAGTGTTGGGTATTTTGACAGCACCTGGCTCAAACCATAAATGATCTCCTGCTTTACGCCTTTGGAGCGTTTCAAACCATCGAACAAGGCCTTTATTTCGTCAATGCAGGCATATACGATATATTCTTCTGTTTTGTCCTTTTCTTCTGGGAGGGTACCGGATGTATGGGTTATGGGAGAAGGGCTGTCAGCAAGGCCCTTGTCAGTTGCCAGAACTTTCAGGGAAAGGAATTGCCTGAAGTCTTTTCTGAAATAAATCAGGAATACAGCCAGGTAATATACCGTTGTTATCAGGGCAATACTTGTCCAGTAGCTTTGCCAGTTAATATTGTTGAACATAACACACGATTTTCAATACTTCACTAAACAATACAAACAAAAACCAAGTGAATAATTAAAAAGGCTATTTAGAGTTATACCTCGGAAATAGTTTTTATGTTTTTCGATGAATGAGATTTCGAAAATAACAACACCGTATTAATCAGGAAACAAAGACTGCTAATTCCAAAAATTACAAAGGTTAATGTGGGCAATCCCATTTCAAAAGTTTCCCATTTATTTCCTTTAGAGAAAAAAAGTAACAGCGATAGAATCATCAAACAGTATCCGGAAAGAAAAAGCACGGGCTTAAAGGAAAGATAGTTTTCCTTGCGCAAATTGAAACCTACAATTATGCTTGCAATCCCTAAAGCTGCTGTTATTGCATAAGGAACGAAATGGGGCAAGGCTAACAGGAGATATAACATAAAGAAACCTCCAAACTGATCTCCTTCAATTATTAAAAGTAAATAAATGATAACCAGTCTTACCGGGTGACCTATCCACTTAATCGCTTTCATTTTGACCGACTTTTATAGGTTAATAATTTACAACCTTTCTTTCACTTAATTGCAGGGTCCATTGCTTGACGCCACCCAGGCTTTTTGAAATCCTATCGAAATGTTAGGTGCTTCTGCATCTCCGTTGGCTTTCATTTCTTTTAGTTTTACATATAAACCCTGTGGTGTTCTTGTTGCATTTATTCCAATTCCACCTGGAACAGCATATCTTGGAATTTCTAAGGGCATTCGAACGTAATTGAAAACTTCCAAAGCAAAATCCGTACAATTAAATTGATCCGTATCGTATTTCATCGAGGATAGAGCAATTGCCTTTGAAAGCATATTCCTGAACTGGAAAGGCGTACAACTCATTTTTAAAGAGGCGTTAAACTCATGAGCGCCATCATCTATAATCTTGGAGTCAACAGGATTTGCATCCAAAACTTTTTTCCAATTACTGCTTGGGTAAAAACCTATATTTTGCAATACATGTTGGCTCCCATTAGATTTTTTAAGCTGTAGAAAAACATGGCCAGGCGACTCGGTGTTCCAATTAAAGAGTTTTGTAGGGTCATTATCTACTGGAATGTCCGTAAATATTTCAATTGAGCAAGTAGAACCTGCGTCTGGAATTGCTTCAAAACATTTTAAATATTTTTCAATGTCAATAGCAGGGTTATTTACGTAGGTATCAACATCCACTGATATAAGTGGATCCAGAAATACTTCACTAAATGAGTCATAGCTGCTCCCTGAACCACCATCATAATATCCCCCATCGCCTCCATAATATCCGCTGCCACTGCCATCCATTGAGCCATAATAAGAGTCGCTGCCGGTGCTTCCAACTCCACCACCTCCACCAAAATCATAGGAGTTGTAAAAAAGTCCTTGCAGGCACATCCAGTCATAATACGAAATGTCGTAACTGGGACTGACATAAGCTACTACAATAATCTCGGGCAGCACATCTTCCTGTGG
>CBHTSW010000087.1:0-2607 GCA_966095395.1 uncultured bacterium | reverse complement strand
TGGAAGCGCCGACTAAATTGACCACCTCAGGCCGAGGCAAATTGACCACCTGTTTTGCTGGCGAAGATTTGTGTGTTCAGGTAGGTCAGGGTTAACAATTTCAATGTTGTTTACTTTTTCAAATTTACTTACTTGGGTTTAGTTTTCAGCTGCTCTTTTTTTTCTCATTGACTCACCTTTTAATTCCAGGCGATGAGCGTTGTGAACGATCCTGTCTAGTATTGCATCGGCAATGGTTTGTTCTCCTATGATCTCATGCCATTTGTTCACCGGCACCTGTGATGTGACGATCAAAGCTCCTTTTCCGTGCCGGTCTTCGATCAGTTCCATTAAAGCAAGCCTGCTCTGTGCGTCAAAAGGCTGCAGGCCAAAATCATCAAGTATCAAAAGTTGCTGGCGTTCTATTTTTGCGATTTCCTTCAGGTAGGAACCGTCTGCCTTGCTCATCTTCAGTTTCGTAAATAGTTTGGGAACGTTGTAATATACGGCCTTGTATCCCATGCCGCAGGCATGGTGTCCAAGGGCAGAGGCAATATAGCTCTTGCCGATACCGGTACTTCCGGTTATGAGGATCGATTCCGCTTTGTCTATAAAGCTACAGTCGGCAAAACGCAGGATCTGGTTTTTATCAATATTACGGTCCGTATTGTAGTTCACCTCTTCAAGGGCTGCTTTGTAGCGGAAGCGGGCATTCTTTATTTTTTGTTCAATCGAGCGGCCCTGTCTTTCATCCCATTCTGCATCTACCAGGTGGGCAATGATTTCATCGGGGGTAAACGTTTCACCGGTATTGTCCTGAAGATTGGTTTTAAAAGCCCGGTACATA
Organism: uncultured bacterium; assembly: GCA_966095395.1. Lineage (GTDB taxonomy): Bacteria > Bacteroidota > Bacteroidia > Chitinophagales > Chitinophagaceae > Flavisolibacter. The sequence continues at coordinate 1,781 of CBHTSW010000087.1, read as the reverse complement.
CCCAGCAGCTTCATTTTTCGCATTTTGTCAAGTGTTGATTCATTCATTGTTTTTGGTTTTATTTTTTATTCATTGATAATAATTCTCTCCGCGGATGTTGTCATGGAAGGGCATCCTGAGCTGGTCAGTTTCATCCGGCGTATCCCTGAGATCCAACTCCCTTTCCAGTATTTTCTGGATGGTTTTGTAATTGTAAGCACCATAGCCAAGGGCCCGCTGACAGGCTTTTATCAGGCGCTCATTGCCCACTTTCTTTGCAAAACCCAATATGCCCATGCAGGATTTATAGGCCTGTTCGGGGTGTTGCTTGCGGTCCAGTACTTTGAGTACATACAACCTTACATCTTCGTGGATGCCGGCAGCCCAGGAGGTAAACCGCTCCGGTGTCCACTCGCTTACAAAGCGGTGGGTGGACGCCATGTGATCTTTGTGGGTGGTATACCGGTAGGCACTTTTGGTGCGCTCGTGCAGGGCAATACGTTCGTAATTGTAAAAGATTTCAACGCTATGTCTGGAGTATAGCAGCTTTACCTTCTTACCAATAAACCGATACGGCACACTATAGTAATGCTTGTCGGCACTCAGACCGACATGCCCGTTTTTGGCGACCGTTGCATATTGATGCTTCTTCAGTTCATAGCGCAGTGCCGCAAGCGGCATCAGTGCATTTTTTTCCACTTCATCGAAGAGCTGCCGCCGGCTGTAGTTACGGCCTCTCATAGGAGCATTGTTATGCTCTTCCAAAGCAACTGAGATTGCAGCGTTCAACTCCTGGAGCGTAGCATACTGCTGCCTTTTTACTTTTACGTATATGCGTGTGTAAATAATCCGCACTGCATTTTCAACCAGTGCCTTATCCCGTGGCCGGTAGGCCCTTGCGGGCAGAATGGCCGTTCCATAATGTTCTGCAAAATCCAAAAAGGTCTCATTGAGAGTGGGCTCATATTTACTGCTTTTGCTGACTGCTGATTTTAAATTATCAGGAACAATAGCAGCAGGTACACCCTTGCAATAATGAAGGGCATTCTCACAGGCAAAAACAAAGTCTTCCTTTTGCTGCGTCATCACAGCTTCCACATACGTCAACTGGCTGGCACCAAGAATAGCAACAAAAACTTCTACAGATTTGATTTCACCGGTTTGCTGATCGATGATACTGAGTTTGTCGCCTGCAAAATCAACATAGAGTTTATCGCCTGCCTTGTGCTCCATGTGCATGGTAGGGTTCACCTGCGCTTTCCACTGAGAAAAATAATGTTTGAACTGACTCAATCCCACGCCACCGGGATGATGACGCTTGTATTCCTCCCACAGCAAATGGCGGGTAACACCTTTCCTTTTCAGTTCCTTTTCGATGGCTGGAAAAAGACTGAATAATGTTTGCAGGCGTTCATTCAGCGGCCTGTCTTCCGGCTTTACAAACAAATCTTCCAGTTCTTTATCGCTAAGCTCACCAATCTCTTCAAAGCTTAATCCGGAAGAAACAAACTCCTTAATGTACTTCTTAAGTGTGTTGCGGGCTATTCCAGTTTGTGCAGCTATCTGAAGTTTGCTGCATCCCTGGCTTTGTAAACGAAGAATCTGTCGGATCTTAATCATGCTGATCGGGTTATTTGCCATTCATGCTGGTTTAAAATCCAACATAAGGGCTCCTGACAACATGAACACAAAACCTTCCTAACTAGTGGTCAATTTACTCCGGCGCAAGGTGGTCAATTTGAGCCGGCCAGCACTGGTCAGCTTAAACCGGCGCAGGGTGGTCAATTTCACCGGCGCTTGCA
>CBHTSW010000086.1:0-2830 GCA_966095395.1 uncultured bacterium | reverse complement strand
TCATCAACTCCTAATTTGTCTACGATGATCTTTTTTACTCTTGCTGCAATGTCTGACATTTTGTAAAAGTTTGGTTATAGTGGTGCAAAAATATAAGTTTTTGGATTAAATCACATTTTGATCCTTGTTTCCATTTTTCACGAAAAAATTTGAGATTTTTCTACAAATTCAACATAAAACGTGCAACTTGCCTTGTGCACCGATATTTGTAAATTAGAAACGCTCAACCTAAGCTTACATGGCATTAAAAATTATTGATCACGGTACGAAGGAATATCAGCAAATGGTGAAGCTGCGTGAAGATATTTTGCGCAAACCGCTGGGGCTAACCCTGGCGCCTGACGAATTGGAAAGGGAAAAAAATAATTTGTTGATGGCTGCTTATGAGGACGATCAAATGCTGGGCTGTTGCATGCTGGTGGAGGAGGAACCAGGAATGGTACGCTTAAGGCAAATGGCCGTACTCAATGACCTGCAGGGAAAAGGAATTGGTAAAGCGCTGATGCAGTTTGCCGAAAACCTGGCCAGGGACAGGGGGTATAAAAAGATAACTATGCATGCCCGTAAGAATGCTATTGGGTTTTATGAAAAACTGGGCTATAGAAAAGTAGGCCAGGAATTTGTGGAAATTACCATACCGCACTATGTAATGGAAAAGGAATTGTAGTGGTGGGTAGTGAATGGTGAAGCGAACAATTCCTAAAGTACAATCTTTTCCTTCGGTAGCTTGATTCAATGATTAATTATTGATGATGCGCAATTGCTGCCGCAGGAACAAAGCCTCTCACTAGTAATCAATAATGGAGCAAAGAGAAGCAGTAGCTTAGAAAACCCATTGCCTGCTCACTCTTCACGACCGCACCTTCTCTTTCAGCAATTGCCGCATCTGGTATATTTCATCTGCATTGGCAAAACAGTTTTTTGGCACCAGAAAAAACGAGCGGCTATCGAAGTAAAGGTGAAAAAAATTGGGAGTTTCCAAAAATGTCTTTACGGCCTTCCAGGGCCATGAACGGGAGCCCCTCTCGTTGCTTACTGAAAAAAATTCCGGCTCAAATGTCATGATAAAATGATCGCGGAAGGTGGTAGCCTTCCTGTACACCATACCTGGCAAAAGGAACCAGAAGCAAACCATAAGAACAAACCAGAGAAAGGAGCCTACCAAAAAGGCCAAAGGCAATATTTTTTTAAAATAAAACAAGGCCGCCGAAGCAATGGCAAATACATTGACCAAAATAATCATCAGGCGTATTTCCTTTTTGCTTAAAAAATGATACCGCAGCGCCTGTAATACCTGTTTCTTATCGTATGTAAATTCTATTTTCATCAAAAGCATTTAATCATCAAAAGGAACTTCACTGCCATAAAATTAAGCTAAGGCATCATCCAACAAAAACGGTTTTAAAGATTCTTTTCTTTAATAAAAAAAGCCCCGTTCCTTAGAAACGAGGCTTTGAATTTTTTGATACTTGAATTATTTATTCATCATTTGTTTGGCCTCAATGCTTAAAGTAGCATGTGGCACGGCACGTAAACGGGCTTTATCGATTAGCTTTCCTGTTACACGGCACACGCCATATGTCTTATTTTCAATACGCATCATGGCTTTTTCCAAATGATCAATAAACTGGATCTGCCTGCTGGCCATTTGGCTCAACTGTTCTCTTTCCATACTCATGCTTCCATCTTCCATCGTCATGTAGCGGCCATCTTCCATGTCGCCGCCTTCATCCTTACGGGTAATTAAACCCTGCAAATAAGCAAGCTCTTTTTTAGCGGTTTCCAGCTTCTTCGTGATCAACTCTCTGAATTCTACTAGTTCTGCATCTGAATACCTCATAGTTGGGCCCGTTTGTTCATTTTGATGTGAATCCAAAACCGACTTGGTAAAATCGGGTTCGTATTTAACTGCTTTTGTTGTGGACGTTTTTGGTATAACTACCTTGGTTGGCTTTGGCGCTTCTTTTTTCGGAGCTTGCTGCAAAGGTTTTATGGCCGGTTTTACCTCATGATGCGTCGGTGCAGCGACTGCTGGCTTTTTAACGGGTTCCGTATGTTTTGCCGGAACGGGTTTAGCAGGTGCAGCTGTTTTTTTAACCGGGGGAGCAGGTTTTTTAACTACCGCGGGGGCTGCTTTTTTAGCGACCGCTTTAGCAACAGGCCTGGCCGCCTTTGCTGCCTTTTTAGGCGCAGCTGCCTTGGACGCTTTTTTTGGAGCCGCTTTTTTGGGTGCCGGCTTTTTAGCCGCAGGCTTAGCAGCTTTTTTAACTGCAGACTTGGCAGTTTTGGCAGAACCTTTTCCGACTGCCGGACGGGCAGATTTAGCAGGTTTAGCTTTTTTAGCAACTTTTTTAAGTGCTTGCTTTTTTGTAGCCATACAATTTTTACCCCTTTTTTAAGACGATGACCCTCAATGGGTTATCATTAACCTCTATCTCGGTTCCATCATCAATTTGTGATGTTAATTCCAGCTTATCTGCCAGAATTTCCGCGCAAATATAATCATTAAACTTAGCTAAAGATTGGCTGATGCCATTATTGGCAGCTACTTTCACCTCTATGCGGTCGGTAACATCAAAACCGCTATCCTTCCTGATTTTCTGAATCCGGTTTACGAATTCACGGGCATCTCCCTCTTGTATTAATTCAGGTGTAACATTAATATCTAATGCAACAGTAAGCGGTCCCTTGTTTGCTACAGTCCAACCGGGTATATCTTCACTGCTAATTTCAACCTCACTTAACGCCAGTTCAACGAACTCATCATTGCCAACGGGGATTGAATATCTGCCTTCTTTTTCAAATAAAGAAATTTCATGCTGGGAAAAAT
>CBHTSW010000085.1:0-2901 GCA_966095395.1 uncultured bacterium | reverse complement strand
GTTTCCAGCGCCACCACCTCAAGGTGGTGCGTCTACCAATTTCGCCACCCGGGCATTTGTTAAGAACAAGGTCAGAACGGCAAATTTGCTTTGTATTCTGACGCTGGGGTTGCAAATGTATTTATTTTACCAAAACAATTCTAAAAGTTGTTCCTTTTCCCGGCTCCGAATTTTTTACGGTCAAACTACCCTTGTGGTATTGGTCAACAATTCTTTTGGAAAGACTCAGTCCCAGTCCCCATCCCCGCTTTTTTGTCGTAAATCCGGGCTTAAAAACCTTATCAATGTTCTGCTTGCTGATTCCTTTACCGGTATCTGTTACGTCTATAATTACATTGGAAGGTTGCTCTTTAATATCAACAGAAATAGAACCTTTTCCTTCCATGGCATCCAGGGCGTTTTTCAATAAGTTTTCAATGACCCAATCAAAAAGAGGCGCGGATATTTTTACAGGAATTCTTTCAATGCCATGTGTATTGATAGAAAAGGACACTTTCCCGCCGGCACGTTTGCGGATGTACTCCACCATGCTTTTCACCTGCTCAATAATATTTTTTTCCTCCAGTTGCGGAGTACTTCCAATCTTTCCAAAACGGTCGGACACGAGACGCAAACGGCTGACGTCCTTTTCAATTTCAGGAACAAAGGCCTCCGCAGCATGTGTTTCTTTTAAGATCTCCACCCAGCCTTCCAGTGAAGATACCGGTGTTCCCAACTGGTGGGCTGTTTCTTTGGCCATACCGGCCCATACCTGGTTTTGGGTGGAGCGGTAACTGCTTCGTAAAGCGGTCAGTGTAATAAAAATGAACAGTCCCACGATGAATAACTGTACAATAGGAAAGTAGCGTATCTCTGTTAACAAGCGGCTATGGCTGTAATAATATTTATAGAAATAAGAAGAGTCCAGGGGGTCTTTCCAAATGATAGGATCATTGCCGGCTTTAAATTTTTTTAGCGTGTTGTACAAGTAGGAGGGATCTTGCCGCACTTTGGCCGAATCCAGATTTTGATAATTGGTGATGCTGTCCTTTTCGTTGGTTTCAATGATAGGTATATCATCATTATCCTGTATGATCTTTAAATGCAATCTTGTATCGCCGCTATTGTTGGGATTTAACAGGGAGGTGCTGGCTTCTACCCATTCTTCTACTTTTTGACGCTCTTCCTTTTCAATTTTTTGAGCCAGGTAAGACGAATACCAGATGGTGCCGCTTACAATGAGAATAGCCACCAGGGCCAACACCGTGCGCCAGTTTGAAAAAGGATGAAGCATATGCTAAAATAAGTATGAATTGTGAAGATGGCAGAGAAGTTTGTAGTCTACAAGTTTACGTTCTAAAAAGACAATTAGTAAGGAGTTTCTCCTTTCTGCCAATGGCACTTTGTACTTATGCCTTCGTACTTGGTCAGGCTTTCTTATTTTTGAAGCAATAATTATTTTACTTGACAGCGCTACCATCTGTTGCTATTGTTGTTTTAAATTGGAACGGCAGGCCTTATCTGGAAAAATTTCTTCCATCCGTCTTGTCAACTACCTATGGTAATTATAAAGTGGTGGTAGCGGACAATGCCTCTACTGATGATTCAATAGATTATTTGAAAACAAATTTTCCGCAGGTGGAGCTCATCCTTCTGCCCCAAAATTTTGGTTTTGCAAAAGGGTATAATGAAGCCCTGAAAAAAGTTGAGACTGATTATTATGTGCTTTTGAATTCCGATGTAGAGGTTTCTGCCGGGTGGCTCCAACCCATCATCAATCTATTAGAAAGAAATGATCATGCGGCTGCCTGCCAGCCAAAGGTTTTATCCTATACCAACAAAAACTTTTTTGAATACGCCGGTGCAGCAGGAGGGTGGATAGATGCCTATGGATATCCTTTTGCGAGGGGCCGGGTATTTGAAATTTGTGAAGAAGACAAAGGACAATACGATACAGCACAGGAAATTTTCTGGGCAACGGGGGCTGCCCTGGTTATAAAAAGCAACGTGTACCGGCAGTCACAGGGTTTCGATGATTATTTCTTTGCGCATATGGAAGAGATCGATCTGTGCTGGCGCATACAATTAGCCGGTTATAAAATTTATTGTTGTCCGCAGTCAATCGTTTATCATGTCGGAGGAGGCACTTTGCCACAGGGAGCTTCTAAAAAAACATTTCTCAATTACCGCAATAACCAGATCATGCTGGCAAAAAATCTTCCCTGGAGCGAAAAGTGGTGGAAGATTCCTTTTCGCCTGGGACTGGACCAGCTATCGGCTGTAAAAAATTTGTTATCAGGCGATGCCGGTTATTTCGTGGCTGTTATAAAAGCACACTTTGCATTTTTTTACTGGATCTTTTTTGTAAAGAAAAAAAGGAACGAAGCCCACAAAAAAAACCTGAAACACTTTAGCGGCGTATATCATGGAAATATTGTGTGGAAATATTTTGTTCAAAAGAAGAAGCTGTTCAGTGAAATAGTTTCAAAAGAAAATGAAAAAGAGGTGAAATCTTTTTAACAATTTGCATTCATCCATTATTTTTGCACCACAAAATCTCACTATGGACTATCGTCAGGAAGAATATCAAGAGGAATTGGAAAAAGTACAGGACCGCGATTTTACGCATAACTGGGTTTCTTCTTCTGCTTTTATCTTCTATTTATCTGTTTTCTGCTTGTTGGCTTTCTTTTTTGGCAGTTGTTATAAACTATACAACATCCGTTATGAGAACAGCCAGCCTAAAAATGTAGTGGTCCAGGAAAGTTCTTTGTATACACCAAAATATACTACACCAAAATAGCAAAAATTTTTTGTTGCAATAGTCTCAATCCTTATTTTTGCAACCCCTTAAAGTTCTTATCAACGCGGAAGTAGCTCATTTGGTAGAGCACGACCTTGCCAAGGTCGGGGTGGCCGGTT
>CBHTSW010000084.1:0-3022 GCA_966095395.1 uncultured bacterium | reverse complement strand
GAGACAATTTCTAACTAGTGGATAAGACTTTCTTGTCCACGCATTGTTTTAACTAATTTAATTCTACATCACATTTAAAGCTGTTTTCGGCGTGCGGATTATTATTTAAAAACCATAAGAAGGACGGTGCTGCTGCCATTTTGAAAAATTATCGAATCGCTATACTATTGAGCGGCCTGCGGCAATGCATAAAGTAATGTTTTGGAGATGCATTGAGCGCCGTCTTTATTTCAGAAGGAACCTGGTTTGACAGAAGATAGGGCGGCTTTTATTTACAATTTTTGCAGCTGTTGCTCGTGTTCTTCTAAGCTAATACGCTTTGCCAGCGTCAAAACCGAAGGGAAGGTTTGTGCGGAATCAGTTTATAATTCATCATTCTCTTCTTCCACACAAAATCTTATTTTGTAACCATGTCCGACGCCATCATTTACAAATACGCTTCTCCCTCCAGTTTACGAAAAACGTCCGAAGGCGATGAACTTTTTCTTTCGCATTACAGCGGGGTTGAGAAAAACCAAAGCCCCTGCTTTTTTTGGGAAGGGTTGACCAACCCTTATACTACTGCACGATGTTTAATACCCTATCCAACGTAGTGCAATCGGGCTTTAATTTTTCGCCCTTTCCACTTGCTTTGTTGAAAGACCCGGTTGTTACAGCCGGAAAGGAAAAGATCCGCCGCTTCGAGGGGTTTTCGCATGGTGCCGGCGTGTAGGCAGGAGTGGATGTTTTGCCAGGAGGTCATGATGGTGAGTTCATTGACAGGGGCACTACGAATGTTGATTTTAACCAGCCCCATGATTTCGGCGCTTAGCCGCATCAACAAAGCAGAAAAGGTGTTGCTGTGTGAAGCAAAGAATGAAGTGCGTGTTCCTGCAGATAGTAGTGAAGTAACTGCAGCGCACGGTGCCGTAGTTAGATGCCTACTGTCTTTTCCGGCATTACCTGCAGCAATATGTTGCCAAAATTGCACTTTTTGAAAAGCCCAACCGTTACGCATGGATTCTTTAAATTGAAAATAAAAGACTTACAAGCCCGATAATTCTCCTGAACTGTGGCATAGGTTTTACAAGACCTAAGTAAAATCTTTGCCATGTACTCCAGGGTCAAACTCTTCGGCCACCCCATACACCCCATGCTGATAGCCTACCCGGTAGCTTTTTATACCGCTACGCTTGTTTGTTACCTTGTTTACAACTCCAACGGTAACCCCTTCTGGTTTAAAGTGGCCGTGGTGGCCAACATAGCCGGGGCCGTTATGGCTGCGGTAGCCGCCATACCGGGTTTTATTGACTGGTTATCCATTCCAGACGATTCACGGGCAAAAAAAACCGGGCTTTTTCACATGATCTGTAACGTAATTGCCCTGGCTTGTTATGCTATTGTTGCCTTTACCGAATACAAAAAATGGGACGACGCGTCTCCTGCACTTGGGTTAGCCATTCCCCTTACCGCGCTTGGTTTTATACTCACGCTGGCCGCAGGTTTTTTAGGATGGACTTTGGTACAAAAACATCATGTAGGAGTAGATATCGGCAGAAAGGAAGTAAGCGTTTAATATCTGCAGTATGACAAATCCAAAAATTTCAAACCAGGATGGCGTCCTCACGTCAGGAGAGAGTATCTCTTTTTGGATGGATTCTGCCAAACCCATAAAGTTTGAACCCCTTACTAAAGCAATCCACACCGATATTTTAATCATTGGTGGGGGTATTGCCGGGCTGACCACGGCTTACCTGCTTTTGAAAGCCGGGCGTGAAGTAACCCTGGTAGAAGACGGGTTTATAGGGAGTGGCGAGACGGGTCGTACCACGGCCCACTTAACCTGCGCCCTGGATGACCGCTATTATGAAATTGAAAAGGCTTTCGGAGAAGAGGGTGCCCGAAAAGCAGCCGGGAGCCACTCTGCTGCCATTGATTTAATTGAACAAATCGTAAGTCAGGAAAACATAGATTGTCATTTTGAACGGGTAGATGGTTACCTGTTCATTCATTCAACGGATACCAAAGAGAATTTGGAAAAAGAGTTGGAAGCTACGGTGAAAGCCGGCCTAAAAACCAAATGGCTGGACAGGGTGCCCCATATCGCCTCCGAATCCGGCCCTTGTATCCGGTTTCCCCACCAGGGACAGTTTCACATTACCCGCTATTTGCATGGACTTACAAAAGCCATCGTAAAAATGGGGGGACAAATTTATACCGAAACGCATGCAAGACATATTAAAGACCAAAGCGCTGAATGTAACGGGCATACCGTGACGGCCTCCAACATTGTGGTAGCCACCAATACGCCCGTCAATGATTTTGTGGCGATCCACACCAAACAATTTCCCTACCGGACCTATGTGATGGCAGCCAAAGTTCCCAAAGGAAGTTTGCCCCATGCTCTTTGGTGGGACACCGGAGATCAACAGTCAAAATGGGTGACAGCGCCCTATCATTATGTTCGTTTGGAAACACTCAATGACCAGAGCGATTTACTGATTGTGGGCGGCGAAGATCATAAAACAGGACAGGGTGATGAGGAAGGCATACCGGAGCAGGAAAGGTACACGGCGCTGATTGACTGGACAAGGAAACGCTTTCCGGTGATGGAAGAGGTGATGTACCGCTGGTCAGGACAGGTCATGGAGCCGGTTGACTATATGGCTTTTATTGGCAAAAACCCCGGCGATGAGCAGGTCTATATCATTACCGGAGATTCGGGCAATGGAATGACCCATGGCACCCTTGGCGGCATGATAGTTACGGACCTCATCCAGGGGAAAGACAATCCCTGGGCGGATTTGTATTCTCCCAGGCGTTTGCCCTTAAAAGCTCCGAAAACCTATTTGTCGGAGATTTTTAATATGGCCCGGCAATACGCTGATTTTATCACCAAAGCGGACATTAGTGAAGCAGATGAACTGGCGGCGGGGGAAGGAGCTATTTTGAGTAAAGGGTTTAGCCGCATAGCTGTTTACAGGGATGAAAATAAAAACATTCATGCCTTTAGTGCGGTGTGTCCGCACCTGGGTTGTGTAGT
>CBHTSW010000083.1:0-3053 GCA_966095395.1 uncultured bacterium | reverse complement strand
CAACCAGCGTTGCCCTACAACTGCTTTACAGAGCACTTCATAAGATTCTCTCTTCTTACACTTCACTGAGGTTAACGATGCCTTTTTTTACGGCATAGAGGGCAATGCCCACCATATTGCGGGTGCCGATCTTAGCCTGGATGCGTTCGCGGGCACTTTCCACCGAACGCAGGGTGGAGTGGGTGTGCTCGGCAATCTCCTTATTGGAGAGCTGCTGGCAGATGAGCCGCATGATTTGCAGTTCCTTTTCGGTCATGGCGGCAGAGGAGTCCTGCTCCTTTTGTTTTTCCGGGGGTGTCTGGTTCAGCAGCCGCGAAAGGGTGGGGTGGGCAAAGTAGGAGCCGTTTTGCACCACCACTTGGATGGCCCAGTGCAGCTCCCCGGGATCGGTGTTTTTCAGCAGGTACCCTTTGGCGCCGGCCTGCAGCATTTGCAGCACCCAGTGCTCGCTTTCAAACATGGACAGGGCAATGACCTTGGTGTGGGGGTGGGCTTTTGAAATATGGGCGGTGGCCTCCACACCGTTCAGCACCGGCATTTGAATGTCGGTGAGCACCAGGTGGGGTTGTTTTGCTTCTACCAGGTCCAGGAGCTCCTCACCATTGCCGGCCTGGCCCACCAGCTCCAGCAGGGGAAAGGCGCTCAGGGCCGTGGCCAGGCCCTGGCGGAAGATACTGTGGTCATCGGCTATGGCAATCCGGATAGCCGGGGAAGCAGTCGTTTGGTACATGGGGGCAGGAGTTTGGTTGCTAAATAACTTCAATGTATGTTATAAATACCTTATTTGTAGGACTTCTCTTCACTATTTTTACCCGCTAAGAGTATTCCTTAAGGAAGGGGCGTAAACACCCTTTCACTTGGGGAGTAACACCCTTTTTTCCCCTAAAAAAGAATGGCACATTTGAGCTGACAACCAAACTACTGAATGCGAAAGCTTTTTTTTACCACGCTTGCACTGCTGCTGCTTACCAAGGGAATTGGTCAAGGTACCTGGAGTGGTACCACGCCTGGCAACATCCACTATACCTTAGGCAATGTGGGCATTGGAACCACTGCTCCTTTGAACCGGTTACACATTAAAGGGGATGCTGGCAATCCTGCCTGGGTCTCCTTAGAAAAATCTTCGTCCAGCGAAGAAGCAGGTTTATCATTGAAAAATGGCAGCAATTATTTGTTTTACCTGTATAGTGATAACACAGATGGAGAGGGGCTGAAAATACAGGCAGGCTGGGAAGCTGACGCGGCTCCCCGGTTGCACATCCCCTATAACAATAACAATCTCTATTTGGTACAATCCGGTGGCAATGTGGGTATTGGAACCACTGCTCCCGGGTCATACAAACTGGCCGTTGAAGGAAAAATAGGTGCCAGAAAGGTAGTGGTCACTCAAAACTCATGGGCTGATTATGTCTTTGAAAAAGAGTACCGGTTGCGGCCCTTAACAGAGGTGGAAGCCTTCATTCAACAGCACCAACATTTGCCTGATGTGCCTTCTGCTAAAGAAATAGAGGAGAAGGGGCTGGATGTGGGAGAGAATCAAGCAACACTTCTGAAAAAGATTGAGGAACTCACCCTGTATATCATTGAGCAGCAAAAGCAAATTGAAGCTTTAAAGCAAGAGAAGTCGGCTTTCAGTGAGCTAAAGCAAGAAATAGATAAACTTAAAAAGCAAATCAAAAAAAAATAGGATTGGTATGAAAAGAATACTTGGCTTAGTTCTTTGCTTTATGAGTGTCCAAGATCCACTTGGGGCTCAAAGCCAAATTACCGAGGTTAACGGAAATGTGGGCATTGGTACAACAAATCCGGCATCCAAACTTCATATCGCAGATGGCGTTGGCGGCAGCCAATTAAGTATCAGTAGAGGTAGCGGGGCCGTAATCTTCGCACAAGATGCAGGAAAAGATAACCTCTATTTGTTTAATAGAGATGCTTCCAAAATGTACATGTTTTGGAGGGAAAATGGCAATGTCGGCATTGGTACATACGATCCCCAGAAAGCCTTGGATATCCAAGGCGGGCTGCGTTTGGGACTCAGTTCATCACAGTATACAGACCTGTATTTTCAGGACGGCGGTGATTTTGCAGAGACAGGATACAACAGTGTTTGGCCGGACATGCATGAAAGGGCTTTTATGATAAAGCCAAGAGCCTACCTTGACGGCTGGGGGGCAGGAGGAGCCGGCATACAGTTCTATACTTATGATATTTCAGGCGGAAGCTCTCCCAATTTTACGGGGGGACTTAGAAGGGTGATGGTAATCAGAAGAAACGGCAATGTGGGTATTGGAACCGCAAGCCCGGAAGCCAAGCTGCATATACAAGGGGCTGATTTAGGCAGTACTACAGGTGAGAGAGTTGACTTGCTGTCCTTGCAAACAAGGAACATCAATAACTCCAAATTAAACGTATACAGTTATCGCAATGCTCCTGGAAGTGACTGGCTAAGTGCCACTACCCGGATTCAACAACGCATTGATGCCTCCGACATGGGGCATATTGAGTTCAATCCTCCGGGCAGGCCTTGGGGCATGGCACTGGGGACGGCCAATCAAAACCGGCTCTACATCAACAACAACGGCCAGGTGGGTATTGGTACGGCATCAATCAATGACAATACATATGGTTTATTCGTTGAAAAAGGTGTTCGTACAAGGAAAGTAAAAGTGGATATCCAATCCTGGGCTGATCATGTGTTTGCACCCTCCTATAAACTGCGCAGCCTTCAAGAGGTAGAGCAATTTATTAAGAAACACCAACATCTTCCAGAGGTTCCTTCTGCCAAAGAAGTCGAGGAGAAGGGACTGGACGTGGGAGAAAATCAAGCTATCCTCCTAAAAAAGATTGAGGAACTCACCCTTTACATGATTGAACAAAATAAACGAATTGAAAGGCTTGAAGAAACGAACCAACAGCTAAAAAAGGAAAATGAAACAATTAAAGTAAAAATGGAAAAATTAACTCAACTACCATGAATTACCTTAAAACATTACTTATTACAGCTGGTTTTTTAGCCAACATAGCTGTTCATGCTCAACAAACCAATACAATTG
>CBHTSW010000082.1:0-3273 GCA_966095395.1 uncultured bacterium | reverse complement strand
AGCTGTTCTATCCTAATTGTTTCTTTTTTAATTCAGTTTTCAAACGGGCTACTTCCCTGCGCAGTCCTCTGATGCTCATTGGATTTTCCAATGGAGAAATAGCATGGGCAAATTCAAGCTTTTTTAAGCGCTGCTCGTCTTCTTTAATACGGGCTTGCAGATCCTGTTCGCTTAATCCCTGAATGCTTTTTTTGAAATCTACAGTCTTTGACATGTTATAATAATTTGACAATTCGACAATTTGATAATTCGACAATTCACCGGCACATTGCCACATTGCCGAATTGGCTAACTTATTAAGCTTCCGCTAAATCGTGACGCTTAATAAATTTCGTTGCAATCGGCAATTTACCGGCTGCCAGTTTTAAAGCACCTTGTGCTACTTCTTCAGACACACCATCCAATTCGAAGATGATGCGGCCTGGTTTTACCACAGCAGCCCAGTACTCCAGGTTACCCTTACCCTTACCCATACGTACCTCTGCAGGCTTGTTGGTAATTGGCTTATCAGGGAAAATGCGAATCCATACATTACCCTCACGTTTCATGTGACGGGTCAATGCCTGACGGGCAGCCTCGATCTGGCGATCGGTGATCCAATGATTTTCCAAAGCTTTCAATGCATAAGAACCAAAAGAGATCGTTGTTCCTCTTTTTGCGTCGCCTTTCATGCGACCTTTTTGCATTTTCCTGTGCTTTGTTCTTTTCGGCTGTAACATATTCAGTTTATAGTTTGTGGCTTGTAGTTTATAGTTGTTCTAAACCCAAACCATTCTTTACAAATATTAAAACGCTTTATCATCAACCAATTAGCATTCTGGCTAATCAGGACTTTACTTATTGATGCTGACCTCTTCCACCACGACCTCTGTTGAAGTCACGACTGCCACCGCCACCTTGTCCGCCACCGCCTTGCCTGCGGTCTCCACCTCTGAAACCACCACCTCTTTCGTCTCTTCTTTCTCTTCTGTCGCTTACATCACTCTTACCACCTACAAAGTTTGGATTCAGGTCTCTTTTCTGCAACACTTCACCCTTACAGATCCATACTTTGATACCGATTTTACCATATACCGTTTGTGCATATACGTTGGCATAATCAATATCCATACGGAAGGTATGAAGAGGCGTACGGCCTTGTTTAAATTCTTCGCTACGGGCAATTTCAGCACCACCTAAACGGCCGCTTAATTTTACCTTGATTCCTTCTGCACCCATACGGAGTGAAGAAGCAATAGCCATTTTAGTAGCTCTTTTAAAGTTGATGCGGTTCTCGATCTGACGGGCAATAGTATCACCTACAATCATCGCATCCAGTTCAGGACGACGGATCTCAAGAATGTTGATCTGCACATCGTCTTTACCCGTCAGCTTCTTCAACTCTTCTTTGATACGATCCACCTCGCCACCACCTTTACCGATGATGATACCTGGTTTGGATGTATGAATGGTAACGATCAGTTTACCTAATGTTCTTTCGATAACAATCTTGGCGATACCACCTTTATTGATACGGGCATTCAGGTAGGTTCTGATCTTGTTGTCCTCGATCAGTTTGGTTGCAAAGTCTTTTTTATTGCCATACCAGTTAGAATCCCATCCTCTGATGATACCTAACCTGTTACCAATAGGATTTGCTTTTTGACCCATGTTTATTCTTTAATAATTTGAATTAAGATTTTGCGTCTACAATTACGGTTACGTGATTGCTTCTTTTACGTACACGGTATCCGCGACCCTGGGGCGCCGGACGCATACGCTTTAATGTTCTTGCTCCATCAACAAATACAGTTTTTACAAACAACTGTCCTTCGTCGCCGCCTTCGTTCTTTTGCTTCCAGTTGCTGATGGCACTCAACACCAACTTGCGCATAGGCACTGCAGGATGCTTTGGGTTGTGCTCTAAAACGGCCAAAGCTTTTTCTACTTGCATGCCACGAATCAAATCCGCCAATAGGCGCATCTTGCGGGGCGATGTTGGATAATTTCTCAGTTTTGCTACTGCTTCCATTTTATTTATAAAGTTTTAAGTTCTAAGGTTTAAGTTTTAAGTGTGTCTTTCGACTTATCACTTACCACTTATCACTTATCACTTGTTTTATCCTTTTTTACTTGAGTGTCCTTTAAAGTTTCTGGTTGGTGCAAATTCACCTAATTTATGTCCTACCATGAACTCTGTTACATACACAGGGATGAATTTGTTTCCGTTGTGTACCGCAAACGTATGACCTACAAAATCAGGAGTGATAGTAGAACGACGGCTCCATGTTTTTATCACACCTTTTTTGTTTTTGCCTTCGTTAATAGCCAGCACTTTACCTTCTAAATGAGCTGCTACGTAAGGACCTTTTTTAATTGAACGAGCCATTATATATTCTGTTTAGAATTGTCTGTTTAATTATTTAGCCAGTTTCTTACCGTTCTTGCGCTGGATGATCAGCTTATCGCTGCCCTTGCCCTTTGTACGGGTTTTCAATCCACGGGAGTATTGACCGGTTCTGCTCCTGGGCTGACCTCCGGATGCACGGCCTTCACCACCACCCATCGGGTGATCTACGGGGTTCATGGCCACACCACGGTTTCTTGGCTTAATACCTTTCCAACGGTTACGGCCGGCTTTACCCATGCTCTGTAACTGGTGGTCGCTGTTGGAAGCAATACCTACCGTTGCGTAACAATTGATCAACACTTTTCTTAACTCACCACTCGGCATTTTCAGCACAGCATATTTTTCTTCCTTGTTTGAAAGCTGCGCAGAAGCACCAGCGCTTCGTGCTATTTTACCGCCCTGACCAGGCTGCATTTCAATGTTGTGAACAACAGTACCTAAAGGCATGTTCTTCAACTGTAAGGCGTTACCCAATTCCGGAGCTACGGCATCACCGCTTACCACCGTCATTCCCACGGTCAAGCCCTGGGGTGCCAGGATGTATCTTTTTTCACCATCCGCATAGTTCAACAAGGCGATGAAAGTAGTACGGTTTGGATCGTACTCGATAGAAGCAACTGTTGCCGGGATTTCTTTTTTGTTGCGTTTGAAATCAATGATACGGTACATTTTTTTGTGACCGCCACCAATGTAGCGCATTGCCCTGCGACCCTGCGAGTTACGACCACCTGTACGAGTCTTAATTTCTAACAATGACTTTTCAGGCTCATTGGTCGTCACCTCTGCGTATGCATTACCGATTCTCCAACGAGTACCGGCTGTAATGGGTTTATACTTTTTTAATGCCATGACTTTATTTCTTTTTCAACATTTGCGGCTGTTGA
>CBHTSW010000081.1:0-3396 GCA_966095395.1 uncultured bacterium | reverse complement strand
TGCCTTGCTGCTGATTCCCTGCATGGTCAGTCCAAAGGGGTAATAATGGGTCTCCTCCAGGAGGGGGCTTCTTTTGTGCACTACCTGCACATTGTCAAAGAACACGTCAATGTTCGATTCATTGCTCACGTAAACATACAAATAACCACTCTTTTGGGCAAGGATGTTTTGCAGGGAGGGGTCAGTGGAATGGGTTTTCACAACACCTGCACTGCCTGCCCGGCTAAAGCCGCCATCCACAAATCTAAACTGCTCGTCAAAGAGGATATAATTGATATAGGCCTTCGGAGAAGTAGAAGTCGTGCCGTCTTCGCCCCTAACAAAGGAGGTGGGCAGGGCATAGGAGCCGCTGTTAAGGGTTTCCAGGTTTTGTTCACTGATGCCTTTGGCCACAGCCGCACTGTTCATCGTGCCCAAAAAAGCATCAAAAATATCTTTTACCGCCAGAGAAGTGGAGTTGCTGTTGGCGTAAGAACCTGAGCCGCTAAAATAGCTCTTGCCAAAGATGTCCATGCGGTCGCCGGCCATCACCTTGATGACAAAACTCAGGCCCGTTTTATTTTGGGTGGCATTGAGCTTGTACATGTTAGCCGAGGTAGCCCCCTCGGTAACCGTATAATCCGAGGGATAGGAAAGCGAGGCCACGCTGTTGTAAGGCGGATTGCCGTTGTTGTTGGCATAGTCCAGAGTGCTGCTCCAGCCCGGAATAGAGCTGGTCGGGGTGATCTTGGTATTGTCAATGGTAAAGAACTCCTTTTCCCAGTTGAGCATGGATTTGGCACCAGCGGTTTGAGCACCTTCCAAAGTGGCGGCCGGGTAATAATTGGTTTGCTGTTCTTCGGTCAACACCATGCGTACATTACCCAGGTGGTCTTTAAGCATGTAATCATAGACAAAGGGTGCCACAGTACTGGTGGTCAGCCGTATCCTTCCTTCTTCCTGGGGCAAAAACTGCAACTGATCATCCTCATAGGTGCCAAAAAGATATAAGGTGGTCTTGGGGGTCTGGCCGGTTTCACTCACCACCTTCTTTAGTTTACTGCCCCCGGCATCGTACGTATATTCAATAGTACCCTTGGAAGTGGTGATGGTTTGGGGCAGGTTCAGATGGTTGTATACAATGGCGGTAATGTCTTTGTTCTTGTCCTGGGTCAGGTTGCCGTTGACATCATAGAGGTAATCAGTGGCAGCAGCGGTTTTCGTTCCGCCAAGTGTGGTCATATACCCCTGGGAAGCCCTAAAATCCCCCAGTTTGGTGTTCACCTCATTGGAGGCATCGATTACATTTTTCAGTTTATTGCTGCTGGTAGCGTAGGTATAACTCAACTGGTCAATAAAATCACTGCCGGTGAGCTTCCAGCCCATTTGCTTTTGGCTTAAGATATTGCCATTGGCATCATAGGTAAGCCCAGAGACACTATAGTCTATATTTTGAGAGTTATTAAAGCCCCCGTTGTGCTGGGTAAAGACAGCCCCGGTGAGCCGATTGACATGGTCATACGTAAAATCATATTTGCGCACCTGGTCGTCCCCGGTTGATTTCCACACCATGCCTGTGATATTACCATTGAGTTCAGAGGCGGTATAGCTGCCCAAAGAAGCAATGGCTTGTTTGTCATAGCCCAGATCAAAGCCAAAGTAGTTAGACGTGCTGGTGGTGCTTTTAGCATAATCCCGATTGGCCCCCAGCATCCACCCCCTGATGTTGTAATCATAGCTAAGGGTCTCTATGGGAGTAGAAGTATAGCTAATATTATCGGGGTTTTTAATTTTACCTACTTCCTTTGTTTTTAACTGCCCCAACTCGTCATAGCTGTGTTTAGCAATGGTGACTTCCGCCTGAGCGTTTACCTTCTTTACAATATCCGTAAGCCTTCCTCCTGCATCATAGCTGTTTTTGGTCAGCACCTGGTAGGTGGCGGCATTGGCACCCCCCTTTTCATGTTTGGTGTGGCTGCGTAAGACCTTACCAGAAAAGTCATACTGGGTGGTTATCATGTCTACACCATCCGACAGGTTTTTACTTTTTACCTGGATCACCCTTCCCTTTTCATCATAGATGTTTACAGTATAGAGGTACTGCTCCGGAGAAGACCCCAGCACCTTTACTTTTGTCCAGGTGACCATCCCACGGGTTTGAAAGGACTGGGCGATGTCCTGGGCGTACTCCGGGGCCGTGTTATAGCTTAAATTAAAATTAGTGGCCGTTTTATAGGTATTATCCAAGTCTCCTGAAGGGGCTCCCGAAGGAATGGAACTATAGTCATCATAGCCGGTTTCACTCAACGTCTCAAAGCCGGTGCCCGGTGTGGTGGATGAAGTAAAGGGATAATAGTAGTTGGTCCCACCTGCGGCCTGTCCCTCATGATAGGTTCGGTTATTACTCTCGGTCCACAACCCGGTTTTGACCGGTCGGTTTAGCTCATCATACAGCGTCACCAGCCATTTGGCGGTGCCTGTGCGCAGGTTCCCATCCTGGGTCATCACCAGCCTATCCCGCTTGTCATACACCATATGGACCTCCGCTGCCCCCGGTACTTTTTTGACCACCATTCTGTTCCTTGCATCATAGCCATAGTAAAAACACAGTTCATCCCGAATGTCCGTGCCAATCGACCAGCTGCCCTGAAGAAGGAGTGCTTCTACCGCCTTGGGTTGGAGCACAAAACGAAGGTTGCCCAAGTCATCATAGATATAATAGGTACACAGCCAGCCCGTATATGATATACCCGGTGTATTATCTAGCTGCACCTTTTTTAAGATGACTTTTCCTTCCTTGTCCTTGTATTCCACTACCTGCTTTCCCTTTTCATCCACCGTTACATTCTTATAGAGCTCCCCGGTGGGATACGCTGCTAAAGAAGTGGGTGCAGAGGAGGCACTGCTGCCCGCCGTCCAGATGCGTACGTCTTCTGCGAGGGTATTGACTAAGTATTGCTGCTCCACCCCTTTTGAAGCACCTATCCAGCTATTGCCCGGGGAAAGCGTCTTTACTACCCTATTTAAAGGAGAAGCTTCAAAAACCGTCTGACCATAAAAAAACGTTTCCCCCTGCCCTTTAATGGGGCTGGTGGAAGCATTCCCGTAAAACTCGGCCTGCTGGGCAAAGGGATTTAATTTAAACAACCCATCACTTACAGAGGTATTGCTGCCTGCACTGTTAGCGGCAAAGGGCAGGTACTGAAAGGGCTCCCGGCCAAATTGGTCGTACTCCACTGCCGAGACCATATCCTTTCCCAAAGGAGTGATCCCCTTGACCACCGTTTGCAGGGGCCTACCCAAGCCATCTATATATTGGGTCGTCATCCGGGCCTTGTCCAAAGGAGTAGCCACATGTAAATTATTGGCGTTCGTCTCCGGCGCTACCGCCTCCCAGGTGCGTACATAATTAATAGG
>CBHTSW010000080.1:0-3408 GCA_966095395.1 uncultured bacterium | reverse complement strand
GTTGTCGCCGGCAATTTATATTGTACCAGTTGGTTGGAGCTTTGATTGCGGTAATAGGCTAAAGAAATACTGAGCCGGTCATGTAAGAATCCCAGGTCAAGGGCGCCTTCCAGTTTTGTCGTTTTTTCCCAGTGATAGTTGGGGTTAAAGAGCTTTGTGGGTGTCAGGGCCGGCTCGTTTAAATAGGGGTTTTGTGCAGGCTCCCAGGTATCCAGATATTGGTAGTTTGAAATCTTATCATTCCCCGTCAGGCCATAGCTGGCCCTTAGCTTTCCAAAGCTGACAAACGGTATTTTTTCCAAAAAAAGTTTTTCACCCGAAAAGATCCATGCGGCCCCAATGGCGCCGAAGTTGGCAAATTGTTTACCGGGGCCAAAACGGCTGGAGCCATCCCGCCTGGCAGAAAGATTCAGAAGATATTTATTCTTCCAGTTATAATGTACCCTTCCAAAAACAGCGGCATATCTGTAGTGCGTATATTGTTTCTGGGCCGTTAGGCTGGTAGCGCCGCTGAGTGAGTTCAAAAGGGCATCACTGGAATAGCCGGAGCCTGAAACGGAGGATAGATCATTAGCGCTGTTTTGCCAGGTGGTGCCGGTTAGCAGGTCGATCTTCCCTCCAAAAAGCGCTTTTCGATACTGGACCTGCGGTTCAATGATCCATGTTTTAAACAGGTTGCTGGCAAAGCTGGCCGATCGCACGGGGCTATACATAGGGTTTTGAGCAGACAGGGGAAACGTCTGTGATTCCTGCAACAGCACGGTATTATAGCCGCCATTGACCCTGAAATCCAGATCGCGGGTGGGCGAAAAGTTTAGTTGCAGTTGTCCCAACAGGTTACCGGTTTGGGCGGTATACTTTTGATGCAGAAAGGCCAGTGGGTTTTCATAATTGTTTGCCAGGTTTCCCTCATTCCAGGCCAGGTTCCCCGCTGAATCATAAAGCGCAAGGTTGGGTGGACTAAGGATATAGGTAGTTAGGTCTGTTACAGTCAAATTATTTTTACCCGCTGTATAGTTTCCGGAAAGGAGAATTTTAAATTTTTCATTGGGCAGGGTGTGGGTCAGGTTAAATTGCAGGCTTCCCCGTTTGTCATTCATATTCCCCGGTAAAACAGTTGATTCCTGGTGGTACCCCCCGCCAATGAGAAAACGGGTATAAGCCGTACCTCCCGTCACGGATGTTTGTATATCACTGGTACGGGCCGTGCCGCCAATTAACAGTTTTTGAAAATCGGTATAGCGTGTGGTATCCCACACCAAAAAGTCAAAGGCATTAGCGGGGCTGGGCGTGGTGCCGTCATTTCGGAACGCTTCATGCCTCATTAAAAGGTACTCCTGCGTATTAAGCATATCCATTCTTTTGGAAGCCCGACTGAAGCCTGTATTGATATTGAAATTAAAAACTGTGCCGCCTGCCTTACCTTTTTTCGTGGTGATCAGTATCACCCCATTGGCACCCCTGGAACCATAGATGGCCGTAGCGTCGGCATCCTTTAAAACTTCAATGCTTTCGATATCCGAAGCATTAATGCTGTTCAGGGGGCTTAGCCCGCCCGCCATAGTCGTTCCCGGTGATTTGCTGGGCACACCCAGTGCAGAGCGCAGCGTATTGAGATAACCGTTATTGGGGGCAAAAGGCACCCCATCAATCACAAAAAGCGGTTCATCGTCCGTGAGATTTACATCCAGTGCCGTCCGCCCACGGATCTGCACTTTAAAAGCGCCTCCCGGCAGCCCCGTACTTTGGGTGATGACCATTCCGGGCACACGCCCCTGCAGGGCAGCAAGGGGGTTGGAGACCGGCTGTTTACTGATTTCTTCCCCTGATACCTTTGACACGGAACCAGTATTGAGGCGGTTGGTCGTAGTGCCGTAAGCAATCACCACCGTTTCATCAAGCGAACTAACCGAAATGGACAACCGAACCTCAATGTCCGTTTTCCCGTCTAAGGAAATTTTCCGGGGATGATAGCCAATGGAAGAAACTTCCAGCAGCCCCCCGGGATCAATGCCTTCCATGGTAAAGCGGCCGGAAAGATTGGTAGCCGTCGCTCTGCCGCTTTTAACCTCTGTAACAGAGGCGCCGGCTATTCCTTCGCCTTTTTCGTTAAGCACCAGGCCTTTCAATGAAAAGGTGGAGGGGAGCGAGCCTTGCTGCCCTTTTTCTTTGGGCCGCACGAGGATAAACGTTTGATCAATAGACCAGGCGACCGGCTGGTCCCAGAAGAGGGCATTCAGGACCGTTTCAATGGGCTGGTTCTTTAGTTCCAGCGTGACTGGATGGGTGCCTTCCAGGGCTTCCGATGCATAGGAAAAGCGGTAGGGGGATTGTGCCTCGATTCGCGAGAACGCTTTTTGGAGCGAAGCCTTTTTCAGCGAAAGCGTGATGTTCTGTGAATAGGAAGCAGAACCAATGAACAGCAGCAATAAGCAGAGCAGGCGCTTTCGCGCAGGGCTTCTTTTGCCAGGTGCATTCATTTGCATAGCTTTGTTTTAGTTTGGGTTAATGAATACCAGTTTGCCAAAAATTGAAAAGGGTTAACCTGAACGACTTGCCGCTTCGTCTGACTCACGAGGCGGTTTTTATTTCAGTACCTTTTATGAAAAAGCCCTAAGGCTGTATCATCAATGTATTGCCCTGCAGGTCAAAATGCACAAACCCTGATCCTTCCAGCACCTGTAAAACCCTTTCCAGTTTTTCCCTGCGGGGTACTGTAGCATTAAAATGCTCTTTCACTTCTCCTTTGTACACAATCTCTACGCCGTACCATCTTTTTAGTTGCCTGGCTATATCCTGTATCGTGGCATTGCGAAACAGGAACAACCCATTTTTCCACGCTGTGGCCCCGGCCACATCGGCTTCCCTTATGCGGATGCCTCCTTCGCTGGCTACCGCCTGGCGGCCCGGTTCCAGGATCGCGGAAAAAAGCCCCTTTTCCACTTTTACTTTTCCTTCTAACAGCGTGGTTTTTATTTCGTCCTCCCCGGCATAACCTTCTACGTTAAATTTTGTTCCCAAAACGGTCACTCTTTGATCCCCTCTTATCACGCTAAAGGGCCTCCCGGCATCCCTGGCCACTTCAAAATAGCCCTCACCGGACAGCACTACTTTTCGTTCAGGCCCGGTAAAGGATACCGGATAGGTCAGGCTGCTTTCACAATTCAGCCACACGGTCGTGCCATCCGAAAGGGAAATTTTATACTGGGCTCCACGGGGAACCGTAAGGGTATTAAAGATCTCTTTGCCCGCTCCCTTTCCTGTATACACCAGTTCGCCTGTACGAACGGTAGCGCCTTCCAAAGGCAGGTCTTTTCCATGGCTGTCCAGTACCATTTTTTTGCCATTAGAAAGCGTGAGCATCACTTTGTCCGGCTGTTCCGGCAAAGCAGGTTTTTCCTGCG
This sequence comes from uncultured bacterium, assembly GCA_966095395.1. GTDB lineage: Bacteria > Bacteroidota > Bacteroidia > Chitinophagales > Chitinophagaceae > Flavisolibacter. The sequence continues at coordinate 4 of CBHTSW010000080.1, read as the reverse complement.
CTAT
>CBHTSW010000079.1:0-3480 GCA_966095395.1 uncultured bacterium | reverse complement strand
AGTAAGGCCTACTAATTGTTCTGCAAGATTTTTAACGTCTGCCATTTGATTTAAAATTTTTTCCCCCTTCATTGTTTTGGACTCCGGAGGAAGGTTTAAAAAAATTTGCCTTTGTTAACCCTCAGGCCTGGGTGTATTAAAAGCTATCAGCTAACAGCCAATAGCCAATAGCCTACTCTGCTGCCGGAGCTTCTGCGCCTGCAGCTTGTTTTTCGTGATGGTGCAATAAAGCCGCCAGCACTCTTTTGGCCGGTGATTGCAACAAGCCAATTACTTCGCCGATCAATTCGTTCTTCGTTTTGATCTGGGTTAACGTTTTCAGGTTGCTGTCGCCGGTGTAAATATCACCATTGATGAAGGCCGCTTTTAGTTCAGGCTTCTCTCCTTTGCTTTCGGTACGGAAAGAAGAAATGATCAAAGCCGGCTCCTTTGGATTCTCAGAAAACATCAAAGCGGTTACGTTGTTCAAAGAATCGAACATACCGTTATAGCTGTCGTTTCCTAATGATTCCAGCGCTTTTTTGATCAGGGTATTCTTTGCCACTTTCATTTCAACATTTTTGTTGAAACAAACCCGGCGAAGTTTAGTAACCTGTTCAACGGTCAGCGATTCTGTATTGGTAACATAGAAGTTGTTGTATTGAGAGAATTTCTCTTTCAACGCTTCTATTATTTCATTTTTTTGTTCTTTAGTCATGATAATAAGTTTTAGATGATGAAGTAATCAATCACCTGTATTAGTGAACAAAGCCTTTTGTGTCAATTGCAATACCAGGGCTCATTGTGCTGGCCATAGTCAAACCTTTCAGGTAAGTACCTTTAGCGGTTGACGGCTTTGCTTTAATGATGGCGTTGATTAATTCCTGGCTGTTGGCTGCAATTTTATCAGCCGTGAAAGATACGCGGCCAATAGAAGCATGGATGATACCAGCCTTATCGACCTTAAACGCAATCTTACCACCTTTTACTTCGTTTACGGCTGCTGCCACGTCGTTGGTAACCGTACCGGTTTTAGGGTTAGGCATCAGGTTGCGGGGACCTAATATTTTACCCAGACGACCGATTTTTGGCATAACGGCAGGCGTAGCAACGATAACGTCAACATCTGTCCAGCCACCTTCAATCTTTTGTACAAATTCATCAAGACCAACGTAATCAGCACCAGCACCTTTCGCTGCAGCTTCCTGATCGGGGCCGCAAAGCACTAATACTCTTTTTGTTTTACCAGTACCATGAGGTAAAGTCACTGTACCACGAATAGCCTGGTCAGCTTTTTTAGGATCTACGCCTAAACGGATATGCAGGTCAACAGACGCATCAAATTTGGTTGTGTTCACATCTTTTACCAAAGCAGAAGCATCTTTCAAAGAGTAAACTTTGGTTGCATCAACCTTGCCGTTTACCGCTTTTCTTTTTTTGGGAATGAATGCCATTGTAATTCGTTTTAAAAAAGTTCAAAATTATTTTGCAGGGCCGCCTTCTACTGTCAAACCCATGCTGCGAGCGGTACCGGCTACCATAGAGGCAGCGCTTTCCAGGGTAAAGGCGTTCAGATCAGCCATTTTATCTTTGGCGATCTCTTCTACCTGTGCCCAGGTTACCTTACCAACTTTTTGACGGTTGGGCTCTTTTGAACCACTTTGAATTTTAGCGGCATCCTTCAGCTGAACGGCTGCGGGAGGAGTTTTAATGATAAAGTCGAACGACTTATCAGAGTAAACGGTTAATAATACCGGGAGAACTTTTCCCATTTTGTCCTGGGTTCTTGCGTTGAACTGCTTGCAGAATTCCATGATGTTCACACCCTTGGAACCCAGCGCAGGACCAATTGGAGGTGCAGGATTGGCCTGGCCACCCTTGCACTGTAGCTTTACATAGCCAGTGATTTCTTTTGCCATTTTCTTCGATTTATTGGTTCAAGCGACGTTTCATCTCCGCGACTACTTCGTCTCCCAAATTCCTCAATTCCCGACAGGCGGGATTTCTAAAGAACTAATTGGGGTCGCAAAGTTATAAAAATCTTTGAGATTAAGTGCAGAAGGCTTAAGTTATTTTGTTAAACAGCTATGTTCGTTGCACGGATCATATTGGACCCAATATAAGAAAGGTGGCTCCTGGGCAGGCAATTAAAGACTTTATACTAAACGGCAATCAGAAGGCAGATGATAGATGACAGAAGAGAAAGAGATCCCTGCTGTCACACGGCCGCCGTCTCACGATGGTTGCCTTTCCAGCGATTTGGCATTATGCCTGTTGCCTATCTATGGTAATAGCACCAAACCAAGGGTTAATGGGAGCATCTCCAGTATAAGTCCAGTACAACTCTACTATAACTCCAGTATAAGATATACATAAAAAGATGAAAGAGACCGCTACTGTATTTTGTTACCGTGCAGCAGTGAGTTACATCTAAAACAGCATGCTGTTTTAACAACGGGTTGTGCGGCATTTATACGGACTGACAGTTTTTAGCACTGTTTGCGAAACCACAAATAAAAAAACCATCCGCGAGGGATGGCCTGATCAAACTATTTTAAAATTCTTAGCTTAATTTTTCAACCTGCATATAATTCAGTTCTACAGGCGTTGAACGTCCAAAGATCTTTACGGTTACCTTCAGCTTTTTCTTTTCATCATTTACTTCCTCAATCACGCCGTTAAAGTCGTTGAAAGGACCTTCGATGATCTTGATGGTTTCGCCAACAATAAATGGTTCGCTCATGCTAACACCACCGGCTTCGGCCATCTCGTCCATTTTACCCAGCATCTTGTTCACTTCAGCCTTGCGCAGGGCAATGGGATTATCCTTTCCTAAGAAATGAATAACATTAGAGGTATTTTTAATAACATCCCTTAAATCATCGCTCAATTTGCCTTCGGCAATTTCAATCATTACATAGCCCGGGTAATAGTTGCGTTCCCGCATTACCTTTTTTCCGTTCTGCACCTTGTAAACCTTTTCTACAGGCAAAAACACCTGCTTTACGATCTCACTCCAACCGCCCCGGGAAATTTCTTTATCAAGGTATTCTTTTACTTTACGCTCCTTACCACTAACCACACGCAGCACATACCACTTGGTCTCCTGTTGTTGCGGTTCTTGTGTATTTTGTGCTGTCGCTTCCATTTATTTGAACATTTTATAGATGAGATTCAATCCTCCCGCTGCTACAAAGTCCATTGCGGCTACAACAGCCGTAATGACAAGCGTGGCACCCAAAACAATCATGGTTGATTGTTGCAACTGAGTCCAGTTGGGCCAGGTTACTTTTTCCATCAACTCTTTATAGGAATCGCGGAAGTAATTTGATACTTTATTCATTTAGTCAATTTGAAAATTTGAAACTGTAGCAATTTGAAAATGCAATTGAAAAAATGAAACGATAATTCCAAATTTTCAAATTATATCACTTTCAAATCGACTCGCACGGGCAGAGAGATTCGAACTCCCATCAACGGTTTTGGAGACCGCTATTCTGC
>CBHTSW010000078.1:0-4066 GCA_966095395.1 uncultured bacterium | reverse complement strand
ACCACCTACACCTATAAGCCTTTAATTGGGATGACGTCTCAAACCGATCCCAATGGCAGGACGACTTATTATGAATACGACGGCTTTGGCCGGTTAAGTTTGATCCGGGACCAGGATGGAAACATTGTAAAAAAGTTTTGCTACAACTATTCCGGTCAGCCTGAGAACTGCTCCGGGTAGTGATGAGATGATAGATCAAATAAAAACGAGTTCTCAGGGCTTGTTCCCGGCCCCTTAAACTAAGTAAATAACCCGTACCCTGACCTAAAACAAATTAAACTAACTCAAACTACTGTTTATGCTGTTCCTTCTACGCTGTACCCGCTTGATGCTGTTTGCAGGCAGTTGGCTGTTTAGCCTTGGCGGTTTTGCCCAAGGGCCCCAGGCCAACAAGCCTACTGCCCAAACCCAGGCGCCGGCTGCCCAGCCCGAACCGGTGAGTTATCCTTCTGGCACTCAGGTTAATTATGTGCGGACCTGGGAGGCACTAGGGCCCTTTACTGATCCCAATGCCCTTATGGGGGCTTCCCACCATGACCGGCGGCAAACCACCCAGTACTTGGATGGATTGGGAAGGCCCCTGCAAACCGTAGTGCGCCAGGCCTCTCCCGGCAGCACACCAAGGGACTTGGTAGCCCCGGTGCTTTACGACCCATTTGGCCGGGAGGTCTATAAATACCTGCCCTACATCTCCGTGGGAAGCGATGGAACGTATAAACAAAGTCCATTTTCAGAGCAGGCCAGTTTTATGCAGGGGCAGTATCCCGGTGAGCAGGTGTATTACAGCAAAACCGAATTTGAGCCTTCGCCCCTAAACCGGGTGATGAAGACTTTTGCCCCGGGCAACAGCTGGGCGGGTAGTGCCGGTAGCTCTTCGGAAAAAGCCGTCCGGCTGCAGTACCTGGTCAATACCCAGACCGAAGGGGTACGGATCTGGACCATTGGGTTTGACGCCCTGACGTATGACGGGGCCAATGAACTGGTCAATCCCAACCTTCCGCAGAGTCCTTTGGGGGCGGTGTACGGGGACGGGCAGCTGTATAAAAACGTCACCCTGAACGAGGGGGGCAGCGCCGTGGTGGAATACAAAGACAAGGATGGCCGGGTGGTCTTAAAAAAAGTGCAAGTCGATGATGTGGTGCCCGCTGACTATAGCGGGCATAGTGGGTTTTTATGTACTTATTATATCTACGATGACCTGGGGCAGCTGCGTTTTGTGCTGCCGCCCAAGGCAGTAGCCGCCATCGGTGGTGACTGGAACTTAAGCCAAAGTGTCCACCCCGAAGTGGTCAGTGAGCTTTGCTTTCGCTATGAGTACGATGCACGGGGACGACTGACCCATAAAAAAGTACCGGGAGCGGGCTGGGTTTATCTGGTCTATGATAAAAGGGACCGGCTGGTCTTTACACAAGATGCCAATATGAGGGGGAAGGCCCAATGGCTGGCGACCCTGTATGATGCCCTCAACCGGGTGGTGTCCACCGGTATGGTAGACTATGCGCAGGACTGGCAGGCCCTGCAAAATCATGTCAACGGAGTCACGGGCAGCAGCACTACCGGATCGATTGAAGCGTCCTCGCCCCTTGCCTTTGATCTGTACACCGCCAATAGGGAAACTGGCAGGGAGCTGTACCAAGCCCAAAACTCTATTGAATTTTTACCAGGTTTTAGTACAGAATTAGAAGCAGAGGCAGAGTTTACTGCGGAGATCACCAACGGTGCTTCTGCCACCGAATCAATCCTGGTGCTGGATAACCCCCTGACCCCGGCCATGAACTTTGTACCGCTGACCCTAACGTATTATGATGATTACAGCTGGACCAATAAAACGTATGACGCGTCCTTTAACTCCCTTTTGACCGCTGGCTCCAATCCCCACTCCGAAGGTATGCTGACCCTGTCCCAGGTGGGTGCTGTGGGCACCAAAGGTATGGTCACCGGTACCAAGGTTCGGGTGCTGGAAGACCCCAATGACCTGAGTAAGGGGGTGTTTCTTGCTTCGGTTAGCTTCTATGACCCCAAGGGACGGGTGGTGCAGGTTCAATCAGAGAACTACCGGGGCGGCACTGATATTACTACCCACCTCTATGATTTTACCGGTAAGGTCTTAAGTTCTTACCTGAAGCACAACAACCCGGCCAGTGCGGTTGGCAGTATGGGTACCTTAACCGAAATGAGCTATGACCATGCCGGACGGCTGTTGGAGAGCTATAAAACCGTTGGGGGCTTGTCCCGGGTGCGGATCGTTAAAAACGACTACGATGCTTTGGGCCAGCTGCGTAAAAAAGAGCTGGGCCAGCAAAAAACCACGGCCACCAGCTATAGCATGGAGGCAGTGACCTCCCTGGAGTATACCTATAACATCCGGGGCTGGCTGCAGGGGATTAATAAGGGGTATGCCAACGGGAGCCCGTCTGCTCCCGAGGGATATTTTGGAATGGAACTGAATTACGACTGGGGGTTTGGCACCAACCAGTTTAACGGCAACATTGCAGGCGTAAAATGGAGAAGCCGGGGCGATGGGGTCAAGCGGGCCTATGGCTTTAGCTATGATGGGGTGAACCGCCTCTTGGGTGGGGATTTTAGTGAGGGCAGCGGCAGCAGTTACCTGGATAATACGGCCATTAATTTTGATATGGTGATGGGCGATGGGGTAGACGCCTCCTCCGCCTACGATCAAAACGGTAACATCAAAAAGATGAAACAATGGGGATTAAAGATGGGGGGAAGCCAGGTCATAGATGATCTCACCTATACCTATAGCTTTAACGGGAGTGGCAATACCAATAAGTTGCTCAATGTCATAGATGCCAGCAATGAGGCGCAGACCAAACTGGGGGATTTTAGAACCTCCACATTGCATCCTACCCAAACTAAAACCAACTCCACAGAGGATTACCGCTATGATCTTAACGGTAACCTGGTAAGAGACTATAATAAAGATATTGGTAGCGCTACTACCGATGGCATTGAGTACAACCACCTGAACCTGCCCTATAGGATCAAGGTGAGAAGCGCCAGTGGAGAGAAGGGCACCATTACCTATGTCTATGATGCGGCGGGTAACAAGCTGGAAAAACGGGTGCATGAAAATGCTTCCGCTTCCAACCAAAACCTGGCCATAGACAAGACCACCACCTACTTGGGGGCCTTTGTTTATGAAAACAACGAGCTGCAGTTCCTCGCTCATGAAGAAGGCCGGTTCCGCTATACCCAGACGCCAACAGAAGTTTTAAATACCGATTATTTTCTAAAAGACCACCTGGGCAATGTGCGCATGGTGCTCACCGATGAAATCAAGCAGGATAAATACCCCATTGCCACTTTAGAGGATAGTAAACTCTCCATAGAAGAAGGCTATTACGCCATTAACCGGGAGCACATTGTAGTAAAGACCTCGGTAGCAGGGCTAACGGACGCTGCTAACACCTATGCCAACGGCAGCAATACCTTGGGCAATAATCCCCAAGACCTAGACTTTGAAGGGGCCAATAGCGATAAGGTTTATAAGCTCAACAAGAATACCGCTAAGACCGGGTTGGGCATCACCTTAAAAGTCATGGCAGGTGACCGGCTGGACATTCGGGCCAAGAGTTTTTACAACCAGGCCAACACCGGGGGAGCGGCTGCAAACGAGGCCATCCCCGTGCTGGAGATCTTAAATGGCTTGCTCAATGGCGGCGTGGTGGCTGCCACGGCCCATGAAACCGTAACGGCTACCCAGCTCAATGGTTATTCTGCCACCACCGAAGGGATCGATGCACTGTTGAACAACCACACCACGGACAACAACCTGGATGACCAAAGACCCAAGGCCTATGTCAATTACCTGTTTTTTGACGAGCAGTTTAGGAGTGTGGGCAGCGGGTTTAGCAAGGTGGGAGCCAACGGAGAAGTTTACAACCATACCAATCTCTCTGGCCTCACAGTCCCTAAAAACGGATATGTGTATATTTACTGCTCCAATGAATCCCCCGTTAACGTGTTCTTTGACAATGTGCAGGTGGTGCATACCCGGGGCGCCATCTTGGAGGAGACGCATTACTATCCCTTTGGACTGACGATG
>CBHTSW010000077.1:0-4876 GCA_966095395.1 uncultured bacterium | reverse complement strand
AAAAGCGGCAACCTGTATCTGGGAGATTACCCGAACTACCAAATGGTAAAAATAACACCTGCACATAAGAAGGAAGATGTACTGGCAGACGAAAGACTGGTATGGCCGGATAGTTATGCCATTTCGGAGGATGATTATTTATACATTAGTTGCTCCCAGATCAATAAGCAACCCGATTATAATGAAGGCGAAAATAAAAGAACAACACCTTATGCCATTTACCGGATGAAGTTTCCTGCCACCTAAAAAGCGACACTCCCTGGCAAGTTGTTATATATTATGTAATGGCAACTGCACATACAAGGTGCTCCCTTTACCGGGCTGGCTGTCTATGGAGAAAATGCCCATTAAACTTTCTGCCCGCGAGCACATGTTCCGGAGCCCTATGCCTGCTGATTTTTGTGTGGTGTCAAACCCTTTTCCGTCATCCACCACTACCAGGGTTAGCCTGTCCTGGCTTTGCCGCAAGGTGACCTCTACGTGTTTCGCTCCTGCATGTTTGACCACATTGGTCAGGTGTTCCTGCAAAATGCGGTACACAGCCTGTTTAATATTTTCATTTTCATGTACAGAAGCGAAAAGCTCAGTATGGAATGTGATTGTCAGCTGGTTGGAAGCGGCCACTGTTTCAATCAATTCTTTTATGGCGTCCACCCATGCTGTCGTACTGACAAACGATACAGAGAGTTGCCTGGAAAGCTTACGGATTTCTTCGATGGCCCTCTGGATCAATGTGATGGATTTACCCATCATTTCGGCTGTATCACCCACACCATCATGACCTAAACCGGCATAGAGCTTTGCTGAGGTAAGCAGCTGGTTGACGTTGTCGTGCAGTTCCTGACTGATCAGGGAGCGTTCTTGTTCCTGTGCCGCAATAACCGCAGCTGTCAGCCCGCGCTGCTGTTCCATCAGTTCCCTTTCCAGCCGCTTGCGTTCATTGATATTTTTAAAATATATGGAAAGACCGTTGGCAGACGGATACACGCTCATCTCGGCCCAAATGTTTCGCGGAGGATAGTATCCTTCAAAGTGAATGGTTTTTTGTTCTTGAAATGCCTGCTGATAAAGGGCGTAAAAATTCAGCGCTTTACTCTCCGGAAAACAATCCCAAAGCGATTTACCAATGACCTCATCCCTGGATTTTCCCAGCATTTCTTCGGCGGCCTTGTTCCAGTAAAGAACGGTCCCATCCGGGTCAATCGCATAAAAGCCATCGGTTATTCGGTCTAGAATTCCAAAGAGATAATGATCTTGAGTGAATGTTAATGGACTTTGCATATTAACTGATCACAATCTAAAGAAGAAAATTGTATTATCCCCTTTCAAATTAAATAGTTTTATAAAGTTAGCTGCGTGTTTTTTTAAGTGCTCAAAAGGAAGTCGATTGTATTCTCCTTTCTGGCAAATAGCTTTTTATCATTGGGATGAGGAGGAGAGGTGATTGGAACCTACTTTTCTAATAAAAGAGTTTTCACTGTTTTGAATAAGCTATCTTTAGCTTACTCTCAATTTACGCTCGACTATTGCCCAGAAAAGAAATCGAAGTATGTAACTTTAAGGGAAACCCCTGCAAAAACAGGGGTTGTAACCAAAACTAACTGCTTATGAGATGATATAAGCGGTGCAAGGATAGTAGTGCATTGTTCATACCCATCTAATCAGGAATGTATTATGATTGCCTTTAACTATTCCCAAACAACTATAGATCTTTTTGAATTTCCTGTAACAAAGAACTACACGGCGTTGGCTCCAGTTATGGCATTTAGTTGGATTTTATAATTCACTATAAATCTCGTCGCTGACGGCCATGAAGTCCGGAGTTTATGTGTTTTTTCCGGCGTGCTATTCAAAATTTATTTTATCCGAAGGAGGTCGCTTTATACCTCCACTACTTATAAAGTAGCCATTCGAAAAACTTTTTAAAATTCTTTTTAAGCAAAAGTATCAATAAGCATATATCCATTACCGTTAGCTAGCATAAAAACAGCGCTACCGGTTTGCCCCCCCCCAACGTTGATAGTTTCATTAGAGACATGACAGAATCAAGGGGACATTATACATTTTAGCTTCCTAAATACCATACCTATAAACCACCTAAATCCCTTCACATATAGATCAGGACTGCCCATGATTATCCCATGTTGTTTTCAACGCAGGTACAGGGACCAATTTAACTTTCCGGTTCCACAACTGCAAGACAAAAGATGAAAAAAGGTTAAGTTAAAAGCGGGGACGACAAGCGGGTACCCTGACCGTTAGGTATACATAATCCTGATAAAAAAGAATGGAGTACCGCTGAATTTGTTTCTTGCATTATTTTATCATTAGGGAATAAAAAGCAAGCGTATGCGAAAAAACGGCCCTATTGTAATTATTGAAGATGATTTGAACGACCAGCAGATATTAAAGGGCCTGAAGAGAGGCAAGGGGACTTATAACCGCTTTTCTACTTCACTCCAAGAGCCTGCTTCTGCACCAATCTTTTGGCATAGTAGGAAATCACGCATACTTCCCAGTACTGGTCCCTGGCCCAAGCTCTATTTCCAAAACAACGATTAGTGTGTATGTATTCAACTTTTATAATAGGAACCTTTCCGTTCTGCATTCCTTAACACCAAATGCTCCCTGCCAAGCTACCTGCTTTTATTTCGCGGCCTATTCTTTATTCCTACTGTTTTCTTCCATTTGGCCACCATTGCCAGTGATGGCATAAAAAGAAAAGGAAGTCTAAACGGTTAGACTTACGGTTGGGTGACTCCCGCAAATATGACCAGGTCCGCCACCGTAAAGTCTCCTGCTGTAGCAGACGGCAATAAAGGTGTAAAGCCTCCCGGAACGTTTAGATAGGAAGTAGCATCCCGCTTAAGCATTCGCACAAAGGTATCCGCTACGATCTTCGCTCCCACCGGCCCCAATTGATCTCCACCCTGCAAAACGGCCGATTCCCTGAGGATATAATACCAGAGCGGTGTTTTTTGAAGCAGGATTCCTCCATTCGAATTCAATACCGCTACTTCATCAGCGGCCAAACCTTGCGTCAGTTGGGCGGTGCTCAATGGTGGAATGCCAAAAAAACCGGCCATCCCCTGCCCGCTGGGCAGCCCAAGGGCCAGGGCCCTTCTTAGGTTTCGGGTGGCCAGTATGGCCATGATGCCACTACCGCCGGGAATGCTTTCCAAGCCATTGGCAAGTACACTATCAATTTTTCTTGCCTTGTTATTTACCGGCACTGCCACACCCGTATTGAAAAAAGCATTAAAATCAACGACCCAACTAGACAGTACGGGAAGGTTGGGATTCCGGTTAAACTGGAAAACCTGGGCCAGCGAAGCGTCGATAAAATTGAAGTTCACCCAGTAAGTATTTCGGATCATGCTATGCCCCAGCCGGTAAGCCGCAACAGAAAACTCAACCGGCATGCGGAAAGCGCTTCCAATTGCGGCGCTAACTCCGGACAAAGCCTTGTTCACGGCGGCAATACCACAAATCCTTTTCAGAAAATCATTCACTACGGCCCACTGATAATGGTGCGTTACGATCTTTTTTGCTTCCACAAAAATATCGCCAGTAAAACCAGCAAGTACCAGCATATCCACTACCTGGTTATGAAACTTGAGCATGGTATGATGAAACTGGGTTACGATCAGATTTTCATCATTACGCGGATCGCCTATAATGGCTGTATTGGAAGAGGCGGACGGATTTAAGGGATTTTGAATACGAGGCACATCAAAATCGGTTTGCACCTGCATGCCTCCAAAACCGGCAGCGCCACCCGGGCCACCCGCGCCTGCGTTGCGATTGGTACCCAATTGAAACTTAATAGCCGTTTCGGGACCACTAACCGGGAATGTATACAGGAAGGGGTCAAGCGCCGGTCCTCTCCCATAAACAGAGTCCAGATCCAAGGCCGGGCTACGCATATTATTGATGGTATTGGCATCCGTTTCCGTATCAAGGGTGGAAGAAACGTCAAAGGTAACATCATGATCTACAAACTGACCAAAATACGTGTAACCGGCAGGTATAACCGAATCTGCATTAACGTCCCGACCTGGATTTCCCATCATATCGCCCAGCTGACCCAGTAACACCTGGTTGGTAAGATTGAAAGAAAGTTTGGTAGCCGTCCTCACAGACGGTGGTGACATATATCCAAACTTATCAGCGCAGGGTGATTTTACCAAAGGGAAAGGAAAGTACCCTAAATGGATCTTCATCCCGTGAAACCGCCTTGTCCCGGGCTTTAAAGCCTGGATGGATTTTCGGATGTCCTCCGGCATTTTGTCGACGGGCTCCAGTGCATTGGGGTTGATCTTGTTAATACTGGTGAGGAGTTTTTTTACCGGTACGGTAGGTTTAAGATTAAACTCAAGCACTTTTTTCTCCAACCGGTCCACACTCATCCCTTTAAAGTTTGCGGTTGGCTTTTCCAGTAAACTTTTGTGAAGGATTTCGTCGGCCGGCGAACCTTTCAGAAGTTCTTTTACAGGCTTTTCAGGCGATACTTTGAGCTTTGCTTTGGCAGGTTTGATTTTTATACTCTTTTTGGCTGTAGCCTTCCTGGCCGCAGCCTTTTTAGGCGTTGATTTTTTGACGGGCATATATAGATGGTTTTAAGACCGCACCAAGGGAGGATCCAAGCTTTAACAGGTCAGAATAATCAGGTATTTATAAGATAGGAGGAGGATGTTCTAAAGAAAACCTTTCAAGGATTAAATTAAGAAATCAATTCATTACAAAACATCCGTATTAATACGGATGTTAGGTCTCCTTTAGTGCACCGGGGTGTAAGTACGGGCAACAAACCATGACCTATGGAGTATTCTGCCGGCTCCAAAAGCCATTGGTGCAGGAAAAAATATAAGATACT
>CBHTSW010000076.1:0-5057 GCA_966095395.1 uncultured bacterium | reverse complement strand
AACAGTTGCTTCACAAAATAGGGGCTGAAGAACAGCAATAAAGCAGAAGAACAATTTGTTTACTTTGGAACATACATCAACGACAGTGCTGCCAATGCCGCTACTTCGGCAAAAGGCAGGCGTTACCAGCCACTTAAACTTCTATAGAAATGAATTTCATCTATTTCAAAGGACCAATAAGTCATATGGCGGATTTGTTAGAAGGCAAACAACAGTGTTCCCTTTGTAATGAGCATCATGACCATTGCTTTGATTTGGGATTTGCCCATACAAAAAGGTTTTCAGATACTGAAAAGAAAGGAAAGGTAGGATGTTATGATTGTTTGCGTAGGGGGGAGTTTGAATTCCGGCATGATACCGAAATTGGTCCCCTGGATGAAAAAGGCCTTACCAGAATCTATACTCATAATATGGCGCATCCGCTACATCTTGACGATAGCATACTAACTGAGTTAAAAAGAACTCCTCAAATAGTTACTTATCAACCGGACGTGTGGTTAACTCATTGCAATGACTTTATGGTTTATGCAGGTACCTGGGAGCCCCTGGACTTCTATAAAAACAGTGCGTCCGGTGATGGCAGAGGTTTTTTTATGGAAATGACAGATGATGAAATAAATCACACCTGTGGGATGAATCACTGGAAGAAGGACAAACATTGCTTGAAGAATGGTATGTAACTTACTAGGTTTTTCAGTGCAGACACTGTTTCAAACTGAGTGGACTGTGATTAAGCTCGGCAGTAGGATAACGGCGGTGACCTTTGCACAATTAAAATGGTAATAAATAACAGGAACCGTTTTAAAAATAATATATTACTGCCCCTGCGACTGGTCAATCCCTTGTATATAAACCAGCATTTTAATAAGATCTTCCTGGATGGTGAAATTTATGTTGTTCTCTTTTATATAAGCCTTTATTACCTTCCCTTTGCCCGGAAACAAATCCAGCAGGTTATCCTGGTTGGCCAGCCGGAACTTATTGAACTTGTCTCCTAAATAAAACTGGGGTACTTTTTCAAGGGTAATCACTTCCTGCACTACCAATGACCTCAGGTCAGAAGACGAACTGGCAGCACTGAACGTTTTAACTGTATTGGAAGTGGGTTGCCCCATCGCTCCGATCTTGCGGCTGTCTATAACCCTGAAGGATTCCCTGCTTCCCAGTTTTATATCTCCGTATCGTGCCATTTGCTTTACAAAAACATGGCTGAAATAAAATGTATCTGCATGGATTACGATCTGACGGATGGTAGCAGCATTATCAATAGCGAGCGTATCTGCTTTAGGGTCCAGGAACATCATTTCCTCAAACAGGTAATTGTAATTCAGCCTGGCAGTCCCGCTCCGTCCATCTCTGAAAGAAATGGTACCCGTTGTAAAGGAGGGATAGGCGTATTGCGCAGAATCAGGAATGGCCTCACCAAACGTCTTCCCAGGATTGATGGTAAACAGTTTTTTATTTTGGGCGTTGGCAAACAATGCCAAAATGATAAGCATACTGCTAAACGCTGTTTTGATCCTTAGAACTGTTACCTGTGTCATTAATTGCTGTTTTGGTTGTGCAAAAAGATAAGAAATAAGCAGCAGATACCAAGCGAAAAAAACAAGACATAAGACCGGCGTATGGATCGTATTTGTTGCCGTTGTTGAAAAAACACTCTATTCTTTCACCCCCGGAGAAAGCAAGACATAAGAAAACCTATGTTCTCAACTTCCTAAACCTGTGTTGAAAACCTCACCACCCACCTTCATCTTCCTTCCAACTAAAAACCCCTGCCGTAAAAACAACAGGGGTTTTATTTTTTCCTTTTTAAAGGAATGTTTTTCTCTGACACCCGATGGCAGCTGAAGCCAACATGAATTTGTCAAAAACAGCGATTCATAAACCAAACCTGGTTGCAGTATGCGGCTTTTGACAAATTCCTGCTGCATGAATTATATGATCAGTTAAATGACCGCCAAAAAACGTCAACTGCTTAAAAAGTGTCGGCTTCTGTACGTTCCCAAATGGTACTTTCAGTTGCCTTCACCTGCATGGTGCCATTTGATGATAAGGTTACATTCTTCAATTTGTACATACCGGATTTTAATTCGGAAGGCACTGTAAGGCCTTCCACCTTAACCTGTGAAGGAATGCTTCCACCATCACCATTGTTGATTGTTTGCAATACCTCTAGGGATTTCATCGGGCAGAAGTACATGATCATCTTTCCGTATGAAGTTTCCAAACGAACAGGCGAAATGTTAGCCATAACTGTTTCACCATGGGTTAGTTTTTCTTCCTTCATGCGTTGCTGAAGAACATGAGGCTGAGAATAAGAAGTAGTGATTACAGGTGTTGGTTGACCTACTTCGTAAGATTGCCCCTTAGCACCAAAGAGGTTGCTGAAAAAGGAGGTTTGTTCTCTTTTCATAACTGTGAATTTTTAAAGTGACTGAATTAAGAAAAGCACTATGGGTTTTATTTTAGCCCAATCCCAAATCATAGACACTCCACCTCTCTTTCAAAAAATATGTTTATGCTTACTTGAATGTTCGTTTGTTTCCTATGCCAGTTTTCTTCTATGAAGTAATTTTCAAAAGGCCTGATTTTCTGACGCTGCCAAACAACGGAAATGGAACTAAAATAAATGAGACAACATTCTTTACAACCGTTAGACAAAGATAAGATTTACAGTGCTGCGTCAAACATTATAATTACCTTTTTAAATAAGATATTGAAAGGCTAAAACTGAGCAGTAGCGCTGCTTTCCGGCTGTTGTTGCCCAATTTTCAGAAGTCAGGCACATACTCATCTTTACCATATATCCGGAGATGTTTTACCTATGACCAGGAAAGCATGGGGTACTACAAAAACAGTTCTGAGAGGACAAAAAAATATTGACAGGGCTTGATTTATTTTCAATCAACATATTTTCATTAAATTAAATGCTTAAAAAATTCTCCTTATGCACAACAAAACTTTGCTATCCCTGGGTGTAACGGCAATCATCCTCCTGGCATCCTGTAATGAAAATAAAGAGAACAAGGCCAGCAATGCTACTTTACCTGACAGCAGTCAACTGGAAACCAAGACAACTAAAACAGACGATGCCCCTGTTAAAGCAAACATCAATGTAACCATAACTGGCGGCGACCTGGATGGCAGCTATTCAGCAGTGTGCAGGGATGGATGCTGCAGCTGGGGTATTGCCGGAGAAAAAATTTTTGGCAACCAATACTCAGAGACAGGCAAAGGCCCAAAAGAACTGTCAAGTGTTCAGCTTATAGTAGATGATGTGAAAGACAATAAATCAACCAAGAAATTTACCCTTACTGTTAGCTTCGGTGAACTTTTTAGTGACAAAGGCAAATCCTTTAACATCAATACAAGGCAAGGGAAATCGGAAGGCTCAGGTACTCTTGACCTGCAATACTCTGGTAACAAAGCAGTAGTTACTATAAAAGGCGTTAGTAAGGAGGGCCCTGCCATTAACCTGAAAATGGAATGCAACAATGTAATGTCACCTACCAACATGGGACTATAATCTTAGAAATAGTTTTTGCCTTTCCTGCGTCCCCGGTTTTAGCCGGGGATTTTTTTATTGAGGATCACTTTCCTTGAATAAAGCGGGTGGATGTTCTCACCTCTTCAATGAGCAACGCACAAACCTATACTAAACCGATGTCAAGGAAACCATCGTGAAACGGCAGAGGTAAGGCAGAAACAACCTCTTCCCTTCTGTCATCTATCATCCCATAGCCATGTGGTATTATCTTTTAAATTAGCAGAATGATTACCAGCCAACATCCCGATAACGAAACCAGGGAATGGATATCAACCCTGCTGCCCCAGGTACAACAACTGCGGCACCACTTACATCAACATCCCGAACTATCCGGACAGGAGTACAAAACCGCCGCTTATCTTCAGCAATTCCTGCAACCATACCATCCTGATGAAATATGGAGCGGCCTTGGAACAGGTACCGGACTGGTTACACTTTGGGATAGTGGCCAGCCGGGCTTTACAGTACTGTTCCGTGCCGAACTGGATGCCTTGCCTATAGAAGACCCTGCAAACTGCAGCTATTCCTCCACCGTAAAGGGCGTCTCTCATAAATGCGGCCACGACGGCCATGCAGCAATGGTGGCAGCACTGGCACCTTTGCTGCAGAAAAAAAATTTTTCGGGTAAAAGGGGGCTCTTATTCCAACCGGCGGAAGAAACCGGTGCAGGAGCCGCAGCGCTGGTGGCAGATGAACGTTTCAGAAGCATCAAGCCTGATTTTATTTTTGGCCTGCACAATTTGCCCGGCTATCCTTTAGGGCAGGTTGTACTGCGCAATGACACTTTTTGCGCCGCTTCCCGTGGCATGAAAATAGAAATTGAAGGACAAAGCTCTCATGCTGCAGAACCGGAGAAAGCGTATTCGCCGGCCGCCTGCCTGTGCACCTTGCTGGACCGGCTACCTCAATTGCCCCAACAACTGGGTGGACAACAATTAATATTACTTACGGTTACCCATGCCTGTTTGGGAGAACCCAGTTTTGGTATTACACCCGGCACAGCGGTGTTGCAGGCTACACTCAGGACCTTTGAAGAAAAGGATATGGAACGCCTGGTAGTTGCTGCCGAATACCTGGTGCAAAAAGAGGCGCAACGTCACGGATTGCAGGTGTCCGTCAGTTATGAAGAAGTGTTTCCTGCCACCGTCAACCATGCAGAAGCCTCTATGTTTTTAGAGCAAGCAGCCATACGCACCGGGTTTGAAACAATTATTCAAGATCAGCCCTTCCGCTGGTCAGAAGACTTTGGACATTATGTAACTCTTGCAAAGACCGCTTTCTTTGGCCTGGGCGCAGGAGAAGAGGTCGTCAATCTGCATAACCCCCAATACGATTTCCCTGACAAGCTGCTACCTTATGGCGTGATGATGTATAAAGAATTAGCAGAAGTGGTTGCAGTAAGCAAAGGAGTGAGCGGTGAGTAGGCAGTACACCTTTTTGTAGAAAAAACCTCGATTATAACGCTGCATGGAAATAAGTTTGCTGACTGATGGCAGGAGTTTAGAAA
>CBHTSW010000075.1:0-5120 GCA_966095395.1 uncultured bacterium | reverse complement strand
GGTGCCTCCCTGTATTCAGCGCTATCTTTCATACCCTTAATTTAGGACGAATTAGTATCCCTTTCGCGTGATAAATCTTTCATTATTTATTAGGATGGCAAAAGGGGCTAACATACCACTGGAAACGAACTATTTTTTTTGTGGGAGCCAAAAATTCTGATCCCCTTGCCAAAAGGCCAGGTGGTTTCAAGCTATTCTGTTTTCATTTCAATGATAAACGAATCTGTTTGACCCATGTCTTCAGTTTTCCCGGTTTTCCTGTAGTTGATTTTTGTTACCCACCCGGCAGCGGGCTTGATGTGATACTCACTGTACTCAGCGATCGTAAAATTTTCCAGGAGTTTTTTTGCTTCCGCCAGCGTCTTGTCGTCTTCCAGCCCCATTTTTTTAAAGATATCCTCAAACAGGTTGGTAGCCCCGGCTTTATCAATAACGTGGGTTATTACCAGCGTAAAGACATCCTGCTTAGGCTTTAGCTCCGATATTTGTGATGTTTGAACCGCAGGCAAAGGCTGGTCGGTTAAGGGGGTAGGGATCTGGGTGTTTAGTTTGACGCCCCTTGTTGAAAACGAGTTTCCATAAGGCGCATGATAAAGCTGGATTTCCCTGATGAGGGCCGCTTCCACCATTTGCTTCGAGTTAAACATGGCCTTTGCTTTCTCCAGCGCTCCATCAACAACGCCGTCCTTTTTTGGGGGAATGGAAAGCTCCATCATTTTTACATAGGTATCCCGTACTTCCTCCCAATTGAGCAGTTCCAAAAAGCCGCCCGATTCATCGGTTCTGTAGAGCATTTTCATTCCGTTGAACACCGGTAAAGAATCAGCTATGGAAGGATTGAGTTGTTTGAACGCTTCCGGCAGTTGAAAGACCCATTGTATGGTGTAGCCCTGGGGATCTTTATCCATCACTTTTACATGGGCTTCGTAACCAAAACTGGACTGTGAGGCGACCTTTCCGTTTTCAACGTTTTCCTTGTTGTGGGCGATATAAAGAATTTTCCGGTCTCCCTTCTTCCAATTTGCCATGCAGGCTGCCGTGGAGTCTTTTAAGAAGACCTTTTGGGAAAATAGGGTAGTAGTGATGAACAAAGCGGTTAGCGTAAATAGTGTTTTCATGACATAATATTTTCAAGGATGAAATGACCCGGTAAGTATTATTAACATCAGCCTCTAAGTTATTTAAAAGGAGGTTTAAGGACTCATGTTCTTTTGATGATCTTAACTCCCTTGCTCTTTGTTTTTCCGGGTTCCAAAGCTTAGGATTAATTTTTTGTCCGGTAGAATATTTGAGCTTTGCGCCATTAAAACGGTAGGGAAAATAGATTAATGTTTTTTTTAGAAGTAGGTTTTTTAAGTACGAATGTGGCTTGGGGCATACTAAAATTAATCCTTTGTTATTATACGGATACGGCTACCTATTAGTTTTACAGAGTCATCACAAAGCACAAAGTCCTTTTCCATTTTTTCGTAAAGGCAATCGTTCCATATATAAAAGGATCTTGTAGGTTTTATTTCTTCCTTGGTATAGCTTAAGCGGTCTATAAAAATGATTTTGGTTTTCCAGTAGTAATAAGAATCATAGACAGTTTCGCCAGTATTGAACTTTTTCAGAAAAAGCTCAAGTTTTAAATTACCCGTTTGCTTGTCCAAATATTTTGTTCTCTTGTAAATCCCAATTGAAGAATGTGACTCAGGACTTATCATATCACCTGAATCTTTACGGCAGAGGTCATTTTGCAATGAGTCATTTATAACTGAAATTAGACTATCTATAACGATAGGGCTATTTATTTGCTGTGCGAAGAGCCTATTAGCCGATACTAGGATTAAGAAAAAAAGCAGTTTAGTTTTCATTGTCCCAAAGATAAAGGGACGTCACAGGGACAAAACATTTTAATTTGGGAAGTCGCAAATTCTTTTACACTATTTTGAAATTCAATACAGCAAACACTTTCATGAGAATGAGGAGTAAAATCGAATTAAACTGGATAGGCTTTACAATAGTCTTGGCGGAAATAACACATGATCGTGATTGTGTTATAGGGTAATCTTTAACGCGAAAAATAAAGCTGAAATATAATCTATTGTGCTGTTTATTGGCTCAGAAAAAATTCAATCAAACCAGTGAACAATACAGCGGCAAATCCTTGTCCCAACCCGGTACAATTGATTGGCATAGCCTGCCCAATAGGTGGGAAGGCAAGAACAGGCTCGCTATATTCTCAGAAATCAAACCCGGCTAGCCCTATCTGTGGGCAATTTAACACCGGGGAACATGCCTGGCTGTAGTAAGAAAAACATGCTGGAGTAGCAGTCTATAAAAGGTTTATCCTGTTGTAAAAACAGAATGGTAGTTAAGATGGAGTGGGTTAGAGCTTAGTTAGGTAAAGAGGTATAGCAATGCCAGCAAAAAAGAACAAAGGCTCCTTCGCAAGGCCAGCACCGCCTTGGTTTTTTGATTCCGAACCGTGTTAACAGAGATCTCCAGTTCCGCGGCTATTTGGGCCAATGATTTGCGCTGGAAATAAAACATGCGGAAGATCTGTCCCATGCGGGGCGGCAGGTTTTGAATGGTCTCGTACAAATTGTGGTGTGTTTTGGTTTCAATCTCCAGGCGCAGTACCTGTTCTTCCGCTATGGGGGCCAGATAGACCGCCTCTTTTTGATAGGCCTTTTCTTTTTTCTTTAGCCGCAGGTAACCGATAGAGGCATTCCGGACCACCTGGTAGAGGTAGGGTTTTACGGAGGCAGGCCGGTACAGCTTTTCCCGGTTTTCCCACAGGGTAATAAAGGCATTGGCGGCTATGTCTTCTGCTGCGCCTTCATCCCCTGTAATGCGCAGGGCAAAATAGATAAGGGCCGTATCGTACTGGCGGAAGAAATAGTTCAACCCCTTTTCATTGCCGGCACGGAGCAGGGAAGCGGCTGTCTCCTCCGTTAATACTGTTGGTTTCATCGCAAGCTATTTGCGAAGCCGCCGCTGAAAGCCTTACGTGCAGATAATCCTAAGCCGTTTGTTTAAAAAGAGGCGCAGGTCTCCGCTTACCGCTATTGAGGCCGTCGGAGGCCTTGTCACGAATAAGGGAGCCCACGCCAAAACGTGAGCCCTTGCTTATCGTCTCGTGACATTTGAAATTTCCGACGTTTCAATAGCGAGACTCCAAGCGAAAGCTTCAATGAGTTATGAAGATTCGCAAAATAATTATTAAGTGAACTTGAATAAATCCACCATTGTAAAGATAATAAATAATGACATATTCGTCATTTTCATAAACAACTGTTTGATTCATCTTGTTGGCTTAAATGGGTCAGCTCAGAAATATCAAACTCTTAAAAAATATTGCAGTTGTG
Organism: uncultured bacterium; assembly: GCA_966095395.1. GTDB lineage: Bacteria > Bacteroidota > Bacteroidia > Chitinophagales > Chitinophagaceae > Flavisolibacter. Next base: position 1,767 of record CBHTSW010000075.1, on the reverse strand, counting down.
TTAAAGCAACTGCGAGATGATACCGGTTTGACCCAGGATGAAGTTTACGATGATACAAAAATTCACGTTGGTAGAATAGAAACTGCAAAAGCAAATTTGACTGTTAGTACCCTTGCAGCGTTATGTAAGTACTATAAAATTAGTTTATACGAATTTTATAAAAAAGTTGAAGAACTTTAGTTCTCCGTTGTTTCTAAAGAATTAAAAAGAACGCAAAACATATTGAAAAATAAACGCTTTAATTAGGCTTTGTTATTAGCTTGCATTTTAGCTTTTTCTAAAAACCATTTAACAATCACATTTTAACTTCAAACTACCGCAAACAGGTGGTTACTATGAATATAGGATTTAGATAGGATAATATTTTTATTCCATTTCTTTTAAAAGCAATTGATAAAAGAGGTTGTTACTGATTTTACGCCTGCCTACCGCAGAAATAATATCAATTTGGACGTTTGCCTTAAGTATACCCCGATCCTTTGTTCTTACATTCAATAGCCTGTAGATGGCTCATCCTCCTGGTGTCTTATTTCCCCCACTTGCTGACATATTCGATTTCCTTCAGCATACATTCTTTTTGCTTTCTTTCTACATTAGCTCTGCCGTTCACCTTAACCTTACCTATGCATCCGGCACTGTTATTTTTAAACTCAGTTTACCCGCTGTCTTCTGCCTGCATTGAAATGCTGGAGGAATTGATACAGGAAGTGGAGGTCAAAAAAAGAACCTTCCTTCTCAAGGCCGGCCAGATTTGTACCAATATTTATTTTATCCACTCTGGTTTGATACGTTCCTTTACAAAAGAAGGCGATAAATTGATTTGTGGCTGGTTTATGAAAGAAGGCGATATCATTATATCCATTAAAAGCTTTTATAACCAGATACGAAGCGAAGAATATATCCAAGCATTGGAAGACTGTACTCTTTCCTATATCAGTTTTGCAGACCTGGAGAACGTGTACAGGAGCTGTTTAGAGCTTAATTATGTGGGGCGGGTGCTTACCCAGAAATACTATCAGTTGTGGGATGAGCAGTTAAAGGCCCTGCATCACCAGGCCCCGGACCGTTACTTATGGCTAAAAGAAAACCATCCGCAACTGCTTCAAAGAGTATCTACAGAGGATATTGCCTCTTACTTAGGCATTACAAGAGAACACCTTCAACGGATCAAATACAAGCTGTAAAGTCGTGAGATTTATCACGCTGAAAGGCGTTACAGCAATTATAGATTTACAAAACAAAACCCAACGCAAATGAAACATATCTACCAGATTTTGTTTCCGGTTATTGTACTGTTTTCCTGCCAAAAAGAAATGCAGCAACGGAAAACTGGTTTTAACTCTAATGTGAAAGCATCTTTAAAAGATAGTTTGATTACACAGGACTATAACAGTCTTGCGTTTGAAAATGCTGTTTTGTCAAAAGCCGATAGTGCATCCTTGTATTTTCTGCGCATTCCCTTTAAAGGAAAAAAACTTCGAAACGATTTTTTATTGGTGCAAACAAACAGCGATGGAAAGGTACAAAGGGGAAGGATCATTCATTTGGAGGGTGGACAAAAAGAGTATGGAAGCGGAAACCTGAAAAGAAGAACCTGGGAGGGAAGCATTGATATCCATTCGCTGGACAGAAAAAGGGCTCTTCATTCCGCTATAAAAGAAGGGTATATACAAGCGTTTCACCCACAACCCACTACAAGAATGGCAGTGGTGCCACAGGAAGATGTGCTGCCCGAGATTATTGTAGTAGCTTATGTCAGTCCCAGTT
>CBHTSW010000074.1:0-5133 GCA_966095395.1 uncultured bacterium | reverse complement strand
TTACACTATAAAATTGTGTATAAATTACACTATAATGATTGTGTGTACGTTTTGCTTCGAGCCGTGTTGCTGCACTATCTTATTACTAATTGATAATTAATTAATTAAGTAAGGAAGATCAACCTTGTTTTGCCGTTGTTCCCTCGCTGGATTTTTGCCGGATTTTATGGTTTTCCACAATTTTTTTTGGCCTTTCTGGAAAAAAAATTAGTGAAGAGTTTAAAAAAAAGTTAATTTAAAGGCGTAAACCTCCTCAATAGATTGCTATGCGAAAATTGACTACTATCAAGTTCACTGCACTAGTGTTCTCATTTTTATTTATTGTCCAGTCGCTCTTTGCGCAAACCCGGCAAGTGACTGGTACGGTCTCCGACCAGACTGGTAAAGGAATTCCGGGTGTTACCATTACCATTAAAGGCACTGCTGTTTCTACTCAAACCGATGCCAATGGCATTTACCGTATTAATGCATCTGACAATGCTACTTTGGTGTTTTCTTCTGTTGGCTTTAGCACAATAGAAATGCCTGTTAGTAATAATAGTACGGTCAATGCTTCACTAACTGCCAGCGATGTCAGCCTGTCTGAAGTGGTAGTTATAGGATATGGTACTGCCAGAAAAAAAGATTTGACCGGTTCTGTTGCAACGGTATCGGCCAAAGATTTTAACCAGGGGCCTTCTACTTCTCCACAGCAATTGATTCAAGGCAAGGTGCCCGGTTTAGAAGTTACCAATACCAGCGGTATGCCGGGTGCGGCTACCACTATCCGTATCCGTGGTAATTCCTCCGTACGGTCCGGAAACAATCCCTTATATGTAGTGGATGGAATTCCTTTGGATGGACGTATTGCCCGTCCGGGGCTTAGTGTGGCTGGTTTGGGAACCACTCCTGCCGTTGACCCGCTTTATTTTTTTAACAGTAATGACATCTCCACTATCTCTATTTTAAAGGATGCTTCGGCTTCCGCAATTTATGGTTCCAGAGCGGCGAATGGGGTAGTACTTATTGAAACTAAAAAGGGTACCGCAGGAGATGTAAAAGTAGATGTAAGTAGCAGTGTGGGTTATAGTGATATTGCAAAAAAATATGAAGTTCTCAATGCGGATGAATACCGTGCAGAATTAAAAAGTCGAGGCCTCGCCACTGGTGATTATGGTGCTAATGTGGACCCCCTGGCATCCATACTGCAAAAAGGCATTGTTCATAACCAATATATAGGCTTAAGTTCTGGCACCGAAAATGCGAAGTATAGGGCCGGCTTCGGGTATTACGACCAGGAAGGTATTGTAAAAAATTCCAGGCTGAGAAAATATACAGGCTTAATTAATGGACAATACAAGGCATTGCCGAACAAAAGGCTAAGTTTCGGTTTCATGGTGCTTGCCTCTCATAATACCGAAAACGGGGCACCTGTTTCCAATGATGCGGGGGCCAGTGGAAACCTTATCAGCGCTGCCCTGCAATGGAATCCGACTTTATCGCTTAAGCGGTCCAACGGTACCCTTTGGGGGCCAGATAATCCTACGGGTAGTACACAACCCAATCCTCTCAGTTTGTTAGCTTATTATCATGATGTTGCTAATGTTTCCAACATTTTGAGTTTTGTGAATGCCGGATATAAATTCACGGATTGGCTGGATTATAATTTCAGGGTAGGGTTGAATTATCAAAGTGGTGAAAGACGAGTTAGTTTCGGCGATTCTATAGTCTATACAGAAATACTGGGAAAAGGAGTTGCTTATGTTCCAACCTCCAGGCTAAATACCAGAGTTATTCAGCACACCTTAAATTTCAATAAGTCCGTTACCGATAAGTTTAATTTGAATGCGACCCTCGGATATGAATACCAGGCTTTCAAATGGAAAACCACTTATGCCTTCGCTACTGGGTTCTCCACTTCTAATATTGTTGACTATACCAACATTTTGCAAAATGCTGCAGCAAGCAATACACAGATTGGTAGCTTTCAAGACCCTGATTCTTATCTCCAGTCTTATTTTGGCAGGGCGATAGGCAGTTGGAATGATAAATTTATTGTGACCGCAACCCTTCGGGCTGATGGTTCCAGTAAGTTCGGTGAGAATAACCGATATGGTTATTTCCCTTCTTTTGCAGCAGCATGGAATATTGACAACGAAGAGTTCATAAAAGGCAACGAGATTCTTAATCAACTGAAATTAAGAGGAGGGTGGGGTATCACAGGTAACCAGGAGTTCCCTTCCGGTGCTTCCCAAACCCAATATGAGTACAGGCAAGGTTCTATTGCCCAAGCCAATATAGCCAATCCTGATCTGAAATGGGAGGAAACCAAGCAATGGAATATAGGTTTGGATTTTGGGTTATTCGATAACAGGTTATCGGGCTCATTTGATTATTTTGACAAGAATACGAGCAACCTGCTGTTTAATTTTGACGCCATACAACCGGCGCCTGCCAGTAAATTCTGGATCAATCTGCCAGGTAATATTAAAAACAGGGGTTTTGAATTTCTTCTAAATGGTACCTTGGTTCGTGGCCGCAAATTAAACTGGAACTTAAGCGTTAATGGAGCCTTCCTGAAGAATGAAGTACAAAATTATGATGGGCCAGCTGTTTTGACAGGTGGATTGAATGCACAGGGATCTACAGGAGCAAGGGTTCAGCGGCTTGCTTCCGGTCAGCCTTTAAATGCTTTCTATACCAGGAAGTTCTTAGGATTCGACCAGGCTGGCTTCTCTAAGTATGAAGATGAAGGCAACACCTTCTATTTTGTAGGAGATCCGAATCCAAAATTCATAGGAGGTTTGAGCACAAACCTTGATTATGAGAAATGGTCTATTGGATTAAACTTTAGTGCTGCTACAGGACATGTAATCTACAATGAAACGCTGAATGGTGTTCTTAACCTTGGAAACTTAGGTAAATGGAATATTGCCAAAAGCTTGTTGGGTACTAACGAAGCTTTAGCCAATCCCATCACTTCTTCAAGCCGGTTCCTGGAAAAGGCGGATTATGTAAAATTGGGTAATGCTTCTCTGCGTTATAATGTCGGGAATATTGGTTCGGCAATTAAAAACCTGTCCATCTCACTGGTGGGACAAAATTTATTCTATATAACTGGTTTTACTGGTTTCAGCCCGGAAGTAAACACGGATAAACAAGTAGATGGAGTACAGTCCTATGGTATGGAATACATTCCCTATCCTACGGCCAGAACCATTCAATTAGGTGTCAATTTTTCACTGTAAAAAATTAAGGTATTATGAAAATGATTAACTATAAAATTGCTTTTGCCTGGTTATGTGGCTTCGGCCTGCTTTCAGCCTGTACCACGAAAGAAAATCTGAACTCCAATTTAACGGAGGCGCAGGCTCAGGATATATTGAAGAAAAGTACTGATGTATCTATTTTATTAAAAGCGGCTTACACAGATCTGAATACGATTCAAAACCAAGACGGCGTTTATTCCCTAGAGGAAAACTCCTCTGATGAAATGCTGGTTCCCACCCGCGGCGGCGACTGGGATGATAACGGTGTCTGGCGGGTGATCCATAGTCATAACTGGAATCCGGATCATTCACAGGTTTCGGCTTCCTTTAACGCTATGTTGAAAACAGTGTTCGACGCCACAAACGTTCTGGCATTTAATCCTAATGCCCAGCAGGCAGCAGAAGCGAAGTTCATTCGGGCTTTTGCCATGTATATTGTGTTAGATCTGTATGGGCAGGTTCCTTTTCGCGAGGCAGGAGAAAATTTACTAAATGCTCCCAAGGTGTTGAAAGGAACAGAAGCAGCCGATTTCCTTATAAGCGAGCTTGAGGGAATTGTGACGGCACTTCCAGCCGGCACAACAGCTAATGCAGGACAAGCTAATCAAAATGCAGCCAGAACACTGCTGATGAAACTATATCTGAATAAAAGCACTTATGGGGATAACAGAAAGAATCCCACATTCGATAATGGCGATATGCAGAAAGTAATCGCTCTTTCTAATCAGATTTCAGGATATAGTTTATCCGACAATTTTTTCGATAACTATCATTATAATAACAGCACTATATCAACAGAAAATATTTTTGTTTTAAAAAATGATGTAGGTGTGGGTAACGGAAATGCTGTTCGTTCCAGATGGCATATGACCCTGCATTACAGTCAGCCACCGGGCGGATGGAATGGATTTGCTACTGTAGCAGACGTGTACAATAAATTTGAAGCTTCTGACAAGCGCAGGAAAGATAGTATCATCGGTTCTTCTAACATTCATGGTGTGACAGTGGGTTTCCTAAGAGGCCTGCAATATGATGAAAAGGGCGTGCCATATAAAGACCGTAACGGTAAACCTCTTTCCTACCTTGATGCTGTAAAACTCCAGGAAACAGATCCCGCTACACTGGAAGCGACAGGGATAAGAGTTATTAAATATCCCATTCATTACGATGCTAATGGAGCGGGTTATGAAAATGCTGGTAATGACTACGTTATTTTTCGGTGGGCAGATGTTTTATTAATGAAAGCGGAAGCCTTATTAAGGCAGGCATCTCCGGATGCGGCCGGTGCTTTGACAATAGTGAACCAGATACGTACCAAACGCGGCGCTTCTACTTTAAGTGCGGTGACCTTACCGGCTTTATTGGATGAGAGATTAAGAGAATTTTATTGGGATGGCTGGAGAAGACAAGATATGATTCGTTTTGGTACTTTCCTGAATCCCCGGGTTTTGAAGCCAAACGCCAGCGACCCTAAATTTCTTTGGTTCCCTATTCCAAACTCAGCCTTGGCTGTTAATCCCAATCTTACTCAGAACCCAGGGTATTGATTTAATAGATTGTTATATTTATATACTAAAGGTCATTATTATAATGACCTTTAGTTTTTAATTCGCTTCAGATAGAATTATGTATAAAACGTTGTGTGTGCCGTCTGAAAAAAAACATCTTTGCTTTCTTTTTTATACTATCAAATTTTTTCTCAGAAATTCTTCTGTCCTCCTTGTTCTTTTTACCATTTCATGCAGTAATAAAAATGAACAAACTTTATTTGAGTTAGTAAACAATACAGGTATAGCGTTTAATAATAAAGTAGAGGATGGCAAGATTGAAAACAGTTTTTATTTCCGTAATTTTTACAATGGGGGCGGGGTGGCGTTGGGGGACA
>CBHTSW010000073.1:0-5161 GCA_966095395.1 uncultured bacterium | reverse complement strand
CGGCCAGTGATACAGCAATGGTTACGGTTAAAGCTACTTCTACTTCAGTAACTACTGTAACTGTTTGCCCTAACCAGTTGCCTTATACCTGGAATGGAAAAACGTACAATCAGCCCGGTACTTATTATTTTGTTACCACCAATGCTGCAGGTTGTGATTCTACGGCATCCCTGGTACTGATCGTGACCCAGGTAATCACCGGCACTACCCAGAATCTTACTGTCTGCGCCAATACTTTGCCTTATACCTGGAATGGCATGACACTTACACAGGCGGGAACCTATACTGCCACGGTGCAAAACCAGGCGGGCTGTGATTCCATTGCTACACTCAACCTTTCTACCCAGCCTTTGGCCACAGCCAGCATTACAGGTGGCAACCCCATTTGTGCCGGATCCAGTACCACCATCTCTATCAGCCTGACAGGTACGGCGCCATGGACTATTGTTTATTCGGATGGGACTACCAATCATACGATCAATAATGTTCGGTCAACGCCTTATGTTCTTACTGTTTCACCACCTACTACAACTACATACACTGTTTTGAGTGTGGCAGATGCAAAATGCAGTAATGCCTCCGTCAACAGTTCGGTTACTGTAGAAGTGTTGCCAGCACAATTGGGCATGCGTTATCCAACCATTACCGTGTTCCCTAATGTGCCGAGACGTTTACAGGCCAGAGATTTGGGTAACGGCGCCACATACCTGTGGGCCCCTCCAACCGGACTGAATGTAACGACCGTCATCAACCCGGTATTCAAGCATGACGAGACCACAGAATTTACCATTACCATTGGAACCAATAATGGTTGTAGAGTTGTGGACACACTACTTGTATTAGTCCCTGTTGCTTCGCCGGATCTGAAATCAGATATTTTTGTGCCTAAGGCCTGGAGCCCGAACAAGGATGGACATAACGATAAACTGCGTCCGCTTACTGTGAACATCAGGGAGATCTATTATTTCAGAATCTTTGACAGGTGGGGACAACTGATGTTTGAAACAAATGAGATTGGAAAGGGATGGGATGGTATATTTAATGGCAAACAACAGGTGCAGGATGTATATACATGGACGCTGGAGGCCATAGGCGAAGACGGCAAACATTATAAACGAAGTGGTAATTCAATCTTGTTGAGGTAAAACTTTGATCTATGAGAAAGTTTCAAAAAGCTGCTATAATAATTTTAGTGATGCTAAGCAGCACGTGTTATGGACAAGATCCCAGTTTTTCACAATTTTTTTCTTCTCCGTTAAACATCAATCCTGCGCTGACAGCAAACATCAATGCAGACTGGCGGCTGATATCCAATATAAGGGATCAGTGGATTGGCCCTGCCAGTCCTTATATCACAGGTTCCATATCGTTTGACCGGAAAATACTCCAGGAAAAACTACCCGGCGTTGAAGAAGGTAATGTGATGGGAGTTGGCGGCATGCTTATGTTTGACCATGCCATGGGCGGCGTGGCAAAAAGTATGTGGGCCTCGCTGGATTTATCGTATAGCGTTAAGCTGGTGAATGAAGATGATAACCGGCATAAACTGGGCATCGGTTTCGGCGCGATTTACGGACGGCGTACCGTTGATTTTAGCCGGCTTGATTTTGAAGAACAATTTACCGGGTATGGGTTTAATGTGAATTTACCAACAGGGGAAGCCGCCCTGTCGAATATGAAGCCTTATATTTCACTCAGCGCTGGCCTTACCTACAGCTATACCACTGAAAAAAGTAACATTGATATAGGCGTTGCTGCCTTTCATCTTAATAAGCCCAGGCAGACCTTCCTGGAAAATGAAAACCAGATTCTTGCCGTGCGAAAAGTAGCGCATTCCAATTTTGAAACGTTTTTGAATGAAAGAATGGTTTTAAATATTAACGGCATTTACCAATTCCAGGATGAAGCAAAATATTTTTCGGTTGGAGGCGCTTTTGGTTATTTTTTGGATGATCCTGATTTAAGCATGCTGAATGCAGGCGTATGGTATTGGTCTAAAAACGCCATAGTGCCTTATGTGGGACTGACGTATAAGGATATGCAGTTTGGGGTAAGTTATGACCTTACCGTTTCCAAACTTAACCAGGCAACAAGGAAGCCCAATACATTTGAAGTGTCTATCATTATAAGGGGCACAAAAGGGCCCTCGGGGATCATTCCCTGTCCATGGAAGTAGGGTGGGATAGGATGTTGAGAGGTGGAGCCGTTGAGTTGTTTAGGGTGGAGTGCCTGGATTTTTCTTTTTACCCCTTCTTGTTCTCAACTTAGCCTAATTTAGTTGCTCTTGTGTCTTTACAAATCTTCCTTTTTATAGCGGTACTTTTCGGGGGTGTTGTCAGTAGTATTGTAGCTGGCAAACTCACTGTTGCCGGTGGAGTAGCAGGCGGTGTGCTGGGGTTACTTCTTTATGGCGGTGCCGGTTGGACAGGCATTGTCCTGATGGGCAGTTTTTTTATTTTAGGAACTGCCGCTACTTCGTGGAGACGGAGCACAAAAGAACGCTTAGGGATAGCCGAAGAACAGAAAGGTAAAAGAACAGCCAGCCAGGTGCTTGCCAATGGAGGAACAGGCGCTCTGCTTGGATTGCTGGCCTGGTTGTATCCGCAGCACAAAGACCTGTTTCAATTAATGATGGCGGCAGCCTTTTCTTCGGCGGCGGCCGATACCTTGTCTTCTGAACTGGGAAGTATTTATGGCCGGCAGTTTTATAATATTCTTTCTTTTAAAAAAGATCAAAGAGGCCTGGATGGAGTGGTCAGCCTGGAGGGGACCATTTTGGGCATTGCGGGGAGTTTTATCATTGCCACTGTTTATTCCATTGGTTTTGGATGGGGCATTGGTTTGCTATGGATTGTAATAGCAGGAACCACAGGTAACCTGGCGGATTCTTTATTGGGAGCCCTGTTTGAGAGGAAAGGACTTTTACATAATGATCTTGTCAATTTTTTGAATACAGTGGTTGCCGCACTGGTTGGTCTATTGTTTAGTATGAATGGGGGGTAAAAGCGTGCAGTTTGGTTTTTGGTGCATTTGGATGTTCATTGTCACCTCTAGTGGTTGTGAGGAGGAAAATCTCCTGAGCTTTTCCTATGTTAGAGCGTGTATATTTTGTTGAAATGTTTTGTTTATTGAGAAGCCCGGGTTAATCTATGATCATTTTTTAATAAGCGCATGCGATAGGCGTTGATGGCTGTTTGCCCCAATTTTTTGATCAGTTTATAATTTACTACCACACCTACTACGGCGCCAATGCCCGGTATCAGCTGGGCCATTTTCGCCAGGTCAATATAGTCGCGGTACTCCTGCTGAAAACTTCGCCAGTCAAATTGATGGATATCGTCGGGAAGCTTTTCTTTTTGCCGATCCCAATCCTGCATTTGTTCATACACCTGCCGCCTGCGTTCCTGACTGCTGAAGGCCAGCCCAAAAATGTGCAGGATGTACAATCTTTCTTTGTAATCTTTTGTATCGAAGCCATATAGTGTGGCCACATCAAAAAGCATTTTTATTTTAATGCCGAGAAGAAGAGGAAAATCGGCAAGTCCCAACAGTATGCCACCGGCACCTGTAATGCCACCTTCCACGGAAGCTGTGTGTTTATAGGTATTGATCAATTTTTGAACCGCTTCTTCCGTTTCCAAAAGTGTGTTGATGGCAAAAGGTTTTTTAGTGGTGTATTTTGCACCAAACAAAACGCCCCTGATCATTTGCTTTATGGCTGTTGTAATGATCTTGTGTACTTTTTCGGGGATGTAGCTGTTTAGTTTTGTTTGTAACCGTTTAGACAGTTTATTGAAAAGGGAAGGGTTACGTACCATTTCCTTGTGCCAGGCTCTTAGTTCTTTATAAGCTATTTGTTCATAGCCCATGAGGTTCTTATTTTGAAATTAAAATTCTTAACCCGGGGTATAATTTTTTTTAAAACAAAAGCCTCTTTGCAGAGGCCTTGTTGTCAGTCATTTGTTCTGCCGTGCCATTGATCTTCCTGTTTTTCTTTAGCCTTGCGCAGCATGCCCTGCAGTTTATTTACTGCTGCATCTACAGCCTGTTCAAACTCCGCGCTATGTTCTTTTACAAAAAGATCGTTGCCCGGCACTTCCAGCCTTATTTCACAATAGGTGTTGGATGCGCCTTTGTCGGGGCCAAGAAACAATACCACGTTGGCCCGAACAATACGTTCGTTAGGCGTTAATTTTTCCAGTTTTTGCTGAATGTATGATTCCAGTTCTGCGCCTGCTTTAAATCCCAGTGATTGTACGATAACGTCCATAGCTTAGTTTTACAAAGATCCTTGCTATTATCGTACCAGTCATTTCTTTTTGTCCAGTTTGCTGCCGGTTATTGTTTGGGTAATAGATTTGCAGTCCTTAACGAATTCAACCGCATGCAGGAATATATTATTGATGCCAGCCACATTGAGGAATTGCAAACCATCAGCAACCGGGATGAACTGGATAAGATTTTTGAAAGGGCCAAACAAACGATCGTAAACGGGGAGAGTGTGATCCTTGTCCGGAAGCAGTTTAACGGCAAACAGGAAAAGTACGATGAACTGACAACACTCGACGAGTTGTCCGACTATAGAAAGCGGGTCTATAAATATTTATAATACTATCAGCAGGACAGCATTTTCAGATGTTCTTCAATGGCGTTGCCCAGGCTTTTCAGTAATTTTTCACTGATGATATCGGCACAATGCCATTGTTTTTTTTTATATAAAATGTATTCGGCATTATTGCCAGATATAAGAACTGATGTGTTATTGATAAAATTAAAAGTATAGCTGGTATTTTGTACAGTTGCCTCGAATTCCATAAGCTCAGGTTTGGGTTTGCAATATAAAAAGCACCAAAAATTACAAAAAATGTTTTTTTGTTTATTAGGTAAAATCACTTAGTATTTTTTCTAAGTACAAAGACTATATATGGAAAATACGGCTCATTATAAACTTGGTAATCGTCTTTTAAGCATGTATTTTCCCGTTATGGATTTTGTGTATTTTATCCGTGGTGTAAAAAAGTATTTCCCTGCAAGAGGAGCCCTGCTTCTTTTATGTTCCTATTTTCAACTGGTTTCTTTTTCCTCCTGTCAAAAAAATGCCGGTTCCTCCGGTGCTGTTTTGATTTTTGATTCCATTCCGGCGGGCAAAACGCTTCATCCT
>CBHTSW010000072.1:0-5205 GCA_966095395.1 uncultured bacterium | reverse complement strand
AACCTGCGCGGCGGCCCTAATGACTACTTAATCACTGATTAGGCAGCCATGGCATACTGAGTATTGCCATTTATAGTTCGAATATTCAGATTAAAGTGCTAATTATCCAACGCACTGCATGCTTACACTTTCAAAGACCTATGCTGTCAAAACCAAACACCCCCGTGTTGAGTTTATAGTTTTTAGTTTGAGGTTTATAGTTGTCGTAACTATTCCACCACTCTCTTTGTTATTTGACCTGCCTTGGCGCACGGTTATTATTCATTTTGTACTAAGCTGAATTGCTACTCCTGAACTTCCGTTTCGTCGCACTCCTGTACGGTAACAACTCGATTCAACACTTCAAAACCAGCCTGCAAATGTACCAAAAAGCCTTTGCAAATTCAGCCATTAGTTTCTTAAAATAAATAGCAAGCGTCAAATAAGCAGGCCTTATTCAAGGATCACTTCCCGCCTACAGGGGAGTTGGAGGGGCCCTTATCTAAACAACCTCCAGATATCCAAGCCAAATGCGTATAACATCAGTCCCAGCAATAAAACCATGCCCACCATTTGTGCATACTCCATAAACTTATCGCTTGGCTTGCGGCCGGTAACCATTTCATAAATGGTAAACAAGGCATGCCCGCCGTCCAGCGCCGGGATGGGCAAAATATTCATGAAGGCCAAAATGATGGAAAACAGGGCTGTCATCGTCCAGAAGCGGTACCAATCCCAGGTGCCGCCAAAGGTTTTACCAATAGAAATAACACCGCCTAAGTTATCCGAAACCTTATGTTCTTTTGAAGTAAAAAGCAAGCGGATGCCTGTTATATATTCACCCAACCGGTCAACACCGTAATTAATGCCTGCAGGAATGGATTCAAAAAATGTATAGTCTTTCTTTTCCGATCCAAGTATGGCATAGGGATCTTTGGTTTCCACTCCGGTAGCCGAGTTCTCCTTTGTTTTTACGCTTACCTTAACTGTATCGCTGTTCCGTAATACATCCAGCTGGATTACCTGGTTCTTCAAATCTTTCTTAACGTCAATGTATTCATCAATGTAATTAAAATAATGGCCGTTCACTCCTATAATCCTGTCACCTTTTTGCATTTTGCCCGAGGTATAAACAACATTATCATCCTTTTCTACAATTACCGGGTAACGCGGATACACAAAACCCTGTAGTTTGTTTTTTGTAAAGGAAGAAAGAAATCCCTGCGGCAATTGAATGATCGTATCCCGGCCATTTCGGTTAACTGTCAAAGCCACTTTTTCGCTGAGCATGACATCTTTGGTCAGTTCGTTATAATAATTGATCTTTTTGTTATTGACGGCTGTAATAATATCACCGTTCTGCAAACCAACCGAGGTAGCCAGGGAATCAGCGCTTAGCCCATACTTCAGGTTCTGAACCGGCAATCTTTCTTCTCCCCATACAAACAGGATCATGGCAAATAAGATCAGGGCCAGAACAAAATTTACGGTTACGCCACCAAGCATAATGATCAAGCGTTGCCAGGCCGGTTTGCTTCTGAACTCCCAGGGCTGCGCCGGCTGGTTGAGCTGCTCCTTGTCCATGCTTTCATCAATCATCCCCGCAATTTTTACATACCCGCCAAGCGGCACCCAACCCAAACCATATTCGGTTTCCCCGATTTTCTTTTTCCATAAAGAAAACCAGGGATTGAAAAACAGGTAAAATTTTTCTACACGGCAGCCAAACCATTTGGCCGGAAGAAAATGCCCCATCTCGTGTAATACAACCAGTATGGAAAAGGCTAAAATAAATTGTCCGACGTTGGCAAAAAATGCAGACCAGTCCATTGCTAATAAAACCATAGTTTATGTTCACCTCCGGTCTGCCCGAGGCGGAGAGCAGCAGCGCTAAGCCTTTGAGACGAAGGATTTTTTTATTAAATGTTTTTTTGTTGAAGCACGCCGCTGCAAGATGCTATGGCGTACACGTGTGCGACGTAACGAAAGTTCAATAGCTTTTCAAACGCCGGTTACACAACTTTCAACCCTTTTTTTAAAGTGCTGCAAGATAACAATAGGAACCGTATAAATCTACCTATTTACTTATAGACGGTAGCGGGTTTAACTAGCTTTTAATGAGGAACCTTATAATTTAATGAAATCAGCGGCAAAACTCCGGGCCTCGCCATCGCTTTCGAAATACTCGTCAAGGGTTGGGTTTTGGATGAAAGGAACCTTTTCCATCGTTCTTTCAATAACGTCCGTCATGTCGAGAAAACCAATGCGGTTGCGCAAAAAAGCATATACCGCTATTTCGTTTGCTGCATTCAATATACAAGGCAAATTGCCGCTTTTATGGAGCGCCTCCATAGCCAATGAAAGATTGCGGAAGGTTTTCAGATCGGGTTCTTCGAAAGTAAGTTCCTTAATTTTCCGAAAGTCAACCCGGGGAAAATCATTTTGAATACGGCGGGGAAAGGAAAGGGCATACTGGATCGGCAGCTTCATGTCGGGCAATCCCATTTGACCCTTAATGCTTCCATCCTGGAACTGTACCATGGAATGAATAATGCTTTGCGGGTGAACCAGCACCTCTATCTGGCTGGGTTGAAGATTGAACAACCATTTGGCCTCGATCATTTCCAACCCCTTGTTCATCAGCGTGGCCGAGTCAACACTGATCTTGGCGCCCATGTTCCAGTTGGGGTGTTGCAGGGCATGTTCTCTTTTTACATTTACCAGGTAATTGGGCTTTCTTCCCAAAAAAGGTCCACCGGAGGCTGTGAGAATGACCTTTTCAACAGGATTACGCATCTCGCCTATCAGGCATTGAAAAATGGCAGAATGTTCGGAATCAACCGGGATGATGGGAACCCTTTTTTCCACGGCTGTTTGCATAATGATGTCGCCGGCAACCACCAGCGTTTCCTTATTAGCCAAAGCAACCGCCTTGCCTGCTTTGATCGCATTCAGGGTGGGCTTTAGTCCTGCATAACCCACAATGGCAGCCAGCATCAGGTCGTAAACATCCATGGAAGCCACTTCTTCCAGAGCCTTCTCTCCTGCAAAAATCTTGGCATCTGTTTTAGCCAGGGCTTCTTTTACCTTAAGATATTTTTGTTCATCGCCAACCACCACAATGTTCGGGTGAAACCTCAATGCCTGTTCTATCAACAGATCATCATTACCATTGCCGGTAAGTACTTCTACAGAAAATTTATCCGGGTTCCGGGCAATTACTTCCAGGGCCTGGGTGCCAATGGAGCCAGTGGAACCAAATAGCGCAATGCGTTTAATGTGCGGCTGATTCATAGTCTATCTAAAACGTGCAATTTAGTTATTTGAACGTGAATGGTAAATGCACAATGGTGAATTGTTAATTTTTAATTGTCAATGGAATTTTTTATGCAGGTTTTCTTTTTTACCAGAGCAGGAATGGCTTATTTATTATAGATGATTGAGCGCATTCAGGAACAATGCTGTTCGCAATAATTACGAATCAAATTCCTAAAACTGCTGTGCTCTCTATTTACGAAGCCACTGATCTTTGTTCGGTCCATTTCATTAATTCATCGGCAATTCTCCTGTCATTACTCAGGCGGGGCACTTTATTTTGGCCACCTAGTTTCCCAATGGATTTCATGTAATCAATGAATCCGCTTTTTTTAACGATGCGGATCTTCAAGGGCTGCAAAATATTTCCTGAGATCAGGTCATCGTAATAAATATTTTGTTGTCGCAGGTTATTATCTATTTTCTGTGCGAACTGTGCCATATTGGCGGGCTGGTTTTCAAATTCAATAAACCATTCATGATAACTTTTTCCTTCGCCCTGCTCAATGACCGGAGCTACGGTAAACTCCGTAATGTGAATATTTTCTTCCCGCGCCGCTTTCAGCAAACTCTGTTCCACCTCCTCGCCAATCACATGTTCGCCAAAGGCAGAAATAAAATGCTTGGTCCTTCCGGTGACCACAATACGATACGGATTGGTACTCACAAATTTTACCGTGTCGCCAATATTGTATCCCCACAATCCGGCATTGTTGTTTATGATCAGGGCATAGTTCTCTCCCACTTTTACATCATGAAGAGAAAGACGGGTGGGACTTTCATTAAAAATTTCATTGGCCGGCACAAATTCAAAAAAGATCCCGCTATTTGTATTCAATAACAAGCCTTCTTCGGTTTGGGTATCCTGGAACGCAAAAAATCCTTCCGACGCCGGAAAGGTTTCTATGGCATCGATCTTTTGTCCAATACTTTCAAACAGTTTGGCCTTATAGGGTTCAAAATTTACGCCGCCGTGCACCAGCACGGAAAAATTGGGAAACAATTCCTTTATTTTTTTGCCGCTGCGCTGGGTCAACCGGTCAAAATACATTTGCACCCAGGGCGGGATACCGCTGATCAGCGTCATATTCTGTTGGATGGTTTCATCCACAATTTTATCAAGCTTTGTTTCCCAGTCCTCTATACAGTTGGTTTCGTAAGAAGGCAGCTGGTTAGCCCTTAAATATTTAGGTACGTGATGGTTCACGATGCCGCTTAACCTACCCGTGGGTATATCGCCTATCCTTTCCAGTTCGGGTGAACCGGATAAAAAAATCAGTTTCCCGTCGGCAAAAGCGGTGTTTCCCGTTTCCGACATATAACACAATAAGGCGTTACGAGCCGTATTAATATGATTGGGAATGGACTCCTTGCTGATCGGAATGTATTTTACCCCGCTGGTGGTACCCGAGGTTTTGGCAAAATAAATGGGCTTGCCTTTCCATAAAATATTATGCTTCCCCTCCTTTATCTTGTCTATGTAGGGCTTGTAACTTTCATAATCCCGTATGGGAACGGCTTTTTTAAACTCCTCGTACGAATTGACGGCGTCCAGGCGGTGTTCCTTTCCAAACTCGGTGATTTTCCCCACCTTTAAGAGTTCTTTAAGAATAGCATCCTGGTCGGCGAGGGCCGTGGTCATGCCCCTTCGTATTTTGCTATAGATGTACGAAGCAAAAGGCTTCGCTAGAAACGATTTTATCTTCATGGCAAGCTGGAAACGGCACGAATATACAGAAATGGGTTAAGGCCCTCCTAAATAACAGCCGTCCCGGCATTTTTTTAGCTTCCGGAAGGCAATATTGTTGGCTGCTACCATTTTTACCCTTACCTTTGCCCACCTAATTTTTGAACCATTATGTTCGCAGTAATTAAAATAGCCGGTAAGCAATTTAAGGTTGAAAAAGACCA
>CBHTSW010000071.1:0-5617 GCA_966095395.1 uncultured bacterium | reverse complement strand
CAACCCTATATAAAAGCAGGGATTCAGGTGCTGTAACGAGTTTCCATCCTATACCAACAACAAGACAAACAAATTTTCCTTTTGAAATAAATTTTTTATTTGATCAATTAATGTTAAAAACAGTTATTATGAGAAAAACTCTCCGGTTATTAACCGTCTTCTCACTGCTAATGCTTTTCCTGCCGCAGGCAATGATGGCGCAGGCAAGAAACATTAGTGGTACCGTATTGGCAGAAGACAATAAGACGCCTTTACCCGGTGTGACCGTTACGGTGAATGGCACAAATCGCAGCACGCAAACAGATAACAATGGGCATTTTAGCATTTCGGCAGCGACAGGTGAAACCTTGCAGCTAAGCTATGTGGGATATGAAGCTCAGACAATAAAAATTGGCAACAGCAATAACGTAAGCATTAGCTTAAAGCAGTCCGGCAGCAACATGACTGAAGTGGTAGTTACGGCTTTAGGTATTAAAAAAGAACGAAAGGCTTTAGGCTATTCGGTTTCTGAGCTGAATGCGCAGGAATTGATGAAAAACAAAAATACCAATGTCGTTAATTCCTTGGCAGGTAAAGTGCCGGGTGTAAACATCACACAATTCAGTGGTTCGGCAGGCGCCGGCGCATCTATCACCATTCGCGGCGGTACTTCTACATCGGAGGGCAGGCAAAACCAGCCTCTATTTGTTATTGATGGGATTATCTATGATAACTCCACCACGGTTACTGGTAATTCAGGTACCGATGGCTTGACCCGCAGTAACACCACTTACTCCAACCGTATAATGGACGTCAATCCGGAGGATATCGAAAACTTATCAGTTTTAAAAGGTGCCGCTGCGGCTGCATTGTATGGATCACGGGCAGCCGATGGCGTTATTATTATTACCACCAAGAAAGGAGCGGAAGGTAAAGTAACGGTAAATGTTAATAGTAAAATAAGCACATCCCGGGCGAATAAATTGCCTGAAGTTCAAACCGTATTTGGCCCTGGTGCTTATTCCAGCAATGGCGTTTTGAACACTGCGAATACTTATAATTCATGGGGAACAAAAATTCCTTCCGACAGTACGATCTATGATAACATCGGCAATTTCTTTCAACACGGCCTTATATATGACAATAATGTGAACGTATCAGGAGGTACAAAAAACAGCTCGTTTTATTTATCCGGATCTAACTTTAACCAAACCGGTATTGTGCCCGGAACAGGTTATAAAAAAACGACTTTTCGTTTTAACGGTGAACAGAAATACGGACGTTTGACGTTGAATGCGAATGTTGCCTATTCCAACGCCAATACGGATAGAACGTTGACTACTGCCGGGTTATATGGAAGCGGAGTGGGAAGTATGCAGGCATTGTATAGCTGGCCTACAACCTTCAATATAAAAAATTACATCAATCCGGATGGAACACAGCATCGGGTATATGCCGGGACGCTTGCTTTGGAAAGTGACAGAGATAATCCTTACTGGATCATTAACCAGGACAATCTAACATCACAAACCAAGCGTTTCACAGGCGGAATAAACGGCAATTTTAAAATAACCAACTGGTGGGACATTACCGGACGTTTAGGTTACGATCAGTATGCAACTAATGACTATACTTTCATTGCTCCGGGTTCTGCTTTGGCCCCTCTGTATCAGAATGGGCGCCTGAGTAAAGGTCTCTATGACTATACCTTTACTACAACAACTGTGATGAGTAATTTTCATAAGACCTTTGGAGACTTTGATACCCACCTGATGCTGGGTACCACTTCAGAAAACACGAAAACTTCAGGCCAAAACCATTGGGGCTATGGCTTTAATACACCAGGTACTTTTAGCTTTAATACTATCGCTACAACAAATAAATTTTTTACAGACAACACAACAAGAAAACGCCTGGTTGGAATTTATGGTGAAGTTGGTGTGTCGTATAAAGACATTGTTTATCTGACCGCAACACAACGCAATGACTGGGCATCCACGCTGCCCGTAGAGCACTACTCCTACTCTTATCCTTCCATCAGTGGTTCCTTTGTGTTTACGCAATTGTTATCGCCAAATAGAATTCTCTCATTCGGTAAAGTACGGGCAAGCTGGGCAAGGGTAGGAAAAGACACAGGTCCCTATGTTACTAATACTTATGTAAATCCCCCGATCAGTATTGGATCATTTATTGGTGTTGGTAACCAATGGGCGGCAGGTAATCCTAATTTGATACCTGAAATTCAAAAGTCCTGGGAAGTTGGTGGAGAATTTAGATTTTTGAATGGCCGCATTGGTTTGGATTATACCTATTATCACAGTGAAACGGAAAACCAGATCGGGCAACCACGCTTAGCCCAATCCGGTGGGTTTATTTTCAGCACACTCAATTCCGGCACAGTAATTAACGAGGGAATGGAAATAGCCCTTTCAGGTAAACCAATCTCACGAAAGGATTTCAGTTGGGACGTAATGCTGAATTTCTCTTACAACAAGGGCAGATTAGGAGCTTTCATTCCAGGCGTATCCTATTTTTATCCAACAGACGCTCAATTTGGAACAGTAAAAGCAGCATCTATTCCTAACGGTGGCTATTTCCTCGGAATGACCGGTCAGCGTTATTTGCGTGAAAAAGATGCGAAAGGGAATGAAATTCCAAACGGACGCTACCAGATTGACCCTACAACAGGCTTTTATAAATTTTATACAGGTATTGACCTGACGGTAGGTAACCGTGAACCGGCTTTTATAGGCGGGTTTAATAATACTTTCCGGTACAAAGCGTTCTCCTTATCCTTCCTTCTTGATATTCGCAAAGGTGGAGATGTATTTAATGGTACCGAATATGCTTTGGTGGTAAACGGTTTAAGCAAACGGACGTTGCTCAATGATCGCCAATCAGTGACTGTTAGTGGCGTTAATAGCGTGACAGGAGCTGATTTTACACAGACCTATAATGCAAATGAGTCATATACTATCGGCACTTCAACCGTTTCAGGTTATGATATGATTCAACGATATTGGTCAAACTACGCCGCCAATTCTTATAATTTTATTACTTCAGTAAATTGGGTGAAACTACGTTCGCTGTCATTAACCTATGACTTCTCCGGTATATTGAAGAGTCAAAAAATTATTAAAGGAATTTCCGCAACAGCAGTAGGTACCAATTTGTTTACATGGACAAATTACAAAGGAATGGATCCGGAAGTAAGCGCAGCCGGCGGAACCGGAGGTTCTGGCTCTACAGGTATTGATTACTTAGGCGTGCCGGCTGTTTCAAGCTTAACCTTCGGTATCAACATTACGTTTTAATTAATGAAACAAAAACAAATTATGAAAAGTCTAAAATACATCACACTAGGTTGCATACTCATATTAAGTTTGGCTTCGTGCAAAAAGTGGTTGGACGTTAATACCGATCCGGACAATCCAAACAATCAAAGCGTATTAATTCAAAACCGGTTGCCCTGGATTGAACATTTTTATCAGTACACTTCAGGGGTTACCAATTTTCGTACCGCACTCCAGGCTGGGGTTTATTATACGAATGCGGCTGCTGGCAATACATTTAGCACAACATGGCAATGCTCTAGCTCCAATTCAACGACTCCCTATCAAACATGGTTTGTAGCCGTATCGTCCAATGTGGTTGACATGTATAAAAAAGCCCAGAAACAAGGCGCCTACCATTATATGGCTGCGGCCAATGTATTCCATGCACTGGGTTTTATGGAAATGCTGGATCTTTATGGTGAAATGCCTTACACCGAAGCAGCAACAGGTAATCCAAGCCCCAAACCTGATGACGGTAAAACCATTTTTAACGGGTGTATGGCCAAATTGAATGAGGCAATTGACCTGTTCGGTAAAACACAGGAAGCCGGAGCTCCAGCCCTTTCTGCCGGAGATTTATGGAGTAGTGGAGATGTAAACAAGTGGATAAAACTATGCTGGGGATTAAAGGCCCGCTACATGCTGAAACTGTCAAAAAAATCGGACTTGTATAATGCCGATTCTATTTTGTATTGCTTGTCCAAAGGTCCACAATCGAATGCCGACAACACGATAGGACCAGGATTCAACAACAGCACTGTAACCGACTACCTGCTTGGTGATCCTGTGGTAACAAACGGGAACTTTGATTATGCAGCTTATGGCAGTTCTAACCGGATTTCCCAATTCCATTACAGCCTGTTGACGAATTTGCGTGGTTCCGGAGTAGTTGACCCCCGGATGACGAAAATTGTACCGGCGTCTATGACTAATGTGCAGTTGGATGGTAGCGGTAAGGTAACATCCTATGCCTGGAACCGCTCCATAGGTGTTGATTCCTACAATCCACAAGATAAAAATGCTCCGTTAAGCCTGGCAAACCGGTTGGTAAAAGGTGGCGCTACTTCTATTCAAACGGCTAGTTATGCAACGACAAACACTAATATAAAATATACTATCACCGATGCAACGGACCGTGCAAATTTTATTGCTGCTCAGGTTGCGGCAGGCCGTACCTATACTACCAGCGGCAACGATGTAACAGTAACCTACAAGGCAGGTTCCATTTATATAAACAGCACCAACTACCTCTATGCAGGGGATACTGTTTATGTTAATCTTCGTAGCAGCGCCATTGCCACATCAGGCATAGCTGCTCAGCCTCAAAATGATGTAAACTGGTACCCTTCAGCAGCAGCTTACAATGCTGGCGTCATTGGTTCTACCGGATCCTTCCAGGTTCGTCCTGTTTCCGATCAGGAAATTCTGACTTATCATGAGATGTGCTTTATTAAAGCTGAGGTTTACATGAGAAAAGGTGAGGCCGGAAATGCTTATACAGCGTACAAGGCTGGCATCCAGGCACATTTAGATATGATGCAGGCTAAGCTCACTCAATGGAAAGCTGGCGGTTTCAATAAAAATGCTGCTGGTGTTACCATTCCTGATATGGAACCTATGGATCAAGCTGCTATTAATACCTATCTTGCCAGCAGTGCAGTTGCCCAGGGTGGAGGTACTCTGACAATGTCAGACATCATGTTGCAAAAGTATATTGCTATGGGTTGCAGCATTGAAAACTGGAACGATATGCGCCGTTTTAATTTCAGCGCTGGTAATGTAGGTGGTTTTGGCGTCGTTTACCCAGGTTACCAACGAGGCCCCTTATTTACCGGTCAGGCTCAGCTGACAGGTGGTTCTCCAACAGATCCCAGGTACTGGATGCGCCGCTGGGCATTACCTCCAACCTATGAAATAAATTACAATTCGATTAATACCCTTGCCTTAAATCCTCATGCAACTGATCCAAATATTTGGAGTATGCCGGTTTGGTGGGATTGTGCAACAGATGATGAATATTATGGATACCTCAAATAACAATATCGTGGTCTTTTTCGCTTACAATCCAACTTCAGAGGTTTCATCGAAAGATCCGTGTTAGTAATAAGTATCAAAATCATTTTCAAAGCAAAGGCTGCTCAAAAAAATTTGAGCAGCCTTTTAATTTCCATCAAACTATGAATAACAAGACTATATCCTGAGTTTGTTATTGCACTTTTATGCATGTTTTTACGGTTATTTTGCAGGCTTATCCACAAGTGTTAAAATTTATTTAACCTTTTTTGCGGTTTTATGCATGAGTT
>CBHTSW010000070.1:0-6508 GCA_966095395.1 uncultured bacterium | reverse complement strand
TGTTCACACACGTGGTATGTGAACCACCGGCACCGGCCTCGGGCAACGCATCGACCGTCACAGTGATCGTAAATGGATCACCTGTACAACTTCCTGAAGTTGGCGTAACCGTATACGTTAATGTCGCCGCACTATGGGTGCTATTGGTCAGTGTTTGACTGATGGGTGCAGAAACCGGCGTAGCCTGACCACTACCACCTGTAACAGCTCCCGTTGGGTCGCTAACCGGGGCTGTCCAGGTATATTTTGTATCCGAGGGTACGACATCACCACTTCCTGTAACTGGGGTAATACTAAAAGCACTTCCGCTGCAAATAGTTGCCGTCTTGTTACTAATTACCGGTGTGGTGCAACACACACCTACGGTTATACCCGATTGAATTTGTTGGTCCGAAGCACCTGCGTTATCTGTGACAGATAATGTTACTGATAAGTTTGCAGTACTTGTAGGCGTATAAGTATATGTATTGGAAGAAGAAGGCCCTACCGTTGTTGTTGTTGTCCCATCGAAAATGGTCCATGAATATTGGTATGGAGGCGTCCCTCCCACTGTACCTCCTGGTGTTGGTGAGGTTGGACTTGTTAATGTAATCTGTTGATACTGGGTGCCTCCGGGACAATTTTTAGAAACAGTAAAATTGGCAATCAGAGGCGCCTGTATTCTGATAGGATCGGGTGTTGAACACTTTGCACCATTTTGAGCATTACAGCCCTGGTAAACTGCCGGATCAGGAGGCGCATTGGAAGGATTGCCGCAAACATAGTCACTGGCACTACCCCAGGCAATGTAAATATCAGTCAGAAAAAGATCCTGACCGCACGTCCAGCTGATAGGAACAGCAAATGTTTTTGGCGAACCGGTAAAAACGTCCTGGTAACAATTGTTTATAACAGTTGCATCTCCATTTAACTTAGCATTAATATATACCCCATTCCTGGTAGAATTATTGGTAGGAGTAACTGTAAAAACTAAATAGGCGTTTACAATAGTACCTGGCGTACATGTATTAGGCACTTCAACCAATCCATCTGGAGTAGCCGCTACCTTTGCCATAGTAATTTGCATGTCGTTTGATGTACACTGTACACCAGCACACACCTGAGCTTTTAATTCAAAGTTTGCCAGGAATAATAGACAACAAAAAGTTGTCAATGTTCGTGAGATACTTAACCTTTTAAACCTTGTTCTTTGTGTTCGACATCGATACCCGTCCGGGTATGGGTCGTGTTGCCTGGTAAATACACTTCTCATAATTGTAGTATTTAAATGAATGAAAAAACGCAATGCGGAAGAACAAACAGGAAGGCTCGCAGCCATCCACCCTTTCCAAAGAATCAAAACATACATAAACTGTATATTGGAAATGAATACTTCTTAAAGCCGGCCCTTCATGCAGGGCATGACGAGGCAGCCGCCTCCATAAGGGATGAACCAGCTTTTTAAAGGATTCTGTTACGCCATGTTTATCAGGGGTCGGGCAGGGTACACACCTGTTTTATACAGGAAGGCTGTCAACGATTTGTCCGGAGGATGTGGAGCGTTTCAGGGGGGTAGATAGAAAAAGAATTCCTCAACAGGGCCCGGGGCCAATAATACGTTTTCTTCTTCCTTTCAATCGGTCTTCTAACCGTTCTTTAGTTCAACTCCGGTGGTTTTAAGTAGGAAATAGATTTTAAAAACGAGGACGATGGTATCTTATCTAAGCTGCCTAAACTTTCAATAGCCAGGCTCTTTTATGAAAAAGAACACGAAAGGCGGTGGCCCTCCGTGTTCTGTAAACAATTAATTTGTGGCCTCACCACAATGATTGGCGCTGATCCAGCTGCCGATCCTGCCGGCGGCGGCAGCGGCGGCTGTTCCATCCACACCACCTGTAGGCAAATTGCAATTATAGGTAGTTAACTTATTTAATGCAGACAGGTAAGCATCAATAATGGCCACATCATCCAAAACAGTTTGAGGTATGGTCACATTTTCGATCTGCATACTTAACTTAATGGCGGCAGCCTGGGTAAAGGCCTTCTTCGAATCACGGATGCCACCGGCGTTGGAACAGTTCCAGATAGAGCGGCCTTCTTCCTGTGTGTACGAATAACCGCCAACAGTTACCGACTGGCCACCCCAGGTAAGTCCTGGCTTGGCAAACCAGTAACCCTGCGAAAGCGAACAATCAAACGCCTGCAGGCAGCCAATACCCTCAATCTGCTGCGTGCAGCAACCGGTATTAGCACCCGATTTAAACCAGGCCGTGGTAGTTGCCTTAGTCCAGCTTCCGTCCAGCACTATTTTATACTGCGTAGGTGTACTGCCCGAAGTTCCCTGGTCAAACTTGAACATATTAGCGCCGCTGCAACCCGTAATGCTGGGATCTGGGGCCGGCACCGGCGGATTGGGATAAACATCAGTGGGGTCTGTCGTATACAGCAATTGCCAGTCCCCGGTTGTACCGTACCGGTAAGCAACAAGGGCAATATGATCCCAGTTGTTTACAATGTTATTATCCGGGTTGTCACAGGCCTCCGCCACAAAATCCCAGTGGCTTAAATTTTGGATCGTACCATTCTTGCCATTGCCCGGGTTGGGGTTGGCAATGGTCCATACAAATTCGGTTTGACCACCGGCAGGGGTGCTTACCAGCCCTATCGTATAGCCGCATTCTGAACTGGGAGTGATAGGGGGCTTACCCTTGGCAGTCAGGGAAAGATCTGTAGAGGCAGTGGTGCTCACTTCCCTTTTACAACCAAAAAATACAGCGGCAGCCAGTGCAAGGCTCAAAAAAGAGTACGTAACAGTTTTCATGTTTTTATTTTAAAGTTTTGATTGCGATGTTAACACCCGGCAACAAATGGCCAGGGTCATCTTATGTGTTTTTAAATAAGCAACAGTTTATGACGAACGGAAGACGGCAGTGTGTTGGTGGTCACCAACGCCGGAGTATACCCGCCATCAGGACAAACATCCTGCCCTTACATTGTTAAAGTTGTAGCTTCCGGGTTTCTTGCAGCTGTAGCACATAATGGAGGTGGAAGCCAGCGGCAGCGGGCCTTCTCTTTTGCAGGGGTAAATACATGTCTCATAATGAAGGTATTGTGGTAAATAAATAAACGGGATAAAACAGGCAGGCTTCAGGGGATAATGGTGCACAACATGCAGCAGCTCACGCAGTTTTTAAGGAGGACTAAACAGGTAAAAAGGTAGATTCTAAGGATGGATGACGAAACTTCGCATATAGGTGCTGGTTTCCAGGGGTAACAGGCTGCAATATAAGACCGGCAAATGGCCGCACCAATACCCATTAAGGAGTATTTTGATCAAACTCTCACGTATATCAATCTGCGATCCGGGTGTTCTAACACAATAAAAACAGGCTAAAGCGGTGGTTTTACGCGGAGGATGGATGGTGAGTGTATTCCATAGCTAATGTAAAAAGATTATCTGGTAATAAATGCATTTATATCAAATTATTTTTTAAAATATTTCATTTTCTTTTAGGTTCTTAAACCAACAAAAAAGGTGGCCCTGCGGCCACCTTGACTTATTGTGTTCTTAGTTGTCAATCCGGTTGTTTAATCAGCTTCAGTTGCTTCCTTTGATCGCCCTGTATCATTTCCACAACGTACATACCCGGCCGGTAGATGCCACCCAGTTTAAGGGTTTGGTTGGCGCCCAGGTTGTTAAACAGTTCTACAACCCTGCCGTTCATATCCATTACCCTAAGCTGGATCTTCTCAGTTCTGTTGCTGCTTTCTATTTGTACATTGAATTGAGAAGTGCTTGGGTTGGGATAGGCCTTGAGCTCGAAGGTGCCGGCTTCAACTGGCGCAGCCGCCTGCTTTTTATTAGAACCAGTTGTACTTGTTTGTGTAACAACGGTATTGGTGCTGGAGCTGCCAAGGCTAAAGCCACTGTGTACTACCAGGTCTCCTCCTCCAAGGTTCATTAATTGAGTCCGACTCATTACCCAGTTGCTTGTCCATACAACATTGGAAAGAATTGTTGGATCAGGAGCGTTATTATTACTTGGATTGCCCTTTGCGAGTACAAAAGAAATCTTATCTACTACACCTGAACCGTTATCCTCCATCTTTACAAACAGCCATTTTGCATCGCTCAACAGAGGATCAGTAACACTTGAGTTCAGGTCCTTAACACTGACCTGTGAAACAAATTCAGCTGTTTTAGTAGTGGCATTAACCCCTAGTGAATTCATTGAAGTAGCCCTGATCTGGAAGTTATGTAACTCACCATTTACCTTGCGTCTGAAAATAATATTCATATTCCCTTGTAAGGCCTTACCATTCTTATTAAACTTCACATTATATCCGAAATTGACGTTCTTGCCTGGCTCAGACGCCCTGCTTCCTTCAGAATTAAATGGTGTTATATAACCGCCACCCGTAACAAAATCGCCATTAGGCAAATAAGCTGTAACTACTATATCATCTTCGTCAGCATTTCTTATGTAATATCCGTTGTCTACTTTGATGCCTATTGTATTTTGCTTGCTGGGTTGTGCACTAGTCAATCCAGAAATAGTATAGGATGTATTAACTGTACCCACTCTCGAATCTCCATTTACCAGATTAACTACAGGGATCCAACCAGAAGTCCATGCTCCGTCCCTTTCATAGAACATCACCCTCGCATTTCTAATATCTCCAGCATTATCATCATAATCTGCGTCGGCAGGGTTTTGTGGATATGAAATGTCCATGATATTAGCGCTTAAAGTAAATGTTACAGAAGTGGCAGAAGCACTAGGTGCTGCCTTTATCAGCTCCCCGGTATACGCAATACGGGCCTTTTCCTGTTTCACTTCAATAGCTGTTGCCTTTGGATTTGTGTTCAAAGCAAAGTTTGAATTCACACTATTAAACGTTACGCTTACGGGCTTATTCGACTGCGGCGCCATCGAGCCGTTCACTGTTGTTTCCAATAACGGTACTGTCAACGTAGCTACCAGGTCATTACCCACCACCTGCAGTACAATGTCAGAATTATTGGCAGCATCTTTCATCACCTGTCCACCAATGCTAAATGTGGCTGTTGTCGCTGCTTGTGGTCCACCACTTGAAACAAGCGCCGCACCACCGGTGATGGTAGCTGTCATAGTTACCCTGTCACTATACTGAACCGGTGAAGGCGTAGCTGTGATAGAGGTATTGGCCTGGAACTGCGTAATAGTACCTACGGCATCCGTCTCATAGATGATGTTATAGTTGCCTCCGCTATTTCCATCATTGATCACCAGGCCGCTCGGCGTCATCACTTTGTTCGTTCCATAACTCGGGTTGTCATATACCTGCATTGGCTGCGTGGCAATAACATCGTTAGGCTGCAAAAGCTCAATAATAGGAATTACATTGGAGCTGGTATTGCCATCATACACCTTGGTTGCCGCTTTTCCTTTCACCTTAACGTTCTTTTTGGTGATCTCACCACCCGTATTCACTAAATAACTCACCTGGTAATTATTACCGCTATTCCCATCATTGATCACCAGGCCGCTCGGCGTTAAGGTCTTGCCGGTGCCCACATGTTTGTTATCATAAGTTTGAACAGGTTGTGTTGCGATTACATCACCCGGAGCTAGTGGATCAACTACCGGTACGACAGAAGAACTGGTATTGCCATCGTAAACTTTAGTGGCAGCCTGGGCCGTAACATTAATAGGCTTCCTTGTGATCTGCCCACTGGTATTAACTATATAAGTAACGCTATAATTATTTCCGGCATTTCCATCATTAATCACCAGTCCGCTAGGAATCAAAACCTTACCGCTACCCACATGTTTGGTATCATACTTTTCAATAGGAGCTGTCGCAACAGCATCTCCGGTTTGCAAGGCGTCAACAACAGGAGCAACAGAAGAATTGACCGTACCATCATATACCCTGGTAGCAGGTTGTGCTGTTACATTTATAGACCGCACGGTAATAACACCTATATTGGCATTGGCAGATGCAGACGTCAGCTGATAATTACCAGCATCACTTCCGCTAATTGACAAGCCCGTAACTACTACATTTTTATTAGTACCCACATGTTTATCATTATAAGTTCCAGCAGTAGGATTGTTTAGAACCACGTTATCGCCAAGAGCTATACCAGGTAAGCTATAATTAGCGGCTGCAAGGATTGCGGCATTTGTACCATCATACATTTTGGTAACAGAACCAATTAATGCCGCTGTAATAGATTTCGCCGTGATGCTGGCTGTTGCCGTTGCCGTCGTGTTGCTTAAGCTGTAGTTAGCCGCATCAGCGCCACTGATAGTGATACCAGTTACGGTTACTGTCTTGCCACTGCCCACATTCTTATCAGAGAAGTTGGCCGCAGTGTAAGCAGCTGTTACATCATCACCACTTACCGCATCGGTTGTCAGATGCGCTGTGGCTGTGGCATTGCCATCGTATGTCTTGTCGTCTGCTGTGGCCGATACCGTCAAGGCCTTCGCCGTGATGCTGGCTGTTGCCGTTGCCGTCGTGTTGCTTAAGCTGTAGTTAG
>CBHTSW010000069.1:0-7023 GCA_966095395.1 uncultured bacterium | reverse complement strand
TCATTTAGCAATTGCTTCCAAAATAAGGGAAACTCATGCATAAAACCGCAAAAAAGGTTAAATAAATTTTAACACTTGTGGATAAACCTGCAAAATAACCGTAAAAACATGCATAAAAGTGCAATAACAACTCAATATAAAGTCCTGCTTTTCAGGGTTTAATGGAAAAAGGCTGCCCTTATTTTGGAAAATAAGGGCAGCCTCTTCATTTTGATAATTGCTTTGATTACTTCTTAGTTCATGTATTATGGCTTTAAAACAGCACCAATTGTATGTATAACGCCATTACTGGAAGATAAGTTTACACTATTAAACAGTACACCACCAAAAGAAACGCCTGCAAAAGAAAAATCAAAGTTGACAGGAGTAGCGTTTTGTAACCCCTTAACAGTGGGAACGGATCCATTCATATTAAGCGTTACATTTTTTCCCAAAGCAGTTTTCAATTCCCCGCTTTTTAAAGCAAAAACATAGTATTTAGTTGTAACCAGGTGATATTTTACCAGGGTAGCGAGGTTGGCGGCAGTAGTCTTTGATATGGTAACAGAGTCGTACCCGGCAGCAATCATGGCTTCGTTAGTTGGTGCAAAAAGGGTGGTGGTGTTTGCATTAACCATTGTAGTTCCACTTGAAGCCCTCGTTATTGCCTGCAAAAATAATTTGTACTTAGGAAATGCTAGCAATGTGGTAGTAGTATTTCCTAATGTCGGCGGAATAAGATCGGACATAATGTGCATAACACCATTGGAAGCTAAAACGTCGGGCTTATATGCTTTGAAGCCATTGAAAAAAACAGCATCCGGCAAGGCGGTGGCAGCAATGGTTGTAGTTGAAACCGAAGCAACCGGCACGTTAAGACCTGCAAGATAGTACGAAGGCTTACTACCCGGTGCTATTAGTGAAGCGGTTATATGCAGTAGTTGGATGGAATCAAGCAGAGCAATTTCGTCACTAGAGCGAAATCCGATTTTTCTGTATGCCGCATTATTCGGTACAAAGAATGTAAAAGGGCCTGGGCCTTCCGCATAAACATTCAGATGCGTTTTTTGTAAAACTGCATTAAAAAAAGAGAGTGAAGTATCCTTACTAAGTAACTCACTAATTTTTTCATTAGAGCTGTTTAAATCTTTTTTATCCTCTTTTTTGCAACCAACAACTGATAGCGCTGCAATGATGAAAATAAAATATAAAGGAGAGTGAATTATTTTTTTCATGATTGATATTTACTGGTTAATTATTGTACAATAACTACAGATAATTTAGGCCCTGCGAAAGAATTAGCGGATTTATAAAAACCCCTGCTTGTGCAGGTATATACTTTCCGGTTTGCCATACCTGTAAAAGTATAAGCGGCACCTATAAGTGCGGTGGGGGATACTTTTACAGAGTCCTTCTCCGGATTAACAACACTTTTGCCAATCCAAACACTGTCGGATGGATACATTTTAAGTACGGGACTGGCGTATAATGGAAGCGTCTTAAAATCTACTACTTCTTTAAACTTAACATTATGCGCAACCAAACTATCCTTGCCATTAACATTAAAGAAGAAGCTAACCGGAATAGAAGCGGTGTTCGGCATGCAGTTTACAAACTGCATTTTTACAAATCCCGAGTCCGGTCTTTCTGTTTGACTTTTTACAACAAAGGCATTTCTTTTTACACCCGTATCCGTAACGAATACCAGTTGTTTCACATTGGCTTCCAATGTAGCTGTAGTAGTAAATAGCTCTTTTGTAATTATAGAATTATAGGAGGTAGCCGAAACAAATTTAAGTTCAGCATTTCCCGGATTAATGGCTAAATACCCATTGTATGTGGAACCGCCGGTATTGTATCCGCCACCCGGAAATGGTTCATTCACAAGATTAACATTGGGACTTACTCTTTCTCCGTTAATATATATTTGAGCTGAAGGATTGGTAGAATCCGGAGTAAAACATACCACTTTAATTTGGGCTTTACCTGTAGCATCGGCATATTCATCTCTTCTGAATTCATTTTTTTTGCAACTAAAAAAAATCAGTATTGCTAAAACAAAAAATCCGAAAAAATTTCTTTTATACATCATGATGATCATTTTTAATTTATTAAATTTTACTGTTGACTAAACCAACATTCATACGTATGGTAGTTCGCGTTCATTCCACCCAACCTTTGTAATTCATCTGCGTTCCATACATACTCCGAATTGTATCGTGGACGCATCCTGTAAACCGGCCGCCCGGTATTAATAGAGTTTAGTGTTGGCAGCGTAAAACCATTATATACCTGGGCCCCCGCCAGTTCTTTATCCAGGTCCGTGTAATGGTATCGCCTTAAGTCCACCCAGGTTTCAAAAAAGCCCCAGCCCCACAATGCAATATATTTTTGCATCATAATAGCGGATAGTGTTAAGGATGTCGCATCTTGTTTTACATTTGCCCCTGCCATATACGCAGCTCTTTCAGCAGCGGGTATTGGGTTTTGCGAATACAGCGATAAATTTCCTTTCGGCCATCCCTCTCTGTTAATAAAATCAAAGTGAAGATTTATTCCTTTTCGGTAAGCATCAAAAGCCGTTGACCTGTCGTTGTTTATAAATGCAGCTTCTGCTTTTATAAATTGGATCTCAGAAGAGGTCATCACAGGCAATACTGCTTTATCAGAAAAGAGATACTTCCCTAATGTACCTGGCTTTTGGGTTAACAGTGTTGCTCTTAAAGTAATGCTATCCGACCATAACACAGGTATTGCTTTCCGGTTCGTTCCGGCAGAACTGTAATTCGGGTCGGCAACACCTGGCGCTACGCCTCTATAACCACCATTGCCTGTACCACTGGTGTCTGCACTAGCTGTAAGCATGTGCTTAATTCTGGGGTCTCTGTTTGCCATACCTTTTTGACCTGCAAGAAAAGAACCATCCAGCAGGCCTACTATATAAGCAGACTGGCGAAAATTTGAATAGTTATCTCTAAAAACCCCTGCAAAGTTGGCGTCATCATTTTTAAGGTTGTCAAATGGGATAACAAAATCTTCTGCAACGGTCTGCATTGCCAGGTCGCAATATTTAATTACAGAATCGGCCTGGTAATCTGATTTATTGGTGGTACGGTGAAAGTTTCTGGCCAGCGTACCGTAAACAAGCTTTTGCCATAAATTAACGTTGCCATTATATGCATAATCACCCACCTTAAGTCTTACCGCAGTCGGATTCAGGTCTGTTCTTTGTAAATACTGAAGGGCTATCCGGCAAAGAGAATCAATACCACGATAAATTACATATTGATCATCGTACTTAAACTTTACAATGTTTTCATCCTTTGGAAAGGCTTCCGTAAAAATTGCTTCTCCGTACTCGTCTGTAACATATTGGAAACTCAGGGCTTTTAAGGCATACGCAGCTCCAACATAATCCCATTGGGCATTTCTTATTCCTTTGTCAATGATAAAATCCAGATTTTTTCCCAAGCCATAATAGGTCATGCGCCAAATGTCGCCACCATTATCACTGCTGCCATCATAAGCCATATTATCCCAGGTAAGCATGGAACTTACCGCGCCAAAATTTTGGATATATTTTCCAACGAAACGCGAATCATATTGTAAACCGCGGGGTAAACCAGCTAACTGAGTAGGGAAAACCGAAGATACACTTGGGTCTTGTGGGGTAGCCTCATTACTATTAATATCAAGGTATTTTTTACAGCTTGCAAGGCCTGCCAGTAAAAAAATAAGAGTAAGTGATTTAAAATATTTCGATTTCATATATCTATGATATTTATTATTAAAAGTTTACTTTAAAACCAGCGTTTATACCCCTGGGAACAGCCATGGAGCCAAAATCAATACCACTACCCCCATAGCCTCTTGCGCTGGCGTTATTTACACTAACGCTTGGATCAGCACCCGAATAGTTTGTCAGCATGAACACGTCCGTGCCTGATACAAAAAACGAAGCCGCTTGAACAGGCTTGATTCTCTTGAGGACAGAAGAGGGGAGACTATAAGAAAGGGTTATATCCCTCATCCGTAACCAGTTAACTGTTTCAACAAATTGGGATTCCGGGTTGGCCGTCACAGAAGAATAATACTCATCAACTGTCATCGGGTTGATCATAATTGTATTTCTTGTAGGAGTCGAGGTATTCTGCATACCATCCTGAAGCACTCCGTCATATATAACCAGTTTATCCCTGTCTAAAGTTCTTGCACTTAACCCGATATGATAAAGAACAAATTCATTCCCGTTAAATACTTCTCCTCCTTTACGGATATCTAAAGTGAAACTCAATAAAAAGTTCTTATAATTAAACCTGTTAATCCAGCCACCGGTCCAGTCCGGGCTTCGATTTCCAATTGAAACAAAGCTTTCCGGTATGTAGGTAGGCAAGCCTGTAGAGGGATTTATTAGCAACTCGCCATTTGTGTTACGGGCAGATATAAATCCTGCCAAATTACCATTGGGTGCACCCACAAACATTTGTGAACGGATGTTACCCGCAACCCAGGTATCGGAATTGTAATAGGTGGGTAATCCAGAAGGCATTTGCGTAATTGTTCCCCTGTTACGAGAAAAACTGAAAGTGCTTCTCCACAAGAAGGTCTTTGTCTTAATTGGCTCAACTGTTGCCAGCACTTCAATTCCCTTATTGGTAACTTCGCCACCATTAATTGTTTTCAATACGGCTCCGGTACCATAACTCACACGAGCGCTGATAATTTGATCCGTACTCCTCAATTCATATCTGGTAAAATCAAGCGAAAGTTTACTGCCAAACAATTTAAGCTCGGCACCATACTCCAAATTTCTTGTAAACTCAGGTTTAAGGCCATAATTTGCTGCAGTGGTACCTAAGAAATATCCGCCACCAGTCAGCGTGGAATTGGTGAATTTCGGATCAATCATATAAGGACTTGAAGGTCCTTTACCTGTTGTTCCATAAGAAACCCTGGGTTTGGCAAAGCTTAACCAGGATAAATTTTTAAATGCTGGTAAATCAGAAAGTATAAAACTGAGAGTAGCGGAACCAAAATTATAAAAAGGATTTTTGTCAACTACCGACGACATGAAAGTTGAGTTACCTTCACGAGAGCCGGCAAGCGATAAATACGCCAGATTTTTGTACGCCAGGTTATAGTTACCGAAAAAGCGCAACTTTCTTGTTGCCAATATTGTAGCCATTGAGCTCCTTGATGATAGCAATGTGTTGTTAATGGAATGGAATTCTTTTTCATACAAATTCCTGCCATCCTGAGACTGAATTTCTGTCCGGTTATCATCGTTTGTAACTCCTATTAAAAGAGTATTATTAAAGTCGCCTATCTTCTTTTTGAATGTAGACCTGGCCTGCGCGGTAATGTTACGGGTAGTTTGTTCATATATACTATAATACCCACTACCGAAGTATAGCCTTGAATCGGGATGATAAAACTGGTCGCCTATTTGAGTATAATAATCAAGGCCCGCTGTTACACCTACATTCCACCAGGGGAATAAATCAATGTTCAAGTTTGTGTTTCCAATCAACCTGTCCGACTTATCAAAAGAAGTGTTTTTATATACATCCCAAAACGGATTATCATATTCCACATCTGTTCCTCGAATCAGCCTGCGCCCTCCTGTTTCCGTTTGCCACTTCCGCACGTCATCATCTGCGGGCCAGGTCAAAAGGTTTAAAAAGAAACCACCCATTCCCTTTGGCGCTTTTTGCGTTTTGGTTTTTGCATAGGTCATTGAAGATGAAAGATTAACGTTAGGCGCTATTTTAATACTACCGTTAAGTTTTGCCGACAGCTTATTAAATCCTGTATTTGGAATAATTCCGGTTTGATTAATATAATTTGTAGAGAGACGATACGTAGTTAAATCGGAACCACCTTCCACACTTAAATTGCTGTTTTGAGTTAACCCTGTCTGAAAAAAGTTTTTCATATTGTCGTACAAAACAGTTTCAGGAACATATTTTTCACCAAAGTATCTTAAAAATAAGGTGCTAGAAATGGAAGCCAGGTTAGTTGTACTTGCATTGTTTGATATTCCGTTAGCGCCGCGGCCATACACTTTTTGTGTTTCGGGGAATCGGTCAACCTTATCCCATTTAAAAGAGTTATCAACGTAAATAGATGCCTTACCCTTTGTACCTTTTTTTGTTGTAATGATAATAGCACCTGAGGCACCATCGGAACCATATAGCGCGGAAGCTTCGGGGCCTTTCAAAATGGTTATCGTTTCAATATCTTCTGGGTTAATATCGGCGCCCCTGTTTCCATAATCCGAATTACGGTTTGCGCCGCCCCCAACAATATT
Source organism: uncultured bacterium (assembly GCA_966095395.1). Taxonomy (GTDB): domain Bacteria; phylum Bacteroidota; class Bacteroidia; order Chitinophagales; family Chitinophagaceae; genus Flavisolibacter. Next base: position 734 of record CBHTSW010000069.1, on the reverse strand, counting down.
TTCCTGGTTCAATGTCTGGTTATCAAAGGGTACACCATCCACAACCAGAAGGGGTTGGTTATTACCATCAATTGAGGTAGCGCCACGCAACATTATTTGTGTGGAAGCACCCGGTGCTCCTGATGAAGTACTAACCATCAATCCGGCTACTCTACCAGATAAGGCCGTCATAAAATTTTCCCTCCTGGTGTCTGCAACTTCCTCACCTTTTATCTCCTGGGCCTGATACCCGGTCTCTCTTTTATTTTTTTTGACCCCATAAGCTGTTACTATCACTACTTCTTCTTCTTTGATTGATGATAACAATCGTATATGCATGCTATTGTTATCACCTACATTCACGGTTTGCGTAGTAAAGCCAACATGAGCAAATTGGATTAGTTCTCCTTTTGAGGCCACAACGGAAAAAGTACCGGAGGCATTGGTCTGCGTTGTTTTTTTTGTAGAAAGATTCGTTACTGTTACTCCAGCTAAGGGGGTTCCATTTTCAGAAAGTACTGTTCCTGAAACCTGCTTTTCCTGCGCATAGCCCGAAAAGCAGGTCAATAGCAATCCAAGGCTTAGGGTTGCCAAACAGAGAAATTTTCTCATGTGCGTTTTAACTTTAGAGGTTCAAAAAAATTTGTTTAAAGAGTACAATTGTTTTTTTCTTGGTTTTTTATGGATAAGAGAATTTATCACAGCACCTGAATCCCTGCTTTTATATAGGGTTGTAGCAGCGGGTCATCGGGTGG
>CBHTSW010000068.1:0-7172 GCA_966095395.1 uncultured bacterium | reverse complement strand
CCAACCAGTACGTCAATCGGTGTTTGAAAGTAATCAAGGAAATCTGCGAAATCGAAATTCCCCTGACTTTTCATGTGGCCTGACATACGTTTGCGAAAACAGTTGCTTTGAAAAATGGTGTGCCTTTAGAAACCGTGCAGCTCATGATGGGGCATACAAAAATTACCACTACACAGATCTATGCAGATGTGGACGAGGAAAAGATTTTACATGACATGGCCGGCATTGAGGACAAACTACAGGCAAAAAGAGGAATTGTTATTGAAAAATTAGGTAGTGAGATATTGAAGGTTGTTTAACTCACCACATACTTAAAAGCGGTAGAGTGGGTTTAAACGCTTTATGCATAATCAATGATTAATCAATATGGGGTCCATTTTGGGTGGGTTGATTTCTGAAGGTGGCTAATGGACATTACGGTAAAAATTTGAAAGCTAAACGGTAATGACGATGGAGCTACCACTTACAACCTGCAAGGATTATATCGGTGCTGTAAGCATTGAACCTTAACCACTGATGAAGAATAATGGCAGGATTATGTTGTTGTGAACCTTTGCCCGTTGGTACTTTGGAAATGGAACTAAAGTTTTTCAGTCCGGGGACCCAGTTCTCTAATGTTGATATTTGTCGTATTTATAACCTGGAGTAAGTTATATTAGTCCTTATCCGTTGCAATCTGTACCACTAGTCCTTTAATCACCGGGAATAACTTTTCATAGAGTGTTTGCTTTTGAGGTGGAACGTCTTCTTTTTCGATACTCATTACATAAATCAAAGATTCTGGTACTTCCAGAGCAGTGCTGATATTTTTTAAAGTTTGGATTCCAGGACGCTTGCCTTTTTCAATCTGCGATAAGGCAGTTTGAGAAAGGTTGGCTTTTTCAGCCAGTTCAACCTGACTTAAGCCTTTGCTTTTCCGTAACTCTTTTATAGCCGTTCCCAAATTCATGTTTGTATAATGTCAATGATTTTTATTCCAATTTCAAGTAAGGAAAGAATAATGGCTAGTGCTTCTATCAATTCTTCTTTTGTTTTAGCACGTTCAATTTTTTCCTTAGCATGTTCAATGACTGACTTTATTTCCGGCGACAGTTCATCATCATTTTTAATAAGCCATTCTAATTTCTCGGTAAGTTTTTTTGTATTCATTTTGGAGCTTTGAAGTTGTAAGCAATGATTGATTGATGCGATCTGCAAACAATACATTGCTGTCTTCATCAGCTTCCATGTTTTTGAATAGAAATCGTACAATCCTGCGAAAGGATTGCCTTAAATCCCGAGTAATCCCGGAAGATGATCTTCTTTTTAAAATCGCAAGATCATTTACTTTAACCCGTTTCTTTTTCTTTGATTTTTCCCTTAATGCAAAATAAGCCTGTGCAGCATTGATCAAATAGAGGTCATCACGGGTTTCCCGGTAAGTAGTAAGATGCTCATTGATGATCCGTGAAAAATTCTTTGTATCAATCGTGTCTGAGTCAATCAGGACTAATTGATTCGAGACCTTTACAAGTTCCTGAACAATGATGTCCTTATTAATTTCTCCGATACTGGTGTCCAATTGGTAACTGCCCGCAACTGTTAAGCACAACTCACCATCGTCGTAAATATGGGGTGCGGTGTCGCATAAATCTTTTTGTTCTGTATGACCGCCATTCCATCTTTTGCAAATCCTGGTAATATTTTTAACCAGATCCCCTTCTTGTTCTTCTTCATAAAAATCAACAAAGGCACCTAACCATCGCTGGTAAGCCGTCGGATCACTTTTTTCCCATTTTTTCTCCATCGTCCTAAGTGCCCTGCTGATAGTCTGCAGTTCTTTTATGGAAGTGCTTAACTGATTGATATTAAGCTGATCACTTACTTTGGAGTCCTTTCTACTATGGGATGTAAAAATGTTCATTCTTCAGATAGTAAGGTAAAGATAAGGGAGACGATATTAATATTCCAAAAAATTAATAAAATGTTTCCTTTTTATTATCTAGCTGTGGATATTACGCCGAATTGGCATTGCAGGGGGTAGCTGCTCCGTTAATAGGGAAATGTTTCTAATAATTAATATTTACTAGGAAATTATTACAAGTTAGCCTGGTTAATAGTATATATTATTAATTTAGTAGTAAAATATTTCCAATATTAAATAATTAGTAGGAAAATATTGCTAAAAATTAAATTTATTGACTTTTAATCGGAAAAAAATGTCAGTCACCAGGTTACAGGAAATCATCATTGGGTCAAAAGAAAGATCCAAAGAGATCAATAAGTTGGAAAGGCAAGGCCTCATCCAGAAAATAGCGCCGCGTCTTTATACCTCTTCACTGCAGGAGGCACCCGAAAAGATCATACGCAGGAATTGGTATCGCATTCTTTCGGATATGTTCCCTGACGCTTTTTTAAGTCATAGAAGTGCATTAGAGCGGATGCCAACTGCCGGGGGGCATATTTACCTCACCCATTCTTATACCGACAACCTTTCATTGCCGGGATTAACCTTGCACTTCTTGAAAGGACCCGCCCCAATGGTTCCCGGCGATGAGCTGTTCTTTGGGAACCTCAGGGTTTCAGGGTTGGCCCGGGCTTATTTGGAAAACCTCCAAGCTAGCCGCGGTATGGGTGAAGAATCAAAAACGCTTACGCGTCAGCAGTTGGAGGAAAAAATAGAGGCCTTCTTAAGAACTAAGGGCGAAGAGGCCTTAAATCAAATCCGTGACCAGGCACGCAACATAGCCCCCCTGCTCCATATGGAAAAGCAGTTTGAAGCACTCAATCAACTATTCACTGATTTACTGGGCACCGGCATTTCCAAAAATCTTGTAAGCCCTGTGGCCAGGGCCCGGGTTTTGGGTGAACCTATGGACCCGGACCGGATTGAACTATTTGAATCCCTGTACGGACAATTGGTGGCGCAGGAATTTCCGGAATATCCGGACCAAAATATAAGCATCCAGTCCTACCACAACTTTGCCTTTTTTGAAAGCTATTTTTCCAACTATATCGAAGGGACCGAGTTCACGATCGATGAAGCAAAGCAAATCATTACCACCGGCACTCCGCTCCCGGCTCGGGATGAAGATTCACATGATGTACTGGGTACTTACCAAATCGTATCCAATCGTAATGAGATGTCCCTGCAACCAAAAACCCCAGACGAATTCCTAAACCTCTTGAGAGAACGTCATGGTGTCCTGTTAAGTGCACGGATATCCAAGAATCCCGGTCAATTTAAAGACCGGAACAACCGGGCAGGCTCCACCGAGTTTGTCGACTGGCAGTTGGTTACCGGTACTTTAAAGAAAGGTTTTGAATGGTATACTATGCTACAGCATCCCTTTGCCAAAGCAGCCTACATGATGTTTATGATCAGTGAAGTCCATCCTTTTCTCGATGGCAATGGAAGGATCAGCAGAGTAATGATGAATGCAGAACTTGGAGCCGCAAGCCTCTCTAAAATCATTATTCCAACCGTATTCCGGGACGATTATATGGGAACACTCAAAAAGCTGACAAAACAAAGGGATGCAACGGCTTATATCAAAATGCTTTTCAGGGCATGGGAATTCAGCAGCACTGTTTACGATGAAGACCTGGATTCCATGGAACAATACCTGCATCAATGCAACGCCTTCCTGGCACCCAAGGATGGTTATTTAAAGATTATTCGGAAATGAAGTCAAAGCTAAGACGTGATTCATTTATTGATAATGATGTACATTAACTGCTGGGCAGAAGTGTAACAGGCCAATTCTCGATGTCGCAGTTTTAAATGCTAACAACAAACAAACGTTTACCATGGCGCAACCAAAACCTCTGATTCTATTAATAGATGATGAATTACAGTGGCAGAAATATTTCGTTGAGCATTTTAGTAGTGAATTTACTTTCATCTATGTACGGGATGTCATGAGTGGCTTAACTGTACTAAAAACAAATCCGGAAATAAGGGTTGTCATCCTTGACGTTTCAATTAAACCAGATCAAAAAGTTTCTTCTTTCACCGGTTTAGACATCATTCATCAAATTCGTGAACAAAGGCCGGACATACCCATTATCATTTACACGGCCTATCCATTAAACAGGGCAATTCCTGCTAGCTATCTGAAAGTGGACGCCATTTTTACAAGACAGGAAGTTTTTCATAACGATCTATTGTTGAAAAGACTTCGGCAACTTATTCATAAAGAAGATCAAAATAGTCATCAACGGCCCCTCTCATTATCAGATGTGCAGAAATTATTTGATGAGCAATATCAAAAGATCTCCACGGTTAAGGAAAGGGTATTGTCCATCCCCGAAGAGGGAAATTATGAGCTGATTAAGCCACTGGTAGGGTTTAAAAAAGACATTGAAAGGCAGCTTTCCAAATACGACTATTCCAGAAATGTTTTTTTGATGATGAAGTTTCGTGATAGTAATAAAGATTTAAGCGACTATATCATCGAGAATCTAGAAAATAATGGTCTTAAGGGCATTCGTGCGGATCAAAATGCATGGAACATCACGCATAACGTTTATAACCCTATTGCGGTTTTATATTGTTGTAAATATGGAATCGCCTTATTTGATGAAGCGGAAGATCACCAAGCCTATAGCCCGAATGTCGCTTATGAGCTGGGAATTATGCATCTCCAGCATAAGAACTGCCTTATTTTAAAACATAATTCATTACCCGCCATTCCTTTTGACCTGATTAAAGACCTTTATTCTAGCTACAATAAGGAGCTTGAAGTCAGAAAATTGATATCAAATTGGATTATACAAATAAGACATTCATGGGGAAGGGACAAAGACACTTACCCGGCACTATAACAGCCATGAGGTAAACGGGAGAAAAACAGATTTTTTGTAGATGGAGCAATGCTGAGGCGATATATTAAGTGCCTTTGTCCTATTGAGCACTGGGCAACTACAAGTCAATCTTTTTTCCTTGAGTGAATACGGCTGCCTTGAAGTTACTGCTTATCACTCCACATGCAATTACGCCATCCAGATATGATCCGTAAAGTGCTGTACGGTAACGGCTGCCATAGTTATATTCTATTGACGCACTTTCGACAATAGGCGTAGAAAAATATTGGCAAAAATGAGTGAGATGAAAGTCGGAAGAAATAAGATGAAAACCATCGTGCCAAATATTATCGTTCGTTGATACTTCTAAAAGGTTTTGAAGAATCATTTCGAAGTCCGTTACTGGGATGGCATCTCATGGATGGAAATTAGATAAGGGTTTAGGATATATAGGCGGAAACGATTATTGGATTGACGCACTCCGCTATGAATACGTTCCAAACACGAACAGGCTTCGAATGGTGCATGATGATTATTCCGATCCAAATACAAAGATGGGCGATTTCCACAATGGGAACGAACCTTTTTGGGGTACAGATTATGACTATGACGCTAACGGTAATATGATTAAAGATGAAAACAAGTACATTTCTTCTGTATCCTATAATTATCTGAATCTTCCTGCACAAATAAATACAACAAAGGGAACTATTGGTTATACCTATGATGCTTTTGGAAACAAGATCAAAAAAGTAGTGGTTGAGAACAATGCATCTGTCAAGTTGAACAATATTAGTTATTCGACAAGTATAACCACAACCTCTCTCTATTTAAATGGTATCGTGTTTGAAAGCAAGGATTATGACAATACTGCGTTGACTTCTTTAGAGTACACCGATAAACTACAATTCATCAATCACGAGGAGGGTCGGCTCAGATATAAACCTGCCACTTCAAGCGCATCGCACTCTTATGAGTATGATTATTTTATTAAGGATCATTTGGGAAATGTAAGAATGATGCTAACCGATGAATTTAAACAAGATCTTTACCCTGCTGCCACGTTGGAGGGCAATATCAATACAAACAGTTATCCAAATGCAGTAGCAGTTGAAAAAGACTATTATAGTATTGAGCAAAATATGATTGTAGATCTTCCTGCTGGAATGGGCACCTATCAAAACCAAAATTCGGTTCAAAATCCAAATCCTTATAGCAATACTACCGCCAATAGCCAAAAAGTCTATGGGTTAACATCAACCACTAGTGCTGGTGTAACAGGTTTGGGGATCACACTAAAAGTAATGAGCGGAGATAGAATTGATATTCATGGCAGATCTTACTGGTATTCCAATTCTCCCATTCCTACGTCAACTTATCCTATTAATCCTATTGATTTACTTAACGGCCTGTTTAATCGCCTCATATCACTTTTGGCGCCTTAAACGTATATGATCTAAATAAACAGAGGCTAACAACAGAAATGCTGAAAAGCAATATATCGGTAAGGAGTTTTTGGACCAGCTAAAGCAAAATGTTTCACAGCACCAGAAGCCGGATCAGAAACAAACACAAAAAGTGGGTGAGAAACAAAAGGTAAACAATTCTCAAAAGCCTAAACCCAAGCAAAGCCGGAAGCAAAAAGTACAATGACATGGAGCTTGCCTCTGCATTATATGATTTTATGGATTTGATCAAGGAAGATCCCCGCATTGGTCCTTCCCATATCAGTTTGTTTGTGGCCATTGTAAAATGTTGTAATCAACAGGATTGCCAAATACCCATATACATTTTTAGCAGGGATTTGATGAAACAGGCAAAGATTTCAGCCACAGGCACCTATCATAAATGCATGAGGGATTTAAAGGACTATGGTTATATCAAATACATTCCTTCCTATAATCCTGTGTTGGGAAGCTTGGTAAGCCTGAATATCTCACCTGGGTGAAAATTGTAGATGTGATAATGGATTGTTTATGCTATAATGGATTGACATATGAATGTTGAAATCGTTACAAGAGAAGACCTGCAAGCTCTGAGGTCACAACTACTGGAGGATATTAAACTGCTTTTTCACAAAGAGCAGGATTTTGATAAGGGAAGTATAGAAGGATATAAAACCTCGCACGTGAGGAAGATTTTAGGGTGTTCCGTGAACAAGCTGGTGTCCTTACGGATTTCCCGAAAGATCAGAACAAAAAAAATTGGGGGAACAGTTTATTATAATAAAGAAGATGTGAAGAGATTATTAGAAGAAGGTTTTTAAGAAACTGGACCGCGGAAGGGCAAATTTCGATATTTACTGTAAATCTTTACTGTTCCCTTTTTTGTCCCAAATCTGCCCAAACCTTCCCATTTCTTCCCAAAACGGACATTTGTAGCCCCGA
>CBHTSW010000067.1:0-7741 GCA_966095395.1 uncultured bacterium | reverse complement strand
GCTAATATGTAGATGGGTTAGTAAGTACGGGAATAAAATTCCCAACACAATATTAAAAAGATTTTTCTCTAACTAAAAAATTTTAGTGTAAAAATTATTCACATTTTTTTTTGGCGTTTGTGGATTGCATCATTGAATTTCAGCAAAAAAAACAGCATCATCTTCCATGAATGACGATGAAAAGGAAGCCATACAAAAAAATGTTTTCTGCAGCATTCTTTTCAAACGTAGTGTTCATCAATGTTCCATGAGATGAGGCATGATGCTGCCCATGACTGTTCACTCTTCAATAAGCTTGTATGCTAATCCTTGAAGCTGGTACCTCAAAGCCTTTACCTTTGAAAAAAAAATTTTTTCATGCGTTTTGAAAAACCTGTGCCGATCACAGAAATTGCCCGGTTAACCGGTGCCCGGATTATTGGAGAGAAAGACGGTGCTGCATTGGGCATCAATGAAATTCATAAAGTAGAAGAAGGCGATCTCGTGTTTGTTGATCATCCCAAGTATTATCAAACCTGTATTAACTCGGCGGCTACCTATATCATCATTAATCAGCCAACAGCGTTTCCTCCTCATAAGGCCTTGCTGTTGGTTGATGAACCCTTTGAAGCGTATTTAAAAATAGTAGAACACTTCCGCCCTTTCCAACCCATCACTAAACCCATAAGCGATACCACCACGATAGGAAAGGATACCATTATTATGCATGGAGCTGTTATTGGCAACCATGTTTCTATTGGTAAGAACAGTGTGATTCATCCCAACGTGGTCATCATGGACCATTGCATTATTGGCAACAACGTTATTATTCAACCGGGAACGGTCGTTGGCAGTGATGCCTTTTATTACAACAAGAAAACCTCCCGTCCGGTTCATTATAAAAAAATGCTTAGCGGCGGAAGGGTAATCATTGAAGACGATGTAGAGATCGGCGCGAACTGCACCATTGACCGGGGCGTAAGTGCCGATACCATCATTGGCGCCGGAACGAAAATGGATAACCTGGTGCATATTGGACATGATACCGTCATCGGAAAGAATTGTTTGTTCGCCGCCCAGGTAGGGGTGGCCGGTGTGGTTACCATTGAAGATAATGTAACGGTGTGGGGACAGGTTGGTATCAGCAAAACACTGACCATAGGCAAGGGTGCCGAGATATATGCACAAAGTGGTGTGCCTTCTGATGTGGAAGGCGGAAAAAAATATTGGGGCTCGCCTATTGAAGAAGCCTTAACAAAAAGAAAAGAACTGGTGTGGGTGAAACGCATTCCGGAATTATGGGAGAAGGTAATGCGGAAATAGACGTTCAATGATTCCCCGGATGAAACGCAGGCAACCGGGCGGGTTGTTTATAGCGTGGGTAGTGGGTCGTTAGCGGTGCGTCAGAGAGCTTTTTCCCTCACCATTCACCACCGGCCACTTAGAAAAAAGCATAGGTGAGCGGACTTTTGGTTTGATGGCGGCTGGTTAAAAGCAGCTATAAATTTTGTGTGCCGCCATAGCTGTTTTGTAAGAACGTGTGTTTCGCATAAAGCAACATGCAAGCTTAGTACAAAGCCATGCATAAGCAATGCTGAAAACACGGGAATTGAACCCGTTAAAAAACGGTTGTTATTTTTAGTCTTAAGTATCATCTTTGATTATTGCATCCACCATTTAAACTTTGCTTATGACTTCAGAATCCTTCACCGGTAACGGACCTTCCAAACCCACCTGGGGACAAGCCATCCGCTGGACTAAAAATTTTAGAAACACATTTGGCAAAAGCGGCCAGGGCATCAGGGGCTATTCCCTGAGCGCCGATGCGATCAGATCCCTGCTTTCACAGGGAGGCAGCGAACTGCATGGTATCAAAATTTATTTTGGGTACGACGAAGAGAAAAACTTCAGGGCCATCGTTGTGGCCGTCAAAAATGACAACGGCGATGATTATGATATTCCTGCCAGGCAGGAAGAAATGGAAACCATGACAGAAAGCACCACCCTTCCGGAAATAGGCGATACAAGACCGTGTCCAATTTATTGTGGTACTTCGAACGTTTTAAATGAAGGAGTATAATTTGTGAGTATCCTGGACAATTTATTGGCCTACGCCGATACGTATGGGCCGGTTATCCCGTTGATTTCAATTTTTTTTGTTTTCAGGTTCAGGCAGGTACCAAAGGTGATCGTCATTTTATCCTGGTATCTGTTATTTTCCATGGTCCTCTTTGGCATTAGCAATTACCTGGCCGACAGGAACATGAACAATATGTTCCTGTACCACGTATTCAGCATTGTGGAACTGGCCTTTGTTTGTTTTATATTCAGGGAAATCATCCAGTCAAAAAAGGTCCGGAAAGCGATTCCTTATTTACTGGCACTTTTTATATTGCTTTTTATTTTGAATTCTATTTTTCTCGAAGGAATGGATTCATGGAACAGCAATTCGTCAAGTATTGAATTTTTAATCATCATTTGTTTTTCCCTTATTTATTATTTTGAACTGGCCAACTCAGATGCCATTCTTTCTTTTTCAACAAACCCTTTTTTCTGGATTGTCAGCGGTTTCTTTGTGTATTGTGCCAGCTGCACCGTGGTTTTTGCGTTTTATAAATTAAATGCCCTGGAGAGTGGTAAATTCGCTCTTAATTACTGGATGTTCCAGATCATCATGTACCTTGTTAAGAACATCCTTTTTGCCAAAGGCATCTTATGTTTCAAAGCCAGGAAATAAATCTCCCTCTTATAATGATTACCAGCATCCTAACCTTTATTGTGCTGGTAGTTGGTTTTTTTGTTTTTATAAAAAAATACCAGAGCAGAAGGCTTTTGCATTTGCAGGAAAAACAGGCCTTGCAGGCAAGGTTTCAGCAGGAGCTGTTGCAAACCCAATTGGAAATACAGGAGCAAACCTTCCATCAAATAAGCCAGGAGATACATGATAACATTGGACAGGTGTTAAGCCTGGTGCGGCTGAATGTGAACAGGCTTTCAGCGGCCGGCAATGAAGAAAGAATTATTCAAACCGACCGTTTATTGGGACAGGCGATAACCGATCTGCGCCAGTTGAGCCATAACCTGAACGCTGATTACTTGCAACGTTCCGGCCTGGTAGAAGCCCTGGCGCAATTGCTCACCAACCTGGAAAGAACCGGTAAGTTCACCACTTCTTTTTCCTGCGCTGCTGATGTGCATCTGAAAGACGATGCCACTATTATTCTTTACCGCATTGTACAGGAAACCATCAACAATATAATAAAGCATGCCGATGCCACCCGTGTTTCCGTTTCTATTGAAGAAGACAATGGCCTGCTTTCTATTGTTGTGGCCGACAATGGTAAAGGCTTTGATACCTCTGTTGTGAAAGAAGGGATAGGCCTTACAAACATGGTAAACCGCGCCAGGATGATTGGAGCTTCTGTTGATATGAAAAGCGAGATCCATAACGGCACTTCTGTAACCATTACCGTAAAAAGCGCTGGTTAATCCAGTTGCCGGCGCCCCTTTTTAAAACCTATCCGGCCTTCAGATGTAACCAAAAGGTAATTTGCCTGCCCGTTGAAACACGAACCCTGTTTTGCGTTTGTCAAATGCTCACAGCAAGGGTTTACTGTAAGTGATTTCACGGTTATGAGGCAAGACTTGCTATTTTTGCGAAGACTAACTTCTTAAGAACAAAAAACCAACGTTCTTTTATGGGAACAACGATAGCCTTAGCTGACGATCACGTGCTGCTGCGAAACGGGCTGGCCAACCTGTTGCAGGACCTGGATTTTGAAGTCGTGTTTCAGGCCGATAACGGAAAGCAGTTTATCGAAAAATTAAAAACACATACGCCGCCGCAGGTGGTACTGATGGATATCAATATGCCGGTGATGGACGGGTACGACACCACGCTCTGGCTTAAAAAAAATCATCCGGACGTAAAAGTTTTGGCGCTTTCCATGTACAATGATGAAAACGCTATTATCCGTATGTTGAAGAGCGGCGCGAAGGGTTACCTGTTAAAGGACAGCAGTCCATCGGAACTCAAAGCGGCTATCCGATCCCTGGTAACCAAGGGGTTTTATTATTCAGAACTGGTGACCGGAACTTTAATTCATACCATCAATCACATGGATGATCCCGAGAGTGCTACTATAAAAGATGTATTGGGATTAAACGAAAGAGAACTGGAAATGTTAAAGCTTATTTGCACGGAACTAACCTTTAAGGAAATTGCAGAAAAAATGCAAATTAGCCCCCGCACCGTTGATGGCTATCGCGATATCTTACTGGAAAAGCTGCAATGCAAAAGCCGTATCGGCCTGGTAATTTTCGCCATTAAAAACGGCATCATTGTTATATAGATGGCCTGTTCAATTTTTATTATACAAGCTGATTATATTGGCAAACGGGTGAAGTTTTAACGCCTCTGCCCACAAACTGCGTCCCAGAAACTACAAACTAATACTACCTTTGCCGGCATGGAACGCAAGCAGGAAGTACTACAGGATGTTGTCATCAAATTTGCCGGGGACAGTGGTGATGGTATGCAGTTGACTGGCACACAATTCACAAATAACACCGCTTTATTAGGCGCTGATCTTTCTACCTTCCCGGATTTCCCGGCCGAGATCAGGGCACCGCAGGGCACCCTGCCTGGTGTAAGCGGTTACCAGTTACGCTTTTCAAGCGATAGTATATACACCCCTGGTGACACGCTGGATGTGCTGGTGGCGATGAACGCCGCTGCACTGAAAACCAATTTAAAAAACCTGAAAAAAGGCGGGAAGATCATTGTCAATACCGATGGTTTTGATGCCAAAAATTTACGGCTGGCCAATTATCCCGATGGAGTGAATCCCATTAAGGATGAAGCCTTGCAAGGTTATGAAGTGATCGAAATGGACATCACCAAAATGACCCGGGAAGCCTTAAAGGATTACCAGATGGGCACCAAGGAAAAAGATCGTGCAAAAAACATGTTTGTACTGGGCTTTTTATATTGGATGTACGGCCGGGATATGAAAAACACGGAGAAGTTCCTGGAAGAAAAATTTTCAAAAAAGCCCGACATACTGGAAAGTAATTTAAAAGCCCTGAGAGCCGGTTATAATTACGGCGATACGACAGAAACATTCACGACACAGTTCAAAGTAGAAAAAGCAAAAATTGCTGCCGGTACGTATAGAAGTATCATGGGCAACCAGGCACTGGCCTATGGACTAATTGCCGCTTCGGTAAAAAGCGGGTTAACTATTTTCTTGGGCACCTATCCTATTACCCCCGCATCGGATATTCTGCATGAACTGAGCCGGCATAAAAATTTTGGAATAAAAACCTTTCAGGCCGAAGATGAAATTGCCGGTATAACCGCCGCCATCGGTGCCAGTTATGGCGGCCACCTGGGCGTTACGTCCACATCCGGTCCCGGCATGGCCTTAAAATCTGAAGCAATGGGTTTGGCCATGATGCTGGAGATTCCTTTGCTTATAATAGATGTGCAACGTGGCGGGCCTTCCACCGGTTTGCCTACCAAAACAGAGCAGAGCGATTTATTGCAGGCTTATTATGGCAGAAACGGCGAGTCACCGATGCCTGTAATTTCCGCATCTACCCCCAGCGATTGTTTCGAGGTGGCCTATGAAGCCGTTCGCATGGCAGTGGAGCATATGACGCCGGTCATCTTATTAAGTGATGGCTATATTGCCAATGGCGCAGAGCCCTGGAAATTCCCCTCCACGGCAGATTTGCCGCCCATACATGTTCAATTCAAAACGGAGCTCGGGCACGGGGAAACCAAATTCCAGCCTTACCAGCGTGATGAAAATTTAGTGCGTCCCTGGGCTTTGCCGGGTACAGCGGGATTGGAGCATCGCATTGGTGGTTTGGAAAAAGAAAACGTCACCGGGAATGTGAGCTACGATCCGGAGAACCACCAGCTGATGGTAAAGATCCGGCAGGAGAAAATTGACAAAATTGCTTTCAATATCCCTGAACAGAAATTGGATAACGGTCCTGAAAAAGGAGACGTACTGGTGCTGGGGTGGGGGTCAACCTACGGCGTGATTAAAACTGCAGTAGAAGAATTGTTGAAAGAAGGCCACAGTGTGGCGCATGCCCATTTGCGTTACCTGCGCCCCTTTCCTAAAAATTTAGGGGAGATGCTGGCCAATTATAAAACGATTTTGATTCCCGAGATCAACAATGGGCAGTTGATAAAGATCATCCGGGATAAGTATTTGGTAGATGCCAAAGGCTATAACAAGATAATGGGAGTGCCCATTACAAAGTCGGAGTTAACGGAAGCCATAAAAAAATGTCTTCTTTAACCTTGTCCAAAAAAAGATGGGCAGCCTGCTGGATGAAGCCTGCCCCTTCGTTACCTTCCATAAAAAAAGCGCTCTTACTTTAAAAGCGGTTGAGCGCTTTTTGTTAAGAGAAGCAGGTAGTGAACCTTACCCGCCGGGAGAAATTTTAATAATCAATCACCGGGACACTTTTGGGCGTGCTGGGAGCCGCAGCTTCGGTGGTGATGGCAGCAATGGCAAAGGCAATAACCGCTATAATCAATCCCCACATAAAAATGGTGTAGGCAATACGCAAAAACCTGTATTTTTTTGCCAATACAACACCCAGGTAATAAATGTCCATCATAATGGTGTTGTATAAATATTCCTTGTCTTTGATCATTTGATTCATGCCCCATTGGTAATCTTCCAATTGCATGCGATAAAAATTACCAAAGAAAAGCAGGTTGGTTTTTTTACTGCGGATGTCTTCTTCTGTAAATTGTCCTTTAGAGACGGAAGGCCGGGTAGATAAAATGGAAAATGTAACAGAGCCCAGGCAGGTAAGCACCAGGATAATGGTTGGGATAATATACTGCGGATAAAAGGAAAGCCTTGCTATTAAAAACGATAGGGTCACGGATAAAACAATAGAGCTGACGGAAATCAATATATGCGCCTTGCTGTCGGCCATCGAACTTAACTGCATGTGGTTGTGCGCCGTGTTGCGGAACATGGTTTGAACGCCCCGCTCTGCATTTTTGACATCCTGTTTATCCGGCACAGGGGTCTTCACTCCAAATACATAAGGGAACGCTTCTGGTTCTTCTTCCTTTATGGTTTCCTTGCGGTCTTTCTTTTTCCGTAAAGTATTCAGGTTCTCTACTTTCTTTGGTTCCAGGTATTGCTGCCCGTAATCCGTAAAATATTTATGGCTTTCCAGGAACTGTATATTGCCCTTCCGCCATTCTTTTTTGGTAATTTTTGTATCCAGGAGGTTTTCCCTTTCCTGCTTTAATAATTGATTCTTGGCGTTAAAGTCTTCTGTGGCAAGATGCATGAGGTCTGCATCACAGATTATTTTTTCCACCTGGCTTAAAGGCGTTTGGGGCATTTTAGTAGCCTGGATTGCCGAATTAACTCGTTGAATAATGGTTTCTTCCACATTGTGCTGGTGTAAAAAATCACTGGCAATTTGAACGCTGACATCCTCATGGCCTTCAGGATGCCCGGACGTGTAGCCTGTATCATGAAACCAGGCGGCAATCGATAAAACAAACCTGTCTTCTTCGCCTAAGGCATAGTGGTCTGCTATTCGGCTGCAGGCATCTGCCACTTCTTCTGTATGCTCAAGGTTGTGAAATACAAACCGCGGGTCTAATTTATTTGTAAATAAATCGGTAACAAAATTCCGGACAGCTGATAATAATTGTTCATGTGTTTCTGTCATGGTTGGTGCATTGTTTGTATTAAAGGTATTAAATGAT
>CBHTSW010000066.1:0-8491 GCA_966095395.1 uncultured bacterium | reverse complement strand
CCGGAAAGAAACATCGGTGGCTGATCTTGTCAACCGGTTAAACGCTACTAAGTAGTTATTTTTTATCGGTAATTACCGCAAGGATCGTCTTATACCGCAAGGATTATATAAGGCAAACCTCATCAATAGCGCTTTTTATTCAATTAATGAAATATTTATGCTCATTTTTCTGAAAAAATTTTGTTAAAAAAGAAAATGGTGCTACCTTTTTATAGCTATTGAAACAAACTATTGCTAACATTTAAACGATTGCCTTATGCGAGTAGAACCAACTGCATTGCGGTTAGGGTTAGCTGTATGCATATTCTTTTTTTCCCTTTTAGCATCGGCTCAACAAAAATCAATTTCAGGCCGTGTAACGGATGCGAATAATCAGCCCGTCCCGGGTGCCTCTGTAGTGGTTAAGGGAAGTACTACAGGTACTACCACGGATGATGAAGGCAGATTTACTATTACAGTACCAAATAATCAAAGCGTTTTGGCTATTTCGGCCGTTGGCCTAGACCCTCGGGAGGTATCTGTCAGTGGGCTTACTAGCGTTGACGTTTCCCTGACAAGTAGTCTTGCTACCCTGAATGAGGTTGTTGTTACAGGGTATTCCACCCAACAGAGGAAGAATATAACAGGCGCTGTTTCTTCCATTAAGGGTACACAGTTACAGGCGGTTCCCTCCGGTAATATTGAACAGCAGTTTCAGGGAAGAGCCTCGGGAGTTGTCGTTATTACTTCCGGCCAGCCGGGTACCGCCAGCCAGGTGCGGATCAGAGGATTTAGTTCTTTTTTGGATAATAATCCATTATACATTGTAGATGGGATTCCTGTGTTCACCACAGAGCATCTTAATGCAAATGATATTGAATCAACAACCATATTAAAGGATGCAGCTTCTTCTTCTATTTATGGTGCCCGTGCTTCTGCAGGTGTTATCCTGGTTACGACCAAAAAAGGAAGGGCCAGTAATAAAGTAAATGTCACTTATGACATGTCCTATGGCCTAACTGTGCCGGGTAAGGGTTTAAAATTACTTACTCCCCAGCAGCAGGCGGATTTGACATGGGAGGCATTAAAGGCAGCAGGTCAAGCCACTACACATCCTCAGTATGGTTCAGGGGCTACTCCCGTGTTGCCGGATTATTTAGTTGTAGGTGGTGAAAACGGTTTGTCGGGTTTGTCTCCTACCGATCCACGATTGGATCCAGCTAAATATAATTTGAACTTCGATCTCGGTCCTATTTACCAGGTTATAAAGGCTAACAAAGCCGGTACAAACTGGTATGATGAGTTAACCGATACAAGGCCCATACAAAATCACACTTTAAGTTTAAGTGGAGGAAGTGAAGTAGCTAAATATTATACCAGTTTTAGTTATTATAATGAACAGGGGCCCATCATCAATACCTATTTAAAAAAATACATCTTCAGAGCTAACACCGAATTTAAAATAAAAGACCGCATACGGCTTGGTGAAAATTTTCAGTATGCCTACAGGGATAATCCAAATCTTGGAGCCCCGGCAGATGAAAACGATATCATGTTTGCCCTGACTATAAACCCCTTAATTCCTGTTTATGATGAGGGGGGTGGATTTGCCGGCACCGTGGCTAAGGGGTTTAATAATTCAACCCAGCCAGTAGCCAGCCGCATCCTTTCCAAGGATAACCGTGGATTTTCCACTTTTATCTTCGGGAATGCCTTTGCAGAAGTTGATATATTAAGAAATCTGACATTCAGGTCAAGCTTCGGGGGGTATATCGGTAGTGCACAGAACCGGTTTATCAATTACAGAACCTACTGGAACTCTGAAAACGTGGGTAATACCACTTTTGGAGAGGGCGCAGGCTCCTTTTCCGGATGGACGTGGACCAATAATGTTCGATATAATAAAACTTTTGGTCTTCATGACATAACGGCTTTGGTGGGCATTGAGTCTGTTGCCGATAATCAGAGCAGGTTCCTTAACGCCAGTGGCTTAAATCCTTTTACAAACAGTTTTAATTTTACTACGCTTACCAATACAGATCCTTCGGGAAGAACGCAGAATAGCAACGGGGAACCTGCAAGAAAATTATATTCCCAGTATGGGAAGGTGGATTATGTTTATAAGGACCGTTACCTTTTTAGCGGAACCATTCGTCGTGACGGTGCCTCTGTGTTTAGTACAGAAAACCAATATGGAATCTTTCCTGCCTTTTCGTTAGGTTGGAGAATAACCCAGGAAAAATTCATGCATGACATTTCCTGGATCGATGAGCTGAAGATAAGAGGAGGTTGGGGTAAAATGGGTAACTCACGTCCTGTCACGCCCAATAACCGTATTATTGCTATAAGCGGGAATGGTAGTACGGCGTATGACATCACCGGCTCTAACACCAGCACCTCTCCGGGTATCAGCGTAACGGGTATAGGCAATCCCTTTGCCAAATGGGAGGCTAAAAAAACAACTAATATTGGATTTGATGGAACCTTCTTTGGACATCGTTTAGACGTTATTTTTGACTGGTATACCTCCACCACGTCCGATCTTCTTTTCCGCCAGGATTTACCAGCAACTTTAGGTACGGCTACTTCGCCTTTTGTTAATATCGGTTCTATGAAGAACGATGGTATTGATGTGATGTTAACATTTAGAAATAAGACGGCCGGGGATTTCCGTTATGAAGCCGATGTTATTATGACCAAATATAAAAATGAGATTATTAAAGTTGCTGATATCGTCGATTATTTTGATGTCAACTTCACCAATAGAATAGGCGGGGGCGATATACGTAATGCGGTTGGACAACCCGTTTCATCATTCTATGGATATAAAGTGATCGGCCTGTTTCAAACAGAGGCAGAAGTCGCCAGTTCGCCTAAACAGGATGGTGCAGGAGTGGGACGATTTAAATATGCTGACCTGGATGGCGATAAAGTCATTACTACCGCAGACCGAACTTATTTGGGAAGTCCGAATCCTGACTTTACCTATGGATTTAACGCCAGGCTCTTCTATAAAAACTTTGACCTGGAAGCTTTATTCTATGGGGTAAAGGGCGGAGAAGTGCTGAACTTTACAAGGTGGTTTACCGATTTCTATCCCTCATTTGCAGGTATTGGTAAATCAGTACGGGTGTTAAATGCATGGACGCCCACCAACACGGACACCGACATCCCGCGATTTGAGAACGTTTCCAACTTTAGTACGAACGCCCAATTAAACTCCTACTACATAGAAAGTGCTTCCTACCTGAGATTGCGCAGCGTGAAAATTGGATATACACTCCCCTCCTCACTCTTAAACCGGGCAGGGATTGAAAAGTTGCGTGTCTTTATTCAGGGGACTAATTTGTTTACCGCTACCAACTACACAGGAACAGACCCGGAAGTAAGTGGCGTTGATACCAACTTTGGTATTGATATAGGAAACTATCCTGCTAACAGGCAATTTATTATAGGCCTTAATTTGGGATTTTAATATTCTTAAAATTAAAAATTTGAAGTATGCCAAATAAACAATTAAAATACATAAGCTGTTTTGTGGGGATTGCTATGATCGCGTCAGGCATTTTTGTTGCCTGTAAAAAAAGTTTCCTGGACCAGGATACAATAGGAGTTCTTACTGAATCCGAAGCACAAAGCGCTAAAGGGGCTCGCCAGTTTTTGATATCGACTTATGCGGCACTGAAGGGCATTAACTGGGAAGGTGGTGGAAGCAATTGGGTTTTTGGAAGTATTTCCGGCGGTGAGGCGAACAAAGGCTCTGATGCCGGAGACCAGGCCGACGTAAACCCCATTCAGCAATTCACACATACGCCAACCAACAATTACTTCAACGTAAAATGGAGAGCTTTATATGAAGGCGTTGCCCGTTCAAATTCTACCATTCGGATTTTAAATAAGCTGACAGATAAGGAAATTTCCCCTGAAGAAAAATCAGAGATCATGGCAGAAGCCAGGTTTTTAAGAGGCTATTATCATTTTGAGGCAAAGAAAATGTGGAATAATATACCTTACGTGGATGAGACCATTACGTACGAAGATCAGAATTTTAAAGTTGCCAACACCACGGATTGGACCAGGATAATGGAAGATTTTGATTTTGCCCGAACTACTTTGCCGGCCACACAATCTCAGATAGGCAGAGTCAACAGCTGGGCGGCCCAGGCATTTTATGCAAAAGCGCTTTTGTTTCAGGGCAAGCATGCAGAAGCTTTGCCCATTTTCACTGATGTTATCAATAACGGAGTTACTTCTGGAGGAATAAAATATGCGCTGGCCCCTGGTTTTCATGATTTGTTTAACGCTGACAAAGAGAATGACCCCGCTGTACGGGCAGAAAGTGTTTTTGCTTATGAAGCTTCCGTAAATGATGGTTCCGGCGGCAATAACGCCAACTTCGATCAAATTCTTAATTTTCCTTATGATGAAAGCGGTGCGGCACCCGGCGGTTGCTGCGGATTTTTTCAACCTTCATTTGAATTTGTAAATTCATTTAGAACAAGTGCCGGGGGGTTGCCTCTTTTGGACGGCTCCTATAACGTTGGGGCTAACCAGGTGAAAAATGATATGGGGGTAGCCAAGACCGATCCCTTCACACCGGATGCAGGCAATCTGGATCCCCGGCTTGACTGGACGGTAGGGCGCAGGGGAATTCCCTATTTGGACTGGGGAAACCACCCGGGTGCTGCATGGATACGTGACCAGGGCAATGGCGGGCCCTATGCACCTTTAAAGAATGTATATCACAAGAGTCAACAAGGTACCTTAACGGACGGCACCAGCTGGACCAGTGGTTTAACTGCTATTAATTATAAAATCATGCGTTTTGCTGATGTATTGTTAATGGCCGCCGAATGTGAAATAGAAGCCGGATCGCTGGCAAAAGCCCAGGAATATATTAACCTGGTGCGGGCAAGGGCTGCCAAGCCGGATACCTGGGTCAAAACATATAAAAATCCGGCTGACCCTTCCCAGGGATTTACCAATACGCCGGCCGCTAAATATGTTATTAACTTATATACTACTCCATTTGCAAATCAGGATGAAGCGAGAGCTGCGGTTCGCATGGAAAGGAAGCTGGAATTGGGAGAGGAAGGGCATCGTTTCTTTGACCTTGTTCGCTGGGGAATTGCTGACCAGGCTATCAATGCATTCCTTGCGTATGAAAAAACAAAATTAAGTGCGGCCTACGGCAATGCCACTTTTATAAAAGGTAAACACGAGTATTTTCCCATACCACAAAGACAAATTGATTTATCATCATCGGGTGGAACCTCTTCCCTTACGCAAAATCCTAATTATTGATAAGATGGTTGACCCGGCTTAACAAAGAGACAGCTAGCTGTCTCTTTGTTACTTTGTATTTATTCAAGAAAGTCGCAATGCCTTATGATAAAGACGCTATTCTTCTCTACTCTTGTCTTTCTTTTTTGGTCCTGTGCCGATAAAAAAACGTTTGAAAAGTTGGATGCTCAGGAAACCGGTATTCATTTCAATAATTCTATTACAGAAAATGACTCCATCAACATTTTGGACCTTGAGTATGTATACAATGGAGGTGGGGTAGCGATAAGCGATTTTAATAATGATGGATTGCAGGATGTTTTCTTTACGGGTAACCAGGTTGGCAACAGGCTTTACCTGAATAAAGGCAACATGCAATTCAATGATGTAACGGCTGCTGCTAATATTGAATCAAAAGATCGCTGGAATACAGGGGTGGCTACCGTTGATATCAATAATGATGGTTTGATGGATGTGTATGTATGTGCTTCCATAGAGAAAGACCCCTCCAAAAGGGCGAACATGCTTTTTATCAACAAGGGGCTCAATAAAGAAGGCATTCCAACGTTTAGTGATGAAGCACGGTTATACAATATTGCTGATACGGGGTACTCCACCAATGCTGCTTTTTTCGATTACGATAACGACGGCGATCTCGATCTTTATGTGTTGACCAATAAAATGGCCCAGGGCGATCTGTATCCCAATCAATACAAGAAAAAAATTGTTGACGGCAGTTCGCCCACTACAGACCGGCTATACCGTAACGATTGGGATTCCATAACAGGCCATCCTGTATTTACCAACGTATCTGCAGCCGCCGGAATACGCATAGAAGGATTTGGGCTAGGGCTTAACATCTGCGACATCAATAAGGACGGATGGAAGGATATTTACGTGACCAATGATTTTTTGACCAACGACCTTTTATGGATAAACAATAAAAACGGAACATTTACCAATAAGGCCGCCCAATCTTTTAAGCACACATCGTATTCGGCTATGGGTAATGATGTGGCCGATATCAATAACGATGGCTTGCCCGATGTGATAGCCGTGGACATGCTTCCGGCAACCAACATTAGAAAGAAAATGATGATGCCGGCCAATTCCTATCAAACCTACACAAATAATGATGTTTACCAGTACGAGTATCAATATGCCCGTAATACGTTACAAATAAACCAGGGAATAATTCCCGGGGGGCATGATTCTTTACCAGTTCCTGTGTTCGGTGATATTGCTTTTTATGCCGGAGTGGCCGAAACAGACTGGAGCTGGACACCAATGGTTGCCGATTTTGATAATGACGGTTTTAGAGATATTATTATTACAAACGGGTTTCCGAAGGATATTACAGACCGTGATTTTATGACCTATCGTGCCAATGCAAAGAGCATTGCAGCAAAGCAGGAGATGCTGGAACAAATACCCAAAGTGAAACTGCATAACTATGCTTTCCGGAACAGGGGAGACCTGAGCTTTTCAGACGTGTCTTCTGAGTGGGGTTTGACGACGCCCTGCTTTTCCAACGGCGCCGCCTATGGTGATCTTGATAATGATGGTGATATCGATTTTGTGATCAACAATATTAATGATGAGGCCTTTGTTTATGAAAATAAATCGAGGGATCATTCAAAAGAAGATCATCATTACCTGCAAATTAAATTCCAGGGCAAAGGCTTTAACACAAATGGATTAGGGGCATGGGCAGAAATTTATTATGACAACGGCAAGCAACAGGTGTATGAAAACTCGCCGTACCGGGGTTTTCTTTCCACTGTTCAATGCATGGCGCATTTTGGCTTGGGTAAGACAGAAAAAGTGGATTCCGTGGTTGTTAAATGGCCTGGCAATAAGATGCAGGTTTTGAAAAATGTTAAGGCCGACCAGGTGATGACCGTTGATATAAAAGAGGCTGACCTTACTTACTCATTTGTAAGTTCTATAAATTCTCCAAACACGGTTTTTGCCGACCTCTCTGATTCTTTGGGAATACACTATCAGCACCAGGAAATAGACTTTCCTGATTTCAACATCCAAAAGCTATTGCCTCATAAACTTTCTGAATACGGACCCGGCCTAGCTGTTGGAGACGTAGACAAAAATGGATTGGAAGATATCATCTGCGGAGGCTCCTATTCATTTAGCCCGACTTTATTGCTGCAACAAAGCAATGGACATTTTATAACCAGAAATTTATTGGGAAA
Organism: uncultured bacterium; assembly: GCA_966095395.1. Lineage (GTDB taxonomy): Bacteria > Bacteroidota > Bacteroidia > Chitinophagales > Chitinophagaceae > Flavisolibacter. The sequence continues at coordinate 1,019 of CBHTSW010000066.1, read as the reverse complement.
CCTCACCGGTAGAACCAAGCTCTCCGAAGACATGGGCTTGTTGTTATTTGACGCTGATGGTGATAATGATTTGGATTTGTACATAGCAAGTGGCAGTTATGAACATGCACCGAATACGAAAGCATACCAGGATCAGTTTTTTGTGAACGATGGTAAAGGAAATTTTGTTTTGGATACTGTGGCCGTCCCAAATAATTATGTAAGTAAATCCTGTGTAAGGGCGGCGGATTATGATAAGGATGGTGATCTTGATCTTTTCATTGCCGGGAGAGTGGAACCCTGGAATTACCCAAAGCCGGTTTCAAGTTTTATTTACAGGAATGATTCTAAAAATGGAAAAATAAAATTTACGGATGTTACCAATCGTGTTGCTCCTGGCTTTAAAAACATTGGTTTGGTTTGCGATGCTGTGTGGACTGATTTTGACAATGATGGATGGCAGGACATGATTCTCGTGGGTGAATGGATGGATATTAACCTCTACAAAAATAACAAGGGAGTTTTTAAGAACATAACGTCAACCTCAGGTATAGCCCATCAAACTGGCTGGTGGAACAGTATTGCTCCGGGTGATTTTGATAATGATGGTGATATTGATTATGTGGTAGGCAATGGGGGACAGAATACTTTTTACAGGGTGAGCGATCAGTACCCGGCCAAAATTTATGCAAAGGATTTTAATAATGATGGAAATTATGATGCGATTCCTACTTTGTTTTTGCAGGATGGAAACGGCTTAAAAAAAGAATACCCGGCACAAACAAGAGATGATCTCATTAAGCAAATGATTTCTATGCGTGCCCGGTTTCAAACGTATAAATCTTTTGCGCTTGCTTCGTTTGACAAGGTGTTGACAAAAGAAGAATTAAAAGATGCATTAGTTCTGAAAGCAAACAATCTAAGTTCTTCACTTTTAAAAAATTTAGGTAACGAAAAATTTGAATTGATACCACTTCCGCCGCAGGCACAGTTATCTGCCATAAATGGGATGGTTGCTGATGACTTTGATGGCGATGGGA
>CBHTSW010000065.1:0-8601 GCA_966095395.1 uncultured bacterium | reverse complement strand
CCGGAAAGAAACATCGGTGGCTGATCTTGTCAACCGGTTAAACGCTACTAAGTAGGTCCCTTAAAGTTTTCGATTAATGGATAACTATTATCAATAAAGGTTTTTAACAATTGTTGATAACTTTGCTATATTTTGTTCTGAAAATTTTGTTAAATAAAAAAAACTCTTGCTATCTTTTGCTGCCTTTAAACACAAACTACTATTACTAACATTTTAAACGGATTGCTTTATGCGAATAGATTTAACTGCATTGCGGTTATGGGTAACTACGTGCATGCTTTTCATCTTCTCCATTGCATCTGCTCAGCAAAAAACGGTTTCAGGTCGTGCTACAGACGCCAACAATCAGCCGGTTCCTAATGCATCGGTTGTTGTAAAAGGAACTACGAACGGTACAACCACTGATGAACAGGGAAAGTTCACTCTTACGGTTCCAAATGATCAAAGTATTTTAGTAATTAGCTCTATAGGATTAGATACGAAGGAAGTATCTGTCAAAGGGCTTAGTACTGTAAATGTTTCCCTGTCAAGCAATCTCTCTACGTTAAATGAGATAGTGGTTACCGGCTATTCATCTCAGCGGAGAAAAGATATTACGGGTTCTGTAGCTGTTGTGGATGTAGCTAATATGAAACAGATTCCTACCGGTAATCCTGCCAATGCTTTACAAGGCCAAGCATCGGGAGTAACCGTTCTTTCCTCAGGGCAACCCGGTGGCGCTATAAACGTGATGGTTAGAGGTATAACCTCAATTGGTAATGCCACACCGTTAATTATTATTGATGGAACCCCCGGAAGTCTTAATAACCTGAATGTAAATGATATTGAATCCATTCAGGTGTTGAAAGATGCCGGTGCAGCTGCTATTTACGGGGTTCGTGGTTCAAACGGTGTGGTAGTTGTTACTACAAAAAAAGGACGATCAGGAAAAGTACGGGTCAATTACGATGGCTATTATGGTACACAAATCCCTATCAATAATGGAAAAAATCCCTTTGGTATTGCGAATACAACAGAAACCGCAAATGCCGTTTTTCAGACGTATTACAACAGTGGTTTAGCATTCGACCATAAGCAATACGGCAACAGTCAAACCGGCCCTAATATTCCTGATTATTTAATTCCATCCGGAGCTATGCAGGGAGCTCCTAATACGGATCCATCAACTTATGCACTTTACGATAACCAGATTACCCTGGCAAATAAGACGGGGACAGACTGGTTTGATGAAATTTATGATGCCGCACCTATTCAAAGCCATAATATATCCGTTGGCTCTGGTAGCGACAGATCGAACTTTTTTCTTTCCTTAAATTATTTTAATCAGCAGGGTACTTTGTTGAATACATATTTAAAAAGGTATTCTGCCCGCATCAATACCACATTTAACATAGCAGACCGTGTCAGGATAGGGGAGAACGCTTATGTGTTTTACAGACAAAGCCCTGGCTTTAACAACCAGAACGAGGGTAATGCCATTTCGCATTCTTACCGTCAAAGCCCCATTATTCCTGTATATGATATCAAGGGAAATTATGCAGGCACCTTATCGCAGGGATTAGGCAATGCCCAGAATCCTTATGCGATTATGGCCCGTACGGCTAACAATAAAGGAAACAATTATCAGGTTACCGGTAACATCTTTGCCGAAGTTGACTTTTTAAGGCATCTTACTGCCCGTACTTCTGTTGGAGGAACGATCGATAATAACTATTATAATTTCTTCAGCTATACGCAATATGAAAATGCTGAGAACAATAAAAACCCCAATTCCTTCCAGGAAGGCTTTGGTTACAATAGCAGTTTAATCTGGACCAATACACTTACGTATAACAATATTCTTTCACGGGATCATAGTTTAAAAGTTCTGGTGGGTTCAGAAGCGATACGTAACTATGGACGTGGTATCAATGGAAGGAGAAATGGTTATTTTATTACTGATCCCAGTAATTTGACTGTCGATCCGGCACTTTGGACCTTGAATTTCGGTCCTCCTACAGGACAAACAACTGGTAATGATTTCGGTCCGTATGAAAATGCCCTGTTTTCTTTATTTGGCCGTGTAGATTACAATTTTGCTGATAAATACCTGTTGAGCGGAACAGTGCGAAGGGATGGTTCTTCTGTATTTGCTGAAGAAAATCGTTATGGCGTATTCCCATCTATAACAGCCGGTTGGAGAATTTCCAAAGAATCTTTTTTCCCGGTTACAAGCTGGATCAATGAGTTAAAGCTTCGCGGAGGTTGGGGTAAACTGGGTTCTATCAGCAATATCAATCCTACTAATGCTTATAGTTTATATGGTCAATCTGCTGCTCAGTCTTATTATGACATCACCGGAGCCAACACGAGTTCTACTCTTGGTATATATGCCAGCCAGATTGGTAACAGAGCTACCACATGGGAAGAAGATATTATCACCAATATAGGTTTTGATGCTAGCTTATTTTCAAATAAATTGGATTTTAGTATTGAGTGGTATAAAAAGGCCATTAGCGGATTGCTGTTCCGCAGATTGCCCGATCCTGTAATTCAGGGGCCTTCCCAGCCGTTTGTAAATGCGGGTAATATTCAGAATACCGGTATTGATGCCTCTTTAGGCTATCATGGAAAAATAGCAAAAGACTGGACCTTTAATGTAACGGGTACCTTTACTTCATACAATAATAAAGTGGTCGCCCTACCGGGGGGTAGGAAGTATATCGACCAGGGTAGTGCTGGTTCAGGTCGTATCGGCGCCTTTTCCCGTATGCAACCCGGACAGGCTTTGGGTGCTTTTTATGGATACGAAGTAGTTGGTTTATTTCAAAGCGCTGATGATGTAGCCAAATCTCCTACGCAGGAAGATGCGGCCGCAGGTCGTTTAAAATTCCGTGATCTGAATGGATACGATGCAAACGGTAATTTAACCGGAAGCCCTGATGGGAAAATTGATGCCGCGGACAGAACTTTCTTTGGCAACCCCAATCCTGATTTTACTGCAGGATTAAATTTGGGTGTCAGTTTCAAAAACTTTGATTTCTCTACTTTTCTTTATGCTTCTGTAGGTAATGATGTTATTAATTATGTTCGCTATTGGAATGACTTTCCTGCTGTTTTTAATGGTGCTATCAGCAAAGAAGCCGCTTTGAATTCAGCAAGACTTGTAGACCAGCAAGGCAATCCTGCACCACTTTATATTAAAAATCCCGCCGATCCAACTAAGCTGATCATTAATCCTAATGCCCATGTCGCTAACCCGGATGCCAAAGTTCCGGTTTTGGAAAGGGGGGCCAATTTTAGCAACAGCACTCAGTTCAATTCTTATTATATGGAAAACGGCTCATTCCTTAAAATGAGATCACTGGTATTGGGCTATACTATACCAGGTTCAAAGCTGAGGCGCTATGGCATTGGAAGTCTGCGGATTTATTTTCAAGCTGCTAACTTATTTACCCTTACGGGTTACAAGGGGTTAGATCCTGAATTGATTAATTCTGACGTAAATAACAATACCAATTTTGGAATTGACTTTGGTAACTATCCATCGAATCAAAAGAATTTTAATGTTGGAGTAAATCTTACTTTCTAATTTCTATAACAAAGAACAATATGAAAAAGACAAAATATATTTTGGTACTATCCGTCAGCCTGGTTGTACTGATCATTATCCAGGCCTGCAAAAAAACTTTTTTAGACAGGGCTCCTATGGGCTCCCTGAGCGAACAAGTGCTGGCCAACAAGACAGGTGTAGAGGGTTTATTGATTGGTACCTATGCTAAACTGGGTGGAAGCCAGAACTGGGGATCGGCCCCTTCGAATTGGTCATTAGGAAGTGTTGTGGCTGATGATGCTTATAAGGGTTCAACGCCTTCCGATCAGCCGGATGTGAATCCACTGGAAGCATGGGCCTATAATGCCAACAACCCTTATCTGAATGAAAAATGGGTTAATAATTATAACGGCATAGGCCGTGCCAATGAAACCATTCGGATGATACCGAGAGCTGCTGATCTTACTGCGGACGAGCAAAAAAGGATCATGGCTGAAGCCCGGTTTTTACGGGGCTGGTTTCATTTTGAGCTAAAAAAGGTTTTCAATAACATACCATTTGTTGATGAAACCATAACCGTAGCCAACAATAATACGAACGTCACAAATGTTGAGGGGGGAGGTTATGTTAATGTATGGCCTAAAATAGAAGAGGACCTGAAATTTGCTGCGGATAACCTCTTTGAGGTGGCACCTAATGGGCAGATCGGCAGGATCAACAAATGGGGGGCTATGGCGTATTTGGCAAAAGCATATATGTTTCAGCATAAATATCCCGAGGCCAAAGCGTTGTTTGATCAAATTATAGCCAACGGTAAAACAGCGAAGGGTGATAAATACTCATTGGTTAACTATTTCAGTAATTTCAATCCTCAACAGGATAATAATGCTGAGTCTGTGTTTGCTTACCAGGCATCGGTAAATGATGGTTCAGGCACAAACGGTAATTATGGTGATAACTTAAACTACCCCAATAGTGGTGGGCCTGGTGGTTGTTGCGGATTTTTTAATCCTTCCATAAGTTTAGCCAATGCTTTTAAAACAGATGCAAACGGCTTGCCTCTATTAGATACCTATAACACAGGAAACAATGTTGGAGCTCCTGCCAATCCTTACACAGGTAATGTGGATCCACGCCTGGACCTGACTGTAGGAAGAAAAAACATTCCTTATTTGGACTGGGGGCTTCATCCTGGCGATGCCTGGATTCGTGACCCAAGTGTGAATGGCTGGCTCAGCCCCAGAAAAACAGTATACGCCAAAAGCCAGTCTTCTTTTGTTTCAACAGAGACATCATTTTGGGGGCCAACTCAAATGGATGCTGGTAATGTAGTATTGATGCGGTTTTCCGACGTGTTATTAATGGCAGCTGAAGCTGAGATTGAAGCTGGAAGCGCTGATAAGGCTTTAGAGTATGTGAACCTGGTTCGTGCAAGGGCTGCTGATCCTACCGGTTGGGTTTACTTAAATAGTGAATATGATGCGGCAACAGCTAAATATAAAACTCAAACGACACCTGCGGATAAATATAAAGTAAGCCCTTATGCTGCAGGTGCATTCAATGACAAGGCTTTTGCCCGCAAGGCGATCATGTTTGAAAGATATATTGAGCTTGGGCAGGAGGGGCATCGGTTCTTTGATCTGCAACGCTGGGATAATGGCACCGGTTTTATGGCTAATACCCTAAACGCTTATGCGGCTGCAGAAATATCAAGGCCTGGGTTCTTTGCCATTAACCCTACCGCGCATTTTGACAAGGGAAAGGATGAGTATTACCCATTGCCCCAGGGCCAGATAGACCAGGCCAACTCATATGGCCCGGTAGTTTTAAAACAAAACCCGGGATTTTAACCTGTCCCGATGGATTGTAATAGGCAAAGAGGTAGGGTTTAACTCTACCTCTTTTTCATTATTTTGAATGCTTAACTTGAATATTTCTTCGCATGAATCTTATACGTAAGCTGCTCTTTTTCGCTCTGACAATTGCTTGCTGTTCTTTGCTTTCCTGTAAGCACAATTCTCCTTTATTTACTGTCGTTTCATCTAAACATTCTGGTATTCATTTTAATAACAAGTTTGTTGAAAATGATTCTATTAACCCAATGGATGTTACCAATATCTATAACGGCGGGGGCGTGGGAATAGGAGATTTTAATAATGACGGGTTGCAGGATATTTATTTTGCCGGGAACCTGGTACCCAATAAATTGTATCTCAACAAAGGCGGGCTTCGTTTCATGGATGTAACCAGGGATGCCGGCGTGGAAGGGAAAGGCCGATGGAACAGAGGCGTTGCTGTAGTGGATATTAATAATGACGGGTTGCAGGATATTTACGTTTGCGCCTCTATGTTAAAAGATCCGGAGGAAAGGCAAAACCAACTTTATGTAAACCAGGGAATTGATAAAAACGGCCTGCCGGTATTTAAGGATAGGGCAGAAGAGTATGGTTTAAATGACACTACGCATTCCACCATGGCTGCTTTCTTTGATTATGATAATGATGGCGATCTGGATATGTACCTGGTGGTGAACGAAATTTTAAATAAGGATATACCTTCGGTCTTTCGTCCAAAAATAAAGGACGGCTCACACCCCAGTACCGGCCGTTTATATCGAAACGATTGGAACAATAACCTTAAGCATGCTGTATTTACCAATGTATCAAAAGAAGCAGGTATCACCATAGAAGGTTATGGGCATGGGGTTTCCATTGCAGATTTTAATAAAGATGGATGGAAGGATATTTTTGTAACCAACGATTTTAATTCCAACGACCTTCTTTACATCAACAACCATGATGGGACATTTACCGATAAGGCGGAAATTTACTTCAAGCACACTTCCGCCAACGGTATGGGGCAAGATGTTATAGATATTAATAATGATGGTTTATCGGATGTGGTAGAACTGGATATGAACCCGGAAGATAATTACCGTAAGCAAACGATGATGAATGCCAGTAATTACCAAACCTACCAGAACAGTGATTATTTTGGTTATCAATACCAGTATGTTCGCAACACTTTGCAGTTGAATCAGGGACCAAGAGTGTCCGGCGATTCGATTGGTGATCCCATTTTCAGTGAGATCGGATTTTTTTCAGGTATAGCGGAGACGGACTGGAGCTGGACGCCATTGGTGACGGATTTTGACAACGATGGCTTTCGGGATATTGTCATTACCAACGGTTTTCCAAAGGATATTACCGACCATGACTTTATTGCTTTTCGCAGGGAATCATCTTCCATAGCCAGCAAATCGTATACTTTATCCCAAATACCTGAAGTGAGAATTCATAATTACGGGTTTAAGAATAATGCAGACCTGACCTTCGCCGATGTAACAAAGGATTGGGGATTGACTATACCATCTTTTACCAATGGCGCAGCTTATGCAGACCTTGATAATGATGGTGATATGGATATGGTTATGAATAACATCAATGACGAAGCTTTTGTTTATGAAAATACTGTATTGAATGACGGCAAGAATGACCAGCATTTCTTAGCAGTTAAACTAGCTGGTGACTCTCTAAATAAAAATGGTTTTGGTGCATGGGTTGAAATTTTCTATAATAAGAATAAACAATTTTATGAACAAACGCCTTATAGAGGTTATCTGTCTTCCGTTCAGCTAAACCCGCAATTTGGTTTGGGTAAATCCGCAAAGGTGGATTCGCTTGTTGTAAAGTGGCCAAATGGCTCAAAACAGGTTTTGTATGATATACCAGCAGATCAGACGATAACGATAAATATTACAAAAGCAAACAGCAGGTATAGTTGGTTCGTGCCTACTACAACAAATGCTTTGTTCAGAGAATGTAATGATTCTTTGGGAATTCATTTTGTACACGAAGACAAAGACTTTATTGATTTTGACATTCAAAAACTTTTACCACACAAATTATCGGAATACGGGCCGGCTCTGGCGGTAGGCGATTTGGATGGTAATGGTCTTGAAGATATTGTAAGCGGCGGTTCTTTTTTTTACAGTGCACAAATGTTTTTGCAACAAAAAAATGGACGGTTTCTTCAAAAAAGCTTATTGATAGAAAGCGAGGTGAAAAATAAGAATGCAGAAGACCTTGGGATTTTATTATTCGATGCGGATGGAGACAAGGACCTGGATCTATATATAGCCAGCGGTGGTTACGAGGCAAAATATAATGCACCTGCTTACCAGGATCGTTTTTACGTTAACGATGGCAAAGGTAACTTTCATATGGACAGTCTGGCTCTTCCCCAAAATTTTGCCAGTAAATCCTGTGTGAGGGCCGCAGATTATGACAGGGACGGAGACCTCGACTTGTTTATAGCAGGCCGAGTAGAGCCATGGAATTACCCAAAAGCTGTTTCCAGTTTTATTTACCGAAACGATTCGAAAAATGGCCTCCCGAAATTTACAGACATCACTTCAACCATTGCTCCTTTTCTTAATTATATTGGTCTTGTTTGCGATGCGTTGTGGACGGATTATGATAGTGACGGATGGCCTGATCTGATCCTGGCAGGCGAGTGGATGCCGATAACAATGATCAAAAATGTGAATGGATCTTTTCAAAATTCAAAGCCTGTTCACATTTCTCATTCGTCTGGTTGGTGGAACAGCATTGCTCCCGGAGATTTTGATAATGATGGTGATATTGATTACATAGCCGGCAATACAGGAGAAAATTCATTTTATAAAGGCAGTGAGAAATATCCGATTTCCATTTACGCTAAGGATTTTGATAAGAATGGTGTTATGGAATGTATTTGTACAAAATTTATTAAGGATAAAGAAGGTATTTTAAAAGAATATCCTACACATGTCCGGGATAATGTAGTTGATCAGATGCCTTTTATAAAAAAAAGATTTCTTACTTACAAATCATTTGCTGAGGCAGGTTTCAATGAACTATTTACGCCAGAAGAAAGAAAGGATATCCTGGCATTGAAGGCCGTTAAGTTTAAAAGTATATACCTGGAGAACAAAGGTAGAGGCAATTTCGTAATGCATAATCTTCCTAATGAAGCACAGTTATCTGCCATAAATGGGATGGTTGCTGATGACTTTGATGGCGATGGGA
>CBHTSW010000064.1:0-8709 GCA_966095395.1 uncultured bacterium | reverse complement strand
TACCCCCCGGAATTCGAGGTGGTGGAGGTGTACCGCGCCGTCTGGGTCTGCGCATTAGCATTTACTAATAAAATCAGTAGGGAGAAGGTGGCTACGAAACGTAGGAACCTTGGCATTCTTAGGTGCTTCATAATTACAAACGATGGATAGGCTTTAAACAATAATTTATAGGGTAGTCTACAGTTTCAAAGGGATTGTGGCAATTCATCCGCAAACAGCGATAATTGTGCCAAAAGATTCAATTGCTTCAGTTTAACATTTGGTAAAGGAACTTCTTTTTGTTGTTTGAGAAATTGAAAAGTAGATGAGGCAACTAAATTAATCGATAAACAAAAACATATCTCAGTTTTTGTAAAAAAAATATCACGTATATGCGATTTTTTTTTCCACAACTGCAGTTCCTAATTGGTTAAAAGACAATGTTTTACTGCCGGGCTTGCTTACTCTGGTCTAACAGGGAGCAAGGGTTTTCCAGTCAGGAAATAGGCAAGGCTATTTTGCGGATAACCATAAGTGTTAAGTTAAAAGAGACATTATGGTATTATAAATACTTCAATCACACCTTGCGTATCTCCTCTGCGAGGTGCAGGAAAGGAGTCTATTTTTTGATATTGATTTAGTAGCGTGTCTCTTACCCTAAAAGGATAAAAATTATTGAGCGAAGGCACGTATTCAAAAAGAACCAGGTCATATTGCTTGTTTCGGATCCGTTGCTCATACATTTCTGCTTCCCTGTTAAACATGGAAACACCCAAATGGTACCACAAAGGGATTTCCGGGCCGGTTTCTGATTTATAGGGCATTTCTTTAGCCAGAGGAGTTAGCTCGGTCATATTTAAAACCCTTAAGTCCTTTTTCGTTTTTACTATTTCTAAATTCAGCAATCTATGAAGGCCTTCGACCGTTGGTTTGGGCATATAAATTTTATCAAAGGATTTCAAACCTGTAAATGTCCATTCCGACACTGGTATTTCCTTAGTGTTTGTGTTAGACAAAATGTAAGTGTGTCGGTTAACAATATTTTCTTTTGAGGGAACATTGGTTTCGGCAGAGGGCAAAATTCTTTGCGTGATGCGTTGAAAATACTTCCAAAAAACGCCACTCCACCATAGTAACAAACCAAAGCATCCAACAAAAAGTGTTTTGTACTTATAAAAGTTAAGCGCTAGATACTGCGACAAAAAGGAAAGAATGAAAGCAAATGCAAAGCTGTGAAAAAAAATATTGTTGTCTGGAGGCGTATAACTGGTTACCTGAATGATAGCAGCCTCAGCTAATATTCCAATTGTAAGCAACAAAAAGAATCCAAATGTTTTATTAGAAATAAATTCTTTCTTATTTCCTTTTAAAGAAGCCCAAACCAATAGCAGAATAAGAAACAAATAGAATTTAATCCATTGTGAATTCATGAAGAAGTCATCTATAATTTCAAACACAGAAATTCGTGAAGTATGTGGTGGCTGTCCATGGTTAAACCAGTAAGCGAAATTATAGCGGGTAAGCGGAGCTATGATAGCAAAGGCAACAATGATAAAACTGCTTACGTAAATAAGTAAAGGTTTCCATTTTTTTTCCTGCATGCATGTGTACAAGAGCAGTGCGAGGCATAACAACAAAGCCAGCCCTCCGCCGTCTTGTTTGGTAAAAAATGAAAAGAAAGTAAATAAGGCACTCAACGAGAGCAGCATCCAGTTCCTGTATGTACCAAAGAAATAACGTGTCAGAAAAGCCAGCGCAATTATTTCATATACAATTACAGTATGATTATACCAGGGCCAGAAATTAAAAAAAGAAAAGGAAATGCAATAGAGCAATACGGAAAGCAGGCGAACGCCGGGTTGAACCTGCAAGCTTTTTAATATGGAACGAAAAGCCAATCCTGATATGATATTGATGAACACCTGAGCTTTCACCAAAGTAATCATTTGGGCACCGAATATTTTAAAGAAAACAGCGGGAATCACCCAATACATATAACCCAAAGGCATCCCAAAATCTTTGTAGGGTATTTGCCCCAGGCTCATTCTGTATGCTCCTTCCCAGGACAAAAAAATATTTACCCGGTACGGAAATGTGGTAAACAGCGGTACTAAAGCAAGAAGAATTATTATAGCAATCTCAATCCCCGAAAACAAGCGAATTTTATTTTTCCCAGCCAGTTGATCGTCCATATAAGTTCTAGTATATAAAATATAAAGCCAAGGTAATTTAATAATAACATACGTAAGCCGGGCGTTAATGCTTCTCTTATTTTATGCTATTTGAGCCGGAATTTATATTTTTACCTCCATCATCATTAACCATTTACATTGTGTCTTACATTCAGTTACTCCGTCCCAGCGACTGGGCTAAAAACCTCTTCATATTCATTCCTTTATTTTTTTCAGGCGATTTATTTCATTGGGATTTATACCCAAGGTTGATAATGGGTTTTATTGCTTTTTGCTGCGTGGCTAGCGGCATTTACATTATCAACGACTACAGAGATGTTGAAGACGATAAAAAGCATCCGGAAAAATTTAAAAGACCTTTAGCCTCCGGTGCAGTATCAAAAACTGCCGCTATCCTTATCTGCATTTTGCTTTTAACGGCTGGTTTTCTTTTGGCGTATTTTATCAGGGATAAGTTTCTTTTTGTACTGGGTATTTATTTTATTTTAAACCTTGCTTATTCCTTTGGATTGAAAACCATTCCTATCCTTGATATCATTATTGTTGCCATTGGCTTTGTGCTGAGAATAAAAAGCGGTGCAGTTATTGCCCTTATCGGCCTTACGGAATGGTTGAATATTATGGTTTTTCTACTGGCACTTTTTATGGCTATTGGTAAAAGAAGGGACGATGTGTTGCTGAAGCTTTCTTCCGGTACGGATATGAGGAAATCGATCAAAGGCTATAACCTTGAATTTTTAAATGTGGTTTTGGCTTTGGTTTGTGCGGTAATTGTGGTGGCTTATTTTATGTACACCATGTCGCCGGAAGTAATCCTTCACATGGGTACTTACCGTTTGTATTATACCTGTTTATTTGTTTTGGCGGGGATCTTGCGATATTTGCAGATCATCTTTGTTCAAGCTTCTGCAGGTTCCCCTACAAAGATTCTTTATAAGGATCGATTTATACAGGTTTCAATACTCCTTTGGATCGCCAGCTTTTATTTGATCATTTATATGAAAGACGTAACCATATTCGAATGATGAAGAAAAAAATTGCCAACTGGGGCAATTACCCGGTGGTGGAAACCGATGAAAAGAGTTTTTCATTTGCAGATCAGCTCACAGAGGCAGTATTGCAAAGCAATCACGTTATTGCCAGGGGTAACGGACGTTGTTATGGTGATGCCTCATTGGAAGAAAATACGATTTCCACGCTTAAATATGATAAGATACTTTCCTTTGATACGGAGAAAGGAATTTTTGAATGCCAGTCCGGAATTACACTTGACCAGATCCTGGAAGTGATTGTTCCTAAAGGTTGGTTTTTACCGGTTACCCCCGGAACAAAATTTATTACTGTTGGCGGGGCTGTTGCCAGCGATGTGCATGGGAAAAACCATCATATTGACGGTTCCTTTTCTGCCCATATCCTGGAAATGGATATTTTATTAGGCAGCGGCGAAACGATCAGCTGTTCACCATCCGTAAACAACGATCTTTTCTGGGCAACTTGTGGCGGTATGGGTTTAACCGGCGTAATTACCCGTGTGAAATTTGATTTGAAAAAAATAGAGACCTCTTATATAAAACAAAAACAGCTTAAAGCCGAAAACCTAGAGGAGGTCATTCAGCTTTTTGAGCAGTATCAGCACTACACGTATTCCGTGGCCTGGATTGACTGTTTGAAAAAAGGGAAAAATTTTGGCAGAAGTATTTTAATGTTAGGCGAACACGCAAAAGTGGAAGATCTGGATGGAGAAAAGAGGAAAAAGCCTTTACAGCTGCCAAAGAAAAAACAGATTACATTTCCGTTCAACCTTCCGTCTTTTGTACTGAATCAGTTTACGGTTAAGGCGTTCAACTTTTTATATTACGGCAAAAACTTTAAAAAGGAGATCAATACTGTGGTTTCCTACGAACCCTTCTTCTATCCGCTGGATGCCGTTTTGCATTGGAACAGGGGCTATGGTAAAAGCGGGTTTGTGCAATATCAGTTTGTGTTACCCCTTGAAAACAAACAGGGGTTAATTGAAATTTTGAACCGCATTAGCAACGAAGGACTAGGTTCCTTTCTTGCTGTATTGAAGGTGTTTGGAAAACAAGATGATTTAATTTCTTTTCCGCGGGAAGGATATACCCTTGCTTTAGACTTCCCGGTTCGAGATAACTTGTTTAAATTTTTGGATGAATTAGACGAAATTGTTCTAAAACATAATGGCCGTCTTTACTTATCAAAGGATGCACGAATGAATCCGGAAATTTTTTGGAAGAGTTATAAAAATGCCGGCCGTTTTCTTGATGTCATTAAAAAATACAATCCGAATTTTAAGATCAATTCTGTTCAGGCCCGCCGGCTGAACATTACTCAATAACAACTATGCCCACTGTTTTAGTATTAGGTGCCACCTCAGATATAGGTTTTGCTATAGCCAAAAAATTTGCATCAGAAAAATATGACGTGCAACTGGCCGCAAGAAACACGGATCAGTTACAAGCTTTTCAATCCGATATCCGGATACGGTACGAGGTTCAGTGCAGTCTTCATTGTTTTGATGCCCTTGATTTTGCATCGCATCCATCTTTTTATGAAGGACTTTCTCCCTCACCGGATGTGACGGTTTATGTGATTGGATACATGAATGATAATGAAAAGGCGATCAGTGACTGGAATGAAAGTTTACGGACCATCAATACCAATTATACAGGGGCCGTTTCCATTTTAAATATTGTGGCGGCAGATTATGCCAGCAAGCAAAGAGGAATTATAGCAGGCATAAGCTCTGTGGCGGGCAATAGAGGGCGACAAAGCAATTATATTTATGGAAGTTCCAAATCGGCTTTTACCGCTTATTTGTCAGGATTAAGAAATAAACTTTTCCATAAGCGGGTGCATGTTATGACGGTTTTGCCAGGCTTTGTATATACCAGGATGACCGAGCATTTGAAGCTTCCTAAACTGCTGACGGCACAACCGGTGGAAGTCGCTAACGCCGTATATAGGGGTGTAGCACAGAAAAGCGATATAATTTATGTAAAATGGTTTTGGCGCTGGATCATGCTCATTATTACATTAATACCTGAAGCCATGTTTAAAAAGAAGAGATTGTGAAGAAAGGAATTGCTTTTTTTGATTTTGACGGAACGATTACCACAAAAGATACCTTGCTTGAGTTGATTAAATTCACCAAGGGAAGCAAACGCCTGTATTTGGGTTTGCTGTATAATATCTTTTACCTGCTTGCTTATAAAGTAAAGTTGATTTCCAATCAATCAGCTAAAGAAAAAGTGTTGCAATTTTTCTTTAAAAACACACCTAGTCATTTTTTTAATGATCAGTGTAAACTTTTTTCAACGCAGGTCTTACCAAAATTGATAAGACCAAAAGCTTTGAAAGAAATTCAAAAGCTAAAAAATGAAAACTTTATAGTTGTGGTTGTGTCTGCCTCTCCGCAAAATTGGATACAGCCATGGAGCTCGGTCATGAAGGTTGAATTAATAGCCAGTCAACTGGAAATACAAGACGATAAAATTACCGGACGCATACTGGGAAAAAATTGTCATGGTGTTGAAAAGGTAAGGCGTATAATGGAAAAATATGTGGTAGAAGACTATGATGAAATATATGCGTACGGGGATACCAGCGGAGATTTGCCCATGTTAAAATTGGCTACACAACCCTTTTATAAACCCTTCATTTAGACCACCTAATGTGTAGACCTAATTAATGTAGGTTAAAGCCATTTACAGCAAGTGAACGGCGGCAATAACTCTTTACCACCCGTAATCAGCAAGTTATCATTGGTTTAAGCCAGATGACTCATTCAATAACGACATTCCCGGCAAGCCATCTTTGGATACACATTTTATTTCTTAGGCTGCAGCCACCCTACAATAACCACTCTGACATTTCAAAGGGTTAATTGGCAGTTTCAACTATAAAATGCTGCTTACATCGAAAGATATAGTTGATTTATTTTAAATAAGTATATTTTTAGCCCCCACCAGACTGATCATCCAAAAATTAATTGCTTTATGCACGCCACCAAAGAAGCAGGGCTAAACGAACTTGTTTTTAAAAAGAAAAACATTTCAGTAAGTAACTCCGGTAAGGTTCTTTTCCTTTTATGCTTCAGTCTTTTGGTTTGCTTTGCCAATGCACAAGTTGTTACAATAAAAGTAAGTTTTACCTCATCCCCAACTTTTGCAACCAGTTCGTTTGCCGATTTAAAATACAATAAGCAAGCTGTTTTTAATTTGGACATAGATGACCAGCCGGCAAACGTGATGAGTGTTTTAGCTTATCTGCAGGGGGGCATTGCCCTGGAAGATGGGAAAAGTTATCCTGGTAAGTTTTTTACAGATGGGTGTGGTAATAAAAAGCCTTATTCTGCAGCTGTTGCCATGACAGCGCATAGCAATTACAATGACGGTGATTTAACCCTGGTGCCGAGTTTGTTAAGTGCTTCACAACTAACTAAGCTGGTAGCTGCTGACTTTATGCTTGAGAATCATGGTTTTTATCATGAAAGGGATCAGTACTATTTAATCAACAATTTTAGCGAGGTTAAAAATATAGTAGAGAACACCCATTTTATTTATGAAAAAGCAGGCTTTATATCAAGAGTATGGGTCACTCCTTCCAACAACACCGGCTATAACCCCTATGTAGAACAACAAGGATATTTGGCAGCTACTTCCCAGGGTGTAACAGATGGGTATACTTCACATCCTGTCAATATGTGGACAGATCATTTAGCTGATATTTCCAAATTGGATTCATCGTTTAATGTATTTCTCAGGGACTTTACAGATGACTGGGCCAATACTACTGTAACAGATCAATTGAAATCTTTTGTCACAGGCTTAAAAAATAAATCATCTTCCTTAGTTCACAAGTTATACCGCCTTGGGACGCATAGTTATAATTCCGGGAATTGGAGTGGCTTTAAATCGTTTATAGATCACCTGGATTCAGTATCCAATGACGCTATTTGGGTAACAAGTTTACAGGAGTTATTGGAATACCTTGAAGTAAAAAGACTCGTTTCTAAAACAGAAACGCTGGATGGAAACGTTTTGACAATAAGCCTTGACCTCAGTAAAGTGCCTGCCAGCAATCGGTTCAGAGATATGAGCCTTCTTATTAACGGGGGGGCTGCGATTAGTTCTGTAACTGTGTCCGGAGCAGACAACTTTTCTTATAATGATTCCGGATTGATCAACATTTTAAAAAAGAAAATAGTAGCAGATCCCCCGTATAACCGGCCCATTGCTATTGCCGGCCCTGACCAGGTAATTATTTTGCCAGATAATACTGTTCAGTTAAATGGTAGCGTTTTTGATACTACCATGCATATTGCTTCTTTTATCTGGTCCAAAATTTCCGGCCCTCAGGCAGGAACAATAATTTCTCCCTTTTCAGCATCTACAAAAGTTACAGGGCTTACTGTTGCCGGAGTATATACATATAGATTAACAGTGGCAGATAGTAATGGAGTTAAGACTTCCGATGAGGTCACCATTACCGTCAACCCGGCGCCGGGCAGCACCACCCGCATTGAAGCGGAGGCCTGGACTTCGATGAGCGGGGTGGTAAGGGAAACCACCACGGATGTGGGCGGCGGGCAAAGCGTGGGTTATATTGATCCGGGCGACTGGATGGAGTACAGCTACTCCGCTCCCTCCACCGGCTCCTATACGGTAGGCCTCCGGCTGGCCTCCCCGGCCAGTGGCGGCCAGCTGCAGATCCGAACGAGCAGCGGCACGGTGCTGGCCACCGTGAACGTTCCCAACACGGGGGGCTGGCAGACCTGGCAAACCATTCCCACCACTTTAAGCCTTACCCAGGGCACCCAGACCCTGCGGCTCGTCTCCACCTCGGCCCAGTACAAGGGCTGGAACATCAACTGGTGGGAACTCTCTGCCTCTGGCAGCAATGTGGTCAACCAGCCGCCCACGGTAAGTGCGGGGGCCGATCAAACCCTTACCCTGCCCACCAACAGTGTGACCTTAACGGGAACAGCTTCCGATGGGGATGGCGCCGTGGCTTCCTACAGCTGGACAAAAGTTTCAGGAGGTGCCGCTACCCTCACATCCCCTGCTTCAGCGTCTACTTCGGTTACCGGACTGGCACAAGGCTCTTATACCTTCCGCCTGACGGTGAGTGATGATAAAGGAGCAACTGCCTCAGATGACGTGGTAGTAATGGTGAATGCAGCCCTAAACCAATCCCCTGTGGCCAATGCCGGGGCAGATCAAACCATCCTGCTTCCTGTAAATTCGGTGCAACTCAATGGTAGTGGCAGCGACCGCGATGGCCTGATTTCCTTCTATGGCTGGAGTAAGCTGTCTGGCCCTGCAGAAGGGACGATTACCAATCCCAGTTCTGCTTCAACGGTTATAACCGGCTTAGTACAAGGGGTTTATATCTTTACTTTAACAGTGACTGATGATAAAGGTGCGATGGCCACAGATGATGTCGTAATTACGGTTAACGCAGCCCCGCCCAATGAACTACCCGTAGCCAATGCCGGGGCAGATCAGAGCATTACCCT
>CBHTSW010000063.1:0-8737 GCA_966095395.1 uncultured bacterium | reverse complement strand
GCACAGTTATCTGCCATAAATGGGATGGTTGCTGATGACTTTGATGGCGATGGGAATCTGGATGTTGTATTGAACACCAATGATTATGGTACGGAAGTTTCTGTAGGCAGGTATGACGCTTTAAACGGCTTGGTTCTCAAGGGAGACGGCAAGGGAGGTTTTTCGCCTTTAACCATTCTTGAAAGTGGTTTATATATACCAGGTAATGGCAAGGCAATGGTTAAATTTATAGGTACCGGCAATAAACCTCTTTTAATGGCAGGTCAAAACAGGGGACCTTTAAAAGTTTTTGGGTTAAAAAATAATCACAGGACAGTACCGGTACAACCCACAGATCTAAGTGCCCTT
This sequence comes from uncultured bacterium, assembly GCA_966095395.1. GTDB lineage: Bacteria > Bacteroidota > Bacteroidia > Chitinophagales > Chitinophagaceae > Flavisolibacter. Next base: position 8,389 of record CBHTSW010000063.1, on the reverse strand, counting down.
ATCAGGTATAAAAACGGGAAGACGCAAAAACAGGAGTTTTATTATGGTGCGTCATTTTTGTCCCAATCCGGAAGGTTTTTGTTGGTGAATGACTCGATCCTCTCAATAGAGATAACCGATAATAAAAATAAGCGCAGAACACTCGATCTAAATTAATGAACAATTTAAATTGACTCTTGACCTTCTAAACGTAATCACTCCCTATAAAAAAATAAAGAGATATTCATGAAAAAGGCTCGTGTCTTGCTTTGTATGATAGTTGTAGCGATTTGTTTTTTTGTTACCTGTGTAAGTAAAGAGGTAAGCGAAGGACATGATCTGGCAGAGAAGCATTGTCAGTCCTGTCACCAATTTCCCGGACCTGGTTTACTTGATAAAAAGACATGGGCGAATTACGTGTTGCCTAAAATGGGCAGCCTTCTGGGGTTTCGCCATTTTGGCTCAGGTTCTTATTTTGAAGAGGGACAAGGACAAGGAGCTATATCGCTTGCAGATTGGAATAAAATAGTTTATTACTACATACGCAATGCACCGGACTCTCTGGGTCAGCCTCAGGACAAACAACAGATACAAATAGGGTTAAAAGATTTTGATGTCACTGTTCCTTCGTTTTCCGTAAAAAGCGCTGCAACTACCTATGTCGGGTTTTTGCCGGATCAGCATCAGCTTCTTTTTGCGGATGGAATTTCGCAATACGGTTACCTGCTTTCAACAAACGGTAATTTGATCGATTCTTTTATGATGGCAGAAGGAGTGGTAAACATTCAAAGAGATCGTATGGGTATAAAAGCTCTTGCCATGGGGGTGTTGTATCCGTCCGATGAAAAAAAAGGAAGCCTGGTAAGACAAAATTTTACAACCAAAAAGCCGGAAGTAATGTTGGATAGTTTGCAAAGACCTGTTTATGCTGAATACGTGGACCTAAACAGTGATCATCTTGAAGATATTATCATCTGCGAATTTGGAAGTGTAACGGGGCAACTGGCATGGTATGAAAACAAAGGCGATCACAAATATAGCAAGCATGTACTCCGGCCCTTCCCGGGGGCCGTCCGAACCCAGGCTTTTGATGCCAACAAAGATGGAAGGCCCGATATTGTGGCGCTAATGGCCCAGGGCGATGAAGGAATTTTTATTTTTTATAATAAAGGAGACGGGCAATTTGAACAAAAACAGGTTTTACGTTTTTCGCCTTCTTACGGATCTAACTATTTTGAATTAGCAGACGTTAATGGAGATGGTTTCGAAGACCTACTGGCAACCGATGGGGACAATGGTGACTATCCTCCCATTTTAAAACCTTACCACGGCATAAGGATCTATTTGAATGATGGGAAAAATAATTTTAAGGAAAGAAAATTCCTGCCAATGAACGGCGCCAGTAAGGCTATGGCCAGAGATTTTGACGGGGATGGCGATCTGGATATCGCATCTATTTCGTATTTTCCGGATTATACCAACACACCGGAAGAAAGCTTTATTTATTGGGAAAACAAGGGCAACTATTCATTTCAGCCTTTTTCGTTTGAGGAATCCTTTAGAGGCCGCTGGTTGACGATGGACGCAGGCGATATAGATGGTGACGGCGATTTGGATATTATAGTAGGAAACGCAAAATTTCCAATTGGTGCTGTTCCTGGCTGGCTGATGCAAAAATGGAATCAATCTTCACCCTCTGTACTTATTTTAAAGAATAAAAGAAAGGGATAGATTATTTAGCAACGCAAAGAATTTATTTATAATCATGAATTGTATAACGATTGATTACTGATGCTTATGAAACGTACTATCTATTTCATAGCTATTGGGATTCTTCTACATGCTTGTAGTGAGACAAGGAAAGCAGATCCTGCATTGGTAACAGATGTTGATCTTTTGCACCGTAACGAAAAGCAATTGACAGAAGTGATAATTTATGACGTGTTCTCACCACCGGTTTCCAGCCGTATCTATTCCTATACTTCCCTGGCTGCATATGAAGCCCTGAGGTTCCAGGACTCTTCTTACAAATCCATTGCTGAACGGATGCATGGGTTTGGCAAAATGCCGGCTCCGCAAAAAGGCAAAACCTATAATTATCTTTTGGCTGCTACAAAGGCTTTTTTTACCGTAGCGGAAAAGTTGACTTTCTCCATTGATACTTTAAAAAAATACCAGGATAAGGTATATGCGGATTTTAAATCGTTGCTGGATGAAGACACCTACTCGAACTCGCTGGCATTTGGCGAAAGTGTAGGAAAAAGGATACTGGAACGCAGCACTGCTGATAATTATAAACAAACGAGGGGCATGCCTAAATTCCTGGGCAGCCAGGAAACTGGTAAATGGCGCCCCACGCCGCCGGATTATATGGATGCGGCAGAACCCTATTGGCTTCAGATCAAAACTTTGGTGCTGGATTCGGCCAGCCAGATCAGTTGCCCTGCGCCGCCTTCTTTTAACATGGAGAAGAACAGTGATTTTTCAAAGTCAGTCAATGAGGTCTATCGCATTTCAAATCCTTTAACGGAGGAACACAAAGAAATTGCACGGTATTGGGATGATAATCCCTTTGTTGTTGAACATTCGGGGCATATGATGTATGCTAATAAAAAAATTACACCTGTAGGGCATTGGATGGGTATCGCCGGTATTGCCTGTAAGATGAAAAAAGCCAATGCCGTTCAAACCGCGGAAACCTATGCCTTAACTTCAGCTGCAATTTTTGATGCCATCATCAGTTGCTGGCATACAAAATATCAATACCAGCATATCAGGCCTGTAACTGTTATAAATGAATCCATTGACGCCAATTGGCAACCCTTTTTGCAAACACCTCCTTTCCCCGAACACCCAAGTGGCCATAGCGGGATATCCGCTGCTGCAGCTACGGTTCTTACCTATTGTTTTGGTGATCATTTTGGCTTTGAAGATACCAGCGACCTGGAATACATAGGTATGAAGCGCAACTTTTCTTCCTTTAAACAAGCCGCCGATGAAGCGTCCATCAGCCGGGTATACGGCGGTATTCATTATAGAACCGGGGTAGATGCCGGGGCAGAACAAGGCAGGCGGGTTGGAGAATATACCATCCTTAAATTGAAAAAGTAAATACACTTTCCCTTTGTTCAAATTTCCCATATGGTCCAACACCAAATGGGCACAACCTATCATGTCTTGAACCGGCTGCCCTTTGTAGGGCAGAAAGCAAACCAATGTCTCCGTTTTTCAATATCGAAAAGACTTTCTCATAACTACTGTTCAGGTTAAGTAAAGCAAAAGGCGGCTTTGTTTATCCAACCAAAGGAAGCTTGGGTTTAGAGAGGCAAGAAGCATCAGCTATATTATAAGGGTTTATACTTAATACTTAATAGGTGTAAACAATAAAATAAATTTAATTTGTCTTTGAAAAAAAGTTAATTTAATAGTTCTAAACGGTGCTGCTATGTCAAAAATGAAAGTCCTCAAACTGCTTACAATTGTAGTTTGCTTCCTCGCTTTTAGTAGTCAAGCCATTGCACAAACCCACCCTGTAACAGGAACTGTAATTGACCAAACCGGCAAAGGGGTGCCTGGAGTTACTGTAACAGTGCGGGGCACCGGCCTTTCTACCCAAACCGATGCTGCGGGTGCTTACCGGATTAATGCATCGGACAGTGCCACACTCATATTTTCTTCTGTTGGCTTTGATAGACGGGAAGAGGCGGTAGCCGGTAAAGCAACTATTGATGTTACGTTAACTGCTTCAAGCGGTAACCTGGCCGAAGTAGTGGTCATTGGCTATGGTACTGCCCGAAGGAGGGATGTAACCGGTTCCATTGCCAGTATAAAAGCCAAGGATTTTAACCAGGGTCAAATTACAGCGCCTGACCAGCTGTTGCAAAATAAAATTCCGGGGCTGGATATCACGAACAATAGCGGCCAGCCGGGGGCGGCTACTACAATTAAAATAAGGGGTAATTCATCTATCCGGGCCAGCAACAACCCCCTTTATGTAGTGGACGGTGTACCCCTCGATGGAAGAACCGCCCGGCCAAGCATCAATCTTGGGGCTAACGGTTTAGGCTTTGGAACAACCCCCGAGTCAAATCCGCTTCTTTTTATTAACCCCAACGACATTGCGCAGGTGGACGTATTAAAGGATGCTTCCTCTGCGGCTATTTATGGTTCAAGGGGGGCAAATGGAGTCATTGTAATTACTACCAAAAAAGGAGTTGTAGGTCCTACCAGGGTTGAAGTTGGGGCCAGCGTTGGAGTTGCCGGATATATGAAGAAATACAAGGTGCTTAGTGCCAGCCAGTTCAGAAGCGCCTTGACCAAATACAACCTGCCCTCTACCCTGGACGAGGGAGCTTCTGTAGATGCCTTGGATGAAATTGCACAACATAAACCCTCTCAAAACTATAATATTGCGTTTAGCGGAGGCAACGAGGCCGGCAGGTTTCGGGCTTCTTTCCTGGGTTCAAAAACCGAGGGTTTGATAAAAAAATCATCACTCGATAAATATTTAGGTTCCTTTTCGGGGCAATACAAATTTATCGATTCAAGGTTGAGCCTTGATTTTGATGTCATTGCAGGCCATGTTACAGAGCATTTGAGCAATATTTCCAACACGGCCGGATCAACCGGTAATTTAATCAGCGCCGCGTTGAACTGGAATCCTACCGTTGCTTTTAAAACCAATGGGCTCTATAATTTAAATAAGAACGGAACGGCTAATCCCCTTGCCATTAGTGATGCTTTTAACGACGTGGCCAGCGCCAATTATTTTTTGGCCAATATATCAGCCACGGTAAATCTTTTTAAACAACTGGATTATAAATTCCTGTATGCCATCAATCATGGCGCCGGAGACCGCAAAGTAAATATTGAAGGTTTTCTGGTGGGATTTCCCAATCTTTCCGGCCAGGGTTATGGGGTCATTGCCAATGCCGAACTCACTTCCCAAACGTTTACCCACACCCTAAACTACCGGGCAACTATTTCCAAAGATCTGGCCCTGGATGCCCTGGCAGGTTTTGAGTACTGGAAAACCGATTATGCAAACGGGAACATTGCGGCCTCGGGTTTTAATACAAATCTTGACCAGTCCAACCGCATCCCCATACCGTATACCAGTATATTTCAAAATGCCAAAACCCAATATCCCTATACTGCCACTGTCGATCCCCGGGTGGAACTGCAATCTTATTTTGCAAGGGTAAACTTCAATTATCTTGATAAATACTTTTTAACCGCCACTTACCGGGCGGATGGCTCCAGCAAGTTCGGTTCCAATAACCGGTATGGTCATTTTCCTTCAGTGGGGGCAAAATGGGTTATCAGTAACGAAAGCTTCCTGAGGGGGGGCAACCTGTTTTCAAACCTGGCATTGAGGGCTACCTGGGGCTTAACCGGTAACCAGGAATTTCCAACGGGGGCTTCCCAGGAACAATTTGCCTTAACTTCCTATAACAACGCAGGGCAGTCCATTGTGGCCAACCCGAATTTAAAATGGGAAACGACCCATTCCTATAACATTGGGCTTGACTTTGGGTTTGCCAGGGGACGGTTTTTTGGTGCCATTGATTACTATCACAAAGACACCAAGGATATTCTCTTCCAGACCAACTCTATACAACCGGCGCCCAATTCTATTTATTTTATCAACATCCCCGCTGACCTGATCAATTCGGGGGTAGAAGTTGCCCTGGGTGCTTCTATTGTGAACCGTCAGAATTTTGGATGGGATGTGAACTTTAATGTGGCCTATAATAAAAACCTTTTAAAGAATTTCTTTGATGTCAATACAGGGTTGCCACTCACCATTCAAACCGGGCAAATTAACGGGCAGGGAGTATCCGGAACTCTGGCGCAGGTAATTACCAATAATCAGCCGGTCAATGAGTTTTATTTGAAACCTTTTACAGGGTTTGATTCCACCAATAATCCAAAGATCGGCACTACCCCTGTGTATGCCGGTGACCCGAATCCGCATGTGTTAGGAGGATTCAGTACCTCCTTGCGCTATAAAAAATTCACGCTCAATTTAACGGCAGGCGGTGCTTTTGGATTTAAAGTCTATAACAATACGGCCACTTCAGTTACCAATATCAATGGCATTACTTCCGGTAGAAACATTGATGTAGAGGCCTATAATTCCCAGGAAGCAACCAGCAGTGGAGCTGCGGCTTCTACACGGTTCCTGGAAGACGGGGATTATGTGAAATTAAGGAATGCAACCATCAGTTATGCCCTTGGTACCATAGGCCGGTATATTAAGGGGGTCAATTTTTATGTAAGCGGAACCAATTTATTTGTCATCACCAAATTCAAAGGATTTGACCCGGAGGTAAATGTTGATAAAAACAACAACAACTATCCTTCCAGGTCGATCGAATACATCCCTTATCCAACGCCAAGAACGATACTGGTAGGGGTTAATTTTTCTTTATAGTCATTAAACGTTATGCTATGTTACCGTATAAAAAAATACTGCTGTTTTTCCTCTTGTTCATTGCCTTAACAACAGGGTGCTCAAAGCTGCATGAAAAACTAAATAGCTCACTGACCAGCGCGGAAACTGCATCGGCCCTGGGTGCCCAGGGTACGGCCCTGTTGCTGCAATCGGCTTATGTGGATCTGGCCACACCATTTACCGACCAGGGAAATGTTTTTTCCCTGGAAGAGAATGCCGCAGATGAATGCCTGGTTGTAACCCGTGGCGCGGACTGGGATGATAACGGGGTATGGCGTGTTTTGCATAATCATAGCTGGGACGCTAACCACGCACAGGTGTTGACAGTGTTTAACAACCTCAATAAATTAAGTTTTGATGCCACTAACGTTTTGAACTTTAATCCCACTGCAGAACAGGCGGCGGAAGCCAAGTTTTTAAGATGTATGGCTTTGTATCACCTGCTGGATCTATATGGACAGTATCCTCTCAGAAATCCCGGTGATAATCTTTTGATTGCACCCCAGGTGAAAACCGGTGCTGATGCTGTTGACTTTATCATCAGCGAATTGAATGCATCCCTCAAAGATCTAGATCCTTCCAATACCATGGCACAGGCGAACCCGGATGCTGCCAGAGTATTGCTGATGCGGACCCTGTTGAATAAAGGCGCTTTTTTGAACAGGGCTAATCCAACGTTTGATGCTGCAGATATGCAACAGGTAATTGACCTGGGCGAGACCATCATCAATAGCGGGAAGTATTCTTATATGTCTAACTATTTTGACAATTTTGATGTTGTCAAGGGAGGAAGCAATTCCAAAGAAGGCATCTTCGCCTATCCCAACCAATCTGGTGTGAGCACGGGTCATACCACTCCCGGAGAAGGCGGAAATGGAATTGATGCCCGGTGGAATATGACGCTTCACTACAATTCCTATACACCGGTTAATCCCAATGCCGGCTGGAACGGATTTGCTACCATTAGTGATTTTTACAGTGCTTTTGGCGTTAACACGCCAGTTACCTTCACACCTGTTGATACGCTTCTGGATACCAGGATTGGAGGCAGATATTATCCGGGTGCAACCAATGTTTCAGGCATCCGGCCCGGTTTTTTGGTAGGACAGCAGTATAATGAAAACGGCGCTCCTATTAAAGACAGAAAAGGAAATCCCCTGGCCTACACACCGCAGATCGCACCCGATATGATAGAGAGGGGAAACAACCTGGAAGTAACAGGGATACGGGTGGTGAAATATGTGCCTGATTTTACAAACAATGGCAAATACTATAGCGGCCCGGCCGGCAACTGGTTAATGATCTTCCGGTATCCTGAAGTGGTTCTGATGGTGGCCGAGGCAAAACTAAGAACCGGTGATGATGCCGGAGCATTAGCCCTGGTTAATGAACTGAGAAAGGCAAGGGGCGCTTCTTTATTGACTTCACTTCCCCTCGTTAATAACAGCAACGTGAATGATCCAAATACTTTGCTCTCAGAAAGAGGCAGAGAATTGTATTGGGAAAGTGTGCGGAGAACGGATCTTATCCGTTTTGGGGTTTTCCTGCAGCCCTGGCAGTACAAACCAAGCGACAACCCCAAATTTTTGTTATACCCCATACCAGCCCAGGCTGTGGCTGCCAATCCAAACCTCAAGCAAAACCCAGGCTATTAAATGTGGCTTTATATTATAATTATACTAGACCAGCATAGGCTGGTCTAGTGCTTTTTAAAGCGTAAAACTTCTGTGCTGTTTATAGCTGCTATTTTTAATTGCGGCCCTCATTTATTTCCAAGATCACCAGTTGTGCTTTTAAAAAAATATTCATTTAGCACGCATCCCTAAGCTTCGTAACAATGGCCGAAAGAAACCTGGAAGACTGCCCTCGCAGGACGCCAGAGTTTGTGTAGGTGTTACACTACAGAATTGTGTAAACCTTACACTATAAAATTGTGTATAAATTACACTATAA
>CBHTSW010000062.1:0-9277 GCA_966095395.1 uncultured bacterium | reverse complement strand
GATAAGGTTATGAACCTCAAGGCCTTTCGCCGCATCCAAACTGACTTAAAGAACTAAATTACGTGTAGATTTTTTTGGGACTGCAAAGATAAGGTTCACTTGCAATACCAGCCAAACTTTTCAAGTATTTATTTTATAAAAAACCGTGAAGAACCAGATTTGTTTTTTATGTAATTCATTCGATCAAAAAGCGGCTGCAAAGATAAGTAAGTATTTGATTACCAACAAATTAATTTGCAGTTTTTGTTACAATAAAAATTATTAACCCATTTCTGTTTTTATTGTTCCCTGACCGATTTCAAAAAGCGGATGCAAAGATACGGGGCCTTACTTATTCATTCCAAATCATTTGAAATAATAATTGCTAAAAAGCTGTGAAAGACAAGCCCGTTGGGGGAAAATAGTTTTCCGGGTACGTGACTTTCTTTAAGAACAATCCATCGGAAGGGACCGAATACCCGCATTTGAGGGGTTCTTCAAACAATTTTTTAAATTGCTCAATTGACATTTTATGCCGCCCTACTTTTAAAATTGATGCGGTAAGAAGACGAACCATTCCCCTTAAAAAGCGATTTCCTTCAATATTATAGATCAAATTATCCCCTTCTGACAGCCACCGGCTAACCCCAATGGTGCATTTAAAGTTCTTAACCTGGGTATTGGTTTTAGAAAAGGCAAAGAAATTTGACTGGCCTTTTACGATTTCCGCCGCCAGCTGCATCAGCTCTAAATCCAGTTTGTAAGGAAAAAAGTAAGAGGTATTATTAATAAAGGGGTTTTTAAACCGATGAATCTTATAAATATATTCCCGGCTGGTAGCATCAAACCGTGAATGCGCCTCAGCGGGCATTAGATATATATTTTTAAGTACAATGTCCTGAGGCAAAATGGCATTCATTTTATAAATGAGTTGCGGGTTGATTTCCTGCTCATCATCAAAATGAAAGAAATTCTGAAGAGCATGCACACCTGCATCTGTACGGGACGAGCCGGTTAAAGAAACTGACCGGCGGTGGAGAATGGCAAACGCCTCTTCCACCTTGGATTGAATGGTATCTGCATTTTCCTGGACCTGAAAGCCACTATAGGCTGTTCCCTTATAAGCAAGTTCTAAAAAGTAGCGGGGCATCCGTTATTCTCCGATTAAAGCCTTAAAACGCCTAAGATAATATTCATCTTTTATTTCGGACTTTAAAGAAGCAAATTGTTCCTGGTTGGAAACATGCATATAAGCAGCGTCGAAGAACAGGTACTTACCAGCCGAGGTTAAAAATAGTGCACCCAGGTTTTTAATCTGCTCCGTTGTGTAGCATTTGCTTTTAAAGAATTTCTTCGCCTCATCTACCATGGCTTCATCCGTTGGTTTAGCAGCCATGTTCCTGCGAAGTTTAAAAAAGTCGTTACCTGTAGCCTGGTTGTCGCATGTAATCTTTTGCCGGGGCGCACCAGAAACCAATTGATTCTGATCGGAACCCAATGTGCTGTCTTTGGAGGTTGTATTATCGTTTCCTGTACGATCAGCTTTTGGTGATTCAACCAGCACGGACTCGCTTTTTGTCTCCACGGCCGTTTTATTCACCTGCTTTGTTGTGTCCTCTTCGCTGAACATTATTTTAGGATTAGGAATAAGCAGCCGTATGGTATCCACCAGTTCCTCGTTTTTGTCCAGGTAAACCAAGCCAAAGCCTTCAGAAGTTGAGCTTTCCGAATGTTTTTTTATCACGGATCTTTTATACTCTTCTGTTAATTGAATATGTGCGATGCTATCAGCTTTTGTATCTTCTATACGTTCTGGCTCCACCTCTTCTTTTGTTTTATCTGCTTTTTTTTCAGCCTCAACGATTGCAGTTTCAGGCTTTGCATCAACAGAGTCCGTTTTCTTTGATATAGTATCAGCCGAAGCAATTTCTGTATTCGTTTGTTTTATTTCTTCAGGCTTAGACTTAACCTCACTGGTTTTAGGAGTTGGCTCTTCCGCGTTTAGCTTTACTTCTTTAGCAGCAACAATTTTTTCTGTTGTTTCTTTTTTAGAAGGGTCTGTTTTTACAAAAATTGGTACTGACAACAAGCTTGAATCATCCGAAGCTTTTGAAAGCAACCTTGTAAAAGCATCTGACCTTGCCTCATAGATGACGTTACTATTTGCCTGGTCTTGTATCGGCTTTATAGAGTTGAGGTTTTGAAGATCAAAGAGATTCAAAACCTCATCGATTTGTTTTATTGAAAAACCATGATCCGTGCCTTGCATCGTAACCATAAATTTCGTTTCCTTAGAATGGGCTGAAGGGAAACCAACAAACAGCGTGTAGGAACTATCTGCAAGGTTGGGTAATATCAGGTAACCGGCGGAAGAAGAACTATATACCTTATCCGTTGTTCTTACGTAAAACGGAAGGCCATTGTCCGATTCCAGGTAAATAAAATAGACTTTTTGTGCTGATACGGATGCGTAACCCCAAAAAAAGAAAATCAAAACAAGAAGTTTCTTCATCACTTTCAAAATTAATGGAATTCTTCGTACACTATTTGTGGCAAACCCTTATTGGCGGTAAAGCCAGAACTGTCTTTTGCATGTTAAATTGTATAGAGGGGCTATAGATATTGTTAAGTTTTGCAGGTGCATGCAGGGAAACAATCTATAATCAATAGACTCCTTGAGGGGAAACACGATTTACCAGTTGCTTATTTAAACGATACCAACTTCAATTCAGCCCATAGCGTGGGAACCAAGCCTTTCTGTTTTTTCTGTTCCGGTGTCCAGCTTTTTATAGGTATTGTTTGCATCCTGAATGCTTTTATTGTCATAGCCTTTTTTTCTTGAAAATAAAATTATCCCTGCAATGGCAGTTCCTACAATAGTTGCGGCTATCAACATCTTTTTCATAATCAACTTTTCTTTACCCGGGCAATTCACATACCATTTTTCCATTTATATGTCCGCTTCACTTATAATTGTTAATTGATTACTTCCCGAAGGACCTTTAACGAGTAGTGCACTGTGCCGGAGCTTTCTTTCCGGACTCAGTGATGCTGGCATCCAAAATGAATTATTGCCTGCAAATACCATAATACCAGTAAAAAGTAGATATAGTATATCAGACCATCCAACGGCATATAAGGAGGAATCAATTCAATTAGAAATTATAAAGCCGTTTCAATAGGGTTGAAACGGCTTTTTTTAATGAGAATTATTTAAACCAGTAATGGGATCAGATTTTACCAGCTACCACCAGCGCCACCGCCACCGCCGCTTCCGCCACCAAAGCCACCGAAGCCGCCACCACCAAAACCACCACCTCCGAATCCGCCACCGCCACCGCTGCCAAAGCCGCCAGGGAAAATAACCGGTCCGCCAAAACCTCTGTATCCGCGGCGGGACATAAATCCGCCTCCCTTGCCTCCACCGCTACCAAACATATTTAAAACAAAAAACAGGATAATGATAGCAAGAATGATCTTTCCAATGCTGGTACCGGAACTTCTCCCCCTTTCATTATAACCTTCCGGAGCTTTGTATTCACCTGCAGCCGCTCTAAAAATGGAATTTGCCGCCTCTTCAAAACCACGATAATAATTACCGGATCTGAAATTAGGAAGTACATCATAATCAATAATGGTTTGTGCGGTTATATCGGGCACCACACCTTCCATTCCATACCCGGTGGCTATCCATACCTTTCGGTCGGCTATGGCAGCAAGAATAACAATACCATTGTCTTTTTCTTTGTTCCCAACGCCCCATTTTCGTAAAATGCCCAAAGCCACATCGTCAATGGCGTAATCATTGGTAGATGGGATGGTAACAACAACGATCTGGTTGGAGGTACTATCATCGTACGCAACCAGCTTTCTTTCCAAAGCCTCTATCTGTTCGGGTGTCAATACGTGGGCAATATCATTGACAAGCCTGGGAGGATTGGGTCTGTTCGGAATCACTTTTTCAATCTGTGCAAATGCACAAACAGAAAATAAAAGGGCTATGAGGAGTGCTAATTTCTTCATTCGTTACCTGCCAAAAATAATTTCATCCGGAAGCTCATTCTTATCCGTATCTCTGTTGTAGGGAAAGTAAAACTCGAGGGCCTGGCCTAAGTCGGTGACTGCCTGGCAAATGCCATCTGTTAAATGTTCTTTTTTAAAATGCAGCAACATTTTTTTGACTTCATCCTGCCAGTATTGTGCTCCTACTTTCTGATGAATGCCTTCATCTCCGAAAACGGCTACCTGGTGATCATCCACAGCCACATAGACAAGTGTGGCATTCCTCTGTTCTGTTTTATGCATTTCCAACTTAAAGAAAATTTCCCTGGCCCGGTCCAGCGCATCTACAAACCTGCATTTGGATTCGACAAATACCCGAACCTCGCCGCTTGTCTTTTGTTCTGCCATTTGAATAGCCTGAACAAGCTGCTGCTTTTCTTCTTCCGTGAAGAATTCTTTTTTCTTTTGCCAGGGAAACAGTCTCACTATTTTCTAGTTGAATCAAGATTTACAGATGGAGCAGATGGCGTTGTTTGATTTCCAAAATCAACCGTTGGCGCATTTTGAGAACCCGCATCGGCAGTAAAGCCTTGGCGAGGACGAAAGCCCATAATGCCTGCTACAAGGTTTGTTGGAAAACGGCGCACCTTGGTATTGTAGGTTTGAACGGCATCATTAAAATCATTTCTTGATACCTTGATCCGGTTCTCGGTTCCTTCTAGCTGCGTTTGTAAATTCCGGAAGGCGTCATTAGCCCTTAGATTAGGATATTGTTCCACTGTAACCAACAACCTGCTGAGCGAACCGGATAACTGGGCCTGTGCCTGTTGAAACTTTTCGATATTTTCAGGTGTAAGATTTTCAGGGCTTACCTGCATGGACGTAGCCTTTGCTCTTGCGTTGATTACATCATTCAGCGTACCGCGTTCAAAATTGGCTTCACCTTTTACCGTGTTCACCAAATTAGGAATCAGATCGGCACGGCGCTGGTAATCACTTTGCACTTTGTTCCATGCATTTTTTACAGTCTCGTCCTGTCCTACCAGGCCATTATAACTACCGCATCCAATAAAAACGAAGATCAAAACAAGGGCTAATATTACCCACAGAATTGGACTACTACGTCTCATGTTTTTTGAATTTATATTTTAAATGTACTTGAAAAGTACGGTTGTGTATCATCAAATTACACACCACGAATGAATAGGTGCTATTATGACATTATTTTAATGCAGCAATTCCTGGTAACTCCTTTCCTTCGAAATACTCCAGCATGGCGCCACCACCGGTAGATACGTAACTTACTTTATCGGCAAAGCCAAACTGGTTTACAGCAGCCACACTATCGCCGCCGCCCACCAGGGTGAATGCACCTTTTTGGGTAGCGTCGGCTACGGCCTGGGCCACACATTTGGTGCCGTGCTGAAACTTTTCCATTTCAAACACCCCCATTGGTCCGTTCCATAAAACGGTTTTCGAATCATGAATAACTTTGGTAAAGGTATCGCAGGCCATAGCGCCGATATCCAGTCCCATCCAGCCATCCGGAATAATGTTGCTTAAAGAAGATGAAACTTCGGCGTCTTCTGCAAATTTGTCGGCTATAATAGAATCTGCCGGCAAGTGAATACTGACACCTTTGGCTTCGGCTTTCTTCAACAACTCTTTTGCTGTATCAATACGGTCTTCTTCTACCAGGGATTTGCCAACCTGGCCACCCATAGCCTTGAAAAAAGTATAGGCCATGCCGCCGCCAATAATTATATCGGTTGCTCTTCCCAATAAATTTTCAATGATTAAAATTTTATCTGAAACCTTGGCTCCGCCAATGATAGCCGTGAAAGGTTTTTCGGCACTGTGCAATACTTTTTCGGCACTGGCTACTTCGCCTTCCATCACCAGGCCAAACATTTTATTTTCAGGTGAAAAGAATTTTGCAATGATAGCGGTAGAAGCGTGGGCCCTGTGCGCTGTGCCGAAAGCGTCGTTCACATACACATCTCCCAATTTAGAAAGTTTTTCAGCAAAAGCTTCGTCGCCTTTTTCTTCCTGCTTGTAAAAGCGCAGGTTTTCCAGCAACAATACTTCACCCGGTTTCAGGGCATTTGCTTTTTGAACCGCTTCTTCACCAATGCAATCATTGGCAAACTGAACTTCTGTTCCAAGCAAATCGCTTAAATGTTTTACCAAATGCTTTAAGGAAAACTTTTCCGTTGGACCTTCTTTGGGACGTCCCAGGTGAGACATAAGAATAACGCTGCCCCGGTCGCTCAATATCTTTTTGATCGTTGGTATCGTTGCCCTCATTCTGGTATCGTCGGTAATGTTGTACTTCTCATCGAGGGGCACATTAAAATCAACTCTTATCAAAGCTTTTTTTCCCGAAAAATTATAGTCCTGAAACTTACTCATGATTCTTGGTTTTGGAAATATGATTAAAGGTAAATGCAAATTGCATGACAACCACTGTCCGCGTATTGCCGGCAGGCGAAATAAAAAAGCCGAACAAAAAAGTCCGGCTTTAGAAATTATATAGTTGCTTATTTTTTTATCAACTTGGCAAAGTAATGAACTGTACGTACCAATTGTGATACATAGCTCATTTCATTATCATACCAGCTAACGGTACGCACCAATTGGGTATCACCAACGGTTTGAACTTTGGTTTGTGTCTCATCAAATAAACTACCATAGGCCATGCCAATGACATCGCTGCTTACAATCTCATCTGCGGTATAGCCAAAGCTTTCATTGGCTGCGGCTTTCATGGCAGCATTTACTTCTTCCACGGTCGTCTTTTTATTCAAAACCACCGTTAACTCGGTTAAAGAACCGGTTAGCGTGGGTACACGTTGCGCTGTGCCATCCAACTTTCCTTTCAAGCTTGGCAATACCAAACCAATAGCTTTTGCAGCACCTGTGCTGTTAGGCACAATATTCACTGCGGCCGCCCTTGCTCTTCTCAGGTCGCCCTTTGGATGGGGCGCATCCTGTGTATTCTGATCATTGGTGTAGGCATGAACAGTGGTCATCAAGCCATTGACAATACCAAAGGTATCCTCCAACACCTTAGCCATTGGAGCCAGGCAGTTGGTAGTGCACGAGGCACAGCTAATGATGGTTTCAGAGCCATCTAAAATTTCGTGGTTTACATTGAACACAATTGTTTTCAGATCACCGGTTGCAGGTGCAGAGATCACCACTTTTTTTGCGCCGGCTTTCAGGTGCGCTTCAGCTTTCACTTTATCGGTAAAGAAACCTGTACACTCCAGTACTACATCCACTTCATGTTGTCCCCAGGGAATTTGTGCCGGATCTTTTTGTGCATATATTTTTATTTCATTGCCATTTACCACAATTGAATTTTCCGTAGCCTTTACATCCTGGCCAAAACGACCCTGTGCGGAATCGTATTTTAACAAGTGCGCCAAAACCTTAGGACTTGTCAGATCATTAACCGCCACTACTTCAATTCCTTCCATATTGTAAATCTGGCGGAAAACCAGACGACCGATCCTTCCAAAGCCATTGATAGCAACTTTTACAGTACTCATATTACTAAGTTTAGATTTTAAAATGCGGGGCGAAGTTAAAGAAGTTTATGGTTTTTAGTTTATAGTTTGTGGTTACGAGCTTTTGTATATGAAGTTTGCTTGGGACCTCCCTGGGGGATTCACAACAACAATTCCTACTGTTTATTTTAACCGCAAAGCACAAAGAAGCGCAGAAGTCCCAAAGTACTTCGCTGAACCATTCCAACTTTTTTCCTTTTGATTCAATAAGATAATAGAATGCTGAAGAGTGCGATTCCCCGGGCTGGCACAGCACAACGAAGCCTAATCATAGCTACTGGTTCGGTACAAATAATTATTCCGTTATTGGCTCACCTATAACTTTGGCACTGGTATGTTTTCCTTCCACTACTTTTTTGTACACAGCCATGTCCACAGCCTTTTCGCTTTTAGCGATCACTACGGTTGCCACGGTATTGCCAATCATATTGGTAATGGCCCTTGCTTCACTCATAAAACGATCTACCCCTATCAGCAGCGCCAAACCTTCTACAGGCACTACCTTCATAGCTGTCAACGTGGAGGCTAGCACCAGGAAACCACTACCGGTAACACCTGCAGCACCCTTGCTGGTAATAATCAAAATGCCAATGATGGTTAACTCCTGCCCAATGGAAAGTGGCACGTTAAATACCTGGGCCAGAAAAATAACCGACATGCTCAGGTAAATGGTTGTTCCATCAAGGTTAAAACTATAACCAGTAGGTATAACCAGTCCCACGACTGTTTTATCACAGCCTGCCACTTCCAGCTTTTGAATGAGATTGGGCAGCACCGATTCACTGCTGCTTGACCCCAGCACGATCAATATTTCTGCCTTGATATAGCCAAGAAGTTTCCAAAGGCTAAAGCCATAATACCTGGCAATACTGTTCAGTACAATAAAAATGAAGAGAAACGAGGTAAGATAAAATGTAAGCATCAGTTTGCCCAAAACAGCAAGACTGGCAAAGCCAAATTTCCCAACAGTGTACGCCATTCCACCAAACGCCCCAAGAGGACTCACCTTCATGATGATCCTGAGTATATTGAAAAGTACTTTATTGATCTTTTCAAAGGTATTGATGAGGCTGTGTCCGGAAGTGCCTAACTGTTTTACACCAATGCTGAATAGAATGGCGAAGAAAAGCACCTGGATTATTTCGCCTTTGGCAAAAGCGTCTACAATATTTGGCGGAACAATGTGCGAAATAAATTCGCCCCAGTTCATTTCAGCGGCGCCGGAAGTGTATTTGGAAAGATCGGCAGGCGGAATGTTTTCAGGAGGAATGCCCTGCCCGGGTTTAACGATATTGGCTACGGTCAATCCAACGATCAACGCCAGGGTGGTAACCACTTCAAAATAAATCAATCCTTTGCCGCCTACCCTTCCTGCTCTTTTTAAATCGCCAGCTCCGGCTACGCCGCTTACTACCGTAAAAAAGATGACCGGCGCAATCACCATTTTGATCATGTTGATGAAGGTGTCGCTAATCAACTTGGCTGCGGGTGCAAAAGAAGGAAATGAATAGCCCACCACTATACCGGCTACAATACCGATAAGGACCTGGACGTAAAGGGATTTAAAGAATTTCATCCATGTCAATATTAATACATTCAAAGGTTATTTGAAGAATGAAGGCATGCAGGAAACCAGAAATAAAAAAGCCCTGCATCACTGCAAGGCTTTTGTACCGCGTACGGGATTCGAACCCGTATCACCACCGTGAAAGGGTGGTGTCCTA
>CBHTSW010000061.1:0-9440 GCA_966095395.1 uncultured bacterium | reverse complement strand
TCTGAACCATGATTTGAGCAGCTTTTTAAGATTAATAAGAAAGAGAGCCTTCAAACGATGAAGGCTCTCTCTTTATAGGAATGTTTTCAAATCCTCATTAATTCTGATAATCCACCTCAATCGTACCTTAGTCACTCCTGCTAATCCCTTAATCCTAAAATCACGGTTCAGAAAATTTCACGCCAAGGTGCCAAGACGCAAAGAACTTTTCTTCTTAAATCCTTAGTGCCCTTGCGTCTTTTGGAGAAACCCATTTCCCACACTAATTCCTTCTCCCTGAATTCCTGGCTGAGATATCTTAAAATCCTCCCAATACATGAGCTAACAGCAACCCTTAAACCCTTCTTAACGTCTCATTGCAGAACTTTGCACAAACATTTAGCATGAGGAAAGCTTTTATTGTTTTGGTGTTTTTAGCGGCTTACGGAGTTTCATCTGCGCAAAAAGTAGACAGCATTTATTTCCATTTATATACCGACAGTCTGAAAAAGGGTTTTTACAATTATATTAATGTGGACGGAAAGCTCTCCGATGGCACCTGGAGGCCTTTGGATACCACCCAGATAAAACTACTCAGCAACACCGGCTATTTTAAGGGCAACGATCTTTTTATTGACAGTTCTTATACAGCTGAAACCGTGCAGGTGAAAGCAGTGCTGAAAAGCAATCCCGCCATCTGGAAAGAAACCACCATCTACATAAGAAAAAGGGGGTTCGATGAACCCCTTAAATCAAATGCTGAAATATTGAATGAGATGCAACGGAAGAGGAAAGGCAAAGGTTGATGCAGTTTTACTTACGGTTTGCAATTATTTTAATTAATTGCTTATTTCTTACTGGTTATTGGGAAGAGCCTGGGTAATCCAACCGCCAATAATTATTAGTAATAAATAATTCCCCCATAAAGACGCAGCACCCATTCACCCTTACATCGTCTTCTTCGCATCTTCCAAAAACTTCGCTAAGCCGATATCAGTTAATGGATGTTTTAACAAGCCAAGGATGGACTCCAGCGGACAGGTACAAACATCTGCGCCTAATTCAGCCGCCCGAACAATGTGGTTGGCATTGCGGATTGAGGCTGCCAGGATCTCTGTTTTATATCCCTGAATGGCAAAAATATTGGCGATCTGTTCAATCAGGATCATTCCGTCCCAGCCGCTATCATCAATACGTCCAATGAACGGAGAAACATAAGCCGCTCCTGCTTTGGCCGCCAGTATGGCTTGGCCAGCAGAGAACACCAGTGTGCAATTGGTACGGATGCCATTATCGGTAAACCATTTAATGGCCTTCACGCCGTCCTTTATCATGGGCACTTTCACTACAATATTGGGATGAATGGCAGCCAGCTTTTTTCCTTCTTCAATAATCTCATCAAATTTGGTTGAGATCACTTCGGCGCTAATGTCGCCATCCACCATTTCACAAATGGTTTTGTAATGGTTGTTAATGGCATCCTGTCCTTTAATACCTTCTTTGGCCATCAGTGATGGATTGGTGGTCACCCCATCTAAAATTCCAAGTTCGTGAGCTTCCTTGATCTGACTTAGGTTGGCTGTGTCAATGAAAAACTTCATGGTTTTATTTAATATTTAAGATGTAATATTTAAGATTTATTGGAGTCCTTTTTACTTTCCAGCTTTTTTCTTGTGGCGGCAAGGATCCTTGTTAACTCGTCTGTCTCTTTTAGCAGCAAAGCTATTTTTTCTTGCTGGATTAAGCATAAATCATTAATAGCTTCAAGCCAGAACAGCGGTTCGCCTATTTCTTCAAAAGCTATACTCAGCTTTGACTTAAAAGCTTTCTCCGATTGCGCCTTGCAGGCCACACGGTAATTAGCAGCAGCAGAAAAGGCTGAAGGTAATAATCGGTCTTCTATAACTTTAGAAACTTTTTTAACAGGAAGCGACTCACAAAGAGGAACAGTCCTGTAAGCAAAAGACTTTAAGCGGTTTTGCAATTCCTGTGGTGTCATGTTTTGAAGATTGAACGCCGTCAAAAATATCAAATATTACCTCTTTCATCTGAAATAAAAATGGTGTGCGTTCCCAGCCTTATACGGATACCTGAAAACATTAAATATTACATCTTCAATCTTAAATAAATAAGGGGGCTAAATGTGGAGCGGATGTGCTTTAGATCGAAGGCCGCGAAATATTAAATATTACATCTTCAATCTTAAATAAAAAAAGGCAGGCTACTTACATCGCACCGCTACAACCGCCTACCCTTGCTACCTTCCGGTCCTGGGGGAGTTCAGCAGGAGCTGGCCGTATAAGACCTGCCGGTGCAAATATAGGGAGTTTGTGGTTTTAGTTTATAGTTTTTGATTTGTTGCGGATTTTTTTTAGTTAGCTGAAATGCTGCCCTATTCCGAAATTTTGGGATTCTTTGCGCTGTGTTCCGGCTCTGGCCAATCGCATTGTTGTGCGTTCGGTAAATGCTATGCAGCAAAGTTTAGCACCGCCATGCATGTATAAACATTTACAAACACGTCTAATCGATTAAGTATTTTAGTTAGGGCGATACAACGGTTAGTGCAAAAGGAAGTGAACTTAAAATCAATCTATATTTTTGTTATTCTGGTGGTAGGCACCTTGGATTTATTTGTGCGTGGGGAAAACGAAAATGCTGTAGACATACAGAAAGGACGGCATTATATCGAGAGAAATGTTCGTCCTGGCACAGCTATCAAAGGCAGAATAATCCACACTGTCCTTCTTTTCATCAAATGGTGCAAATGGATAGAGATAACTTATTTCAAAAGCTGAGCGTTTTGGAATAAGACAGCTTACACAAAGCTGTCATTCTGTGGGATAAGGATGCTGAAATAAAAACACTTAAACATTTCGTCGGCACTTATGATGGAATCAGTTATTGAATAAAAGTTATACAAAAGGAATGCTACCAACATGCGCCCCTATGAATATAAGTTTTAGAAAAGGGCGCTATTTTTCTTTCCATTCTTTTGAAAGCAAGCGATAAATGGGTGTTGCGGTTTTGACATCGTTGTTGGCGTTTTGCCAAGCCTTATGCTACGGCTGCACCAATAACCAAACTAGATCAAATAAAAAAAGAAGTACGATTTGTGACAGTTGTTGATGGGCTACCGCTCAAAGCATCGCTTTACGCCAACAAGGGCAAAACGTTGTTGGGGCAGCCTTTCCAAGCTTATCTACCATTTAAAAAAAGCTGTTTTGCTTAGCAGTTTGATCTCAAGATGGCCGGTTTGATCCGGGCAGCTAGGGAATTGAACTCCCATAATTCTATTTAACTTTAGTTGCCGGGTGAATGTTTTAAATACCCGCGGCCTTTAGCGGGCCCCAACTTTAAGCACGATGTTATGTTAGCTCCCCCTTAAAAACGAAACCATGACAAAGAAGATCTTCTCCCTCGCAGATTTGTCAACGGCATTAAATGATCCTACTTCGGTAGTTTTAGAGTTGCATACCTCTGTCCTTTGCCCTCATTCCATTGTATTACCAGCAGGGTTTACCATAAAAGGTACGGACAAGAAAAAATGCATCTTAAGCTTCAGTAATAGCGATGGCATTGGGCTGACGGCAAATAATGAAGTGTCGGACCTTATTATCCAAGCCAATCCCAACCAAAGAGCGGTTTATGCTTTAAGCAATCATCCCGATTTGGGAACACTGAGGCTAAAGAACCTTACCATTACGGGTCAGGTTCAAATAATAACCCGGGCCGGAACCCATAAAACCACGCTGATTGCAGACGCTATTGATATTGTGGCTTGCGATGCCCGCAGATACTCAGAGCAGCCCCAGAAATACGGCGTCAATGCTTATCAGGGAGCGTTTACCGTTTACAATTATAACAGCGATGCAAATAGTGTCATCAATGCCACTTTAACCAATATTAGTTTAGGACGAAAAGGCGCACCGGTAATAGGATCTGGATTGTTTGTATGCGGATTCGGCGATAATGGCGGCTGGGTAAAAGCCGACACTATTACAACCGGCGATATTTATTCAAACGGAATGCTGCCCTATGGTCAACCGGATATGATAACAGCAGGTGTTTTTATTGTCAATGGTACCCAGGTAAAAAATATAACGCACAAAGGGATGGTCACTACGTATGGCGTCAACGATATGGTGCTGGACACTTGGGGGCAGGTAGAAAAATGGACGGCAGAAAAACCTATTACTTCCTATGGACCAAGTGGTATTGGTTTTGTAAATTTTGGTATGGTGGAAGAATTTGAAGCCAAAGATAAAATTGAAACCTTCGGCCTGGGTGCAAGAGGTTTTAATCAATACGATGGAACAGTGACCAAAGCAAGTTTTCACTCCATCATTACGCAAGGCAATGGCTCTATTGGCATCCAGGTAAGTAAGCCGGTGGGCAGCATTACGGTTAAAAACGGTGTGGTTACCAATGGCTCGGAAGGGCAAACACTGGTGAAAGGAGTAATTATGACGCTTCCGGCAGATGGCATTAGCGTGAAGCCGGGCGGAAACATCAAGCAGTTACATGTTGCAGGAGGCATCACTACGTATGGAGATAACGTGCATTGCTATAATGTTGAAGGCGGCATGGTTCAGGAGTTGGTCATTAAAGGAGACGTAATTGCCTATGGCAAGCATTCATATGCTGTCCTGGTTACCAAAGGCGGGGAAACCCCGTTAACCAACGTTTCAGCTATTTCAAAAAGAGGCATTGCCGTTCAAATTGATAAGGGAAAAATTACTGACCGTGCAAAACTACACGCAAATGGCGCAATGGGAGACTTGGTTGAAATATGACCCGGTAGCCATTGAGGGGTGTTGAAAAAACAAACGCATTTCCTTCTTCCTCCTTTACCATTCCCTGCACCTATCGGCAAATCAATTTATTTTTATCCCTTTGACCAATAATTACAAAACCCATATGAATAAGCAGACCCTCATTGAAGCTCTTAGTAAAAACTATCATTCATTTATTAATTATATAAATAGCCTAACCATCGAAGAATGTTCATTTAGCTACCAACAAAAATGGACGGCAGGACAACAACTGGAACATATTGTTCTTTGTATAAAGCCGCTGGTACAGGTTTTTAGCATGGACAAACCAGCTATAGTGCAAACCTTTGGCGTGGCGGACAGGCCCGGCATCACCTATGACGCTTTGCTAACGAATTATAAGGAAAAATTTAAGGAAGGCGGGAAAGCACCGGAACGCTTTGTGCCCGAACCGGTATCACCCGATCAGCGGGAGCTATTGAGTGAAACGTTGAAAAAATTGACAACTGAACTATGTTCTAAAATTGACAGCTTTACAGAACAGGAACTTGACAGTTTATGTATACCCCACCCGCTGTTGGGAAAATTAACCCTGCGGGAAATGCTGTACAATGCAATTTACCATGTTGAACATCACCACAAACAAGCCCAACAAAACCTTAGGGAATTGGTAAGTAAATAATGCAAGTTGGCCCTTATAATGCTTGCCCAACTTATTTTTCAACCACACCCCCACAATGACACTAATGTAATTAAAGCCGTCCTACCTTCTCCATGTGGAGAGGGGCGGCAGTTTCTTCCTACAGCTGCAAGATCGTGGGTGAGGGTGAAAAATAAGTTGGGTAACGATTCTAATAGGCAACCTGCGTTAATTACTTTTTTATAGGTAAACAGCAAACCCTTTAACACCTATAAAGAAAGGTTAGCAAGATGCCAATGGCATCAAAAGTTTATAGCAACCCAAGTGATTGAGATACTCGACCCACTTGGGTTGCAGGCCTTTATTTTTCCTTTTTCTATACACCTGTAATTCCTTCGGTATAAATGGCCGTAATTACCGCATCGCTAAAACCATTGGAGAAACAGCTAACAAAGAGCCCCTTAATATCCCGCCCGCTGAAATGCTGAATTCAAAGAAGTAAACCCGATCAATTCATCCGCCCGGGCGCCAAAGGGCCGGTAATATACTAACACGGTGTAACTGTTCTCGGTTCCCCAGTAATCGCCTTCCGTCTGGCTGAAATCGGCAGCACCCCTCCCATTGGAAGGTTTGGTGATATAGGCATAGCTGTAATATCCCTGCTTCAGCAACAACGTTTTCTCGTAGGCGCCGCGTTCCTTATTAAATTCCATCTTGCCTGAACCGTCATTTGCATAATCCGTCAGTTCGCCAAACAGAAAAACATCGTTGCCCTGGTAAGCCCTGTTATCTGGCGGAAAATAACTGAAGTGCACCAAAGCATAATCGCCCTGCCAAAAAGGGTTGATGCTCTCCATGGCTTCAATAGTGTAAGCGCCATTCAGGTCGCGGTAAAAAAGATAAGACTGCCCGCTGCGGGAGGGATCAGGCTTTACATAAATATGCGTCGTGTCCTGTACGGTTTCCATGCGCTGCACCCGGTCGCTCAATAAACGAAGGCTGCGCAGGTCAAGCCAGCGGAATTCCCGGCCGGCCGGCATGGCTGTTATGCTTTCATCGCTGTACTCAAAATAATTACCCCTTGATATGGTGGGACGGTCAATGAACAACGACGTTTGCCAGTTGTTGTTTTGCAACACCACCACTTTCAGGTCGCTGGGAGCAAAGGTCTGGATGCGGGGATCGGTTTTTACCGCAATGGAAAGCTTTTGATAGCTTTTAAAATATTGCGCGTTAAAGGGCTGCTGCACCTGTGCGGCTATGGTGGTTTGGTTGTTGATGACCACAAACCGCTTGGTAAATACCAGCTTTGATGTATCGCTGTCCAAAAAAACCTTTAGCAGGTAATTGCCTGACCGGCTGGGTGCACAATTGCGGTCGGGCACTGTGGCCTGGTAATGAATGTACGGGGTGGCAGCAATGGAAGAATTTCTATACGTGGCAATGCGTACGTTCTGGAAACCCTTAATGTATTCAAAAGGATGCAGGATGCTGGGCGACCAGTCGGCATTGCACAACTGAAAAGTGTAGTAATAGTTTTTTATACGGTTGTCCAGGTCATCAAAATCCAATTGCAGCGCCTCGTTACTGTTTAAGGTAAGCGCCGGAAAAGAGGTTTGATCGCCAAAGCGATACAGCTTGGCCGATTGAATGCCGGCACCTAGTGCGGTGGGCTGGGCATAGATAGTTGCCTTAGATCCGGCTATCAATACAGTTAAAAAAAGCAGTGCTATTCCTTTCATGAATTTTAAAAATAAGCTTTTTAGAAACGAGGAAGTATTTTTGAGGTCAATCGCTGATTGTCAATGGTGAATTGTTAATGTCAATTGGGGATTCATTTTGATGCAGGCATGCCAACAGGTAGCCTGAACCAAAGAACATACCAAGAAATTAGCAATTTAACGAAAGCCCATAAATTAAAGACGCTGCCATTCACCCTTGACAATTGACCATTGACGATTATAACTTTTTATTGTGAACCTATCATCCTTCATTGCACAACGCATTGCTTTTAACCAGCAAAAATCGTTCTCGCGGTTTATTATACGCTTGTCGGTTGCAGCAACCATCATCAGCGTGGCAGTGATGATCATTACCCTTTCCTTTGTCAATGGCTTCCAGGATACGGTGAGCCAAAAGGTCTTCAGTTTTTGGGGGCATGTGCGGGTAGGTTATCGCCAGCCCATGAAGGCCAGCATTGCCGAAGAAGAACCTATTGAATCGAACAATTCGCTGGTAAAAAATATTAAGGCCATGCCGCAGGTGCAATCGGTTCATCCTTTTGCCACCAAGTACGCCATCTTAAAAACAAACGATGAAATGGAAGGTGTATTGCTGAAAGGCCTTGACACCTCCTACAATTTTAACCACCTCTCTTCTTTTTTAAAAGAAGGAAGATGGGTGCATTTCAACGACAGTTCCTATTCAAGGGAGATCGTTGTTTCCACCTATACGGCCAACCAACTGCATTTAAAGCTGAATGACCGCATCCTTATTTATTTTGTTCGGCCTGATGGAAGCCTGCGCCCCGACAGGCTGACCATTGTTGGCATTTACAAAACCAGTATTGAGGAGTACGATAAAACCTTTGCCATCGGCGATATTAAGCTTATTCGAAGGTTGAACGGCTGGGATGCCGGGGAGATCGGGGGGTACGAGATCTTTTTAAAAGACTATAACCAGATGGACATGGTGAGCAATGCCATCTACAACAGCGACCAGATTCCGCAGGAATGGGAAACCAAAACAGTAAAGGAAATTTATCCCAACATATTTGACTGGCTGAATGTGATCAATACCAACAGCACGGTTTTAATTACCATCATGATCATTATTGCCGTTATCAATTTAATTACCTGCCTGATTATTTTGGTGCTGGAACGGCTGCGCATGATCGGCATTTTAAAAGCCCTGGGCGCCACCAACTGGACGGTGCAAAAAATATTCCTATATCATTCTGTCATTATTACCATAATGGGCATTGTTGGCGGAACGCTGTTTGCCCTTGCCATTTTATGGCTGCAGCAGGCCACTGGTTTTGTGCGCCTGCCCGAAGACGCCTATTACATGGACAGGGCTTCGGTGAAAATTTTATGGTGGCAGGTAGCGGCCGTGGGCATCGGCACACTTCTCGTTTCTTTACTGGTGCTTTTCATTCCTTCTTTTATTGTTCGCAGGGTGCAGCCCATTAAGGCGATTCGATTTAATTGAGTAGTTCATTGCGTTAATTATGTGTACTGCGTTGATTAGTTGAATGGTTTATAAGTTAGGAACCCTATTCAACCAATTAACCAGTCAACTATTCAACCCTCAACTCCCCACCAAATGCGAAAGAATGATGCCCGTAGCTACGGCGGCATTTAATGATTCTGCCGTTCCAATACGAGGGATGGTGATTTTTTCCGTTGCCCGTTGAAGCAATTCTTCATGCAGGCCTTTTGATTCATTGCCGATCAATAAGATCCCTCTTTCCGTTTTCCTGAATTCATGAATGGACCTTCCGTTCAGGGCAGCGGCAAATACAGGCAGTTTTTGTTTGGCCAGCCAGTTATTCTCTTCATCATAATACACATTTACCCTTGCTATGCTGGCCATAGTAGATTGCACTACTTTGGGATTATAGAGATCGGCGCAGCCCGGACTGCATACCACGTGTTTAACGCCGAACCAATCGGCGATCCGGGTAATGGTCCCGAAATTACCCGGATCCTGTATGGTATCGAGATATAGGGCGAAAGAAAAAGCAACCGGCTCTTTGTGTCCAAACTGTTTCAGCACCGCCAAAGCTTTGTTTGGCGTTTGCAATTGCGAGATGCGTTCCAGTTCCGTTGCGGATATTTCCACGAGCGTTGAAGCGTCAAGCAAACCGGAATGTTCTTTTAACCAATCTTCTACCGCATATACCTTTTGAATGTACGATGGTACCAGTGTAGCCAGCTCGCCAACGATCTTTGGGCCTTCGGCCACAAATAACTTAGTTTCTTCCCTGTGTTTTTTTAGGCCCAAACTTTGAATATCTTTGATTTCTTTTTTACTAAGCATAGACTGGC
>CBHTSW010000060.1:0-9479 GCA_966095395.1 uncultured bacterium | reverse complement strand
TTTAGGTCTGGGCAGGTCATAAAACTCAGAGGTCCTACCCTCTACTTTTTCAAAATAGAATTTTATGGCATTGACAGCCTTATGAATAACGGATTCCGTACACCCTTTTTCCTTTATCAGCCAAAGCAGGTAGGATTGAACATGCTTTTTCTCTAACGAATAGACAGGGACATTGGAAAGCACCCTGAGTAAATTATGGAAGGCATGGCAGTAGGTTTTTATGGTCCGGTCGCTATAGGCTTTTGCAAAAGCAAGGAATGATACTTTTTAAAAGCCTCCATGTTTTCCTTGCTAAGCGGAAATTCAATCATAAGCCGGGCTCTTGGCTTGGTTACCGCTTCATTTTTTAATAGGGGCTGAACTGCCTTTTTTTGTTCCAGGTATTTTCGGAGGGATTCAATGTTAAGGACCGCAATGTCTTTGAGGACTTCTTTGATGGTAAGGTAGTTTTCCCGGCTTAAAGGAAGGTACCAACAGCGTTTCTCCCCGCACCATTTTACCCCCTTTAGTTTGCGGATTACTAATTCCAGGTCTTTAGTGAGCGTACAGTTGATGGCAATGGATTCCTGGCCTCTGTAATGTAAGGGGCCTAATGCAACAGCAGGCAGCATGGCAGTAAGGTTTAGGGTATTATTAAATTAAATTAATATTTGATGCTACCCAAAACAAAAAGTGTTGCAAAAAGCCAATTTTGTTCCCTATTTGTACCTCAATTAGGTATTGGCTTGCTGAAATGTCCTACGGGTAAGCGTTTTGGAAAGAGGGCTATTTTCTCTATCGTAAAGTAAGCCCATAAAATGAACTTCGTGTGATTATATTCGTCTAACACTCTATTAATTAAGTAACCGGAATTCATTAGGCGTTTGTCCCACCCGTTGTTTAAACAACCGGGAAAAATGCTGGGGGTATTTAAATCCTAAGTCATGGGCTATTTGGCTAACCGATTTGCTGTGGACAATATGCTTTCTTTCGCTATATCTATCACTTTGGATTGTATATACTCCTGTACTGTTTTACCTGTTTCCTCTTTTTCAGGTCACCAAAATAGCTGCTGATAAATTCAATTCACTTAGCGTAAAGAGCCTCGAAATCTTTTGTTGTAGTTGAATAAAGTACGGGGACTTTTGTTATTACAGTCTTTACGTTTTCATTAGGCGAAGTTTATTAAGTATAAATAAAGGATGCCCCGAAAACCAACCTGCTGTAAAAGCCTGTCTTCTTATTTAGGTTTTGTTCTCTTTTTCTTCAGGTTGGAAATAACAGCTTCTCCGCTGATCAATCCATCGGCCAGCTCCTGGATGGTTTTTGTTTCAAATAAATGAATCAGTTGGTGCTTGATGGGCCTGTATTGAAAATGCATGGGACAGGGCTGCAATTCAGAACAGGCTTTTAATCCTAAAACACATTTCGTAAAAATGTCGTCCTCTTTAATTGTTTCCAGCACTGTGCGAATGGATAAATTCCGGGCAGCCGCCGTTATATAAAACCCGCCATTTGGCCCCCGGACAGAACTGATAATCTTGTTGTCTTTGGTAAGCAACTGCAGGATCTTTGCCGTAAATGATTTAGGCGCATCTATGGATTTGGCCACATCATCAATACTAAGCTTTTTTTCATCAGAGCTTTTTTGTGCAATATAAATGGTTGCCCTCAGGGCATATTCTGCGGTTTTTGAAAACATCTGTCTCTTTTGTCAATAACTGATCGGGCTAAATTCCATGCAAATTACTGTAATTCCAAAACCTTTAGAAAACTTCACCGGCTGTCCATCTTCCTAATTAAATTGATGGCAGCCCCAGAGGCTTCATCTGTAAATTTCAATGTAAAGAGCTGCGCAAAATAAAAAAGGACAAATTTATCTTTATTTATTATTTTTGTTTTTCGCAATAGCGGAAGAACCAATTGATCCTGCACTTTTAGCCAATAACCGAAACCTGTATGCTAAATACAAGCCATTATTTTTTATATCTATGATACAAAAAGCCTTATTGGAAAAATTTGAGCAGTTCACAACACCTTACGAACTGAAGCAGGCAGGGATTTATCCTTACTTCCGACCCATTGAACAGAACAATGACACAGAAGTTGTTATACAGAGAAAGAAATTATTAATGTTCGGATCGAACAGCTACATGGGTCTGACCAATCATCCTAAAGTAAAAGAAGCAGCCAAAAAAGCAATTGAAAGATACGGCAGTAGTTGTTCAGGCTCGCGGTTTTTAAATGGTACCTCGCAACTGCATATAGAGCTGGAAGAACAGTTGGCTGCCTTTGTTGGTAAAGAAGCGG
The DNA here is from genome assembly GCA_966095395.1 of uncultured bacterium. Classification (GTDB taxonomy): domain Bacteria; phylum Bacteroidota; class Bacteroidia; order Chitinophagales; family Chitinophagaceae; genus Flavisolibacter. Next base: position 7,190 of record CBHTSW010000060.1, on the reverse strand, counting down.
CCCTGATATTTACCACCGGTTTTCAAACAAATCTTGGAACCGTGGCATCATTGATCGGCAGGCATGGTGTTATCATTCTTGATGAACTGGATCATGCTTCTATCATAGAAGGAAGCAGGCTTTCTTTTTCCAGGGTTTTGAAGTTTGCTCATAACGACATGAACGACCTGGAGGAAATTCTTGCCTCTCTACCTGAGGAACAACTAAAGATGATTGTAGTGGATGGCATCTTTAGTATGGAAGGCGACATTTGCAATCTTCCGCAGATTACCAAGTTGTCTGAAAAATACGGTGCGCTGGTGATGGTGGATGATGCGCATGCCCTGGGTGTAATTGGAGAAGAAGGCAGGGGAACCGCCAACCATTTTGGATATACTGATAAAGTAGATATTATCATGAGCACTTTCAGCAAATCTCTTGCTTCGGTAGGTGGATTTGTGGCTTCAACCAATGAAGTGGTCAATTACCTGAAACATCATTCGCGGCCTATGATCTTCAGCGCCAGCATTCCGCCATCCGCTGCAGCCGCTGCTTTGGCAGCACTGGAAATCATTCAGTCGGAGCCGGAAAGGCTGGAAGCACTTTGGGGTAACACCGCTTATATTTCAAAGGCGATAAAGGAAATCGGGTTTGATACCAATGCTTCTGAAACCCCTATTATTCCTATTTACATCCGCGACAACTATCTCACCTTTCAATTCACACAACGGCTGTTTGAAGAAGGCATATTTGTAAACCCCGTGGTGTCGCCGGCGGTTCGCAGCGATGCTTCTTTAATAAGAATGTCTATCATGGCAACACATACCCGTTCGCAGTTAGATGAGGCCATAGATAAAATTGAAAAAATTGCCAGTGAACTGCAGGTGTTCGCCTTAAGAAATTGATTGAGTAAAAATCAATGATATGAGCATCGTAATAAAAGAAGTGACCGGTAAAAAAACGCTGAAGGCTTTTATTGATTTTCCATATCGCTTGTACAAAAAACATCCTTGTTACATTCCTCCGTTGCGCTTTGACGAGGAAGCCACCTTGCGGCGGGATAAAAATCCTGCTTTTGATTATTGCGAAGCCCGTTACTGGCTGGCGTATAAAAATGATAAGGTAGTTGGACGCATCGCTGCCATTGTCAACAAAGCATATATTCAAAAATGGAAGCAGAAACATATTCGGTTTGGATGGATCGATTTTGAAGAAGATGAAAGAATTGCAAAAGCATTAATACAAAAAGTAGAGGATTGGGGAAGAGAAATGGGAATGGAAGCAGTACACGGTCCGCTGGGTTTTACCGACCTGGATCATGAAGGCATGTTGGTGGAAGGATTTGATCAAACAGGTACGTTGGCCGCCCTGTACAATTATCCGTACTATTCTTCCTTCATTGAGAGATCAGGCTATAGCAAGCATGCAGACTGGGTGGAATACAGAATTACCCTGCCGGAAGTCATGGATGAAAAACTGGAGAAGATCGCTTCCATTGTGCAAAGAAGACAGCAGTTGAACGTAATAAAAGTTCATAAGGCTAAAGATCTGCGGCCCCACATACCGGCAATTTTTGAATTGATCAATACAGCGTATGCCGGTCTGTACGGTGTAGTGCCATTAACAGAAAGACAAATTGAATATTACACCAAACAATATTTTTCATTTATACGTACCGATTTTGTTTCACTGATTACCGATAAAGAAGGAAAGCTGGCCGCCTTTGGGATTACAATGCCGTCGCTTTCCGTGGCGCTGCAAAAATCAGGAGGCCGGCTGTTTCCATTCGGGTTTATTTATTTATTAAAAGCCCTTCGTAAAAACCAGGTGGCTGATTTGCTGCTGATCGCGGTTCGTAAGGATCTGCAGGGTAAAGGAGTGAACTCTTTACTTATGTGTGAGACATTGCGATCATATATTAAAAACGGGATCAGGTTTGCAGAAACAAACCATCAATTGGAAGATAATAAAAAAGTGCAGTCGTTATGGGAGCATTTTGATGCCAGGCTTCATAAAAGGCGCAGATGTTATATTAAATACCTGTGATGTTCAACTTTAAAAATTCATGAAGAAAAAAATATTAATTACCGGAGCCAGCGGATTTATCGGCAGCTTCCTGGTGGAAGAAGCCCTGCGGAAGGGATACGAGGTGTATGCCGGTATCCGAAAGACAAGCAGCAAACAGTTTCTGCAACAAAAAGAACTGCATTTTTTTGAGCTCGATTTTTCATCGCCTGATGTATTAACAAAAAAGCTCAGTGAGTTTAAAGGCCGGCACGGCAGCTTTGATTTTATTATTCACAATGCAGGTATTACACAAGCAAAGAAGTTGCAGGATTTTTACACTGTCAATTTCGATTACACAAAGCATTTGGCCGAAGCTGTATTTGCTTCATCCATGTCGCCTGAAAAATTTGTCCTGATAAGTTCTCTTGCCTCTTACGGGCCAGGCAATAAAGAAAAAATGATTCCCATACAGGTTAATGATGTACATCGTCCCATTTCTCAGTATGGCAAAAGCAAATTAAAAGCTACCCAATACATACGTTCGCTTTCGCATCTTCCCCATCTTGTCATTCATCCAACAGGCGTGTACGGGCCGCGGGATAAAGATTTTTTCCAGTTCATTAAACTGGTGAACAAGGGCTTTGAGCCGTATGCAGGCACACACAGGCAAGTGATCTCTTTGATTTATGTAAAAGACCTGGCAAAAGCCGTGGTGGCCTTGTTGTCTTCTTCCAGTGTTAACTGTTCCTATCTCCTGTCCGATGGCAACAGTTACGATAAAGAACAGATTGGCACGGAGGCCAAACAGTTGTTGAATAAAAAAACGATCAAATTCAAAGTACCCCTGGGGCTTATGCAAATGGTTGTGTCGGGGATAGATAGGATGCACCGGTTAATTTTCAACCGCCTTCCCTTTATTAACCGGGAGAAGCTCGATGAGATAAGCAGTGCCAACTGGTTATGCAATAGCAATGATATTTGGAACCATATCAATGAAAAACCTTCTTTTAACCTTCAGCAGGGTGTGGCTGAGACGATTGATTGGTATAAGAAAAATAACTGGTTGTAATTTTTGTCAACAGGCAGGTGGGTTAGAAAAGGGGCTCATAGTTTTCGGGTTAAAAACAGTGTGTGCTTACTATTCAACAAACTGTGTTTATGAGAAATAAAAACTTTATCTCTTACCTGCTGCATCCTAAAAACTGGTGGTTGCCATTGTTAACCATTTTTACCATCAGTATAGCCGGTGTAACTATGATTGGTGTTCATACTTACAGCGAGGCACCACCCATCCCGGACTTTGTTTCTTTGCAAGGCCAGACAATTTATTCTCAGGAAGACGTTTTAAAGGGTCAGGAAGTTTTTCAGAAATATGCGCTGATGGAATACGGCAGCATGTTTGGTGACGGGGCTAACCGTGGCCCGGACTTTACAGCAGAAGGTTTGCACAAGGTATCCGAGTACATGAATGGTTTTTACCTTTCGCAACTTAAACAAAGTGCGGATGCGGCTTTGCTTGAGCAAGGCATTGCGGTACAGGTAAGAAAGGAAATTAAAAGCAACCGCTATCAAAAGAAAAACAACAAAGTGCTACTTACCGATGCACAGGTATTTGCCGCCAATGAGCTGGTAAATTATTATACGGATAAATTCACAAACCCTAAAGCTGTTGGGGCTTTTACGCCTTCGGGATACCTTTCGAATGTTATTGAAATAAGATCGCTCACTGCTTTTATTTTCTGGGGCGCTTGGGTGTGTGGTGTCGAAAGACCCGGCGAAAATTACAGCTATACGCACAACTGGCCTTTTGATCCGGATGCCGGGAATACTCCCAGTGGCGCCATTATGCTGTGGAGCATCATAGGTTCTTTGGGGTTGATCATTGGCTTAGGCGTTGTTTTGTATTCTCATGGAAAAATGGATAAACTCGATGATAGTGTCTTTGTCAACAAGTCGCAGCCATTCATGACAAATACCGGCGTTCATCAATTTCAACCGGATAAAATACAGCGTGCCACGTACAAATATTTTTATGCTGCCATCGTACTTTTTGCGGCGCAGGTTTTAGCAGGCATATTAACCGTTCATGATTTTGTAGGCTTTGTAAATTATTTTGGATTTGATATTTCTGAATCACTACCGATTACGGTTACCCGAAGCTGGCACGTACAACTCTCTCTCTTATGGATCTCGGCCTGTTGGATTGGTGCTTCCTTTTTTGTGATGGCTCTTGTGTCGCCCCGGCAATCAATAATCCAGCTTGGTTTAGTCAATACAGTTTTCTGGTTGATTATATTGATGGTTGCTGGTTCGTTAGCGGGGATTTTTTTAGGGCCACACGGGCTGTTAGCTAATTGGTATTGGTTGGGCAATCAGGGATGGGAATATGTGGAACTGGGTAAATTTTGGCAAGTATTATTGGCAGCAGCCTTGGTGCTGTGGGTGGTAACCTTGTACAGGGGCATCAGGCCAGTCATGAAGTGGAATCAACCCTGGGCACTTCCCAATTGGCTGGTTTATACCACATCAAGTATTCTTCTGTTGCTGGCCTCAGGCTTTATTGCTACTCCCCAAACCAATTTTGTAATTGCGGATTTTTGGCGTTGGTGTGTAATACATATGTGGGCCGAAGCGTTTTTTGAAGTGTTTACTACGGTATTAGTTGGGTATTTTATGGTGTTGATGGGGTTGGTAAGTAAACAAGCTGCCATTCGGGTCATTTATTTAGCAACACTGTTGTTTTTAGGATCAGGATTATTAGGCATTTCTCATAATTTTTACTGGAATGCAAAACCTGTAGGTACCATGGCGTTGGGTTCTGTTTTTTCAACGTTACAGGTAATTCCATTGGTTTTATTGACGTTGGAAGCATGGCGGTTCAGCAAAATGCCAGGGTTATTGGAAAAGGGTACAAATGATAACAACAAAAAGTTTGGGTTTAAAGAAGTTTTTTTGTTTTTAATAGCTGTTAATTTCTGGAATTTTTTTGGTGCAGGCGTGTTTGGCTTTATCATTAATCTTCCAATTGCCAATTATTACGAGCACGGGACTTACTTAACTGTGAATCATGGTCATGCGGCCCTCATGGGCGTGTATGGCAACCTGGCTTTGGCGGCTGTTTTATTCTGCTGCCAGTTATTATTTAAACCCTATTGGTGGAAGCCAAAAACAATACGCACCATTTTCTGGTCCATCAATATTGGATTGCTGCTTATGGTTTTTTTGGATCTGTTTCCTGTTGGTATCTGGCAGTTTAAAACGGTCACAGAAAAAGGGTTTTGGTTTGCCCGCAGTAGTGCATTTGTAGAAAGCACAGGCTTTCAAACTTTTACCTGGCTTCGAATAATTGGTGGGGCTTTATTTACGCTGGGCGGCGTAGTTCCCCTGGTCTGGTTTATAACCAAAGGGAGAAAAAAAATAAAAGCATATAAACTTGAACCGCTTGTACAAAAAACAACTGATTCGAAATACAACCTTTCATTTAAGTAAAAACGAAATTGAAATCCTATGATGAATAATGAACGAATTAAACCTATTGTCTATTCTTGTTCTGGTTGTTCCAGCGCCGCACAAATGGCTAACTATTTGGCAGTACAACTGGACAGGAAGGGCGTGGCAGAAATGTCCTGCATTGCCGGCGTTGGAGGTCATGTGAAGAAACTGGTGAGAACGGCACTTTCGGGTAGAAGAATAATTGCCATTGATGGGTGCCCGTTGGCTTGTACCACGGCTTGCCTCAACAATCATTCAGTGAAGCCGGATGTACATATTGAACTGTCGCGGTTGGGAGTTAGAAAAAAACAGCACGAAGATTTTGATGTGGCGCAAGCAAAAGAGCTGCTTGTACAATTAGAGCAAATCATTGATTGTTCCTATGCAGAAGCTAAACTTAATTCTGTACGCTAATAAAGCTAAAATTTGTAGTGATTTTTTTCCCTGTTCAATTCGTATCAAATATGCAGCAGCTCGCAGATGTAAACTTATTGAGAAATGGTAGGAAATAAAAAACCACAAGAGTTTACACCCTTGTGGTTTTTGCAAACTGAGCTATGAGCCTGTTTCTATTTGGTGTAATGCAATGGAAAGGTTTATCAAAAATCTATTTTGTATAAGTTATTTTGACAACCTTGGTGTTGGCTAAAGAGTATACATCGTTATAAGAGTAAAAGGATGCATAGGTTACAGTATGGTTTGTTGTCTGCAATAAACTGTTTTGCTTGTCAATAGCTGCTTGCTGATTACCTAAAGGACTATAGAACTTAAAGAGTCTTGATAAGGTTACCTTAACGTATTTCTTACCATCAACTGTTGTGTCTGTGGCTGTTTTTTGGCTTGGGTGCACATCATTTAAGTTTATAGGAACCCAGTCTGTAGCTACCCCTGCTGCATTTGCGAGGGCTCTATAATGCAGATTATTTAAATAAGAATTAGAAAAATCCTGTGTTAAGTGCAAAGCCCAGGAACGTTGGTATTCAGTTGGATCAACTAAAAAGTGTATCAACTGAGAAAAGTCGAGGCGAAGGGTATCCTTATCCACAGTGGTTTTGGCAATTTGATCCCCTACCTCAAATTTTATGGTGTAAGGATTGTTTGGGTCAATGGGTACATCGGTCTCATTTTTTTTCGTACAACCAGCTAGAATAAAAAGAAAAAAACTAATTGATAAAAAGCGTTTCATGGTAGGTGTTTTATAGTTAAATAAAGTTTTCAATTAAGGTATTTAATCCAAAATACCTAATCAATTGCATTGAAAGGTTTGTAGATTAATTTTTTATGTCCGTCAAGTATTAAGCATTCAAAGTTTCTGAAGGAAAGGCTGTCTTCAAGACAGCCTTTACCTGTTTATTGTTTAATGAACTTTTTAGTTTCCTTATGACCGTTCACTTCCAGGAACAGAATGTACTGCCCCTTTGGTAAATCACCAATGTTTAAATTGTTGATAGATGTGCCATTGGCTTTATTTAAGGAAAATTGTTTTTGTACTGCACCGATCATATTTAAGATCTGTACTTTCATTTTGCCCTCATGAGAATTGTTGATTGAAAGTGTTAAACGATCTTTTGCCGGGTTTGGAAATACCTCAAATGACGGGGCTGAAGCAACTTCTGTTGGTATTGAGGCTGTTGCCCTTCTTTGGGTTATGGTAGCACTGCCAGAGGCAGAGAGTTCCCACCAGTTGATGTTCCAGCCCTTGTACTGGGCCG
>CBHTSW010000059.1:0-9538 GCA_966095395.1 uncultured bacterium | reverse complement strand
GCACCTGGTTTGGGACCAGGGGGTCGCAGGTTCGAATCCTGTCTTCCCGACTAAACTGGACAAGGTGGCTTTTATGCCACCTTGTTTATTTATATCCTCCTCTGAAAGGCTGTTCAGCTCTGCGTTTACAGCGAAAACCAAATTTACTTTCTCGGTTCGAAATGCCTCATTTTTGGTACAATAGGTAATTCCTGAAGGAAATATCAGTTTTTGAAGGTTTTCTTTCAACTTGACAGGGCTGGAAGTCCATCCTGTAGCGACTTTCGAAGAAAATGTGACCACATTTTCCAGAAAGCTTTCCAGGTTCGAACTGCTCACAGAGCAACTTCTAAAAGAATCAAGGATTTCTTCCTTTTCCTTGGTGAATTTGGTCAAGAACTTTTCATAGGTTTCTTTGCTCATTTCCCCTGTCACAAAGTATTTTTCTTCAATTGTATCAATTTTTTGCTGGACCTCATTCAAGACAGTTTTGAGTTCATTTTGCCGGTCTTTATTGGCATCATTCAAACTCTGAGTGGAACTAAGAATAACGTCAATAAGATGCGGCAGATACTCTGTTTTTATTACATGCTTTTGAAGGAAGGCTACAAACTGCTCATTGACCTTTGCTGCATTTTTATTTGCGCAGCAGCCTTTTGTGCGGCACTTGTAATACCAAAGATTTTTCTTCTTTACAATGTATCCGGTGTATCCTTCTCCGCACTTAGGACATTTCATAAAAACCTTAAGAGGTACTGCTTCTATTTCCTTTTGATGGGCAACTCCATATTTATTTGCTGACTGACGAACATTATTGACTTTCAAAAACAGGTCTTTAGAGATTAGCTTCTCATGTGTGCCCTCGACTAATTTCCCATTGAGCATTTTATTTGCAATCAAACCACAGTAAAACGGATTGCTAAAAATCTGACTGAGTTTCTGTTTGTAGATTTTGAGACCTGCAGCATGAAGCTCAGAGAGTATTTCTTCATTTTTCATTCCAGCTCCTTTCCATTCAAAAGCCTTACGTAGTAGTCTGCCTTGCTTATTGGCCACAATTTTTCTTTCACCCCCTGTTCGCAGTATATCATAACCCATTGGCGGCTTAATACACCAGATACCTCTTTCCAATTTTTCCTTGATTCCGGCTACGGCTCTTTGCTTTCTAAGTTCATTATCGTACTGAGAAAAGAGGAACTGCATATTTTGTTGGAATACCCCACCAGGATTACTTGTATCAATTGGTTGGGTAACGGCAATGATTGTAACTCCATATTTCTCTCGAAGGTCTTGGGCAAGCTTGATGGCTCCTCCACCTGTACGGCTAAACCTGTCAAGTAAGTAAACCAAAATATGAGAGACTTTACCTTTTTGCTTTTTAATAAAATCCAGCATATTCTGAAACTCCTTCCTACCGTCGGTTTTTGCACTTTCATAAGTACCCCCATAGAAGTTCATGATCTCAAAACCATTCCTACCGGCAAATTCTTCAATGGCTTTGCGTTGCCAGTCCAGACTTAAATTTTTATCATATTGCTCCTTGGATGAAACACGGGTATAAACCACAGCTTTTTTAACCGAGGGAGCGAATCTCGGGGTCTCGGATTTTCTAGCCCATTTCGAAAACAATTCATTGGTTGTCATGCGGCTTTATTTTGTTGATTCAAATTTATAACATGTTGATTATCAATGCAAGTACTTTCTTTATGGCAGGCCATATCAAAGAAGATTTTAGCTAATCGGTGCAGCGTATCAATAGCTTCAGTGGCTTCTTCATCGGTCAAATGTTCAAGACCTGGCGTTTTTCGGAGTTTTTCAGGGGTTAGCGGTTCCCGCTTTGCCTTTTTCCTTTCCTCCAAAAGAGATTTAAGTTCTGTAGATAATTCTGATGGTTTGGGTTTCTCATTTAGGATAATAACAGTTGCCATAGGATTAAATTGATTCGGTTAGAAATAGGAATGCGGCAGTCAATAACAGGATCTGCCGCAATTCTTTGATGGATTTGATAGTATTAGAAAATTGGAATTTCGCCACCTTGGTTAAACCTGCCCATTTGAACGGCCCTTCCTTTCTCTGGTACTTCAATTACGACATCTACATCATGTTGAAAGGCGTTAGCACCCCGAAAGTTTCCTTCTTTGGTGGATTGGAAAATGAAGATGAACGATTTTAAAGGGTTTTGCTTTTTTAAGTTGTTGAGATCCTCCGGCGTAAGTCTTAATTTGGTTACACTATCCAGAAAAATAAAATCATAAGAAGAAAGATCATTTGGCAATATCGAAGCAACGAATAAATTAGGGTGCTTAACATTTTTGTCATTCAGCTTTTGCTGTAATGTATAATCGAGACCTTCTTCTTTTGCTACATAGAGAACTTTTCCGTGATTGCGTGCCAGGTAGCCTGCAAAATCTACACACAGATAAGACTTGCCCATCTTGGGCTTACCGAATACCATTGCTGTGAAGTTTGTTGATGGGTCTCCGATCAGTTCCAGCCATTTGCCGGTAAAGCCAAGTGTATCAAACTCCATATTGGCGAAGTCCATACTGTTCATAATTGCAGGCTTGCCATCAAAACCATTTAAGCTGTTACAGGCGCAACCCAAAATTCCTTCTAAACCGTTAAGTGTAGCTTGTTCAATTTCCAAGACCTTAATCGTCTTATCTGTAGTGAATGCTTTTAGGTTTTTCTTGAGCTCATGTATTTCAACGATGTATGGATCGCTATCCGTAATCTTTCCTTTCTCATACGCCTTATTGATTTGCTGTAACAGTTGCTTTGCTTTTTCCTTCATTGCAGGCTTACCATTCATCGTGATATAGCGTTTAATAAAACCAATGGAAGCCATCACCTTTTCTCCGCCGGTTAGCTTCTTAAGTGCTTCGAATGTTTCAGGCTTTAATTCTAATTTTATTTTGGATGCCATGCTGTTATACACCTGAATTAATTTTTCCTGGATATACTTTACTTGTTCGGCGTAAGGCGAGGTCTTTCGAATACGTTTTTCTACTATTGCTTTTTGCAGTGAGTTGATGAAGCGAAGAATGTCATCCTTCGTTTTGGTTTTGCCATTTAAGTTCACATATCGCTTAACGAAACGAAGTTCTTCCGGCATCCGTTCTACCATTATGATATTTGGCAGTTCGGGAATTGTGCTTTTAGGCTTTTTGGAGGACTTTGGTATAGAACTATGATTTTCACTTTTAGGTTCCTTTGTTCTTGGCTTAGTTACTTTACCAGCTTCTTTAAGATGTTCAGCGAGTCTTTCGAAATACAGCCCAATGGTTTTACGAATAGCAGTGCTATTGTTGTACGTATTCCAATCAGTACCATTTGATGTTGCCTTCATCAGAAATTCGTGTCCCTTCTGCAAAGGCACCGGCATGGTGCTAATATCAATAGAGGCAATTTTAGACAGGTAATTTTCAGGGTTGATCATGGTAATAGTTTTAGGCTGCTAATAATTCAAGTTCAAGTGCGAGGGCTTCTGCTTCTAATTCCAGGAGGAGCATATTGTTTACGGGTTCTTCTTCCGCAGGCAGTTCGATCTTTTTGCGATTGGTAAAACGCTGCCCGTCCGTTTTTACGTCTTTTAACTGATAAGAATGAATGGTTACAGAGAGGGAATGATTGTTCTGTAATACCTGAACAAGTCTCTCAATATTTTGATAGGGAAGCAGGGCCACCATTTTATCCGACACTTTTTCAAAATTGTTCTTCTCTACCAGTTCAAGGATTTGTCCGTCCAGGTATATGCCACCGCCTCTGGATCTCGAAGCTGCAATAATTAGTTTGTAATAATCACCGTACCTAAAAAAGGACAGTCCATTATTGGTAACCAGGCTTGCATGTGATGTAAGGGACTTTATCAGTGGCAAGGCTTTTAAAATAGGTACAACTACACGATCCTGCACTTGTTCTGTAGGGTTCCAGTTTTCGGGCATCAAAATCCCTTTTTTGGTTTCCCCTTCTAGGGTAGTGTAGCTAACCAACTTTCCTTTAAAATCAGAAAAGGCTTGTAACAGGTTTCCTGTGATAATATGCCGGATTCTGCGGTCTACATTATTTTGCTTCGTGTATTCTTCCCAACTATTTAAAAGTGTTGGAAGGGAATGCCCCGCCACATCTACTGAGGCGCCAATGATCGCCATAATGTCCTCAGAATACGAAGCAGGAATAGCCAGGTACTTAGAAGAGTTGGCGATAGCGAAACGAAGTTTAATACCCGATGGTGCGTAGGGGTTCTTTTTCTTATGGTCAATAACAAAGCCCAGGAAAATGGCAGGCACCAGCTCATGACCGTTGTTATAGGTTTCAATGGGATAATTAAGTCCTCTACCTACATAAAAAAAGCTAAACATTTTCATGAGGTACTGCTTCCGATTCTCATACGCTCGCCTTGTTTGTTCCTTCTTTGACTGCCAGGCTGTTTCCAATTCCTTTCTTCTTTCGGCGCAAGCCAGCAGAAAGGCTTCTTCGCCTTGCTTCGCGAGAATCTTTTGCATTGCTTTTTCATTCGAGATACCGTTAATCAATTCCGTGTACTTTAAGTTTATCTCATCATACTCAGACTGAAGTGCAGCGTCCGTATAGCGAACAAAATCCTCGGCAAGGTCTGATTGAACCAATTTAGCTTCCTTGCCTTTGAGCGATTCCTGAATAAGGTTTTCGATTTCTACTTTAGAAAATGGTTTTTTAAGCACATTGGCCCGAATGGTTTCCAAATTGCTATCATCACCAAAAGCACTATCAGAGCCTTTTCCCATCTTAATTACTTTGCTGCCTACTGTTTCCGCTTCCAGGTTCATCGCCTCTACTTCCAAATCATATTCACCCACTTGCTTTAGGTATTCAACAAAGTCGCTATAACGCTCAGAAATGTCGTTATAAAAGTCTTGCTGCATTCTGGTAGAAAGAACCGCCACACGACCTGACACTTTATGCGCTGCATCCTCCAAAATATTAGTGTCCTGTGAACCGCTGTCTGATTTTGAATCTTCCAGGTGTAAGGGATCATCCAAAAGCGCATTCACCTCTTTATTTTCCACCAGATAGTCTTTTACAATCTTATCACCATACTTATTCAGAAAATCCGGTACATCTAAAATCTTAGAAGATTGTTTTTGGTTGGAAGCAGTATTCGCATCGAGCGACTTTAGCTTCTTTTGGAGCATCATCATCAGCCGCTTTTCAGCAGGTATGGTAGAAGTCACATAGTCGTAAATTGGTTTTAAGATTTGACCGGTACGGTTGATACGACCACGCTTTTGTACTTCGGTATTGATATCGAGTTCTGCCTGCAAAACAATCATCACTCGTTGCTTGACCTGGTCTTTAGGCACTTTAGCGGTTGGAATGGCATGAGCTGAAGCACCCGTACTGCCGGATTGGTTAATCATTAAAACATCTACTTCATTATTATTGAATTGGCGAAAAGCGTCATTGGTATTGATCCTTTTTCTGGAAAGAATCAAACCTTGACCAGTCTTCGAATTGAGCTGCAACTCGTACTTACGTCCGGTAACTTCTGCTACAGAATAACCGGCATCTTTTAATTTCTTTACAATAACATCTATGGGAGAAATGGTAATGCCGGTGGATGCAGATTTGATCTTGTTATAAATGCGGTGGTATTCTACCTGGGCTTCTACTGGCAGCTCTGCCAGGTCAAATTTCTTATGTACCGGATTGCCATCCACGTCTTTTTCGGTGTAGCGAAGAATACCATCTAAGCCTCTTTTCAGTACTTCGGTAAAATCAGCATTAATCGTATCGCCATCCGAAACGGGCAACCCCTGCTCATTTTCCATGCTTTCAATAAAGGAACCCATTGTGGAGGCAAAGGCAATCACCGGCTTTTTGCCTTCTTTGAGCCGCTGTATGGTTCTTTCGGCTACGGCATCCGCCTTGAGTGAAAAGAGCATTTGGTTTATGACCTGGAAAACTTTAGAGAAGTAAGGCAGGTTGTCTACGCCTGCCTGGGAAGTACCTTCCCTTAGTTCCACTTCTTTCCCTTCGGCTACGGCTATTTTATCCAGTTCTTCAATCTGTTGATCCACGTAAGCTCCTTGAAAGGCAATAATATCCCGAAGAATGTCCGTGATGTTATCCGCGATAGCCCTATGTTCTTCGCCTTTGTCATCAAGGGTGATATAATTCACCTCTACGCCTTCAAAGCTTCTTTCTCTACGTACCATTTGCCCTTCTGCTACGAGTTGGGAAGAAAGCACTTCTTGCAAAGCCACACCGCCCCGAGTGATGGATTCCACCAGTTCATCTTTACTCATATTGCAATCGGCAATAGAAGTCTTCATAGCATAAATAGGCATGTTGTCTGGTCGTTTAGCGAAGGTGGCTGAAAGGAATACAACGCCTTTGGTGTCGGCGACTACTTTTTGCAAGAACTCCCCCGTGTTAGAAGAGCCACTGGAATTATGCGCTTCATCCAAAATGAAGATATTGTCCGACGCTATGGCTTTCAGAAAATGAGGCTTTTCCGGCTTCTTTTCCGGCGAGTTAAACTGGGAATAAGTAGCTACAACAAAATCGTAATAAGAAGGAACCACCCGGTCAGCTATAATCCGGTTTTGTTCGGTTACGGCAGGAGCCTGATAAATGACATTACCGTCTTCGTCTTTTATATCTGTTTTTGATTCCTTGGTATTAACAATAAAGGGTTTGAAGTAGGCAGATCCAATGGCGGATAAATCTCTATAGATGTCAGAGAATAAGTTGGCCTTCTCAGTCAAGAAAACAGGTTTGTGACCCTGCACTACAGCGTATCGGATCATGGCAGCAGCCACGCGGCCTTTCCCAATACCGGTCTGGTCACCGATAATCATACCCTGGCCTCTGGCTTCGATGTTATAGATAGCCATTGCTACGGCATCAATCTGTTCGGCGGAGAGCACTTTACATAAGGAAGCTTTGGTCGGATATTTAAGCCGGTGGCGAACAAAATTGTCGATATCGCCGCCTACTTCAGCTTTAATGTCCAGGATCGCTTTTCGGGTTTCAAATGCCATGCTGTCCGGCACTTGGGTGTTCAGCACAATGCAGGCCTCCGAAGCAGGTTCGTAGGGTGCGCCTAAGCCCTCTACTGCGAATAGGGATTGCAGTGCTAAGGCTTCGTTTTCCAAATCAGTTAGTGGTTTCATAGAAAAATTTGTTTCGGTAGCATCCATGACCCTTTCAAAAAGGACTTCAAAACTTTTTACCTCTCCATCTTTTGCTGGATTGTAAACCGGTGCCGCTCCTAAGGGTTTGGGTTTTCTTCCATTAATCAGTATGAGCCGCACATCAAATGAAGTTCCCTGGCGAGAGTAAAGTTTACTGCCATCAATATTGATTACGTCTGCGACATGATAGCGGCTGTATAGGTAGTTAAAAACGATTCTGTTTTTGCCTGCTTGTATGCGGCCTTTATCATCCCACTTGGTATGCCCACCAATAATAATTGCAGCCTTACCGGAGTCCTTCATGCAGTCCAGTGCTCTTAGGGCCATTATATGCTCTAGAGGCTTTATTGGAAATGTATCCCACATGGCTTCTTTTTCCATATTGCCAAAGGGAGGATTCGTAATGACAGCATCAAACTTCTTTTCAAACCCTCGAAAGGGTTTAGTGGCGTCCTGGTTCATGACCAGGTTAAAGCCTTGCTTCTCCAAGTTTCTTCTCCGTATTGTATCAATTTCATTAACCGTACACTGTGAAGGATTTGCAACGATAGTAAGTAGACCATTTCCGGCAGATGGTTCAAACAGGGAGGCGCCTTTGTCCAAGCCACAAAAAACACCTGCTAAATAACCAATGGGTGCAGGCGTCGAATATTGTTGGAGCAGGATAGATTGTGATGTGCGGTGTGAAAGGTTGACTTGGGAGTTATAAAGGTTCACAATTTCATCAAACCTCTCTTTAATTGACCCCTTAGCGTGTGCCAGCATCCTGGCTCTTTTTACAATTGCCAGTTCTGTTAGTTCCTTAACTTCTGTTTTATCCGTTATACCGAATGTAGTCGCTAGTTTTTCAATCGAGGTTTTGTTATGAGCCGTTTTCTTTTCGAGCGACTCTGTGACTGCACTTACAAACCTGTCATGGCCATCTGTTAACCCGCTAAGGCCTGCAAGGTTTAGTAAGCCTTCATCGGCAAAGGATAGGTAGCCTTCTTTTGTGATGATTAAATGGCCAAGCAGCTTTATATCCATTAGGGCTGCACTTTCCTTCAGCCTACGTGTTAAATCCTCATCGGCTCTGCTTGGCTTTAGATTGCCCGAAGGATGGTTGTGCGCTACGATCATAGCCACACAGGCACATTTAAGGGCTGTTCCTAAAATAATCCGGGTATCGGCTACAGTCGCATTGATGGAACCTTTGGAGTGTTTATAATACCCAATAACACGGTTAGCTTGACTTAGGTAAAGCACAATAAACTGCTCTTGCAGTTCTACTTCATTTCCACCGATGGTATTTCGGATAAAAGCAGCAACGTCGGACGATGAAGAGATAGTCCCGGAAAGAAATTTACCCGAACTGCGGTTATAAGAAACCTGCAGTTCGGGAATTTCTACTTCTGAAATGTTACCGAGTACTATCTCTGGGGTAACTCTGTATTTCATTCCATTGGTTGGTTTGATTCAACTGGCGGATTAGAATCCGGCATGATTGGTAGCGGTGCTTCTACCGGCAGGTCATGATCATACGGCACGTAATTCATGGTCAGGCGGTCATTCCATTTGTAGATCTGCTTTTGTGTTCCAAAGGCCCACTCATGGATAACTTCATCACCCTCACGTCTGATGCGTTCAATGGCCCACTCAGCAGCATCCGGGTAACCGAAAGCTCTGTGCCAGCCACGGTAAATCATGTAGGGATTAGATTCATCAATACGTGAAGGTTCTTCCCTGGTGAAAGCGGCTTCCTTGGTTTTGATGGCTTGCAGGATGTGGGCAAGGTCTCCCAATTTGGTTAAAATACTAAGCTGGGTGGCTTCTGTTGCATCGCCACCATTGTAATTGTCTGAGACAAGCCAGCCTTTGATCAAGTCTCTTAACTCATTGGCCGAAGCCACTACCGGGTTTGTGACATCCTGGTAATTGATGAAGATGTTCTTCAGCGGCCCTTCGCCAATGTCAATCCTTACGATGTTGTTCTGGATCGTGTCAATGGTTTTGACCTGCTCTTTGGTAACCAGTAAGGTCTTCGTGCCGTTTTCGATACGGATGACGGCTCCGTCATTGAAAAGCTGAAACATAGGGTTTTTTGTTTTTAATTAAGAATTGGAGTTAATGGCTTTTAAGCCAATTATTAGTAACCAAGGCTGTCGGGTAGATATGGCGCATACGCTAATTGCAATCTATTATCCCAAGCATTGTCATAAAGCTGGTTGCCATCTGCCCATTCATGAGCGACAATATCATTTGTCCGGCTAATCTTCTGAATAGCCCAAACAGGTGTAGCACCATCCGCCAATGATTTTGACCAGCCTTTATAAATGACATTTGGACTGGATTCATCCATAAAGACCGGCTCCACCTTTGTTACGTCTTCGCCTTGCTTTTTT
>CBHTSW010000058.1:0-9697 GCA_966095395.1 uncultured bacterium | reverse complement strand
GGTGGGCAGGGTAAGGGTTTGATCGGCCCCCGCACTTACCGTGGGCGGCTGGTTGGCAGTACCATTCACCATTACCACCACATCATCACTAGCTGAAGCCCCCTGGTTATCGGTCACTGTAAGCCTGAAGGTATAAGAGCCTTGTGCCAGTCCGGTAACCGAAGTAGACGCTGAAGAAGGGGATGTGAGGGTAGCGGCACCTCCTGAAACTTTTGTCCAGCTGTAGGAAGCCACGGCGCCATCCCCATCACTTCCACTGCCATTTAAGGTCACACTGTTGGTGGGCAGGGTGATGGTTTGATCCGTTCCGGCGTTGACCGAAGGCGGTTGGTTGGCCGGAGGAGTTCCGCCTTGGACAAACTCCAGCCAGTTGATGTTCCAGCCCACCGTAGCCGAAGATTCCAATCGCAGGGTCTGGGGCCCTGTAGCCAGGTTTAGGGTAGTAGAGATGGTTTGCCAGGTCTGCCAGCCCCCCGTGTTGGGAACGTTCACGGTGGCCAGCACCGTGCCGCTGCTGTTTTTCACCCTGAACTGGGCCCCCGAGCCGGGGGTGGCTATTCTAAATCTAAGGGTATAGATGCCGGCTGTGTTAGGAGTAATGCTGTACTCCATCCAGTCGCCCTGTTCAATCCATCCTACATCTTTTCCGCCGCCAGCGTCCTGGGTGTATTCAGTTTGCACTCCGCTCATGGCTGTATAATCTTCGGCCTCGAATCTTCCGGGTAAAATGCTTACAGGCAAACGGGACCAATCCGACCAAAGTCCATTTCTTTGCACCCTTGCGCTATATACGCCGCCTGCCGTTACCGCCAGTGTATTGGAAGTAGCTCCGCTAATAAGTACACCATCCTTCCGCCATTCATAGGCCGAAAAGCCAGCCGGTAAGCCAAGGGTGGCGTTAATGGGTGCGCCGGGCCAATAAGCCACTTTGCCTCCTATCTGCCAGGGATTAGAACTGTACGCTCTTTTAATAAAGGGCCAAAAGTCAGGTTCTCCCCATGCCAGCCACCAGGTTCCGTGCCCTACTCCCTGATACTCGGTCAGGGTAAAATTGGCTCCTGCCGCTACCATAGCATCCCTTACCTGGTAAGTGGTGGATGGTGGAGGGTTAACATCTGTAGAACCCTGAAATACCCAGGTAGGCGTATATTTTACTTTGTTTACAAAATTAGGATCTGTATAAGAAGTTTGTGTCCAAGACATAGGAAGGGAAGCTGAGATATAGGTGGGAAAATTGTATTGCATTTCCCAACAGGCTTGTCCCCCTTGTGAAAGTCCGTTCACACTGATTTGAAAAGGATCGACTTTGTTGTTAGCGATCATGTAATTGACGATTTGAATAATCTTGTCGTAGTCAGTAATGTTGAAGAAGTATGTGCTTTGTGCGGAAAGTACATACCCATCAAAGGTGCCGTTGTTAATCGCCTGATCAAATCCCTGATGACCGTGCAACAAATGAAATTCATTGTCATAGATCGGTCCATACTCACCATGGCCATGAAAAAACAACAAGAGGGGATATTTCTTTCCGTCAACGGCTGTGGGGTTGTAAGTTTTAGGAAAGTGAAGCCTGAAGGCAAGACCCTTATAAATATAAGCCTTGTACATATCTGTATTCCACGACATCCTCACCGTTCTTACCCATTTGCCGATCTGTCCATCTACTGGCTGGGTAGGAGGTTTTGTGGAATCATACGTAATGACAGGATCTGATGGATCTAAAACACTTTGGGCTTTTACAGTTTGTAGAACAGTTCCCACATAAAGTACGAGCAAAAAAGCAACGCTTCTGGTTAAACGAGTCATAATTAGGGGCATAGTAGTTAGGGAATAGGAAATCTTTTCATTAATTAACGTTCTGACAAGAAAATTTTCAGAAAACTTGGCAATCAATCTAGAAATTGGAAAGTCGGTAATTCAAAAGGATTAGGAAAGGCAGGCTATTTATATACGTAATATTCCTGAATTGGTTTGTTCTGCAATCAAGCAGAGCTTTAAAATTACAATTTCAAAAATAGTGCCTTTACAATTAGGGATGTGAATTTATCGTAATAACTCATGTTTCAAAAGGATTTCAGGGTTGTACACCATTGAAATTTTGAACTTCCCGGTTGCAAGCTTTACAGTTTGTAGAACAGTTCCCACATAAAGTACGAGCAAAAAAGCAACGCTTCTGGTTAAACGAGTCATTTTTCAATTATGATACAACTTATCAACCGCTATTTTTGTTACAAATAAAGATTTATAACAGGATCAATATCAAGGGGTACAAAACTTACGGGGAATTCAAAAGGATTTAAGAAAATGGTAGAGAAAATGCCGTTTGCTGAAGGGGTCAGCTTTATTCTAATAAGATAAGATTCTAAGATAGTTCTTCTTAAGTATCAGTCTGTCGGTTCAACTGTTCCTGAAGATACAAATATAATAGCCTGCCTTAAATTAAGCAATAATAAATTTTTAGTATAATTCTTTAAGTGTAATAAAACCTGTGCTTCGCTGAAAACTCAAGATGGTGCAAAATTACTGAATGGCAAGATTTTAGCATGGTATGGATTTTCGGCAGAAAAGCCCCCACCACATTAAAATAAAAAGGAATTATAAGATGATCGCCACTAAAAGCCCGGGAATTATTTTAAAGGAAATCAAGCACGGCCTGATTTCCGTTTCCGCCCTGTTGAGGAGAAAAAGTTATTTCAGGATTTGTAAGCATGAAAATTTTTATAGGTCAGGGGGAAATGCAGATTTAAATACCTTCCATTTTATTTTGTTGAGATACCTTCGTTCGCGTTAAGAAAATTCAACTTATAACCATACGGATATAACAAGTGTGTGCATCCCTATGCCGAATTTTATTAAAGTAAACATCATCTGTATGGAAAAATCCCCTGTATTATCTCTTCATAAATTAAAGGATGCTTCTTCGCTTTCAGATGCTAATGTGCCAAGGGTGTATTTTAAAAATTTGGATGGGCTTAGATTTTTTGCAGCCCTGATGGTGATGATCCAACATCTTTCGGATTATAAAGGAAATACGACAGGTATTCCAAATCTTGAAAGTGGTATAGTCCAAAGCCTAGGATCTCACGGAGTAACTCTTTTTTTTGTGCTTAGTGGCTTTCTAATTTTTTCTTTATTATTTGTTGAAAAAAAGTTTACGAATACTATTCAGGTTAAGAATTTTTATATCCGCCGGATGCTGCGTATCTGGCCACTTTACTTCGGCTTCGGAATATTGTCAATAGTCTTTACTGATAAGATTTTGGGGTTTTTAGGGCATCCAATAAATACCCCTGTCGGTGAGAACCTTTTATATCTTTTTACATTTACTGTGAACTTGCAGTTGATTTTTGCAGTTTTTAATAGAGGCCTCATTGAATTATACTGGTCTGTTTGTATAGAAGAACAATTTTATCTTTTTGCTCCCTGGCTTGTTAAAAAAGGGAATAGTTTTTTGAAGATCAGTTTATTGCTGATTGGTGTAGGTATTGCTTCCAAATTTCTTCTTCAATATTTAATAACAGCAGGCATTGTGCATACTAATCAACACATCAATCCACTATACACTTTTACCACTTGTTGGTTTGATGCTTTCGGCTTAGGAATATTAGCCGCTTATTTCTATTTTAATAAAAACATTTATAATAAGATCAGACATGTAGTCGAAAATAAAGTTATTCAGGCGGCGGTATGCCTTTTTGCGTTGTTATATATTACAGATATTTTGCCGAGGCCAAAACTGGTAACAGATTATTTTTTTTCTACTGTAGCTTGTTTGTGTTTTGCGTATATAATATTAGCTGCGGCTACAGGCAAGTTTATTTTCAATTTAGAAACTGCTTTCTTAAAAAGAATGGGTAAATATTCTTATGGCATGTATGTCCTTCATGCAACCATCATACAGCTTTTTCTCATTTTCCTCTTGAAGTATTTCTCTAAAGAAAGCCTATTCGTTTACGAGATCATTTATCCTGTTTTATCAGTTGCCCTGGTAGTTCTTGTATCCGGGTTATCGTATGAACTTTATGAAAAAAGATTTTTGAAGTTGAAAAAGTCATTTACTGTTGTTCAAAATCAAAAAGTTTGATATGAATCTTAAAAAGTATTCTTACTGTGTCGCTCTGCAATTTTGATCATCGTATGCGATGCAATTTCCTATTGTTATTAAAAAAAAGAGAGACCATTAGTCTCTCTTTTTATAATTGCTGACAGGGTTTATTGTTTGATGAGTTGAGTGGCATCGTTCCAGTCGCTCATGCTGACTTTGAGGATATAGCTGGCTGCTGGCAGTTCACCAATGGAGAGGTAGAACTGGCTGGTAGCAGCTGCCGTTTTTGACAAAGAGAACTGCTTTTGCACTGCTCCCTGCAGGTTTACGATCTGGACACTCACCGCTCCGGTTAAGCTGTTGTTTACCTGAAGAACAAAACGGTCGGTTACCGGGTTGGGATACACTTCCAGGGCCGGAACATCCGAGGCTGTACTATCAACAGTTGAGAGAGTACTTTTTTGCATGGAAAGCATGGCTGTGCTCCCACTCGCAATTTCCATCCAGTTAATGTTCCAGCCGGCTAGCGCAGCTGATTGTAGTCGTAAAGTTTGCTGGCCAGAAGGCAGGTTGACGGTGGCCGATACGGTTTGCCAGGTTTGAAACCCGCCGGTGTTTGGAACGTTGACGGTTGTTAGTATTTGTCCGCCGCTATTTTGAATTTGAAACTGGGAACCATTATTAGGGCTGGCAAGCCTAAAATTTATTGTATAAGTTCCAGAAGAAGGAGCATTATAAACGTACTCCATCCAATCTCCATTTTCAATATAGCCTACATTTTTGCCGCCGCCAGCATCTGTAGTGGTCTCTGCCTGCACACCCTTCATGGCTTTCCAATTCTCTGCTTCTATTTTGGTAGAACTGATAGGGCTAGAAGGAGTGGTAGCACTTGCTCCGGCAATTTCAAACCAGTTAATGTTCCACCCTAAACTTGAAGAAGATAAAATCCTTATGGTTTGTATACCTCCGGAAAGAGTAAGAGTTGCCGTTACGGTTTGCCAGGTTTGAAACCCGCCGGTGGTGGGGACATTCACAGTGGTCAGCACTGAACCATCGCTTTTCATTACCTGTAGCTGCGATCCGTTATAGATCGTTGCCAACCGCAGGCTCATTGTATAGGTTCCGGCTGAAGGAGTGTTAATGCTATATTCCATCCAATCACCCTTTTCAATCCAGCCTACATTTTTTCCACCCCCCACATCAGAAGTATTCTCTGTTTGCACACCACTCATAGAAGTATAGGCTTCCGCTTCTATTCTTGTTGAAGTTTGGGCATCTGGAGTTGGTGTAGGATCTGCCGTCCTGCCTCCCGCTAACTCCAGCCAGTTGATGTTCCAGCCGGCTTGGGCCGAGGACTGCAGGCGCAGGGTTTGGGTGCCTGCTGCAAGGTTCACCGTAGCACTCACGGTTTGCCAGGTTTGAAAGCCACCCGTGGTGGGTACGTTGACGGTAGCCAACACCTGACCACTGCTGTTTTTAACCTGAAACTGGGCCCCGCTATAAATGGTGGCTAGTCGAAAATTCAGGGTATAGGAGCCAGCGGAAGGCGTGGTGACACTGTACTGCATCCAGTCGCCATTTTCAATCCAGCCCACGCTTTTGCCACCCCCCACGTCGGTGGTGTTTTCGGTTTGTACCCCGCTCATCGACGTCCAGTTTTCCGCTTCAATTTTAGTAGCCCCACTGGTGGTTGGGGAAGTAGGAACAGTGGTTGCTTCTATAAAAAAACTTGGGCTACCGGAAAGGCTAATATTTGTTTTTGGAATAGTAGAAGAGGCATTGGTTTGGGAGAAGTTCCAGTCTTTTCTAACAACACTTCCGTTCATTGCTACTATAGAGGGAAAGCTATATGTAGCAGATGCATTTTCGGAAAGATCAACATTGGTTTTTGCCCACAATACATAAACGTAGGTGCCATCGGGTCCTCTAAAAGCACCGCCATTTACATTAGACGGCAGACCCAATGCTGACGTTCTTGCAGCATCATAGGCCTTCCCATACAATAGATCAGAAGTTGTTTTAGCAGCAATACCCTGATCAGTCATAGTAGCGTTATAAGGTGATGAACTCCCAAAATAACGGTACATGCCCATCTGATCATATTGAGAGGAGCCCGTCTGGTCTCCGATTGTGTACCAATATACCTGTTTGATATCTGCTTTTTGAGAAGCTATGTGGGCCTTGATAATATAATTTCTCTGGCCCTCATTACTTCCCCAGTTATCGCCATCAGATACTCTTGACAAACCAGTCTCCGTACAGATAAATTGTTTTTTAGGGTAGGTAGAGCCGTTATATCCATACGAGTTCAGAAGACTCGCCATGACTTCTTTACAATTAATAAAAACAGTAGCAGCCGCATCCGAATGCCGTGAGAACTGGAAACCACTAATAGCATTGCTCCAGGTCTTTAAATTGTACATTGGATAATTGTGAAAACTTAAAACGTCGAAATAAGCTCCTCCTTTCTGAGGATAGGCGGATGTAACAGAACCATCAACAGGGTTATCTGTGTTTCTTAAAATAGCATCCAGGAAACTTCTGTATCCAATGCCACCTGTACATACATAAGAGCTGGGCCGAAGTTTTTTAATTACCTCCCAGGATATCCGCAGGGTACGAATATAGTATTGAATCGGTGCACGAAGGTTTACCAGTTCTGCAGCGGTAGGATTATGGTCAAACCAGCTGCCTGTAGAAGGAGGATTTGCGTCGCCTAACCATCCTGATGCGGTATAAGTATAATCAGGTTCATTTACTACTTCCCAAAACTTTACGTAAGAACCGTACACCTTTACTACATCATACAAGTATTTCGCATATGTGTTTGCCGGATTAATTTGTGTTTGTGCGGCATCCAGCCAAATAGGTTCATATAATCCTTTAAAGGTTTTTGCTTGTTCAGTACTTCCCGGGAAAGTGGTGGGTTCTCTGTTTGCTGCCGCAGGGTTTCCTACAAAAGCTGTAATGTCGCCACCTCCCAATGTAGCGTAATACTGAAGCTTGGGCAATTCAACGTTCAAGCCATAGGTCGTTAAATGATCATTATACAGGGGAACCCTTAATGTTTTTACGCCTGTTCCTTTAACATTAAGGGAAGCACTACCCATGGCCAAAGTGGCTACGTTTTCAGCTGACCAGTTGCTGCCGTACCATCCAGGGTTGGCTCCATAACGATACACACCATAGTAAGGAACGTAAGAGGAAGAACTGTTAGCGGTAGGAACCTGGGCAAATAGGTTGTTTGAAAACAGGCTACAGAAGAACAAGCAAGCCAAAATTTTTCGGCTTGCGCGGATCAAGTGTTTTTTCATAGTCAGAGCACAATAATGTCTGCCTGCTTGCCAGGCAAATTGATTTCAGGAATTAGGATACTGCAATAAAAAAGGCCTGTTTCAGGCCTTTTTCGAAGTGTTATTGATTTGTAAGCGCTGCCACTTCTTCATAGGTAAGTTGCAGCAATTGAAGTTTAGAATAACCTTTAGTTTCCAAGTTCTTTAATTGTTCCGGAGTGAATACAAAATATTTGAATTCTGTTGTATTTACAGGCGCTGTACCGTTGTAATTATCACAAGACAGGGTAATGGCATCTTTGGATATCTGATAATACCAATAGGAATCGTTTGCTCCCTTTTCCTGGAAAGGCAATGCCTGAATGGTGTTTCCGGCTTTTGAAAAGGCAAGCACCAATCCGCTGGTAGCAACGGCGTTTGTAATTGAACTATCTGTTACCTTAGAACTATGGCTTGTAAACTTTTCTTCTTTTGAAGAAGTCCAGTTAGAAAATGATTTCCATTCAGAAGCCTTGGTGATAGCAGGAGCGGCAATCGCCGTTGAATTTGTCATGGTGTCTTCATGCTGAACATCATTTTTCTTGCATGATGTTATCAGCAGTAATAGGCTAAAGCCTAAAACCGGTAGCTTGTGTTTGTTCATAGATTAACTTTTTAAAAGGATGATAGGGCCGGCGCAAGGCCGGCCTTTTATGATTGCCGATAGGGTTATTGTTTGATGATTTGTTTGGAGTCGTTCCAGCCATTCATGGTCACTTTCAGGATATAGCTGGCGGCTGGCAGCTCCCCAATGGAAAGATAGAACTGGCTGGTCGAGGCGTCTGCTTTTGTCAACGAAAACTGTTTTTGCACGGCGCCCTGCAGGCTTACCACCTGCACATAGACTGCCCCGGTTAGGCTGTTGTTGATTTGAAGAACAAAACGGTCGGTTACCGGGTTGGGATACACTCCCAGGGCCGGTGCTGTGGAAGCATTGGTGGCTTCAGTACTCATGATGGCGCTGCTGCGTTGTGCTGCGGCATACAGGCTGCCGCCACTCGCAATTTCCAGCCAGTTGATATTCCATCCTGCTTGCGCAGAAGATTGTAATCGTAAAGTTTGCTGGCCTGAAGGCAGATTAACCGTAGCGGAAATAGTTTGCCAGGTTTGAAATCCACCTGTATTTGGCACGTTGACCGTAGCCAACACCTGACCACTGCTGTTTTTAACCTGAAACTGGGCCCCGCTATAAATGGTGGCTAGTCGAAAATTCAGGGTATAGGAGCCAGCGGAAGGCGTGGTGACACTGTACTGCATCCAGTCGCCATTTTCAATCCAGCCCACGCTTTTGCCACCCCCCACGTCGGTGGTGTTTTCGGTTTGTACCCCGCTCATCGACGTCCAGTTCTCCGCTTCAATCCTTGTGGTCGTGCCTGTGGAAGGAGCCGTGGGAGCAGTAGTCGTATAAGAGGAGCCTCCCGCTAACTCCAGCCAGTTGATGTTCCAGCCGGCTTGGGCCGAGGACTGCAGGCGCAGGGTTTGGGTGCCTGCTGCAAGGTTCACCGTAGCACTCACGGTTTGCCAGGTTTGAAAGCCACCCGTGGTGGGTACGTTGACGGTAGCCAACACCTGACCACTGCTGTTTTTAACCTGAAACTGGGCCCCGCTATAAATGGTGGCTAGTCGAAAATTCAGGGTATAGGAGCCAGCGGAAGGCGTGGTGACACTGTACTGCATCCAGTCGCCATTTTCAATCCAGCCCACGCTTTTGCCACCCCCCACGTCGGTGGTGTTTTCGGTTTGTACCCCGCTCATCGACGTCCAGTTCTCCGCTTCAATCCTTGTGGTCGTGCCTGTGGAAGGAGCCGTGGGAGGGGGCGTGGCACCTTGAACAAACTCCATCCAGTTGAAATTCCATGGTGCACCCGTGGATTGGATCTTAAGGGTTTGCGCACCAGCCGAAAGGTTGACGGTAGCACTCACGGTTTGCCAGTTCTGGAAGCCGCCGGTGATTGGAGCATTGACGGTGGCCAGAACGATGCCGCTGCTATTTTTAATTTGCAATTGGGTGCCATAGTTCGGGGTAGCTACTCGCAAGTTAACCGTATAGGTGCCGGCTGTAACGACATTAACACTATAGTTCATCCAGTCGCCATTGTCAATATAGCCTACATTTTTTCCTCCACCTGCATCAGTAGTGTTTTCGGTTTGTACCCCGCTCATCGACGAATAATTTTCTGCTTCTACCTTGCCCGGCAAGTTGATAGTGGCGATGGGAATTGGAGTAGGGCTTGGGGATGGACTCGGCGCCGGAGTACTTCCACCTTTTTGAAACTGGAGCATCCATTCATAGATGTTCATATTGTTTTCCCGGTAGTTG
>CBHTSW010000057.1:0-9877 GCA_966095395.1 uncultured bacterium | reverse complement strand
GGCATTGCCATCGTATGTCTTGTCGTCTGCTGTGGCCGATACCGTCAAGGCCTTCTGATTCACATGCAACGATCCCGCCGTCTCCGGATCCGTCTCACTCGCCGTATAAACCCCGGCACCTAAATATTTTGCTCTAAGCGCATATAAACCTGCATTCACCCCAGTTAGGGAATAACTGAACGTAGCCGTACCATTGGATAAAGTAGCAGTTCCAGTAGGCGTTGCGCTCCCATTCACATAAAACTCTACACTTCCCGTTGCCGCAGCCTGACTTACATGCGCCACTAGATCTACACTGCCATCACCATAAGTAGCGTTGGCAGCATCAATCGTTGTTATTGTAGAAACTGCAGCAGGGTTCAATGTAATAGTTACATCATCAGATGTAGCCGCACAAGGCGTATTGGAAATGGTCCACCGTAAAGTATACGTTTTCCCCTCAACACCTGTAAACGTTGTATTATAAACTGTCGCATCCCCAAAACTTCCATCATTGGGTGTACCCACAATCGTCCATAGGCCGTTGCCTGGACTAGGATCATTCCCCTGTAAGGTGGCCGTAGACCCGGTAACAGATTGGTCACCACCGGCTGTTGCCGTAATAGGGCTTTTTACTGTCAGCGTGGCTGATTGGCCGGAAATCGCAACAGAACATCCGGGCGCATTATCCGTATAAGCTACACTGGTTAATGTATACGTTGTTGTTGCGGTTAAATTAGACACAGCTATTGTTCCTGTTCCCCCTGCCCCAATAGCCACTGTTCCTGTTCCTCCGGTACTGACAGAATAAGTCACTGTAGTATTTGGAGTAGCTGTTAGATTTAATGTGGCACTTCCACCCGAACAAATAGTGGTGGAACCGCTGATGCTTGCAGTTGGTGCAGAGCGTACCGTTACAGTCGGTGTGCCGGATACTGTTGCTGTACAACCATTAGCATCTGTTACCGATGTTAAGGAATAAGTTGTAGAGGATGATGGACTTACTGAAATATTTGTCCCACTTGCATAATTATTTACCGTACCACCTGAATATACAACCGTATAGGGACCTGTACCGCCAGTAATGCTTACTACTAAATTAGTACTGCTACCTGCACAAATAGCGTTTGTACCGGAAAGCGAAGCAGTTATTGTAGGACAAGCTGTCCATGTAAGTATTACCTGTCCATTGCCTCCATTACCTCCTGTTCTTACAGTAGCATTATTTGCTTTGGCGCCCCCACCTCCGCCTCCAGGACTAAAACCGATTGAACCTGGACCATTTGTATTGGAGACACCATCTCCACCGTTACCACCACCTGTAGGTGCTATTGCTCCATTATTATTGATAGCATCTGTACCATTGGCCCCTGATGTTGTTCCTGCAGATGAACCGCCTCCTCCTCCATTACCCCCTACAACATTAGCACCTTTTCCTCCAGTGTTCGTAAATCCAGGATCACCAATGCCTGATGTAGCTCCGGCTCCCCCTGTCGTACCGTTAGTAGGTACACCTGAACCCCCTTTTGCTAATACAGTTGAACTATTAATAAACCAGGAATCTCCTCCATTTATAACTGTCGATGATCCTCCGGCTCCCACATTGACTGTATAAGTTGTACCAGGAACAACTGAAACTACTTTTTTAGAATAGCCGCCACCACCACCACCGGCAGCAGCTCCTGCAGCTGAAGTTGCCCCCCCCCTTCCACCGCCGCCCCAGGCTTCAACAGTTATTTGAGTAACCCCTGCAGGTACTGTAAATGTTCCTGAAGAAGTAAACGTTTGTGGCGATGTTTGCGCCAATACATTCCCCGCAACAAACAGATTCACGATCACAAAAACAATTGCCAAAAATTTGGACTTAAGTATAGACATTCTCATAACACAGTTGGTATTACGTTCAAAAAAAAATGATGCGGCAGTCAACTGCGCATCATTTACTATATATGGAATTTTGGTATCTGCAGTAGTTCGTCCACCGGCACGCCCAAAAAGGGTGTTCCAAATAGCGGAACCCAGGCCTTGAACGGCAGCAATAAGTTTGGTTAAGGATGAAGTAATGACAGCAAGGGTCATCACCCATAAGCAGCGCAATGGTTGCATAAAAAACAGTTTAGGTTTGTTGCACATTAGGATGCAGTAGTTTAGGTTAGCTTTCCCGGATGTGGATAGGTTGGTTGGGGAACGATGCACTCATCATTCGTTTCAAGGGACGGTGGAAAACTCAGAGGGTAAAAGATAAACGATATCCCCGCGAAAGGATGGTGTCAGCCTGGCCCTCAGGGCAGGTTTCACGGGACAACTATTCTCAGATGTAAATATCTTCAAAATAGTTGCAATATGTTTTACATTTAGTCCCCTGGTCTGGTTATGGTCGTCTAACGGCGAAAAATAGTCGTTGAAATAAAATTTAAAATTAAATCCGGCCTGGCGCTCTTTTTCTGAAGGAAATGGAGTACGGGTCTGCAACGTATGCCTGTTGCCAATATCGCTGCTTCAGAGGAAAATGGATGGTTGGTTCTGTAAAAAAGGGTCGCTTAGCGGAGCAAGCGGCTACGAATATAAATGGTGTTTTTTTATAAACCAACAGGCAGCCAATGTTTTTTTAGAAAAAATACGAAAAAGGCGGGTATTTCTACTCAGCAGGAACGCACCGCTTCATTGTCACCGTTACCCCTATATGCTTTTATATCCCTGTTACCCCAGTTCGCAACCGGGGTGCAAAAATTACTTGCCTCACTACCACTTCCCTCAATAAAAATCCCTTGCTTTTTAAAGCCCGGGAATCACAATACATTTTTGTCCTTGTGCGGAACGCCATTCCGTACTTAAACCTGCCAACAGCATAGAGGGTTTCACAACCCCGCCACTTTACCGGCAGCCGCCGTGTAGGGCACAAAGCGGTTGTTGATAAAATAATGCCTGCGCAGGTGTTGTCCCCAACTGCTAAGGATAGCGGTTAGGGCCCTTTTTAAGTGCCCGGCGTGAACGGGTTTGACCAGGTAAAGATCTGCCTGGTGAATAAAACTGTTTTGAATGACTCTTTTTTTAAGCCTTTGTGTGTTGGCTGTAGTCGCGGTAGTTTTAAACTTTGTCTCGTTCTGGGTCCCTTCGGAAAATCAGCGGGGAGGGGGACCGGTTCTCTTCCTTATTTTCTCTTTCTCCACTCCCACGGCGGTACAGGGTGGGGCTGCACCCACAAGCCGGCCTTTTGCTTCCTGGCCCGGGCTTCCATCAGCTCCCACGCCGGGTTCCGGTCATACTTCACATAATGCCAGGCCAGCCCCTCCTTTAACAGTTCTTCATTAATGCAGGTGTCCTTCTTATACACCAGGGCCACCGTCCGGCCATAACGGTCAATGTCTTTTTTAATGACCGACACCCTTTGGCCGAACACCAGCTCACTTAATCTTTGTTTGGCCACCTGCCCGAAATCCTGCTTCCGCTCCGGGCAGTCAATACCATACAGGCGCACCTTCACCTGCTGCTTGTCACCGGTAAGAAAGGTAAACGTATCCCCGTCGGCGATGGCCACCACCCGGCCTTCGGTCCCGGCCACAATGGAAGAGGGCTCCCCGGTGCAGGAGAGTAAAAAAAGGTAAAAACTAACAAAAACAATTCTTGAAAGACCGCCCACTGCAAAAATCATAGGGCAAATTAGGCCAAATCACACACCTGGATAAACGGCAATACTTTTTTTCACAGCCCTGCATTGCTTCTTTGCGCACGGTGATTTGTATAAGAATCTAACACACCTGCGCTGCAAAGACATACACCTTCCATATAAAACCCTGTCGGTACGGGAAGGGTTGGTTACGGCTTCAATACCGGCTCACCTCATCTTTACAAAAAAATTCTTTAATTGGCCTGCCGGAAGCTGGGCTTCTTGCCTGCTTGGATTTGTACTCACCCTTTAATCATCCAGCCCCTTTCCCCTTAGAATTTTTTCCAAATATTTTTCGATCCTTGCCTCCCGGGTTTTGGCTTGCCTGGGTGCAGAAAAATAAAGAAGGTATCCTCTTTGCCGTCCCGGCGTCAGGCCCCCAAATGCAGTTTTTAATTCGGGCATGTCTTCCAACACATTTTGAAATTCTTCCGGCATGTTGAATTCTTTTGGGCTTTTCAGGGTAACTTTTAAACCGGCCTTTTCCACTTCTGTAGCTTCGGTGATGTAAGCCTTCAACACCCGCTGCATCTTCTTTATCTGCTGAACACTGGTAAAACGAATCTGTCGTGCTGCCTGCACATTTTCCGTTTGTTGAACTAAAATTTTCTCCGCATCCTTTAATAAAGCTCCTTTCATAAATAAGAGCGCACAGTATTCTTTAAATCCGTGAATTAAAACAACGTTTCGTTTCTGGAACGTGTAGCAGGGGCAACCCCATTTCAATTCTTCCGTCAGCCCGCAGTCGAGTACAAGCCTTCTCAATATTTCGTATTCGTTCTGCCACCTGGTGGCTTTGGTAAAAAACCAATCAACGCCTGGGTTCATATGATATAGTTATTGATTTACGGAAGGGATCTTTCTGTCGGCAGGTCTGAAATACCACGATAACACAGTCACGGTCAGCAGCACCAGCGAAGGAAATACGGCGTTTACCGGTTGATCCATGGCCAGGTGTGAAATGGCAGCGCCAGACAGGGCAAAGAAAAAGCCCGCATACGCCCATTCCTTCAGCAAAGGGGCTTTTGGAATAAGCAGGGCTGCCACTCCTAAAATTTTCCATACGCCAATAATGGATAATACATACAATGGATAATCCAGGCGGCCAGCGATATCAACATACCCTCCTGTTTGCAACATTTGCTGTACGCCGCCTGCCAGCATTCCAATCGCAAGAAAGAGGGTGGCGGCCCAATAGAGGATCGTACTTTTCTTTTTCATGCCGGGTTATTTTAGTTTGCTAACGGTTTCCTGTAGCCGGTTGTGGGCCATATTGATTCCCTGGGCAAAGGGCAGCTTCAGCATGTTGTCCCTGTCGGCAACAGATTTATAGATGATATGCATGCTAAGTTTGCTGGTGTCGTCTGTGAGGCGTTCAAATGCCAAAAACTCCAGTTGAATGGCAAAGGGTGTATTTTCCATTTCAAACGTACGGGTGATCTTCTGCAGGGGAATAAACTCATGGATCGTTCCGTTGAAACCGTGCCGGTTCCCTTTCGGATCCGTTGTTTCAAACCGGTAACTGCCGTGGTTTTTACTTTCCAGTTTCAACACTTTTGTTCCCATCCACTGCTCAACAATCCCGGGCTCTACGTAGGCTTTAAAAAGCAGGTCCAGCGGCAAATCAAATTCCCTGGTTATAATGATTTCCTGTTTACCATCTTCGGCGTGAATGATTGTTTTTCGTTCCATGTGCATTCTATTTTTTCGGTTTGTACTTTTTCATGACCGCTTCCAGTTTATTAAACCTGTCGTCCCACAGTTTCCGGAAAGGTTCAAGAAAGTCGGCCACTTCTTTCATTTTTTGAGCGTCGATGTGATAGTAAACTTCCCTGCCGGCCTGCTCTTGTTTAAGCAATTCGCACTCGGTGAGTATTTGTAAGTGTTTCGAAACGGTGGGCCGGGCCGAATCGAAGTTCGCAGCAATGGCACCTGCTGTCATGGATTGGGAGGCCACCAGCAGAAGGATAGCCCTTCTGGTGGGGTCGGCTATGGCTTGAAAAACATCCCGTCGTAGATTCATCGCGTAGCTATTTGGCTACAAATATAAACGTAGCCATTTAACTACGCAAACTTTCTTATGAAATCTTTGTGGTACTGTCCCACGAAACCGGTGGAGAGAGGCGGCACTGTTGAAGTTCGGTAGTGGCCGCCAAATCGCGAACCGCCACCGGGTGGCTCCCCAATGATTGTATACGTGTTGGGCGGGCGGACGTTTACTCTTAAAGCTGAATTGAAAATCTAAAGCCGGTATGATGCACTTACCCACCATGGCATGCCCTTTTCATGTTAGCGGCATTACCCTTCATCCTATCGGCTACAGGTTTTTATATTGCTGAAGCCGGGACTCAAATACCGCCATATCTTTCCTGGAAAAGTCTTTTTCACTTTTCAATGCTTCAATAGCTTTTTGCATGGCGCCGATTGCTTTGGCTTTATTGTTTGCACGCCAATACATTTCTGCCATGTCCTTATAGTTTTTCGCGACATTGCCCAACTCCGCGTACTTATCAATTTGCCACTGGTAGGCTTCTGCACCCAGCTGGTAAATCTCTGCAGGTAGTTTTGTTTTTTTTGAAACCCACTCGATACTGCCAATAATGAGATGGTAGGGCGGATCCTCGTAAGTAGGTGTTACCAGCACCTCTTTGCCAAACTCGTACGCCTTGTGCGGATCTCTTTCGAGTAACAGGGTAAATGTATTACTCCCGACAAAAGGGGCATATTTTAACCCGGGCTCGTTTCGAACGATTTCATTGATTACCAGAATAGCTGAATCCCGCTTTGCGGGAATGACCAGGTAAGGGTACAAGGTGTCATTGGCTGCTTTATCCAGTTCTTTCAAACGCTTTCGTTCGTTTCGTTTGGCAACCATCTCATTTATATCCCAATCGTTGCTTATTATTTTGCGCAACACCCCATCCAGTTCTTTAGGATGCCCCACCCAGGCCAGCCTTCCTTCTGCATTCACCACAAAAGTCCGGGGAATGCCGCTATCCTTTTCGCCGGCAGCCCCGATCCAGTCCGCCACCGTAAAATGGCTGTCTTCTGCTGCCACTACGTAATCCATCCGGTTGCCCATACTGTCAACAAAAGCTTTTACTTTTTTAATTGACTTTACAGGCCTCACTTTCGATTCGTAAATATCAATACCTATAACGGTGACATGATCCCTGTATTCACGGGCTAAGGCGGAGAGATGCGGCATTGCTGCCATACAGGGTTTACACCAGGTGGCCCAGAACTCCAACACATATACGTGGCCCTTCTCAAATTTTTGAACCGGGGCGCCTTTTATCCATTCTCCCACCCGCAAGGGAGGCGCCGGATCACCTATGTTTAGTGAAGGGGATGGCTCATTTTGTGCATACGTGCTGGTCGCTATAAAAAAGAGCAGCAGTGATAACTTGTAGTGGGTTCGCATGATATTTTCTGATCTTTGGTGAGTAGAATTGCCGCTAACCGAACAGGTGTTTATACATTACCAGCATTTATGGTTACTTCAGCCCAACCCCTGGTCCAATCATAAATAAAAGTATGTTTTTGGGCCTTTGCCGTCAAGCCGTCGTTTTATAAACACTGGTAGTAGTTCGTGCCTTTGTCTCAATGTTTGTTTTTAAGTCAAGAAGTCTTTTTTGAACATTGGATTGCAAATTGCCCTTAATAATGCTGGTCATTAAACTGAAGGGAAAACGAAGCTTGAAGGAATACAGGAAAATGACTTCTGTCTGCGAATCGCCAATGTCTTTGAATGTCCATGAACCCAGAAAGCGCTTAAAAATGTAGGGACCCCGGGTCATTTTGATAGCTGTGGCTTTGGGTCGGCTAAACGAAACATATTCTGTAACCATTCCAAGTCCATTCTTTGCAACACAATAAGCTTTTACACCTTTGCCTGCCTGGGTGGCACCGTCCATTAGTTCAGCTTTTTTCAGGAAGGTGTCCCACTTTAACCGGTGGTCATAATCCTGCGTGTAGTCGAAGGCTTCTAAAGGCCTACAGTTGATAATAATTTTTTCTGAGAACTTTGCTGCCTCCATATTATTCGCTGTTCAACTATATTGAATGTAATAAATATCCTTGAAAGGTTTACGTATAAGTTGAACGGGCAAGTTACAAACAAGTAACCCCTATTAATAAGTCTTATACGTATGATAGCCTGTCAGAAATTTTGATAAATACGATTAGGCAATATGTTTGTAACCCTACTTCTTCAGCCTCATTCGCATCACTGACGGATACAATCGTACATACACTTCAAACGCCATTGGACTATTTCCATACAATCTATTCAACTTTTCATCTGCATGGTAGAACGTAACCTGGCTGCCACCGGCTACTCTTGTCTGACCAAGTCTGAGCAAATCATAATTGAAACCCACGGTAAAAGCATTGACGGGAAAGACCGCATCATGACCGTATACAGCCTCATCCAAAGAAAGCTCTTCAATGGATTTTTGCACCCATTCGTATCGTGCATGCAAGGCTAATTTGTTCTTTCTCCATTCCCCTTCTGCAAGAAGTGCATTCTCTCCCTCATGCCCTGCTGTTTTGTTCAATCCCCAAACGGCTGTCGCATTTATGGTACTGTTTCCTTTTAATGACTTGCTGTACATAGCGGAGGCGGTAGTTCGGTTTACATCTTCACCGGCGTGCAACAGTTCGGGACTTTTGATCAATCCATGCGATACCTGCAATGCCCAATGGTCTGAAGGATTAAAGGACAGTCTTCCACTCCAGCTATCGAAACGGGGTTTGTCAAAGTCATAACGATTATCGTCCGGCTCTCTACCTGTAAAGGATGAACCTTCTAATTTGAACGGGCCATATCGTACACCCAAAGTGGCCACTCCAAAAGTGATGTGTGTTGCATCAACCCAATGGTGCGTTAGGGGTGCATCCGGATTGCCCAATGCTGATGGCCGGTGCATGAAAGCCACCGGACCTAAGGCCGGCTCCCCGGGATAGCCCACATACACAAATACATCCGTCTGTTTTGAAAGGGCCTGTGAATAGCTGACCGACAATTCAGAAAACAGATCGTGTGGATGCTGCCGGTCAACAATCGCTTTTCCTTTGTAGGCTTCCCCACTCTGGAAAAGTAAAGGATAGCCGTTGCCGCCGCCAATAGGGGCATCAAAGGAAAACATAGTGCTGAAATGAAACAAACCATTTTTGCCCGCCTGCCTTTGTCCCATGAACATGAACCAGTCCGGTGCATCAAATTCGCTGTTGCCCCTTGAACCTTTGTTGGTAAAATCCTGGTTGTTGTAACGCAGCAACAGGTTGCCGTGTAACATGTACATCCATTTGGGGGTGTGAAACATATACCCGTACATGGGTGATGCATCGGGCAACCATCCGGTACCAGAACCGTTGCGGCTCATGGGCAGATGTAAAGAAAACGCATGGCTCATAGGTTTATTCATGTTCCTATCGTCCATATCCATGTTACCCCTCTTCAGGGTATCAGGCATTTGCGTTTTTGGCTTCGTGGTGTCCTGAATTTTGTGGTGTTCGTGCTGCGCATAAGTAAGCGTACTAATCAATATTGCAACAACGGTTGCTATGATCCTTCTTTTCCTCTTTAAGTCCTTTACTTTCATAAATATGGCTTGGGGTTAAACAAGTGATTAAGTGCTTCTTCAGCTGCCCTGCGCTGTATACATACCATAGGCTTCTGTAATGGTATGACCAGCCGGTTACTGCTTTTGGCAACTCCTTTCCAGGAGTGTGCTTTGCATGGCTGCCTGGGTGATGTAAGTTGCTCACAGGTTTCTTTCCAACTCCCGGCTTCCCCAACACACTCTTTGTTTTTGCCACGCACCCCTTCTAGGTCACCCGGCTTATGTGGTAGGTAGGTGTCATAATTTGTTCTTTTACAACACAAAACTAGTTCCAACAAAGAGGGGGCCTGTTACATTTTAATGAGAAAAAGTTACATTATTTGTTATCCCGCTTCACAACAGCCAACCCGGAAAGACGGTTGCGGCTGAAGATGAATGGATTGCCTTCGTTCATCGTAGTCCGCAGGATGGGGGCATTACAAAGTACAGGGGTGTGCTCCTTTTGGCGGGTCAAAAAAAAGTGGCGCCACTTCTCTTTCGGTGCCCCATAACCGATGACACATCTTAGCAAAGGCTTCTGGTAAGTTACCATTCTTCCGGCACGAAACACGGTAAACGGCAGGGGTATGCGGCTCATCTGTATAAGTGGCTCTTATAGCATCAT
>CBHTSW010000056.1:0-10977 GCA_966095395.1 uncultured bacterium | reverse complement strand
GAGCACGACCTTGCCAAGGTCGGGGTGGCCGGTTCGAGCCCGGTCTTCCGCTCAGGAAATCTCCCGGTCAACGGGAGATTTTTTTTGGAGCCCTGGTGGTGGAATTGGTAGACACGCAGGACTTAAAATCCTGTGACCCGCAACGGTCGTATCGGTTCAAGTCCGATCCGGGGCACTAAGCGACGAAAGTCGCTTTTTTTATGCCCTTTTCCTGGCAGGATTTTATTCAACTTCTACTGCTGATGTTTCCCATGTGCTGAATAGTATTACCGGCCGTACAAGTGTGTGACACAACGAAAGATGATAGCAGCAATGCAGCCCACCACATAAAAATTAAAAGATTGTGCAGTCTGATATACAAGACTACACAAGGCTGCACGTTTTAGTTAAGGCTGTTTGCCGTTATGTTTTTTTGATATCTTTCACTTTCATTGCTATTGGATCCCAGTGAATGATCTTTTTTTGGAAATAACTTTCATTGCAGGCCAGACAGGGGGCTGCGGCTCTAAACCCAAAAGAAGCATCTTCCACAACCGACTTTCCGCTTCTTACGGCCTCGAAAAAATTAGTGAAGTGGTCCAAATGTTCAGAGTACCCCTGGGGCGGCTTGTATTCAATATCCGCCTTTGTTGTTCTTTTTTTATCCTCGGCACTCCATTTCTGATCGTACTGATTTTTTAATTGCTCCTGCATGGCTTTCGGATAGGTATCGAGTGCATCCCACCCGCCAATGCCCGGTGCTTTGGGCATGATGCTGTGTGTAATTTTCAAACTATTGCCGCTAATATCCATTACACCTTCCTCACCAATAAACCGGATGCTTTCCGAGCCGCCTGTGCCGCTGATAAAATTTACCTGCAGGGTTAATTGAAAAGCGGGATGATCCTGGGTTTCGGGATACTGCATAATACCTGTCATTACATCCGGTACATCGCGTTCATCCTTCCAATAGGATAATTGCCCGGATGAAAAAATAGTGGACGGCCCTTTTGAGCCGGTTATCACGTGTGTGCCCGAAAGAAGATGCACGAACAGGTCGCCGGCCACACCTGTTCCAAAATCACGGTAGTTGCGCCACCAAAAAAACTTTTTGGCGTCGAAAGGAATTTTGGCCGTCCCCGCAATGTACCGGTCCCAATCTACCGTTTCAGGCGATGCATCGGCTGGCATGGTATATTGCCAGGCGCCTAAGGCACTTTGCCTGTCGTACGTAGCATTTACCATATTCAGTTTGCCAATTTCGCCGGCTTTGTATAGCTCTTTTGCTTTTTCATATACTATACTGCTTACCCGCTGGCTGCCCACCTGGAACGGTTTTTTGCTTTTTTGTTCTGCAGCAATCAAAGGCAACCCTTCAGTGATGCGGTGCACCATTGGTTTTTCGCAATACACTGCCTTGCCTTTTTCCAAAGCATCTTTCGCAATGCGGGCATGCCAGTTGTCACTGGTGGCAATGATCACCGCATCAATGTCGTTCCGGTTGAGCAATGCTCTGTAATCCTTGGTTGTAAAAAGATCCTGGCCGTATACTTCCTTTGCTCTTTCCAACCTGCCGGTATAGAGGTCGCAGGCGCCGGCCAGTTCAACGCCTGGTACCTTTAAAGCGGTGTTTACATCATTAAAACCCATGATGCCCATACCGATAACACCAAGGCGGATTTTGTCGTTGGAAGAGATCTTTTTTTGATGCAATAAAATACGTTCTTCTGCTTTTTGCGAAGCCAGGGACGATACCGGATCTATTGCAAGCACAATAGCAGAACCCGCTAGTTTCTGAAGAAACTTTCTGCGGGAGGAATTTTTAGATTCAGGCATTGGTAAGGTATTAACAGTTAGTCAATAGAGCTTTCGTAACTAACAAGTTACGGCTTTTTAGAAAGAAATGTTTCAACCAATTGCCCCATTCATACAAATTCATTCGGACACAGCATCACTTGATTTTTAGCCGAAGAATAAACCGCCCGGGGGGTAAAACAGCAACAAAGCTGCCAGGGTATTTCAGGAGAAAAGAGTTCTAATCTGTTGATGGTATCTTTCTTAATAACCAGGCTATCACCACAAGCTTTTTTCCACTTGCAAACTGCACCAGCATGGAGCCGTTTTTGCCGCGGATGCATTTGCCATCGCTGCGCCGGACCGCTTTGCAAAATTGTTTTTTCAAGCAATCATCCGTGTTACGATCACCTAAATACACATATTCCATGCTATGAGCTGAACGAGTATTGATACTCTACTTTTCCTGTAAGTTGTTTTTGTTTGTTGTAGATGACTTCCTTGGTTTTCAGGCCCTGGCTATTGTACTGGTAACGCCAGATAAGGTAGTTGTCGCTGTTGGAAGGAACCGTGATTTTTTGGATCACCTGGTTGGAAGGCGAGTATTCAAACATATACTCCGGCAGCAGGCGTTTGGCCTTATTGCTATAGCGAACGATATCTGTTAAACGGTTGCTGGCATCGTAGTAATAATAAACCGGTTGTGATTTCACGCCCTTACGTGTTTCCTGTTCTTCGGAAACATTCCCGGCTTCGTCTAATTTGAAATTTACATAGGTAGTGTCAATCTTGTTTTTAATGCGCAGCATCCGGGCAACTTTGTTATTGGTATACTCCCAAAGATGTTGCTCAGATTCGTTTGTGTCCCCTGAAGAATCAGATGAAGACGTTAGTACAGAAATTAACTGTCCTGAAGGGTTGTAGGTATACGTTGTAACACTGGTAACCACGTTGCTGCTGTCTATTGTTTTTATTACGTTTCCATTATCATCAAGAAAGGAGAGCAGGACAGATGCATGTGTCATATCTGACCGGGTAATGGTCCTGAGTGTTCGGGTGGCGGAAGAGAATTGTTGTTCAACATAGAAATCCTCGCTGCGGGTATTATTCTCGTCGTAACTGGCCAACACTACCCGGCTCACTTTATTGTTTTGGTAGGCCTTCATTATTTCGGAAGTTTCCCTTGTGCCGATAATGTCCTTGTAATAATGTTGGGCAGCAGCAGACAAGGAAGTGAAGAGAACAACGGAGGCCAGTAAGATTTTCATTAGAACAAAATTTGTTTTTCAATGATAATGGTCAATGGTCATTCGTGAATGGTCAGTCCTGCAAATTCACCATAAATGGCTGATGATTCGCGAATGGTTGAAGTTCAAAAATAATTAATGCTTTGATGATTACTACAAACTATCGGTGAAGTGGCATTTTTGTCCCTATTTTTAAGAAAAATTTTGCGTGTCGCACCAACCAGAACGTAAGGAGAAGAATTGTCTAAACTGCGGAACGATCGTAAACGGCCGTTATTGCCATGTTTGCGGCCAGGAAAACATTGTAACCAAACAAAGTTTTTGGGGACTCGCCCTGCATTTTATTTATGATGTATTTCATTTTGACGGAAAGTTTTTTGATACACTCAGGTATCTTTTGTTTCGTCCGGGCAAAGTGCCAAAAGAATATGTTGCCGGCAAACGTGGAAAGTATCTGGATCCCATCCGCATGTACCTGTTTACTTCGGCCGTTTTCTTTTTAATATTTTTTTCTGGGAAGGACGTTTCAAAAATTTTTGATTCAAACATGGATTGGCAAATGAGCCGGGCAGAACGCCTTGCAGCGGCTTCGGGTGTCCACTCCCAATTGCAAAAACAACCATCCGACCCTTTGTTGCAGTACAAGCTTGGGCTGTTATTGGATACCACAAAAGTATTAAGCCTTCAAAAGGCCGATTCGAATTTTAAAAATGACAGCTTTTTGATCTCGTTGCCTGCAGGACAGTATATCCTGCGGCCTGAGAAAGAGCCTTTGGAATTAGATTCTGTAAACAAGAAAAATGACTGGCTTGGAAGAAAGGTGGAAGAGAAGTGGAAGGAACGAAAAGCAAAATCCGGCGATGATGACAGGAAATTGCTATCTGATTCTTTGAGTGAATTCCTGCACAAGCTTCCTTATCTTTTGTTCCTCTCCCTGCCTTTTTTTGCGCTTATATTGAAACTCCTTTACATAAGAAGGAAGAATGTTTTCTATAGCGATCATGCCGTGTTTACGCTGTATCACTACATCTTCAGCTTTATCCTGCTCTTATTGTTTTTGGGTTTTGATGCTCTTTATAAATCCTTGCATTGGGCTCCGTTTAACTGGATAATCACCCTATTACTGATTTCATGGCCACTTTATTTGTACTTTGGAATGAAAAGATTTTACCAGCAGGGATGGTCAAAAACT
Organism: uncultured bacterium; assembly: GCA_966095395.1. Classification (GTDB taxonomy): domain Bacteria; phylum Bacteroidota; class Bacteroidia; order Chitinophagales; family Chitinophagaceae; genus Flavisolibacter. Next base: position 6,765 of record CBHTSW010000056.1, on the reverse strand, counting down.
TTGGGTAAATTTTTGTTGGTGAATACCCTTGGGTTTATTACGTTGATTTTCTTGTTTGTGATCTTTCTTATTGTGTCATTTGCTTTTTAAAAATAACGTATGGAGCAGGTACAGGCTTTTGCAAAACTGGTGAGTATTATGGATGATCTCAGGGAGAAATGTCCCTGGGATAGAAAACAAACGATTCAATCCCTGAGGCAAATGACGCTGGAAGAAACCTACGAACTGGCTGATGCTATTACAGAGAATGACTGGAAATCCATTAAAGAAGAGCTGGGAGACCTTTTGCTGCATATTGTGTTTTATTCAAAAATTGCAACAGAGCAACAGCAGTTTACAATCGAAGAGGTAATTGAAGGCATTTCTCAGAAACTGATAGACAGGCATCCGCATATTTATGGAGACGTGGTGGTAGAAAATGACGAAGAGGTAAAACGTAATTGGGAAAAACTTAAGTTAAAAGAAGGAAAGAAATCTGTTTTGTCAGGCGTTCCAAAAACATTACCTGCGCTGGTAAAAGCCATGCGTTTGCAGGAGAAGGCGAAACAAGTTGGTTTTGAGTGGGAGAATAAAGAACAGGTTTGGGAAAAGGTGAAAGAAGAAGAAGCAGAATTGCAGGAAGCAATTGCTGGTGGTGTGCAGGGTAAAATAGAAGAAGAGTTTGGAGACCTTGTATTTTCCCTGGTAAATTTTGCACGATTTTTGAACATTGATGCTGAGAACGCTTTAGAAATAACCAACAAAAAATTTATTCAGCGATTCACACAAATGGAAGGTAAGGCATTGTCATCGGGAAAGGAACTGGATGATATGTCCCTGGATGAAATGGACGCCATTTGGAATGAAATCAAACGCCAGAAAGATTGAAGTTTTCACACTTACATAGTCACCTGCCCAAACGCAGCTTACTAATTTTTGCTGTGGGCTTATTCCTGCTTTCTTTTGTCAGCGCCTATTATTTTCAAATCCAGCCTTCCATAGATCATCAGCAAAAGCAGTTACAGCGTTATATTCAAAATCAAAAGAAAGACGTTGACCTGCTTCTTCAGGATACCATGCTGATGCGAAAGCTCGTTTTAAAAAACGAATCCCTGGATGAGTTTAAAAAGGTGGAAGAAAAAAAGTTTGGTTTTTTCCTTTTTGCTGAAACGATCTCCGACAATCAAAATCTTATTTTTTGGAATAATCAAAAAATACTGCCTCCCGACGCCGATTTTACGTTAAAGGACGGCGAGTATTTCCAGCACCTTACCAATGGGTATTATGTAGTTGTAAAAACAACATTGCAATTACAGGGTATGAGCAATAACATAGTGGCGTATGCACTGATACCGGTGCTGAACCAGTATTATTTGCCTACCGATTATTTGCCCACCCGTTTTGTGCATGATGAAGACGCAGCCAAAAAAATATCCCTGTCCGATGCTCCAACTCCTTTTGCCATTCGTTCCAACGACGGTGCTGTCTTGTTTTACATCAAGAGAGTGGCTCACACCAATGAAAATATTACCGATGCGCTTACCTTGATTTTGCGTATCTGCTCTCTTATTTTTTTATTGATGTATGTGCATCTCATGGCAGAGGGCATCGTAAAAAGAAAAAGAGCCTTGCAGGGCATCGTTTTTTTAGCTGTTATGCTTATAGCATTCAGGGTTATTATCTATGTTTTTCCTTCTATTTTTTCTTTCCGTCAATTTGAATTGTTTAATCCGCTTATTTATGCCAGCGATGTGGTCAACAGGTCGCTTGGTGACCTGTTGCTGAATGCTATTATTCTTTGTTGGATCGTTTTATTTACCTGGTACAATATCGGGCCTGGAGGAAAAACACCTTCTTTTTTAAAAGGGAACAGCATGTACGTTGCCGGGACCCTGGCCGTTTTTGTCCTTATATTTTCCACGTTTCAGCTGGCCAATGTCGTTCAGGGGCTGGTGGCCAATTCAAAGATATCGTTTCATGTCACTGATTTTTTTAGTCTTGACATTTATACCGCCGTGGGGTTAATTGTACTGGCTTTGCTATGCCTGAGCTATTATTATTTCACACGGTTATTGTTTCGGATCATTTATCCGGCTTTCCGAAACAGGCAGATCTATATTTATTTTTATATTGCTTTGGTAGGGCTTATTTTCCTAACCTTCCGTTCAGGAAATGAAGTGGTTCTTTTTCATTTGCCTGTGCTTTTATGGCTGATCATCTATACCTTATTGGTAAGCCAGGAGCAATTCATCATTAACCGGTTTAGTGCAACAGTTGCCGGTGTTTTGTTTTGGATCTTTGTTTTTTCAGTATCGCTTGCTGTCATCATTTTACAGGGAAACAGGGCCAATGAATTGCGTACAAGAAAAAATATAGCGGAAAAATATGACCAGCTTACGGATCCTTCCAGTGAAAAGATCATGAGCATTGCGATCACGTATCTGAACAACAGGTTTCTTCGAAGCAATTTTGACAGGTTCAGAAATCCCGAAGAAAGCCGCTATTTGCGTGATAGTATCATCAGCTCAAATTTCCTGGGCTATACCAACCGGTATGATACCAAAATCTATCTTTTCGATTCTTCCAACAGGGGTATAAATAATGAAGACCCGGCTACGTTTGCCGAACTGAACACCATATTTACGTTGCAAAGCAAGCCAACGGATATACCGGACCTGTATTATCACGAAACATCTTTTGATCATTTTACCTATCTCACCAAAAGAGAAATAGGGGACAGTGCTAATTTCATTGGCAGCTTCTTCATTATTTCAACGCCCAGGCAATACGGGGAATCGGATGCGTTGTATCCGGAACTTTTCCGGCAGATCGATAGAAACGATGCTGCTAATTCTCCTATTTATTCCTATGCTATTTACAACAATAACCTGCTGATCAGATCGTCGAGCAAATATCCCTTCCAGATTTCACTGACCCCCGATCAAATCCCCAAAAGTGAATTTGAACAAAGAGTGAAAGGGGCCTATGATGAACTATGGCATAAGGCAAGTAATACAAAGCTGGTGGTGGTTGCTAAAAAGCAAGATTCTTTAATTGAAAGTATCACCTTGTTTTCCTACCTGTTTTGTGCTTTTCTTTTCATGGTAGGCTTTCTTCAGTTTATATCGGTTTTATTAAGATTGGCTGACGACTGGAGGTCGTTTAACCTTTTATCGCAATTGAGCATTCGTTCACAAATTCATGGAATTGTAATCTTCATCAGCATTTTATCTTTCCTTATTATAGGTGCTGCTACCATTTCTTTTTTTATTGTCCGTTACAACCGGAACAACGAGGATAAGTTGAGCCAAACGGCTGGCATTATGGTTAAGGAAATGGAAAAGTCGCTGGCGGGTGCAAATCCTACTGATTCACTAAGAACATACGATTCAACCAATTATTCTGGTTTGAAAAATTTAGTAAAGGAAGTAGCCGATATACATAACGTGGATGTAAATGTTTATGACCTGGAAGGTAACCTTGAAGTCACTTCTGATGCAGAAGTATATAACAAAGGCATCTTAAGTAAAAAAATGCATCCCGAAGCGTATTACCATTTAAGCCGGTTGAGGGAAGTGTTGAGAGTGCAGGAAGAGAATGTAAGCTCACTTGACTATTTGAGTATTTACACGGCGGTAAGAGATGACAGGGGTAATGTAACCAAGTACCTTAATATTCCCTATTTTTCCTCACAGCTTGACCTTAAACAGGAGATATCCAACTTTTTGGTTACCATTATTAACCTGAATGCTTTTATATTTTTAATAGCCGGCACCATTGCCTTATTCATCACCAATAAAATCACACGGTCGTTCTCTGTTATTGGTGATAAAATGCGGGATATAACCCTGGGTAAAACAAACGAAGAAATCGTTTGGAATAAAAATGATGAGATCGGGGAACTGGTAAAGCAATACAATAAGATGGTGAATGAACTGGAAAAAAGTGCCGATGCTCTAGCCAAAAGCGAAAGAGAAGGAGCGTGGAGAGAAATGGCACGACAAGTGGCGCATGAAATTAAAAATCCATTGACGCCAATGAAATTAAGTATACAATACCTGCAGAAATCCATCAACAGCAATCAGACCAATGTAAAGGAATTAACAACGAACGTGGCCAATACGCTGATCGAGCAAATTGATCATCTTTCGAAAATTGCGGCTGATTTCTCGCAGTTTGCCAATATTGGAAACAGGACCATTGAGCTGGTAGACCTGCACCAGATCATTGGCTCGCTGGTAGAACTGTATAAGACCAACCCGAAGGTGGAAATTCACTGGGACAAAGTAGAAGGCAGCATCATCCTGAAGGCAGATAAAACGCACATGAACCGTTTGTTCACCAATTTGCTGGCTAATGCTGTTGATGCCTGTTATAACAATGAAGGTTGTATGATTCACATACATGAGGAGCGAAGAGGTCACAGCATCATTATTACCATGGAGGATAATGGCGAAGGAATTCCCGCAGAAATGCGGTCGAAGATTTTTACACCCAATTTCACTACAAAAACGTCTGGCACCGGACTGGGCCTGGCCATGTGTAAAAGCATAGTGGAACAGGCAAAGGGGAACATCTGGTTTGAAACCGAAGAAGGGAAGGGTACGACGTTTTTTGTGCAGTTGCCTATTATCAGCTAAGGCCTTTTGATTTTTTTGTGTGGGCTAAAAATTCTTCAAACTCCTTTAAACTATAGCTGCTAACGTTTCGTTGCGCCGGCAGCCCGCCTTTTTGCGCCACCAGCACACCGTATTTGATGTTGTGAAATTCTTCCGTGGTATGGGCGTCCGGGTTGATGGAAAGCATAAGGCCTTTTTCCATAGCGTAATCAATCCATCGCCAATCCATATCCAGGCGGCTGGGGCTTGCATTAATTTCAATAACGACCTTATGTTCCGCACAGGCGTCTATGATCGTTTTGTGATCAACAGGATATCCTTTTCTCCTGGTAAGTAAGCGGCCCGTCATGTGGCCGAGAATAGTGGTGTAGGGATTGGTAATGGCGCCAAGCAAACGTTTCATGGCTTTCTCTTCGGTCATATCCAGGTTGCTATGAACAGACGTGATTACCAGGTCAAACGAAGCCAGTATTTTGTTTTCATAATCCAGTGCGCCATCCGTTAAAATATCGCATTCAATGCTTTTGAAAATTTTAAAAGGAGCCAGCTTTTTGTTTAGCTCATCAATATAGCGGTGTTGTTCCCTGATCCGTTGTTCTGTCAGGCCATTGGCATAGTAAGCTGCTTTGGAGTGGTCGGAAATCACCAAATATTCGAAGCCAAGATTGATTAATTCCCTGGCCATTTCTTCAATCGTATAGGCTCCATCGCTCCAGTTGCTGTGGGAATGAATCAATCCTTTAATGGTGTTGGTTTGTACAACATCATCAAAGGATTGCGTGGTAGCTTTTTCTATGACCTCTTTTTTCTCACGCAAAAAAGGTGGTATGTAATTGACTTTGGAAGCCTTAAAAATTTCTTCTTCGTTAGCAAAAATACCTTCTTCAAAATTTTTCTGCCATGCTTCTAAAAACTCGGGGCTGCAGCTGGTTTCAAATAATGTAGAGTAAAATTTTTTTTCAGTGGTTACATAAAAGCGTAACAGTAAGGCATTCTCTACGCTTACGATCAGCATGTCGTCACGGTCGGCTACTAGTTGCACTTCATTGGTAAGCAAATAGTTTTTTAGTTCAGCACTGGGTACCGTCGTTACCCAGTCCAAAGATTCAATCACCTCCAGCTGCCGGCGGTATTCTCCTGTAATTTCTATGGGGTGATCCGGAAATTTTTCTTTCAGTTTGGCGTTAAACGCTTCGGCGAAGGCTTCCACTTTGGCATATAAATATTTACCGGAGTTCTGTTGCTGATATTCTATGGAGAGTAAAATGTTTTGCTGGGTCTTTTCTCCAAAACCTTTTTTATCGGCTATACGATTTTCCTGGCAGGCTTTTTTTAATTCCTCTATGGTATCCATGCCCATCTCTTTCCACAGCACATTGATTTTTTTGGGGCCCAGACCCTTTATGTTCATCATCTCCAATACACCCTGTGGTGTTTTATCCAAATACTCTTTTAACTGTTGAAGCTCGCCTGTTTCAATGATCTCAATGATCTTATTGCCTACACTTTCACCAATGCCCCGCACCGAAAAGATCTTTTCCTTAGGCATGGATGCAATGGGCTGCGGTAATTTTTCCAGGGTAAAGGCCGCAGAAGAATAGCTTTTCGATTTAAAAGAGTTCTCGCCATGAATATCCATCAGTTTGGAAAGGAGCGACAATTGATCGGCAATTGAATAATTATCCATGATACCAGCGTTCCCTTTAGGGGGTTTTAAAACACCCTGGTGGAGAGTGTTTGTGTTTTTAATGCGCTGCCTGGTTAAGCAACTAGTTGCACAAAGCTATGGTGTACAAGTGTGCGACGCAACAAAAGCTTACTAGCTGTTGGGTTGTTGGTTACCTAAATAAACCATGCATTAAAGATGTTTACTAACGGAAGCCGGGAAAATGTAGTCGCTTATATTTCTGGGGAGTGACTTCATCGCTGGTATTACTTTTCTTCTGGGGTAAAAGAAAAGTCCCGATCTCTCGGGACTTACTATAACTCTTAAAGTTATTTTCTTATTTTTTCTTAGGAGCTGCTTTTTTAGCTGCTGCTTTTTTAGGAGCCGCTTTTTTAGCTGCTGCTTTTTTAGGAGCTGCTTTTTTAGCTGCTGCTTTTTTAGGAGCTGCTTTTTTAGCTGCTGCTTTCTTAGGGGCTGCTTTTTTAGCTGCTGCTTTTTTAG
>CBHTSW010000055.1:0-12223 GCA_966095395.1 uncultured bacterium | reverse complement strand
CGGTAAACGGCAGGGGTATGCGGCTCATCTGTATAAGTGGCTCTTATAGCATCATTTAAAGCATGTTACCAATAATTTCTTTTTGCCATACTATTATTATTCAATAACTTTTCATAGCAATATTAATCCTATGATTGAATATGGCAGCAACCTGAAGAAACACACCAGAATATTGGTACAAAAAGGAATCGAAACCCTGGCTCTTAAACTGGAGGACGTTGTTTTGTTCTATACGCAAAACAGGGTTGTATTTGTTGTAGATAAGGAAGACCGGAGATATATTTATGACAAGTCTCTTGCAGAGTTGGAGGAAGAGCTGGACCCCCAGGAATTCTTCAGGGTGAACCGCCAGTATATTCTCCATATTGACGCGATAAAAAGCTTTAAGCCTTATGACCGTGGAAAAATACAAATCAGGCTGAACCTGGAAAACACTTCACACAGGATCATTGTCAGCCAGCACACGGCCCCGGTCTTTAAAAAATGGATCTACACTGCATAGTTTTCATCATGTCATTCCACAGAGGGCACTGAGCAGGGAAAAGCCAACCCTGTAACGATCAGGGGTACGGATGTACCATACGAAACCGCTGTCAAAAAAGCGTGAGATGTGAGACCGTAGAGGTAAGACAGAAACAACCGCTTTCTCTTCTGTCATCTATCAACGATCATCTGCCAACCTCTGATAGCCGCCTGATACAAATTGCCCTTAACACTGGTATGTGCAACCGCAAGCACTGGTCTCTTTACTGATCCCAAAAAATCTTCGGCGTAAATAAAGTTGCCTGGGGAACATTTTCTCCATTCAATGAATATTCATTGGTTGGATACAGAAACCGGCGGGGAATTCCGTTAGCTCCGGCAGTCGGCGTTAAGTCGGGAGATCCGTTACGCCGCCATAAAGTCCAGGCTTCGGGGTTTTGATATAAGGCAATCCATTCCTGTAACGACACCTGTGCTATAGCGCCGGCTACATTTGAAGGCAACGTACCATTGGCTGCCAGATAGCTCGTTATGTCGGCCGCAGCAACGCCCAGCTTTTGCATATTTGCCTTAATCGCATCAGCATAATAAGTTTGGGCCTGTGTAACATCACCGGTGGAACGTAAGGTGGCTTCTGCTTTCACAAACAGCATCTCATCATAAGTAATGAACTCCACATGACCGTTGATGTCGCCGTAATACGCTCCTGCCCCCGCAAAATTCACATCACTGTAGTCGGGGGTGGTAAAAATGGTTAACCGGGGGTCGTTAAGCGCGTTGAGCTGATCGGCCAGAGCGCCGGAAGCATAGTCTATATCGCCTCTTTGCTCATTAAACTCGTAAATGGGGTTGGCAAAGGTTTCTGAGGTTCCAAAAGTAAATTGGGCGTTATCATCATTGCTTTCGAATGCCATGTTCGCTTCCTCCAGGGCCTTGGCCGCCATAGCTGCATTCCCTTTGCTTTGGTGAATGAACAATCTTGCTTTGATAGCATGCCCGAATTTTACCCACTTGGCTTCGTCTCCGCCATAGATTATATCATCTGCGCCGGGCTGTAATCCCCCTTTATTGGGATCCGTCAGTTTTACAATAGCCACGTCAATCAGGTTCTGGATCGTATCGTACAAAGCTTTGGCATTATCGTATTTAGGATGCGTATTACTGGCGCCTGCTAACGCCTCGGAATAGGGCACGTCTCCCCATTCATCTACCAATAGCTGAAGACTGTACGCCATAAGAATGCGGCCGATACCACCATACTCATTATCTCCTGAACTATCTGCTTTATGCAGCATGTCTTTATTATTGCCCATGACAGAAGTGTACATATTGCCCCAGGGGGAATCAAAGTCGGTTGATGTTAAAACATAATTATAATAGGCCTGCGACTGCCTTGAAAACCCAACACTCTGCTGTACAAATAAATTCGCAAACCGCGCCAGGTCCCCGCCCTGCGTATAGGCCAGGGCGGTTTCAATAACGGGCAATAAATTGGCTGGCGTTACAGTTGCGGGGGAGTTGGGATTAATATTGGCCCGGGTAAACGTATCTTTTTTGCATGACGGCTGCGATAACAGGACCAGTACCGCTACCGTTATCAATAGGCTTTTATTGAAGTATTTCATGACTTTTGTATTGAGGTTATAGTCCAACGTTTAAGCGAACACCGTATGTTTTTACGCCCGGGTTGTTGAAATAATCCAGCCCCTGTCCGTTAGCAGGACCAGCCAAACTGGTCTCGGGATCTACACCGGCATAATTGGTGTGAATCAGGATATTGTTGGCAAATACAGACAAACTAAGGGTTCGGAAGGTCTTACCAAGCATTGACCCGGGAAAAGTATAAGTGAGGCTTACCTGGCGCAGCTTGACAAAGGAGCCATCTTCCACATCGGGTTCAGAAGGACCAATAAAACTGCTTCCAATGTTTTGCCAGTAATACTGGTTTAAAACAGCAGACACAGCATTGGCGCCACCAGGGCCGGCTACTTCATTGCCATTGGCATCAAAGTGTACAATATCTCCGCTGGCATTTAAATGGCCCGACAAACCAGCAAATACCTTGGAAGAACCCCTGTTGTCGGTTTCTTTTGAAGTACCGAAATAGGATAGAGCGCCTTTGGTACCGTTCCAGATATCACCGCCATGCCGTACATCAACCTGGAAGCCCAGCGTCAGGCCTCTGTAGGTAAGATTGTTAATTACTGAGCCCTGCCAATCAGGATTTACATCACCAATGATGGCATTCTGTGTGGCAACGATGGGCATACCATACCCCGGGTCGTTAGCATCATCGTTAATTAAAAGTTCACCGCTTGGCAATTCCTTACTGGTGGTGCTGGCACTGGCATTGGCACGAACGTAAGCACTGCCGAATATTTGTCCAAAAGGCTTTCCTTCAAAAGCATCAATTTCACCATTTTGAAAACCGGCAATCAATACCTTGTCCACACCAGGGTATAACTTGGTAACCTTGTTTCTGTTCATGGACCAGTTAAAATTTAAATCCCAATTGAAATGCCTCGCTTTAACCGGGTTGGTATTTAAGGATAATTCAAATCCATGGTTGGTAATTTCCCCTGCGTTCAGCAGCTTGGAAGCAAAACCGGTGGTATAGGTAAAGGGAACGGTAAAAATGGCATCCTGTGTTTTGGAATAATAATAGGTGCCTGTAAAATTGAGCCTGCTTTTCAGGAAGCCGAGTTCTGCTCCGACCTCATAAGAAGAAGTCTTTTCCGGTTTTAAATCCGGGTTTCCAATAACGGATATCGAAGAGGTTATTTGGTAACCACCTATGGGCGTGCCGTTATTGATGGGAAAGATAATGCCCGAGGTAAAGCCATCGTTGAAGGCGCCGGGTACATAATAGGTTTTGGAACCAAATACGGGAGCATCTTTACCCACCTGGGCATAGGACAACCTCAGCTTACCGTAGGAAAGAATATTGCTGTGATCTTTTAACCCCGGCAGCTCGGTAAACAGCCACACCAGGCCTGCTGAAGGATAAAAGAAGTTCCGGTTATTTTCCGGTAAGGTAGAGGAGGTTTCCCGCCGGCCGGTAAGGCTTAAATAAAGCATATTGCGGTAGGCGAGTTCTAAATCGCCATAAAACGCCATAGTGCGTTTTACCTGATCGCTTTCTGTAGCCGTATAGGTCAGCGCATTGGAGATATCAAAAAACTTGGGAGCGATCAGCCCGTCTCCCACTGTGGTACGGCCAGAGGAAAAAGTATAAAAATAGTTGTGGCCTAAAAGCAGGCTACCCGATAAATCGTTTGAAAACGTTCGTTTCAGGTTAACGGTAAAATCAGAATTGTACTGGTTATTGAAATATTCATTGACGATGCCCTTACCGGCAGGAAAAGCGTTGGAATTTATATCGTAAAAATTTTTAGAATCCTGTGAATACGCATCTCCCCCGAAACGGTAACTTACACCTATCCAGTCGGCAAACTGGTAAGTGGTTTGCAGGTTTCCCAAAACCCTGTTCACTCTTTCAGCAAAGGGATTCCGGTTCACCGTCCAGTAAGGGTTATCATAACTCGTACCACCACCCCGGTAATTTCTTTGCTGCCCGGTGGAGGCAATTACATAGGCGGCCTCATTATCCTCGGCATCGGAAAGCCCAAATGAATTGTCAAAGGTGGGCGGGGTACGCAGCAAGCCCAGCATCACTCCCGAAACGTTGGATCCCTGTTGCACCTTATCGTTGTAGGAAATGATGTAATTCATACTTCCCGTTATGTTCAGCTTATCGGTAAGTCTTGTCTGGCCGCTTAAACTAAAAGTGGTTTTATTGTATTTTGCCTTGGGTATTACACCGGTCTGGTACACATTTCCAACAGAAGCACGAAAGGTTGACCGCTCCGTACTTCCGGATAAAGCTATATTGTTATTAAGGGCATAGCCGGTTTTAAAAAACTCGTAGCGGTCGTAGGGGGTTACCGGTATTTTCGCCGATGGATCCGACTTCCCAACAATATCTCCATGGGGATCCCATTCGTTGGCGTTGCCATCCCAGGACAGCGTATCAATGGCCGCCCCCCAGGTAACTCTTCTGCCGGCTGCTCCCGAGGTAGGTCCATTGTAAACACCATCAGACCCTTGCGAATACCGCGTTTGAAGCTCCGGCAACCTGTTGGTAGTGCTCCAGTTGGCCGAAGAATTAAATTCAACACTCATTCTTTTCCCCGCAGCCCCTTTTTTTGTAGTAATAATCAAGGCGCCGCTGGCAGCCCTGATGCCATATAAGGCAGTGGCTGCCGGCCCTTTCAGAACGGTTATGGATTCAATATCATTGGGATTGATATCGATCCCCCGGTTCGAAGGAATGGTGCCGCCGGTGAGATTGGAATTAGCGCCGCTGGTGTTGGGGGTGGCCGATGTAGGATCGTAACTGTTGATAGAGTTGTCAATAGGCACGCCGTCTACTACCATCAAGGGTTGATTATCGCCTGTAATAGAGGTGACGCCTCGTAAGCGAACATAGGTGCCGCTGCCCGGATCACCGGCGCTGTTTATGACCGTAAGACCTGCCGCTTTTCCCTCCAGTTCACTAAGCGGATTACCCGATCCCGATTTATTGATCTGGTCACTTCCAATGGTTTGCGTAGCATAGGTAAGTGATCGTTTTTCCCTCCTGATTCCCAAGGCAGTGACAACCACCTCCTGCAATTGAGCCTCCCCGCTGGGAAGCGTAAATTGCACGATGTCGGCATTTGCGGCCAAGGTTTGCGGCTGGTGGCCGGAGGCTGTTACCCTGATCTGGGCCCCCGGCTTCACGGTGATGGAAAAATTTCCATTCTGGTCTGCTTGTACAGCATTGTTGGTACCCACTTCCGTAACAGTTGCAAAAGGAATCGGCTCACCTTTGTCATCTTTTACCTGGCCGGTAACCGTTCGGGTTTGTGCCAGTGCTGCCAGGCTACAAATTAACATGGCCGCAAGTAGCAGAAGATTGCGCATAGTAGTAGTTTTAAAAATAAAGTCATCACTCAGCCACCAGCATTTGAAGTATGCTCATAAAACCTGCATGGCTTTAACAAAACATATATGTCACTAAGACAATCCCGTTTGAAACTACACCTGAATTCATCCTGAAAATCTGCGTAAAACGTGATTATAACTCACAGAAACATGAAATTTGAAGACTGAAACATACAAGTATATGCAGCGGGGTTGTAAAACCTTTAAGCAGTTGCAGGAGGCAAACAGTGATGACCGGTTCTGGATGGAAGTGAGGAAGCGGTACCCATCGCTTTAATGCATGGCCTGGGGGTGATCCGCCTCCATTCATTTAAGGAAAAATAACCCTTGTTTTTTAACCACCTGGTATTCGCTTTTTTGTAGTCGGGGCTTGTGCGGGTGCAGGGATCCGGAGATTGACCAAAAGAACATTTCCGGTGCCGGTATGGTGAGAAAAGGGCAAAAAGAGAGGAAAACAGGGCTCTCTAACCCGTGTTTTGCGGGAACCACTCCGGGGCCTGTCCCTCTCTCTCACTGTGCACAAAAGCCAGCGCCATGAAGACACCGGGGAGGAAAAACGCTTACCCATTGTAGCTACCCTTGTTTTTAGTGATAGAACATACCCAGTACACCACCATAAACCAAATGGGCAAACAGGGTGACGACCGGTGTTCCTTTTCCGTAATTGAGCGCAAAAAACCCCGGTGGCTCTAATTGCCTGGTGGGTGTCGGTCCCCGATAAGGCAGTGCCATCCGGGGATGGAAAACACCAATAAGTTGCAGCCCTGTCGACAACACAAATGCTCCGTGTACAAAACCAATGGCCAGGCCAAACCACCAGGTATACATGTTGGCGCTTTTAAATGCAAGGGCATAAAGGAAAGCAAACAACCACCCTATACACAGGTGGGTAAGAAAACCATACAAAGGAGCCCTGTTGCGATTTGATGTAAAAAGGGTACCCAGGATGAAGGGCAAATCTATGCGTGTGAGTCCGAGCGACCTTGATGCCGACAGGATGGTCGTTAAAATCAACGTTGCGGCAAATCCCCAAAGAAATAGGTCACCGATGCTCATAAACCTGCCTCCTTTTTCAACGCTTCCTCAATAGAAAGCGCAGCATTAATGAGACCAATGTGCGTAAAGCCTTGTGGATAGTTCCCAAGCAGGCCATACGATACCGGATCTGTTTCTTCGGAAAACAAACCTGTTGGGCTTGCACCTTTTTGCATGGTTTCAAAAAGGGCAATAGCTTCGGTTGTCTTTCCTGCTTTTGCCAGGTTCTCTGCCAGCCAGAAATTGCAAATACCGAATGCACCTTCCCCTCCTGCAAGGCCGTCATTACTGCGATAACGGTAAATCAGGCCATTTTCGCCAAGCTGCTGGCGGATGCGCTGAACGGTTGAAAGCATATGCGGTGAGGTAGCAGAACAATATCCCACCAGTGAAAATACCAGGGAACTGGCATCCAAACTATTTCCCCTGAACTCACGGGTATAAGCTTTCAACTCCCTGTTGTAGCCGAATTTTTCAATTTGCTGTGCCATCTTTCTTTTCATCTGTTCATACTTTCCTACCGGGGCGTTTTGCCACTTGTATTGGCTGCAAAGTTTTATGAGCCGGTCCAATCCTACCCATGCCATCACTTTGGAATGTGTGTGATGGCCTGGCAGGGAACGAACTTCCCAAATGCCGTTGTCAGGCTCGCTCCATAATTGAGCAATCACCTCACCCAATCCCAGGATAAATTTTTTGCTGCTGCGGTCAAATTCTCTGACCAGTTTTGAATACGTAAAAACAGCATCAAGCACTTCGCCATAAACATCCAGTTGAAACTGCGCATGTGCGCCATTGCCTACCCGTACAGGCCTTGAATGCTCAAACCCTGCTAACCAGTTCAATTCCCGTTCTTTTAGCCTGGCATGTCCATAAACAGAATAAACAACCTGCAACTTGGGGCGGGTAAGCTGGGTAGCATGAAGGATCCAGTTCATATACGCATGCGCTTCTTCCGTAAAGCCCAATTTGATCAGGGCTCTAATCGTAAAGGAAGCATCGCGCAACCAGCAATAACGGTAATCCCAGTTTCTTTCCCCGCCCGGATCCTCGGGAAGTGAGGTGGTCGGTGCCGCAATGATCGCTCCGGAAGGGGCGTGCGCCAGCAACTTCAGGGCCAGCACACTTCGTCGAACCTGTTTGGAATAAATGCCGTCATAGGAACAGGGGCGTATCCAGTCCTTCCAGTAAGCGATGGTTTGTCTCATTCTGGTCCGGGCCGTTGTTTCAAGTTCAGGAAGAACAGCCGGGCTTTGGCGGGAGCAACTAAAGGAAAAAACAACGCTTTCACCTTCCCTTATTTCGAATGTAGCACTCGCTTTGTTTTTGCCAACACGCAATTGTGCAACCGGAATGGTGGTCAACAACACAAAACTGTTTTCCTTCCATGAAAACCGGATACCCAACTTTTTGTTGTCGGTCAGTTCAGCCGGCTTTTGCCCGTAAAACAGGGTTGGTGAAAATTCCATTTTCAATTGCATGGTTCCTGCAGCGCATTGAACAACGCGCAGAATTTCGTCGTCGGGAAAAAGGGACCGCATTTTTTCTTCTTCAGTGGCAGCTGCAAAAGCATCAATTAATTTTACGTGTCCATCAGCCGTTTCGAAAACGGTTTCTACAACATTGGTATCCTCAATATATTTTTGAAAAGAATGAAAACGGCCTGTTGGTGCAATGGAAAAATAACCCCCTCTTTCTTTGTCCAGCAAGGCAGAAAAAACAGCCGGAGAATGAAATTCAGGAAGGCAGCACCAGTCAATGGAACCATATGTATTGACCAGTGCTGCCGAACGGCAATTACCAATAAGCGCATAGTCCTGAAGCCTGGGTGAAGTCTCCATGATCGGGGTTATCTTTTCTGAAAGCTTTCCTTTTGCTGCGTACCATACATTGCTTTTCTTCCTTCATCGTTGGCTGTAAGGTTCATAGCAATGGTATACTTATAGAGAAAGCAAAAAGCTTTCCGTTACAAATTTCAGAAGTTTTCTTAACCCTTTTAGCCTGCTTTAAACCGCATAAAAGCGCTACGTTGATACATACACCCTTGTACGCCTTCCTGCCTATTTTGTAAACGCACACCCAACAAAAAAATGCAGCATGAACACGACTGTAAATGGGCAAAGGCTGACTGGCAATTTTGCCAGGCAAAGGGGAAGAAATGAAAAGGAAGAAAACGATTGTAACGCCTCAACCCTGCCACCATAAGGGTAAGGGAAAGAACAGGTATTCTTTCGCAATACCGGCAATGGTTATACATAGAGCATCTAAAGCAACGACGATAAACTACAACGCTCTTCTTTTCACTTCATGGTGCACCGGCGGCAGTGTTTTCAGGTAGGTGTAGATAGCATGTACCTGTTTATCCGTTAAGCTTTCAAATTTATCCATGGGCGGACGTAACTTCCTCCCCGATGGCGCAACACCTTTCCGCACCGCCATAGCAAATTCTTCTTCGCTGAAATCGCCGATGCCGGTTGCTTTGTCCGGCGTTAAGTTGGGCCCGTACAACCGCTTGCCTTGCGGGTCTTTTAATTTAATACCACCCTGCAGATAGCCCTTTGTCTTTTCAGGATCAAAAAAATCAAGGCCGGTTGTTTTCCTGGAGTGACAGTGATAACAACCGATGATCCCCACCAGGTAGCGGCCGTAACCGGCAGGATTATTTTCGTCAGGTCTCGGTACCCCCCTGGTGTAGGGTTGTGGTCTCATCAGAAAGCGAATACCTGTCTTTCCGATAAAATTGATGTGCGTTTTGCCAACGGTCGTATCTGCAGGGCGGAGCGAGGGATCATCAGAGCGCAAAAAAACAATGATATCATTCACATCTTCATCAGCCATCCGGGGCCTCATCATGTAGGGCATAAACTTACCACTTCTCGATATACCCGTTTTCAACAAATAAAAAAGCTCGGCATCGCTGTATTGATTGGTCCGGCCGTTTGTTGCTGAATGGGTAAGATTGGCCGAATAAAGATGACCGCCAATTTTGGGAAGATCATTGAGCGACCTGCCCGTGAATTTTCCAAACCCCGGGTCGTAATGACAGCCCGCACAAATGGTGAAAACAAGGTTCTTCCCTCTTTCAAAAGACTCCGGGTTTTTCTTTGCTTCAACATGATCCGTGGTTGTGTTAAAATAGTAACGACAGGCGGCAACAGTAAAGCAAAGCACCAAAACAACGGCTATCTTACTTACCTCCACCTTGAAGATCTTTCGAAACAGAGAATCGTTCATTGGATAAATATTTATGTAGTAAGCATCGGCAACTAGGCTGGTTTGGCTTGTTGGCCCGGGTGGGTGATGGAAGCATCCATACTTGCTTTTCCACCGCCCGTAATCAGTAGAATAATGACAAAGCCAAACAGAAGGATGAAATATTCCAATCCTTCCCCTTTATTCGGCTGCCGGTTCCAGTTCATAAAAAATCCATTGTGGATATGTGCCTTCAGGACAACACCGATAAACTCAACGCCGATGGCAAACGCGGCAAGTCTTGTCATAAAACCGGCCAGTAAAAAAAGCGGTGCAAAAAACTCAATCAGGATCACCAGTAAGGCAATCACCCAGGGCAGGCCTGCGTTCCCTGTCAAACCGTTGATGGTACCCTGAAAGCCACTCCCGCCAAACCAGCCCAAAAGTTTTTGCGCACCGTGCGGAAATAGCACAACAGCCAGGGACACACGGGCTACCAGGGCTGCCGTATTTGCCGGATTTGTTGTTAATATGCGCTTCATGGCTTCAGAAGTTATAAGCCAGCCTTAGATCTACAGTAGAATAGTGACCACCATATCCGCCGCCGGTTCCACCCCCGGCCCCGTAACCACCGGTTCCGCTACTGCTGGAATTCGGAAGTACCTTTTGGTGCCAGCCCGTGTACTTCACCTCCGCATCCACAGCTTTGCTAAAATTCATTCCGTATCCGGCGCCATACCAAAAACTGGTTCCCAGGCCATTGGTTCCAAAACCAGGGCCTGCCTGCCCGTGGAGGTAAGAATTTCCCAGGTAATATTTGAAGCCGCCGAGTAATGGCCAATACTTGAAATCAGGATAGGAAACTCCGTTTTGGGTTTTTCCAAAGTAGTCGAGGTAGCCAATATTTAGGGTGATACCGGCACGTCCGGATTTGTATTCACCCTGGAGCGAGCCTCCAGCTCCAAAGTTGCTATACGTATTGAATTTTCCAAATGGAACAGAAGGCTCAACGCCGATGCTCCAGATGAAGTCTTTGCTGGTGGAAGCGGCATTTGTTGAGTAAGTTGAAGTTGAGCCGGAGGGAGTCGTGTGTTGTGCACGCACGGTAATGGCAAGCAGTGCCGTGAGCGATAAAAAAGCAAACTTTTTCATGACTGCTGAATTTTGGATCTAAAAAATGTTAGCGCTCGACTCAAGGGTGAAAGAGGGTCCATTTACTATTTTCAAAGAGGCCTTGCGTTGTGTAAACAAAGTGTTACTCCAACAAACGATTGCGCACCGGTAAGTGGGTAAACTTTGCTGTAGCACCTGGTGAGCCAGCGTTTCCCTTACCGGTAAATAAATCTCTCCGCTTGAATCCTGCCCAAAATCCTTGCCACCGGTTTACAGTTTCCAGCAAAGCTTTTCAATGCTGGTTTTTCATAAGAACAAAATGCTTACCGGTTGATGATGTGCTGGCGTAAACTTCACGCTCCGGCTTACGCTCATCGGTCTTGCCCATAAGCGGATTGCCAATGGAAACGTACAGAAGACCACCCGGTGCGGCAATAGTACCACCTCTGTGATTGAATTGCGGATGTGGCTCCTGCAGAACGACGCTCTCGCTGCTCACCCTGGTCACATTTGGATAGGATGAGGCGTTAAAGGCAGAAATCGTGTTGTTGGCAACAGGCAGCATATGATAAGCTTTAGAGGTGATATATAGCAGCCGCCCTGGCACACTCCTTCATAGAAAAAGAACCGTTGCTCCATTGAAAACGTAAAAAGCAGGTAAGGGTTGCCTAATGCTTTGCACTTGTCGCAAAAAACTGTTTTGCCTGATTAAACAAATATAGAAGCCTCATTGTGGCCTTGGACGTCTCTCCCTGCCCGGCTATTGGTAGTTTGCCACTACGCACAAAACATCTTTGGCAGCAAAGCCGCAGGGCTCTCCGGTGTTGTAAGCATAAGTATGTTGCCATACAACCTTATTTTAGTGCAGTCACTCCACATGGAACTACCTCCCGCCTGCATAAAAAATTCTCCCGCCTCCGCACCACCAAAATCAACAGCGTAGCGCCATCATATAAGCCCATTTTATTATTACCCATCCCCACCGGCATGGAAAAAGCAGGAATACAAGATCCACTGGCACCAGCGCGTACACACCTTCATTGAACGGGCTCATTTTTTCTCAACGGCCCGCCATTACGCAGCTGCATCGTTACTTACAATGTCGTTATCCGGGCGGCCGTTTTTCCGATAAGGCACAATAAGTTTGCTGCACCTAAATTTTATACGAAGAGCTTTTATCCACCTGTGCTCTTTATATCGCCGCCTCTGCACATGCGTTCTCCAGGGCGTTTACTTTAGTCCCTGATCGTAAGTTTTTCCAATCCAATGGTGGCGGGCCCATTAATGACAACCCCTTCTTTGGAAAACCTGGAACCATGACAGGGGCAATCAAATGATTTTTCTTCCCCGTTCCATTGCACTACACAACCCAGGTGCGGACACACCGCACTAAAGGCATGAATGTTTTTATTTT
>CBHTSW010000054.1:0-13253 GCA_966095395.1 uncultured bacterium | reverse complement strand
CCGATAACCAGGGAGCAACAGCCTCGGATGATGTGAACGTGGTGGTAAATGCGGCCGTTCCCGCCACTTCATTAAGAATAGAGGCGGAGGCCTTCACCGTGGCCTCCTCAGTGATCAAACAAGCCACCCAGGACCCGGGTGGTGGTCAGCAGGTTAGTGCTTTGGACAATGGTGACTGGATGCAGTATTGGGTAGAAGTTCCTTACACAGGCACTTATACAGTTAGTTTTCGGGTGGCCAGCACAAAAGGCGGTTCCAAGTTCCAACTCCTTAACGCCGCCGGATTAGTACTGGGTACAGCCAACCTGCCCAATACCGGCAGCTTGCAAAACTGGCAAACCGTTAGCATCCAGGCTAACCTTACGGCCGGAGGGCAAACCTTCAAAATTTTTGTCAACAAAGCTTTAGGGAATCCCATCTTCAATTGGTGGGAGCTAACTTGGATGAGCGCTATTAGCAGTACCCAAACTCCCGCCAACCCCGGAACACTTATTGACTTACAAGAGCCTTTAGTAACAATTTCGGATTCCTCTTTTTTGGCATATCCAAATCCTTTCCAGGATCATTTTACTATGCAGATGCAAAATTCATACATTGGCCAGGTTAAAGTTCAATTATTCAATTTAAATGGCGTTTTGCAAAAGCAATTTGTATTCAGTAAGACAAATGTTTCAGTACAGTTGGTTCTTTCTGTAAACGATCTTCCAAAAGGGGAATATATACTTATGATGCTGACGAACAAATGGGAGAAAAAAGGCAAAGTAATAAAGCTCTAAAAAAGAGATAATTGTAATCTGGCTTAAGATTAGCTAAGAAAGAAACTGATAGTTTTTTAGTAGCCGAATTTGTAAGTTCTCTGGAATCTTGATCGGAAACAGGGAAAAGTTTAATTTGCCTTCGATGAAACAAATAGAAGAACAAAAAAAGTCGTTACACGAGGTGATAGTTACCATAATTATTGTTTTTTTCTTTATTGCAGTGTTTTTTAAAATTTTATTTTTTTAAACAGATGGCGAACGAAAAATACATTCGTCCCAAGTTGGAGGCCTCAAGCTCTATACTTTCATACCTGCAAAAAACCTTTGTAAATGAAAAGCTGAATAACTGGCTGGGATATTTTTTAATTAGCTGTGTGGCGGCGGGATTTGGTTATTTAGTAGCTACAGATTTTATTGCAGGCATCGGCATTTTCGGGATAATCCTGGGACTATCTGTTATATTGGTTTGTGTAATGAGTGCCGAGTGGGGGCTCTACATTAACCTTGTATACTGCTTTCTTGCTTCACATGTATCCCGTGTTTTGTTCGATGGCGAAATGCCAATTGGAATAGTAACCGATGTTCTTGTGGCCTCTACATTTCTTGGGTTATTCGTCGGAAATTATAATTTGAGAGAAAATACGACTGCTTTTTTTAAAAGCAGACCTATTGTTTACTACTCGATTGTATTTGTGTATTTATGTCTTCAATTACTTAATCCTTTATCCCATTCTTTCCTCGGATGGTTTATTATCATACGGAAAGTATTTGAATCGTTCCTGTTTGTTTTTATTGCCTTTAATGTATTTACGAATTACGCCAGAATATGGAGATTTCTCAGGGTATTGTTTTGTTGTGCCTTAGCCGCAGGATTATATGGCTGTATTCAGCAGTGGCATGGATTGTTTTCTTTTGAGGAGTATTGGGTTCAGAGTAATCCTGTTCGTTTAAACTTAATTTACCTTTTTGGGAACTACAGGAAGTTTTCTTTTTTTTCGGGACCAACCGAATTTGGAGTTTTAATGGCCGGTTGCTCCCTTTTATTCCTGCTTATAGGTATCAATGAAAAAAAAGCGTTAAATAAATTTATCCTTATTGCAGGTGTTGCTATAATGTTACTTGGCATGTCCTATTCAGGCACACGTACTGCCAATGCAATGGTAGTGGGCGGAATTGGGTTGTTCATATTGTTAACCATCAATAAAAAGTCAACAAAAATCTTCGCTTTTTTTGCGGTAATGGCTTTCCTCTTTATTATGTATGCGCCCATATACAGCAGCGCGACCTTGATAAGATTCAGAACAAGTTTTTCCGCAAAAGAAGACGCTTCTTATAATGTAAGGGAACGAAACAGGGAGGGTATTCAGCCCTATATTTATAAACACCCTTTCGGGGGCGGACTAGGTACTACAGGAGAAAACGGGCAGAAGTATAATTCTGGTCATGCCTTGGCAGGTTTTCCAACAGACAGCAGCTATCTGAACAAGTCGTTGGAAACCGGATGGGTTGGAATGATATTGACCTGTATACTTTATTTTGTTATACTGCAATATATTGTTCGGGGCTATTTCAAAGTGCATAGTAATCGTATAAAAATTTTATTTGCTGCCCTGGGAGCTTTCTTTTTCTCCTTCTATGTGGGGGAAATCGCACAGGAGGCTGTGGGACAATTTTCAAACATGGTAGTTTATTTTCCTCTATTAGCAATAGTTGTACGGTTGGGTTATTTAAAGATAGGCCGACCCCATGATGTTGATTAATTGTAGACTTTAGGGATGTTAAACATGAAAGGTTTTAATGTATTAAGCGCTAGAGATTTATCGGTTTTAATATTTGGTTTCGTTGTTCTTTTCTTGCCGGTGATTTTTATTGAAGCCAAAGTTTTACAATATACCGACGGTGTTTTTATGTATCCGCTTGATGATACATTTATACATTTAGAGATTGCAAAAAATTTAAAGGCAGGAGTTTGGGGAACTAATAACCAATTTGCATCGGCTTCCTCTTCATTGCTTTATACGGTTATACTAACTGTTTTTAGAGTTGCCTCCGACAATACAATGGTACCTTTTCTTATTAATTGCATTGCTGGTATAGCCATACTATGGACTCTAAACCGGTGGCTTAAGGGGCAAGACGTAAATGCAATTGCCCGGGCTTTAATTATAATGCTTGCTGTTTTCTTTACTCCCCTGGCATTGTTAATTGTTATGGGAATGGAGCATACGATTCAATGCCTGGTTTCTTTTTTATTCATTTTTTATTTTTCTGGCTGGCTGGAAAAGAGCATTTCTAATAAAGAAAGTTCTTTACCCTGGTATGTACTGGTATATGCAGTGTTGGCTGCCTCTATCCGTTATGAAGGATTGTTTTTAATTGGTATTGCAGGCGTCCTATTACTTTATTATAAAAAAATCCGATCTGCCCTTTTGCTTGTTTTCCTTGCTGTTTTGCCTATTGTGCTTTTCGGAATTTATTCAATGAGTAAAGGCGGTTATTTTCTACCCAATTCCGTGCTGGTAAAATCCGAAAGTTTATCGTATACAGGACCAGCAGGGTTCATAAGCCAAATATTATTTGAGAAATTAACCTATGCCAGAAATGGGATGGCCGCCCTGTCTACCCAGCGATGGTTACTTGTTTTGCCTTTATTGTATCTTGTTTTCAGAAAATACCTTAAGCCTTCCTATGCTTTTATCCTCATCTTTTTAATTGCCGCCACAATTTTGCAACTTTCTCTGGCTTCTACAGGCTATCTCTATCGGTATGAGGCATATTTGTTTTTTTGTTCAATAATAATTACAGCCGTTCTCTTTTATAAATATGGCATACAGCTTTTTAATGATCTTACCTCAAGGGCTTCTCGCTGTATAGTACTCCTTTTGGTGTTTTTTTTATTCTTTCCAATAGTTTTGAGGGGCGTAACTGCATTAGACAAAACGGAAATAGCCTGTAAAAATATTTATGACCAGCAATATCAAATGGCGGAGTTTTCCAAAAAGTATTATTCCAACAGCGCTATTGCTGCTAATGATATAGGCGCTTTAAGCTATTATACCGATGCGGCCATTGTTGATTTGTGGGGACTGGCTACCAATGCTGTAACAAAAAGCAAGAAAGATAAGTATTGGACGCCGCAATTTTTAGATTCATTGTGTAAATCTAATGGGGTAGAGATAGCGGTTATTTACGATAGTTGGTTTAGTGATTCATTGACCAGCCGGTGGAAAAAAGCAGCTACCTGGCAAATTCAGAACAATGTTATTTGCGGTGACGATGTGGTCAGTTTTTATGCATTGGATTCTTCCAAACACTCATCATTATTGCGAAACCTCAAGGAATATCAGTCTCAATTACCTCCTTCTGTGGTGGTCAGGTACTACTAATATCAGGTTTTATGGAATTGTGCGGGGTACGTGTTGCTCCAATGGGTCGTACTTGTTTTGCAACAACTTCAGTCCGGACTTTTTTTCTACTTGAAAAAAGAAACCATAAGTAGGTTTTACCTAAAAGGTTATAAAAAATAATAGGAATTGTAACGCCGGATCCTATGGCTGTTATGAGAATGATTAAATAGTTATTTACGTCAAACACCCGTGTAAAAAGGAAACGGATGAAACCCACTACAATAACATGGGCAATGTAAATGTAAAGGGAATGATAGCCCAAAATCCTTAAGAAAGAAAGTTTGCCCCATTTCTCCAATAAAAAGGCAAATACAATAAGTGTTGTACATCCTATAAGTGAGGTAAACAAAAAATTAAATTCGTTGCGTATGTACATATTGTAGTCGCCGTGAAAAGTAGCAAGGGTTGTTTCCATGGCTTTTACCCCAACATTATTGTGCAGATAAAAAACCTGAGCCAGAACAAAAACGGGCAGAAGGATTAAAAACGTGACCGGTTTTTTTAGTTGGTCCTGAACGGTTTTATTTAAAATAATTGCTGAGACACTATCACCAACCACAAAAAATAAATAAAACCGCATCCAGTTTGACAGCATGCTAATATCATTCAGGAACGGAGCTGTGAGGTAAAGGGCTAAGCCAATTAGTAAATGGGTTTTGATATTTGGTTTAACCTTCGTTTTAAAGAAAATAAAAACCATGGTTGCATTAAACAAAGCCGGTAAATACCAGAATTGATCCAACCTTGTTGGTTGATATAAAATGTATAAATAATCATGGAAACTTCTATCGGAATTAGTAAAATTTGATAAGAAGATTTGCAGTGTTATTTGTATGACCGACCATATAAAGTAAGGATATAAAATTTTGTCGTACTTGATCCACACTAACTCTTTAACGGGTTTCGACCTAAGGCTCAGGCCTGTAAAAACACCCGATATAATGAAAAACAAGGGCATTCTAAAACTATAGAAGATCATATTGGCATCTGCTATGGAAGCCGGTGTTGGAATGCCGCTTTTCTCAATTCCCAAATAAGCATGGTGATATACCACTAAAAGAATTACTACGCCCCTTAGGTAATCAACCCAACAATACCTTTTCTGCTGAAGAATGGGTGTGTTAAATGCCTTTGATATCCATTCTTGTACATTTTTCATTCACACAACTTGTAATTGTTGAAACCATTTAAGCAAACAATCTTGTTACCTGTTCAGTACTGTTTCCAGCTTAACTCCAATCATTTTTTCGATCTCAAGTTTTTTTATGTCCTGCTGAAGTTTTAGGTTGATCAAGGTTGCTAATTCACTGTTGTTTCCTTTTTGGGCAGCATTATAAGTTTCTATAGTTACGGTACCTTTTCTGAATTTTTCTTCCGTTTGGGCTAATTCGGCCTGAACATCGTTCACCAGTTCACTATGAATAGCAATTAGCTGGCCATAGGCTTTATACTCTTTGTATTTGGTCAAAACTTCTTCGCGTATGTTTCTTCTTAATAGCTCCTGGTTGTTTTTACCGATTTCTATACTTTCCCGTGCCGATTTTGCCTGTGTTTTTGACAGAATCGTTCCTAAGGGAACCGTAAGGCCAAAAAAGTATTTCGGGTACACATAGTTGGTTGTTGGTGCTTTTGAAAACGATTGATCATTATAATTGGCAGAAACAGTTAAAAGATTAAGCCATTGATTTTGGGCAGCCCGCAAGGTGTATTCGTTGATTTTATTTTGATGTTCCAGGTTCTTGGCTTCTGGTCCCTTAAGTGCCAGGGCCACCAATCTTTCTTCAATGGCGCTGGAGGTATCTGTTTTAATAAGCGGTGATGCATTTATCTGAGCGTTGGCTGTACAAAAACTAATGGTTAAAACGCTGATTAAAACAAATTTGTAAAACAAATGGTTGGGTAACGAGGCAATAAGGGTTAGCCCGGTTTCGAATGGCTTTACGATTTTCATTGGTTTCAATTAGTGTTAGAAATTATAAATTAAGTTAAAACAAAAAATAATAAGTAAGCAATTTTTCCTCCCTGATTGAATTAGGCAACATTTATGTTTTTGAGATCAACCATGTTAAGAACAGAGCCTGTGAATTTGCCATTCAGCTCTTTAAAAAAAGTAATGGATTGTTTGTCAATTTGTTTTATTGCATCCTGTGCTGAGAAGATAGCAATAACGCCATCCACATATTGTGCCAGCTCTTTGCTGTCTGAGAAGTCATTTAAAGGAGGACCTTCCAGGAAGATATAGTCAAAGTCGGAAGTTAATAAGTGCAAATGCTGCAATAGATTTTCTCTGGGTAAAATTTCTGATGGAGTGTAATCACCACCTTCCGAGCCTATTGCGTACACGGAACCTAATCCCAAATCTTTGGAGAAAACTTTTACCTGTTCTATTAAAGCTTTATTATCTGATTTATAAGGAACTATTTTTTCCAGGACCGGTTCAGCGTTTAACTGTACCGTAAGGTCGTTGTTGCAAAAGTTTGTGTCAATAATCAAAACCTTTTTCTTGCTCAAACTCATACTGTACGACAACGCCTGTATGAGTGTTGTTTTGCCTTGGCCTTTCTTTGTACTGGTAAATAAAAATATTTTTTTTCCACTGGTTTCAATTTCGTAACGAAGCTTGCGGATAGATTCCCTGAAGATATTGTTGCGTTTATGTTCGGCCTCATCAACCGCCATATTTTTATTCGCAATAACATCAGTAATGTTTTTGTTTTTTAAATTCATGAAATTGACAAGGCTAATCAATTTCAGGTTGACATTTTTGGAAAAAATAATAGGAGTCCTGATGGAAGAATCCAAGTAGGTCAGGAAGATGATGATGCCAATGGTGGTGAATAAGGCAACAATGGCTGCCAAAGCAATAATAAGAGGTCTTTTTGATGGTTCCGGAGAAATGGCCGGTTGCCCGGGCACAATCACCCTGAAGTTAACTAATGAAGCGCCTCCGATATCGGTAGCTGCATTATAGCGTTGCTTGGCATCCAGGTATTCTTTGTTGGCAAACTCCGCTTCCTTTTTTAGACTTTCACCTATGGCACTGCTGGAGGCTGCAGAAGAAACGCTTCCTTTTAGCGAGTTGATCTTTGATTGCAGAGAAGCAATAAACGAGCTACTGCTTTGGATATCAATTTCAAGATCTGTTTTTTGCGCCTCCAAATCTATTTTCTCGCTCACAGGGTCTTTGGCGGTAACAGAGCCGGACCGGCTTGTCAATACTTTTTGCTGATATTTTGTTTTAAGTGAATTGTATTTTCTATAATCTGCCTGGTCATTGGTTCGCAGGTAATCATTATAAGCATCATTCATAGCTTTTCTAAGCATGATTACCTCATCGTTATCATTACTGTTGGTTTCTGTGGGTGCTTTGTTAAGATCTGCCAGCCTTTGATTTACTTTTCTAAGATTGGACTGAAAAGTAATAAGCTTACTTCTTTCACTGGTTAGTTCACCTTCCAAATTTGCTATGATATCCAGGTCTCCGTTGCTTTGCACCTCAGAAGTTCCATAGCCTGCTCTTTGCAGCAATTCATTCTTTTCATCCAGGATTTGTTTCTTTTTCTCCATGATACTTCTTAAGGTATCAATAGATTCTGCCGCTGTTCTTCCCCTGCTGTTGCCATAGTACTTTAAAAACTCATCGTATGCCGTATTTACCACAAAGGCCGATAGGTTTGGATCGGTGGACACATAATCAACATTCAGATAGTCGGTACGCTGAAACCTTGAAACGGATAAATTTTTTGTAAGGGTAGTATAGTCATATTGATACAAATCAAGCAGGCTCAATAATTTTTTATCTTCCTCGCTGGACGGAGACAGCATTCTCATAGCCTGCAATCTTTCCTTAAAGGCCCTGATAGCCGAGTCCTTGCTTATTTGCTTAAAGGCTTCTTCTTGTTCTTCTTTGGAAAGCACATGAAAAGGGGCGGGGTTAGTAAGATCATGCAGAATCAAATTATACGACAAAAGATTAATGACAGCGGGGGAAGTAAAGGTTACAATAACATTATTGAATTTTGTTTCCTGCTGAAAATAATCTGCATTTTCATTTACCAGTTTTACGGGGTCGTAAGTAGTATAACCAGTAGCTATTTGTGCTGTGGACCTGTATTTTTTAGGCTGGTTCATGGTTAACAGGTAGGCAACTAATGCCGCGATCAAAGCAGACCCGATGATGATCCACTTTCTTTTCATTAGAATCCGGAAGAGATAGACAAAATCCATGGTTAGGTACTGTAGTTTAGGAACTAAAAATAAGTTTTAGAGTACTGTGAAACAACTATTTTGACCCGATTGAAATGGCAAGCAGTTTTAAACGGTATAATTAAGTAGTAATTCAACTGAGGACCGCCGGACAATCAGATACTTTTATTTGCCTCACGTTTTCTAATTATAACTTAGGATCTATGACCGGGCTTTTCAATAAATTAGAGTTGGATCGCTTAACTTTTTCCCAGGTCGAGGGCTGTTTCTTGCGTAAAAATCTGAAAAATCCCTGGATTACAGAAATGTTCATAAAAATAAAATAATAGGGTAGTTTTAAAATTTTTAAACGGTTACGTAACGACGGAGAAACATAAGCAATAAAAGCGCCAATGTAAAAAAGGGCCTGAATGAGGAAAATTGCTTTATAAATTGTGGCTGAAGAGTATACACTAAGGTAAAAACTGGAAACGAAAGCCAAAATGAGGCAAAAAGGACTCAGTGCCCAGCGCAAAACACGGTGGGACACGTAAAGAAAGGAGAGTTTTGGATGTTTCCAAAAAAATAGAGCCTCGGGTAACATTGCTATTGCCTGAAACCCTCCGGCCGCAATACGAATTTTCCTTTTCTTTTCATCGTGTATAGAAAAAGAAGGGAGTTCTATGGCATAGGCTTCCGGTTCGTAAATGATGCGATAGCCTTTTTGAGCTACTTTCATGGAAATAACAAAGTCGTCTAAGATCACTTCCTGTTGCACGGGTTCATATAAGTTTTTTCTTACAGAAAACAATTCTCCGGCAGCTCCTACAACAGTATGAAAATCAGAATCAAGCTTTTTTAAAAGCGATTCATACTTCCAGTAAAGCCCTTCGCTGGCGCCTATGTCTTCAGTATTGTCACTAAGGGACATCACTTTTTTTTCCCCAGCCACACCGCCTACTTGGCCATCCTTATAATGCCTGGCTACTTTTTTAGTGGCCTCTTTATTAAGATTGGTATTGGCGTCGCTGAATATCAATATTTCATTATTGGCCAATTGAACGGCTCTGTTAAGGGCTGCGGACTTCCCTCTACGTTCCTGCTGGTGAAGCAATTGAATGCGGGAATAATTTTTTACAATGGCCGGCGTGGCGTCGGAAGAGCCGTCGGTAATGAAGATGAATTCTATTTTGTCCGCAGGGTAATTTTGTTCTAAAGAGTTAATGATTTTTTTTTCAATACAGTCTTCTTCATTAAAAGCAGCTACAATAAAGGAAACGGTAGGAAAATAGTCTTTTTCAGAGCCAGGTTTTTTTTTCTTGTTCAGGGAGTTGAAAAGATACACGAGAACAGCGTAGCCGGCATAGTTATAAAAAACTATAAAGCAACTGATCCACAACACGTATTCAGGAAAGATCATCATATGGGTTTAAGGACTGCTAAAGTAAAATGAAATATTCTTTTGTGATAATGACTACTAAATTCCTATGCCATACCACAGGTAACATTCTGCAAAAAAGAAAGAATTGGTAAGGGTGTCAAGAAAAAAGGTAGTGCTCAGAAGCACTACCTTTTTTGGGTTTTTAAGTAAGTTTACATCTATTCTTTGACAAACTTCATCGTCAGGGTTGTATTAATATCAGGATTGACATTTACAAAATAGACACCTTTCCCGAATCCGGAAATATCGATCTGTTTCACAAAAACTTTATCCCTGCGAAGAAACTCTTCCTGGTATACAATATTACCTGTGGCATTATAGATACGTATAAAAGAATAATTTCTGTCTGTTACAGCATCAATGCTTATAGTGATACTTGTTGTTGCCGGATTGGGATAAAGGGATGCATTTGATTTTTTCCTTTTGTCAGGATTGACAATTACCGTTACGGTATCCGAAGCTGAGCCCCCGGCATTATCCGTTACTGTAAATTTGAAGCGATACGTTCCGGCCGTTAACCCGCTGACATTCGTTTTATTATTTGATGGAGAAGTAAGCTGGTAGCTATCCGGACCATCCAGTAATGCCCATTGATAGGAAATGATCGTTCCATCTGAATCGGTTCCGCTACCCATTAGCTGCACTTTATTTACAGGTAAGGTAATTGTTATGTCTTTACCTGCATTTGCAATGGGAGCAATGTTGGGTGGAGGCATGGCTGCGCCAACTGTTGCTTGTATCTCATCACTTGCAGTGCTGTTGTTATTATCTGTAACCGTAAGCCGGAAGATATACACGCCTTCAACAAGACCTGTAACCGAGGTAGAGGCGGAGGAAGGTGCTACTATCGTGTACGTGGGGGGGCCGCTTACTTTTGTCCACTGATACGCCGTAACGGTTCCGTCGGGGTCAGTGCCTATACCATTTAGATTTATGCTATTAACCGGTAATGTTATGGTTTGGTCAGCCCCTGCATTAGCTACGGGTAGCTTATTTACAGGCAAAGTAACTGCTACCGACATGGTATCGCTGCCCTTTGCTCCAAGGTTATCTGTAACTTCTAACTCAAATTGATAGGTGCCCTGCACCAATCCATTAATTAGGGTTGAGGCCTGGGAGGCAGAAAGGATAGAACTTTGAGAAGGACCTGCTATTTGCCTCCAGCTGTAACCTGCTATTGTTCCATCGGCATCTGTTGCGGTGCCATTAAGCGTTGTGCTGTCAGCGGGCAATATTACCGTTTTATCAGCACCGGCATCAGCAGTTGGATTACGATTGGTTATTGGAGCGGAAGCCATTTCAAAAAACGCAGGCGATCCGTTTAGTTCTATGGCCTTAATGCTTGTCACTAAACTTGAATCTGTTTGGGAAAAATTCCACTCTTTCCTGCTAACATAACCGCTTGTAATCAGGGTTTCAGGAAAATTAAACGTGGCGGACGCTGCCTCTGAAAGGTCGGTACCTGTTTTTGCCCACAGTACATATACATAATTTCCATCCGCTCCTTTAAAAGCCCCACCATCTATGGTTGATGGAAGGTTTAAAGAAGCGGTTCTTGTTGCATCATAAACTTTTCCATACAAAAGATCAGAGGTTGTTTTTAGCGCTATTCCCTGGTCGGCAGGGGTGGCATTCCAGGGTTTTTTGTCGCCAAAATAATAATAGCAACCGTATTGATCCCAGTGCCCGATGCTGCCGCTGCCGTCTGCGGTACTAAACCAATAGGTTTGCTTTATTTGCCCGTCTATTTGTGTTTTTACCTGAGCTTTTATCATGTAGTTTTTCTGCACTTCGTTACCACCAAAATCGGAGCCGCCGGTAGCAATATCGGTATGTCTGGATATGCCGGTTTCCGTACAGATAAATTGTTTGATGGGGTAAGTGCTGCCATCATAACCATTCTGATGCAGTAACGCATCCATACGGTTTTTCAGCATCAGGTGTTTGGCAATAGCAGAATCGGAATGACGGTAATAGTAGAATCCATCTGCGCTGGCCGGCTCGCCGGCTTTGGCCCAATTCCTAAGCAAAAACTCAGGATAGGTATGGAAGGAAAGCACGTCAAAATAAGCTCCCGCCTTTAAAGGGAAATCAGCCGTTACCTTGCCTCCCTCAGGGTTATCGGTATTACGAAGCAACGCATCCAGAAAGGAACGGTTACCTATGCCGCCTGTACACACATAAGCATCGGGTTGATATTTCTTGATCACTTCCCAGCTAATGCGCAGCATTCTAATATAGTAATGAACAGGGGTACGAAGATTCACTAAATCTTCAGGTGAGGGATCACGAAAGAACCAACTATTTTGATGTGGCGGATCGGTATCTCCTAGCCAACCGCCATCGCCGTAAGTAAAGTCCGGCTCATTCCATACTTCATAAAATTTAATATACTGGCCGTATATCTTCACTACTTTGTAGAGGTAGGCAGCAAAAGTGTTGGCAGGATTTACTTCTCCGTTAATGAAGATCGGCTCATAAAGACCCTTAAAAACCTTGGCTTTGCTATCAGTGCCAACATAAAAGGCGGTGTCCCATTTGTTGGCATCTCTTGGTCCTCCAATCATGACAGCTGTTTCTTTAGCTCCAATCGCTTTCAAATGTTCATAATCCGAAAGTAGGGAGCTATCGCCGTACCAACTTAAGTAGTTATCGTATATCTGCATACGAAAGGATTTACCACCTATACCTTTTGTTTGTGCATTACCATAACCCAGATCAATGATTTGTTTGGTGCTCCAGTTATGCCCGTACCAGCCAGGATTCAAACCATAGCTGTATTTGCCTGCATATGGTATGTAAGTATCAAAGTTGTTCGCTGTAGGGGAGGACTGCGATTCTTTTATAGTAATAGTAGTGTTGTCCATTGCTGTAGCCCCAAGGTTATCGGCTACAGTCAGTTGAAAAGTGTAAACCCCAGCTATTAAGCCGGAAACAATTGGATTGGCAATTGTAGCATTGCTGAAACTGACTTCCGAAGGTCCCGATAATTTTGTCCAGCTATAAGTTATAGAGCCATCAACATCATTACCGCTGCCGCTTAAAGTAACAGAGTTTACCGGCAGTGTAAGGGTTTGGTCCGGTCCGGCATCCGCTGTGGGCATTTGGTTCACCGCGGCATTTACAGTAACTGTCACATTGCTGCTTGCGCTAACACCCTTATCATCGGTTACAGTTAAACGGAACACATAACTTCCCTGTCCAAGGCCGGCAACTGTTGTCGTCGCAGAAGAGGGAGAAATAATGGTTCCTTCGGTTGGTCCCGACTGTTTATTCCATAAATAGGAAGCAATGGTGCCGTCCGGATCTGATCCGGTACCTCTTAGCGTTACAGAATTAGATGGTAAGTTGATGGTTACGTTACTACCGGCGTTGGCCGCAGGGGCCTGGTTGGCTACAGCAGAATTTTTTTGAAACTGGAGCATCCATTCATAGATGTTCATATTGTTTTCCCGGTAGTTG
>CBHTSW010000053.1:0-13291 GCA_966095395.1 uncultured bacterium | reverse complement strand
TTTTTAAACTCTAAATAAGTAGGTCTTCCCGAAGGTGTGGTATTGGGCTGCCGGCAGGCAAAAAGGTCCTGTATAAGTTTTTGCATTTCCCTATCACTCAAGGCAACTCCGCCTTTAATAGCCTGCTGCCAGGCTACCGTGCGCAACAACATTTCCCTTTTAGATAATTTCAGATCACTATTAAAATGTTTGTATTGTTCCAGTATTTTTTCCAGCACCAGTTTTTCATTTCCACTATCCACATCGGCGGGTGTACCCTGGATAACAAAAGCCGTTTTACCAAAAGGTCCAATAGAGTAGCCCATTTGCTGCAGGTCGGGCAGCAGTTCGTTTAACAATACCGCGTCGGCAGGCGTTAGTTCAATGGTAGCAGGAAAGAGGCTTCGTTGGGTGGCTACCGGTTTGCCTTGCAAGGCAACGATCAACCGTTCATAAATGACTCTTTCGTGTGCCGATTGCTGGTGCACCAGCAAAAAACCTTTGATGGCAGGAACGAGTATATAGGTATTAAAAAGTTGCGTGAGGTGGTTGCTGTCAATCGTTAATGGTGAATCGTCAGTGGTGAGTGGTGAGTGGTGAGGAGTGAGTGGCTTTGGCTCATCAAACTCCAAAAACTGGCGGCCCAGAGAAACAAATTCTTCCGATGGCTGATGGCCAGCGGCCGTTTGCTGATCGCCGAAATCCCTCCAATGCCGCAAGCCGCTTGCTTCAATTTTATGTGCCTGGTTGGCCTCCGTAAAGGTTTGAAAGATGGAAGATGATTTGGTGGCCGATAGTTTGTCCTCTGTAAACGGTTTTTGAACCGATTCCAATTGCTGGATGGAGGAATCCAGGTCGAAATCCAATGTCGGCGTGATGCTGAATTGGGCCAGTGCATGTTTTACTGCTGCCTGCACAAAGGCATATACAATCTTTTCATCCTCAAATTTTATTTCCTGCTTGGTGGGGTGCACGTTTACATCAACCTGCGTAGGGTCGAGGTCAATGAACAATACATACATGGGAAAACTATCGGCAGGAATCATTTGCTGGTAAGCATTCTGCAGGGCGTGGTTGAGGTAGGCACTTTTAATAAACCGGTTGTTTACAAAAAAGTACTGGTCGCCTCTGGTTTTTTTAGCCGTTTCCGGCTTGCCCACAAAGCCGTGAATGTTCAAATAATCGGTGTTCTCGTTTACGGCAACCACTTTTGCATTGTAGTTGTTGCCCAGTAGTTGAACGATGCGTTGTTTTAAAGAGCCGCCTTCCAAATGAAACAATTGTTGTCCGTTACTGGTAAGCGAAAAAAAGATGTGCGGGAAGGCCAGTGCCACCCTAATGAATTCATCAACAATATGCCGCATTTCGGCCGCATTGCTTTTCAAAAAGTTGCGGCGGGCCGGCACATTAAAAAATAAGTTCTTCATGCTGATGCTGGTGCCCACAGGAGCCGCAACGGGCTGTTGTTTGACCACAAAGCTGTTCTCCATTTCAATATAGCTGCCTACCTCGTTTTCTGCTCTTCTTGTTCTTAACTCCACCTGCGCCACGGCTGCAATAGAAGCCAGCGCTTCTCCGCGAAAACCCATGGTCC
This sequence comes from uncultured bacterium, assembly GCA_966095395.1. Taxonomy (GTDB): domain Bacteria; phylum Bacteroidota; class Bacteroidia; order Chitinophagales; family Chitinophagaceae; genus Flavisolibacter. The sequence goes on along the minus strand of CBHTSW010000053.1, from coordinate 11,718 downwards.
GGATATGAAAGAGATCATCAATGTTCCTGATTTTGGAGGTGGCGTGGCGTTCAAACGCCATCCGGGCATCGGTCTCGCTCATGCCCATGCCATTATCAATCACCTGGACCAGCGATTTACCGGCATCGTTTATAAGTAATTTGATTTCGGTTGCCCCGGCATCTACGGCATTTTCCATCAGTTCCTTCACGGCGCTGGCAGGACGTTGAATCACTTCGCCTGCGGCTATCTGGTTGGCAATATTATCGGGAAGCAATTGTATTCTATCGGCCACGGTGTCTCTCCTTAAGGTTTCAAAAATACGGTTTAGGCCCTTATCATACGAAAGAATAAGTGCTTCTTCTTAACCTGTAAAAATTATTGCCGAAATTAGTAATGTGTTATATGCCAGGGAAAACGGTTATTATATTCGTGCTATCCAATATTCTAAATTGAAAAACACGATGAAAAAATCCGTCCTGTGCAGTTTGGCTGCGCTCCTTTTGCTGTCTGGTTGTAAAAAGGCAGTTGAAACCATTATTGAAAAAGGTACCGGCACTTCCACTCCCGCCGCTTCCGAGTTTGTAAAGTACACCATTCCCCAGGGCAAACAATATGCTGATAAAAACGGTTACAAGGCTGTTGAAACCGGTGAGATGAAGTTTGTCGTGAAATTTGACAGCAGCGCTGTTTACCGGACAAAACTGGCGGAAAACCAGTATGACATTAATAAGCTTTATGGTTTTTCCGATAATAATTCTGATCATCATCAATACAGTGCCCGTTTTGGCTGGCGCTGGAATGGCAATTCTCTCCGCCTGTTTGCCTACATATATAACCAGGGTGTTGTTACCTCAAAAGAATTAGCCATTGTGCCCATTGGCAAGGAAATCACTTGTTCCATCCAGGTTACCGCCAGCAGTTACCTGTTTACGGTTAACGGCGTAACGGAAAGGATGCCCCGCATGGCCGCTACACTGAAAGGCAGGGGATACCAGTTATATCCCTATTTTGGCGGCGAGGAAACCGCGCCTCATGATATAAATATCTGGATAAAGAATCTTGAGTAATTTTTGAACGTAATGGTAGTGCTGCTATTAGGCTTCCGTTGCATCACTCACTGGTGCGCCTAATTCGTTATGCAGCTTTTTATTTCGCGCCACGATCGCAACGGTACGGCGGTGCAGCGTCGCTGCTCCTTTGCGTTCGCTGCGGGAAATGAGGCAGCCTGGAATGGTTGCAGCAAAAGAGCGCCCGCCCGGCTGACCGTTGGGAGGGGCGAGGCAACCAAAGCATCATAGCAGCACAAAGCCGGTAACCCGTATTTTCTTCACGGCCATACAATCTTTAACAAGTTCACAAGTCTTTAGGCATTCAACTCTTCTATTTGTCCTAAATTGTGTCTTTGTTTTTTGACTATGTATATGAAGAAGATTTTAGCCTTAGCCCTTTGTTATTTTTTAGTTTCTACCTCTTTCGCTCAGTACAAGAGCCAACTTTCTGCTTCTGACTGGGTGGATAGTGTATTCAAATCCCTGTCAAAAGAAGAAAAGGTTGCCCAACTGATGGTGATCCGTGCGCACAGCAACCTGGGTGAGGACCATGTAAATGGAGTCATTGAGCAAATTAAAAAATACAATGTAGGAGCACTTTGCTTTTTCCAGGGCGGGCCTGTACGCCAGGCCAACTTGACCAACCTGTATCAATCGCTTGCCAAAACGCCTTTGATGGTAACCATTGATGGCGAGTGGGGACTGGGCATGCGGCTGGATAGTGTAACTAAGTTTCCCTACCAGCTTACGCTGGGTTCAATAAGCGATGAAAAAATTGTTTATGCCATGGGGCAAGCCATAGGCGAACAAATGAAACGCATCGGCGTGCAGGTTAACTATGCGCCTGTGGTTGACATCAACAACAATCCCAATAACCCGGTAATTGGTTACCGCTCTTTTGGAGAAGATAAATACAAAGTAGCCTTGTTTGGGGTAGCCTATATGAAAGGCATGCAGGATGCAGGCATTATGGCCAGCGCCAAACACTTTCCTGGTCATGGCGACGTGGATGTGGATTCGCACTATGATCTGCCCGTGATCCACAAAAGCATGGCGCAGCTGGGTTCATTGGAATTATATCCGTTTAAGCAGTTAATTAAAAATGGAGTGGGCAGTGTAATGGTGGCTCATTTATCCATTCCGGCTATTGATACTACGACCAATCTTCCTACTTCTCTTTCCAAAAGAAATGTGCATGACCTGTTGCGCGGTGAGTTGGGTTTTAAAGGACTCACCTTTACCGATGCGCTGGAGATGAAAGGCGTAAGTAAATTTTTCCCGGCGGGAGAAGCTGCCGTGCAGGCGCTGATCGCCGGAAATGATATGCTGTGTTTACCGGAAAATGTACCCGCTGCCATCGAGGCCATTGAAGCGGCCATCAAGCAAAAAAGACTGAGGTGGAAGGATATTGATGAAAAGGTAAAAAAAGTATTGCTTTCCAAATACCAACTGGGTTTAAACAAGGCCCAGGTAGTGGATACCACTAATTTATTAGCCGACCTGAATGCCAAAACGGATGAAATAAGAAAACAGGTGGCCCGCAACAGCGTTACGGTGATAAATAACAATACAGGTTTTCTGCCTCTGTTTCACAAAGGAAAAATCGCATACCTAGGATTGGGTGTGAGTGATACCACTCAAATGGGAAAACGCCTGAAAGAGGAAATGAACGCGGATACCTATTTTTTAAGCTATAAGGATTCGGCCAGTCGTGCCGCAGCCATATTGGACTCCGTAAAGGCGGCCCGGTATGAAAAAGTAATTATTGGCATTCATGGCCTTTCGAATCGTCCGGCAAATAACTACGGGATATCCGCAGCTGCTATTAATTTGTGGGATTCATTGCAGGGAAACGCTGTGGCCACTTTTGTTTTTGGCAATGTGTATGCTGCGCAAAACTTTCTGCGAGCCGGCACGCTGGTGGCCATGCACCAGGACGATGAGGTCACCCAACATGCCGCTGCCGATTTTCTGGAAGGGAAAATCGCCTCCCGCGGAACCCTGGCTGTAACGGTTGGTGATAAAAAATATGGCTCCGGAATCGCCATCCGAAGATTTGTACCCGTGGGCACCTCACCGGCCTGGCTGGCTATTGACAGCATTGTGCGTGATGGGATCACCCGGAAAGCCTTCCCAGGCTGCGAAGTACTGGCGGTGCAAAATGGCGAGATCAAATACCACAAAGCCTTTGGCAATTATGAGTTCGACTCCCGGTCTAAGCCCGTAACCCTGGAAAGTATTTATGACCTGGCATCGGTCACCAAAATTTCTGCTACCACCGTTGCGGTAATGAAATTGTTTGAGCAGGGCAAATTAAGTCTGGACAAAACCCTTGGCGATTATTTATCCTATACAAAAGGCAGCGATAAGGCAGGACTAAAGATCCGCGATATCCTGCTGCACCAGGCAGGGTTGAATCCCTACATTTCGTTTTACAGGGAAACGATTGATGAAGCGTCGGGCCTGCCCTCACCGGCATTGTACAGCGATAAAAGAGATTCTGTATTTACCATTCCTGTGGCGCTACATGTATGGCTGCGCAGGGATTGGAACGACAGCATGTTGAAACGGATTGTTCAAAGCAAGTTAGGCCCTTCACCAAAATACGTCTACAGCGACAATGATTTTATACTGCTGGGCAAGATAGTGGAAGCGATTTCGGGAATGCCCTTGGATCAGTATGTTCAAAAAACATTCTATGCGCCTTTGGGAATGACCACCACCAGTTTCAAGCCGTGGCAGCGGTTCGGTGTGGAAAGGGTAGTGCCTACGGAAGAAGAAAAATATTTTCGCCGCCAGTTGTTGCGTGGTTATGTACATGATGAAGGCGCGGCCATGTTTGGAGGCGTATCAGGACATGCAGGCCTGTTCTCCAATGCCTATGACCTTTCGCTTTTATACCAAATGCTGTTGAATGGCGGAGAGCTGAATGGCGAACGCTTTTTAAAGCCGGAGACCATAAAATTATTTACGGCCTATGGCAGTGATATCAGCAGGAGGGGATTAGGTTTTGATAAACCGGAGAAGGATAATGCCAAGCGTAAAGAGCCATATCCCTCGGCTTTAGCATCGCCTGAAACCTTTGGGCATACCGGTTTTACGGGTACTTGTGTTTGGGTTGATCCGCAATCGAAACTGGTATATATCTTCTTATCGAACAGGGTGTATAATACCCGTACCAATAACTTGCTGGGGCAGATGAACATCCGCGGAAAAATTCAGGATGCGATTTATACGGCGTTGAAGAATGAAGAGATTTCCAGTAAGGCAGCACAAGTGACAACAGAAACAGATGATCATACAAAAGGCACGAAATAAATTCGTGCCCTTGCCATTTTAATTCTCTGGGCACTACCTGCCTTGTCCATTTTTAAAAGCAACAAAAAAGACTGCCGGAGCAGTCTTTTTTGTTTATCCCTTTTTTTGATTGGGGTTGGGTGGCCTTCGCTGTTGTGGAGGCCTTGGTGGATTCGGACCTTTTTTTTGTTGTTGATTCGGAGGACGCTGTTGCTGCTGAGGTTTTTGTTGCGGAGGCCTTTGCTGTTGCGGCCCTTTTTGCAACTGGATGCCGGCTTTTTGCTGTGGTCCTTTTTGTTGCTGCTGCGGCCCTCTTTGGTCCCTGCCTTTCTGATGCCGTTTCTTATCGGCCTTTTCAAGGCTTTTTAAAGTAATATGGCCTACCACATCCACAAACTCTGGTTCCACTTCCTTGGGTTTGCTGGAAACTACTTCCACGGCTTCCAGTTCATCGGGAATAATATTCTGGTTATTTAAAGAACGGATCTTTCTTACTCTTTCAATGGTCAGTGGGTACTGTTTTGTGCTGTCGGGCAGTACATACCACATCAGGTTTTTGAAAATATCTTTTTTGATCAGGGTTGCGGTGCCTCTTTGCACCCGGAGCATGTCGGCGTTTTCCGGGAAACCCTGCAAGGCGTCCAGGTACGTGTCGAGCTCATAATTCAGGCAACATTTTAAACGGCCGCACTGCCCGCTTAGCTTTGTTTGGTTGATGGACAGGTTTTGATAACGGGCTGCCGTCGTGTTTACCGATTTAAAATCGGTAAGCCAGGTAGCGCAGCAAAGTTCCCTGCCGCAGCTGCCGATGCCACCCACTTTCCCGGCTTCCTGCCGGGAGCCGATCTGGCGCATTTCCACTTTTACGCGGAATTCAGAAGCATAGATCTTGATAAGCTCCCTGAAATCCACCCGGTCATCAGCTATATAAAAGAAGGTTGCTTTTTTGCCATCGGCTTGAATCTCTACTTCACTCATCTTCATGTTCAGGTTCAGTTGCTTGGCAATCGCCCTGCTTCTGATCAGGGCTTCTCTTTCCCTGGCTTTATTTTGCTTCCAGCTGTCAATATCCCTGTCGGTTGCCCGGCGCAAGATCTTTTTTATTTCAGCGCTAAATTCATCCACGCCTTTTTTCTTTAGCTGCAAACGAACAGATTCGCCGGTAAGAGACACTTCTCCTACGTCAAATCCGCTTACCCCTTCCACCGCTACCAGGTCGCCTTTTTCAAAGGCCTGCAAAGCGCTGTTCCTGTAAAAATCTTTGCGGCTTCCGTTGTTGAACGTGATTTCAACCACCCGGCAGGCTGTATCGGCGTCGCTGATTGGCAGGTTCATCAACCAGTCGTACGTATTCATTCTATTGCAACCACCTGTACTGCATCCGCCGTTGCTTTTGCAGCCACTGGGTTTTCCGCCTGAGGCGGTTCCACAACTACCACATCCCATAATTATTATTGCCTGTTATAAGTTAATAATGCCAATTGCCAATTGTTGATTGCCAATTGAGTTGATGGAGCCGGCTGTAGAATAGCTATGAAACTTCTGTTTCCGCCTTCTGCGGAATTCCAGCGTCTATCGTTTCTATGAAACGCTGAAATTAATTTTACCTGAGGATGAGAAATCGATCAACATCTATCAGTATATAGAGAGTGTTCAGTAGCTTATTAAATCTTTCTTCACCAGCCAAATTGCCCCGGATATATATTGAGGTCCCTTTCGGGACGTAGGCAAATATAATTTTTTTATGTAAGAGAAAGCATTAAAAGGATTAACCTCTTTAAACGACCGGGCTTTATCCGACAACAATGTTGTTTTTAACGATATGAAAGATTTTAATGGTGAGGGCATGAAAAAGGATTTTGGCATTGGCGTTTCGTTCAATGTGATAGGAAGCTTCATCCAGTTGTTCGGATAAGGCTTCCTTTTGTTCCAGGCTCATCATCCTGTTCAGGCGGCTGGCAAAATCCTGTTCGGTGGCCGACATGGCCTGAAATAAAATAGTTCTTAACCGTTCATCCGCCACCTCCAGCCGTACGGCCTGCTCTATTTGGTGGGTAAAATGCCGCAGAAACTGCTTTTGCTTTTCCCGTCCCAGGCGGGCAATTTCTTCAATAACTTTTACCTGGGCAATGGGCTGGTTTTTTAAAGTGGCATTCAGCCATTCCTTTAACAGGCTATGAAAATCTTCATCGGCGTGCTGCACCAGGTGAAGGGCTTCCCTGTAATTGCCTTCGCTGGCATTGGCCAGCAGCTTGGCCTGTTCTGTATTGCAATTGGATTTTTGAACTAGGGCTTGTTCAATGGCTGCTGTTTCCAGGGCCGGAATTTTTACCAGTTGGCACCGCGATAAAATAGTGGACAAAATACCGCTTTCGCTTTCAGCAACTAAAATAAACAGCGTATTGGCCGGCGGCTCTTCAATCAGCTTTAGCAATTTATTGCCTTCCCTGCCCAGGTATTCGGGCATCCACATCAGTAAGATCTTGTAGCCGCTTTCAAAACTTTTCAGGTTTAGCTTTCGGATAATGTCGTTGCACTCGTGGGCGGTGATGTTTCCCTGTTTATTTTCTGCTCCTATAAACTGGAGCCAGTCGTAAATATTGCCGTAGGGCAGTTGCTGAATAAATTCTCGCCACTCCACTATATAATCGGTGCTAACCGGAGGTGTGCCGGATTTTTTTGTTACCACCGGATAGGAATAGTGGATGTCGGGGTGGACGAATTGCTCTGCTTTGGAAAAAGAACTTTGTTGTTCCATCCAGGCATCTGTTTCGGCCACGGTAGAGGGAAGTTTTATTTCTTCTGGTGCGGCTTCTGCAAACAGAGAGGATGCCTCAGCTTTTGGCTGGTTGACATTGGGCAGTAAACTTATGTATTGAGCAAACGCCATTGCCAAAGGCAGGGCGCCGCTTCCTTCCCGTCCTAAAAAAAGTAAAGCATGGCTTAAGCGATTATGCTGCACCATTTCTATTAAATGCTGCTTTACTTCCTGCTGGCCTATCACATCTTTAAATAGCATGGCTTCCTCCGGATTTGGAGCGATGTTAAGGATTTATCATAAAATAAAAAAGCCGCTTTCAAACAAGCAGCTTTTAAAATCTATTGAATCAATGAATTTTCGTTCTGTGTCAGTTCAGGTATTTTGTAATGTCCTCGCTCATGGGGTTTACTTTATGATAAAAGACCTTCACCAGCTTCCCATTTTCATCGATCAGGAATTTGGTGAAGTTCCATTTGATCGGATCTTTTTCGCCCATTTTTTCTGCTTCATCCACTAAATATTTAAACAAAGGATGAATGTCATCTCCTTTTACAGAAACTTTTTCAGCCATGGGAAAGGTAACGCCATAGTTCCTGGTGCAAAACTCTTTTATTTCACTGTTGGTCCCTGGCTCCTGCCCGCCAAAATTGTTGGCAGGAAAGCCAATGATGACCAGCTTGTCCTTGTACTTTTCGTACAGCTTTTCAAGATCGGCATATTGGGGTGTATTGCCGCATTTGGAAGCGGTGTTGACGATCAACATTTTTTTGCCCTGGTATTTTGAAAGATCAATAGTGCCGCCTTCCAGTCCGGCAACTTTAAAATCATAAATAGAAGGGCCGCCCAGTATCACAGAGATAAGCAAGGCTATGAGTGCTGTTTTCATAAATTCAATTAAATGGTTAGAATAATAGAATATAAAGGTAAGGAAAGCCGGAATGGCTTATTATTTTTCATAGGCCCCCAGATCGGGCAGGCCAACGGGGCGGGGCTTGCCATCCAGATCGACCGTAATGCCTTCATGGGAACCCTGGTTTAAGGCAGGAGACATTTCCTTTAAACGAAAACTGTAAAAACGATCACTCACCTTAATACTATCAAACAGGGGATTTTCTTTAAGATTTACACCTGTAATGCTGTTTACGTTGGCGGGGTTTTCAGAAACGGGCCACAGTACATTTTTAAAGGCTACAAAACTTCCACCCGACTGTTTCTCCACTACAATTTCATTTTTAACCAGCCCACCGCTTTCCCCCCAAAAGATGCAGTTGGTAAAATTTGCGTTTAGAGGGGCGGTCGTTACGACATTGTCCTGCTTTATAAAATCGGTTACTACCAAAACCGGTTCTTTATGTGGAATGTAATTGTTGGAATAAGAAGCAACGGTACAATGCGTGAAATTATAGGTGCCTCCTTTTTGCAATAAAACATTTTTGCCGCAATTGCTTATCAATACATTTCGGGCGGTAATGCTAGTGTTGACACCCAGGATCCCTGCGTCGTAAGCGTTATCAATAATGGTTTCATGCAAGGTGAGCTTTGTACCTGCAGATGGCTCAACGGCCACTATTCCCTGGTAAGCATTTTTAATGATACTGTAGGTAAGGATGTTGTTCTTACTGGTCTCTGTAAAGATCAACCCGGGAAAACTGGCCGGAAAGTTCCGGTACGGTTCATCCAGGCGGTCGCCTGAAAAAACAACTCTGGTGCTGTCATATTTGTCTCCGTTTACCTGTAAAGTTCCTCTTACAATGAACGGGGCATCGGCATGCATAAAAATCTTGCAGCCTTCATTTATGGTAAGTGTGGCGCCGGGTTCAACCGTCAGTCTTCCTAAAATCACATAGGGCAGGTTGTTGTTCCAGGCTTCATTGGTGGTCACCGTTTTATTTCGAAAAAAGTTGGCGTTTTGGCCATAGGCATCTAACTGCACCCACTTACTGTTGCCGTTATAGCTGATTTCAATGCTATCGCGGATAATGAAGGGCAGGTTGGACGCATTCGGATCAATGCTCACGGTAATGAATACATAAGTACTGTCATGGGAAGCAACTTCTACATTTGAAACGCTTGTACCGGCCACACCATCCACGTTCATTTTAAAAGAAGAAGCAGCCCCGCCGGCTAAACGGACGGAATTGACTTTTATGCCTTTGCTGTTCTCATTAATGATCTTAAAAACCTGTGAAGCCGAACCTGCGGAGGTAAACACCGTATCAAAATGAAGCGTATCCACATCTGTTTTTAAAAAGGCATCAGCGCTGGTTGTAAAGCGTTCCTTTGTACAGGAAAGAACCAGGGACAGAAGAATGCCGGACAGCAATAGATTTCTCACAGGAAGTTTCATAAAGCATAAAAATACACAAGCCAAATGAAAACAGCTATACCCACCCGTTTAATACCTAACTCATGGCCCGAGGAAAACCAAAGGGCAGCCACGCTTAATTGTACGTTTGGTGCCTGTAAGGTCTCCCGGCCACAGGCTTCCAGGTAGGCCGGTTGTAATCACATCATCCACCAACAAAACATGCTTTCCTTCTATAATATCGGATGGGTCAGTTCAAACCGCCCTTCCCTGTTTTGCCAGCGTTCCGCCCGGTTTTTCCTCGTTTGGCTATCGGTGTAACTCACTCTTCTGACCACATCTTTCAAATCAGTTTTTGCAAAATTGCGGCAATGCCCTCACATAACACGGTTGCCTGTTTGTAGCCACGTTTCTTTCTTTGGCAGGGAAAAGGGGCAGCGCAATTAAAGCATCCACATAGGAAAAACGATGGGAAGCCGCTAAAGCATGGTCCGTTCGTTTCCCCAAATGGACTCCCGGTTCTTTATTGCCTTTATATTTAATTGGTGCATCAAATGCCGCATCAAAGATTCTTTAGTGAAATAATAGTGAGCCGTGCCATACGTAAGGGGCAACCTGGCCCAGAAAATCTTTTCAATGGAGTTGTTGGGGTGCAGGTGAAAATTGGTTTCGGCAGGGACGACAAGCATGTAAGGCAAGGCGCATTGTGATCCTCCAATACATCGCTTGAGCAGCCTTCGCATACCTGCGGAAAGACCAGGTGAAGAGCGAATCCTTTATTTCTTTAAGCAGTGGCAAGGTTTGTTGAAATCAGAAAAGATGACGGTACACTTCATCGACACGGCCCATGGTTACGATCTCAATATTAAATCGTTGCCTGGCTAAAACCTTTTCATTGTATTTCGACACAATAATCTTTTGAAAGCCTAATTTTTCTGCTTCGGCAATGCGCTGCTCAATTCTGTTCACGGCTCTTATTTCGCCGCTTAAGCCTACCTCGCCGGCAAAACAAACTTCGTGGGGAACAGGCACATCTTCATAAGAAGAAAGCAAAGCACAAAGAACAGCCAGGTCAATAGATGGATCTTCTACCTTTAATCCCCCGGCAATATTTAAAAAAACATCTTTCACACCAAAATAAAAACCGCCTCTTTTTTCAAGCACTGCTAATAAAAGCTGCAAGCGCCGCAGATCGAAACCGGAAACAGTTCTTTGTGGCGTGCCGTAAACAGATTGGGTAACCAGGGCCTGAACTTCAATTAATAAGGGCCTTTGACCTTCTATAGTGGCCGCAATAGCAATGCCGCTCAATTGGTCTTCTTTTTGGGTAATCAGTATTTCACTTGGATTGGCTACGGCTTTCATGCCCGTTTCATTCATTTGGTAGATACCCAACTCGGCTGTGCTTCCAAAGCGGTTCTTTAATGTTCGAAGAATACGGTAAGCATAATGACGGTCTCCTTCAAACTGTAATACCGTATCCACCATGTGCTCTAAAAGTTTTGGTCCGGCAATCGTTCCATCTTTAGTGATATGGCCAATGAGGAAGACCGGTGTATGTGTTTCCTTGGCAAACTGTTGAAACTCGGCAGCGCATTCTCTTATCTGTGAGACACTTCCGGGTGATGAATCAATGAATGGTGACTCCAGGGTCTGAATGGAATCAACGATGATCAGTGATGGTTTTAGCTTTTTGATCTCCTGGAAGATCACTTGTGTGGAGGTTTCCGTAAGCAGGTAAAAATTTTCATTCTGCATACCCAGGCGGTCGGCCCTCATCTTTATTTGTTGCTCACTTTCTTCCCCACTAATGTAAAGGGTGATGCCTTCCTGCATCTGCAGTCCCATTTGCAAAAACAAGGTGGACTTGCCAATGCCAGGCTCACCTGCAACCAATACAATACTGCCTGGAACAATACCACCACCTAACACACGGTTCAATTCAGCATCATCGGTAATGAACCGTGGTGTTTCTTTTGTTTTTACTTCAGTAAGCTGTTGTGTTTTTTTTGTGGGAGCATCATTGGTATAAGATTGCCAATCGTTGACAGAAGATTTTTTTGTTTCTTTTTGAATGAGTTCTTCAACAAAGGTGTTCCATTGATTACAGGAAGGACACTTACCCGACCACTTCGCACTTTCGTATCCACAGTTCTGACAGAAGTAAGCTGTTTTAATTTTTGACATTACTTAAAATTACTTGATTGGTACAGAAAAAAATTGCCAAAAGCAATTGGAAAGAGTAGAGAATGAGAAAGAAAAATTGCAGTAAAAAGGGCTGATCTTTCGACCAACCCTTTTACTTACTAACCCATTAAATTCTG
>CBHTSW010000052.1:0-15310 GCA_966095395.1 uncultured bacterium | reverse complement strand
TGGTTCAGATATTATGGCTCAAACACTTTCTTTTTCTCTTCGCTTGCTGGTTGGTTCTTATCAGCATTCTTCACCCATTTATCCAGCCATTGGTTTTGCTCCCACAACAGGTGCAGAATATTTTCCCTGGCAGAATAACCATGGCTTTCATACGGCAGCACCAGGTAACGCACCGTACCGCCATGTCCTTTAATGGCGTTGTACAAACGTTCGCTTTGAATAGGGAAGGTGCCGGGGTTGTTATCCATTTCGCCATGCACTAAAAGAATAGGAGTTTTAATTTGGTTGGCATAGGTAAACGGACTCATTTTCTGATATACATCAGGAGCCTCCCAGTAGGTTCTTTCCTCGGCCTGGAAGCCAAAGGGAGTAAGGGTTCTGTTGTAAGCGCCACTGCGGGCAATACCGGCTTTAAAAAGTTTTGTGTGCGCCAGCAAATTGGCTGTCATAAAGGCGCCGTAACTATGGCCGCCAACAGCTACGCGGTTGCTGTCGCCTACACCCATAGCCGCCAGTTTTTGAATGGCAGCATGTGCATTCAAATACAATTGTGGAATGAAGTTATCGTTCGGTTCTTTGCCACCTTCCCCTACAATAGGCATTTCGGCATTGTCTAATACTGCATACCCCTGCGTTACCCAAAAGATGGGAGAGCCATAGTTGATGCGTGTAAATGTGTATTTGGAGCCACGCACCTGTGCGGCATCATCAGCTGATTTGTATTCTCTGGGATAAGCCCACATAATCACTGGCAGGGGACCATCTTTTTTGGCATCGTAACCTTTGGGCAGGTAGAGATCACCGGTAAGGTTAATTCCATCTGCCCTTTGATAAGAGATCTTTTGTTTGGCAATGCCTTCCAGCTGTACATACGGATTTTTAAAATCAGTGATGGCCACAGGAGCTACCTTTTTCTTTGTATTCCTTATGTAATAATTTGCCGCTTCAGTAGGACTTTCTTTGCTGGTCAGGAAAATACCGTTCAAGGGGTCTATTACATCAACTACGGTTTCATAATAAGGAGCTGCGGAACGCCACAACATTTTTTTCTTTCCGTTGGTCACATCAAAGGTTTGTACAAAAGGCATGTCGCCTTCAGAAGAAGCACCTTGTGAGCGAAGCAAGAGCTCTTTACCATTTAGCAGGATCAATGTTTGTTCGCCAAAGCTGTTCTTCCGGGTCATGGGCGAACCAATGTCGCTGTATGCATCATTGCTACTTCTTTCAAAAAGCGAATCAACCTGTCCTGTGGTTGGATTAAACCGGTTCATGCGCAGTTTTCTGTCTGCCGTCATACGCTCATAGAAAATGGCTACATCTTTACTGCCCCAAACTACACCACCAAAGCGGCGTTTGGTTTTGAACAGTTCCCTTAGTTGTCCGTCGCCATTCATTTGCAGGGCATACAGGGCATCGCGGTACTCTGCTTTTTTTCTACCAAGGCCATTATCCAATGCCTGCACATAGGTTACAGTGGCCGGTTCGTCGTCTCTCCAGTTGTAGTTTCTTGGAAAAGTGGACACATCATCAAACCCGATGGGCTGGCCTTCGCTGCTTGGGTTTTTAGCCAGCGTCTTAATTGGTTTTCCATTGATATCTGTTACCGCAACCGTATGAGGAAAACCGTTAGCAGTTACCAAATAAGAAAAAGGTTTATTGATGGTTGTAGTAAGAATATTATTTTTATCGGGTGAAACAGAAACGCTCCTGTAAATAGCCGGCTGACCCAATGGTGTTTCTTTCGTCATATCGTTCTTTACCAGTTGCGCTGTGCCATAATATTCAAACAGTGCTTCATCGTAGGCATTTTTAATCAGGTCCTGGTAGGTTCTGGAAGCGGCCGCTTTTCCCAGGTTCTCCTGTACTACAGGGCCTGCCGGTGCTCCCGCTTTTGCTGATAATTTATTGCCGGGAACAATGGTTTTATAAATCACCTGGTCGTTGCCAATCCACTGGTAAGTGCCGCCTAAAACAATATTCAGGGGCGTGGTATTGATTTTCGTTGCTTTTTTAGTGGCAATGTCTACCACGTACAGGTTTACCTCTGTACTGGTGGAATGAACGAAAGCAAACTTGCGCTGGTCGGGTGACCATTGAACAGAAGAAGCTCTTAGATCATTTGGCAATCCTTCAATATCAAACACCTGTTTTGTTTTGATATTTTTAATTTGAATGTTGGTGGAAGAGCCAGAGCGTGAAGGGCTGAAGTTGGCAGGGTTGATGCGCAAACCGGCAATGCGCAGTTCTGCCTGCGCCAGTTCTTCAATGGAAGGATAATCGCTTCTTTCCAGCAGCAGCATCCATTCGGCTTTGTCATCAATAGAAACGCCAGGTGTAGGCTTTGCCAGAACAAGTTCAAGAATTTCCCTGGGCGGAGTTTGGTATTTAAAATTATCCTGTGCAAAAGAAAAAAGCACAGTAAAAAGAAAGGAGAAACAAAAAATAATTTTTCTCATAATGTGTGTAGATTTAAAATGCCGTGTTAAGATAAGGTGAACTGACTTTACGGATTGTAAAAATCTTTTTGGCTGATAAAAAATGCAGCTTATTTTTGCGGCTCAATGTTGAAATCATTTGTACATATCCATCATCATACACTTGCCCCACGGTAAGCCGGTGATGTTTTGTACTACAAATAACGGAAGGCTTACCAGACGGTAAGCCTTTTTTTTATCACAGATTTTGGGATTTGTCTGGATTTCCAGATTTTTTTGATCTGAAAAAATGAATTATGGCACTAAAGATCGCTATTCAAAAATCGGGACGCTTGCATGACGATAGTATCCAGTTGCTGAAAGATTGCGGCATTGCCGTGAAGAACGGGCACAACCAGTTAAAAACGGTTGCCGATAACTTTCCGCTTGAAGTATATTCCCTGCGGGATGATGATATACCGCAATACGTGGAAGATAACGTGGCGCATATTGGTATCGTAGGAGAGAATGTACTTTTTGAAAAAAACAAATCGGTTGACGTAGTAGAACAACTGGGGTTTGGAAAGTGCCGCCTGTCTATTGCCGTGCAAAAAAATGAATACTATACCGGTGCTCAGTTTTTGCAAGGAAAGAAAATTGCCACGAGTTATCCGGTGCTGACCCAAAAGTTTTTCGATGAGAATAACATACAAGCTGAGATACACGAGATCAGCGGTTCAGTAGAACTGGCCCCCAGCATTGGTTTGGCCGATGCCGTTTGCGACCTGGTAAGCAGTGGTTCCACTTTGTTCATGAACGGGCTGAAAGAAGTGCAAACGATCTTAAAGAGCGAGGCGGTTTTGGTACGCTCCAAAAAACTGGATGTGGAACAGCAAACCTTATTAAATCAGTTGTTATTCAGGATACGGTCCGTTAAAAAAGCAAAGAATAATAAATACATTTTACTGAATGCACCGAATGAATCCTTAGATAAGATCATTTCACTGCTGCCGGGCATGAAGAGTCCTACGGTATTGCCCCTGGCAGAAAGCGGGTGGAGTTCCGTGCACAGCGTATTAAGCGAGGATGAATTTTGGGAGAAGATAGAGGCTTTGAAGAATGCCGGAGCGCAAGGGATATTGGTGGTGCCTATTGAAAAGATGATTGTCTGACCTAAAAACTTGAAAATGTGCAATGATGCAAATAATTAAGAAACCTGATAGAAAAGAGTGGAAAGAGTTGTTGCAGCGGCCTTATATTGATAACAGTGCTGTTTTGGCTTCCGTTCAAACTATTTTGAATGAAGTGAAACACAAAGGCGATAATGCTGTAAGGCATTTTACCCAAAAGTTTGACGCTGTGTTGCTGAATGACTTTGTGGTTACCCAAAAAGAAATGGCTGATGCTGAAAGCAAATTATCTTCTCCCTTAAAAGCAGCCATTCAGCAGGCAAAGCAAAACATTGAGACTTTTCATAAAGCGCAGTTAAGTGATGTGGAAATCATAGAAACGATGCCCGGCATTCAATGCTGGCGGAAAAGTGTGGGCATTGGAAAAGTAGGCTTGTATATCCCCGGCGGAACGGCGCCTTTGTTTTCTACGGTTTTGATGCTGGCCATTCCGGCACGATTAGCGGATTGTAAAGAAGTTATTTTATGTACACCGTGCAACAAGGACGGAGAAGTGCACCCGGCTGTTTTGTATGCAGCACAGGTAACAGGTGTAACGAAGATCTATAAAATTGGTGGTGCGCAGGCTATTGCTGCTATGGCTTATGGAACAGAAAGCATTCCTGCTGTTTATAAAATTTTTGGCCCCGGAAACCAATACGTAACAGCGGCCAAACAACTAGTACAAATGCAGGGCGTAGCTATTGATATGCCGGCAGGTCCCAGCGAAGTGTGTGTGCTGACAGATGAAACGGCTAACCCTTCTTTTGTTGCGGCTGATCTTTTATCGCAGGCCGAACATGGTGTGGACAGCCAGGTATTGTTAGTTTGTAGTTCGGAGTCTGTAGTTAGTAGTTGTATGAAAGAACTTGAACTTCAGGTAGAACAATTACCAAGAAGAGAAATAGCAAAAAAAGTTTTACAAAACAGCAAGGCCATTGTTGTTGAAAATACAGAGGAAGCGATTGCGTTGGTCAATGAATATGCTGCCGAACACTTAATTCTTAGCTGTAAGAAGGCAGATGTTATTGCTGAGAAGATCACCAATGCCGGTTCGGTATTTATTGGTAATTATTCTCCCGAAAGTGTGGGTGATTATGCCAGCGGCACCAATCATACCTTACCGACCAATGGTTTTGCAAGGGCTTACAGCGGGGTGAGTGTGGATAGCTTTGTAAAGAAGATCACCTACCAGAAACTGGATAGGCAAGGGCTGAACAATATTGCTGAAACTGTTATTCAGATGGCAGAGGCGGAAGGGTTGGATGCTCATGTCAATGCAGTAAGAGTGAGAACGTCTAAACCATGATTTTTAGGACTAAAGGATTAAGAAGTCTCACGCAAACGCGGAAAGGGTTTAAGAAGAAAAGCACTTTGCCTTCTTTGCGTCTTTGCGAGAAATTATCTCAACCATGATTTGGATGATGTTTAGGGTTAACACGAAGCTAAGCCTTATTGAAAGGCCATTCAAATACTTATAGTATGAAAGTAGGTTTATAAAAATAGAATGATGGAAGAAGAAAAATTAAATATAAAAGCGGACGCAAACACCCCTTCAGGGGCTGGAGGCATGAATTTCGAACTTGATAAACTCGTACGGGAAAACATTAAAGCCCTTAAACCTTATTCTTCTGCCCGCAGTGAATTCAGCGGTACGGCCAAGGTGTTTTTGGATGCCAATGAAAACAGTTTTGGTTCGCCACTGACCAAATGGTATAACCGCTATCCTGATCCTTTGCAGTGGGAATTGAAAAAGAAGATAGCTTCCATTAAAAACATAGCTGCAGAAAATATGCTGCTGGGTAACGGAAGCGATGAATGCATTGATCTTTTGATCCGGGCTTTTTGTGATCCGCAAAAAGATAACATCATTATTTGTCCGCCGACCTACGGCATGTATGAAGTGTATGCACACATTAATGATGTGGCTGTGAAAGAAGTTCCCTTGTTGCCGGGCTACCAGCTAAACTTGGAAGGAATTGAAAATGCCATTGGGACCAACACCAAAATTATTTTTTTGTGTTCGCCCAATAACCCTACCGGCAATAGTTTGGAAAGAGAAGACATTGAGATCGTACTGAATAATTTTGAAGGCATTGTAGTGATTGATGAAGCGTACATCAACTACAGCCGCCATCGTTCTTTCCTGGCGGAATTGAAAGATTATCCCAACCTGGTGGTTATGCAAACTTTTTCAAAAGCATGGGGACTGGCGGCCTTGCGGCTGGGCGTGAATTTTGCTTCCACAGCGATCATTGGTGTTTTGAACAAGATCAAACCGCCGTACAATATTAACCAGGCCACGCAGGAACTGGCATTGAAAGCCCTGGATAACCTGGAAGATGTAAATACGATGATCAGGGAAACGGTAAGAGAAAGAGAAGCGTTGGTGAAAGAACTGGTTCAGTTGCCTGGTGTGCAAAAAGTATATCCTTCCGATGCGAATTTTGTGCTGGTAAAAATTGACAACGCTACGGCCGTTTACAATTACCTGAAAGAAAAAGGCATCATCGTTCGCAACAGGAGTAGTGTGATCTTGTGTGAAGATTCTCTTCGCATAACCGTAGGCACACCGGAACAGAACAAACAATTAGTTCAAACACTGAAAGAATATAATAACTAAGCATGGAGCAAAAACATACTCAGGGTAAGAGAGTTCTATTCATTGACCGCGATGGAACCATGATACGGGAAGTGCCCCCATTTTATCAAATTGATTCGTTTGATAAGGTTTCTTTCTATCCCCACGTGTTTAAATACCTGGGCCAAATTGCAGAAGAGCTGGACTATGAATTGGTGCTGGTTTCCAACCAGGATGGTTTGGGTACAGATAAATTTCCGGAAGAGCAATTCTGGCCTCCGCATAACCTCATCATGAGTTCCTTTGCCAACGAAGGAATTATTTTTTCGGAAGAACTGATTGACCGAAGCTTGCCTGCCGATAACCGGCCCACACGCAAGCCAGGCATTGGGATGTTCACCAAATACCTGAACAACCCGGAGTACGACATTCCCAACTCTTATGTGATTGGTGATCGCATTACTGATGTGCAACTGGCAAAAAATCTTCATTGCAAAGCCATCTGGATAAAAAATGATCCTAATCTAGGCGGTACAGAAGTAAAAGATGGGGTTGAAGAATTAGAGAAAGTAGTAGCATTGGCAACAAAAGACTGGAAAGATATTTACGAGTTTTTGAAACTGGGAAGAAGAGTAGTGAAACATTCCCGTAAAACTTCGGAGACAGCAATTGATATTGAACTGAATTTAGACGGGAGCGCCAAGGCCCATATTCAGACGGGTCTCCATTTTTTTGATCATATGCTGGATCAGATTGCCAGGCATGGTTTGATAGATCTAACGGTACAGGCAAAAGGAGATCTGAATATTGATGAACATCATACTGTTGAAGACACAGGCATAGCGCTGGGAGAAGCTTTTGCCCAGGCCTTAGGTAATAAAAAAGGAATAGAGCGGTATGGTTTTGCCTTGCCTATGGATGAAGCAGAAGCAAAAGTATTGCTTGATTTTGGCGGAAGGAACTGGATCGTTTGGAATGCAAGCTTCAGTCGTGAGAAAGTAGGAGATATGCCCACCGAAATGTTTTTTCATTTCTTTAAATCGTTTTCCGACGCGGCTAAGTGCAACCTCAATATTGAATGCAAAGGGGAAAATGAGCATCATAAAATTGAAGCCATTTTTAAAGCCTTTGCCAAAGCGATTAAGATGGCCGTGAAAAGAGACCCGCTAAAAAATTACTTGCCTTCCACAAAAGGCGTTCTCTGAGGGCATAGCCGTTACCTGTTGCCAAAAACTGCCATTTGATTGTGGGGTATTTAA
Organism: uncultured bacterium; assembly: GCA_966095395.1. GTDB lineage: Bacteria > Bacteroidota > Bacteroidia > Chitinophagales > Chitinophagaceae > Flavisolibacter. The sequence continues at coordinate 7,887 of CBHTSW010000052.1, read as the reverse complement.
TACAGAACTGGTTTGGCACAATTGTTATTCCTGTTAAAATATGTGGAATAAAATTGTGGGTCATGAAAATAATACTGAATGTAATTGCAGGAGTTGCATTGTTGGGTTTTACTTCCCGGCAAACCGAAGCCATAGATGGCATTTGGACAGGAATTTACAGGTCGGATAACGTAAGGGAAAAAGTGTGGGTAAAGTTTGAAGGGCGAAACCAAGTAGAACTTTACAACGGGGAGGCGATGACAGGTGATAAACTTTCCGGAACGTACCAGCTCCAGGGAGATTCTGTTTTGAAAGTGACGTATCAAACCGGGGATGGAAAACAGTACACGATGCAAGGGCACATCAACCAGAGAAAAAATTATGTTGATGGGGTTTGGCAAACCAGTGATAAACTCAGTGGCAGTTTTTACCTGAAAAAAGAAAAAATACAGGAAATGTTTCTTCAGCCTTAAGGTTGCTTATATATCTTTCCGTCTTTCATTACCAACACCACGTTACGAATATCCCCAATGGTCTTCGAAGGATCACCTTTTACAGCTATAATATCTGCTAACAACCCTTTTTTAATTCTTCCAAATTTATCGGCGTAGCCAAACACATCTGCATTTACCGAAGTAGCGGATTTTATGACATCCATAGATTTCATTCCATAATCAACCATCAGTTTCAATTCTCTTGCATTGTCACCATGGGTATATACACCTACATCGCCACCCATACAAATAGTAACCCCGCTTTTCAATGCAGCCTGGAAACTTTTCTTCTTTGCTGTAATTCGTGCCGGCTCGGGATCAACACCTTTTTTCCAGCCATTGTATTGCAGAATGGCGTCACCGGCGGCAAGGGTGGGACACAGGGCTACTCCCTTTTCTTTCATTAAATTAAAAATTTCCTCATCGCCATCGTCGCCGTGTTCAATGGTGGAAACACCGCCCATAACGGCCCGGCGTATTCCTTCTTTGGTGGAGGCATGCGCCACGGTTTGTCGTCCTCCGCTTCTGGCAAGAGCCGTTGCCGTCGCAATGGCTTCTGCGCTAAAAGCAGGCGCCGCCTGCCCGTCTCTTCCCCAACGGTAGTCGGCATAGATCTTTATAAGATCGGCGCCTTTACCCATCTGGGTTCTTACTTCATTGGTCAGGTCTTCCATGCCGGCAACTTCTGCAGCGCCTTGCGGCAGGTCTATATCGGGATTATTAAAGTTGGGTCCATAAGTGCCTTTGGCCACGATAGCTCTGGTGGCTACTATCATCCGGGGGCCGGGTACCACACCTTTTTCAATTGCGTTCTTTAAACCAACATCATCATACATGGCGCCTTCCGTTCCCAGGTCTCGCACCGTAGTAAAGCCGGCCATCAACGTGGCTTTTGCATGATTTACAGCCCTCGCCGTTCTTTCGGCACGGCTTTCCTTGATCACTTGGTCGTTCCAGCTCACTTCATTGTAGGGATGCAGGAAAAGATGGGAGTGGCCTTCAATTAAGCCCGGTAAAAGCGTGGTGCCTTTTAATTCGATCACTCTTGTATTGGCAGGCAATTTAAAATTCATAGAGCCGGCGGCTTCAATCTTATTTCCCTTTACCAACACGATCCAGTCGTTGTGCATTTGTTCGCCGTCAAAGACACGATCAGGTTTTAATAAGTAAAAGCTATCGGTTTGGGCGAATGTGGCAAATGAAAACAGCAGCAATGAAAGAATGAAAGCACTTCTCATGCAGGAAAGATAGGAAGAGTTTGTAGTTTATAGTTTATGATTTGAAGTTCTTTGGGCTCACCTTTCATTTTTCCCGGCCTTATTTCCTTATATGCTTTTTTGATAGGGAGGAATCAATTAACGTGTAAACCTGTTAACTCTTAATCTTTCTCTACTTTACCCTCGTCCACGTATCGGTTTTGCCTAACAGGGAAATTCCTACATATCCACGAACTGAAAGCGTTTTGTGGTCTTTTAGTTTCATGTAAGCTTTGTATTCTTTTCCATCCGAAGGATTGTAAATATGGCCATCCGTCCATTCACCATCATCATAGGTGAAATCTTTAAGCATTACAAGGCCGATCAGCGGGTGATTGCGTTTGCCGGGATCGGAGTTTTTTCGATCCACCTTTGGCCTTCCCGTTGCAGGGTCCACCGCGTCTTTCAGCCAAATGATCTTGCCATAATACTTATTGTTATTCTTGTAGATCTGTATGTGGCCCTTGCCGGTTCCATTCTTCCATACACCAATAATCGCATCGGCCTTATCTGCGGTAGTATAGCCGGTTGAGGCAAATATGGTTAATAACAGGATCAATGCTTTCATAAGTTTGCTTTTTGATGGGTCGTTAAAACTTTTACATCAATATCAGCTAAGACTATTCCAGTTTAAACTTACTGTTTAGTTTTAACAAGTAAAAGAAGGATAGAGGTAAAAAAGAGCATAAAAGCTGCAAAAGGATCTCTTAAAATCTTTAGATTTTTCAGGACAATACATCCTTGAATTCTGGTTTTTTTTCAATAATAGCTCTGGCAAAGGGACACATGGGTATTATTTTGAGCTTGTGTGCCCGGGCATATTCTATAGCCGTGTATACCAGCTGGTAGCCCACATTTTGTCCCTTCAGTTCATCATCCACTTCGGTATGTTCAATGATCATGGTATCCGGTTCCTTTTTCATATAGATCAATTCGGCCAAAAAATCATCTTCCTCGCCGGGAATGAAGAAGACGCCTCTTGTCTCAGTCTGTTTATGTTGAATAAGCATAGACGTTTTTGTTAAAGCTAAAAATATTTTTGTCCAAATGCCGTGCCCTTTGCATATTTGCATTTAAATGAAACAACTAAACAATAAACATTGGTGGTGGCATACAAACGCTGAGAAGGGTTCTGTATAACTATTACTATAGTTTATTCATCATATTCAGAGCCCCTTTCGGGGCTTTTTTTTATTGCTGTTTGATAAAAACGGTTAAACCAAAAAGTTTAAAAAATGGAAGCAGAGGTTGCTAAAAAGTCTCTTTCAGACATTACAGGAAAAAAGATCAGGATCACCACGAAGGTCAAAAAAAGCCTTGCCGACCTCTACACGCCGGTTGGGGTTTACCTCCGCTTAAGAGACCGCTTCAGGGATACTATCCTGCTGGAAAGCACGGATAGCCACGTAGCAGAAAACAGCTATTCCTTTATTGGCATCAATGCCATTGGAGGTATTGAGGTGAGGAATAAAAAAAGCATTGCGTTTAAATTTCCCGGGCAAAATCCCGAAAAAGCAGAACTGAAAACTACGGATGACCTCAAGGAGTTATTGTGGAGTTTTATGCAGCGGTTTGAAGTGGAAAGCGAGGATCCCAAGGCAGCGCAATATGCCCAGGGTTTGTTTGGTTATTTCACTTTCGATGCGGTTCAGTTTTTTGAAAAGATCAACTTCAAAGATGAAAGTGATGAACGCAATAAAATTCCCGTAGCACGGTACCGTTTGTATCAATATGTAATTGCTATCAATCATTATAAAAATGAACTGATGCTGCTGGAAAACCAGGTGGCCGGTGTAGAGAGCGAAGTGGAAATCATAGAATCCCTGATCAACAGCAAAGATGTTCCTACCTATCCGTTTGCTTCTGTGTCAGAAGAAAGCTCTAACCTGAAAGATGAAGAGTATATAGAGGTGGTAAAAAAAGGCATTCAAAGCTGTTACCGGGGCGATGTGTTTCAAATTGTACTGAGCCGGCGTTTCCAGCAAAGTTTCATTGGCGATGAGTTCAATGTGTACAGGGCTTTGCGCCACATCAATCCTTCGCCTTATTTGTTCTTTTTTGATTACGGCGATTATAAATTATTAGGTTCTTCACCTGAATCACAACTGATTATAAAAAACGGAAAAGCCGTTGTGCATCCCATAGCCGGTACGTTTCGCAGAACCGGCGATGATGCGATAGACGAGCAAACAGCCAAAGATCTTTTACTGGATGCGAAAGAAAATGCAGAACATGTTATGCTGGTAGATCTTGCCCGAAATGATCTGAGCACCGTTTGCTCCAATGTAGAAGTAAAACAGTATAGGCAGGTACAATATTATTCTCATGTTATTCATTTGGTAAGTGAAGTGGCAGGTGATGTGCCCGCAGGTACGAATCCGTTTCAGATTCTATTTAAAACCTTTCCTGCCGGAACGTTAAGTGGAGCGCCCAAATACAAGGCCATGCAGCTGATCAATGAATTTGAACCCACAACCAGAAGCTATTACGGTGGCGCTATTGGCTTTGTTGGTTTCAATGGAAGCTGCAATCATGCAATTATGATCCGTACGTTTTTAAGTAAAGACAATACACTTTTTTACCAGGCCGGTGCCGGTGTGGTGGCGGCCAGCAATCCCGGAAGTGAATTGCAGGAAGTGAATAATAAATTAGGGGCTTTAAAAAATGCCATCACTATGGCAACGACCATTAAATAAACAGCAATGAAGATTTTAGTTTTTGATAATTATGATTCCTTTACCTATAACCTGGTGCACCTGGTGAATAAAATTGTTACCGATAAGGTGGATGTTTTTCGTAACGATGAAATTCCGCTAGAGAAGATTGCAGATTATGACAAGATCATCCTGTCTCCGGGTCCTGGTGTACCATCGGAGGCAGGCTTATTGTTGCCGTTGATAAAAGAATATGCGGGCAAAAAATCAATCCTGGGTGTTTGTTTGGGCCACCAGGCAATAGGTGAGGCCTTTGGGGCAAGACTTGTGAATTTGTCAACAGTTTATCATGGTGTGGCTACGCCGGTGAAGATCGTGAAACGTGAAATGTCAAACGTGAATGGTGAGCGGTCAATGGTGAATAGAGACACTCGTGATCCAGCACTCACTACGCACTACTCACCTTTATTCGAGGGCTTGCCTAATGAATTTCCTGTTGGCCGTTATCATAGTTGGATCGTTAGTGATGAAGATTTTCCCGGCGAATTAGAAATTACAGCAAAAGATGATAATGGTTATATCATGGGATTACAGCATAAAAAATACGATGTGCAGGGAGTGCAGTTCCATCCGGAAAGTGTGTTAACTCCTAATGGTGAAACAATTTTACGGAACTGGTTGAAGAACTGATGTGACAATTTGAAAATTTGAAAATGTGCAAATGAAAAAGATACTAAAAGCATTATTTGAACACAAGACACTTTCAAAAGCAGAGGCTAAAGAGGTAATGCTAAACATTGCCAAAGGTGCGTACAACGAAACCGAACTGGCGGCTTTTACCACGGTGTACCTCATGCGCAGCATTACCATTGCCGAATTGCAGGGGTTTAGAGACGGCCTGCTGGAACTGGCGGTGCCTGTTGAATTGAACGGACATAAAGTAATGGACATCGTGGGCACAGGAGGCGATGGAAAAAATACGTTCAATATTTCAACACTCGCCTGCTTTGTGGTAGTGGGGGCCGGAAAAAAAGTGGCTAAGCATGGAAATTACGGCGCTACTTCTGTCAGCGGGGCTTCCAATGTAATGGAAACACTGGGCTACAAATTCAAGAACAATGTGGACCAGTTAAAAAGGGAGATCGAGGAAACTAATTTTACTTTTCTGCATGCGCCGCAGTTTCATCCGGCTTTAAAAGCCGTGGCCGGCGTTCGGAAGAACCTGGGCTTTCGTACCTTCTTCAATATGCTGGGGCCTATGGTAAATCCTGTCAACCCTGAATACCAGTTGGTGGGTGTTTACAGTTTGGAAATGGCACGCATTTATAACTATTTGCTGCAGGCGACAGGCAAACCATTCACCATCATTCACAGCCTTGATGGGTATGATGAGATCTCACTTACGAACGATACAAAGGTTATTACCAACAAAGGAGAGAAAGTTTTGTCTGCAGAGGAATTGGGTAAGCGTACGGTTTCGCCTATTGATATTTATGGAGGTACCACAGTGGATGAGGCTGCCAAAATCTTTTTAAGAATTATCAAGGGTGAAGGAAGCTGGGCTCAAAATGCCGTGGTGCTGGCCAATGCGGCCATGGCCCTGCAGTGCACCGGTGATTTTGCCAGTTATGAAGATGCCTATAATACGGCTGTAGAAAGCTTGGAAAGCGGAAAAGCGTATCAGTCATTTCAAAAATTAATTTCTTTACAGTAATGAATATATTAGAGCAGATCGTATTACAAAAAAGAAAGGAAGTCGATCAGCGCAAAAGAGAAGTGAAGCTAAGAGAACTGGAGAAAGGCCGTTTTTTTGAATGCCCCACCTTTTCCTTGCGCCAGTTTATACTGGATAAAAAAAAGACAGGGATCATAGCCGAGTATAAAAGAAAATCGCCTTCGAAAGGGATCATCAATGACAGGGATAGTGTGGAGGCTGTAACAAAGGCGTATTCCGATCATGGCGCATCGGGGTTATCTGTATTAACGGATGAACATTTTTTTGGCGGCTCCCTGGATGATTTGGTAAGTGCCCGTAACAATGGCCTGCCTTTGCTGCGAAAAGATTTTATGATTGATGAATACCAGCTGTTGGAAGCAAAAGCTTACGGCGCCGACGTGATTCTTTTAATTGCTGCCTGTCTTTCGCCACAAAGAGTAAAAGAACTGGCACAGGAAGCAAAAAAACTGGAACTGGAAGTTTTACTGGAATTGCACGTTGAAACAGAACTGGATCATATTTGCGATGCGGTTGACCTGGTAGGCGTCAACAACCGTAACCTCAAAAACTTTGAAGTAGACCTGGAGCATTCGGCACGGTTGGCAGAAAAGATTGACGGTAGATTTGTCAAAGTAGCGGAGAGTGGCATCAATGATGTTAATAACATCAAATACCTGAAACAATGCGGCTTCCAGGGGTTTTTAATAGGAGAACATTTTATGAAACAGGAGAGCCCGGGGGAAGCGTTTAAAAATTTTACGAACGAATTACAAGCAGCTTCATGAAGATCAAAGTTTGTGGCATTACGGATTTGAAACAACTGAAACAGTTACAGCAATTGCAGGTTGATTATGCCGGGATGATCTTTTATAAGGGCTCTAAACGGTACGCTGTGGAGGGTTTGCAAAATCAGAAACCGGAAATCAAAAAAGTGGGGATCAAAAAAACAGGTGTTTTTGTAAATGCTGACTATGAAACTATTTTAAAGGCTATTGAAGCGTATGACCTGGCAGCCGTTCAGTTACATGGCGATGAAACGGATGAATTTTGCCTTGAGCTGATGGACAGGGCAGAAGTGATAAAAGTCTTTCGGATCAGCCATCAGCAAAAGATTGATGAACTGGTAGCTCCATTTCAAAATGTGTGTCATTATTTTTTGTTTGATACGGACACCACGGGGTATGGCGGCAGCGGAAAACAATTTGATTGGTCGGTTTTAAAAAGTGCCAACATAGGCAAGCCTTTCTTTTTAAGCGGCGGTATTGGCCTGGAAGATGTTGAAAAGATCAAAGCCCTAAAGCACCCTTATTTATATGCAGTGGATGTAAACAGCCGTTTTGAAACAACGCCGGGTGTAAAGGACATGAAGAAAATTGAACAATTTTTAAACGCCATGAGTCATGCATAAAATAAATCTCCTCGAAAAATTCGCCCTGTTCGCTGAACACTGGAGTCCCAAGATTGTAGGTGAATTAAACGGACAACAGGTAAAACTGGTAAAGTTTGAGGGAGCATTTGTCTGGCACAAGCATGACCATGAAGATGAGTTATTTCTTGTGGTAAAAGGAAGTTTCCGAATGGAACTAAGAGACCAGACCATTGAATTGAAAGAAGGAGAATTTTTGATTGTACCAAGAGGCGTTGAGCACAGACCTGTGGCTGATAAAGAAGTGTGGGTGTTGCTGTTTGAGCCGGCCACTACTTTAAATACAGGCGATGTGATTAATGAAAAAACGAAAACAACTTTAGAAACGATATAGCGGAACGGACTTGTTGCGGTACAACAG
>CBHTSW010000051.1:0-16644 GCA_966095395.1 uncultured bacterium | reverse complement strand
AAAACGCAAATGCTGACTTTAAAAGGAAAGTTGAATTATATTAAAATATCCGTAATAATACGGTTGTTTCGAATCTTTAAGGATTGTAGCTTCATTTACCGGCCAATGCGTGCATTGATCCAGCCTTTATGACGAATAGTATCATCCCTTCCCGATTTAGTTTATTGATTATTGAAAACAAACCGCAGCCTGCGGAGTAAACACCTTCCTGTTTATAAACAGCCTAAAAAGTTTCAACGAAACATTCGTTAGGAAATCTATTGACCTCCTATAACCAGGTCTTTGTGAGCCCTATTCTTCATTAATTACTAAAAAACAAACCAAATGGCAAGTCTTATTGACAAAATTGCAAACACCACGGATGAAAAGGTAAAGGAACGCCTCATGTTACTCCTGTCTACCGCCAAAGGTAAACTCGGAGAATTTGAACTGGAGCTGAATGAAATGTTCCGCAACCCCGCCGCCCAGGAAGGCATTCAGATCGTTGGAAACAGGGCCTTCGAACAGTATAAGATGTACAGCGTTAACATTTCACAAACGCCCGCAGAAAGCATAAAGGAAGTACTGAATAAGTTTTTCCAGGGAACCGAAGCAGGCATCAAAGACGGAGTTCTGGGCCTGGTGGAAATTGGGCTTAACACGGTTCTGGGCAACCGTATTACAGGCGAAAACGAACAGAGCATGTTTTTCATCATACCAGACCGGCTCAACCTGGTACGGGTGGACGTAAAAGCCTGGCGGTATAATTTTTCTTCCAGCGATATTATCGATACGGTGGAAAATGCTTTCTGTTACATTTTCACAAAATCGATCATTGACCACAAATCACTGACCCCGGATGAGCTGATCTATTTTATTTCAAGGATCTCGGGAGGCGATTATGAAACAGCCATTGAATTAATGGATAATTTGAAGGTGCTGGTAGAAAAGCTTACAGAATTATACAACATCCTGAGGAATATGGATGTGGAGGTGATGCAGCAGAAATTTCTTGAAAGCCATCCCAGCTGGGCGCAGCGCATGCATGCCGCCGCTACCCTGCCTTCGGCCACTCCTGAAATCGTTACGGGAAATTAGGAGACCAATAAAGTTTACTACAGGCAAGGAGTAAATAGTATAACTCCTTGTTTCAAATACCTATTTGCTAAAATTTAAAAGTCAATTTTACATGTATACCATTTATTGCATTGAAATGAGCGACCAGGTGGTTAAAAACGCACTGGACGTTTTAACGAATGACAGGCAAAGCCTTTTACCGCACACACACCAAAACTATGTGCTGGTCACCGATAATAATGTAATGACCGTTGGCGATGGCAATCCGGAAGTCAACATTGCTGTTCTTCTGGGACACGGTTCACCCAACGGGGTGAGTGGCAAGCCTACGTTTAAATATTTTAATGCCGAACTGGAAGCCTCGCACCGGCTCCAAACGCCGCCCCGTTCCATTTGGGTAGTCTCTTGCGGAACGGCTGGAAACGGAAGCCTTTTTGCTTATGGAAATTTTGCCCAGTCGGTCAAAGCTGCTTTCCCCGATTCGGTAGTCTGGGCTTCCGAAACCAATGTGAATTCCGGGACTTTTGAAGGCGATTGGGTACAGGTGCAATAGTAATGTTGGCTGTGTTATACCTCTATAAACCTTATTTCTTGGAAAATTTAGGGACCATTCACTTTTGGATGTCCAGCCAGCCCGTCCGAATGATTACGGATGTATTGGTAACTCTAAGGAAATTAGTTTTATAGATCCAAGACGTTTCCAGTATTTCCGGCTCCCTGTTTATCCTTCCTTAGTCCATTTTGGATTACACTTTACTTCATTTAAAATAGATTTTATGAGAGATATTATCAATACCACAACAGTTTTAGAAAACATTATTTGTCACGATGAAGGGGATGGCTGGGGAAGTGCGGAACCTTATTTATGGACGGTATTTTTTAAAATTGATGGGACCACGGTCCGGCTTAATGATTCCCTTAACCTTGAGGGAACGGCCTCTGTGGAGACCACCCCGGGTTCTCATGGCAACCTGGGGGATACGGATGTGGATGAAGGTGATACTTTAAATATTCCCTCGGCTATTGGATTCTGGCAAACGACCCTTTTTCCTATTCCAGTTCCGGATTTTGTGAAAAACCTGGGAACCGATGATATAGCTGCAGTTGCCGGCGTTATTTGTATTCTCATGGAAGAAGACAATGTTTCTGACAGCGGTGCCAATGCAGGTCATACGGCATTAAATAATGCAGTGCAAAGCGCCCTTGACAGCGTCATAGGTTCCTTAGGTGTCAATCATCCTGAAATAACCCAAGCCGATATTGATGCCATGAGTGATGCCATACAATCTAAGGTTACAAATGCTGTTAAGGACAGTCAAAATATTTTTGAAAACATCTGGAGCTGGTTAAATTCAGATGATACCATTGGTACAAAGGTGTTCTTCTTCAACCAGGATGATCTCATAGCGAATGGCACAACTACTTTGCATCAAAGGTGGGATAACGAAGGAGACTGGGAAATCAATGGTAAAATAGATGCAAGTGTGGCCTGTACAGCCAATGCACTGAAGGCTGCAGCGGAAATTTTCGGGGCTCTATTTTCTTCTTCTTCCCAACAAAAAATGCAGGAATTCAAAAAGAAACAATGGCATCATTACAAAAAGGCGCAACAGTGGTGGCAGCTCGGAGAAAGAAACATGCCCCTGGTACTGGAGCAGTTTAAAAAGCAGCCGGAGCTCCTGGAACGTTCCCTGCGTCTGCAGCGATCTATTGAACAAATTTTAAACAACCCGGAAGAAAAGATTCCCACTCACTTCTGGAAGGAAGGGTATGAAATTATCAGCACAGTTCTCAAAGAGAACAATCAATTTCGCAAAGTAAGAAAGGATCTCTCCAGGGTTTTGGATATGATCGAGCTGTTACAGGATAAGAGCTTCAATGAAACGCTTACTATTTTGAATATGATCGAGCCTGCACGACATCCTAAAATGTCAGGGCCTATCAAAATCAAAATGAGTAAAAAAGAGATTTTTTCAGGTGTGAAAAAGATACCAGGGGATGGAAGGAAAGAAGCGGTTTCCTGAGGGCTGTTAATTTACTATTGAACCAAGGGATTAACTTTAGAATCCTTGGCAGTTTTGTTCCATGAAATCATATGAAAACCGCTTAATTATGGCAGCATATTCTGCTGGTTTAAGAGTGATTGAGCTGGTAAAACTAAAGCTCCGGCGCTTGCTGATCCACCCTCGGGAGGGTAAACCTCCCCTGCAATAATCCATCAGACCCAGGTAAAGAATTTGATAAGAGGATTTTCAAAAGACGGTTTATCCCCCTTTCATCCTTGCGTCGATTTTTACTTTGAGATCCAGTTGCTCCACCGGATTTCCTTGTTTTAACAGGATAGCATTGAGATGCAGGTGATCAAAAAATTCTTTGGCCTCTGCCAGGTGGTTAAAGTAAATGACGCCGGCGGGTTCTGCCGGGAACACCTCGTTGGTTTGCCTTAACCAGTGTACGCTGCCCGAATATTGGATACAATAGGCGCCTTCTGTTTTTTTACCAAGAAACTGGAAATATTTTATACCGCCCCTTTTAAAAGCCTCCAGCACCCTGCCTTTTTCTAGAAAGAGCTTTATATAACCTTCGCTGTAGAATTCAACAATACAGGAGTGATAATTTTCCTGAACAAATTTTGCGACCAGTGAAAAAAACAAAAGACCAAAGCTCCGAAAGAGCTGCTCCACCGTTTCAGAGTTATCCTGCAAGAGGTTGTTCAAGGAAGACCGGTATAAAAGGCTTGCTTTCTTTTTCATGTTGTTTACTTTTCCCTGGCAATCATGGATCGAAAATGGCCGGTTTATTTTTGGCAGGCAACCGTATTTACACCTAAATGGATCAGCGGCGAACCCCGGCAAGGGTTCTGCTTAAGTTGTAGTAATTTTATACCTATTTCACCACCGTTATGAGGATTGATGCAGACCATCCGCTGCGCATACTGATAGCCGATGACCACTCCATTTTCAGGGATGGTTTTAAACTTTTGCTCAAGAAGCTCAAATCCCAACATTATTTTTTAGCCGGCGAAGCCGGGAACGGCAAAGAGCTGGTGGAAGCCGTCACCCGTATGCAGCCACACGTGGTGATCACCGATATCCAAATGCCGGTCATGGATGGCATAGAAGCCACAAGGCAGATCAAAGCGAAGCATCCGCATATAGAGGTAATTGCCCTTACCATGTTCAACGAAGAACACCTGGTAGTGGACATGCTGGAAGCTGGTGCGAGCGGCTACCTTTTAAAGAACACGTCCAGGGATGAATTGCAAAAAGCTCTTGAAATTGTGATCCAGGGCGGCGTTTATTTCACCCCTGAATCTTCAGCCCACCTGGCCAATACCATCCGGCAGAAAAGCGCCCCGGTTAAAAGAAATCAAAATGTAAAATTTTCAGAAAGGGAAAAAGAAATTATTGAGCTTGTATGTAAAGGTTTGACCAATAAGGAAATTGCCCATACCCTAAACCTGAGCACCCGCACTATTGAAAGCCACCGGGAAAACATCTATATCAAAACAGATGCAAGGAGTGCAGTAGAAATGGTCATTTATGCCATCAAATATGGAGTAATCTCACTGGATAAGGTGTAAGTTGTTTACAAAGGCAACCCGTATAAATACGGTTGTTTTTTTTGGCTGATTTGTAGAACTTGTCTTAATTCAAAACTTTAAAACCAAAACGTTTGCTATGAGCCGATTTATTACACTTGAGGAAGCCCTCACCATGACCGCCAAATACAAAAAAGAAAAAGAAATCATTTTGAAGGATGATGAAAAGGGGAAAGAGATCCTTGCCTTCAATGAAACAATAGATAGGGAGCAGGTCCTCACCGTTTTAAACCGGGTGGGGTGTGTATCCTTAAGGATTTATTACGGGATGGATCCGGAAAAGAAAGTACATGCCATACTGGTTGGGGTAGACGCCGAAGACAGGGACATCCTTCCCCCTCTCACTACCGAAGGAACTAGCCTTCTCACCACCCAGGATGGTTATATCATTGAAGATTCCAGGAGGTGTCCGCCTCAATGCCCCACCACTTCCGCTTTAAACCCATAGGATATAATTCAATGAGCTATACCCTACTTGAACTGTTTAGCTATTCGATTGTACTTCCTGCCGGGTTGAGTATTTTTTTTCTAAAAAGGCCGGACGCCCGTTTCCTGCCTTTTTTTATTTTTTTGTGGGTAGGCCTGGTGGGAGAACTGGCCACGACTCTCATCATCAATGCGGGCAGGTCCAATGCCATCGTGGGAAATGTTTATGTATTAGGGGAAGCACTTCTTGTTACCTGGTTTTTTCAAAAATGGGACCTCTTTGCTCATCGCCGTTGGTTTTATGGGCTCCGGTTCTTTTTTATTCTTTTCTGGGTGTGTGAAAACTTCCTTTTTTCCTCGCCCGCGAACTTCAATTCTTATTTTCGTATTGTCTATTCTTTTTCCCTTGTTCTGATGAGCATTAGCCTGATCAACAAACTGATTGCAGAAGAAAATAAATCCGTTCTTTTACACCCGGTGTTCGTGATCTGTATCGCCTTTATTGCCTTCTTTACCTATAAAACACTGGTAGAGATCTTCTGGGTCTACGGCCTTAACAGCAGTGACCAGTTTCAAAAAAGTGTATATCAGATTATGGGCGTCATAAACCTTTTTGCCAACCTTTTATATGTTTTAGCCTGTTTATGGATCCGCAGGAAGCAAGAATATTCACTGCTATAATTATTGCTGCTGTACTCCTTGGCATCATCATCCTTTACTTTGCCATTTCCATAGTCCGTCAGCATAAAAGAAACCTGGAGCTCCAAAGAAAGCAGATCCTGGCCGAAATCTCAGCCATGGAAAGGGAACGAGCCCGCATAGCTCATGATCTTCACGATGACGTAGGCCCTTTGTTATCCGTGATCAAATTCAGCATTGATGGTGTGGCATGTACCGACCCCGAGGACACCGAACAATTAAAAGCGGCCACCAGACAAATAGATGAACTCATGGAGCAGATGCGGGCCATCGCCATCGACCTTATGCCCACCGCGCTTCTTCGCAAAGGCCTGATAACCGCAGTTGAAGAGTTTCTGTCCCGTATAGAAAGAACAACGGACATGCGTATCTGTTTTTCACACCACCTCTTTTCTCCTATCGGGCGGGACAAAAGCATCAATATCTTCCGGATCCTTCAGGAAGTGGTACACAATGCCGTCAAACATTCCAGGGCTTCCGAATTAACCGTACGGCTCGAGGAAAGGAAGGCCTTTATTTCGCTTTTGATAAAGGATAACGGAAAGGGGTTTGATTACAAGGTAAAAAAAGAGGAGGCCAATGGCCTTGGTCTGAAAAGTATCAAAAGCCGGGTAGTGCTGATGAAGGGAAGCATGCGGGTAGAATCCAAAAATAAAATCGGCAGCGCCTTTTTTTTCGAGATTCCTTTGGATTGAAAAGCAGCCATGACCAATATATTGCCTGTAGCATAGATTATTGAATCCATCGGACAGAGCCTCTTGGTGAAACCAGGTTACCATAAAAGGGTTCCGTACCACAATTGGGCTTGGGGAGCTTCCCATGGGCACTGTCCCTGACATTTACCAAGGTTCATGCAGATAATTTTTTTGCATACCCATTGTATGAAAATACCCGTATAAATACGGTTGTCCGGTGTGGTATAAGTATCTAGCTTCACTGTCTATTCGCATAATCAACTCTATCAATTCCTCTAATCCCCTCCTCTGGACAAATCAGGAACCAGTTGGTCTCTCAAAATATAGCAACGATGATGAAGCTTTTGAGGGGCAATCGTTTGCTGGTAAATGTGGCTTTGTATTGCCACGCCATCATTGAATCCATGAAAGAAAAGCAGGATGGATAAAAGTTATTACAACTGCGCTTTGCACCCGTGAAATTTAAAAAATTGTCAAAATGGAAAGTTGGTTTCCCGGTAAACAATCATTCATTCACCAAAATTAAATGACCATGCTAGATCAATTTAATGTAAAGGAGCACATCTCCTTTAAAAAGGGAGAAGAAAAAATTAAAGAGGCTCTTAATCAAAGCAAAATGGACTTTCAATCCAAGATCTTTACTTCCAGGGATGCTGAATCCGTTGAATTATGCAACCTGTTAAAAGTTGACAACATTCCTGCAGGATTCAAAAAATGGCAGCTCCCGATTGTTTTGGGGCCATCCCAGTTATTTATTTCTATTGGAGCCGCAGACGCGGAAGTTCCGGAACATTCCCATGATGAAGGGGACGGCATACGGTTTATTATGTCCGGTTCTATAATCTATAATGGAAAAGAGCTAAACGCCGGCGATTGGATGTATATTCCAAAGGGAAAAAGGTATAGTATGAAAGTCGGTCCGTTTGGCGCCACCATGTGCTATTGTTATTGTTGCAGTTGCGCAGGGTCAACACAATTAAATAGGAAGGACTGGGTAATTAATCCCCAGGAGTATATTCGATAACACAATCGTGGTACAGCGTACGCGGTTGGTTTCTTTGGCCAAACCGGGCAAATGCAGTTGCCTGTTATAGCACCGTACCCTTCCCCAAGAACCAGCTCGCAATCCCGTCCTCCAGTCCCATTTACAACCCAATCCTTTTTCCCTTTCTGTACCATTTCAAAAATACCGACCCGAAAATGCCGGCAGGTAAATGATCCTTGTTGTACAAACGCCGTACCTCATAAAATATTCCATAAAATACTCATAAAACTCTAAACCATCCGTTATGTCAAAGATCAGAAAATTCAAAGCCGTGGTACGATCCGGTATTGCAGGTTTCCTATTAGAAGTAAAAGGAGAGATTAATTGTGGGAGGTTGCAAGTAGAACCCGAGTTAAACGAAAGGAAACCTCAGGGAATCAACCCAAAAATTTTGCAACTAACCGTTTCCCCGGCCTTAGACGCAGACCCTGCATCTTTCAGGCCTGCTGGGTTCACAAAAAATCTTTCCTCTGAAGATCAGTATCACCAGGTTGAATTATTCGACCCCCATAACAATTCGCTGATGATCCTGGAGGTTGTGCCGGCGTATAGCAAGAGGAAATAACAATGATAAAGCGGGATTTAGAGCCTTAAACCTATTATTTATTCCCATTCCCTCTGTAGCAACTTAAATGTAGGCCCCTTTGTTTTTAAGTAGCTTATTCCGCGTTGCTTTTATGGCCGTAAAATTGTCACAGCCACCGCCGAATAACTTTTGCATCTTTCTTGATGGATGATTTACGCGACTGGCTGCAATGGTAGCTTAATAGCCAATAGATGATCTGCCTGGGAGTAGAAGGACTATTTGTTAGCAAGGTAAATGGGACGAAGGATGAAAAAGCGATTGTCAATTCAAGTGCCCGCGCACCGATTCAGGAAAAATTCTTGTTACTAGCAGTACCTTTCTTTCACGAGCATCCCATTCTGGTATGGAAAGCTACGATGCTATGGTACTAAACAAACCATTAATCTGAGCGATGTTTTGATAAACAGAAGGTTAACCTTTTACTTGAAATGAGGAGAATGCAAAATTGAGAGCAGGGTTCCTGCTTGAAAGATCATTTTATGGATAAAAGAATATTCAAACTGGATTGTCTTGTACTAATAGAAGACTAACTGTCGATAGTGCAGGAAAAAGGGATATCCTGTGGTTTTCCTGTGATCCTGATCGTTTGAAAAACCATACACATTCTTTTTTAAATCAAGGACCGATGATTTCGGTTGCTCTATCAATTCTCAAATTCGGCTGTTGATATTTTATAGTGTTCGGCTATCGGCTCGTCGGTTTTGGATCGGGTCCTCAATTTCAAAAACGCGCCTGAAGGCAGCTTGCATACGGTTTATTTCCTCATCGGTTAGCAGTGCAAATCGTTCTCTTCTTCTTTTGGGAAATATGCCTTTATTCTGGTGCAAAAACAAAAGCATTTCATTGAGCATCCTGTCCGGCATATCCACAAGGTTTTGTAGTTCGTTCTTTGCTTCATCATACCGCTGCAAAAATGTAAGCTCTTCCATCATATCCTCCGAAAGAGTGGCATGTATGGTTTCTGCCAGGTAAATGCAATGGTCGGTAAGATCGGGATACTTAAAATAGCCTTCCGTTTCTGCAGGATTGGTTATAACCAGCGATCCATCGGTTTTTTTCTCGTAGCGAATAAATTGCATCAGCGGTTTGGAATAGGTTTCCAGGATGTGATCATAATCACGGCGGTGGTTGACCATGTGTGCAGATACCGGAATGATGGTGCCCATGGGAACCATTCCGGAACTGGCCAATACATCGTGAATGAGAAAGCGATGGATCCTGCCGTTGCCATCTTCAAAAGGATGGATAAAAACAAAACCAAAAGCCAGAATTGCCGCACGTACTTCGGCTGGCACACCGGTGGTTTTCTGTGCAGCATCGTGTATGCCCTTCATTAGTGAGGGCACAAACCCGGGTGGCGGACAGATGTAATGAATCAAATCGCGGTAATGTGGAAGAGACTGGCCGATGTAGTTCTGGAAATCCCGGAACTGGCTTACAGCAAAGCGTGGATCTACAATGGCATTCTGCAGTTCCACCAATCTGTTTTCTTCGAGCATTTGCCCGCCGGACTCTGTGCCTGCCTGCATGAGCAGGGATACGAATTTCTCCATCCGGTCCGGCGAAGGCTCTTCCCGTTCAATTTCATAAGAGGATTTCGTTTCCTTTTTATACAGGTAGTCGGTTGCCCTGCTGAATATTTCAGGTGGAAAGGCTTTTTGCAATTCTTCTATTTTGACCTTTATATCCTGTTGCAGCAATTTGTCCAGTTCCCTCGTTTTTCGGACCATGGGACAGAAACCCGGAGTTCCCAAAAGATTATCATTTATGCGCCAGCGGGTGTTGCGGATGCCATTGGAGGTGATATACCTGTCCTCTTCCAGCAGGTTGACATAATTGCCGGTGATTTCTTTTGTAAGGTTTAATTTGTTACCGGTAAGAAACTCATACAGGAAGCCAATTTTCCGGGCATATTTGCCGCTGGGTGCTTCCTCAACATGGGCGAGTAGTTCCGGTTTCGGAATCCGGTTCATTACATCCTTTAGAAAGTCCAGGTTGATATCGTCGTATTTGAGCAAAAATTCCAGATTATCTGCCGGTCTATTCCCCGGATCGTATTGCTTTTTATAGACCTGCTCTACATTTCCCCTTGAAGTAAGCTCAATGGAAGCATTGTTGCCTATGTAGGAACTGTGGGTCAGGACGTGCCTGTCCAGTTTATATTGCGCTTGCAGCCAGGCTGCCCCGGCAGGTTTTATTGACATATTTTACCACAAAATGATTTGGGGCTACCCAAAAACGATTAGATTTTTACTAAAGTTACCATAAAACGATTATATATGCAATAAAAAGCTACCCCAGAAAAATTTTCATGCACCCTAAAAATGTAAAAAAAGGGAAAACCTACCCTAAAATGATTATAAGGAGGTGAAGCCTGGTAAGCCACCAGTCTTCATTGGACAGCCACCAAGAATGATGCTATTCCCAATCCCTTCCTTAACATTCCTCCATCCGGTAGCGTGGCAGTAAGGATATCATTAGGAAGAAGGAGGCGTATAGAAGTGCAACACCCTGATTGTTCAAAAAGGGAAAAACTACAAGAGTGTTGCGTGAAAGCTTGCATCGCCTAGGATGGTTTGGGTTCGTGCTTGTTCGCAATAGCTCAAATGGACTGCTATCCACTTGTCAATGAAATCATTCTCCAACAATGTACGAAACGGGCTTTTTAAGTACATACCAACGTCGCCTGCTGCTGCTTGCAATTCGCCCCAAATAGCTGAACGATTGTTTAGTCCATAGACAATGCCTTCAAAGTCCGAACTCCATCGCCCGCCACCACCGCCCCGATTGTTGAACGCTTTGAGCTTAGACGCCTGAAAGTAAACGGGTTGAAGGACGCGGATCGAATAGTTCTCGTCAAGAAATAAACCATGGCGGCGGCAACCCTTGCTGTACCAAAGACCCTAAAACCCTGGGGCGTTGTCGTCAGTTGGCATTACGTCCACGACAATGCTCCTTAGGCGAAAACGAATTTGTTCTTCGTTCGCAAATCGCGAATTAAAAACAATTGTCTTGTTAACTGTTATAATCCTAGCTAAGCTGGGAATACTGATAGCGCTGACCACCACTTCCAATCAGTTTTCGGTTTACAAGGATTACTTTCAAACAACCTCAAAAGCCCATACCAAATTACTACTTGTGGTAAAGGCATTGTTTTTATATGAAAACATGCAAGTTGATGCTCAGAGTAATCGCATTATTTGAAGCAAATAACTTTTTGGGTAAACAGATTTTCCAAAAAAGCCAATCGGAATCGAACTTTCTGCATCTTGACTATCAATGTTACAGTGAACACTCGTTCGAAGGATAATATACTATCGAAGCAATCAGTATTGAAAACCAATAGGTTAAAGGTTCATTAGTGTATTTGTAGCCCCGACAGGAATCGAACCTGTATCTAAAGTTTAGGAAACTTCTATTCTATCCATTGAACTACGGGGCCAATAAAAGGGCCACAAAAATAAAGGATACACCGTTTACACAGCGAACAATCGCACTAAAAACTTACATTTATTTAGCGAATGCCGTTTTTATGAAAAGAATTCTTTCCCTTTTTACACTGATCCTCCTCGCCTCATTTTATGCAAATGCTCAAAAGCCTGTTCTTAACCATATTGCTGTTTATGTAAACAACCTGCAAAAAAGCACGGCTTTTTACCAGCACGTTTTAGGACTCGACACCATACCTGAACCTTTTCATGATGGAAAACATACCTGGTTTTCTATCGGCGAAAAAAATCACCTCCATCTAATAGCAGGCGCCCAGGCTTCTGTAAGCCATGATAAGAACAGTCATCTTTGCTTCAGCGTTCCTTCGGTAGATAGTTTTGTAAACCGCCTCACCAAAGCGGGCATTCCTTATGAGGACTGGCCGGGCAAGCACCAATCCATAACCACCAGAGTTGATGGCGTGAAACAGATCTATTTCAAAGACCCCGACGGCTACTGGATCGAGATCAATGATGCTATCAAATAACAAATCAACTGCTGCCAGCAGTATCGGGAGTTCCCACTACAAACCTTAAACTACAAACTATAAACAGTTAAGCAACTAACTCGATACAAGCTTATACCCTTTTCCCTCTTATCTTTGCAACCCCTGAATAATTAATTATGAAATTTTACAACTGGCTCATAAAATACCGTTTATATATTGGTTTGATCATGATCATTGCAGGTATTGTTATGAACCTTACCATCAGCGGGTTCTGGCCTGTATTTCCCTTATACCTTATTGGTCTTATTCTTATTGCCGGGCATTTCTTTTTCGGTCCCCTGCGTCTAATACAGGAGCACATGGAAAGCGGTAATATGGAAGAGGCAGAGAAGGTCATTAACTCCATTCAATTTCCCAACCTTTTATACAAGCCCATCCGCTCTGTTTATTACACCCTGAAAGGGAACATGGCCATGATGAAGCAGGATTTTGACTCCGCGGAAAAGAACATGAAAAAAGGATTGGACCTGGGCATGCCTATGAAGGAAGCAGAAGGCGCCAGCATGCTGCAAATGGGAATGCTGGCCATGCAAAAAAACGATCTGAGGCAGGCCGAAAGTTATATTCGCCAGGCCCTGCGCAAAGGACTGCCCGATAAAGAAAACCAGGCGGCTGCTTACCTGCAAATGTGCAGTCTGATGATGAATAAAAGAGAGTTTCGTGCCGCCAAGGATTTTTTCCGAAAGGCAAAAGCCTTAAAGCCAACCACCCCGCAGATTGTTGACCAGATAAAGCAAATAGAAAAATACATTTCCAGGATACCGGGATAAGACGGTGAATGGTGTGTGTCAGCAGTAATAAGAAAGAAAACGTCTTTGTTTTTTGAATCCCGCTATAAGGCGGGATTTTTATTTATGAAACAGGTGGAAGTACTACTATCACCGCCGGTTGGGTCGCACTCTTCAGCCTTTGTATTACTACTGAACAAACATTCTTCTTATCTTTCAAAATTTCCGGACATCAGACATAAAACCATAAACAAGAAACCTGGAATAACGATGAACATTCAAGCCATTATTTTCGACCTGGGCGGTGTACTTATTGACTGGAACCCCTCCTACCTCTTTGATAAGATATTTGACGATGAAGAAAAAAAGAAACACTTCTTTGAAAACATCTGCACGCCCGATTGGAATGAAGAACAGGATGGAGGAAGGCCTATCAAAGAAGCTACAGAACTATTAGTGGCCAGGCATCCCGAATGGAAAGAACAGATTGAAGCCTATTACGGACGTTGGACCGAAATGCTGGGCGGCCCTATTCATGAAACCGTAGAAATCTTCCGCCAGCTGAAAGAAACCGGCAGGTATAAAATGTACGCACTGACCAACTGGAGCGGAGAACTGTTCCCCGTGGCGCTGGAACTTTACGAGTTTTTGCATTGGTTTGACGGACGGGTGGTAAGCGGCGATGAAAAGATGCGCAAACCCTTCCCGGAGTTTTACCGGTTAACCCTCGACCGTTTCAATTTAAACCCTGAAACCACCTTATTCATTGACGACAACCTGCGCAATATAAAAGCAGCAGAAGATTTAGGCATACAGTGCATACGATTTGAAAATCCTGCACAACTGAAAGAAAATTTGTTAGCAGAGGGTATTTTATAATCCAAAAGCAAACACTATTTTACTTAAAAATTTTCATGCATATTATTGAAAGTACTGCTGAACAGCCGGAAGAGCATCTGTTTACAGAACAGGACCAGTTCAATTATACAGAAGCTTCAAATGGTCAGCGTTTCCTCAACTATCTTATTGATGCTTTGTTGATGCAATATGGGTTGAGCTTTGCCACCGGTTATGTATTGGCCCGCATTGTTGTTGCCATTTCTCCGGAAACAGCTTACGACTTGTTTGTAACACGCAGCGAAAGCCTGGACGTAGTAGCATCTTATTACCTGCTGGCTGTTTTTAACTATTTAATTTATTATACGTTTTGTGAGAAATTGTTTAAAGGGTACACCCTTGGCAAATTGATCACCGGAACCAGGGCCATCACAACCGACGGTAGTGAACTTACCTGGAAAGAAACTTTTTTAAGAAGCTTGTCACGACTGGTACCTTTTGAAGCGTTTAGCATTTGGTCCGACGGAGGCCTGTGGCACGATAGCTGGACAAAAACCATGGTTATTAAAACAAGGTAGATTGCCAATGTAAAATTTTATTTCTCTTGTACCGTTTTGGCTGTATGCGCCGTATTGCTTTTTTGTTCCTGATATTCACCTGTTCTTCCTGCTACCTTATCCGTGCTTATAAGGTACGCAACTTTCAATTGACCGATCATAAAAGAATGCCTTTTGTTTCTGTAGAAAAAGCGGGTCAGCCTTATTGTTTTGCCGATGGAACAAAAGAAGAACAATATAAAGAGCTCAGGAACTATTTAGATACCAACCTTTCCCAATCCTTCACGGCTGCTTTCCTGGTGATCAAAAACGACAGCATCATTTATGAGAACTATTTTAACGGTTTTACCCAATCCTCACTGCTTCCGTCCTTTTCGGTTGCCAAATCTTTTGTAGCCACTTTGGTTTCTATAGCAGCAGAAGAGGGCAATATCAAATCCTTGCAGGAACCTGTTACAACTTACTTACCCGAGCTGTATCAAAAAGATAAGAGGTTTGCGAAAATCACCATTCAACACCTGCTGGACATGAAAAGCGGGTTGCGTTTCAACGAAGGCAGCTATGGCCTGAAGGATGATGCGATCAAACTGGGCTTTCGTCCCAATATTTTAAAACATGTTTTGAAAATAAAAGTTGAAAGAGAACCGGGGCAGGTATTTAATTACCAAAGCATTAATACAGAGCTGCTGGCTTTAATCATAGAAAGAGCCACAGGCAAAAAAGTTTCGGCTTACCTGCAGGAAAAGATCTGGAAGCCCTTAGGCGCCGAATATGGCGCTACATGGAATGTGGACAGTAAGAAACACCAGCAGGAAATTGCCTTTGCAGGGTTAAATGCCACAGCAAGGGATTTTGCCAAACTGGGCCAGCTTTATTTGCAAAATGGCCAATGGAAAGAAAAGCAGATCCTTGCCCCGGCGTGGGTACGGACAGTAAACAATGCAGACAGTATGCACAAGGCCAACGGTTATAAAAACCAATGGTGGAGCAGTTTGAATTATACATACTTTCAGGACTCACTGGTAGCCGTAAGTTTTAAAAATAAAACCCCTTTCGCCGCCTCTTTGAAAAAATCATCTAAAGGCTACCGTGTGGGGTACAGGACAGCTGCTTTTAGCGCAGAAGGCATCCTGAACCAATACATTTATATCAATCCGGAGAATAAGGTCGTGATTGTTCGCTTGGGCCGGTTTTGGCAACATCCCAATTTACGTGCAGAACAGTTTATTTATACTCTTGGAGAAAAACTCTGATCATCCGGGCCGCAACCTTTTTTGGAATCCCAGGAGCCTGCCTTTGTATTTGTCAAGAAAACATTCACCAGATGAGTGCATGAAATGAGTTCCACCCTCACACGTCCGGCCTTTAATTGTACAAGGTTTTACACATTTTTTTATTATTTGTTCCCTTCCTTTACTTCTGCCCGGCAGCTGTTCGATGGCCTGAATTTTGGTTGTATTAATTAATCCATTTACCTGATATTTATTATTGCCTGCCCTATTTTTTCATTCACTTACTGTTAACTATCAGCTTTTTATGAGAAGTTTAAAAACTACTGTGCCATTTTACCTGTTTCAGTTTTTAGTATTCATTGTTTCCTCCTTTACAGCTAATTCCCAGGGAGTACAGACGTTCCGGCCAAACGTACCTATCAATTCAAATTGCAACGGCTTTATTGAGTACCTGCCCGAAGGGTATTCAACCAGCGGACAAACCTATCCTCTTCTTGTGTTCCTGGAAGGCATCGGGGAAACAGGAGACGGAAGCCTGGCAGACCTGCAAAAACTTTTGAATAACGGTCCTCCCAAATATATCAGCCAAAATAACTTTCCTTCTTCTTTTACGGTAAATGGGCAAACACACCGGTTTATTATTATAACACCACAAATCAAAACGCCCATATGGCAGCGGTATCCTACTGCGCAGGAAATAAACGGCATCATTGATTACGCGGTTCAGCATTATCGGGTCAATACTTCCCGGATCTATTTAGTGGGGATTAGCACAGGTGCCGGTTCTGTCTGGAATTATTGTTCAAGTAATACCATCTATTCCAATCGCCTTGCTGCAATTGCTCCCTTTACTGGTACCGATACGCCTACTTTGGCCAAGGCCAGGGTTATTGCCAGCACCAACCTTCCCATCTGGGCTTTTCATAACCGTTATGATGATGGCGTTAATTTAAAATATACCACGGGATGGACGGACACTATAACTATGTTATCACCCAATCCATTGCCAAAACTAACCCTGTTCAACGCAAGTGGGCATGATAGCTGGTATACTCCGCTTCTTGGCACTTACAAGGAAAACAACATGAACGTATATGAGTGGATGCTTCAATACAGCAGGAGTACAAGCCCCCCGCCCAATGAACTACCCGTAGCCAATGCCGGGGCAGATCAGAGCATTACCCT
>CBHTSW010000050.1:0-17559 GCA_966095395.1 uncultured bacterium | reverse complement strand
CTGATGTTCAGTCTTGCCAAAGATGCCACAGAGAAAAAAGCAATGGAAAAAGCGTTGGAAAATGAAAGGCTCCGGTACCATGAAGTTTTCCATGGGGCCCCGTCTGCTATTGCTATTTTAAAAGGGGCTGATCACCGGTTCGAAATGGTGAATCCTAATTACCTGCAGTTGACAGGCAAAAAAGATATTATTGGAAAAACAGCAAAGGAAGTTGTTCCCGAACTGGAAAGCCAGGGATTTTTTGATTTGCTGGACCGGGTGTTTCGAGGTGGAAATTGTTTTGCAGGCAGAGAAATGCTGGCAAAAATTGACAGGAACAATGCCGGCCAGTTGGAAGACTGTTACATCAATTTTATCTACCAGTCCTACCGGAGCGATGGAGGAGACGTTGAAGGCATTTTCTTTTTTGGCAATGACGTTACGGAACAAGTCGTCTCTCGAAAAAAAATTGAAGCCAGCGAAAAACAATTCAGGCAAATCGTTGAAACAGCACAGGAAGGGATCTGGATGCTGGATGAAAAGAATCTGACGCGGTTAGTCAATGCAAAAATGTGCCGGATTCTGGGGTATTCGGAAGAAGAAATGATTGGCAAACCGCCCCATCTTTTTGTCAAACAAAAAGGGAAGAAACCCGGGCAGGGCTTGTTCAGTACAGGGATGAATACAACTATTGACATGTATGATGACCAGTTTGTGACAAAGTCGGGTACTGTGGTCTGGGCGCACTTGTCTACCAACCCTATTGTTGATGACCACGGGAATTACAAAGGTGCCCTGGCGATGGTGACGGACGTAACCGAACGAAAACGGTTGGAGGAAAAGATTATCCGGCAAAAGGTGCAGCAGCAAAAAGAAATTACGAAGGCTGCCCTGCAGGTGCAGGAAAAAGAACGCAACTTTTTGGGAAGTGAATTGCATGACAACATCAACCAGATATTAACAGCGGTGAAGCTTCAATTAAAGTATTATCTGGAAAGTCCGGAT
Organism: uncultured bacterium; assembly: GCA_966095395.1. GTDB lineage: Bacteria > Bacteroidota > Bacteroidia > Chitinophagales > Chitinophagaceae > Flavisolibacter. Next base: position 16,575 of record CBHTSW010000050.1, on the reverse strand, counting down.
GCTGGCAAAGATGTCATAACAAGCAGTCATGCCTATCTTGCATTGGCGATTGAAGAGATCCGCAAGCTTTCACAAAGACTCGTCACCCATCGCTTCGACGAAGACTCTTTTACAGAAGCGATCCGCTTCCTGATCAAAGGTCTTTCCATTGAAAAAATAGTAGCGTTCAATGTTGCCGGACTGGATGAGAGTGCTATACACGAAAGCATCAAGCTGACCCTTTTCCGGATTGTGCAGGAGCAATTGAACAATATCAGCAAGTATGCAAAAGCAACGAAGGTAGCCATAACCATCAGCAACGATACAAAGGAAGTAAACCTTCAGATCTGCGATAATGGCATTGGTTTCAATACCAAAGAAAAGCGTGCCGGCGTTGGACTGACGAATATCTATAATCGGGTGGAGTCCTATAGTGGTACCGTCGACATCAAGTCGGCACCCGGGCAGGGATGTAACCTGCACTTAAGGATTCCCCTTGATCAACCGCTCTCTTTATTACACGATTAAATAAACGTTTAAATGCCCATTACCCTATTGATTACAGACGACAGCACGATCTTATTGGAAGCATGGAAATACATTTTCGATTTGGATACCCGGTTCCAGGTGATTGCCACTTGTACAAGCGGTGAAAAAGCCGTAGAGCAAGCACAAAAGCTTCGCCCGGATATTGTGATCATGGACAACAACATGCCCGGAATCAGTGGCATTGAAGCAACAGCAATGATCCGCAAAAGTGTTCCGGAAACAAAAGTGTTAGGTTTCTCTTTGCATAGCGAGCCTATTTATGCCCGGAAGTTTTTGGCTGCAGGTGCCGCTGACTATATTGAAAAAACAACATCCATCAAAAAAATGGCTGACACCTTGCTTTGCATCTATCACAACCAGCCTCCTGGCTGCATGGAAAAAAAATCAGAACCGCAAATGGCCTGCATTTGAGAAGAGGCACTCATAAACATTAAAAGTTATGCGATGAAATCAATTACCATACTAATTGCTGATGATCATACACTGATAAGGGAAACCTGGAGCTTTATCTTGAACACCGATCCCCGCTTTAAGGTAATTGCTGCATGCGGAAGCGGGGAGGATGCGGTTGAACTGGCCAAACAGCTTCGTCCCGATATCGTGATCATGGATATTAACCTGCCCGGGATCAATGGAATAGAAGCCACTGCTTTGATCAGGAAATATGCGCCGGCAGTGAAAATAGTAGCAGTATCACTCCATACTCAACCGGCTTATGCACAAAAAATAATGCAGAATGGTGCCAGCGGATATGTGACAAAAAGTTCTGGCAGACAGGAAATGGTGAAAGCGATTGAAGAAATTTTCTTTGGGAAAAAATATATCTGCAACCACATCAAGGAAATTATTGCGGAACAAACCATGTATAGCGGGTACCCGCAGAAAGTGTTTCATTCGCTAACATCACGGGAAATAGAAATCATATCACTGATTAAGAAAGGCGATTCATCGAAGGAAATTGCGGCCAGTTTATATCTGTCTACAAAAACAGTGGATGCACATCGCCATAATATTTTAAAAAAACTGAAGCTGAAAAATTCAGCTGAGTTGGTTGATTATGTAAATAAAAGGGGCTTGTTTTAAGGAGTAAACTTTCACTTTACCTCTTTATCACTTGTTTTCCTGCTCGCGATGGAGCTGATGAAAGCAATTCATATTTCTGCGATTGCAGCTGTCATATAACTACTTTCTTTTTTTCTGCTGCAATCGCTTTCATCAATGTTTTAAGAAATACTTTCCAGATACGCAAAAGCTCCAAGCAGGATGCTGGAGCCGTTTACAGGCAGACATGCAATGATTCTAGTGAAATAGTGTTTGGATCATGTTCGCAAGTCTTTGTTTGGGAAAGCTGATGCGCCTGTTGCACATCTTAGTTTCTCTAAGAACTGCTTATCATGCATTATAACAGACAAAGAAGTTCCCTTGTTGTTTGTATCAATTAAACGCTCCTTATCAATAGCAAAATTATATAATAGTAATATTATATAAAAATGTAATAATACATTAGCATCTAATTGAGCTACGGCCCCTTTGTCATACTTAGCTGTTTCAAAAATTGTAGGTTGAACCAACCTACAACTCAATCTGTAACAAACCATCCTTTATTTTACTGCTGTGTTAAAAAAGGTTCAAAATACCTGGACTCATCAAACAAGAAAGGTCTGCTTTTTGTTGCCTTTTCTCCTATTTAATGCATCCCTATAACTGATTTTTGAATTAGGGTTTGAAAACTTCTCTTGCTTAATTCTATTCCCTTTATTGTTTCACTTTAAAAACACGCGTATGTTAGCAATGAACTTTCGTGGGCCCTTTCAAATAAGGGCGGACCGTAACCGGCCGGAGCCGGAGATCAAGCATCCCTATGATGCCATTGTCCGGGTCACCCGATCTCTGGTTTGTGGCTCAGATCTGCACCTGTACCATGGGTTGGTACCCGACACTCGTGTGGGTATGACCTTCGGCCATGAATTTACCGGGATAGTAGAAGAAGTTGGATCAGGGGTGCAAAACCTGAAAGTCGGCGACCATGTACTGGTACCCTTTAACGTGGCCTGCGGCACCTGCCCTTTTTGCAAGCAGGAACTTTATGGCAACTGCCATGAGTCAAATCCGGAAGCCACAGCCGTAGGCGGCTTCTTTGGCTATGCCCACACGGGCGGTGGCTATGATGGGGGACAGGCCGAATATGTTCGGGTACCGTATGCCGATGTAAGCCCCACCAAAATCCCGGAAGGTATGGACCTGGAAAATGCTGTGCTGCTGACCGATGTGGTGCCCACCGGCTACCAGGCTGCAGAGCAGGGTGGCATTCAAAGAGGCGATACCGTGGTCGTGTTTGGAGCTGGACCGGTAGGACTTTTAGCGGCCCGCTTTGCCTGGTTTTTTGGTGCCGGCCGGGTCATTGTTATTGACCACCTGGAGTACCGCCTGGAGTTTGCCCGCAAATTTGCCTTTGCCGAGGCCTACAACTTCAAGGAAATGAAGGACCCCGTGGTATTTTTAAAAAAAGCTACCGACTACTATGGGGCAGACGTGTGTATCGATGCGGTGGGCTGCGATGCTACCGGCAGTGCCCTGCAGAACATTACCGGTAAAGTACTACTGATGCAGGCCGGCAGTGCCACTGCCCTGCACTGGGCCGTTAACTCCGTAAAAAAAGGCGGCATTGTTTCCATCATTGGGGTATACGGTCCGCCATGGAACCTGGCACCTATCGGCAGTCTGATGAACAAAGGCATTACCGTGCGGGCCAACCAGGCATCGGTAAAACGGCTGCTGCCCAAACTGATTGATCACATCATGAGCGGCAGGATCAATCCAAAGGAAATCATTACACACAGGCTGCCACTGGAAGAAGTGCCAGATGTCTACCGTATGTTTTCCAAAAAACTGGACAACATCATCAAACCCTTATTAATTCCTCCACGTGCCAACGCGGCTTAAAACTTTTTTTATGCAAAACGTTTTAGAAAACAGAATAGACGAATTCCAGGACCGGAAAATTGCGGGTCGAAACATGGACAATCGCATCAAAGATATTCCCGGCTGGGGCATGGATGCAGATCCGGAAAATGATCCCACTTACCCAATGAAACATTCGAACGGTGCGGATCACGAGCGTCTCAATTATGAAAAGGCACCGCAACAGCGCCGGGACATAGAGATCTTTCATTCCATAGAGCGCCCCGGTATTACCCGTGTATTTGGAACTTCTACACCTCCTGCAGGGCTAAGTGGCGCGGTTCGTCGCTATGCCTACCAGTACAGCGAAGCCACTGCTACGCACTGGATGACACTTATACTGGCGGATCGCATAGATGTAATTCAGGGAAAACTCAATGATTTAAAACACGGCATTATTCCCAACCCCTGGATCGAACGGGGCTGGAGAGCTGAATGGAAGCATAACCGCCCGGCTTTTATCCGGAAGGTGGCTACTACGGCTTTGCTTATAACTGCTGGCATCATACTGATGTCAAGGAAAAACAGGAGTAAGCAACTTATGGGAAGATGGTAGCATAGATCGTACCAACCCAAAAGCAGGCATGGACTGAACAACTTTTGGGTTGGTACTTTATGGATTCCTTCTATTTTACAGGATAGCTTTACGCCTGGTTTCTGCTGCGTGTTTATATCCCACGCATTTTCTATGTATTGTATAAAACTCTTATTGCTCAGCAATATTGATAAAGTATACCAACTGAATACTGAGCCTGTTTTATTCAGAGAAAAACTGTGGTAAATAAGGGGCAAATTAAGTTGTTGGAACCTACCAAAAAATGTAGAACTCATCCAGCTTTGCGTCCTGTTTTAAGCGGCTTAAATTTTAATACCACTAAAAGATCAGCATTGGAATCGCGCCACTTCATCACCCCTTCTCCTTTGTTTAAAATATCTATTATGAAACAGCAATCAAGAGAAGAGCAGTTCTTTATGTCCACAGAAGAGCCTGACGATATACAAGTGGTCCGAACAACAGATGAATTTATTTACGATCACCTTGACAAGCGCTATATTGATTTTAATGCGGGTTGGTGCGTAGGAAATCTGGGCTGGAGAAGAAAAGAAATACAATCAAAAATAAACCCTGCAAAAATACCCGACTATATAGCTCCGGGTTACCACTACCAAGGCTGGGTGGACCTTGCTGAATTATTGGCGTCTATTGCTCCGGGTGAATTGCAAAAAAGTGTTCGTGCCACGGGCGGTACCGAAGCGGTGGAAGCGGCTATGCAAATAGCCATGTTGTACACAGGGAGAAGAAAGTTTCTTTCTGTGGAAGGAAGTTATCACGGCAACTCTATAGGTACTTTAAGTATTGGCACTTCAGAAAACAGGGAGCAGTTCAAAAACCTTTTGCCAAATTGTATAAAAATAAGGCCTCCGCTGGATGATAACGCTGCCGATAAGGTAGAAGCCAGATTGAAGAATAAAGACATTGCTGCGCTGATAATGGAGCCGGTCGTCTGCAACCTGGGTGTACTGATCCCGGAACATGCATTTATGAAAAGGATAAGTGCTTTGTGCCGGGGCTATGGAACGCTGCTGGTGCTGGATGAAGTTGCCTGTGGTTTTGGAAGAACGGGAAAGCTATTTGCCTGCGAGCATTTTGAAATACAGCCAGATGTTCTTTGCCTCGCTAAAGCCATTACCGGAGGATATGTCCCAATGGGCGCCTGCATTACTACGGCAAAGATCGCCAGCAAAGTGCTAAAGAATGGATTCCAGTTTTATTCTACTTATGGCTGGCATCCATTGGCGGTAGAAGCTGCGATGGCCAACATTCGTTATTGGATAAAAAATAAGGAAAAAATACTTCGCCACGTTACAGCCCTGAGTCAGTACTTTACCGACGGGCTCAGTCAAATGAAATTCAAGAAGGGCGCTACCCTGCGCATTTTAGGACTGGCTATCGGTATAGAAGTTAGTGATCCAAACTATGCTGATCGTATTCAGCAAAAAAGCCTGAAAAAGGGCCTGCTGTTCACTACCCAGGAAAAGACACTCACTCTTTTTCCACCACTTACCATGAGGCAGGCAATAGCAGAAGAAGGGTTAGAAATATTGGAAAGTTGTTTATAAGTGAACAAGGGAACCGGCCTAATAAAATCTGGAATGCTGATAACTGTAAGGTACATCATTCCAAAGCCCGTATTTTCTTACCCGCTTATAAGGTGGGAATCACTGGCTAACAGTGCCTTGATAGTATGGGCTTTTATGGTGGAAGAGAAGATAAATATGCTTTGAATCCAGTGTTCTAAAGAATTTTCGGTTTTAAGTAATCGTGAGGATGCTAATACCGCAAGAAAATAATCTTGCCTTACTTGCAGGGACATAAAGTCTCTCACTCACAAATCTTTTGTATTTGGAAGTTCAGATTTTGCATCTGCATCATTTTGTTGCAGCCTTAACTAAAAAGCATACGCAGGAGGCGCAATGAGGATGCTCAAAAGGTAACTGGAAGTGGGTTACTGTTTCATTCAACGTGCAAGATGCCCCAGTCGCATTTTTTCTTCTATTGCCGAAGCCAAAGTAGCGTAGTCGAAAGGTCCATCGTGTTTATCGCCATTTATGAAAAAAGAAGGAGTTCCATTAACACCACTTCGCACACCGCTTTCAAAATCTGCTTCAACCTTTTCACCAAGTTTCGGATCCTGTAGGTCCATTTTGAAAGCTGGTATCTTTAGTCCAACTTCTTTAGCAAATTCCAGGAAGGCATATTCATTTAACAATGACTGTCGTTCAAAAATCATGTCATGCATTTCCCAAAATTTTCCTTGCCTTCCTGCTGCTTCTGCTGCAATGGCAGCGGAAAAAGCATATTCATGTACATTCGACAACGGAAAGTGCCTGAACGCAAATCGTAAATTTTTGACGAATGCTTTTTGAATTTGCTTTACTATAGGAAAGGCGGCACCACAATGGGGGCATTGGTAATCTCCATATTCTACCAATGTAACGATGGCATCAGTGGGGCCTTGTACATGATCGCTTTTATCTATGGGAGGTGTTAGCTTTGCCATAAGAGTTTATTTTACTAATTGTGGTTGTTTAATCTTTTCAAGTGCTTCAATAATGCCATCAGCGCCCGGGTTAATAGCTACAGGGGAAAGATAGCTCCAGCTAATGTTGCCCTCGGCATCTATTACAAAAAGTGCTCTTTCGCATTGTCCCTCTTTTTCATCGTACACACCATATTTCTTTGCTACTTCACCTTTGGGATGAAAATCGGCCAGTAAAGAAAAATGTAATTTTCTGTCTCGTGTAAATGCCGTATGGCACCACTTGCTATCGACTGATATGCCCAGCAGTTCTGCATTATACTTCTTAAAATAATTGAGCATCTCGTTGTACAAAGTCATCTGGTCGCCGCAGACAGGGCTCCAATCAGCAGGGTAAAAAGTCAGTATGACATTCTTTCCCCTGAGTTCATGCAATGATAATTTTTGATCGGGAGTCGCAAATAATTCAAAATCAGGCGCTACTTCATTTTTATTCAGCATAATTAAAAGTATTACGTTAAAGATGAAGTTCTATAGCGAGGCTTTCAGTAAGTCGCCACAAATTTGTAACCAATATTGCCTTGCTAAATAAATCCGACGTTTGTCTGTAAGTTGAGTCATTCGGCAAATCGAAAAGCAAGGGCTAAAAAGCACTCAGCAGAAACGCTGTAATCGACTGAACCCGGACATGTGCAATAATTGAACATGTCGAATTTTGTTCGGCTGCAATCCTAACTTCAATGATCTTGCCGGCCTTTTTGTTTTTCTACTTTGTCAAATCACTCCCATTCGCTCCAAAATTAGAGAACAGCCATTGCTAAAAAAATTACCGCTTTTCCATCCCAACTATTTTGCGATAAAATATGCAAATGAAAATACCAATAGAGTCTTTATTCCCTGGGCAATCAGTGGCTTTTGTAAAAGATTTTTATTGTCAGGGATGTCAATCTCCATACCAAGGAAAAACATCAATAAGAGCATCCCCACCTCTCCTATTGAAGCAATATTTTCCGGGTCGGAAAAATACCGATTACATAAGGCCCCAACATTATGCCTGCGATAACATAAGCAATCAGGTAAGACTGTTTCAGGTTCTTCAGAAAAAAAATCAACAGCAGGATCAGCAGGCACATAATGGTGACAGCTAGCAATACATTGTGCATATTTCATACTCTTTAAAAGCTGGGATGATTTCCGGCCTCATCGCTCCTTGTTTAAATGGTAACCGGTTTCCGTTTATTTGATTTTGATATTGCGGGAAGGTTTTTACGATTTCTCGCTATTCGGAAGCAGCAGCCAAAGAATACCATCCGTACAAGCTGCATAGATCTTATTATCAGAGTCCTTTTCTGATTCTGATAAATTTGCATCCAAACACACATGACGGCGATCTTTTTCACTTTAATCGGCCAATTTTCCAATGTCCGTTAGGAGATATTCCTCATTATTTCTGATGGAAAGAAACAATTGAACGTAGCTCCATGAAAGTTACTGCTTTCTGCAGTTATAAAGCCCTGATGAATATCCATTATCTTTTTGCATACGGGTAATCCCATTCCTGACCCTTTATATTTCCCTTTGTCATGAAGTCTGAAAAACAGGGAAAAGATATCTTTTGCATATTGTTTATCAAATCCGACACCGTTGTCTATAACAGATATAACCGTAAATTTTATGTTGCCCATGACATCGCTGTTATGAAGGTTTATGTCATCAACGCGGTAATATTTTATAAAAATGTTTAGTTTTCTATCCGGCGATCTGAATTTGATCGCGTTTACAATTAAATGCCGAAAAAGAAGCGCTATCAAGACAGGTTGGCCTATAACATTGGGAAGATTATTATAATTAATAGTAGTTCCTGTTTCGGCAATCTGATCCTTCAACTCATCTTCCAATGTTTTTATAGTGTTGTTTAGGTCAACCTGTACTTCACCCATGTTGGAATCAATCGTTGAATAGGAGATAATATCCTCAGTAAGCAATTTCAACTTTTGAAATGACGCCTGGATTCTTCTCAAATCCGCTTTACCTCCATTTGAAAGATTTTTACCGTCCCTGCTGATTGTGTTTTCTAAAAGAGTATAGAGATGCCGGAAAGTTTCCTTGTATTTGTGTCCGGCAATATTTGCGAAGAGATTTAATTCTGAATTGCAGGACTTCAATTCACGATTTTTAATCACAAGCATCTGACTCAACTGTCTGACATTTTCCTCAGATTGCTTTTGTGTATTTATGTTCACAATAAATGAAATGATATGAGTTGCGGATCCGGAGGGGTCTCTTGCGAAAACTCTGCTACTGGTTTTATACCACTGCCAATCACCTTTACGCATTTTCAACCTTTGCTCAATTTCCAATATTTCTTCATCGTGCAATCTGTTTCTTTTATTCATAAATTGTTGAACGGCGACATGGTCATCGGGATGAATCAATAAAGCTATATATTGGTCGGTATTCAACTGATAAATTTGCCCGGTTGTAAAACCGAGGTCCTTTAGCTGATTTTCATTGGCATAGATGATCTTATCTTCACCGATGGAATAAACGGTGATAATAGCAGGCATTGGATTCATCACATCCTCCAAAAAGATTTTAAATTGTACTAACTGACGTTCTGCTTCCTTGTATTTGGTGATATTCCGTGAAACCATGATATATTTAGTGGGACGGCCATGTTCATTTTGTTCGAAGACACATCCGCGAGTTGTGTACCAGATCCAGTTCCCGCTTTTTGACAGAATGCGTCCCTCATATTCCTTCACCTCACCTTCAGATGCGGATTCGAAGCTAGTCCTGAATTCAAGTACCCTTTGGCGGTCATCGGGATGGTGTAAAAACAGTGTTCCGTGGAGAGACAGATCCATGATCTCAAAACTTGTGTATCCGAGATCTTCATAAATGATCCGGTTTGAATAAATCACTTCCTTTTTTTCGAGATCAACGACCTGAACGATATCAGGTGTCATACTTCCTATCTGCTCGGCGAAATGTGTTTGCTGTTCCTCCCATTTCTTTGCTGTAACACGTTCGGTTACATCTTCCCGGAATAAAATCATCCCATCTTGCAGCTCTCTTGCTTTAACGTGCAACCATTTATTCATGCCGGACTCATGAAAGTTGAAAATTTCATCCAGGATATCTTTTTTCTCAACTACGTTAACCAATTTGTCAAACAACCCCGATCCTATTGATTCAGGGAATTCTTCGAGGAAGAGTTTGTTTTCAAACCCCGGATTTTCTGAAAACTTTTTCAGGTCATTACTGATAAGCATTATTCTGAAATTCGTGATTACTCCTATTTCGTTTCTGACAGGTATTAATATCTGAATCATATTAAAAGCAAAATCAAAAACTGCCTGTAAAAGGTTTTCTTTGAATGGTATATCTAAGTTCAAACCCGGAGAATTTCTAAATTCATTGTTCATAAGTTTCGCATAATAATGAAGGAAATAAGTACCAATGAATAAGTCGAAGATTAACTCTTGCGAATTGATGTACAACTAATTAGCAAGAAACCCTGATCTTACTAAATATGTAATGCTTCGGCAATGCGGTGCGCCGGTAGAGGAATTCATCAGGTATTACGAAAGTAAGAATTTGCCTTAGGCGGTACAAAAGTCAAAGTGCTGCGATATGATCGTATCCTATAAGGTGTAATCTTGAACAAATGTACCCAACTTTATTGGCAAACGATTCATTATCATCTTTTTCGTAGAGTTGATTGGAAGGAAGTAGGTTGAAACGCTGAGTTTGTCGGGTGGATGCTGGTAGGCGAACGTATTGACCTAAATCAGGACCAATACAAGGTCGGCACCAAATCCACTTTAGTCAACTTCTCCAACAGGCTTATCTTTTAATATGCTTATGCCTTCTATCTCAACTTGACTAACAAAAGTCATCCTCGGTTCATTTATGCCAGGCATAATAATGAAACGATTTATAAAGCAATGCATCATCAAATGCATCATCAAAGGATATCCAAAAAATATGTTGAAAAACCCGAATTAAAATTTGGTATTACCATTGCAATAGTTTTAGCTTTGTATTACCAATAAGTAATCTCCCCTAGTTGCTATTGTTCCTACATCCTGCAAGTAAGTGGTCAGCGTGTTTTCGGTGTTGAAGCAAAGAATTCAAATTACACAACTTAACGAAAGCCTTAAGAGTCACTGTGCAACAGCCTCAGAGAATAGCTGTATTAATCAACCGCAATTTCCGTGAAAGGCGTGCTTAATCTTAAGCTATCCTCACTCTTTTAGAACCGGAAAGAATGCGTTTTCAAACAGATCAGATACGATCAAAGTCAAACCCAAAAAGGAGTGTATCTATGGCAAATATTATCAAACGAGGTCTGGAACCTAACCGTTCCATTATGCGTGATTTTTTTGATGTCGGCAGTTTTTTTAACAACAGCTTGCTGTCGCAATTGGAGAAGAACTATCCCGCAGTCAACATCTCCGAAAATGACAAGGAGTACAATTTGGAACTTTTTGTTCCGGGCTTCAAAAAAGAAGATATAAAAATAAAAACAGACGATGGCTTGCTTACCATCAGTGCAGAAAGTAAGTCCGAATCAGAAGATGATAATAAGAAGAACTACACACGGCGCGAATACACTTACAGTGCCTTTACCCGCGCCTTTCAATTGCCGGAGAACGTCAGCGGCGAGGCGATCGAAGCGCACTATGTGGATGGTGTGTTACAGGTTAAAATCCCAAAAAACCAAGCTCAGGCCAGGAATGAAAGGGAGGTCCCTATTGATTAAGCATAAAGTTATTCCTGTCAATCTGGATTAAGGGCACAAATTTATTCATCTGATATGGTAGGTGTTATGAAAAATATTTTGGTTCTGGTTACGCTGGTTATTATTACAGGATATCTAATATCCTGTAATAATAACAAAGGTTCGACAATTAATCGTCCGACGTCAGGTGAAGACACCAGTGCTGGTATGGCCAAGCCTCCCGAACCGAAGCTTTCTCCACAGAAAGTACAGGAACAGATCAACAGGGAAATTCAAGAAGCATTAGCCGGTGCAAACGATTCAATAAAAGGAGAAGCAGTTATGGTGATTGCCGAAACACATAACGCCATTCGTGACTTGCTGGACAGCAACAATACCGCTGCTATAAAAGCTATCGAGAGTGCCTTGGGAAAAGCGGAAGTGATTACCACAGCCAACCCCCGTATGGAATTTGTGCCGGTTGTTGCGGATGTGAATGTGCGGGACCTAGTAACAGATATGGAAACGCTTAAAAAGGCCAAGGATAACATTGAGGACCTTACAGACAAGGGATATTTACAAAACGCAAGGCAATTATTAGACGTTATGGTCAGCGAAATCAGCATCACTACCTCTAACCTTCCTTTGGGAACCTATCCCGCGGCGCTAAAGGCAGCTGTAGAATTAACCAGGCAAAACAAGGCTGCAGATGCCGCACTTTTATTGAATGCCGCCCTTAACACAATAGTAGTGATCGGCAGGTCTATTCCATTGCCTTTGGTGCGTGCCGAACTGATGTTGGCAACAGCCGATTCATTAATTGCTTCAGCCAATAATACCGGAGAGGAAGAGATCAATTCACTTCTTGACAACGCCGACTATCAAATTCGGTTTGCGGAGGAACTGGGATATGGGAAAAGAGATGCTGAGTTTAAAGAATTTGTTGATGCTATCAAAGAATTGAAAAAGGAAGTGAAGGAGAAGGGGTCCCAAAGGCAAACTATGATCAGCAGTTTAAGAAAGAAACTGAATGCATTTAAAAGGAGAATATCCCCTGAGACCAAAAAGTAGTTGAGTTTGCACAACGGACTGTACTGGTCTTTCGTGGAATCAGTTTAGAAAATGAAATAATAGTCGTACAATCTTAAACTAAACTATTATGGCTACAATTACGCCTGTTGCCGGCAGCAGTGTTCGCTACTGGTGGATTTTTCTTCTGCGTGCTTTGTTATTTCTCCTTGCCGCCTTTCTTACTTTTCGTTATCCGGTTGAAAGTTATTTGACGTTAAGCATTTTGTTTGGGGTCACCATGCTTTTAACGGGTATCATAGAGCTGATCTATGCACTGTCAAACCGAAAAACGAAGGGATGGGGCTGGCGGCTGTTCGCTGCAATTGTTGACCTTATCCTTGGTATCATCCTCGTAATGAATATCGGGCTCAGTATGGCTGTATTGCCATTTTTCGTGGGCTTCTGGTTTTTATTTCGTGGTATCACCTTGCTAAGCTTTTCAGGAATAGGAAGCGGTACCGGAAGTAAGGTGTGGATGATCGCCGGGGGTATATTGTTACTATTCGTTGCTCTGCTTATTATGATCCATCCCGTCATTGGAGCGTTAACCATTATCTCCTGGACGGCAATTGGATTTTTCGCGGCAGGAATTTTCAACATCATCCTAGCCTTTCAGTTAAAAGTCCCAGACAACAGTTTGCAGGAAAAAGGTGGCGCCACTCTGGCGCAAAGTTAATCAACCGGGCGACGTTGGATCACCATTGATGGTTATTGTCAGGGATAGAGAAATCGAAGGACTTACATTTAACAACCGCAAATACAAAATGAAACTTATCGATCAATAATTGATGAAAACATAGCGTTCAAAATTTATAAACCAAACATAGTGGTGTGAATGATAAAAACTGGTCTTATTATGTTCTGACGTGCATACAATTGTTATTAGGTAATCCTATTGAGCATGGAAAAAATCATTCTCTTGATCGATGATGACGTTGATGAGTTTGAACTATTCATTGAAGCATTGCACGAAGCGCATTTTATCTGCGATTGCATTTTTGCCAAAACGGCAGAGCAAGCATTACACCTTCTTTGCTACACTGTTCCGGATTTTATTTTTATCGACTACAATATGCCTAAAATAAATGGTTTGAAATGTCTTACGAAAATTAAACAATTAACTAATCTAAAAGATGTTCCCGTTATTTTATACTCCACTGGTATTACTGACGAATTAAGCAAAATTGCAATTTCTAATGGTGCCACGTTGTGTATTAAGAAGCCAGATAAAATCCATACCCTGGCAAAAATTCTCCATCAGGTTCTGACAAATCAGTGGAGAATTTAACGTGCTTATCAGAGTCAAAAATCATATTTCTAAAGTTTCTCTTCATAATCACTTTTATGAAACATTAAAAAAAGGAGGTCGAATGAAAACAGACAATGAACTTTTGAACGTTTCTCTTAATTATCACATTAATGACACATTAAAAAAGGAGATCTAAATGAAAACAGATCATGAAATCCTGAAAGACGTTCAGGACGAACTGAGGTGGGATCCTTATCTCAGCTCAAGCGAAATTGGCGCATCGGTAAAAGATGGAATTGTAACGCTTACAGGCATTGTTGATTCTTACTACAAAAAACTTGCAGCGGAACATGCGGTGGAAAAGGTTGCAGGGGTAAAAGCGGTAGTTCAAAAGATCGAAGTCAGGTTATCGGAAAGCGGAAAAAGGAAGGATACTGACATTGCCGAGGCGATTGAAAACGAATTTAAATGGTCGGTACTGGTCCCGAAAGACAAAGTAAAAGTCAAGGTGGAAAACGGCTGGGTAACACTGGAGGGGGATGTTGAATGGGAATTCGAAAAAAATGCTGCGTGGAGAGCAGTTGAAAAGATTGCAGGTGTGAAAGGCGTGACAAACAATATAAAGGTTACTCCTAAAGCGGTTCCAAGCGAGATCCAGCAAAAGATCAAATCTGCCCTTATGAGAAGCGCAAGTTTTGATGCGGATAGGATCAATGTTAAAGTTGATGGCAGTACCGTGAGGCTAAGTGGTAAAGTTCGCTCCTGGGCGGAAAAGAAAGAGGCAGAAAGACAAGCATGGCTTGCGCCGGGTGTGACGAAAGTGGAGAATGATATTGAAATTGATACAGCGGTCTATGCCTGATTAATATTATCGCAGCTTTGCTGATCACTTAAAGTAACAGCACCCGGGTAGTGCCGGGTGCTTTGATATGCATTTTTCATTCCCGTTATCGCCATATCGATAAACGAAAAAATGTGTATTAACAATTAAGTAGTTTAAATATTTCCATCACACATGTTTTTGCAGCTTGATTCATTACAAATATTTTTTAGAGATGAAAACTGATTCTGGCTTTAACGGTATTATTTGAAATGGGTAGCATAAAATGTTGATGTTTACTTAGAGAAGCTCTTCTTAAAATCGCCACAAGAATTAATTCGCATTTAATGTTTGGCTTCCTTTTAATGAAACACCGGAAGATCAGCTAACCAGTAGCATATGCTGCATGATACTTTCTGGAAAAGCACACAGCAATTGGCTTACAGAAAAAACACTATAACACCTAAGATTGGGATTGATTATTGTGGTTTAATTGTTTTAAAAGAACTTCTCCTTTCTTTTTAAGAAAACGATATTGAAAATTAGAGCGATCAAATACTTGAATATGGGGAAATGAAAAACTTTTTTGTATTTGTTTTTACAGCAACGCCCAATGAAATAAAGGCTTTTAATTCTAGGTCGTATCCCGTACTATAGCAAAAGAAAAACAACATCCTTTCATTTAAAATGTATCAATAATGAAATTACTTGAATACCGGTTACGCCCTAAAAGAGACTACCTGATGGTGGCGCCCTGGCAGGAGTTGTACCAACTCACCGAATACTGGAAAAAGGAACTGGCTTTTTATGAAGAAGAGCTTCAGTTTTTTGATAACGTGGTTACACTTTACGAAGGCCCGGATGGGGAAGCTCCGGAGTTGAGACAATTGCTGGACGATACCCGGTTGCAACTACGCAACCTGATGAACCAGGCCGATACACACCTGGCGCATTTAGGGAAAGTGGTGCGGGATGCCGACAACAGTGAGGACGAACTTTTCAGAGAAGAGCACAATGTGCTGGAGGATAATATTCATGCCTTTACCGGTGCATTCAGGCAGCTCAAGCAAAAGTTGTTTAAAACCGTAGAACACAAAATACCGCTACCTACTACCAACACCAGGTAAGCTGAAGTGGGAGCAAAAGGTCATTTAGCTGCAAGGAACATTAGCCGGGCAGTTGTGAAACAGGCCTGTCAAAAACAGGCGCTGAACGCTTTTCTTTCAACTAATCTTTACCCTTCAGCGTCTTTTTTCAATAGTGTCTAAAACATATGAAAGCTGATCTATTGGTGGAATCTATTTAAACAATTACTATGTTACAAAGTGCTGTAATATACAACTCTGCTAATCCTTATCCTGTTTCATTTTGGCAAGATATTGAAGACCTGTTTTTCAGGCGGCAATGCACGCACTATGTTAGCCAGGTTCTGCAGCCAAGGATAATCGCAGCCGATGATCTTGAACAGGCTGTAACCAGAGCTTTCAAGGCCTGCGCTCTGGCCGGCCTACCTGTGCACCGCCATTTTCAATCCATCTATGTTTGTGCTGACGAGATTCAAAAGGACTGGTTGGTGTCTGACCTGGCCTTTCAGTTAATAGTGCTGAATGCCAGCGCTGCTAATCCTATAATTGCCAGAATGCAGGTGGAGCTGCTTTCCAACCATTCCGTCCTCCAGCAGCAGATAGAATGAAAAAAGAAGGGTTCCTTACCTAGGGCTTCCCTGATCAGGTACCACTTTTCTTTATACTTATTATTAATTATTAAAACCAGGTTATATGAAAAAGATCATAGCTATCGTAGTTATCATAATTGGAATTTCTTTAACCTCTGAGGCCCAGCAAAGAAGGGACAGTTCCGTAACCCAACACCAGGCTAAAAGAGACAACTCGCAAAAAGGCCATGGGAATGATAAAGTATCAATGGATAAGGTAGGCCCCAGTGGCCAGAAAATTTACATTGCTACAGAGGTCCGCTATTACTGGGTAGATAAAAAAGGAAACAGGCATTATGTCGAAGAGCTTGAATTAAAACCAAAACAATAAATTTTTACGGACCGCATAAATACGATGTGGTAGAAATTTTGCCTGATAACCAGGTGAAACCTTATCCGGATGAACAGTGGAACAGCTGGAAGGAAGGTGACGACGGAAAGAATAAATGGGTTTGTGTGCAGGCG
>CBHTSW010000049.1:0-22071 GCA_966095395.1 uncultured bacterium | reverse complement strand
TGAGGACCACCCGCATTGATCCGGTACACCTCGTTGCCTGAAGGTGGCGGCGGTGGTGCATCATTTACACCGGAAACCCAAAGTAGTAGCCGTTGTGCAAAAACTTTGTTATCCACCCGTGTTATATAGGTTCCTGCTCCTGCATTCCAGAAAGTATTGCGGTCAAAGAAACCTGCAGCACGCCCCTGTCCTATTTTAGCCACTGAAAGAGCAGCATCGGCCGCTGTAACCGGTCCATCCAGGCTGTTTAACGTCATGCCTGAAGGCAGGGCTCCCACAATTGTAGCAGGAGACGAAGTCCGGATTGGACTGACTCCTTCAGCTTCTATGGTAACTCCTCCATTTTTATTGAACTTGTTAATATAGTGGTCAACGGCCCACTGGCTATAGGTAAATACTTTTGCCCCATTATCATGCAAAAACTTCAGTCCAAATTGCTGCATCAGGTCGTTGTCACTTAAAGAGCCTTCGGAGCTGTTCACTCCTCCATTTGCCCATCCGAAGGCCGCATCAGACCAGGCTACAATTCCACCTCCTCCGTTTACCCATGTGGCTACTGCAGCTGCTTCAGTGGCAGTAAATCTGCGGTTGTTAGAACTAAGAATCAGAACCTTGTATTGATTTAAGGTTGTTGCATCCAGCGTAACACCGGCATCCAGTGCTTCTACAGGATTGAGCCCAACATCTATCAATGCCTGTTTAAACTGGGACATACCCGTACTTCCCGCATCTGAAAGCTTCATATCCACTTCGCCCGGAGGTACGCTTCCATAGAGGTATAAAACTTTATTATTTCCGGCCGTAACATTCAGAGAAACATTTAAAACTGCATCTGGATAACCGGCTGCTTTGGCTGTTATCGTAGCTGTATAGGTACCTTGCGTAAGTGCCGATGCATTGGCTGTAATCTTAATTTCTGTACCGCCTAATAAATCTATGGTGCCGGAACTTGGCGTTACGGATATCCAGGAAGGAAGACCACTAATGGTGAAAGAAGGGTTGCCGCTTAACGTCCAAAGTATTACATCCTTACTGACTGTACTGCCTGAAGCAACAGAAAGACTAAGTGTGGAAGGCAAAAATCCAATCTTTAAATTAGAGGTTCTTGCTATGCCCCTTTTGCGTGTTATGGTCTGCGGATCGCAGCATTGGTTCAGGCTTCCGTTTGAAACTATGAGTTCATTTCCGATGGCTTCTGCCGAAGGCCCGAACAAACCCACACCCGACGGTAATGGAACGTCTTCCGTCCAGGTATCTGTAGCCGGATTGTAATAAGTAACTGTGGACAGTACCTGGGAAAAAGATGAATTCATTCTGCCACCGACCAGATATACCTTTCCTTCCATGACAAAAGTAGCTGCCTCACTATGCGAACGGCTGTAAGGCATATCATTCAAACGGGTCCAGGCATCTGTGGACGGGTCGTAAACCTGTACATATTTTACATCACTAAAGGTGCCGTCGTGGCCCACCTGCCCTCCAAGGGCATAAATTTTACCAGCTACACAGGCACTGGCAAAGTGACAACGGGGAAGGGGTGCGTCAGCCGCCCTTAGCCATCCTGCTGAAATATTATTCAGGTCTAAAACATAATGCGCGGGATTGCCGGTTTGACGATCTTCCAGCAAGCCTCCAAAAGAGTGCAGCTTACGCCCTACCCGCACCAAAGCATTTCCACCGCATTTCTGCGGAAGGCTGGGCCCTGCACTCCAGGTGTTGGTACTTACGTCATAAATCTGCAGCTTATCCGAATTGGCTCCTCCCGCCTGGCCATCCAGGAACCCTCCTGCTACATATACCTTGTTGCCATCAACAGTTATTCCTGCATGCGTTACCGGGAACGGCATATCGGCAAGATAAGTCCAGGTGTTTGCGGCCGGATCATACACCTCGCATTTAGGAGAAGTATGCACCTGTGCATTATCAAAGCCGGAAAAAACATACATTTTATTGTTGATCATTACACTAAACCCAACCCATTTGGGCGTGTTTGAAGGAGCGACCGTGGTCCAGACAGTGTTAACCTGGTCTGGTGTAACATAGATATAATCCCATGTGGCTGTAAATGGCGTGGCGTTGATTGAAGTAGATATAATGCCCACCGCAACAACATTAGCCGACTGCAAAGCACTTAATAAAGCCCCACTCACCTGAATGGGAGAACCCACATTAATAACGGAACCTCCATCGGAAGCATATTTAGGCTGTACAGTGCCGGTGGCAGGGTTTACAGAAAGGTAAAGATCCAGCGTTGAAGCAGGAATCCCTCCTGTCAAAGAATATTGAGCAGTGGTAGCAACATCGGCGTTTTCAGATACTACCTGAATACCACCCTGACCGTTATTGGCATTGAGGGTGATCTTTAAATAATTACTTTGATCGCCGGTACCAATGTAAATACCCTGCGACTGATTACCGGAAGGCGTCTTATTACCAAAGAAAGGGCCCAGCATCCTGGATTTTATAGTAAAAGCAGCAGTTCCCGCCTTAACCCCAAACTGGAAGCCATTTTCCTGGTTATTCAGCGTTCCCAGGGCGTCTTTAGGTGACACGGCCACCACGGTAAAAGCGCCAACAGCACCACCGGCCACCAGGTTATTCGGGTCATACTGGGTAAGATAATTATTGACCTTATTGCTCATAAGCCCCGTAAAGCCAACGCCAAAAAAGCCTGTCCCGGGATTGTTATTTAAAAGTTCATAATTAAGCGGCATGTTTGTAGAAGTGCCGTTATTGACGTCAATTTGGAAAAGATCCACATTATCGGCAATGCCGTCATTGTCATCATCCGGATCATTCAGATCTGAGATGAAATCATGGTCAAAATCATTGGGTTTACTGGCTGCCGAGCAAGGATTGGTTCCATTGGCAATTTCGTCAGCGTTTGTATAGCCATCGCCATCATCATCCTGGTTGTTGTTCAGACCCGAACAACTAACCATATCCGTGGGTTCAAAAACAGTGATAGCGTTGGCGCCATACGTAGCGGCCCAAACGGTGCCGGGGAAGATATCATTATCCCCCTGTGCAATGACATCTAGTGGAGTAGAGCCAAAACCACTGGCAAAGGCAGGGTCCTGGTTTAGCTTGTTGGTTGAAGCTTTAGAGTTGGTCACATTCGTACCATCTGCGGTCAGGGAAATCTTATAAATAGCTCCATCATAACCTGCCGCAAGCAGGCAACCCTTGAGTACACCATTGAAATTGGACGCTGTATATTCGGCTAAGCCATTGGTTGAGCTCGAAAAGGTTAGAAGGGCACCGGAAGCACTGCTGCCCGGCATTTGAAAATCGCCTTCAATGGGATTGGCGGAAGCAACAGGTGGCCAGTCAGCAGGCAACGGGTTTGTACCCGATTTTTGAGTACGAAAAACACCGCTTGTTCCCGTACGGGTATAAAGACCGGCGCCGGAAGGATTAGCCCGGGTAGGATTGGGGTGTCCTCCAAAGTAGCTGCCAGGCACATAACTTCCCAGTGTGCCAATATAATGCAGGCCATCCAGGTTATTTACCTGTGCCTCATTAACACCAGGACCGGTAGAGCCGGGTTCACCGCTAACATAATTATTTGTCACATTTGGTGTTCCTTCGTTTTCGGGGTACCCGCCCCAGCCCTGGTTTGCCCCATTGTCAATAGTATAAATTCTCCCTGCCTTACCGGATGTTTTTGTAATTACCAGGTCATAGACATTGCGATAACCAGGAGAAAATATTTTTACCGGTCCGCCTGCTACAATTTTGGCCTGGTTCAACCCATCGTTACCGCCAAAAGGATCATTAACATCCACACTGCCCGAATTAGTGCGGGTGGGATCATCAACAGTGGGCAGGTCATACTTAAACGCAACATTACCACTGCCCTGGGTGGCCATTGCATTGATAGTATTCAAATCAATGGACAGTATGGCTGCGGAAAGTGCATATTCGCAGGTAAATCCAAAGTTATTTGATGGAGAGCCTGCGTTGGTAATACCCCCAACCGCCATATAAAGCGTATTGGTTTGGGGGTCCAGTTGCATTCCGTTGGGAGAGTGATTTTCTTCTGATCGCGGAAGGCCACGCACCAGGTCCACTTTTACCCAGGCACTGCCGTTCCAGGTGAGCAGGGAAAGAATACCGGAATTTGTATCCAGGTTCACATCCGCGCCACTGGAGCCGCCGCCAATACGGCTGTCGCTGGAGGTTACATAAATAATGGGACGTGTGGCTGTACCGGCTACCAGAATACCTGTTATTTGCCGTGTGGTTACAGAAGTATTTAGTGTGCCGTCATCGTTATGATTTGGGATCTGGTTTATGAGGCTTACTGTTTCGGTAGCGGTAACAGAATAACTGTTGGCGCTGTTGCGTACAATGGTAAAAATTTTAATGATTCCATTTTGCTGTGCTACATACAAGCGGCCATCGGGCCCAAATTGTATGGAAGTAGGATTGGTAAGCACCGCCCCACTCAGGCCACTTGGGGTGAAATTATACTGGGCAACAGATTTTACTTGAAAAGCAATAACGAAAAACAAACCCAGGATAAAAGAATAAGAATTTCTGGTGCAAATGTGTTTGTACTTCATTTTGGTGTTTTTATAAGCATTCAATGTTCATAGAAACCGATGAACAGCAGCTATCAATTGGGCAGGATAGGTAACTGTCCGGGTTTCATAGTCAGTCTTGCAAAAATTCAAAACAACATAAACGTATACGTACGCTTACTACAGAACCTTACCCAAAAAAGTATTCAAATAAATGTTCTAACGGCGCCTTCTTTTGTTTTGCGATGGGTTTTAATTCTAAAATTTCAGGCTATCAAAGAGAAAATTGTAATTGAGAACTTAAATGGTAAGGTCAGGTTAGCATTGGATAGTGGGTTGAAACTAATTTTTAGAGATGAAGCTCATCTCAGACAAGGATAAAGTGGAGTTACTGCTGCTAATGTAGCCATTGTTGCCTGCCTGCTATTGCCCAATATTGCCCTTGCTTTTGGTGGCTGAATCAATAGTCATTTGTAAAGCGGGGCCTGGGTCTCACATACTTTTAATTCAAATGGAAAATGCGGACGCACATAGCCCTGCCATTTATCATACCGGTTTATATTTTCCCTGTAATCCTCCACATCAAAATACAGGCATTCTTCACATTCGAATATGACTCGGGAAGTGTCCTTTATAAAGGAAATAGAAATATAATAGGATCCGTCATTCAGAAATCTTCCGGGAATAGTGCACTCACCTTCTATTATGCTGTCGTTACAAACCACCGGCGTGGAAAGTATATTAAAGATGCACTCACCGGCCAAAGTAAAAAGAGCCAGGTTGGTGGAAAGATTGATTTCGTTGCTAAAGTTTTTAAACTGAAACTTAATTGTGAGTGCAGTTCGTATATCAATTGGAGCGAGGGGATCAGGAAGATGCGGAACCAATTCAACAGACAACATCTTTATTAAATGATTACCGGGAGCTTCATTTAGAGTTTGCCATTGTTGTTTCCACATTTTCTTTTGAAATGCACTTAGATATTTGTTTACTACAAACTGTGTCTCCCCGCTGGCTGTTACGCTTCCTTTTTGAAGCCAGATGGCTTTTGAACAAAGGTTTGTTATGGCCTGCATATTGTGGCTTACAAAAATGATGGTACGTCCTTTTTTGGTAGATACGTCTTTCATCTTTCCCAGGCACTTTTTCTGAAACTCCGCATCCCCCACGGCCAATACTTCATCTACTATCAGGATGTCCGGATCCAGATGGGCGGCAACACCAAAAGCTAACCGGACATACATGCCGGAAGAGTAACGTTTTACCGGTGTATCTATAAACTGTTTAATGCCGGAAAATTCTACAATCTCATCAAACTGGCTTTGGATCTCCTTTTTTTTCATACCAAGCATGGAACCGCTGATATAAATATTTTCCCGTCCCGTTAATTCAGGATGAAAACCAGTACCAACCTCCAGCAAACTGCTTATCTTACCTTCACCCCTCACCACCCCGCAGGTGGGACGGATAATACGTGACAGGATTTTTAACAGCGTGGATTTACCAGCACCATTGCGGCCAATAATGCCGCAAACTTCTCCTTCCTTAATATCGAAGCTGACATTTTTTAATGCCCACACATGCTCTTTACTTTCTGCAATGTATTGCCCGTTGCCCGTATGGAAAAAAGGATCCTTTTTCTTTAATACATGGCTATTCCACCACAGCATCAGATCCTGCCTTAGCCTGCCGGTACTAATGGTACCAAGCCGGTACCTCTTAGAGATGTTTTCAATTGTAATAACAGATTTTGACATGTAGATTCTTTATATTAAACAACATCCATGATTTTATCGCCCATTCTGTTAAATAACAATAAGCTTACTGCCAGTAATAGCGTACTGGTAACAACACTATACCACACCAGGGACGGATTCAGGCTTCCTGTTCCCAAAAAGGCATACCGGTACAGCTCAAACTCAGTAGAAAGCGGATTCAGGTTCATCAGCCATTTATATTTTCCCGGAACGATAGACATGGGATAAAAAATGGGACAGATGAACATCAGCAGCCGAATCATGAGTTGCAATATGTTTAACAGGTCGCGGTACTTAGCCGTTATGATAGAAAAAAACAGGCCGGCACCCAAGCCTATTTGAACCGTCATAATTATAGCAGGAAGGCAAAGCAACCAGGTGCTAAGATGGAGTTCGACCTGGCCGGTAAAATAATAATATAGGATAGCGATTATAAGAAACAGTAATTGAATGCCAAAGCGCAGAAGATTTAAGCATACAATAGAAAGCGGAGCTATGATACGGGGGAAATAGACTTTGCTAAATACTTTTTCATTTTGAATAAAGGTGCTGGAAGTATTGTAAAAAATATCGGCAAACAGGTTCCATAGCGTGATACCGGCCAGGTAATATAAAACCGGTGGTATGCCGTCTGTAGAAATTCCAATAACCTTATTAAAAATGAGGATGGAAGTTAATACGGTAAGGATGGGTTGTATCAATACCCACAGTGGCCCTAATAAGGTTTGCTGGTAGGAAGTAAGAAATTCCTTTCGCACCAACCGGAAAAGCAAATCCTTGTAAGAATATAGCTCCCGCCAGCCTGAACCCAGCCATGGCGTTTGTGGTCTGATTTCCCAATGCAAATGGGCTTTTTCACCTGTCATTTTTATGTGTATTAGTTCTGTAGCAATTATCTATATCGAAACCTGTCAATTCATTCGGTATGTCAAAGTGGATAAAGCGGAAATTTCCGAACAGATGTTATGTTCTTTCTATAAAAAAACTTTATTACGAGTGGTCTCATAAATGGACTTTTTATGGGGTCAGTGATGAGTAAGAGCGTTTCTTCTCTCGCCCTTCACCACTAACCACTCACAAAAGGCAGTTGTGAGAACCACGATAAGGCTAATGCGTGTTTTGTTTTCTCAGACGCGGCTGGCCCTTAAGATACGCTAAGCCTTTTTCACTTTTTGCTTAGGGCTTTTTGAAAGTGGAGCAAGTATAGTTTCATTACCCAATAAATGGTTCTTATGTTTTGGTGCAGCTTCAGGGCACCCATGGCCTGCCTGAAAGCAGCCTTTGGATTATAACTGTACATTTTATTGGATGACTTGGCAATGTGCATGGAATAATTTTTCCTGGCCATGCTTTTTATATACCTCCTTTGCGCTGGCGGCAAATAATGTTGCGCTATTTCGATCACCTTTTTAACATTTCCAAAATTTTGTCCTTTCAGTAAAGTATTGCTGGTAATCGTGCCTTCATTTGACGGCCCCGTGCGGTATAATGCAAGACACTTTGGAGAATAAGCAACCGGGAAATGGGCAGCAATGCGTATCCACATTTCCCAATCTTCACAATAATCAACTGCAAAAAAACCACCCAGTTTTTCGTATACGCTTCTTTTCACCACCATCGCCACCACCTGGAGCATTTGCTTTTGAGCGATGTTCCACAAGAAGTCGCCAAAAATACCCGCCTTGGGCATCCAACTATTTTCCGGTATCGTGACGTTGCCCACGTTATCTATATAACCATTTTTAGTAAATGCCGCGCCAATTTGGGGGTATGCAGCAAACAGGCTTTCTATCTCATTATAAAAACCCGGTCTTACCAAATCATCGCCGTGTAAAAGATGCATCAAGTGTCCCTGGGAGCGGTTTATACACGTTTCAAAATTTCGATGATGTCCCATATTTTGTTCTTGTCTTAAAAATCCTATGCGGCCTTTTCCAACCTCCCGTACAAGAGCTTCCACGTCTCCATCACTGCTGCAGTCATCCACCACTTCTATCTGCATTTTGTCTGGGCCCGGGTCCTGAATCAATACGCTTTCCAGTGTTTGTCTTAAAAAACGGTAGCAGTTGTATGTAGGCACCATTACAGACCATAACGGACGTTCACCCGGGCACTCCACCGGCTTAATAACAGGAGGATACTTTAATACGCGATCCATCTCTAAAATTTTATGGGAAGATTATATACTATGTAAAGGCAACTCATTTTATGAATCAGGCACTTCTATTAAAAAGTAGCCTTCAGCAAAAATTAGTACGCATTTTTATCTCCGGTAAGCATATTGCCTATGGTTATAAGAATTATTTTGATGTCCAGCCATATACTCCAGTTTTCCATATACCATAAATCATGCTCCACCCTTCGTTGCATTTGTTCTACGGTTATTGTTTCGCCTCTAAAACCATTTACCTGGGCCCAGCCTGTGATACCCGGGGTAAGAAACTGGCGCACCATGTACCGGTCAATCAGTTTGGAGTAGTCATCCGTGTGTTTCAACATATGCGGCCGGGGCCCCACGACACTCATGCTTCCCCATAAGACATTCAGGAATTGGGGGAATTCATCGAGGTTGGTTTTACGCAGTAGCCTGCCAATCCTTGTTATCCGTTCATCATTTTTAAATGCCTGCCTGGTATTTGAATCCGCATTCGGCCTCATGCTTCTGAACTTAATACAATGGAATAATTTTTTGTCTTTGCCGGTTCGAAGTTGCTTAAAGAATATGGGGCCCGGTGATTCAAGGTATATCAGCAAACCCAGTAACGGCACCAGCCAGGAAAGTATCAAGACTGTTACAACAAAGCTGAAGGCAATGTCAAATAATCGCTTGCGAATGCGGTTACCTACATCATTCAAAGGCTCTTGTCTCAGTGACAATACCGGAATGTCCTTCAGGTATTCAATGAAAAAAGTCTTTTTTATAAAATAACTAAGGTCGGGAATGATTTTAAAGTGAATGCATGCGTAGTCTGCTTCCTTCATAAGTTTGTAAATACCGCTGTTGTGTTCGGGAGCTATTGTGGAATACACTTCATTCACGTCATAAAACCGCGAGGCTGATATGGTATTATCAATCGAATCCAGAATGGGATAATTGGATAATTCATGTACATTTTCTTCCTCTTCACAGAAGCCTACAATTTGCGCATTCATTTCGTCTTCTTCCAGGTAGGAAGCCAGTTTTTTTGCCGTTTCATTATAGCCAATAATCATCACCTTTTTAGTTAAAAGCTTATGTCTTTTAAAATAGGACCGGGCCATTAACAGGAGGGACCGGTTTACAAACAACATAACCCCATAACTAAAAAAAACCGCCCCGATAAAAAACCGTGAGAGAATGTATTCACGGGTAAAAAATAAATACAGCATGATCAGTATAAACCAATATAAATAGGCGTGCATGGTCTTCCGCGAGAAAGCCACAAAGGACATAATGTATTTTTCGCTGTACACATTTACCAACCACGCCACGGCAAACCAACTGACATTCAACCAAATCAAAAAGTTTAAATATTCCAGTTCATGACCCCTTGAAGGAACGTGAAGCCATAGCCGGCACATTACATCTGCAAGGTTTAAACTTAACAGGTCCAGGCAAAACACACAAGCCTGGACGAAATGCAAAAAGCGGGTATTCATAACGCTGAACTGTTATTTATTTTACAATGGTGTTACGAATGAATTTTCAGTTGACGTGTCATTTGCATGCGATACCATAAACTGTGCTATTCCTGTTATCTTAGATTGTTTTGAATTGCTGTACTGAACGGGATGCTTCCACACATAAAACATCTTTATAGAGGGATACCAGTTTCTTGCTTTCGTGCTCCCAACACAATTCATTTTTTACCCTGTTATACCCAAATTCTCCCATTTCAGTACATGCTTCGGGGTTGTTAATTAGCCACAAAATCTTATTTACATAATCAACAATGTCACTGGCATAAAGGGACGCTCTGCTGGCGGAAAATCTTCCTTCTTTTAAATCAAATTGAATGACGGGTTTTCTCAACGCCATATATTCCATAACCTTATTAGTTGTGATCAGGTTATTATAAGGGCCTGGAGGATCAGGGTTCACACAAATGTCACAGGTATTTAAAATGTCGCTAATAAGCTTATCGTCGGAAAGCAGACCATAAAAGTCTACGTATTCGTCAATCCCCAGTTTGTTCGACAGGGCTCTGATTTTATTCAATTCCGTTCCGCCGCCGATAATGGCAAAATGCACGTTGGTGTTTTGCTTTGTTACTAACAGAATAATGTGCATTAAAAGATCCAGGCCATCCTGCTCCGCTATCACGCCAATGTATCCTATCAGAATTTTCTTGTTTTTTTTATACGCGGGGTTTGAACCGCCGGGTACAAAACGGCCCATTTTCGGACCACTCCTTATAACAGTAATTTTATTTTCCGGCATTTTGCCGCGACTGGTGGCTATGTCTTTAAATGATTCGTTGGTAGCAATAGCATAATCGGCAACCTTAAACGTTATTTTTTCAAGCAGAACAAGCAGTTTATAAAAAAAATCCTTTTTGTTGTACTTGGCTTCATACAGTTCGGGATTGATGTCATGGTGATCAAAAACGTATTTAACACCCAGCAACTTAAATGACAAAGCGACAATAAATGCCAGGTCAGGCGGGTTGCAGCCCTGAATGACCTGGAATCTTTTCTGGAAAAAGATCTTCCAGCTTAAGACGAACTCCCAAAACAAAGAGATTGAATATTCCAATAGATATCCAAAGGCGCTGCTGGCTTCTACCGGTAATGGATGCCTGTATATTTCTATACCATTTATACATTCATACGTCTTGTTATAGCCCTTCATTTTTGGGCATATGATGGAAACACAGGCCCCGTTTTCTTTTAAGGTAGTTGCCTCCTGCCAAACCCTCCTGTCAAAGGGCACGGGTAAGTTTTCTACGACTATTAAAATGTGCTTGCCGTTAAACATCTTGGGATTAGTTAACCGGGCGACGTTCCTTACGTGGCGGCTAAAGAATTACAGAGCCTTTCAAAAATGTGCAGTTTCAGTCCCTCTGCGAAATTCAACTATCGGCCAACCGAATACGTCTATACCTGTTTGATTATGCCATTAAACTGGAATAGATAGTTTCCAGTTGCGGAGTAATGGCTTCGGGGTAGTAATCCTTTATTTTATGCAATGATTGGTGGCCGTGTTTGCTAATGTTTCCATGGTCATTGATATAATAAAGCAATGAATTCAACAATGCTTTGTAATCCCCGGGGGTTATCAACAATCCGTTTATACCCGGTTCAACAACTTCAGGAATTCCGCCTACAAAAGTTGATATGATCGGCTTTCCATACCGCATCGCTTCAAGGATAGATATGGGTACACCTTCGTAATACGATGGCAAAATATAAACATCCGAATGCTGGATAAGTTTTTCCTTTTCTTCTCCGGTTACCCAGCCTTTATATTCCACTATTCCACGCAAATTATTGCTTTCGATGATTTCATTTAATTCCTCTACTTGTCCGCTGCCGCCAATAATTAATTTCAAATTATTGTTCAACAACTCCCTATGCACGGCTATCACTTTTAAAAGATCAAATATGCCTTTATGCCGCGTAATCATACCCAAAAACAACATAGTAACCGGGCTGCCATTAACTGCAGCGCCATTGCTTCCCACCCTATTTACCATGTTATTAAGCTTATGCACATTTTTTAAATCAAAGGAAGTTGTAAAATACGTCTTCCAGTAATCAGATACCGTTATGGTGGCGTCATTCATTTTCAGGAAATACCGAATGCATTTCTTTCCTGCCCAGCTACTGTCGTCATAAAAATGTTTGAAATGACCTGTATGTATATGATTGATTGTTTTCTTTTTAAAAAACACTTTTGCTACATAGGCTATAATAAGCTTTCTGTATAAGCTGCCGCTTTTGGCGGAATGAATATGCACAAGCCTGATGTCTTTATTCTTTGATAAAAAGGAAATGATCTTAAACAACTGCTGTAAAAAAAATATCGTTTTCCGAACATTGCTATTATAACTTCTGAAACTGGGAATAAAGTTAAATACCTCATAGTGCTCTTTGTGCGCCTCAATTAAAGCCCCGATACCCCCTTTATGGTCTTTGTAATCGGGTCCGATTAATAAAACCTTTTTTGCAATTTTATCACTAATCATACACGTGTTAATTGAACTGCCTTGCAAATGAAAAAAATTCAACTCTTTGGATTGCAGCATAGCCTCTTGGATAATTGTTACAGGTAGTTTAAGCCGACACCCGGGTTAAAATGAGGGCTTTCGAAACACAACTCTGTACAGCTTATTTACACTGCGTCTGGAAAAAGTGAGAAAGAAAGCAAAGGGCATTTGCAAAAAGCTCCAAACGTCCCTGGCCTTGACAACCTGAAGCGCTGGAACAACATCCGACACATTATACCACCGGCCAAAGTTTAAAAATTTGTACGGCTTGTAGCGGGTGATAAAAGGAAGTGTATGCATTAATATTTTATCATAAATTCTATACCTGATTTCTACCACCGTTCTTTCTTTATCCTGTAAAAAATGGTTGCTGCTTAACTTATGATTGACAAATTCCAGGTAATGCCCCAGTATTGCATCGGCTTTCACAAACTTATAAGCAGGTAACAATCTTAATTGAAATTCAAAATCGCTGATCAACCGGAACTGCTCATCAAAGTACCCAACCTCCTCATGTACGTCCTTCCGCCACATGGGAAAGCAACCAAGTATATGCCTTCTCAGTTTTGATTTTTTTATGCAATCAAACGCGTCGTATTGATAGAACCGGTCTTTATATAAGCCATAAGAATTTGTTCCATAAAAATCACCATAGCACATTACGGCATGGCTATTCTCCAGTGCCTGTTTTTGTGAAAGCAGGGAATGAGGAAGCCGGATATCATCAACGTTCCAAACGGCCATATATTTCCCCCGGGCCGTTTTTATGGCCCTGTTCCAGGAGCTGTAGAGCCCCTCCCTTTCTACCTGCAGATGCACTTTATTAATACCTTGCCAGTTAAACCCGTTAATAATGGAAATTTCTTTTTCTGTAGGATCATTATGAACAAGGATCAGTTCACATTCGTCAATATTTTCAATCCTGAAAAAATGAATAAGAAACGGCTCCAAAAAACTTTCACACTTATATAAAGAGGTTATTATGGAAATATTAATGATGCCCATATTCTGCGTTTTTATAAATATTTTTAGGAAGATTAAAATAGTAAGCCCCAAATAACATTACTAAAGTTGTTATGTAGGGAAGTGCAATTGTGTTGCTATAGAAGGAAGTAATAAAAAGACATATGATATATAATAGGCCGACCTGCATGTAACTATCGAAACGTTTTGAAAAGAATTTTAGAAGTAAGGATACATGGAAAAAGATAAAGGCAAGTGTTCCCACCAAGCCCAGTTGGAGCAATAAAACCGACCATACAATATCCCCGCTTGCAACTTGTATAACATTTCCATATCCATCGGTTAAGCCTACATAAAAGTTTAGTTTCAATGCTTTATAGGAGTCGTCGGTTATCAACCCGATGCCAAAAAGCGATGACTCATTGTCTTTTAAAATATAATTCAGCCGTTCAAATAAAAGCAATTGCCTAAATTCAGTAGTAGATAATTCACTTTGTGTAACTTCATCAAATCTCCTATTTGATATATCAAAAGATGTTTGTGAAATATCTTGAAGCCCTTGGGAAAATCGGTCTTTCCAAATAAAATTAGCTCCCAGGATCAATCCAATACTGATCGTTGCATAAATGACAAGGTTGCGGATTTTAAATCCTTTATTGAATAACAGGTATAAAAAATAACAAACGACGGTGGCGAATAATAAATTCCTGTGTTGTGAAAGAAGTATTGCCGCACAGTTAAAAAGCAAAAACACATACCTGTATGGTATAGAGAATATATTTTTCTTAAAAAACAAAAAGAAGATCACCGGATAAATGAACACGGGAAGATTATAATAACGATTGATTATTTCCCCATTATACAGACCCATCTGATCTGCAGCTACCTTATTCAACAAGGGTCTGTTAAATACTAGCTGCATGCAATAAATGACAGCCGCCACTGATGAAAAAATAATTATCAGTTTAAGTATTTTCTGAAGCTCTGCCTGAGTTAACGGAAGAAAAAGAAATAAGGTTATAAAATAAATGAGTCCTCTGAACACCCTTATCCCTACAGAAACCTCCACCTCTTTTATATAAATACTGTAAAAAAGCAGGACAAGTAAAATGGCTCCATACACAAATAACATTTTAAAGCCGTTCCACACCCGGGTGTCAAAAAATAATTGCGGTGCTAATAACAGCGTAACTCCGGTAAACACCAACACCCAATCATACGTTTTTGTTACACCTATGGAAGGCAAAACCATAAGACTTAACGGCACCAATTGAAACCCAGCCGTTACTAAGGCAAATAAGAGCAATACAGAAATATAGCGTTGTGGACTGAAATAAAAATATATTGCCAGTAAAAAGAAAAGTAACCCCAGCATGATTTGAGTTTATGATCCATGGAGGCGAATGAATAATTAGCACAATGCTTCCTGGATGATTAGAGGAATGGACGTGAGCTTCAGGCGGGCTTATTAACAACACCTGCGGACAATGTCAGCAGGTGCGATCAATGGCCGCATTGCGCTTATTGTTTTTTCTCCAATCACATCCCAGTTCAATTTCTTTTGGTAATGCTTGTAGGCGTTTAAACCCATACGTCCATAGGCTTTTTCATCCCCGCAGAGTTCTATGATCCTGCGGGTGGCTTCTGCAACAAATTGGTCTTCTTTTATACAGAAGCCTGTTTCCTTATCTAAAACCATAGATGTACACCCTCCGACATCCGTGGTAATGACCGGGATGCCGTAAGAGGCCGCTTCTGCAAAAACAACGGGTGTGCAATCTGCAGTGGTTGGTAAAATAAAAAAGTCAGTCTCTTCAAAAAGCTTGTTCAAAAAATCCCGCCCCTGTTTTGTAGCTTTTGAAATGAAGGGGTAGTGTTTAACAAATGCCGGCAGGCTTTCACCCGGCGGAATCTTACAGCCAACCAGCAAAAGCGTTGACTGGATCCCCCGTTCCTTAAGGCTGGTCACAGTTTCAATTGCCTTTCTGGCTCCTTTTCTGTACCAGTCTACTCCAATGAACAAAAAGGTTTTCTCTTTTTTTTGCCTGCGTTCATTTATTAATTCTTCAATTTCGGTGTCTGATTTGCCATGCACCAGATTAGCCCCAACTGTTGCATGCAGAATTTTTTTTCCGTCGCCCCCATATTTTTTTATAGCGCTTTGTCTGGCCCAATCAGAGGTGTAAAAAATCAACGATGCATTTTTAATGGCCCTGCCTTCCGCCAGATTTCCTTGGACGATACTTCTTTTACACAATTTCTGGTTCTGAAGATAGAGACTTCTGTAACCCTCATAAGTAGCATCGGTAAAAAAAACAATAGGCTTATCACTTTTTAAATAGGTTATGGAAAGGGAACCCGGAGAAAAAACTATGTCATACTCCGTTTGCGACAGCATGCGGCCGGCTTTTTCCGCCAGTTTCTTTAAATACGAAGTTTCTCTTTCAATCAGCAGTAATCGGTTTGCAAAGAGTTTAGCCAGCTTCCTGCGTATCCGCTGAAGAAGCGTAAATGGTAAATGACAATCGATTCGTATCAACTCTACACCCTGCTTTTCTAAGCTCTCGGCAATATAATAGCCGGTACCCGACCAATAGTGTACGTCTTCCGAATTGTAATTGGTTATATAGGCAACCTTCATTGTTGCTGTAATTATAAAGGTGATAGTCTTGGATACAAGTCGTTAACAGGCGTATCTACAGGAATAATCTTTACTTTTTCGATGTGGGACTTCGCCACCTGTGCTATCAAGGAATAGCCAAGAGAAGGAAGCATGATCTTTACATGATTATACTGTACCTCCACTACCTTTCCTTCCCTGGACATCAGGGGGCCGTGGATAATTTTTACGTCGTCGTTTACATTGACGTCCATTTTTTCCACCCGTACGTTATAACAATCGTCCAGAAAGGCTTTTAAAGATTCTATTTCCTTTGGCTTGATTATAGCGGGCTTACCCAACCAGTACACCAGGTTCAAAACCCCGTCCATCTGTTTTATTGTGGGGTATTCATCTGCACTGGCCTTAATAAAAACATAGGATGTGATAAGGGGTTCATAAACAATTTTCTTTCTGTCCGACCATTGCCTTATCACTTTATTCAAGGGGCAATAATTTTCGATTTTTTTTGAAGTTAGAGTTTTCGCTACTTGTTTTTCCCATCTTGGTCTTGTGTAAACAGCTATCCAATGTTTTTCAGTGTTGAGCATATATATGTAATTAAGAAGGTAATGGATCAATTCCGGATTAAGCCGGTGCCCTTGTCTCATTTAAAATGTTTAAGCCGTCTTCTAATAACTTATTATGCATTGTTCATACGTAGTGAGATTTAAATAATTTTTTCTCTTTGATAAAGAACGTTTGTGTTGTTTTAGCTCAAGCGTGTATTTTTTTGTTTTTATTTTTTTCCTCGTAAACATATCCGTAGCCGTAACCATATCCATAATGATGTTTACCAAAGCCTCTTGGACGTATGCCATTGAAAACGATGGAAATATTATTCAACTGGTTATTCTTATTGTTTTGATCCAGTCTTTCTATGAATAATTTTGATGTATACCCATGCCGGATAACATACAGTGTTATATCACACCGGCAGGAAAGCACATAGGCATCTGTAATGGAACCTACCGGTGCTGTATCTATTAACACCCAATCGAATATTTCATTTAAATAGTTCAGGAGTTCTATGATCCTTCCGTTCTC
The DNA here is from genome assembly GCA_966095395.1 of uncultured bacterium. Taxonomy (GTDB): domain Bacteria; phylum Bacteroidota; class Bacteroidia; order Chitinophagales; family Chitinophagaceae; genus Flavisolibacter. Next base: position 4,931 of record CBHTSW010000049.1, on the reverse strand, counting down.
CATTAATTCTGAAGGATGATTATCAGGAGCCGTACCGGCAGGTATGATAAATAAGTTTTCATTAAAATCACACCGTCTTATGATTTCTTCGGGCTCACTAAATCCCTGTAAATAATCTGAGATACCCGGCGTGCTAACAATATTTACTTTATCGCTAATGGACGGATTGCTTATATCCAGTTCCAGCAGTACTGTTTTCTTTCCACTCAAGGCAAACGAAGTGGCAAGATTAAGGGCAATAAAACTTTTCCCCTCTCCAGAAATGGTAGAGGTAACCAGAATGCGCTTACGGCCCAAGATCTCATTGTTCAAACTAAGTGCTACCCTTAATTGTCGGAACTGCTCGGCTATAAATGTTCTTTTCCCCCGGTCAATTACAAGAGGATTTTTTGATTTACTAAATGCAATTTCACCCACTACCGGATAAGCGGTTATTTTTTCAATTTCCTCACGGAACAACACTTTGGAATTAAAGGTTTCTTTTATTGTTATGGTCCCAATGCCTATTATTAAAGGAATAATAAAGGCCAGCCCATAGATCACTTTAGGTTTTGGACTTACCGGCTGATTTAAAAAGTCGGCCTTATCTACAATACTGCTGTTCGGAAGCGTAGAAGCATACGATAAAGCCGATTCTTCACGCTTTTGGAGCAGGAAAGAATATGTGGTGCTGATGATATCATGTTCCCTGCTGATGTTCAGCAAGTCTTTTTCTTTACGGGGCATATTTTGAAGAACAGTAGAATAACCGGCGTTGGTAGTGTGCAGGTTTTGTTTACTGGCCTCAAGGCTTCTGCGTTGACTTTTTATATTTTCAAGTATGCCGGGCCTGATTTTTTGAATCTGATTTTTTATAGAAATTAATGAGGGTGAGTTTTCTGCTTCGGTGTTTTTTAGTTTGGTATATTCCAATTCTGCCTGGTATAAGAGGTTTAACAAACGATTGAGGGTTTCGTCTGTCACGCCCAGTGTTGAAGGCACGATACCTGCTTCCCCATTTTTGGAGAGCACATAGTTTTCAACCTGGTCCAACACCGACAATTGCATATTGACCTCGCTTAATTTTTGGTCATTATCGCTTACGCTTTTTAAAAAAAGGTCTCCCTGGGTATTAATATTAAAAGCGCCGGTTTGAGATTTATATTTTTGCATTTTTGCCTCTACCGAATCCAGTTGCCGCGCCACCTGCTCCAGTCGTTTTTCCACAAACACCATGGTATTTTTGGCAAGCATATTCTTATCCTGCAGGCTGGCTTTTTCATAAACGTCCATCAAATCATTTAAAATATCCCGTCCCCGTTCCGGCACTTCATCCATCAGGGTTAACTCAAGTATAGAAGATAGCTTGCTGGATGGAGAAGCATCCAAATTCCACTTAATAAGATCGGCTACCGTACCCGGACTTTGTAATACGAAGAAGAAGCTTTTGTTCTCATCAGGAACGTATTTGCTATTGAGCAAAAACCGTATGGTTTGCCCGTTTACATGTAACCATTTATTTATAGGATAGGCGTTCCCGTTAATGCTTACGGTCTCCTTTTTATTATTGAAGGTGAAATAAATACCCGCTGTTGGTCTTACTATATCCGGATTTTTTGCTTCTATAGTAACAGGGGATGTAACGTAGGCGGGTATATCTCGTAGCTTATCCGTTTCATACACCGCTGCGTATAAACCCAGGTTTTTTACTGTTTGAGTAAGCAAGGTTTTGGAAGTGATTACGTCTTTCTCATTTTCCAACAATTTTTTAGTACCCATTAAATTGAGAAAATTTACAGCCTCTGTGTTTTCAGATCCTTTTTTCTCATCCTTTATCAGGATTTTGGCAAAAGACACGTAAACGGGATTTTTAATGTATAAATAAAACCAGGCTCCGCCAAATGCAAGCAGGAAAAGCAATAGAAAGTATGGCCAGTACACAATGTGCCTTAACCATAACTGCTTAAATTCAAAGCCTGAATTTTTTTCTTCGATTTGTTTAGGGGTTACTTGCACAACTATAATTTTTATCTATTTCTTGTAATTACTTCAACCAAAATGAGCCCAAAGGAAAGTCCACTAAAAATCAGCGGCAGCGCCTGGCGGCCTCTTGTGGTATTATCAATTTTTGCTTTTGTCGCCTCTACGTAAATAACATCGTTGGGTTGCAAATAGTAATAAGGAGACTGAAAGAGTTCGGTGGAATTAAGATTCAATCTTTGGGTCACCTTTTTATTATTCTCTTCCCTTATCAACAGCACATTATCTTTTTTTGCATACGCAGTAAGGTCACCAGCCATTCCAATAGCTTCTAAAAGCGATATTTTTTCACTTGGCACATTAATAACCGTTGGGCGGCCCACTTCGCCAAGCACCGTTACTCTAAAGTTCACTTGCCGTACCGTAATGATCGGGTCAATTAAAAGCTTCCTTTCTATGATCGCTGCCGTAATGTTTTCTTCCAGTTGCGTTTTTTTTAGGCCGGCCACTTTTAGTTTTCCCAGCATTGGAAATTTTATATACCCGTCAGGACTTACCAAATAACCACCCAGTTGATTTACAGAGCCGGGACCGCTATACGTATACGTATTACTTTGGGTGCCTGAATACCCACTTGTCAGGTTTGGTGTATTGTAAACGCTTAAAGACTCCTGGCTAAGGCTAAAAACTGTTATGCTGAGTATGTCACCACTCTGAATTAAGGAAGCGGGGGCCAGGTTTGGGGAATTCAACTCACCGTTACCCTGATTGGCAAAGTAGAATGCCTTTTTTGAATTTGCACAGGAAGAAATATAAATTACCAGCAGTAGCAATAAGGTATTACAAAAAAGATTTCTCATTCATTGTATGTTTTAATAAGGTCATAAAAAATAAAAGCCGTTATTGTTCAGATGCCTTACCAGATTAAGAACCCTGTTAAGGCATCCTGCTTACTTTGTTAATTAAATGCCGCCTGCGTTAGGTCCGGGCTAAGGCTGCGCCAATCTCAGTTACATTGGTACTGGGCTTATTAATCCTACTATTTTCTTTGTTTTTTATGAGCCTTCTGCACGAAGTCAATCCTCAAATTGGTGCAGGCCATTTGCTCCATGGAATATTGAACCTAAGCAAGCAAACCGAAGCGCAGAAATAATCTTGGTGTGTGCAACCATCAGAAGAAGTACAGTTGCACGGGCATTAACAGGATATGGGTGTTTGCAAAAAACATTTTCATAAGTGCCTTATACTCTAAGTTTTAACTATCGCTTGAATTGAATTAAGCAAATACGAAAACAACTTATTTAAACAGGCACGAATTATTTACGCTTTTTCATTGAAATCCATTATCAATAGAAACAATTATAGCCTCTAATGAACATGAATTCATTAGCATAACAGATTTCGAAACTATTGATTTATCATATGGTAATATTGCCCATTCTTGCCCACATATTAAGGAAGAGCTTAATGCACATATAAGCTGATCCACAACATTTTACTATAGTTTTTAGGGAAGTTAGTGACAGCGCTTATCAGCCCGGCAGATACTGTCAAAATATAAAACTCATCTTATTGATAAAGAAGCTTAAGGTACAGGCTTCTTCTTTTTTTGTACTGGCTGTTGTAAAGAGGAGCCCTGAATTCATATAGTTGAGTAAACGGCTAGTTTTCCTTGTAGATCGCGAAAATAGAATTGGTAATTTCTCTCCAATTATACCTGCGGGCTTCATTTTTATTAACCTCGCTTATTTTATTTCTCAACATTTTGTCTTCCAAAATGGTATGGATGTTTAAGGCAAATGCATCCACATCACCAAATGCACTCAGCAACCCGTTTACACCGCTTTTCACTACAAACGGAACCCCACCAATATTAGTGGCCACTATCGGTTTACCGCAGGCCATTGCTTCACAAAACACGATGCCCTGCGATTCTTCTTGGCTGTGCAGGATAAAAACGTTTGCCTCGCTCAAGTACTTCTCAATTAAATCGCCGTTGACGTTCGAAGAAATAGAAACACAATCTTTCAAATGTAATTTCTCAATTAAAACAAGCAGTTCATTATAATACTGAGGGTCGTGGCAAAACCCTATGATGTTGTAGTTTATATCTGGATATTTTTCAACCAGGTTTTTTATGGAAGCAATAGCAAACTCGTATCCTTTTCGCCTTGAAATAGAACCAATAGACAAAACATTATTTTCCTTGTAGTTGTCTTTTATACCATAGAATTTCGAATTAATGCCCTGGGGAACGATCTTGATCTCATGGTTTCTATATAACTGCCTGGCTTTTACCCACTTTTCCACATAGGCAGTATCCACTATGATTTTGGTGGCCATATTAATAATGATCAATTCTAAAAAACCATAATAGAACAGCTGCAAAAGGGTTCCAACCTTTTTATTTTTTTTAAAGGATTTTAAAAGTTCTACACCGGCAATGCCATGAACAGTAACCAGGTGTTTTTTTTTAGATAGCTTCAAATACATCAACAATAACAATACTAAAGGTCCTGTACCATGTAAATGGCAAACATGGGGCTTGAATAATTTAATTTCTTTTATGATCCTTCCTATTCTTAAAAAAGATAAAAAGGCAAATTTGTGTTTGTTGGCCAAATAGGTGATTTCTACGTTTCCTTTTGTTTTTTTATAATCAACCTGAATGCTTTTTTTAGGATTACTTAAAACCTTAACTATAACATTTGGAAGTTCACTTAACTGGTCGCATAAACCCAGCGTTGAAGCTTCTATGCCCCCGTTGGTATAATTGAAGTCTTGGGGGTACGCACCCATTTGTAGAACTTTAAAAGCACTCATTGCTTGATCGGTATTTTCTGTATTTATCATACAGTCTTCTAAATGTTATTACTAAAGGAACGTGAATGGATTACAAAGGAATGCCACAAATTCTACAGTATTACACGTTACCCATCCAAAAGGAGACAAAAAATAAGCCGAGCGAACGT
>CBHTSW010000048.1:0-23155 GCA_966095395.1 uncultured bacterium | reverse complement strand
GGGATTGAATATCTGCCTTCTTTTTCAAATAAAGAAATTTCATGCTGGGAAAAATTTGAAAGCACTTCTGAAACCATTTTCATTTTGGGTCCCAGCTTCTTTCCCAGGGCGCTAAAATTGGGCTTGATTTTCTTTTTTATAAAGCCCTCGGTATCTGTTAAATATTCGATTTCTTTTACGTTCACTTCTGCCTTTATCAGGTCTTCTACCTTTTGCAATTGTTGTTCCATCAGCGGATTGAGCACTGGAATCAAGACTCTTTGCAAAGGCTGGCGCACCTTGATATTGGCTTTTTTGCGAAGCGATAGAACCAAGGAAGAAGCATCCTGCCCTAATTGCATTCTTTCTTCTAACAACGTATCGATTACTTCTGCTTTAAAAGCCGGGAAATGAACATGATGTACAGAAGCTTCCTTATGTCTTCCGGTTACTGCGTTAAGGTTTTTAAACAACTCATCGCTGAAAAAAGGAGAAATAGGCGCCATCAGGCGAACCACTGTCTCCAGGCATTCATACAAAGTTTGATAGGCTGCAATTTTATCCTGCTCATATTCACCCTTCCAAAAACGGCGGCGGCAAAGGCGTACATACCAGTTGCTGAGGTGCTCATCTACAAAGTCTTCAATCAGGCGTCCGGCCTGGGTGGGTTCATATTCATCAAAAGCAGCCGCCACTTTTTTAATTAAAGTTTGAAGAGAAGAAAGTATCCAGCGGTCTATTTCCGGCCTTTGTTCCAGGGGAATGTAGCCTTCCTTAAAGCCGAAGCCGTCTACATTAGCATAGAGGGCAAAGAATTGGTAGGTATTATATAAGGTACCAAAGAACTTGCGCTGCACTTCTTTAATTCCTTCCAGGTCAAACTTGAGATTGTCCCAGGGAGAAGCATTGGTGATGAGGTACCACCGGGTGGCGTCGGCGCCAAATTTTTCGATGGTTTGAAAGGGATCAACCACATTGCCCAGGCGTTTGCTCATTTTATTGCCGTTCTTATCGAGCACCAGGCCATTGGAAACACAGGTTTTATACGTCACACTATCAAAAAGCATGACACCCAGGGCATGCAGGGTATAAAACCAGCCGCGGGTTTGGTCCACTCCCTCACAAATGAAATCAGCAGGGAAATTAGCCTTGAATGTTTCTTGATTCTCAAAGGGGAAATGCCATTGGGCATAAGGCATGGCGCCGCTATCAAACCACACATCAATCAGGTCGGGTTCGCGGTGCATAGGCTTGCCGCTTTCCGAAACCAGGACCACCTCATCTACATAAGGCTTGTGAAGGTCCAGGATTCCATCATGTAAATAATTTTTATTGACGTCGCCACCCAGCACTTCACTGGCTTTTTTGATCTCCGTGTTTAATTCTTCAATAGAGCCGATGCATTTTTCCTCCGTGCCATCCTCTGTTCGCCAAATGGGAAGCGGGGTCCCCCAATAGCGGCTGCGGCTCAGGTTCCAGTCTACCACATTCTCCAGCCAGTTGCCAAAGCGGCCTGTTCCTGTAGATTCGGGTTTCCAGTTGATGCTCTTGTTCAGCTCCACCATCCGGTCTTTAACAGCCGTGGTTTTAATGAACCAGGCGTCCAGTGGGTAATAAACCACCGGTTTATCGGTTCGCCAGCAATGCGGATAGCTGTGTTCGTATTTCTCCACCTTGAAGGCCCTGTTTTCTTTTTTAAGCTTAACAGAGATATCAACGTTTACATCTGCATAACCTTCTTCATTTTTATAATCTTTGATATAACGATGAGAAAACTCACCCAGGCCATCCACAAATTTTCCTTCCCGGTCTACCAAAGTAAGGATACCAATATTATACTTCTTTCCTACCCTAAAGTCATCGGCGCCAAAGGCAGGGGCGGTGTGAACAATACCAGTACCATCCTCTGTGGTCACAAAATCGCCCAATAAAATACGGAAAGGCCGGGCATCGGGAGTTATGACTTTTATAGCTTCCGGGGAATTGGCTTCATAGGGAAGCAATTGTTCATATTCCAATCCTTCCAGATCCTTCCCTTTGAATTCAGCCAGGATCTTCCAGGGCAGGAGTTTTTGCTCTGCGGCATAGCCTTCAAAATCACCATTCTCACCTTCGGGTTTGAAATATTTTCCAATCAGCGCTTTGGCAAGAACGACATTAACGGGTAAATGTGTATATGGATTGAAGGTCTTTACCAATACATAGTCTATGTTCGCCCCTACCGTCAAGCCTAAATTAGAAGGCAGCGTCCATGGAGTGGTTGTCCAGGCCAGGAAGAAAACCTCATCATTGCCTGCTGCATCAAACAAAAACTTTGACTCCGCATTTTTTACAGCCTTAAACATGGCGACCGCACTGGTGTCTTTCACATTGCGGTAAGTGCCCGGCTGGTTTAATTCATGGGAACTTAAACCTGTGCCGGCTGCCGGTGAATAAGGCTGAATGGAAACGCTTTTATAAAGGTAGCCTTTGTTGTAGAGTTCTTTCAAACACCACCAAAGGGTTTCAATATATTCATTTTTAAACGTGATATAAGGATGCTGCAGGTCGACCCAGTAACCCATTTTAACCGTTAACTCATCCCATTTATCCTTATAGCGAAGCACGGCTTCACGGCATTTTTGGTTATACTCGGCAATAGAGATCTTTTTGCCAATATCTTCTTTGGTGATGCCCAACTCTTTTTCTACCCCCAATTCTACCGGCAGGCCATGAGTATCCCAACCACCCTTGCGTTGCACTTGGAATCCCTGCATGGTTTTGTAGCGGCAAACCAAGTCTTTTATGGTTCTGGAAATCACGTGGTGAATGCCGGGCATGCCATTGGCACTGGGCGGACCTTCGTAAAACACAAAAGGCTGGGCGCCATCCCTTACTTCCACGCTTTTTTCGAAAGCTTTTTCCTTTTCCCACCGCTCTAAAACCTCTTTTTCGATGGCGGGTAAATTCAGATGTTTAAACTCTTTATAACGATTGGCCATAACGGGCTCCTGACTTGTTTAGAAAATGGGTGCAAAGGTAGGAAAATTCAACCTGCCTTTGGTAAACCAATCCCTCCGGCCGTGTACGAAATGGATTTTGCAAACCCCTGCCGGATGCATTTACAAATACATGGTGTAGCCGGAAAATTACCGGCAACGAGAACAACCTTACTCTCATGAGTATTATTGATCAGCCTTCATTGCCCAACGGTTTTTACATGAAACCTATTCCAGCAGACGCAGATTTATGCCCTGAAGGATCAGCAGGTACGGGAAATCTGTTGATTGGTGCTACTGCCGGGTTCGGCTAGAGTCAGTTGGGGCCCCGAAAAAGCAGTGATTCTTTTAAAACAAAAGCCCCACATCCGTGAGGCTTTTATCCGTTATGAAAAACAGATTAAAATTTGGCTCCCAAACTCACAAAGAAGTTTCTTCCATCACCCGGCAACACACCCGGGCCCGGGTAACCACCAGCACGACGGGTGAAATATCGTTTATCCAATACGTTATTTAGGCCCGCCTTTACGTTCAACCCTTTGGAGAATTTATATGTTGCCGTAAGATCAGCTATGGTATAAGAAGGAATTAATCCATTCTGGCCATTGGCAGTCGGCGTTACGGTATTGTTGGCATCGCTAAAGGTTTCACTAACATAATTTAGCTGACCGGTTAACAAAAACCCTTTATAACCAAGGGATAGGCCGCCGCGGAAAATATTTGCAGGAGCATTTTCCACTTTTTTACCCTTGGTGTTAGCGTCTTTGTGATCACTGCTATAGGTAGCATCCGTGTAGCTGTATGATCCAAAAACCATCACATCGGCCTGGGTATATTTTTTAACAAAAGCTCTTACCGGGTTAAACTCTACATAGCCTTCAAACCCCTTGCTGGTACTGTTTCCCACGTTCGTAACCAAGATATAGGTGGCACCGGCTGGTGTTATATTCCCAACCCGGTTGTTGTATTGCAAATAATAACCACTTACATCAAATTGAAGGAAATTCTGCACCTTTCCCCGGTAGCCCAAATCCATGTTATACCCTTTGGCGTCTTTCAGATTGGGATCAACCATATTGGTGGTCGGTGGCGCCTGCAGGTTGGCAAATTGCAAGGGCCGATACGCCTGGCTATAGTTAGCATAAAACTCCGTTTCTTTTGTTATATGAAACTCGGCGCCCACGCCGGCCAGTAAAAAGCTGCGGCTCCTTTTTACATTCTGCAATACAATTTCGGTGCTGTCGGGCCCGTATTTATCACGGCCTGTTGCTGCCCCCTCTAACCATTCGTAGCGAATACCCGGAACAATTAAAAATTTATTGCTGATACGGAAGATATTTTCAACAAAAGCAGCAGCATTGCGGGAGTCAAATGTAATATCACGGGCCCATTTGGTAGAAGGCACCATTGTATAGTCCGAACCACCGCTTTCATCTCTTGCATCGGCCAAACGGTGTGTGCTGCCTGTGTACAAACGAATGCCGCCGGAAAGTGTATTATTGGTGCCGCCTAATGTATAGTCCGTAATAATGCGGCTTTCCAGGCCGTAGTTCCTGTATTTATCAGCATTCAATACGCGGTCGTTGAAACGGCCTTTTGCTACGTTGAATGAATCCTTCACTGTAATTGCCTGTGTAAAGCCAATACTGTTTCTGTCTCCAATTGTGGCAAATAATTTTGTATTCCAGCGTGTTTTTTCATTCACCTGGTAGTTGACAATAAGGGCAGGATTTGTCCAAACAATATCAAACCAGTTGCGGCTTCTCAAACTTTGCTGTGCATCCTGTTCAAACTGTACATCTGTCAGTCCGCCTGGCTGCTGGCTGCGGATGTGCGAATGCATGACTTCTGCGGTTAAGGAAAACTTAGGGGTGATATAATAGGTAGCCGTTCCATAACCGGCATTGGTATAATAGCGGCTGTTTTGTCTCCATCCATCTCCATTGCGATGATCAAAGAAACCATAATAATGCACTTTGGAAGTTTTGCCACCTATGGCATTAAAGCTATTCAAAAGATTATTACTGCCAATCGTTTGCTGGGTTTCAAATTCAAAGGACTTATTGATGTCACTGCCGTTACGTAAAATATAATTGACCAGGCCACCAAACTGAGGACCGTATTGCAGGGAACCCTGCCCCCGAACGATCTCAATTCTTTGAACCGCCTGTAATTGGGGATTATAATAGGCTTCAGGATATCCGAAAGGATCGGCAGCAATATCGTAACCATTTTGGCGGACGTTGAATTCCCAGCTCCTGTTGGGGCTTAAACCGCGTGCCGCAATTCCAATCTGAATGCCGCTTGGATCACTTTCCCAAACATGAATACCCGGAACTTTTGCCAGTACCTGTCTCATGGTGTTGGTTACTACATTCCCCTGCACATTATCTAAAACAATCAAGGCATTCTTTTTCCCGGCATAAATGTTTGTACCTACTACTTCAGGCATTTGCTGGTAGTCGCTTTTGCTACCACGGCCTACAACAGTTACTTCCGGTAAATACCGGTGTTTGGGCAGCGTATCTGTATCAGCTGCATTTTGTGCTAATCCATTTATGCCAAGACACAATAGAGCGAAAACAAAAAAATTTCTCATTGCTTGCGTTTATTCGATTTGAAGCCGCAAATATCTTTTGCTCCTAAAAAGTTGGTTTACGGAATCAGAAAAGATTGCTTACGGAATACGCAAAACTCCAGTGTAATGGCGTGTTTCCCCATGACATATGTCATGAATTGAGGTAATTGTTGTCAAAATCGAAGCTATATGACAACAGGATGACAAAAGAAAGACTTATACTCCATTTAGTTGGATAGCATGGAGTTTGGGTTGAAAAGATTAAGGGTGTAAGGGTTTAAGAATACCATACAACTTAATTGGAGAGGGTATTATTTCCTTTCTCTTATTGATTTATAAATTTTAATAGCACTCATTAAAACAATGATGAACCCAATCAGTCCGGCCAGTCCCCATACCCAGCTAATGCTTTGTTTTACCGTGGCCAGCATAACAATAGCCACCAGTAAAATGGTGGCCACTTCATTCCACACCCGCAGCTTTTGGGAAGAATATTTAAAAATTCCGGCCACCTGTTGTTTATAAAGGGACTGCAGCGAAAAATGATACGCATAAAGCAAGAGCACGAAACCCAATTTAATCAACAGCCATTTTCCGGACTCATTCAACAACTGTTTGTCCCAGTTTCCATTCAGCATTACCCAAGTGCCAAATATCAATGTAAGAATGGCCGAAGGCCAGGTGATGCCGAACCAAAGCCGTTTGATCATTACAGAAAACTGTTTTTGCAGAATGCTTTTTTCCGGCTCGGCATTTTCATTGGCTTCAACATTGTAAATAAAAAGCCGGACAATGTAAAACATACCTGCAAACCAGGTTACGATGAAGATGATGTGGAGAGCTTTGATGTAAGTGTACATAAAGTCAAAATTCAAAAGTAAAAAGTAAAAAACAGCCTGTATTCATAAAAACCTTTTTTTGACTTTTGAATTTTTACTTTTGACTTAAAACCATTTCGCTGCTTCCCGAAACATACTCTCTCACCCATTTTGCAAGAGCATTCACCCATAACGGATGTACATTCAGGCAAGGAACCATTTCAAAGTTTTCACCCCCGGCATGCAGGAATATCTCTTTTCCTTCCACTGCAATTTCTTCCAGTGTTTCCAAACAATCACTTACAAATGCAGGGCACACCACCAGCAATTTCTTCACGCCTTCTTTTGGCAGTTGTTCTAACCGCATGGCGGTATAAGGCTGCAGCCAGGGATCCCTTCCCAGGCGTGACTGAAATGAAAATCCCCATTTTTCTTTTGGTATCTGCAATCGTTCAACAACCAGTTTGGTGGTCCTCCAGCATTGATGACGATAACAATATTGATGCGCCGGAGAAGGTGTATCGCAACAATCAGGCGTTCTCAAACAATGCTGGCCTGTAATGTCTCCTTTATAGATATGCCTTTCCGGCACACCATGATAAGAAAATAAAACCTGGTCATATTCATCCTGCACATATGGCTTTATACTTTCGCACAAGGCGTGTAAATAATCCTCGTTATCGAAATAAGGTTTGATGGTAGTTAGCTTAAAGGTATATTCTCCTTTCTTGTGCTGCTCTTTCGCATATTCCACAGCCGTTTGGTAACTGCTCATGGCATAATGCGGGTACATGGGAACGGCAATTACTTCTTCCAGGTCGGGATTCGTTTGTAGCAGTTTATCAAAGGCGGCTTTGGGTGAAGGGTTACCATACCGCATGGCAATGGCCACCGGTTCTTCTATTTCCTTGTCTAACACAGAGCGAAGCTGCTCCGAGATAACAATAAGCGGGGAACCCTTCTCCGTCCAGATAGATTTATAGGCTTCGGCAGATTTGGGGGCCCGGAAGGGAACAATGATGCCCTTTACCAGCAAGGCCCGGAAAAGCCAGGGTTTATCGATCACCCTTTCATCCATTAAAAATTCATCAAGATAACGCTTGACATCTTTGATGCTGGTAGAATCGGGTGAACCGAGGTTCATTAAGACGATGGCTCTTTTCATACAAGGCTACAAATGTACTCACAACTCGATCATCATTTTTATCAATTGATGATCGTCATTGCGCAACCTGAGGAAAATCAACCGCTGAAATGACAGATCAATGACATAGATTTTAGATTTTTGCAGGCCGTGAAACTACTTTTGTGCCATGATCGTTGGATACTGAAATGAACACACCGTATTTTAAAAATATAAACAACTTCTTTGTAGCCGGAATCAATTACAAAAAATCCGACGCTTCTGTTCGTGGGCAATTTGCTATTAACGATGACCAATACACAACCGTTCTGCAAGAAGCAGCAGAACAAGGATTAAACGAGGTTTTTATTCTTTCTACCTGCAACCGCACCGAGATCTATGGCTTTGCTTATTGCAGTCATCAATTGGTGGAACTGTTATGTTCACAAACCACAGGAGACGCCGAAACCTTTAAGAAATCAGCCTATATTAAAAACGGTATAGAGGCCGTTGAACATGCTTTTAACGTGGGGGCAGGACTGGATTCCCAGATATTAGGAGATTATGAAATTGTGGGGCAGTTAAAAACGGCAGTAAAATTTTCCAAGAAGCAGGGATTTGTTGGGACGTTCACAGAGCGCCTGGTCAACTCTGTACTTCAGTCTTCCAAGTTAATCAAGAACCACACAGAACTAAGTGGCGGAACGGTTTCGGTTTCCTTTGCCGCTGTTCAATATATTCGTAATAAAGTAGTAAACCCGTCTGCAAAAACCATTTTGCTTGTAGGCGTAGGAAAAATTGGCCGCAATACCTGCAAGAATCTTGTTGATTATTTAGGCACCCATAAAATTACCCTGATCAACCGCTCCCCGGAAAAAGCAGAAGAACTGGCCTCGGAACTCGGGCTGACATCTGCTCCGCTGCAAAACCTTGCACAGGAAGTTCAAAATGCAGATATTATTTTGGTAGCCACCAATTCGCCAGAGCCAACTATTTTAAAACAGCATTTGGAAGGACAAGGCGAAAAACTGATCATCGATCTTTCTATTCCTTATAACGTTGAGGAAGCTGCACAGCATTTACCCAATGTGCAGATGATAAACGTAGACCAACTTTCTAAGTTAAAGGATGAAACACTGAAAATGCGTTTGGCCGAAGTGCCGAAAGCAAAAACGATTATTGGTGAACTGATGCGGGAATTTGAAGAGTGGTGTGAAATGCGTAAGCATGTACCCCTGCTTAAGGATCTTAAAGTAAAACTAAAAGAGTTGTACGCACATCCGCAGTATATCCATACCACTGTTTGCTCCAAAACAATTGATACACAAATTCAGCGGGTGCTGAATGAAACTGCAGGAAAGATCAAGGTTCAAAACCAACGCGGTTGTCAATACATTGCAGCCCTGAATGATTTTATAAGCGCAAAAAATTAATGTCAAAGACTTTACGAATTGGTACAAGAGACAGCCAACTGGCTGTATGGCAGGCTACATTGGTGCAAGGCCTGTTGAAGCAGGCCGGTGTACACTCCGAACTGGTTTACATGAAAAGTGAAGGTGATGTGGACACCGTCACTCCCTTATACGCCTTAGGCGTGACCGGTGTGTTTACAAAAACCCTGGATGCCGCCTTGCTCAACAACCGCATTGATATTGCTGTTCACTCCATGAAAGATGTGCCGGTGCAACTGGCGCAGGGCATTCAGCAGGCCGCTGTTTTAAAGAGAGCTTCTGCAAAAGATATTTTTGTTTATAAAGAAGATGCTTCGTTGCAAAAGCTTGGCTTTGTGAGCGGTGAATGGTCAGCGAATCGTGAAGCTTCCTCTGTTAACCCCTCTTCATTCACCATTGCAACCGGCAGCGTACGCCGTATAGCCCAATGGCTGAACCGGTACCCGGAGCACAGGGTGGAAAACCTTCGCGGCAATGTAAACACCCGTTTACGTAAAGTACAGGAACACGATTGGAACGGTGCCATTTTCGCGGCAGCCGGACTGGAGCGGATTGGCTTGCGTCCTGAAAAATCAATTGATCTGGATTGGATGTTGCCGGCGCCGGCCCAGGGAGCGATTATGGTAGTATGCAGGCAAGATGATGATTTTGCGTTTGAAAGCTGCCAGTCTTTCAACGATGATGCTACGGCATTATGCACTAAAATTGAACGCGATTTCTTACGTGCCCTGATGGGTGGTTGCTCCACACCTATTTCTGCTTTAGCCGAAACCGTAAATGGTGAAATTCATTTCAGGGGAAACATTGTAAGTCCCGATGGCAGGCAGAAAACGGAAATTGAAAAAAGAACGAATTATACAGATGCTAAGGAATTAGGTGCCCTGGCTGCCCGGGATATTTTATTGCAGGGCGGTCAGCCTATTGTTGATAACATTCGCAAAAACGGTCTTACCGCTAATGGTGAAGCATAAAGTTTTAAGCACTAAAAAACTGGAGCCTTTGCTGGTAGAACAAGCGAACCAGAACGGCATTGAGATTATAGAACAGGAATTTATTTCTGTAAAACCAATTCTCTCAAAAGAGAAGCAGGATGAGATAATGTCCTGGACACAGAAGGAGGATCTTACTACCGTTGTCTTCACAAGCGCAAACGCAGTAGCAGCGGTGAAACACTATTTGCCAAAGAATGATGCAGGACCACTCCATTGGCATGTGTTCTGTATTTCCGGCAGAACAAAAAATGCTGTATCCACCCTTATCAACCCGGAAAAAATTCCTGCAACGGCCCAATACGGAAAAGACCTGGCTCAAAAAATCATTGCTTCCGGAGTGAAGCAAATTGTTTTTTTCTGTGGGAATAAAAGAAGAGAGGAGCTGCCTGTACGTTTAAAAGATGCAGGCATCACGGTACATGAAATCATCGTGTACGAAACCGTTGAAACACCGGTTACCGCCATAGAGAATATTGACGCCATTCTTTTTTTTAGCCCCAGTGCCGTAAATAGTTTCTTTTCTGCCAATCAGCTAAACGCCAACACGGTTTGCTTTGCAATTGGCCACACAACGGCAGAGGCCATTGCAGATTTTACCTGTAATACAATTATTACAAGCGAATACACCAGCCAGGAAATGATGCTGGCTTCATTAATAAAGGCCTATAACGCTTCAGAAACCTTATAGGCTTAAAAGAACTACCATGAACGAACTAAAAAACGATTTGTTACTACGAGCCCTTAGAAAGGAAAAAGTTGAACGTCCACCCGTGTGGATGATGCGCCAGGCGGGCAGATATTTACCCGATTACATTAAGCTCAGAGATAAATATGATTTCTTTACCCGGGTACAAACACCGGAGCTGGCCACGGAAATTACCCTGCAGCCGGTGGACCAGGTAGGTGTGGATGCTGCCATCATTTTCTCAGATATTTTAGTGATACCGCAGGCCATGGGCCTGGAAGTATTGATGGAAGAAGGCAAGGGTCCGTCTTTGCCAAAAACAATCAAAACGCAACAAGACATTGATGCCTTGAACATAGAAAACGCGGAAGAACATTTAAACTATGTATTGAATGCTTTAACCCTTACCAAAAAAGAGTTGAATGGCCGTGTGCCCCTGATTGGCTTTGCCGGTGCGCCATGGACCCTTCTTTGTTATATGGTGGAAGGCAAGGGCAGCAAGACCTGGGACAAGGCCAAACAGTTTGCCTACACACAACCAGAGCTGACGCATCAATTATTACAAAAGATCACTACCATCACTATAGCTTATTTGAAGGCGCAGGTAAAAGCCGGTGCTGATACCGTGCAGGTATTTGATAGCTGGGCGGGTTCTTTATCACCGGAAGATTTCAAAACCTATGCACAACCTTATTTAGTACAAATTACCGATGCAGTAAAGAACGAAGCGCCGGTTATTTTGTTTCCAAAAGGGACCTGGTATGCCTTGAAAGACCTTAGCCAGAGCAGCGCATCCGGCATTGGCATTGACTGGACCATTACACCACAATTTGCAAGAGAGTTAACGAATAACAACATTACGCTCCAGGGCAATTTCGATCCTGCAAAATTATTAGCACCCATTCCCCAAATAAAAAAATGGGTAAAGGAAATGATCGATGGTTTTGGAACGCAAAATTATATTGCCAACCTGGGACATGGCATTACACCCAATGTTCCGGTGGATCATGCCAAAGCCTTTGTGGAGGCGGTGAAGGAGTACAGAAATTAAAAATGAAAAAGTAAAAATGCAAAATGCCGAAAAAGGTGGGTCCCTTTTTTCATTTTACATTTTTCATTTTGCAATATGAGCATCAAAGAAAACTGGATAGACTACATACACGATCTGCAAAACCGGATCTGCGCTGCACTGGAAGCCGTGGATGGCAAGGCCAAATTCATGGAAGATGAATGGCAAAGGCCGGAAGGCGGCGGCGGCAAAACAAGAGTGATTGCCAATGGAAATGTATTTGAAAAGGGCGGCGTGAACACCTCTGTTGTATTTGGCGAGGTGACAGGTGCCATGCGAACCCAGTTAAAGATCAACGGCGCCAAATGGTTTGCCTGTGGGCTTTCTTTGGTAATTCATCCGCTGAATCCCTTTGTACCAACCGTGCATTGCAACTACCGCATGTTTGAGCTCTATAATGAAAGGGATGAAATAATGGACCGTTGGTTTGGCGGCGGCACCGACCTTACCCCTTACTATTTATTGGAAGAAGATGCCCGGCATTTTCATCAAACCTACAAAGAGGTTTGCGACCGGTTTGACGCTTCCTTTTATCCGAAGTTCAAAGAAACCTGCGACAATTATTTTGTGAACTTTCACCGCTGCAATGAACGAAGAGGTATTGGCGGCATTTTTTATGACTACCAAAGACCCGATGAAGCCAGGGATGTAAATTTCTGGATAAATTTTGGAAAGGCCTGCGGCGATGCTTTTATCCCGGCCTATATTCCCATTGTTGAAAAAAGAAAGAGCACCCCCTATACAGAACAAAACAAACACTGGCAGGAAATACGCAGGGGCAGATACGTGGAGTTCAATTTAGTGCACGACCGCGGCACCTTGTTTGGCTTAAAAACCAACGGCCGCATTGAAAGCATTTTAATGAGCCTTCCACCCACCGTGCGTTTTGAATACAACTATCAACCAGAACCGGGCAGCGAGGAAGATAAATTAGTACAGGCCTGTTTGCATCCAAAAGAATGGGCATGACAGAATTAAAAAGTCAAAATTTAAAAGTAAAAGCTTTTTGAATTTTGACTTTGACTTTAAACTTTTCAAATCATGTATTTACAAAGAAGAAACAGAATACTACGACAAAATCCATCCATCCGCAGCCTGGTGGCTGAAACCATTTTAACCCCCAACGATTTTATCGTTCCGCTTTTTATTGACGAAGGCGAAAATGTAGAAACCGGGATCGCTTCTATGCCCAATTATTACAGAAGAAGCATCGACCTCACCGTAAAAGACGTAAAGGAACTGTGGAGCATGGGCATTAAAAGCATTTTACTCTTCATCAAATGCAAAGACGAACTGAAAGACAATACCGGTAAAGAAGCCTGGAATAAAAACGGGTTGATGCAGCGCAGCATCAAAGCCATTAAAGATGCGGTTCCAGAAATGTACGTAATGACCGATGTGGCGCTGGATCCGTATTCATCTTATGGACACGACGGCATCGTAGAAAACGGAGAAATTGTAAACGACCCTACGGTGGAAGCCCTGGTAAAAATGAGCCTCTCTCATGCCGAAGCCGGTGCAGACATGGTAGCCCCCAGCGATATGATGGATGGCCGCATTGGCGCCATTCGAAAAGGGCTGGAAGAAAACGGATTTACCAAAACCGGCATCATGGCCTACAGCGCCAAATATGCATCCTGTTTTTACGGTCCGTTCCGCGATGCACTGGACAGTGCACCCGGATTTGGCGACAAAAAAACCTATCAAATGGATTATGCCAACCGCCTGGAAGCCGTGCGGGAAGCACAAATGGACGTGGAAGAAGGCGCTGATATTGTAATGGTAAAACCAGGCCTGCCTTATCTGGATATTGTTCGTGAAGTAAAAAATTCGGTGGAGGTGCCCGTAAGTGTTTACAACATCAGCGGCGAATACGCCATGATAAAAGCCGCCGCCAAAATGGGCTGGATCAACGAAGACAAAGCCATTCTGGAAATGCTGACCTCTTTTAAAAGAGCGGGCGCCGATTTGATAGCCACCTATTTTGCAAAAGATGCGGTGAGGTTACTTAGTTAATTGAGTTGACTTGTTGAGAATGTACTTGGCGACACTACGATGAAGCCTCCGTTGTGTCACTCACTTGTACTCCAACAATCTCTTCAGCATCTTGCATCTTTCACATGAAAATTGAGCATTGAATATTATGAATAATAAAAGCAAGGAATTATTTGAACGGGCACAAGCCAGCATTCCCGGCGGAGTGAATTCTCCCGTACGGGCCTTTAAAAGCGTAGGTGGCACACCCGTTTTTTTGCAAAAAGCAAAAGGCGCTTACCTGTACGATGTGGATGGCAACCGGTACATCGATTACATCAACTCCTGGGGCCCCATGATCCTTGGACATGCCTTTGAACCGGTAGTGGATGCCATTCAAAAAAAAGCAATGGATTCCACTTCATTTGGTGCGCCAACAGAACTGGAAATAGAAATGGCGGAGCTCATAAAAAGCATGGCGCCCAATGTGGACCTGATCCGCATGGTAAGCAGCGGCACCGAAGCCTGCATGAGTGCCATCCGCTTGGCCAGGGGATATACCGGGAAAAATAAGATCATCAAGTTTGAAGGTTGTTATCATGGCCATGCCGATTCTTTTTTGGTAAAAGCCGGCAGCGGTGTAGCCACTTTCAATATTCAAACCGTGCCCGGGGTAACGGCTGGCGTTTCTGCCGATACCTTAACGGCGCCTTACAATAATTTAGAAGCGGTTGAGCAATTAGTGACCGAAAACAAAAATGAAATTGCAGCCATCATCATTGAACCCGTTGCCGGGAACATGGGTTGCATTCTTCCCCAACCTGGATTTTTAGAAGGCCTGCGAAAGCTTTGCACACAGGAAGGTATGGTTTTTATTTTTGATGAAGTAATGACGGGCTTCCGCCTGGCACAGGGCGGGGCGCAGGAACGATTAAAAATTGATGCTGATTTAGTGACCTATGGTAAAGTCATTGGCGCCGGCATGCCGGTTGGCGCCTTTGGCGGCAAACTGGAAATCATGAAACACATTGCGCCGCTTGGCAACGTGTACCAGGCCGGAACACTGAGCGGTAACCCGCTGGCCATGATTGCAGGCTACACGTTGCTCTCCCATTTAAAAAATAATCCGGCAGTTTATACCGAACTGGAAGAAAAAGGGGCTTATTTAAAAGCAGGTTTGCAAAAAGTTTTGGAAGCAGCCAACACGCCTTTCGTCATCAATCATCTGGGCACCATGATCTCTGTACACTTTAGTGAAAAACCTGTGGTTGATTTTGCATCTGCGGCTTCAGCTAACAACGGATTGTTCAATAAATTCTTTCATGCCCTGTTGAACAGAGGGGTTTATTTACCACCTTCGGCTTTTGAAACCTGGTTTTTGAGCAACGCTTTGACAAAAGAAGATTTGGATGTTACCATCAAAGCTGTGGAGGAAAGTTTAAAAGAAGTGCTTGAGTGATAGCAATTGAAAAAATAACATACGCTCCGTGGTTTATTCAGTAAGCGCCGGGACAAACTTCAGGGAAGCAAATGCCGGAAAACATTTATTATCAACTGTATTGCTACCATCGTCGCCTGTTGTGTCCCTCACGTGTGCCGGCAACAATTCTATTGGGCATATTGCGCCCGTCTTCCCGTTAACGAAGCCCCCGATTGTTTGAAGCACAGATCCCTCGTTCCTCGGGATGACAAACTACCATTCATCACTTATTTCAATCATCACTATTGCTGTTGGTTTTTATCACTCCAATTTTTGAAAAGGCTGCAATAAGCAATGGCTTTAACTTGTCTTCCCTACGAAGGAGGGATCTGTGGTAAAAGCAATAAACAATGTAAGCAACAATAGGGCAATGGCCACAAGGCTCAATAAAGAACTGAACGTTGAAGTGAGTGACACCACAAAAGCTTAATAATAGCCATGCTGTTGGTTACAAACCATCGTTAAACACTCCATCTTAATCAAAACTTTGGTTCGATGCGGAAGCTCTTTTTAATAACTGGTCGAATTGCTGGGGACTTAGATCATTATAAAAGAAATAGACCGGATCAACCCTCTGCCCGTTTTTATGCACTTCGTAATGGCAGTGCGGGCCCGTGGACTTTCCGGTAGAACCTACGTAGCCAATCAGGTCGCCGCGTTTTACCTGTTGTCCCCGCCTGGCCTTTATGCGCAGCATGTGGCCGTATAATGTTTCATAACCATAACCATGGTTGATGACCACGTGGTTACCATAGCCCCCATCGCTGCGCCCTGCTATTTTAATCACACCATCGGCAGTGGCATAAATAGGCGTGCCCTGTGGGGCTGTAAAATCCAGGCCGGCATGCATCTTTACTGTTTTGTAAATAGGATCAATGCGATAGCCAAAACCGGAGGCAATGCGGCTCAGGTCTTTATTGCTCACCGGCTGAATGGCCGGCGTGGCCGCCAATAACTTTTCTTTGTTATTGATCAAATTATTGATCTGGGTGTAAGAAGTGTTTTGGGCAGCTATACGGTTTTTGAGGTTATTCAGGGTTTGGGCAATAGAACGCACCAGCTCATTGCCACTCATACTTTCCACTTTGGCAATCTCCTGCTGTTTTTCAAGGAAGGTAGCCCGGGCACTGTCGGGCAGGGGGCTGGCTTCAAAAATACTGCGGTACACACTGTTATCCCTTTTTTCCAACTCGGCCATTTTCATTTGAATTTGTCCTACCGAATCGGCCAGGTCTTCAAGGTCTTGTTTTAAATGAGCGTTTTGAATACGCAGGTATTTTTCATTGGGAGAGCCTACAAACTGGAAAGCGAAATAGGAAATCAACGCGGCGGTAACAAAAGCGGTAGCCACAAAAGCAAATACCCGCAGGAGCTTCACCCGGAAGGGTGTGACCAGTTTTTCATAGCGCAGTGTATGCGTATTATAAAAGTATTTGATCTTTTTCATGATGGCGATTGGACCGTCAACCGTCAATCATCAATCCTTCATCCCGGTACCGTATCACAAGCAAGCATTTGCTTGTGGCAAGAAAACCAGGTTGACGATCCACGTTTCACGGTTCACGTTTCATGTAATCATTACCTTTGCAACCCTCGCTTTGCCTTTGCAAACCCGTATACCGGGGCTAAGTAAAAGCGAGGCAAACAAATATACTGGCATATAAAGCAAAAATCAATCTTTTATTGTGACGACATTGACCAGCGCAGATATACGCAACGCATTTTTAGATTTCTTTAAAGCAAAAGGACACCAGATTGTTCCCTCAGCTCCTATTGTTATAAAGAACGATCCGACATTGATGTTTACCAA
This sequence comes from uncultured bacterium, assembly GCA_966095395.1. Taxonomy (GTDB): domain Bacteria; phylum Bacteroidota; class Bacteroidia; order Chitinophagales; family Chitinophagaceae; genus Flavisolibacter. Next base: position 6,218 of record CBHTSW010000048.1, on the reverse strand, counting down.
TGCAGGAATGAACCAGTTCAAAGATTATTTCCTGGGAAATAAGCAAGCGCCGTATCCCCGTATTGCCGATACGCAAAAATGTTTACGTGTCAGCGGTAAGCACAACGACCTGGAAGAAGTAGGGGTTGACACCTATCATCATACCATGTTTGAAATGCTTGGTAACTGGAGCTTTGGCGATTATTTTAAAAAAGAGGCCATTGAATGGAGCTGGGAATTATTAACAAAAGTTCTGAACATTCCTAAGGACAGGTTATATGTAACCGTATTTGAAGGCGACGAAAAAGAAGGATTGCCCAAAGATGAAGAAGCCGCAGCCGAATGGAAAAAATGGATCAGCGAAGACAGGATTTTGCTGGGAAATAAAAAAGATAATTTCTGGGAAATGGGCGACACGGGTCCTTGCGGCCCCTGCACGGAAATTCATGTGGACAGCCGGCCCGATGAAGAAAGGAAAAAGGTGGATGGCAAGACCCTGGTGAATGCCGATCATCCGCAGGTAATTGAGATCTGGAACAATGTATTCATGCAGTTCAACCGGCTGAAAGACGGCAGCCTGCAGCCGCTGCCGGCCAGGCATGTGGATACAGGGATGGGCTTTGAACGGCTGGTAAGAGTGATCCAGGGAAAGAGTTCGAATTACGACACAGATGTTTTTACCGCAACGATCGGTCAAATAGAAAAAATCACCAGTGAAAAATATAAAGGCGGCGATACCAAATCAGATATTGCCTTCAGGGTGTTGGCCGATCACATCCGGGCTATATCCTTCACTATTGCCGACGGGCAACTGCCTTCTAACACCGGCGCTGGTTATGTCATACGCCGGATCTTGCGAAGAGCCGTTCGGTATTATTATTCCTATTTGAATTACCAGCAACCCTTGTTGCATCAATTAGTTCCGGTAATTGCCGGTCAATTTGCCGGTGTATTTTCTGAGTTAAAACAACAGGAGCCGTTTGTAACTAAAGTGATCCGCGAAGAAGAAGAAGCATTTTTGAGAACGCTGGAAAAGGGATTGAAAAAGATTGAAGACATCATCGCTTCGTCGAAGCAAATGATTTCAGGCAAAGATGCTTTTGAACTATACGACACGTATGGCTTTCCTGTTGACCTCACCAAATTGATAGCCTCCGAAAGAAATCTGGTTGTGGACGTGGAGGAGTTCAACGCCGAAATGCAAAAACAAAAACAACGTTCCCGTGCGGCCACCGCTATCGATACCGAAGACTGGATCGTTCTAAATGACAACAATACCAATGAATTTGTTGGCTATGATTCCCTGGAAACCGGAGCTAACATTTTAAAATACCGCAAGGTAAAAGCAAAAGGTAAGGAAGCTTATCAGGTTGTTTTAGACAAAACGCCTTTCTATGCGGAAAGCGGCGGACAGGTGGGAGACACGGGAGAATTAGCAGTGAATGGGGCAAGGTTCCATGTGGTGGACACTAAAAAAGAAAACGATCTTATTGTCCATATCGTGGACAAGCTGCCGGAAGATCTAACCGGGACGGTTGTTGCCAGAGTGGATGCCTCGAAAAGAAAATCAACGGCCATTCACCATAGCGCTACGCATTTATTGCATGCCGCCTTACGCAACGTTTTGGGAACGCATGTAGCCCAAAAAGGTTCTTTGGTCAATGCCGATTACCTGCGTTTCGATTTTTCGCATTTCCGCAAAATGACGGATGAAGAAATAGCAGCTGTTGAGAAAATGGTGAACGAAAAGATCCGGGAAAACATTCCGGTTGTCATTCGCTATATGCCAAAAGAAGAAGCCATGAAAACCGGCGCTATGGCCTTGTTTGGCGAAAAGTACGGAGACGTGGTTCGCGTCGTAACCATCGACCCGGGCTACTCCGTTGAACTTTGCGGCGGCACGCATGTAGGCGCCACAGGGGAACTGGGCTTTTTTAAAATTACTTCCGAAGGCGCAGTTGCCGCCGGTGTACGCCGCATAGAAGCCATTAGTGGTGCAGCAGCCGAAACCTTTATCGATGCCCGGCTGGAGCAGTTAGAAAAAATTAAAGAAGCCTTAAAGAATCCGAAGGATGTTTTAAAAGCATTGGGCTCTTTAAACGAGGAAAATACTGCTCTTAAAAAACAGATCGAAAAATTTGAGCAGGCACAGTTGATCACCCTTCGCGATGCCTTAAAACAAAAACTCCAACCTGTTAACGGAAGCAATTTTATTGGCGAGGTAGTAGAGGTAAGCAGTGCCGATGCACTAAAAAAACTGGCTTTTGAATTAAAACCCCAGGTTCCGGATCACATTATTGCCCTGGCTGCGGCTATTGATGGCAAAGCCAGCATTGTTTTACTTTTTGATGAAGCGATTGCTCAACAAAGAGGATTGGACGCCTCGGCTATCATTAAGCAAAAAATTGCCCCGCTTATTAAAGGCGGCGGAGGCGGGCAAAAAACATTGGCAACTGCCGGCGGGCAAGATATTTCTGCCCTTCATCTTGTACTTGAGACCGTTAAAAGCCTGCTTTAAGCCTTTTAGCAATTTAACATTTGCGAAACCTTTCGTAATTCAGAACTCTTCTATATATTTGATCTACGAAATTTAACGTAGTCAAATAAATTAGTTTTTTTATGAAACAGATTTTTGTAAAACGATTGTTGATTGCGGGAGTAGCCTTACTTACCGTGCCCTCTGTTGTACTGGCCCAAAAAAACAAGGACAAAGACGACAAGGAGAAAAAAGAAATGCAGACCATCGTCATTACCCGCAATGGCAACACCGACGAAAAAACCATCATAGAAATAGATGGCAATAAAGTAAAGATCAACGGCAAAGACGCCAAGGACAACAAAGACGTGCATGTAAATGTGAATACCATTAAAGGTTTCAGTGCCAACAGGCTTCGCATGAATAGCATGGCCCCCGGCGCCGGCGCCTGGAATTTTAATATGGATGATAACGGCCTGTCTTTATTTAGTGAAGATGAAAACCGTGCTATGTTGGGCGTGGTAACGGAAGGGAACGATAAGGGTGCGGAAATTCAGTCCGTCACCAAAGAAAGCGCAGCAGAAAAAGCAGGTTTGAAAAAGGGAGACATTATTACAAAAATTGGCAACAAAAAAATTGAAAGCACCGATGATCTAACAGATGCTATTCATGAACGCAAGCCAGGCGACAAAGTAGATATTACGTATCTGCGTGATGGTAAGGAGCAGAAACTAACAGCGGAATTAGGAAAGTGGAAAGGCATCAGAGGTGTGACGGCACCCAGGGCATGGAGCATACCGCCAACGCCGCCCAATATTGAAATAGCACCCTTTGACAACTTTCGTTCATTTAGTTTTAATGGCCGTCCAAGACTGGGCTTATCCATCCAGGATACCGATGATGGAAAAGGTGTAAAAGTGTTGGAAGTGGATGATGAAAGCAATGCCGCTAAAGCCGGAATTAAAGAGGACGACATCATTCTAAGCATAGATGACAAGGAAGTAAAAAGTACCGATGATGTTACCAGAACCATCAGGGACAACAAGGATAAATACACGTTTAACTTTAAAATACAACGCGGCGGTAAAACACAAACTGTTGAAGTAAAAATGCCCCGTAAACTAAAAACAGCCGACCTCTGATCTTTTTCTCATTGTGCATGTGGAACCCCGGTTGCCTGATGGCGGACTGGGGTTTTGCTTTTAGATAGCTATTACAAATGGCCTAATTTTGTTCACATGGCAGAGATCACTGATTATGAAATAGTAGTGGGCCTGGAAGTGCATGCACAACTACTTACCCAAAGCAAATTGTTTTGCGGGGATAGCACGGCATTTGGGAAAGAACCCAATACACAGGTGAGCATTATCTCACTGGCGCATCCCGGCACGCTACCCAAAATGAATAAACAAGCCATTCAAATGGCGGTAAAACTGGGGCTGGCTTGCCATAGCCAGATCGTTCAGCATAATTATTTTGCCCGTAAAAATTATTTTTATCCTGATCTGCCCAAAGGTTACCAGATCTCCCAGCATACCACGCCTATCTGCAAAGGCGGCTTCCTTGAAATCGCTGTGGGAGACGAAACAAAAAGAGTACGCCTGAACCGTATTCATATAGAAGAAGATGCAGGTAAAAGCCTTCACGACGAGAACAGTCCCTATTCCAATATAGATTACAACCGTGCCGGCATGCCGCTGCTGGAGATTGTTACCGAACCCGATATCCGCAGCGCTGAAGAAGCTTTTGCTTATGTAACTGCTTTAAGAAAATTGGTACGGCATTTAGAAGTATGCGATGGCAATATGGAACAGGGCAGCCTGCGCTGTGATGTCAATATCTCGGTACGCAGGAAAGGAGATGAAAAACTCGGCACCAAGGTGGAGATCAAAAATCTGAATTCGATCCGCTTTATCAAAAAAGCAATTGAAAACGAAAGCAGGCGATTGATAGCCCTTCATCAAAAAGGTGAAAAGATTTTGCAGCAAACAAGAGGGCTGAACGAAGCTGATTTTACTACCTATGCCATCCGCACCAAAGAAGATGAAGACGACTACCGGTATTTTCCCGAACCGGATCTTCCTCCTTTTTTTATAACCGATGAAATGATTGAAGCCATACGGCGTCAGATGCCCGCTTCGCCCGAAGAAATAAAAAATGAACTGATACAGAAGTATCAGTTAAAAGAATATGATGCCTTGCAGTTAGCAGATGATGCTGACCTGGCTCATTATTTCAAGTCGCTGACCAGGGAAACACACAATTATAAAGCCGCCGCTAACTGGACCCTTGGCCCCGTAAAAAATTATCTTTCCGCCCATGAACTTTCACTGGAGGAGTTTAAGGTAGATCCCTTGGGCATTGCCCGGTTGATCAATTTGATCGATGAAGGAAAGATCAATTTTGGAACAGCCACGCAAAAGATATTTCCCGAACTGATCGCCACGCCTTCTTTAGATATTGAAACCTTCATTCGGGAAAAAGAACTAAAGCTGGAAACCTCTGAATCGCAGATTGATTTGTTAATTCAGGCTGCTTTAGAGAAGCATGCCCAAAAAATAACAGAATATAAGAAAGGTAAGAAAGGATTGATCAGTTTATTTGTAGGCGAAGTGATGAAGCTTTCCAAAGGAAATGCTGATGCCCGGCTGGTCACTGAAAAAATTATTGAAAAATTAAAAGCATAATTGATGAACAAAGTTCTTTATGTAGCGCTTATTCTTGGAGCAGTTTCCTGCAGCAATGAAAAAGAAAGTAATTCTTTTACGGTAAACGGCACTGTAAAAAACAGTACCGCCAAAGTGGTTTATTTACAGGAAAGTCCGGCCGGCGCTGCCCCTATTATCATTGATTCTTCCGCCCTGGACAAAAATGGTTCTTTTGAATTAACCGGAACGGGAAAAGAGGAATCCATTTACAGCTTGCGGCCCGACGAAAGCCAGTATCCTTTTGCGGTATTGATCAACGATGCAAAAAAAATTACGGTAAATGCCGATTTAATGAATAACACGGAGCCTTACACCGTAAAGGGTTCTGCAGCCAGCCAGGGAATAATTGATTTTGACCGCGGCACTATGGTCAGAGCAAAAAGCATCTATAACCTGAGCCGGCAGGTAGATTCGCTAATGAAGGCAAAGGCCCCGGATAGTATCATCAATCTTCCTTTTAGCCAGTATGAGGCAGCAGCGGCTGACCTGAAAACTTTTACTTCCGGTTTTATAGAAAAAGCCGGCAGCCCTGTTTTAGCCCTCTATGCCTTAGGAAATTTTCAACGCCTGAGCCAGCAGTTAGGCTTAAAGGGATACAGTAATATGGAAGTAGCAGAGATCATTAATAAGGCCTCTGCAAAGTTTCCGGCCAATGCAGCCTTAGCCGACCTGAAAAAGAGCCAGCGTTCCGAACAGGCGCCGGATTTCACTTTGCCGGATACTACAGGAACTCCCGTTTCCCTTTCTTCTTTCAAAGGCAAGTATGTGCTGGTTGATTTTTGGGCCAGCTGGTGCGGTCCCTGCCGCCAGGAAAATCCTAACGTCGTAAAGGCTTACAACCAATTCAAGGATAAAAACTTTACCATTTTGGGCGTGTCATTAGACAAAAACAAGGATGCCTGGCTGGAGGCCATTAAAAACGATGGCTTGACCTGGAACCATGTGAGTGATCTGAAATACTGGAACAGCGAGGCCGCCGCTTTGTATGAGGTTCAGAGCATTCCATACAATGTATTGATTGACCCCGACGGAAAAATTATTGCGGAGGATTTGAG
>CBHTSW010000047.1:0-23945 GCA_966095395.1 uncultured bacterium | reverse complement strand
ATAGTATAAGGGTCTCCGAAGCCCTGGATCCGCGTTCGATTCGCGGCGAGGCTACTATTTCTTTCTGGTGTTTTATCCCAGAGCCAGCCTTTCAATACTTTAAATCAAAACGGCTTTCTTCTCAAACTGCATTTGGTGAAGTTTAGCATAAAAACCACCCTTGGCCAGGAGTTCTGAGTGGGTTCCCATCTCTTTAATTTCACCTCTGTCGAGCACTATTATTTTATCGGCCCTTTGTATGGTTGAAAGCCGGTGGGCAATAACAATGGAAGTGCGGTCAGCGATCAAAGTATTAATGGCCTTTTCAATCATTTGTTCACTTTCGGTATCAACGGAGGAGGTAGCTTCATCCAGGATCAATATGGAAGGATTATAAAGCAGGGCCCTGATAAAAGAGAGCAATTGCCGTTGTCCTACGGAAAGTGTGGCACCCCTTTCCATTACATTATAATCATAGCCGCCGGGAAGCTGTAAAATAAATTCGTGCATACCAATGAGCCGGGCGGCCTCTTCTACTTTTTCTTTCGAAATATCGGGATTCATTAAGGTAATGTTATCTATTACCGAACCCGAGAACAGGAATACATCCTGCAACACCACACCAATACTTTTGCGTAGAGCATCCAACTGATACTTTTCAATGGCGGTATCATCAATTTTAATATGGCCCCTATTGACTTCATACAAGCGGTTGAGTAAACTGATAATGGTGGTTTTTCCACTGCCTGTATGCCCCACAATTGCAATTGTTTGACCCGGCTCTGCAACAAAAGACACATTTTTCAGTACGGGATGTTTCTCGTCGTATCCAAACCAAACGTTTTCAAATTCCACTTTCCCTTTCACCAGCGCCGGTGCATAACTGCCCTTGTTCGTCATTACATCATCATTATCCAATACCCTGAATACCCGTTCGCTGGCAATCATTCCCATTTGCAGCACGTTGAACTTATCGGCAATCACACGCAAGGGGCGGAAGATGAGGTTTAGATAAAGTATAAAAGCCGTTACTTTACCATACTGGCTCACCTGCAGCGACAAAGCCTCTTTTGCCGTAAACCACACAATCAATCCCATAGCCAGGGCCAGAACGATTTCCACAATGGGAAAGAAAACCGAATAGGCAAAGATGGCTTTGATGTTGGCGTCGCGGTGCTCCTTGTTGATGGCTTTAAATTTATCCCCCTCTTTTCTTTCTGCCGCAAAGGCCTGCACGATGTTCATGCCGGTAATATGTTCCTGCACAAAAGCATTGAGGTGGGAAACGGCGTTGCGAACCTTGTGAAAAGATTTATTGACGCTTTCTTTAAAATAATACGTGGCCACAATAATGATCGGAAAAGGAATCAGGCAGACAAGGGTTAATTGCCAATCGGTCCAGAACATAATGCCCAACACACATAGAATAGAAAGCAGGTCGGCAATAATGGGAATTAAACCATCGGCAAAAATATCATTGATGCGTTCAATATCATCTACCGTACGTGTGGTTAAGGTTCCGATAGGCGTTTTGTCGAACTGGCGGAGATTGAGGTGTAGTACTTTTCTAAAAACCTTTACCCGGATATCTTTTACCACAGCCTGTCCCAGCCAGGTAGTGATGTAGGAAAAATAAAAACGCAAACCGGTTTCTAAAAGCAGGAAGGCAATTTGAATAATGGTAATATAAATGATCCAGTCGTAGTTTTTACCTGCAATGAATTTATCGACCGTGTACTGGATCAGGAAAGGGCGAACCGGCGTGAAAGCAGCTAAAATAACAGCCAGCGCAATAGACCAGAAAAATATCTTTCTGTAAGGCCGTGTGAAGTGTAAAACTCTTTTTAAGAGGGCTGTATCAAACGTTTTTTTAGCGGTACTCAATTCCTTTGCTTTGCGGCAAAGTTACTGCAATCAGGAACCGGGGATTCCCTTTCATCATTTTTCCTTTTATTATTAAGCCCATATTAACTAACAGGTGACCGGCCTGAATGACCAGGGAAGAATAACAACAAAAGCTGGTAAAATCATAGTTACGCACCCGTCTTATTCTTCATCATCAGCGTCTTCGCCCATTGCTATTTTGTACGCTTTAATAAAAATAGCTCCCAGGTTTTTGTACGGAGGAATGTAATCGTCAAACCCTTCTACCTTTCCTGCTTTTGTCTTGAACTCTTTCCAGAAAGGCATCCAGTCAATATTGGAACCCACCCGCAGTTTTTCATTCAACATGTCGATAAACGGCTGGTTGATCACCTGCTTGCCGATTTGTTTGGAAGCAATGATGTGGGCATCGGGGGCGTGTTTCAATACATCATGTATTAAATGATAACCGCCGCAGGAACCCAGGAAAACAATTTTAGCAGCAGGCTGTATTTGATTAATCGTGTAGGGCGCGTAATAACTATGCCCGCGATGTATAACCACAGTAGGCTGTATGCCTTTTTGTTCCAGAAAACTGTTCAAAGACGCCTGTGCCTTATCCAGTTCACCGGTTTGTTCATCCAAAGGTTTGTTGGCATAGATAGCGATCGGCTTTCCCTTTGTAGAAGCAAAGGCGATCCAATATTTATTATCCTCTATTTTTTTCCAGTTGCCGTTCGAGAATTGGGGGATAAAACCCCGGTAGTTCATTCTTCCATCCTCATCGCCATAAAAGAACACCTGTGTTACCACCCTGTGCGCCGAGTCGGCTACCAGAGATTCGTAATCGATGGTATACACCGGTGGGATTCCAAACTCGGCCGACAGGTTTATGGAACTATCCGTTGCCGACTGGAATAATTTATACAGCAGGTTATAGATCACCATGCCTCTTTTATTGCCCGCCGCTACGTTTTTGTCGTAGTTCAATTTTACATTGTTCAGCATTTCCACCGCTGCCGGTTTAATGGTTTCTTCAATGCTGGCGTAAGAGTCGGCCACATCCACCCCGTCTTCCAGCCCCTGCGATGTTTCAAGGTTGTTCACAAAGGCCCTCATCAGGGTTTGCGCCTGCTCCTTGTTGGGAAAGCTGCCCAGGAAATTGCTTAGCGTATTATAACCGGCCGCTATTTTAATGAATTTTTTAAACCGGTCGAAACCTACACTCATCAACAAAGAATCGCCCCGATTTCCGATCTTTTGCATCATTAGCGGGTACATACCGTTCACATAACTGGAGGTATAAGCGTCTGTTTCGCCGGCAATTACCAGGTAATAAAGTTCCTGGGGAGTTAGTTGCTGCAGAATCTGAAAACGTACCGCATTTGGCGATTCATGCAGGGCATTAATTTCTTTGATAAATACGTCTCTCCCCTTCTTTTCCAACATCTTTGACAGCGATTCTACTTCCAGTATTTTTTCTCCCTGCAGCGAACGCTGCACATAATCCATTTTTGTTTTTACAAGCAGCTTGTAATATTTAGCGTCATTGTCTTTTACCGCGTCAATATCAGCCAGCTTCATATTACCCTTGATCAGGTTATCCAAAAAGGGAAAGTACAACTGCCCGCTTCCGCTGCTGGTGGCCATTTTCGAAACCGTTTGAATAAAGGGATCATCTACTTTGCGTATGGCATGCCCCAGTCGATTATTGGCAGCGGCATAGTCATATAAATACCTGGGATATTTATAACCAGCCACTTTTATAAGGCTGTCCCTGAACGGCACATCCGGATTATCTCTTAGTGTGATAAAAATCTTTTCGGGATGAAGGCCACAATATTTTCGCAAAAGAATATGTTGAGCATTTTTTAGACCCGGATTTCGGTCAAAAGCCTGGCTGGCCACCAGCAATCTGCCCACTTCATAAGAGCTTTCTTCTACAATCAGCTCGATGGTTTCGCCTTTTTTATCTTTTTCCATCGCTATTTCAAAGGCATCCAGCAAATCAGGAAGGCGGGAAGGTGTAAACTGGCGGCTGCGGTAACTGTTTATAAAATTCTTCAGCGTTCTTTCAACGCCCAGTAAATAGGCTTTTTTCTTTTGATCGCCGATGGAGGAATCTTTTTCAATCTTACATTGAAGCGCATCAATTCTTTGCACAATGGTTTGCGTAACAAAATAATTCACATCCTCGTTGTTGCCGGCAAAAAACAACTGGTCGGCCTTTCCATCAGCCCTCAAAACATTCTTTTGTTCGCGGTCAATTCTGTCGTGCCAGAGAGCCCGGCCAATAGGAGGCTTGCAATCTTTGTCGGTCTGGGCATAGGAATGCAAACTCATCAGAAATGGCAGACTTGTAAAAAGTAATCGTAAGGTTGGAACCATGCGCCTCATACTACAAATTTAATACCCGAAGCTTTAATCGTTAGTTAAGGATGAATTCTTTCATAAAAGATCGTAAATAAATGGTTTACGTTGCAAACAGCCCTTTTGAGCTGCCGGTTCTCATTAATTTTTTATTAAGTCTTTGTTACGCTGGCTTCAATTATTCATGTGGAAACCCCTTTTCCTGTAGGTTTGCGGCAAAGAGCAAGTCATGGATTCAATGGGGCGAAAAGTACTTATAGCAGACGACGAACCGGATATTTTAGAAATATTAAAGTACAACCTGGAAAAAGAAGGCTACCAGGTGATTACGGCCAAGGATGGCAGTGAAGCCATTGATAAGGCCAAATTAACCCAGCCCGACCTGATTGTGCTGGACATGATGATGCCCAAAAAAAACGGCATGGAAGTTTGCGAGATATTAAGGGCACAACCCGTGTTTAAAGACACCCTGATTATGTTCTTAACCGCACTCAGTGACGAAGCTACGCAGCTTAAAGGATTCAGCACAGGCGCCGATGATTATGTAACCAAGCCTGTGAGCCCGAATGTTTTTGTAAGCAAAGTGAACGCTTTGTTCAGAAGAATAAAAAAACCGGAAAGCAGGATCATTACGGTAGACAGCCTCATCATTGATCCGGAAAAATTTGTAGTGGAGTTTGAAGGAAAAGAAATTGTGCTGGCCAAAAAAGAATTTGAACTGCTTTATTTGCTGGCCACAAAACCCGGCCGTGTGTTTTTACGAAATGAAATTCTGAGCCAGGTATGGGGCAATGATGTCATTGTGGGCGACCGGACCATAGACGTTCATATCCGTAAGATCAGGCAAAAGCTGGGTGTGGATTGCATCACCACGGTAAAAGGTGTGGGCTATAAGTTTGAACTTTAAAAATTTTCCTTAGTAAAGGAACGGTGAAGGAAGCGCAATTATCAATAGTGGTATCCTCACCGGAAGCCATCTCCCCTATGCCTTTTGTGGGTGATGAATGGTGCGTGAAAAAGCGCTCTTATTCACCCGCGGACTATGCACCACTCACGCTAACAATGCGTGCATTGCCTGATCCACTTTTCCTTCTCTGTGTTGCTTATCTGATATTTGCACTAATAAATCATCATGATTGACAAAAAAAATCTTTCTCCCCGTCAGCTTTCCGCTTTCACGGCATTAGTCCTTTCCATACCCATCAGCCTGGGCATTTTTATTTTGCAAAAAAATTGGGAGGAGGGGCTGATTGCTTTTGTCCTCATCTTCAGCGGCAGCTATCTTCTTATCCTCTCCATTATCCAGAACTTTATTTACAGAAAGATCAAGCTGATTTACAAGTTTATTAATCAAACCAAGGCCAGTAAAAAGGAAGAGATGTACTATAAATATATTCTTCCTAAAAAAAGTATAGACGAAGTAAGAGAAGATGTGGAAGACTGGGCAGCGCAGCGCAGCCGCGAAATAGAGCTGCTGAAAAAAAATGAAACGTTCCGAAAAGAATTCCTTCAGAATCTCTCTCACGAATTTAAAACCCCTGTTTTTGCCATCCAGGGTTACGTAGATACACTTTTGCAGGGCGCCATGGAAAACCCTGAGGTCAACAAACGTTTTCTTGAAAAAACCGGCAAAAATGTAGAGCGTCTTGTCAACCTTATAAAAGACCTGGACGAAATATCAAAGCTGGAGAGAGGCGAAATAAAATTGCACAAGCAAAATTTTGTCATCCAGGACGTGGTAAGAGAAGTTTTTGAATCTTTATCCTGGAAAGGAGAGCAGAAAAAGATTTCCTTTTCTGTAAAAAAGGGCTGTGAAAAACCATTGGTGGTATATGGCGACAAAGAAAAAATAAGACAGGTCATTACCAACCTGGTTGATAACGCCATTAAATACGGGAAACACGAGGGCTCGGTGGTAGCGAGCATGTACGATACCGACGGAAAGAACATTTTGGTAGAAATCAGCGACGATGGCATGGGCATTCCCGAAAAACATTTAGACCGGATATTTGAACGTTTTTACCGCACCACCGAAGGCCGCAGCCGTGATGCTACCGGAACCGGTTTGGGACTTTCCATTTGTAAACACATTATTGAAGCACACGGCCACAGCATGCATGTACGCAGCAAAGAAAATGTAGGCACCACCATTGGCTTTACGCTGAGTGCAAGAAAAGATTCCTGACTTCTTCAAAGCTTCGGGTAAAAGAAAATAATTTAAGCAAAAAGCCCCCGGCATTACACCAGGGGCCAGAAAACACACACACTATCTATGCGAACTGTCGATTGTTCTTTTTTTCTATGATCACTTCGGGGCAGGCAGCTAAATGGATCTGTTATGCTCCATCTACACACTAAAACCTGTATCCCACAAAAAGCTGCGCCAACCCGTTTTTAAAATCAGTTGTTTCCGGATTGAAAGGCAAAGGATAGGGTGATGGAGAACTGTATTGCTTATATAGTTTACCCAATCCTAAATTGTATCTGCCACCAATCAGCAACCCTCTAAAAGGATAGATTTCTATTCCGCCTGCAAAGCCATAATCAAAACGATTCATGATGCCTGTAATGGTGCTGTCTTTTGAGCCCGTTGAGGTTCTTGCTTTAAGCAGGTACCCAATTTGTGCGCCGGCCTGCAATTGCACTCTCTTTGCAATGGTGTACGTAGTCAGTTGAGGAAGATAAATGTAATCGTTCTGTACATCGGTGTTTTGTCCACCGTTATCAAAACTGTATCCCTGGCGGGAGAAAACAATTTCTGTACGGAAACCGAATCCTTTTGAAGCAGGTGCATAAAAAGCACCCATCATAAAGCCATTGTTGTTTTCTTTTTTAAAGCCTTCCGAACTGCCGGTAATATAGGACCAGTTGTATCCTGCTTTTATTCCCAGCTTGGGCCTGTATTCATCCGTCTCCTTTTTTATTTCTTCGGAGGATGGTAAGGATTGGGCAAAAACGCAACTTGCGGTGAGGGCAGTAAGTACGGTAAGTAGAACTTTTCTCATAATCAAAGTTTATGGCTGCAAACAAACTCATTGATACCTAAATTCAAAACTTACAGGTAATGAACGGCGGATTTATGTGTTTGAATTGAGGCGGCTCCTGCTTAGAAGCCATCTCACAGCCTTTTGTGAGTGGTAAATGGTGAGGGAAAAAGCGCTCTTAACCCAAAGGCGCAGGATGACAGGTGGCAGATGACAAAAGCGAAAAAGGGCGATGTCTCCTCTCTCACGTCTCACGATGGCTTTGTTGACAGCGGTTTCGTATTCACCACTGACCACGCACGCTATATCATATCCGTTTATGAGACCACTGGTAGTACCTATTTAATCTGGTTCGTTTATTGCTTAAAGCGTTTAAGCCTGACAGGAATCCTGCCATCGCCGGTTAAAACGAAAATCAACCTTGCATGGATTGATATAAAAATTTAAAATGTTATTTGTAGCACTCTGCTTAACTTTCATCAATAAAAATTTTCGTATGAAAAGATTATTTGCCCTTACACTACTAAGCTCTGCCTTATTATTTTCTTCTGCACTTAAAGCACAGAATGATAAATCGAAACGTCCCAGTCCGCCGGCTAAAGTTTCCCAAACCCTTGCCTCCGGCGCCACCATCAGCATTGATTACAGCCAGCCTTCTTTAAAAGGAAGAACGATTGGCAAAGATGTGGAACCCAAGCAAGGCGAAGTTTGGCGTGCGGGCGCTAATGAAGCCACCGTTTTTGAAACAGATAAAGACGTGACAGTGGAAGGAAAGCCATTACCCGCAGGAAAGTATGCTTTATTTATGACGGATAACGGTGATGAATGGACCATTATCTTCAATAAGGTTTGGAAAACCTGGGGTGCTTTTGATTACGCAAAGAATAAAGGACAGGATGCCCTGCAAGTGAATGTAAAACCCCGCACGGCTGACACACCACAGGAAAAGCTGACCTATACCATTGGTAAAGATGGGAAAGTGTCCCTTGCCTGGGGAGATAAACTGGTTGATTTTAATGTGAAATAAATTATTGCCTGGTATTGAAAAAGCCATCCACTTTATGGGATGGCTTTTTTATTTGACGGCTATGTTTTATGCCAAACTGCCCTTCAGCCGTGAGTAGCCAGCCGTCAGACGTGAAAGGCCTGGCAACGTTTCCTTCCTAGCGCACCCTTGTCTCACGTCTGACGGCTGCCGATTCACGTGGTTTGGTATCCGTTTTTTCTACAGACAGCAGCCGAAACTTCCTTTTAAAATAAATCATAGAAAAAAGAATAAAAAAGATGCCTGCACAGGAACTTACCAGCACAAGGGAAGTATAAAAATGCAACCAGTTTAGTTGCAGCTTAAAAATAGTTTTGCTAAGTAACACACTTACACTGGCCAGGTAACCAAAAGAATCAGCTATATAAATTAAAAAACCAACATTGGCAGCATACCGGAATGTGGCCAGCATGCGATCGAACAAAATGCTGTTGTAGGGAATGTAGGTCATGTACAAACCCAGTCCCACTAACGTCATCCAGTTAAAAGTACTGATGTGCTGTTTCAGGTACAGCCAGGTAACAAGGCCCGACAAAAGAAAGCCGGCCATCATAATACCTTGTGCAATAACAAATGCCCGCAGGTTGTTTTTAATAATGACCATGCTGGCAATCATGACCAGGATGGCAATGGATATCAATGTTTCAGTTTGTGCAAAAACAGCAGCATCAAAAGGCTCCCCCGATGCCCTCCACATGTCGGCCATAAAGCCATCCCTTACTTCCCGCAGTACCGTGACAAAAATGTAGATCAGTACCAATAGAACAAGACCTGGTAAAAACGTTTTAACAAACAGCCGGCGGTCGGTGGCCGTCATGGGGATGCGTTGCGTTCTGTGCGCTATATCTTCTGCATCGGGCATAGGGATCCTTTCAAGCAAATACACAAAAAACAACAGCGGCAACAGAAACAGAAGTGCCGTTACAAATGGCATCCAGTATTCATTCACGCCCCACGACGTCATTACAAATTGTGCGGTGGATTTGGCTATACCCGGCCCGAAAATAAAACTAACGGCCAGGGCAGCGCCAATAAAATCGGTGGCCCTTCTTCCTTCCACGTAAGAAAACACCACGCCCCACAGCATGCCCAGCGGAAACCCATTGAACAGTAAAAGCCAGAAGTTATAAGGCGGGGGAATCAAGGCAAACAGCAACCAGGCAAGCCAGGAAACGCCGGTCAAAATAAGGATCAGCCTTCCCCTTCCTATATTTTTTAATTCGCTGATAAACCTGATGCCATAGAACTTACTCAGCATATAGCCCATCACCTGTGTGATAATTAAAACCACCTTATAGTCCAATCCTGCGATGAGGTGTCCGTTATAGGGGGCCACGTTGAACGCTTTCCGAAAAGCAGTGATGGAAGCATAGGCAGCAAAGCAAACAACGGCTGCAAACAAGGAGGTCAGTACAGAATTTTTAGTTACCGGCAAGAAACAGTATTTGTACCAATATAAACAATTACGGAGTAATCAGACCAAAAGATGTAATACTGACCGGTTGGTCATAAAGCAACTCTAACCGCCTATTGCATCTACAAAAGAGAATATTTAATTTAACACTGCCTGTGTAAACACCTTGTATAATCCTAAATCCAAACCAGTATGAAAAATCAATCCGGTGCTTTACTTTATTTCAGCGCTTATCCGCTCCGCCTGGCTAATGCAGAGGCCCAAAAATCAAAGGAGCCGAAAAAAAATTTAGCTATTGCCAGGTCCGGGGTGCAGGCAATCACCAAAAAGAAAAACATGGCCGACAACCCCGGGAATTGGGATGAAGGCTGGTTTTGCAACTATGAATAAGGAATTCGTAACGGCATTACATAACCTGCGCCTGGTCGCTTACCTCTGTACTTGTAGTAACCGTAAGGTGCTCTTCTTCGTGCTGTTTTTTCAATAACCTTTTTTGAAACACCAGCAGTGTAATGACGCCAACAGAAATAGAAGCATCTGCGATATTGAAAATGGGACTGAAGAATTCAAATTCTTTACCTCCTAGTAAGGGAATCCAATCAGGGAAATTGGAATGAACCATGGGAAAATAAAGCATATCCACCACCTTGCCGTGTAAAAAACTTCCATATCCTTCTGCTGGAAATATCTTAGCAATGTGGGTATAAGTGCTTTCCTCAAATATCAACCCGTAAAATAAACTATCGATTAAATTGCCCAAAGCACCGGCGTAAATCAAAGAAGCGCAAACAATAAAACCTCTTGAATATTTCTGCTTTACAATTTTACCCAGATACCAGGAACCAAAAATCACAGCGGCTAATCGAAACAGGGTTAGCATCATCTTGCCCCATTCGCCACCCAATTTCCAACCCCAGGCCATTCCTTCATTTTCAATGAAATATAATTTAGCCCAGGGCAAGCCAAGCATATTGGTTATAGGCCCCAAAGGATGGTTGGTTTTGATCCAGATCTTCAAAGCCTGATCAATAATAATGACGATTGCAATAATCAGTATGGCAGAACGCAGCTTCACAATAGAAAAATTAAAGGGACAAAGATAAGGGTTGAGTGCCGGGAACAGCTTCTAAAACGTTAATTCTATTCATGAAAATAGATACGCTTCACCCTTTGCGAAACACCTGTCATCAGCTCATACGGAATGGTATTGATCCAGGCGGCTACCTGCTGAACAGGGAGCTGAGAGCCAAATACGATCACACTGTCGCCTACTTTTATGCCGGCAATATCGGTTACATCAAGCATGGTCATATCCATACAAACAGATCCAATTACAGGGGCCAATTCCCCTTTGATCCACATTTTGCCAACGCCATTACTGAACTGCCGCGAATACCCATCGGCGTACCCAATCCGAACCGTGGCAATTACCGAATCCCTTGTTACGATGCCCTTCCGGTTATAACTTACCGACTCCCCCCTTTTAACCAACTTTAATTGCGCAATGGTGGACCGTAAGGTGGCCACTGCCTGGAGGTCCAATTGTCCCTCACCATCAGTTTCAATTCCATACAAACCAATTCCCAGCCGCACCATGTCCATTTGCAGGTGTGGGTGGCGAACAATAGCAGCCGTATTGGAAATATGTTTTAAAAAGGGATACCCAATATATTTTTTTATGATGCTGACGGCCTGTCCAAAAACCGCTGCCTGCTTTCGTGTAAAATCATCTTGCGACGGGTCTTCGCTGGCCGCTAAATGGCTGAATACAGACTGGATAGTAAAAAGGGAACTGGATGAAATATATTTTGAGAGTTCTTCTACTTCTGCAAGGGCAAAACCAAGGCGGTTCATCCCCGTTTCAATTTCCATATGAACCGGGTAGGACAGCACTGCCTGATCTTTCAGGTAACTTTCAAACGCCTGCAATAAAGGAAACGAATAGATAACAGGTTGGAGGTTATAATCCACTATTGCCTGGAAAGAGGATTCCTCCGCATTGATTACCATAATAGGGAGATTGATGCCTGCTTTTACTAATTCAACTCCTTCATCGGCATACGCAACACCCAGGTATTGCACGTTGTGAAATTGCAACACACTGGCTATTTCCGCGCCTCCGCTACCATACGAAAAGGCCTTTACCATGGCCATTACTTTGGCAGATGGCTGCAATTGTTTTTGATATTCCTTTAAATTATTCACCAGTGCATTCAGGTTGATCTCCAGAACGGTCTGGTGCAGTTTTTTCTCAAACAATTGCGCTACCCGTTCAAACTCAAATTTTCGGGCGCCCTTTATCAGAATGATTTCGTTATAAAAAGAAGAGGTTTTAAAGTCGAGGATCAGATCTTCGGTAGAAGCATAACTCCGGATAAGGGCGGCATTGAAGAATTGTGAAAGTTCCTTTCCTATTTCGTTGCCGACCGCTATTACTTTTTCTATGGTACAGGATTTTAGCAGACCCGCTATTTCTGCGTACAGTTCGTTTTTCGATCTTCCGGTTTCAAAAAAATCAGATAGGATCACCGTTCGTTTCAACCCGGAGCTTTGCTGCCTTAAAAAATCCAAAGCAATTTTTAAAGAGGTTGTATCGGCACTGTAACTATCGTTTACAACCAGGCAATCATTAATACCATGCTTTAACTGCAAGCGCATATCTACCGGATGCAGCTTTAAAAAGCGTTTGCGGATTTTGTCTTCATCCATTTTTACATACAACAGCACACACCAACAACTGATGGCATTCTGAATGGAAGCATCGTCTGTAAAAGGAATGAGAAGGCTCACTTCTTTACCCTTATAAACCGCACCCATGGTTGTTTGTTCTTTTTCTTTTACCACGGACCGGATTTCAAGGTCGGCTTCTGCCATGTTTCCCCACGAAAAAAGCTCTTTGCCAGGATTTACTTTACTTATCAATGTCCGCTCGCCAATAACCACCTCTGCGTCCTTAAATAATCTCAACTTTTCCTGCAGCTTTTGGGCCTGCGATTGAAAACCTGCATCATGGGCTTCTCCAATGTTGGTCAACAATCCTATGGAAGGCCGGATAATCTTTTCCAGCTTTTCCATTTCACCAACCGAAGAAATACCGGCTTCAAAAATCCCAAGCGTGTGCTGCTCGTTCATTTGCCACACACTAAGCGGAACGCCGATTTGTGAGTTGAAACTTTTTGGGCTGCGAACAATTTTAAAATCGTCCTGCAATAACTGGTACAACCACTCTTTTACAATGGTTTTTCCATTACTTCCCGTTATTCCTATTACAGGAAAATGAAAATGACTCCTGTGAAAAGCAGCTAGCTTTTGCAAGGCAAGCAAGGTGTCTTCTACAAGAATAATGTTTGCCCCAGGGGTGTTTTGCTGTTCAACCTGCTCGCTTACAATAAAATTGCGGACACCTTTTTTATAGGAATCGGCTATATAGTTATGGCCATCGTTGCGGCCAGTTTTCAAAGCAAAGAACAAAGAGGCAAAAGGCTGCTGAATTCTTCTGCTGTCATAGATCAAATGTTCTATAACCGCATCCGACGATTGCCAGAGGAATGTTCCTTCAATAACAGAACAGATGGTTTGAATGGAATACACTATTCGTCAGTTAAATCTTTATTTCTTTCATTGGCTACCTGAATGGAATAAACAATGGAGCCCACCAGACACACTACAATAACCAAAAGGGAAATATAAACCGGCACATGTATCCAATGGCTAATGAGCATTTTTAACCCAATAAAAATAAGCACGATGGCAATACCCTGCTGCAGGTAATCAAACTTGTTAACAGCGCCTTTCAGCAAAAAGAAAAGTGACCGCAAACCCAGCACGGCAAAAATATTACTGGTATAGATCACCAGCTTTTGCTGTGAAATGGCAAACACAGCAGGGATACTGTCCAGCGCAAAAACAATATCGGTTGTAGCCAGCATTACCACCACAACAAACATATTGGTATAAAAACGCTTGCCGTTCTTTTTTACGATCAGCTTACCGCTTATGTCCTCATGAATGATGGGAAAAAAGCGATTGAGGAATTTATAGACAGGATTGGTAGCGGGGTCAAATTCTTCTTCCTGTTTTACTGTGAAAATCTTAATACCGGTATACACAAGAAAAACACCAAACAGGTACAGTATCCACGCAAACCGTTCCACCAACGCCACGCCAACCGTAATAAAAATGATACGGAAAACGATGGCCATTAAAATTCCGATCAATAAAGCCCGGGCCACATGGTCCTGCCGGATATTAAAGAAGCTGAAAATAAGAATGAAAACAAAGATGTTATCAATGCTCAGGCTCCATTCCATCAGGTAAGCACTAATGTATTCAACAGCAATGACACTGCCTTCGTACCACCATAAAAAAGCAAAAAAGGCAAAAGCCAGGCTTACCCAGAAAGCAGTTTGATACAATGCTTTTTTAATACTGATCTCTGTTGAGCTTTTGCTCAATAACCCAAGATCTATTGTAACGGCAATTAATAAAACGATTCCAAATACTAAATAAGCTATTTGATCCGGCGTCATAATTCCACTCGCTTTTTAGCGGGCAAAGATACTTAAGTTGAGATTGGGATGATTAGGCAGCAAATCTTTGCCTGCGGATTTGCTGGTAGAGGACGCCAAAAAGAATGATAAGAAAAATAGGCAAGGCTATGTTAATTAACTGCCATTTTGATTTTTCGGCTTCTACCTTTTTCATATCCAATAAACGAAGAACGATTTCCTTGTTCCTGGTTTTGATAATGGTATTTTTGCTGGTCAAATATTCAAGGCAGTTCAATAAAAAATCCCTGTTGGCAAACTGATATTCATATTGCGAACCTGCGGTATATAAATTTATGCCCATAGGCAGTGGTCCTTGCCTGGCGGAAACGTCATTCAGTACAATGTCGCCATCAGCCACAACAATCATTTTATTTTCCTGCTCATTTTTTTCAATAAACCCTCCTGTCATAGCCAAACCATCTCTTTGGGCTCTACTTATTCTACCCCGAAAAAGAGAGGTGAACTTACCCTCGAGCAGTACGGCCGCAGGAATATCCTTTTTATTGAACAGGGCATCTTCCGGCGCATTGCGGTTTTCATTGGGGCTTATCAGGGCTGGTGTGGATATGACTCTTGAGTGAGCAGAGCTTTGTAGCAAATACGTTTTGCTCACCCCTTCCACCTCTATGGTATCAATGGAGTTAACAAAACGGCCTGCCACCAGTCCAAGGTTTTTATTAATAAGGTGATTGTTCTTCGATTCAAAAAGCGGATAATAGTTCCAGTGCAAAAACTCATATTGGGCGTTGGACGCAGAACCACCGACTGCAAAAGGCATAAAATCGCATTGCAGATCCATCAATAAATCAGGATTGATCCTCACTCCATAATTGAAAAGCAGGTCCTGGATGTTCAGGTTCCTGTCGTAGGCAATTAATTCAGATTTAAAACTAAGGCTATCCTGTTCTGCATGAAGATTATCTATAAACCATAATACCTTCCCGCCCCGCATAACATATTGATCGATCTTTAGTTTTTCGGCATCCGTAAACGTGTCGGCTGGCTTTACAATTAATAAAACCTTCATGGTATCCGGAATAAAACTTTGTGCCTTTACATCGAAGGTGAACAATTTATAATTGCTGCCTACTACCTGCTGCAGGTCAAACGTTCTGGCATCAACAGGCTCTCCATTGCCCACCGCATAGGCAATGAATGGTTTTTCAGGATCAACCAGTTTATCAATGGTTTTCACAAACTGGTATTCCATCATAGCCTCTGCATTGTTCAATTCTGCAGGGGAAATATTTTTTTTACTGCTTTGAAAAAGGTTAACCAAAGCCGTTTCGTTATGGTATTGAAGAAGAGCGTAGGGAAAAACGATTTTATTTTCTTCGCCGGATTTCACCTGGACGTTCAGGTTGATAGGGGCCGCACCCAATGATTGCAAGGAATCGCCCCAGCTTTTATCACCGGTTGCTTCTTCATCAGGAGAAATGAAACGGTATTTTACTTTCGTGCCGCTTGCATCCCTGAACACGTTTAAAAAATCATTTGTAGCTGTACCCAATTTTCTGAACTCCGATGGAAACTCTCCCTTCAAAAAAACAGTAATGGCTAAATCGCCCTGCAGGTTCTTTAAAAGCTCTTTGCTTGTGGGCGTTATGGAATAGCGTTTATCTTCGGTTAGGTCCAAACGCTGATGAAAAACAGATGCTGTATAGTTAACAGCAATCAACCCTGTCACCAATCCAATCCACCAAATCGTATTTCTTCTTTTGCCCATTTATCGTTTTTGTAAATTTTGTCTTGTTACTAACAAAAAGAAAATAACAATGCTCAGAAAATAAACAAGATCCCTGGTATCGATCACGCCGCGGCTGATGCTTTGATAATGAAAATTGATGCCCAGCATTTCAATATAATAATCCAGCCCATTGCTGAACACCGGCAACTGGCTGATAGCCGTGAATCCCAAATAAAGCAATACACAGGCAATCAGGCTGATAATAAAAGCCACAATAGCGTTGGTAGTAAAGCTGCTGACACAAACGCCGATAGCTGTAAATACCGCAGTTAATAATAACAAGCCCAGGTAAGAGCCTGCCGCCGCGCCGGAATCAATGCCGGTGGCAGAAGCCAGGTGATTAATGGTGAAATAATAAACCAGCGTTGGCACCAGCGCAATAACCGCCACAATAAAACTTCCAAAGAATTTACCCGTTACCACCTGCCACCGGCTTATAGGACGGGTTTGCAGGATTTCAAACGTTCCGCTTTTAAATTCATCTGAAAAACTGCGCATGGTAATGGCAGAAATTAAAAACAACAGGATCCAGGGAGCAAAAGAAAAAAAATCATCCAGGGTAGCGTAGCCATTGTCAAGGATATTGTTTCGAAAAACAAACAATACCAAACCATTTACCAGCAAAAAAACAATGATGGCAATATAACCGGTCAGGTTGCTGAAAAACTGTCGTAATTCTTTTTTGCAAATGGGCCACATGAAGTGAAATGTAAAATCTAAGGTTTAGAATGTAAAACGCAAAATAGGTAAACTGTTCAATGAAAGTTGATTTATTTCACAACAAATAAAAATTTAAGAACGTTTTCCGGATGCCTCGTATAATAAAAATCCCGTTTCAATTGAAACGGGATTACAGTAAAAAGTTTGCCTGATTACACCGCAAAGCTTTCACCGCAGCCACAGGTTCGGCTGGCATTCGGGTTATTAAAGTAAAACCCTTTACCATTCAAACCATCTGAGTATTCAAGCACCGTATTTACCAGGTACAAAAAACTTTTCAGGTCGGTGACGATCTTCAAACCGTTATCTTCAAATACCTGGTCCGTGGGCTTTTGCACATTGTCAAAATCCATTTTATAACTCAGGCCCGAACAACCGCCGCCTACAACACCTACTCTTAAAAAATAAGAAGCATCGTTGCCAACGCCGGCCTCCTGCATCAGTTGCAAAACCCTTTGCTTTGCTTTATCACTTACATGTATTGCGTTATCTGTTGCTGTCATAATTAAGAATTGAAATTAGTTAAATTAAAAATTCAGTAAACCCTAAACGCCCATATCCTTTTACATTTTAACATTGTTCACACCTATAGCTTCTTTATACATTTTCCTGAGTTTGATCACATTTTCCGAAATCCGCCCAATGGTATAATCAATTTCCTCCTCCGTAGTGTACCGGCCCAATCCAAAGCGAAGCGAACTATGTGCCAGGTCATCACCCAAACCCAATGCTTTTAAAACGTACGAAGGCTCTATGGAAGCAGAGGTACAGGCCGAACCCGAAGACAAGGCAATCTCTTTATTTATTCCCATCAGCAAACCTTCGCTTTCCACGTATTTGAAAGAAATATTGCTTACATGCGGCAGCCGGTGAACCGTATCACCGTTTAGGTAAGCTTCTCCCAATTTCAATAAAGAAGCTTCCAATCTATCCCGCAGCCGGCTCAAATGTCCTGCCTCCTGCTGCATTTCAGCGCGGCACAACTCACAAGCCTTACCAAAGCCGACAATGCCAGGCACATTCAGTGTTCCGCTGCGCATGCCTCTTTCATGGCCACCGCCATCTATTTGTGAGGTAAGTTTGACACGGGGATTTTTGCGCCGCACATATAAGGCTCCCACACCTTTGGGACCATACATTTTATGAGCGGTCATTGCCAACAAATCAATGCCGTCTTCCTCCACCTGAACCGGAATTTTACCTGCTGCCTGCGTAGCATCGGTAAAAAATAAAACACTATTCTTTTTTGCAATTTGGCCAATCTCCTTCACCGGCATCACCGTACCAATTTCGTTATTGGCATACATAATGGCAATAAGAATGGTGGTTGGTTTGATAGCCGCTTCCAGTTTCTGCAAATCGATCAAACCATTTTCCTTTACGTTGAGATAAGTAACCTCCGCCCCCTGCTTTTCCAGGTGCTTGCAGGTATCCAGAACAGCCTTGTGCTCTATATTAGAGGTAATAATGTGATTGCCTTTCCCGCTGTAGGTTTCGTAAACGCCCTTAATAGCAAGATTATCCCCTTCTGTAGCACCGGAGGTAAAAATGATCTCTTTGGGGTCGGCGCCAATTAATGCGGCTACCTGCTCACGGGCAAGGTCCACCGCCGCCTCTGCCTGCCAGCCAAATGAATGGCTACGGCTTGCCGCATTGCCAAACCTGTCGGTAAAGTAAGGCAGCATAGCCTCCACCACCCTTGGATCGCAAGGTGTGGTAGCGTTATGATCAAGATAGACAGGCAGTTTCAACATAGTTGGACCTACTTTCGTTGTGCCTGCAAATTTACCTTAAATGCATCGTTTGATAAAGGCATTGTAATCGATAGCCATTAATTTTACCCCAATTCATAAACAATTAACGATGCGTAAAGTAGAACACATTGGGATTGCGGTACGAACCCTGGAAACCTCTATCCCCCTGTTTGAAAAACTGCTGAATACCCCTTGCTATAAAACAGAAACGGTGGCTTCTGAAAGTGTAAACACTGCTTTTTTTCAAAAAGGGGAAACCAAAATTGAATTGCTGGAATCTATGACTGAAGGCGGGGTGATCTCAAAATTTATTGATAAAAAGGGCGAAGGCATCCATCATATTGCTTTTGAAGTAGAAGACATATTCCGGGAAATGGACAGGCTAAAAAAGGAAGGATTTACCCTGCTCAATGAAGAACCGAAAACGGGCGCCGATAATAAACTGGTTTGCTTTCTTCACCCCAAAGCCACGAATGGCGTTTTAATAGAGCTTTGCCAGGAAAAGAAAACTTAGGTAAAAAAATCAAGCCCTGGTTTAATTTAACCAGCGTACTTCCAAAAAATAACCCCGGAAATTCCGGGGCTGCTGACCGTACGAAAAAAAATAGCTTTATAAGACCACCTGGCGGGCAACATTTACATCACGTCCATTCGTTACAGAAACCACATAGTTTCCTTTCATTCCTGTATTCAAAACAACCTGCCCTACCGCCTGTGCCATTTTTTGCTCTTTTATTACCTGCCCGTTTAGAGAAACCATCCTGATTGAAACACCCTCTACCTGACGTGGAAATTGTAAAACCAACATTTTTTGGGCAGCGCCAATTTGAATATCTGCATTGCCTGCATTGGTTTTAATTAATCTTACAACAGTATAAACAAATTTCCCGTCCCTGTCCACCTGCTTTATGCGGTAATACATTGTTTTTGAACCTGCACCCTTATCCGTATAAGTGTAATTATTGATGGTAGCGCTGTTTCCCACAGCAGACACAAACGTGATCGTGTTCCAATTGATAGCATCCAGGCTGCGCTCCAGCTCGTACCGAAGAGCATTCCTTTCTTCTGAAGTCGACCACTGAATCAACACATCGTTTCCTTTGTGAGCCAGGTTAAAACCAATAAACTTGACCGGCAGTATAACCGATCCGGAAGAAAAACCATAAGGCGCCGGGCCGGTTGTTTTAGAAGCAGTGGCAGGGCCAAAAACCGTACCGCCACTGCCAAGATATTTAGCTATGCCTCCAATTTGAATTTTGTCAGCATTGTTACTTTTTTCACTTTCAATGAATCCGGTTCCATATATAGCAATAACACTGTTTTCTCCGATGTTAAGTATCCCTACGTTCAGGCTTAAGACACCATAAATCTTAATGAAAAAATTTGTCGAGCTGATGTTTAAGTTATTGTCCAGTATTAAAGTATAGTCTTTGGGAACTACTATAGTATCTTCATTTACGGGCAACCTTCCCAAACTCCAGGTAGAGGTTTGCGACCATTTTCCATTATTGATAATTACACTGTTAACGGGGGCTGCAAAAGAAAAGAAAGCCAATAGAATAAAAGAAAGGGTAATGCAGAGCTGTTTCATAATACGGATTGTTAGTTTTTCCCTTATGGATGGTAAATAAATCAAGTATTATATTCTAAGCAGATTTACTTATTCCATCATTCGGAGAGGGCAAAACTATCTCCCGTTTTTTTTAAATGCAAGTGTTTTTACCTCTTTCGCATAAGAAAATCTACCTAAAAAGGTATAATTCTATGATTATCAAACAGATAACTGATAAGTGTTTCTATTTATTTTATTTAAGAAAACATCTAAAAAATGACCTGTCCTGCCATGGATGAATCGTAAATCCCACACTTTTGTCTTTGTACACCCCCTACGTAACTAAATAAGAATCTTCATAATTTCAATAAAGCAAACACTTAGTTATGTACCAAATAAAGCTTACGCCCCGTTATTTGCCTGGAAGTTGTACACTTCTGCTGGTATTTCTTCTTTTGATGTCATGTAAGAGCAAGAACGATGCGAATGAACAGGTAAATGCTGATACAACAAGCCAGTCAGCCAATCCTGCCAACGATGCATTATTTACTAAATATGAGCTGGATAAAATAACGCTGCTCCCTGGTTTCCATATCAGTGTCTTTGCCGAAGTTCCGGCCGCCCGAAGTTTATGCTGGGGCAGCAATGGAACCCTATTTGTAGGTACCAGGGGCGATAAGGTGTATGCAGTTGTGGACGCAGATAAAAACGGCAAAGCCGATACTGTTTATACAATTGCCTCGGGTCTCAACTCACCAAACGGGGTGGCTTTCCGGAACGGAAGCCTGTATGTTGCAGAAATCAACCGTGTTCTCCGGTTTGACGGTATTGAAAATAATTTGGGAAACCCGCCGGCGTATAAAGTTGTTTACGATAAACTGCCGAAGGATGCGCATCATGGCTGGAAATTTATTGCCTTTGGCCCCGATGATAAACTATATGTGCCGGTTGGAGCTCCCTGCAATGTTTGCAAAAAAGACGACCCCGTGTATTCTACGATTACAAGAATGAATGCTGATGGTAGCGGTTTTGAGATTTTTGCCAAAGGCATACGAAACAGCGTTGGATTTTCCTGGCATCCGCAAACAAAAGAATTATGGTTTACCGATAACGGAAGAGACGAGTTAGGCGATGAAGTGCCAAGCGATGAGTTAAATACGGCACCAAAGCCGGGGATGGATTTTGGATTTCCCTACTGCCACCAGGGTGATATTTTAGACCCTGAGTTCGGCAAGGGAAAAAATTGTGCGGACTATACAGCGCCGGCACTGAAGTTGGGACCCCATGTAGCTGCATTGGGCATGCGTTTTTATACCGGTGGAATGTTCCCGGCAGAATATAAAGACCAAATCCTCGTGGCCGAACACGGGAGCTGGAACAGAAGTAAAAAGATCGGTTACAACATTACGCTTGTGAAACTTGAAAACAATAAAGCTACCCAAGCCATTCCGTTTGCTTCAGGCTGGCTGCAGCCCGATGAAAGGGTTATTGGCCGCCCGGTGGATATCATCATGGCTGCGGATGGCGCATTGCTGGTAAGCGATGATACGAAAGGAGCTGTGTACCGGATCAGGTACAAAAAATAATCAGTCGATTTCAGTGGTAGAGTCGGAATTGACAATGCCTAGTTTTTCAACGGCCAGTTGTGCTGCAATTTGCGAGGCATCTTTTTTATTGAAGGCTTTGCCCTGGGCAATTACTTTTCCGTTAATAACGGCACCGATGGTGAACAAGCGGCGGCCGTTTTCCAGTTTTTCGTTAAGGGTTTCAAACTCCAGCTGCTTGCCGTTTTTATTGGCCCATCCGTAAAGCTTGTTTTTATGATTGATCTCTAAGAGTTCCAGGTCTTCAACAAACATGTGCGGCATAATGATTCTTTCTGCCACCCACTTGCTTGTTTTTTTATACCCTTTATCTAAGTAAATAGCACCCACCAGCGCCTCCAGTGTATTGCCAAAGATCTGGCTTGTTTTTAATGATGCGTCTGATTTATTGTACAGCGTAATTTTCTTCAAGCCCATCTTCACGGCAATATCGTTCAGTTGCTGGCGGTTCACCATTTTGCTGCGCATCTCGGTTAGAAAACCTTCTTCCTTATACGGGTAGCGTTTGAACAAATAATCAGCTACCAGGGCACTTAAAATGGCATCACCCAAATATTCGAGCCGCTCATTGTTCTCATCAATCGTGTCTTTTATGGAGCGGTGTGTTAATGCTGTTTTGTAGAGTGAAATATTACCGGGAGCATAGCCTAAAACACCTTTCAAACCTTTTTTGAAAGAAGGATCAGAATGTTTTTT
This sequence comes from uncultured bacterium, assembly GCA_966095395.1. Taxonomy (GTDB): domain Bacteria; phylum Bacteroidota; class Bacteroidia; order Chitinophagales; family Chitinophagaceae; genus Flavisolibacter. The sequence continues at coordinate 1,667 of CBHTSW010000047.1, read as the reverse complement.
ATAGAATGCTTTTAAAAAATCCACAAACTGTTAAGTACAATTTTTTATGTGCCGGTAAAATTTATGCTGAATTTACGCAGAATATTTTTTGAAAATGGTACAGGCATTGTGCCCGCCAAATCCAAATGTATTACTCAATGCAGCATTCACGGTACGCTTTTGTGCTTCCCAAAAAGTAAAGTTCAGTTTTGTATCCAGTTCGGGGTCATCGGTAAAATGGTTAATGGTTGGAGGCACAATATCATTTTGCACCGCCATGATACAAGCGATGGCCTCAATCACTCCCGCCGCTCCAAGGCAATGCCCCGTCATTGATTTGGTGGAACTGATGTTTAAATTATAGGCATGTTCTCCAAATACATCAACAATGGCTTTTACTTCGGCAATATCACCCAAAGGTGTAGAAGTGCCGTGTGTGTTGATATAGTCTATATCAGACGCCTGCATTTCTGCATCTTCCAATGCCTGGAACATAACATTTTTTGCACCCAGGCCTTCGGGGTGAGGCGCTGTTATATGATGCGCATCGGCCGTCGCACCACAGCCTGCTATTTCGCAATAAATTTTGGCACCGCGTTTCAAAGCATGTTCCAACTCTTCAAAAACCAGCACACCTGCCGCTTCGCCCATTACAAAACCATCGCGGTCTTTGTCATAGGGCCTTGAGGCTGTCTTTGGATCATCATTTCTTTCACTCAATGCCTTCATAGCGTTAAACCCGCCCACACCGGCTTCACTTACTACGCTTTCGGCGCCACCTGTTATAATAACATCAGCTTTGCCCATACGCAATAAATTAAAGGCCTCCATCATAGCGTTGGTTGAAGAAGCGCAGGCACTAACCACCGCAAAGTTGGGCCCCCGGAAACCATGCCGCATGGAAATATGACCGGCCGCAATGTCCAATATCATTTTAGGAATGAAAAAAGGATTAAAACGGGGCGTGCCGTCGCCCTTGGCAAAATTGGTCACCTCTTCCTGAAAAGTGATCAAACCTCCAATGCCGCTGGCAAACACCACACCTACCCTGTCCATATTGACATTACCGGCATCAATCCCGGCATCCAGCACGGCCTGGTCGCTGGCCACTACGGCTGTCTGTGTAAAGCGATCGAGTTTTCGGGCTTCCTTCCTGTCCATAAAATTCGTCGCATCAAAATTTTTTATCTCGCAGGCAAACCGGGTTTTGAACTTTGAAGCATCGAAGTTGGTTATAACATCACAACCGCTTACGCCATTGCGCAGGTTATTCCAATATTCGGTTATTGAATTTCCAAGGGGCGTAATTCCGCCCATACCAGTTACTACAACTCGCTTTAATTGTATTTGACGCACAATGAAATTTTATGTAAGATAAAACCGCCTTCGCTGTTACGCACAGCCGGAAGGCGGAATTTTTATAAGTGTTCCCACGCAAGGGGAACAACAGCTCAATTACTTTGCGTGTTCTTCAAGGTAAGATACAGCCTGGCCTACAGTGGTGATTGTTTCAGCCTGCTCATCTGGAATTGAAATGTTGAATTCTTTTTCAAATTCCATGATCAATTCTACGGTGTCTAAAGAATCGGCGCCCAAATCGTTTGTGAAAGAAGCTTCGTTATTTACTTCTGCCTCATCAACTCCTAATTTGTCTACGATGATCTTTTTTACTCTTGCTGCAATGTCTG
>CBHTSW010000046.1:0-27506 GCA_966095395.1 uncultured bacterium | reverse complement strand
CCCCCCTATTGGCATCAAGAAATTATTTCTACTCTCCTATTATTTCATAGAAATCAATCTTACTGGCTTACTAAACCTTACCAGCGACAATTGTATAAATGACAAGACAAATACCCAAATTACTTACAACAGCTTTTCTTAGGAAGAAGGAAAAGAAAAATCTTTTTAATCCATTTCATTTTCTCTCTGTTTTTTATTGATGCAAACGCCGGTGTACGGGGTTCTAAAATTCTTTTTACCAGTTGTTCTGGTGTTCCTTATTCACACTGTACACGCTGACAATATCCCCTTCGCTCCACCGGGGGCTATATTGGACAAAGAAGAACAGCCATAGGGTGCGGGAGATACGCATCAGCGGGGGTTGCATCGCTATCAGCACAAAGGCGTTGATGCCCATCCACCAAAAAAAGCGGGCGTCCTGCAGCGAAAAGCCAATGGTAAACCACCACAACAGGAAGGTTACCACGCAAATAATAACTGCCAGGGTATAGCTGATCATATTGGTGCCATAGTAAAAACCGGGCTCCATGTCCAGGGGCTGGCCGCACACCGGGCACTGGCTGTTCATTTTCATGGTGTGTTTCAGGTTATAGGGGTTTTTGTACTGAAACATGTCTCCCCTTCGGCACCGCGTGCATTTTGATTGCAAAAGGCTCAGGAGCAGGTTGGGTTTTTCATCGTGTTTTTGAGCGCACATAGGTAATATCATTGGTTTAAGAATGTTTTTCGAAACTCGTCAGGCGTTAGCCCCACGCTTTTTTTGAAAAAACGGTTGAAATAAGAATTGTCTTGAAAATTGAGATCATACGCGATCTCCGTGATGGTCATACCGGCATTAGTGAGCAGGCGTTTGGCCTCCAGCAACACCCGGTCACGAATGAGGTCTCCCGCTGTTTTGCCCAGCAAATCGCGGCACAGGGCATTGAGGTGGTTGGGTGTGACGTACAAAAGATCGGCATACTCCTTTGGTAGCTTTAGGGTGCGGTAATGCCGGTCAATTATGTTTTGAAAGCTCCGGAGCAGGGTGAGTTTTTGTGGGGGAATGTTCCTGGTTATTTTACCCGAGCAGTGCCTTTCCACCATAATAAACAACTCCAGCAAGGTTAAACGGATCAGGTCCAAACTTTGCTCTTTGGCTTCCCGGACCTCCCGGATCATTTTTTCAAAAAGGCTCATGACATAGCCCTGAGTGTCCACCGGAAGCTGGCAAACCCCATCCGCCGAATGGCCCCTGAAGAAATGAAAGCGTTCGAGGTACTGGCTGTTTTGCAAAAAGCCGGTAAAGAGCACCTCGTTAAAGTGAACGATGTAACCGTCCACCTCCCCTTCAAAGTGCCAGCTGTGCACCTGGCCCGGAATCATAAAATAGATCTGGTAAGGCTCGATGGAAAACTTTTCAAAATCAATGCTATGGGCGCCCCTTCCCTTTGTAAAAAGCACCAGGTGATAAAAAGAGTGCCGGTGGGGACGGTGCAGGTGCTGGTAGTGCTTTTCCAGGTAGCTGTCAAACCGTTCAATCAAAAGATCCTTTTGGGCGCTTTGATCGATGGTGCAGATATCGTAAACCGGGATGGAAGATTTCGCCATGGTGCCGTCTGTTTTCGCTGTACAAAGCTAGTTCAAGGCCAGTTGAAGGTCGTGGAACTGTTTAGGGGAGTTATGGTACTTTTTAGGGATTATCTCTTTTTTAACCGACAGGCAGGATTGGCAAAAGCTAAGAGATAAAACTATTAAAATGGGCTGAACTATCCTTAATCTACTTTTTTCATCCATCCGAACATACGGAGCTTTACACTTCCGCAAACTTACAGTTCCGCTACTTTATTCCCTTCGGGGAGCTTTCATTCTTCTATCTATTCATTAAAACTTCATTACTGCTATGCGTTTTCGCTATACCCTGCTGGCATTGGTATGCTCCGGCTCCTCGCTGCTGGCACAAAAACCGCTTTCTATTGGTGATACGGTCCCGGATATTGAATTCGGGCAACTCTTACATCATTCCTCCCCCACCGCACGCCTTTCGGATTTTAAAGGGAAACTGGTGATCCTGGATTTTTGGGCCACCTGGTGCACCTCCTGCCTGCATACCTTACCAAAAATGGATTCACTGCAATCGGCCTTTGGCGACCAGGTGAAAATCCTGCTGGTTAACAGCAAAAGCACCCGGGACGATCTTTTAAAAGTGCAGGCCTTTTTCACGAAATACAAAGCCCGTACAGGAAAGGAGTTGTGCCTGACTACCGTGGTAAACGATACCCTTACGGACAAATTGTTTCCACACCGTTTGATCCCGCATTATGTGTGGATTGGTAAATCGGGAAGGGTCATCGCCACCACATCTTCTGAGAATGTGAACGCGACTTCCATTCGCGATGTATTGGACGGGGTGCCCCCCTCCTTTACCCTGAAAAAAGACCAGGATACAGACAAGCCGGTTTTCTCAGGCGAGGATCTGCCCGCATCCAATTTGCTCAACTACGCGGTACTGGTAAAAGGATGGTTTGAAGGCTTGCCCAGCGGCAACCGGCTGCGGGAAAAAGAGGGTTTTGTTTGTGGCAGGGCCATCATGAATACTTCGCTTTTTGATATCTACAAGAGCATAGCAAGAGGAATAGAGCCTAACCTGACGGGTAGGCAACTCATCCTCCCTCAGGATGCTTCCGGCTTAATAGCGCCACCTCCTGGCAGCGGGGAGCGGGATGCCTGGTTTAAAGACAATGCCTACACCCTGGATGTGATAGTTCCGGCAGGAGAAGCAAGTCATCTTTTTCAAAGAATGCTGGAAACGCTGAATCATTATTCCGGCTACATCGGGCGGTTTGAAAAAAGAAAAATGAAGTGCTGGGTGCTGAAGAAAAAAGACGCTGCTTATAATTTGACATCAAAAGGCGGAAGGCCTGAAAACAGGCTTTGGGAGAAAGACAAGCCTTAATTAACTAATGGAAACATATCCCTGCTGGTAAGCTATCTGAATAACCTCCCTGCCATGAAAGAGGTGGTGGTAAACGAAACCGGGTATACAGGGAACATTGATTTGGAAATTGAGGGAGGATTTTCAGATTTAAACTCCATTCAAGGAAATCTTTTAAAAAATGGACTTGTGCTAAAGCAGGAAGAGAGGTTTGTAAAAGTATTCGTAGTAAGAAAAAACTAACTGGTGTTTATTCTAGAGCGGGGAATGGCGAATGCACATGCTGCCGTTGGTGTTCTGGAAAATTTAAAAAAAAACGAAATGCTGTCCTGATATTGGCAACTCAGGCTGGTTTCAATTGTCCTATTTACCTGAGTATATCTTCTATACAAATAGCCATAGCTTTGACCAGTTCCACATCTATGGTCTTATTGCTCTCAAGATCCTCAGCAGACAGCAGGGCCCTCCACTCCCCTTCTTCATCTCTTTCAAAACAAACCCTCGTTCCATCCATCGCCACCTCTATCCGGTGGGTCCAGCCAAAAGAAACCAGTTGTGCCGGAAGGCACAGGACTGGCAGCACACCTCGCCGCAACCAATCATCCTAAGTTGCTCATTTTGCAAGCGCCACATTATAGTTTGACAGACATGATGCGGCACACTTATCCAATTATTCCAACCTTTCTTTTAAAGTACAGGTTTCAAACAAACGAGTACCTGAAAGACTGTAAAATGCCTATCGTTATTTTCCACGGAGATCAGGATGAAGTAATTTATTACGGTTCGTCACTCAAGTTGAAGAACGGGATGAAAACAGGCGACACATTGATTACACTAAAAGGACAAGGGCATAACGGTATAACAGACAATCCAGACTATATTGCAGCGATAAAAAAAATTCTGAGGTGACAAAAAGCGAACAGCCTGCATTGGATTTGCTGCTATGGCGGGGCAACGAGTAAGTTAACGGTTATGTACTGCCATCGCAGCAGTTCCAGCAGGCAGAACATCATTCAACAAAAGAACATATTTTGTACCTTAAAACACCTATCAGCTTTTGTTTCAGCTGACAAAACTCAAAAAATCCAGTACCTCGGCAAGCCCTTTCTCGTTAGCGGTATTTATTAACATTGTTTTTGAAAGATTTACAAGGACCAATGCTGAGATTTGTATCTATGAAGAGTAAAGCGGTTCTATTCTTAACTTGTTTGTTGACCTTTTTCTCGGTAAGGTCACAAACAGTAGTGGTGAATCCGGATGGAACTCACTCCACCGTAATTGATAACGGCGCTACCAAAACAATCGTAAATCCAAATGGGACCCACACTACAGTAATCAACAATGACGCTGCTAAAACAATTGTTAACCCGGCCGGCACGCATTCTGTAGTCATTGATAATGGAACTACCAAAACCATAATTAACCCAAATGGTACCCACACCTTGGTGGTGAATAGCGACAGTACCAAAACGATTATCCCTCCCAACGGTGCACATTCACTCCTCACGAAGAACGGAGCTGTCATAATCAACCACACCTCTAACCTAAGCTTCTGGACGCTTTGGTTTCTCCTCTTTTTCTAGCATTAAATCCTTAAGTGCTGGAAAGTTCCATTGAAGCATGTTATTGCTGGTTTGCACTAACGGTCACACTGCCTCTTTCCTCCACTTTACTCCAATTGCAAAACAAATCCTCCCTTTTGCAAACTAAAAGCAACTCTTCCCTTTTTCCTTGCTGGGCCAGGAAGACATGGCATCTATTCAAACTGACTGTAGGGATTTAGTTTTATTCTTCTTATGTAACTTAAATTCATGCATTGGCCATCAAGTGACTGCCAGGTTCACTAAGTTTAAATAAAGCAACAGGAAAGGTTTATGAATTCATCAGTAATAATTTCAAAATGAAAGCATACACGATTGCTTCTCTGCAGTCTGGTTTTCAGGCAGGATCAGCTTTTCTGGAATTGGATCGACCTTTAAATTTGTACTGACCTTTCAATAATTATCCAGTTTTCCTAAACCGAGGAGTGCTGCCACCTGAAAAACGACTTCCATGAAAAATACAGGAACGAAGGAGAACATAAAAGGGTTAAAGTCTGAACAAAAAAACACCCCACCGAATATACATTCACTCCAGCAACAAGTTGAATATTACAAAAAGGAAAGAAACGTTCTGGATGTCTTAAGCAATGACCTTACCAGGGTTCGGGGTAAGAATGACCTTATCAACCTTTTAAAAAAACGGCTTAATGAGTTATTCTACTTTACTGATTCGATCATTACGCTGATTGACTACAAAGACGAGACCTGTTACCCTTTCTTACTGGATTATGAAGAATCTCCTATCCGGTCGCATCCAGGGTACCAGGAAATAGCGAGTTCCCGTTTTTTGCTCAACGAACCATTCATCCAGGCAGTAATACGGGCAGATGAGCCTATATCGTTTTTACTCGAAGATGTAATGAACCAACCGCAAAGCTCCTCCTTTCTTCGCGTCAATTACGAAAACCGGGTAAGGGAAATTTTAATGACTAAGCTAATGAAAGAAGGAAAGCCAATGGGCTTTATTCATATCTATTCCGATATACCTGGCAGCTTCAGCAGCGAATTTCGAAATGTAATAAAAGGTATTGCACCGCAATTGTCCGGCGTTATATCCAATATTATCAAAAATGAGGAACTGCTTAACAAGGAAAAAGAAAAATCATTTCTTCTTGATTTTAGCAGCCATATCTCCACGGTAAGAACGAAAGACGAACTTATCCGCGCCGTTCGCACCGCATTAGGTAAGCTAAATCCTCAGGGGGGATTTTTCATTCGCAGGATCAATGAAGACAACATCACCATGAGCTCCTATGTCTACGATTTTAGCAAAACACAGGATGCAAAGATATTGCGTACACTGGAGAATGCCAGATATCCGGTCAACGATGGATTGCAGAACCGTGTACTTAATAGTTCCATCCCATTATTGTTTAATGTGGACAGGGAAATAAAGCGCGGCCTCACCTGCCCCTATTTACAATATTGGAAGCAACTGGGATTTAACGATGTAGTAGGGATCAGGTTACGCAACGGTGAAACGAATCATGGTATTTTGTTCCTGGACTTTGGAGATATCAATGTGCAATTGCTGCAAGGCATTTGTGCACAAATATCCATCGCCCTGGCCAATATCATGGCCAATGACCAAATCAGTAAAAAACAGGAAGAGCAGGCCTTTCTGCTGGATTTCAGTAATGATATTGCACAGGTAAGAACAAAGCTGGGCCTGCAGGACGCTATATCCAAGGTACTGGATAAAACAATGCATACAAAACTCGCTATGATCCGGGTGATTGATGATGATGGCTTCCACATGTCCCCGTTCATGTTTGATAGTACGTTGTTTGAAAAATCAAAAAAGTATTTTGATAAAATGTCGGCCGAACGGATCACCATTGAAGAAACCTATACAGCGCAGGTGTTGGCCAGCAAGCATGGATTGGTGTTTAATATAGAAGAAGAACGAAAGAGTGGTAACTCCTACGCCAAACTTTGGCAAACAACCGGATTAAGAAATGTATACGGCCTGCCGCTGCGGGTGGGCGACAAAAATATCGGCACCATCTGGCTGCTGGCAGACCGGCTGAGCCAATTACTATTGAAAGGGATATGTGCTCAGATATCCATTGCTATTGCCAATATACAGGCTAATGAAACTTTATTGTCGTATAAAAAGCGGCTGGAAGTAGAAAATGATTACCTGAAAGAGCAGATCAAAACCATTAATAATTTCTCGGAAATTATTGGCAGCGGCGACCAGATGCAAAAAGTATATCGGCTGATGTCACTAGTCGCAGATTCAAATACCACCGTGTTGGTATTGGGTGAAACAGGTACCGGCAAGGAACTGATCGCGAGGGCCCTTCATAATGCATCACCTCGTAAAGACAAGCTGATGGTAAAGGTCAATTGCGCTGCATTGCCTGCCAATTTGATCGAAAGTGAATTATTTGGTCATGAAAGGGGTGCCTTTACCGGTGCCATTGACCGGCGCATCGGCAAATTTGAACTCGCCAATAACAGTACCCTGTTTCTGGATGAAATTGGTGAACTGCCAATGGAAGTACAGGCAAAGTTGTTGCGTGTAATACAAGAGCGCGAACTGGAACGACTGGGAGGCAAACAAACCATAAAGGTCGATGTACGATTAATTGCAGCTACCAATCGCAATCTGGAAGAAGAAGTAAAAGCCGGCCGTTTCCGTGCCGATCTTTATTTTCGATTGCATGTATTTCCCATCAGCCTGCCACCGTTACGCGATCACCCGGAAGATATTGAAGCACTTACACATTTTTTTGTAGAGAAGTACAGCAGGAATACGGGTCGCAGGATCAGGAAAATTGCACCCAGGGTAATACAGCAATTACGCAGTTACACCTGGCCGGGTAACGTAAGGGAGCTGGAGCATTTATTAGAACGCAGCATATTGCTGGCAACCGACGGCGTATTGGATGATGTATACATACCCCGGAATACACATACAGAAAAGCGGGAGCAGGCGTTCCTTTTAAACCGTTCGCTGGAAGAAGTGGAACGCAGCTATATAATTCAAACGTTGAAGCGCTGTGCCGGCAAAATTTCGGGCACCGGCAGTGCTGCTGAAATATTGAAGATCCCCGGCAATACATTGCATTCTAAAATGAAAAAGTTAGGCATTGTCAAGAGCGATTATTTTGCCTGATACAAAAAAGCGGGAGTGTCTTTATTAAAAGCTGAACCACCAAATATGGTGAGACGCTTCGTGATTTCACGAAATACAGGGAGAAATATTACTGGTGCGTGTTAGCTTCTCATTGACTATCAATAATTTGATGGATTGGCATTGCGTTAGCCTTTTAAGGAAAAAGCACAATTAAAAATCAAATTATGAAAATTGTAGTCATTGGAGGCTCCGGCCTCATCGGAACAAAAGTTGTTGCACAACTTCGTCAACAGGGACACCAGGTTATAGCAGCCTCTCCCGCCACTGGTATTAATACCATAACCGGGGAAGGATTAGCCGAAGCCATGAAAGATACAGATACCGTTATTGACCTCGCTAATTCACCGTCATTTGAAGACAAAGCGGTCATGGAGTTTTTTCAGACATCGGGCCGCAATTTATTGGCAGCAGAGATCAATGCAGGCGTAAAACATCATGTAGCGCTTTCCATAGTCGGGGCCGACATTATGCAAAACATCGGTTACATGCGGGCCAAGTTGGTTCAGGAAGATCTGATCCAGCAATCAGGAGTGCCCTACACTATTATCCGGAGCACCCAGTTTCTCGAATTCCTGGCCGGCATCGCCAACCAGGCTACCGAAGGCAACGAAGTGCATCTTTCTAATGTATTATTCCAGCCCATTGCTGCAGACGATGTAGCCGCCTTTGTAGCCAAATATGCGTTGGCAGCGCCCATCAATGGCAAGATAGAAATAGCCGGCCCGGAACGTTTTGAAATGTATGAGCTGGTTGCACGGTATCTGCAGCATGCAAATGACCCCCGCAAAGTGGTGTCTACCGGCAAGCCGATGTACTACGGCGGGGAAGTTCCCCGTGCAGCCCTGGTGCCAGCCGGACAGGCAGAGATGGGAACCATCAACTTTGAAAAATGGTGGAGCAATCAATTACAAACAGCCTGACACAGTAAATGATCTGCGACCTGTTGAAATAAAGACGACGGGCGACTGCTTGCCGGGGCGTTTGTAACGGGAGAGCAATTCCCTCCTGTTCGCGGTCCAGACATCCCTACGCCGGCTTTATATCCTTACGAAAACCAGACAAAAACACGGCAAGTAAACAGGCACCAGATATCCTTCGCCCTGATTTTATTGAATACAAATTGTGATCGACCCTGTATAGCAAGGCTGGCAGTTCGGCTATTGCAGAAAACCAAATTACTCATTCATTAATTAATTATTATGAACCCTTTCCTACATCTTACGCTGAAGAGGCGGAAAGATGAACCTGATAAACAGGCCGCCCTGGTTGCAATCCAGGAGCCGCCGCATAACACCAGCGAAGGCAGCGAGTTTTTGGACGACGCCATCCGTTTTAAAGACCAGCCGTTGATATTTACTAAAGTAAGTGTTACTGCCGGAAGCCCAGAATACTTTCTGTGACGGTGCTTAAAATTTTCAACACTAAATAAGCCTTCAAAAATGACACCTCAGGAAAAACAGTTGAAGCCAATGCAAATTATAATCCATCCTGCTTCGATCAAAGAAAAAGTAGCCGATCTGAAAAAACGGGGTTACCATATCCGGTTTAGAAGAGAAACAACCTGCCTCTACAGCCTTGAATTGAACCGCTGGATCACACCCGATAGTTTCGTGGTTGACGAATATTACTATTTCGAAGATGGTTCAAATACGGATGGAGACAGAATGCTCTATGCCATTTCTTCAACACAGGAATTCAAAGGCTACCTGGTAGAACCCTGTTTTGCTTATGAAGATAACATCAGCCGGGAAATGGCACAAAAGCTAATATGGGAAAACACCCAGCCCCGGTAATCAATACCTCAGTAAAAAAAGGGTTATGAAAAATTATCACTCACTGGCAGATACTTTGTCAGACCTGAAGAAAAGAGGCTATAAAGCCGGTTTTGAATCAAAAAAGTTTCTGCCCTTATTACAGCAACGTAGACAAAAGACGCCACCCTGAAGTAATTCATGTTGATGAAGTTTACCGCTTTGAAAGAAATGCAACTCCTGATAACAGCGGTATTGTTATGCCACCACTTCCGGTGCGTAGTCAAAGGCACTTTGGTAGATTTATACGGCGCCGATCCGGAGAACCTGGATTTTGAAATGGCTCAATAGTTAAACCGCCGGCCTTGCCTGGTACACTTATGGCTTTTTATATCTGACGGACTACCCAACATTACTCACCCTCATAATTACTCACCTTCATAAAGAAATAATTATGGCACAACAGAATAAAACAACAAAAGCTGAAAATGATCCCCGCTTGCTTGTACAGGTCAGAGACTTTTTGAAAGTACTCAACTCCGGGGATGGGAAACCTATGGAACAACTTGATCCCGCTGATGCCCGCAAGGTGCTTGTAGATGCACAAAACTCAGTAGCAATAGATTACTCAGGAATTGAAGAATCGGAAAGAACCATTACCCAGGATGGCGAAAAGGTTACTATTCATATTACCAAACCCCCGGGCGCAAAACCCGATGCGCCTGTCTTTATTTTTATCCACGGTGGCGGATGGGTACTGGGCGATTATCCCACGCACCGGCGGTTGGTAAAAGACCTGGTAACGGAAAGTGGCGCTGTTGCTGTTTTCCCCGATTATACGCCGTCGCCCGAAGCCCATTACCCCGTTGCCATTAACCAAATATACGCGGTCACAAAGTGGGTGTCGGAGCACGGCTACGAGATAGGTGTTAACGGAAAGAACCTTGCCGTTGTGGGTAATAGTGTTGGTGGAAACATGACAGCGTCAGTAGTGTTGATGGCTAAGGAAAAAAATGGCCCTGCTATTAAGCTCCAGGTGTTACTATGGCCGGTAACCGATGCCAGTTTCGACACCTCTTCATACAAGGAATTAGGGGAAGGAAGATTTCTAACAAGGAATATGATGATATGGTTTTGGGACAACTATTTGCCCGATAAAAAAGCACGCAAAGAAATTCATGCCTCCCCCTTGCAGGCTAGTTTAGAACAATTGAAAGGACTCCCTCCTGCCTTAATTCAGGTTGCAGAGAATGACGTTCTCCGGGATGAAGGCGAAGCTTATGCCAGGAAATTAGATGAAGCAGGAGTTCCTGTAACGTTAACCAGGTATGGAGGACTGATTCATGATTACGGTTTATTGAACCCCCTGGCAGGAATCCCTGCCGTTAAAACAGCGCTGTTGCAGGCCGCCGCTGTCATCAGGGAAACATTAGGCAAAGAAAAAATCAGGCAGGAATAAAACCCTCGACTCAAGAAGGAGACCGGTTATTGCGTATGAATGAAAACAGTGGTGAAGGAAGAACACGAATCCTTCGCTGAAGCGTAACCAGGGAAACATCTTTTAATCAAAAAATCAAAATTTATGTTTACCATCAAACAATTCATTTCAGCTGCGTTCCTCACTGCAATTGGTTTTTTTTCAATGTCGCAAAAAGCAGCAGCCCAATCAACTTCAAAAGGAATCAAAAATATCGTATTAGTACACGGCGCCTTTGCCGATGGCAGTTGCTGGTCGAAGGTCATTACACAATTGCAGGCAAAAGGCTACAATGTCATTGCTGTGCAAAACCCACTCACTTCACTGAAAGATGATGTCGCAGCTGCCAAACGTGCTATCGCCCGGATGGACAGCCCTATACTTCTGGTGGCACACTCCTACGGTGGAATGGTGATTTCCGAAGCGGGAAATGATCCAAAGGTAGCTGGATTACTCTACGTCGCTGCATTGGTTCCGGAAGAAGGACAAACTGCAAATGCGGTCAATGCCTCAATGCCTTCAACGGGAGTTGAAAAGGAGTTCCAGGTCGGCCCCGAAGGCTTTGTTTCCCTGTCGATGAAAGCAGTCAACGAAAATTTTGCGCCGGATGTATCACCTAAAGAAAGAAAACTAATATATGCTACACAGGTGCCATTGGCAGCGTCAGCGGGCGAAGAGAAAGTGGAAAACCCTGCCTGGAAAAACAAGCCCTCATGGTACATCGTCGCAACCCAGGACAAGGTGATCAACCCTGACCTGGAACGAAAAAAGGCAAAGCTGATGAAGGCCACTACGATCGAACTTACATCCAGCCATGTCCCCATGATATCTCAGCCAGACAAGGTAACAAATTTCATAATCGGTGCCGCTCAAAAATTAGACATTGCTGAAAGGTAATAGATCCTGAAAGTATCTGTAAATCACAAAATCAAAACCGATAGGTACGAATTTTAATGCCGATCCACAAAGGACTTAAGGCAAGACCTTAGCCCATTAACAAAGCAAGGGAAAAAGAAAAGAAGCCTTGCCAGGATTGCCGTTACTGCAATGGAAACCAAACCAGTAACTCCCCCTAAAAGGTGGGATGTGGATGGAAGGGTACGTACAGCCAAAAATACACCAGGAACCTTGTACTGAACGAACAGTATCCATTGGTGGGCTCTTTGTGACAAGTGCAAAGTCATTACGAAGCCGCCATTGTTGAAGAAGGACACGTGACTATTGGCCCTGCATAACAATTCGGATAATTTGAGTGCCTTTGGTCCAAGCAAGGGCACTCTTGCAGATTTTTAAACATCAGTATTCTTAAAGGAATGTTATAGACAACAAATTATAGTCACACAAAAAGCAAACTCAATGTTATCAACGGAAAAATTGTTGCATCCGGTATTGAACTTTCCTCAACACCTGATCAAATTCTAAAATTAAGCGAGTAAAAAACAGAAAGGTAATTCTGGCATTTTATCGGGTAGGCTGGAACCCTGCATGTGACGATCAGATAGCACGGTACCATTGAAAAGGGAAATAGGTTACCAAAAGAAGCAACGAAAAAAGAAGGCTTTGAGTACCAGACTTATGTTTATGTCAAAATTTCTTTTCAGCCATCCCGGAAAATAGGGACAGACGTCTAATTTGCTGAAGTTTTTGAAGAAGCTTTAAACAGACACAGAGGGATAAAATGCAGGCGACATCAATTCAACCTGCGTTCTTGGGATCCCAATTTCTCCTGCCACCTCTTTCCATGAATTCACGGATGCCAACACCTCTGAAAGGATCGTGTCCATTTCCGCATCATTTAATTGAAAATAAAAGCCAACGGATTTTGCCAGGTTAAAATCCAATGCGTTATTGGCTTCATCGATATTTAATTGCAGGCCGGTTTTATCCGTGGTGGGATTGATATCATAAGCCGGGGAAATCCTCCAGCCACTCGTATCCAGGATAAAGCCATGGTTGCGAAAATGGTCATCGGTGTTTGAAATCGCAATATTGAAAACAATCCTGCGCCATAACTGGTGCAAGTCCGCAGCGATATTACAGCCATAGGTCTGAATGAACAAGGCTATGTCAAGGTAGCTGCCGGGCCGGTCCCTGAGCGCTTCTTCGGTATGGCCTGTCATCGTCATCGCCGAGGCAAAATGAATCCGCTGCTTACCCATGCGATCGAAACGCTTTGTAAAAAACGTATGATGGCGGCCAGCAATTTTTTTAAGGCTGCAAGGAGACATGCTGACACCCGCATTGGTCGCAAGCCGATAAGCCAAATATTCCCAGGCTGCTTTGTCGATTGTATCTGCTTTAGAGGGAAATTTGGCGATCCACAAATTCCCTTCTTCATCGGCTACATTGGCTTTTGGACGCGCACCGCCCAGGGAGGAACCTGGCGCCATGAGAATGGCTAAGTACTTTTTAATTTCCGCACTTGTTTTGTCAGATTCCACTACTTCAGCAGCGTGTTGTAGTTCCCGGATACTGGACCATGGGGGCGTGGGAAAATCTGTATTGTCATCCAGAAAGGGACCGTCAGGGTCCAGTTTAAACCTAAGGGCACCCATACGTGTTTCATCATAAACGCCCAGCAGAAAGTCTATATCATACAATACGGGTGTTGGTTTTCCTTCGTCCGCTGCCTGTTGAGCGGACCTTCTTTTCATCAGTGTGCGCCCCCATGTATCGGGCATAGAATCCATAAAGACACCGAAGTTCTCCTTGCTATCCGGATGCTGAGCGCCGGTGAACCATTGAATGTCAGGATCGAGCAAACGTTGTGCTTCAGACCGGATCCACTGTGGATCATAATGGAAGCTAAACGCCTTTCTTCCTTTGGCCTGTTGTGCAGACAAGGTTCCGATCAGCTTAGGCCCGGATAGGCCCATCCAATCAGCATACACGAGTATATTGGTTTTTTTTGTGGCCATTACTTCGCTATTAGTGCCAGGTCTTGTAATTTCCTTCCGTACGCATCGTCGGCAGCCAGTTTCAGAATGTCGTTTTGTAGACCGAGCACCCTCAGGGTATTAAAATAAGCCCCCATAGAGACGCTTGGATTTCCCTTTTCTATTTCAACAAGGGTTGAACGGTTAATAGCCGCTCTTTCAGCCACCTGAGCCGTCGTAAGTTTTCGCCGTTTGCGCGCGAGCTTTAGGTTTTCACCCATTTGCTGAAGCAGCTTCATGTGGGCCGGGAAAACAATGGGTTTCTTCGTCCTCATGTTGGATATTTCCAACAAATTTAGATAAAATGAGGAAAATATCCAACAAATGAACACCGACCTTATTTAATCCGGGATAATCGAAGCCTGATCAAAGCTTCAATGGACACCTTTTCCATAAGATGACATTTCTATTCGTTTGTTATGACATTTGGGTTTATCGTTAGTCAATTATTCAATTGCTATTTTTTCAGAACAAGCTCTTCTTTCGCTGCCCAAAGGCTGATGTCCTGTTTACTTAGCGCGGCAGCCATAAGATCCGGGAATTTATCAGGCGTACAGGCAAAAACTGGCACTCCCAAATTGAAAAGAAATTGTGCATTGCCGTGATCATATGCCGGAGCGCCATCATCATTTAACGCAAGTAATACCACTAACTGCACGCCTGCTGTAACCAGTTCGGCAGCCTTTTTATGCATTCCGGAAACATCACCTCCTTCATAGAGATCGGTAATGAGAACCATTACCGTATCTAATGGCCTTGTAATGATTTGCTGGCAGTAAGTAAGTGCTGCATGAATATCAGTGCCTCCTCCCAATTGTACACCAAATAACAATTCTACCGGGTCGGTTAATTCTTCTGTTAAATCTGCAACGGCTGTATCAAACACAACCATCTTTGTTTTGATAGCGGGAATGGAAGCCATTACTGAGCCAAAGATTCCTGAATACACCACAGAAGTTCCCATGGATCCACTTTGGTCCAGACAAAGGACTACATCTTTCAAAGAATGTCTTCTTCTTCCATAGCCAATTTTAGCTTCAGGAATGATGGTTTTATAATCGGGTTGATAGTGTTTTAAATTTTTTTGAATGGTGGCATGCCAGTTAATCTCATGATGCCTTGGTCTTCGATTTCGTATACTTCTGTTTAAACTTCCCACAATAGCTTGCTGCGTTGGTTGCGAAAGTTTTCGAAGCAATTCATCCACCACTTTTTTTACAACCTGCCTTGCTGTGTCTTTGGTTTTATCGGGAATCACTCTGCTTAGTGTCATCAGTGTAGCAACAAGGTGAACATCAGGTTCAACATTCTCCAGCATTTCTTTTTCAAATAACATTTGCGTTAAGTTGAGCCGTTTCAATGCATCCTGTTGCATTACCTGCACAACACTGGAAGGAAAAAATGTTCTGATATCACCGAGCCACCTTGAAACATTCGGCGATGAAGGTCCAAGCCCTCCTTTCCTATCGGTATCATACAAAGCTTCCAATGTTTTATCCACCTGAAGGTCCTGGCCTGATAAGGAAAGGCCGGTACCATCATTTTGATGTCCGCCTAAAATAAGACGCCACTTTCGTATAAGTTCCTGCTCATTCATTATTCACCGATGGTTGTTTGATTCCTAATAATTGCAGCACGATGGGAATCCCCCTTTTTCCTCTTTCCACGTCAATATCATGATCCTGCAAAACTTTTATACCAGATGACGTGCCGCCGGTTTTTACCTTCTCCCCTAATTTTCTTCTTTCCGATTGGGAGAAATTGGAGAACGTTCTTCTTAGTAGTGGCAACACGTGTGTAAATGCTTGGCTATCCAACTGATCAACCCATTGATTTACCAAAGTCCACAGATCATGATCAACCAACAAAATAGAGCCACTGCCCTTCAAAAATCCTTCAAGCCAGGATGCACTTACATCTGGCGTATTGGCAGATGACATGCTAAAATGAAATGCCTTCATTAACTCCTCTCCCTCCATTACTTTGTAATCAAACAATAATCGTGTCGCATACCCACCAATTACAGGGGCAGCATTTACATTCGATGAAATATTCTTTAAAGTCTGCTGCCATTGAGAAGTAATTTCATTTTGTTGTAGCAAGGCAATAGCATCGTGCAGTTGTTGAACAAGTCCTGCCAAATTCTGAGCCGCTTCCTCGTCAATCCCGGAAACTGCATTCGGCAGGCCAATGCAGATACGAGTAACCATGCTATCAACGATTTGCAACACCAAGTCAGAATCAGTGCCACGAACATTGCCATAACGGGCAACATTTACCAATGGCGACACTGCTTCCATCAATTGCAAAACATCTCCGCTGGCCGCGGATAAATTATTGATTTGTCGAATCAGTACTTCCACGGCACTATGTAATTCCGCAGGCAATGCTTCCTCTAAAAGCTTGGCTACCGGAAGCAGCGACTTTGTTTCTTCTGTTTTATAAACTACATATTTGTTAGCAGCTTCTTCAACAGTATTTCCCCATGGACCTTTTTCAATAATATCAATAGAAAAAGCAGGGTCCCATTGCAAACGCCATTGCTCTTTAAAAGTGCCCTTTCCTGAAACCTGGGATTGATAGCCCCATTTGATTTCGAGCAGACGAAGGCGATGAAGCAATATACTTCTTGACAAATCCATTTCCTTTCGTAAATCCAAAGTATAATCTTTGAAATCAGCCGTTGCAGGTAAACGCAAACTCTTTTGCAGTTTTTCAATGTCAACCTGTAAAGGTGGCTTAGGAATATCTGTTGGGACCTCACCAATTTTATTACTAACGATTAATTCATCCTGGATCAATTGGAGCAAGATGCTTTCGCCATTGCACAATACAGTAAGTGTCGCTTCATTTAATTCTTCCAACCCTGCTTTTGACAGGCCTCTTAATGATGCCAGTGTTTCGGCTAATCGAACTGCTTCAATGACATGTGCAACGGAAGTATCCATTCCATTCTTTCGAAAGAGTTGTGCCACTTTGCTCATCCAAATTGTTCCATCATCTTTTGGATAATGCCAGATATGCTCATACCAACCAGGTGATTCAATGCCGGCGCCATAACCACTGTAATAACTTAATCGATTGTATGTCCAGGGAATCCAGGTACATTCGATTTTCGATTTTGGCAATCCTTTCAGCAAATCATTATCTTCTTTTTGTTTGGGCATATTGACCAAAGCAGGGGCATGCCAGGCACCACAGATCACTGCAATCGTTGTGTACATTTCTCTTTCAGCCTGCCGAATCATTTTTCGCATGTGAGCTTCACGAAGCTTTTCGATTTTATCATCCCTCAAATGCAAGGACTCACGCAAGGCTTGCATGGCTTCCGTCACCGCATCAAAAACCTGTTCACAATTGTGGCGATATTCAAACATTTGTTCCCACCACTTCTCACCTTCGTCATAACCCGCTGCTTCTGCCAGATAAGAAATCGGATCTCGCTTGATATCAAACTCAACACCTGGTTCTGTTGAAGCATCATTTAAATGTTCTGGTGACTGAAGATCATCTTCCTGCTTCTTAGCTTCTTCTTCCTGCTTTTCTTTTTCAATCGCAAATTGATGCGCAATAGGAAGATCAAAAAAACGAACAGGTATGTTGTTTTTCTTAGCAAATAAAATTGCTTGCCATTCAGCGGAAAATTCTGCAAAAGGATAAAACACGGATCGCTTTGGATCATCAGGCTGATAACACAGAACAGCAATCGGAGGCTTTAATTCTTTATGTGTTGCCCACTGTAAAATTTCATCGGCTTCGGGTGGACCTTCCACTAAAACAATATCAGGCCTGAGTTCTTCAAGAAAAGAACGAACATTCCTTGCAGAACCCGGACCATGATGCCGTATGCCAAGAACATGAATACTCATATACCCAAATCTCTGCAAGCCCTGTAAATGTCCTTCCACTCATCTCTTGTCTTGACAACGGTTTCCAGATATTCCTGCCAAACCACTTTGTCCTGGACGGGATCCTTTACTACCGCACCAACAATACCTGCAGCCAGATCTGCCGATGTCAATCTTCCATCACCGAAGTAGGCAGCCATGGCAAGTCCATTGTTGACAACTGAAATCGCTTCCGCCGTACTTAACGTTCCTGTCGGCACTTTCAATTTGGACTTGCCATCCATGGTAACCCCACTTCTTAATTCGCGAAAGATGGTTACAATACGACGAATTTCCTGCAATGCCGGTTTTTCAGCAGGCAATTCCATGACTTTTTCAAAGCTCTCTACTCTTCTTCTTACAATATCGATCTCCTCTTCCATTGAATCGGGAACAGGAAGAATAACCGTGTTAAAACGGCGTTTCAATGCACTTGATAACTCGTTCACGCCTTTATCACGATTGTTGGCAGTTGCAATCACATTAAATCCTTTGATGGCTTGCACTTCATCATTTAATTCCGGAATGGGTAATGCTTTTTCTGAAAGTATTGTGATCAACGTGTCCTGAACATCGGCACCAATACGCGTCAATTCTTCAATGCGAACAATCTTTCCATCTTTCATGGCTCTGATGACGGGTGTTTCCACCAATGCTTTTTCACTTGGTCCCTCGGCCAACAACCTGGCATAGTTCCAACCATATCGAATACTTTCTTCACTGGTGCCTGCAGTACCTTGAATAATCAGGGTAGAATCACCACTGATTGCCGCAGACAAGTGTTCACTCACCCAACTCTTAGCAGTACCGGGCAAACCATAAAGCAACAAGGCCCTATCTGTGGTTAAAGTAGCTACCGCAATTTCCATTAGTCGTCTATTGCCAATGTATTTTGGCGTGACCTCAAAACCGTTTTTCAACCTTCCTCCCATCAAATAAGTCACGACGGCTTGAGGAGATAATTTCCAATTTGTCGGACGTTTGCCATCGTCCTCTTTTTGCAATTCTTCCAACTCCTGGGAATAAAGTTGTTCGGCGTGTTCGCGTAAGATGGTTGCCATGATTGATGTTTTATTCGTTGAATGCTTTCAATGTTTGCAATTTCAATGTGAGCAAATGGGTGATGTATTTACTGAGATTGCTCCACATGGTTCTTAAATGTTCTTCCTGCGGTGTACACTTTTCCAACTCACCTACTACAGGAACAGGAAACAAATGAACAATCTGATTGTAAAAGCCTTTGTGGTACTGATATGGATTCTTAGCAGTAAATTTTAATACCGCTTTAGAAAAATCTACACTCCACTCTTGAGAGAACTTATCAATCAAATGCAATACACTTGCAGCTTCGTTATCCGATTGAAGAAATTTAAGTGCATACATTTCCGCTTCTTTTTGTGGTAACAAACTAAAGGCATCGAGATGCATTCCTTTTTCATCGGCCCGCATGATCGTTCGTAACCAGTCTAAATCCTTGAATCTTGAAGCAGCAAGACCAAGAGCAGGTATTAGCGCTTTGCCTTTATCACTTTTTAAAAACAGCTCTATAATCTTCTCTTTATCAGCATCTAAATACGTTTCCCAAAAGTTTGGCGGCACAAGACCTACCAGTTGATACAGAATAAATGCTTCGTCGGTTATGTTAGCTTCGCTTGGAAGTTGCTGTATGCCTGTTTTAAAAATTGCTTCATCAACATCCATCAATTTAATCTCCAGGCTTGTTTTACTTCCAATACCGAGTATTCCTTTTGAGGCAGACAGCTTGACTGATTGCCGCAAAATATTCCAGTACATCTGCACAACAGAAGAATCAGGAATTAACTTAAGGACATCTAATACCGCCTCTTTTACCTTCACGCTTTTTTCATTCAGCAACATTTCCAAAAATGGAAGATCATCATTACTTGGATTATTCTTTAATTGCTGAAGCAACTCTGCTTTAGCAGCAGCATTTTCCTGCAACCAAGTTTGCTGAAGCAATTCTCTTGCTTTTGCGGGATCAATTTTTCGGAGTTCTGCTAAAATGTTTTTCCGCTGTTCCAGTACTCCAGTTTGCCAAAGCTCCTCATTTGTTGATGTATCAACATACTTCCATTCAGGATTAAATTGTAATAACCATTCACCTCTCTTTCCGCTACAATCATAAATAAGGGGACGAATGGATTTGTTTTTCATTCCTTCATCAAACAGAAGAGGAATCGTTTCTGGTTGAACAATTTTATTTCCTTCAGCACATAGTTCTAACCAAAAACGAAATAAGGAAATACTTGTTGTTTCAAGAATATCATAAAGCACACGGTGTGCCAATTCATTTGCATACGATTTTTCTTCTTCCTCTGCCTTGGCAAATAAAATACCCTCTTTACGCATTGGAGTAAAACCACACTGTCGAATATTGTAAAGTAGAGATGCGGTTTGAAGAAATGCCTCTTCTTTACTTTCTGCCCGCTCTATAATCAAATCAAAATACGCCCCGGCATCAGAAATAAGATCCTCTTTTTTGAGTGCTCTTTTCTCGGTGCCCAATAAAGCTGTATTGACTATATGATTCCAGCTTTCCATTAGATGGCTTTATAAATTTGATGATGCCATACACCAAGGGGTTGGTAATTGTTTTCCCTGCCCAATACTACCATGTTCAAAGGAGTTCCTCCGCTCAATGCCAATAGCTTCCAGATTTTAGAAGAGTCTTCTTTAACAGAGATCAAATCTTCGTTCTTATCTTTTAACCACCATTGGTTATTATGATGAACCGGAAGCAATTGCTCAATTGCATAGGGCCTTTCCGTTCGTACAGGTAATTGAGAACACAAAGTGGTTTCGGCTTCCACTACTTCTCTCCATGATCCAAACAATTGTTGTGGCAGTTTTGTGTTAGTAGTTGCGTACTTTTTTACTAAAGCCCTCAGTGGAGATATGGAAGGAAAGTAAACCAATTCCGCTTCAATAAACATTCCGGGACTAAGCAACATGCCGGCGCCCTGTCCCCTGATTATAAATTGGAGCACAAGTGCATATTGATTGCTGTTGATCCCGTATAACCAATTTCGTTCAACAGTTAAATTATCATCATCAGAAATCTGTTTCCCCGCAACCAGCCAAACGTCTTTTACTCCCTGGCTCTCCTTTAATTCCTCCTGGTTTACTGTGAATCCCATCAAGGCCCGCACATCTTGCATCACTAATGGCTCCAGTGAATCCTTGCTCTGGTATCCTTTTGCTACCAGGTAAATATTCAACAGAGCATCAAGAAAATTAGTTTGCCAGCCCTCTTTAAAATAATTAATAGCAGCCAAGCCTCTTATCATTCCTGCCAGGCCAGGAGCCTGTGCATCCACCATTCTTTTTACCATACCATTCCAAAAGTGGTAACCTTTTTCAGGAATGTTGATAATGCCATTGCGAATAATATCCTTTATCCAGGTTAGAAGTTCCTCTATACCATCAGCTACTTTTTGCTCACGGGCTTGTTGCCGTTTCGCTTGTGCTTCTTCATCAACAGGTTTGTCTTTTTTCCCTGCTTTCTTTTCTTCTTTCTGTGAGCGTTTGCTGATCCACTCATGCACCCATGCGGGCATTGATGATTCTGAGAACAGATTTTGCTGCCGTGCATAAAGTAATCCCAAGGCAATACCGTGTTTACAGGGAAACTTTCTGCTTGGGCATGAACATTTGAAAGCAATATTGACTACATCAATTTGAGTTTGATAAGGCTTGCTTCCACTGCCCTGGCATTCGCCCCATATGGCTTGTTCATTGGCACCTTTCGATACCCATTTGGATAGATTGGCTAATTCTTTTCCCGCTTTTTTAGAAGGTTCATCAGGAGCAAGCGTTAGTATTTGTTCTTCGGTAAGATTCATTAGTAACAGGCAAGGAAGTTAGGGCAGCCGGGAAAAATAGCAAAATGAATCTTACAATTATTCTAACATGGATCTTATTTCAAACAAAACTCTTCGCTTTTGGAGACTGCCAGCCATCTCCTTATTTCTTCAAGCTTTCTTTCAGAAGGATCTCTCCATTTTCAGATGCAGTTACCAGTGGGGTCCAGTATTTTGGCATCTCATTCTCTTTTACAGTTTTGCCTCCTTCTGCTGTTTGAATCAATTTCAATCTTCCTGCTTTTGACTTCTTAAAAGATTGCCTTAGAACGCCATGATGATCGATTTCTACCTGATGCTTTTGTGCATCAAAGCCTTTACTACCGATCTCTGCATACCAGCATTTACATGCAACTTCTGCGTCATCCCTATCCATTCTGCATCCTGTATTGTCTTCCCAAGAAGATAAAGCTTTCAGCTTGCATTGCTTTAAGCCACAATTTTTAGTTGTGGATAAACCCCTGCACAACTTGTGGGCACAAGAGGAAAGCAAAACTGGGGAAGGGAACAGCCTTTGGACAAGGCTAAGTGGCAGCATCCCTAACCTTTTAGGTGGTTAGGAAAGAAGGAACAAAAATTTTACATCTATGAGACCCGTTTGGAAAGGATCAATTGGCTTTGGCCTGGTAAACATTGCAGTGAAAATGTACGCGGCCACCGAGGAAAGCACGATGGCCTTTGTGCAGTTGGATAAAAGCAACCATGCCCGGATCCGCTATAAAAAAGTCAATGAAGCCACCGGCAAAGAACTACAGGATGGCGATATGGTCAAAGGCTATAAGTGGGGCGACGGTTACGTAGTCCTGGACGAACAGGACTTTCAAAAAGCCACCCCCGAAAAGCAGGACCACCTGGAGATTGTGCAATTTATCAGTGAAAAGGAGATTGATGCGGTGTATTTTGAAAAGCCCTACTACCTGGAGCCGGAAAAAAACGGGGCCAAAGCCTATGGTCTGCTGAGGGACGCCCTGAAAAAAGAAGGGAAAGCGGCCCTGGGCCCGCTGGTTTATCATAAACGGGAATGGATCTGCCTGGTAAAACCACTGGATCAGCTCTTGGTGCTGCACCGCCTGCGTTTTGCAGAGGAAATCAGGGCCACCGATAGCCTGGTCATACCCAAAGCAGATGTAAAGGCCGAGGAACTTAAAATGGCTTCCCTGCTCATTGCGCAATTAACCAAACCCTTTAAACCAGAACAGTTTACAGATGAATACTCCGCCAAGTTGCTCAAAGTAATTGAAGCAAAGGCAAAGGGCAAGGCCAGCACGGTCAAGTCGCTGAAAGTGGTGCACAACAGCACCACCGAAGATTTGATGCAGAAGCTGAAGGCCAGCCTGAAACCACTCGCCAAAAAAGCTTCCTAAGGAAACCCAAAAAAATGGCAGGCGGCAAACTGCCGCTCTTTCCAGGCATTAAACACCAAAATACCTTACGATGGTAATCCTGGTAATCTTTTACGTATTCCCCCCATGTCTTGCTTACACAATTTAAAGCGGAAGATGGTTTTGTGGACTATCACTACTTCCTTGTTGACGGTAATGGAAATAAAACCGCGTTACCGATTTATGAGTATGAACATAATAAAGGTGGCACAGTTAAATATTTGGCGCAAGACAAAGAGAAAATAGGCATATTTGGACACGGGACTACGATCGTCTTTACAGAACCTGGCAATGACCCAAACCACTTAGTTTTTAATCAACCTGGCTTGGAGTTCTTTGTTTCAACCTTCAACGGTTTAGATACAGTTGAATCGATGGAGCACTTTAACCAGAGAGTGAACTCATTGATAAAAATTAAAAGCAGCCGCTAACAACTGCTTGCAATAGGCTGGCTGACGGAAGGACAATCGGCAACAAATCCCTAATCAGCAGCGGTTGTTACCTGGACGTTCAATCTTGAGCTTTAGTTCTTATTTTCATCATCAATAATTCTAACCTGCTTTTGTATCGGCTGACGGAATACAGAAGTCCAGCCCATCGCAAAGTTGATGAACGTTGGCAGCAAGCATATGACAAGCCTAACTAACTTCAAAGAATATTATAAGACAATCAGCAATAGTGAACTATTGCACATCCTTGAAAATCCTAATGACTATCAGTCTGCAGCAGTAGAAGCAGCAAAGCAAGAATTTGCAGCAAGACAACTGACCGAAACAGAAATTAAAGAAGCAAAAGAACCATTGATTTCTGCACAGCTAAAAAAAGAAAAGCAAAAGGAGAAGGTAAAAATCTTTGAAAACAGGGTCAGGAATACAGGTTATTCGTTACTTGACTCATTAAACCCCATACAAACAGGAATACCGACAATAGAAAAATCTATTCGACTTATTGTAATCGTATTTTCTGTACTTTTTTTTTATCAGGTAATAAAAGACTTCAAATTATTCATTGCGTATGCTCAAGATTTTCTACGTTTCCCTTTAATAAGTTCCTTAATTCTATTGCCTATTATTCTCTTACCTGTAGCAATCTTCACGTTTTTGAAAAAGTGGCAGATTGGTTGGACACTGCTAACAACCTTTTTGACCTTTTCTATAGTAAGTGTTATGTGGGCATTATATCAGTCACTTTCTTGGAGACCCTCGGGCTTGACAGGACTTGATAATCTTTTTCCACGGCCTTCACCAATGACCTATATCATACAATTGCTATTTTTTGTTGGGACACTATATCTACTTAGCAAAAGGAATATGAGAGATCCGTTTTCAATCAGCAAGGGTAAAATGCAAATGACAATTGTAACTACAGCAGTGGTATCTTTCTTTTTGACACTGGCAACATACTAACTTGACAGAGAATGACAGCTGCCAACAGAGTGCATTGCTGCAATGGGGGCAGACGAACATAGGCTTACCTTCGAATTTCTATTTGGCTTTTGTATATTAGTGGAACTGAAGTGCAGCAAATACCCGCACGGACAGCAATACGTTCAACGTTGGCTGCTATGCGAACGACCGCCTAAAGATTAAAAACTAAAACTGACATGATGAAAACATTGATCACTTTTTTTGCCCTGGCCACATTAATAAGTTGTACTCATCGATCAGACCCGACAACTTCAACCCCTCCGGTGAGTGTGGACTCATTGACAGCCGAATTTCTTAGGGGATGGAATAACAGGGACTCAGCGGCAATTATAAAAGCAATTGCCGAGAATGCGGTATTGTTGAACGACTCACTGGTTTATAGGGGACATTCCGAAATTTCAGATAATTGGATCAGTGGAGGCGTGAAAGTGGTTAGCAACCTAAAAACTTCATCCATTGTTAAAGCCAGCGACAACAAAATTGCATATGCCGCTGGTACCTATACGCATGACTTGACTCCACCAGGCGGATCCGTTTTTAAAATAAAAGGGAATTACAATTTCGCATGGGCCAAACAACCAAATGGTGAGTGGAAATTGACGTTTATTCATATTGAAGATTTGGGCAGAAGGCTTTGAGATAAGACAAACTTCAATTTCATCGCACAGCAGCCAACAGGCAGTGTTGCGTTCGGCAGGGGGCGCCGGATAAACCCTCATCGACCGTACTATTATCAGCTACATATCCGCCCGAACACGGATGGACTGCAGACCTTTCAACTTCAGTATCTTTAATCGGCCTCGGTTCCGGGCTGAATGTTTTCAAATGCCCTGCCGAATACAAAGCTTTGGCCGTTAGTGGTAAGCTGCAAAGTCGTCCTTTTGTGAGTCAGCGTAGACAGGCCTCCTTTAAGGAACTTTTTACCTATACAATACTAATTTTTGATATTCTTTTTAAACCTTTAACTTTTCAAAGCGTCAATCGGGCGCCGAACATGCACCATGAAAAAAATAAGCATTCCAATTTTAATCAGTTTCGTTTTCTTGCTTGCTTGTAAAAAAAACAGCACTCCGGATGGAAGTGCCAGCAACAAACTTGTTACTACACCAACTCCGCTCACAGATATAGGCACCGCAACGTATCGTGGTTTGCAAGGTGGGTTATATCCCAATGGCTCCAACGAAAGACCCGCTGCACACAATGCCGCAGGACTTTCGATTGCACAAAGCATACAACCGTTGAACAATACAGGTGCTGTTGATGCAACCACCGGGAAGATTGTTTGGATGTCAATAGGCATGTCCAACACAACGATGGAAACCCAAACCTTTCTCTCCCAGATGCAGACCTACACCAATAAAAATCCAAAACTAGTGCTAATCGACGGCGCAGAGGGTGGCATGGACATCAATGCGATAAACAACACAAACGCAACTTATTGGAGCGATGTCAATACACGTCTGCTTAATGCCGGCTTCTCTCCTGCGCAGGTGCAAATCATTTGGTTTAAAGAAGCAGAGGCAGGGCCAACCGACACCTCTTTTGCAACCTACCCGGGCGCACTGAAAGCGAAATACAGTTCAGTGATGCAGCTTTTAAAAGCGAAGTTCCCCAACCTGAAGCTTTGCTATTTAAGTAACCGCATCTATGCAGGATATGCCACCACCAAACTAAATCCTGAACCTTTTGCGTGGTACACAGGGTGGACAGTCAAGGGCTTAATAGCTGACCAAATAAATGGCGATGCTGCACTGAGTTATACCGGTGCTATGCCCAAAGCTGCGTGGCTTTCGTGGGGACCTGACCTATGGGCACACGGAACAACTCCAAGAACAGATGGGTTGACGTGGGTTCCTTCCGATTACCAGCCAGACGGAACACACCCGAGTACAACAGGTAGACAAAAAGTTGCTCAAATGCTGCTACAGTTTTTCTCAACAGATGAAACGACAAAGCCCTGGTTCTTAAAACCGTAAAACGTCGCGGTCCGTCGTAGCGGTCATGCTATTGATATACCCAAAATGAAGACAGAGAGTAAACACATAATAAAATCGATTAGTTCAACCATCGACATCAAGGCAAGGCCCCACACAATTTGGGAGAACATCACCAACGTAAGGCTTGATCAATATAGCGACCCGGTACTTTTCAAACTTCTGGGAATACCTAAACCCCTAAACGCCGAAATAATTTCTGCAGGCGTAGGCGGGCAACGGATCGCGTATTATGCCAGCGGCAAGAGGTTCTTGCAAAGCATTACAGCCTGGACGCCACCCCAGGAATACTCCTTTGATTTTAACCCTGAGAAAGGCTTTCTTGTTGGACACTTCTTTGATTTGTCAGATGGCGTATTCAGGCTGCCTGGCGGCGCTTATCTCCTAATAGAAAAAGCTTCCGAAACAACGCTACAACTTTCAACCACGTACAGCCTTGGCCGGAGAATTTATTTGCTGTTTAACTGGCCAGCCAGACTCATTCTCAAAGCATTTCAGGGGTATTTATTACGTTCAATATAGACAAGCTGCGAATAGCATGGAGGCAATAAAGTTTTCAGAAAAGGTGTTTATCAACTGTTGTCCTGAAGACGCTTTCGACTATACCCAGGATTATGACCACAGGCTACGGTGGGATACCTTTCTGAATAGAGCTGAACTAATGGACGGGGCTACCCAGGCGGCTATTCATTTAAACTTCGTTTTCCATTCAATTTAGCAGCACCAATAATCAAAAAAACTTAAGAACGAATGTGAGGCAGCGACTCAGAGATCTAAAAGCAAACATTGAAGGCAAAAGCAGGGACCACTAACCAGGTGTTTCCTGGGATTCGCTCCCGGTTTTTTGTGCACCAGGCCTGGTGCGGGCGGCCTTAGAAAAAAAGAATACCTGCCTTTTACAAAAAACTTTTCCACAGCCGCTAACCCTTATGGTTATTGCCTTTTCCACAGTTTTTTCTTTAGGCGCAAGGCATGAAATGAATCAGCGGCCATCTTCCCCGTTTTGCAGGCACCATTTTTTAGCTAAACTTTGCTAAAATATTTAGTATTTTATGTTCCTTAACTGCAAAACATATTACAGCCTTCGCTATGGCACCCTGTCCACCGAAGAACT
>CBHTSW010000045.1:0-28837 GCA_966095395.1 uncultured bacterium | reverse complement strand
CAACAGGAGCTTAATAAATATTCAAATGACGACAACACAAACATTCACATCTCCCAATGAGCAAGGCTATTATGGCCGCTTTGGCGGCGCCTATATTCCCGAAATGCTGCACCGCAATGTGGAAGAATTGCGTACACGATATTTAGAGATCATTTATGAGGCGCAATTTCAAAAGGAATACCAGCAATTGCTGCACGATTATGTGGGAAGGCCTACGCCCCTGTATTTTGCGCAACGGTTAAGCAAGCAATACAACACCAATGTTTTTTTAAAGCGAGAGGATCTTTGTCACACCGGTGCACATAAAGTTAATAACACGGTTGGACAAATTTTACTGGCACAGCGCATGGGTAAAAAACGCATTATTGCAGAAACTGGCGCCGGGCAACATGGCGTGGCTACCGCAACCGTTTGCGCCTTGAAAGGCCTGGAGTGCATTGTGTATATGGGTGAAAAAGATATTCAACGGCAGGCGCCCAACGTGGCCCGAATGAAAATGCTGGGAGCTAAAGTGATTCCGGCTACCAGTGGCAGCAAAACGCTGAAAGACGCCACCAATGAAGCAATCCGCGACTGGATCAACAATTCAGGCGATACACATTATATTATTGGCAGCGTGGTGGGGCCGCATCCTTACCCGGATATGGTGGCCCGTTTTCAAAGTGTGATTTCCAAAGAAACCCGCTGGCAGTTAAAGGAGAAAAGAGGAACAGAATTACCATCGCATGTGATTGCCTGCGTAGGTGGCGGTTCCAATGCCGCCGGTGCTTTTTATCACTTTTTAGAAGAACCAACCGTTCAACTTGTGGCAGTAGAAGCGGCGGGTCATGGTGTGAATACCGGCATGAGCGCCGCCACTACGCAATTGGGGAGGGAAGGTGTTCTGCATGGCAGCCGCAGTTTGGTAATGCAAACCGAAGATGGCCAGGTGGTAGAACCACACAGCATTTCAGCAGGATTGGATTATCCCGGCATTGGTCCTTTGCATGCGCATTTGTTCAACAGCGGAAGAGGCATTTTTTTGTCGGCAACAGATGAGGAAGCCTTGAAGGCCTCTTTCCAGGTCGCAAGGCTGGAAGGTATTATCCCGGCGCTGGAAACAGGTCATGCCTTTGCTGCCCTGGAGCAATTATCATTAACGGAAAAAGATACCGTGGTGATTTGTTTAAGCGGTAGGGGCGATAAGGATTTAGCGACGTATATGAAAGCAATGGAAGAAAAAGAGGTGCTTAGCTGATGACTACTATCATCGTTCCTTGTGCCGTGTCCGGCCAGTGACGGATCACTCTCTTGTACGCAAACAATTCTATTAAGCATTTATGAAAAGTACTAACGCAACCTATACCGGTTTTGAATTTGAAGCAGATGGTTACCCGGCTCTCGCCATCATCAACAGCGATCTGAAAAAGATGGAGAATAAATCTCAATATCCCTATTCCGTATTCATTGAAATTGTACCGGACAGGTTTAATGAGTATGGCCATCCCGAGGAAGAAGAATATGATTATCTGAACGAAGTAGAAAAAGAAATCATTGAATATTTAGAAGAACAAACCCAATCGGTGCATGTGGGACACACCACCGTTTACAGGGCAAGGGAAATTATTTTTTATACAAAGGACCGGGAAGCCGTGAACAACTTTCTCGACTTCTTTCTCCCGGATATTGAAAGGGAAAGTAGTTTTGAAATTGAGCAGGATGCCGAATGGGAAAACGTTTCAGCTTTTTACGAATTATTATGAACAGAATAGAAAAATTATTTCAGCAGAAGCAACAAAAGGTATTAAATATTTATTGTACGGCAGGCTACCCGCAATTGGACAGCACACTTGCGGTAATGAAAGCCCTGGAACAAAACGGGGCTGACCTTATTGAATTGGGCATGCCCTATAGCGATCCGCTGGCAGATGGTCCGGTGATCCAGGCCAGCAGTGCCAGGGCTTTGCAAAACGGAATGACTATTTCGAAGTTGTTTGAGCAGCTCAACGGTTTTAGAAAAGAGGTAAACGTTCCGGTTGTTTTAATGGGATATTTAAATCCCTTGTTGCAATATGGTTTTGAAAAGTTTTGCGCCAAAGCTGCTGAAGGGGGGATTGACGGGCTAATCATACCCGATATTCCCATGTACGAATACGAAAATGAATATAGGGCCATCATTAAAAAGCATGGGCTGGATTTTATTTTTTTGGTCACACCGGAAACATCGGAAGAAAGAATTAAAAGATTAGACAGTTTAAGCAGCGGGTTTTTGTACGCGGTTTCTTCTTCTTCCATTACCGGCTCGGATAAAGACTTTTCGGCTGTTGAAACCTACTTGCAAAAGCTGCAGGCCCTGAACTTAAAAAATCCTGTTCTGGTGGGATTTGGGATAAGAGACAAGGCTACCTTTGAATCAGCCAGTAAATATGCCAATGGTGCTATTATTGGCAGTGCTTATATCAGGGCTTTGGATGGCGCCGATGGCGTGGAAGAAAAAACGAAAGCGTTTTTGGAAAGCGTTTTAAAATAAGAGCGGAAGACGGGACTCGAACCCGCTACCTACAGCTTGGGAAGCTGTCGCTCTACCAGGTGAGCTACTTCCGCTTTTAAAGAACAGGAGAAAGTTACAATGAATCTTGCAATTATAAAATACAATGCCGGGAATATTCAGTCTGTTTTAAATGCCCTGGAGCGTTTGGGCTTTGAAGCGGAGGTAACCGATGACCCGCAAAAAATCAAAAACGCCGACAAGGTTATTTTTCCCGGTGTGGGAGAGGCAAGCAGCGCCATGAAAAGCCTACAGCAGAACCATCTTGATCGCCTGATCAAAGATTTAAAACAACCCGTGTTGGGCATTTGTGTAGGCATGCAATTGCTGTGCGATTATTCAGAAGAAAATAATACGGATTGCCTGGGCATTGTGCCGGTACAAGTTAAAAAATTTAAAACCGCAGAGACATCTCTTAAAATTCCACAGGTCGGATGGAATACTATTTATGAACTAAGATCGGAGCTATTTAAGAATATTGATAACAATAGCTTCATTTACAATGTGCATAGCTATTATGCTGAAGCCAGTGAATACACCATAGCAAAGTGCAACTATGGAATTGAATATGCAGCTGCCGTTAAAAAAGATAATTTTTACGGCGTGCAGTTTCACACAGAAAAAAGCGCAGAAACTGGTGACTGCATAATTAAGAACTTTCTAGAACTGCCTTAACGATTAGGAATGATGAAAGATAAAACCAGTAAAGAAAATTCAAATCTAAGTTTCCCCTATAAGGGGACAGGGGGCATGGAGATTATTCCCGCTATAGACATCATTGATGGAAAATGTGTTCGCTTAACGCATGGCGATTATTCGCTAAAAAAGATTTACAATGAACACCCTTTGGAAGTAGCCAAAGAATTTGAAGATGCCGGTATACAACGGTTGCACCTTGTTGACCTGGACGGAGCAAAGGCAGGCGCGGTAAAAAACTGGAAGGTTTTGGAAACAATTGCTTCCAAAACCTCTTTGGTGATTGATTTTGGCGGGGGAGTAAAAACGCAAAAGGATGTGCAGGTCGTCTTTGATTCGGGTGCTGCTTTAGTAACGGTGGGCAGCATTGCTGTAAAAGAGGAGGAAACCTTTACTGGCTGGATGCAAACATTTGGTGTCGAAAAATTTTTACTGGGTGCCGATGTAAAAGAGGAAAAAATTACGGTGAGCGGATGGCTGGAGCAAACAGATATTTGGGTCTATGACTTCATAGGAAAATACACAGCTAAAGGCCTTACGCAGATCTTTTGTACCGATGTGTCAAAAGACGGTGCGCTGAAAGGACCTTCAACCGTGTTGTATAAAAACATCGTTGACAAATTTCCGGCTCTTCATTTTATTGCCAGCGGAGGCGTGAGCGGTATGGATGATGTATATGAATTGGAAAAGATAGGCTGCAAAGGTGTCATCATTGGCAAAGCCATTTACGAAGGAAGAATACAACTGAGTGAGTTGAAAAAAATGAATCATTGATTATGCTGGCAAAAAGAATTATTCCTTGTCTGGATATTAAAGATGGCAGGACCGTTAAGGGAACCAATTTTGTTAACCTGCGTGACGCCGGTGATCCGGTAGAATTGGCGGCGAACTATGCAAGGCAGGGTGCAGATGAATTGGTTTTTTTGGATATTACCGCAACGGTAGAAAGAAGAAAAACCCTGGCTGAACTGGTGAAGCGGATTGCCCATACTATTAATATTCCTTTTACAGTTGGCGGCGGTATAAAAACAGTGGAAGATGTGAGTGTGTTACTGCAATCGGGTGCTGATAAAATTTCGATCAACACGGCAGCTTATCAGAATCCGAAAATTATTTCTGATATAGCCAATACGGCAGGAAGCCAATGCGTGGTTTTAGCTATTGATGCAAGGCAGGAGGAAGATGACGAATGGTACGTGTATCTGAACGGAGGCAGAACAAAAACAGAAACGA
This sequence comes from uncultured bacterium, assembly GCA_966095395.1. GTDB lineage: Bacteria > Bacteroidota > Bacteroidia > Chitinophagales > Chitinophagaceae > Flavisolibacter. The sequence continues at coordinate 24,381 of CBHTSW010000045.1, read as the reverse complement.
AGTGTTTGGATTGGGCAAAAAGAGCAGTTGGGTTGGGCGCCGGTGAAATTCTGCTCACCTCTATGAACCACGACGGGACAAAAGCTGGTTTTGCCCTAGAGATAACAAAATTGCTTTCCGAGAATTTGCCCATTCCCGTAATTGCTTCTGGTGGCGGTGGAACGATGCAGCATTTTGCCGATGTGTTTGAACTGGCGCATGCCGATGCAGCCCTTGCGGCCAGTGTATTTCATTTTAAAGAAATTGAGATACCGGAGTTAAAGCAATATTTACGAGGTCATAAAATATCAATACGTATTTAATAGGCTCATCATTCTTCTATGTATATTGACATTCCTCGCGATTTTTTATTACATGGAGATAAAGCGAAAGAGAAGAATTGAGCGAATGGTGGAACATAATAGAAAAAGATTTGAACAATTGTTCGCATCTCTTAAAAAGCCAATGGAGAAAACAATGTATAGGAGTGCGATCCGCCGGTAGTCGGACGCCGCGCAACAAAAGCACAACAGCAGCCTTGCAGTTGAGTACATAATAAAATAACTTCGCAGCAATGAAAGTGGATTTTAAAAAATATGCTGATGGACTGGTGCCCGCCGTAATTCAGGATTACAACACGCAAAAGGTGTTGATGCTTGGATTTATGAATGACGAGGCTTTGAAAAAAACAGAAGAAACAGGGATGGTAACATTTTACAGCCGCAGTAAAAAACGGCTATGGACAAAAGGAGAGGAGAGCGGAAACCATTTGCAGTTGCGGCAGATTTTACTGGACTGCGATAAAGATAGTTTGCTGATTAAGGCAGAACCTAAAGGCCCGGTTTGCCATACCGGGGCCGATACCTGCTGGAGTGAAAAAAATCATAAAGAAGACTTCCTGTATTATCTCGAGCACATCATTGACCTCCGCAGAACCGGAGTGGATGAAAAGTCGTATGTAAGGCAGTTGTTTAATAAGGGCATCAATAAAATGGCGCAAAAAGTTGGTGAAGAAGCGGTGGAGCTGGTAATAGAAGCCAAAGACGTTAACCAAGCGTTATTTTTGAATGAAGCGGCCGACTTATTATTTCATTATTTGATATTATTGCAGGCAAAGGATTGCTCCTTGTCTGATGTTGTAAAAATTTTAGAACAACGGCATCAATCGAAATGATCATCCATGAAACGTTTTAATAGCAGTATTAAACGCAGAAAAACGTTATCATGGCAGAGCCACAAGGCCAAAAAAATAAATCACAACTGATGAAAAAATTACTTCTCGCTCTTTTGTTTTTGCCTTCACTTGTTTTTGCGCAAACAAAAGGTTTTACCCTAACCGGCAAGGTAGCAGGTGTAGCAGATGGAACGGTAAAAATAACTTCTACCCAGGATGTAAACCAGGTAGTGGCCAGTGGCGACATTAAGGATGGTGCCTTTACTGTAACGGGTATTATTCCCGAGCCGGGACTGTTCTGGCTGGTATTGAGTAATGAACAGCCCCAGTATATTTACCTGGAAAATACTCCCATTACAATTTCCGGTTCAAAAAAGGACATTAAAAACTTAAAGATCGAGGGATCGGCTTCTCAAAATGATTTCGATGAATTTCAGCAAACATTCAACCCTCTTATTGGTGAGTTGAACGGGGTGGCGGCAGCAATGCAAAAAGAAACCAATGAAAAAAAGAAGGAACAGATGATGGTGAAATATGATTCTGTGGTTTCGTCGATCAACAGGGAAGTGAGCAAATTTGTCACGGCAAAAAAAACATCTTATGTAGCTCCCTTTGTGCTTTTTGTTACTGCGCAATTGAATCAGGATCTCACGACACTGGAGGGGTATTATAATCAATTGGCCGAGCCCGTTCGTAACTCCAACATCGGTAAAAGTTTAGCAGAATACATTGCCTATAATAAGGTGGGCAGCGTGGGTACACAAGCTTTGGAGTTTACGCAGAATGATACGGCAGGCCAACCCGTTTCGCTGTCTTCTTTTAAAGGTAAATATGTGCTGGTTGATTTTTGGGCGAGCTGGTGCAGGCCCTGCCGTATTGAAAATCCGAACGTGGTAAAGGCTTACAATAAATTCAAGGATAAAAACTTTACTGTATTAGGCGTTTCCCTTGACCAGGAAAAGGATGCCTGGATAAAAGCAATAGCAAAAGATAAATTGGAATGGACGCATGTAAGCGATCTGCAGTACTGGAATAATTCGGTGGCACAGATGTATCGTGTACAAAGCATTCCGCAAAATTTCCTGATTGATCCCACAGGAAAAATCATTGCAAAAGATTTGCGCGGCGCAGATTTAGAAAAGAAACTTTGCGAGCTGCTGGGCTGTAATACGCCGAAACCCTAAACAATATGTTGGCTGCCGCATAATACTATTGTCCGATGTTTTATTAAAAAGCTCTCAGCATTGTAAGGGATGTTGAGAGCTTTTAAGTTTACCAAACAGGCCAGCCGTTGGTGGTTGCTATCCTGGCTATTATTCAATTTATCTAGTGCTTCGGATATTGATTTTATTGACATCATTTAGCATCAGGAACTTTGCCTATTGCCAATCCCGCAAGCATAGTGAATTGGTTAGCATCGGGGAATTAAATTTATTTATACAAATTCCCTAAATACCCTCCCAGTTCCATCAGCCACGCAATGCCCAGGTGAACGATCAGGCCACCAAAAATGCTCCGGGTGTTATAGGTAACAATGCCTAAAACCAACCCTCCAAAAAAGGAACTGATACATTCACCCAGGGGTTTCCCAAAATGAATGGTGCAGTAAAAAACGGCCATGGGTAGAATGGCGTTTTTTCCAGCCCATTTTACAAAGGCTAAAAGTAAAAAGCCACGGAAGAAAAGTTCAATGGAAAAAAAGTCGCTTCCGTATGATAACTCATACAGTAGCTTGTAAAACCCATTGCCTTTTTGTGAAGAAAGTTGTTGTATGTTTTTCAGTTTCGGATACAGCGCCAGGAAATCAGGCTGAGTGGATGCTGCTGCAATTAATGGAACCATAATGAGCAGCATAAGGAAATACGGTTTTACTTTAAAACTTTTAGTGTTTATTCCATAAAAAGGCTGGTCCCTGTCAAAAATAAGCCAGATAATATACAAGGCCAGCGCCACCACCACCAGTTTTAGCGGCCAGTACACCACATGGTTCCAATAGCTATTCAGTACTTTGTTGGTGGTGAAATGAAAGTCAAGGTTAAACGACATTTTCCAGGCAAAAATGGCCGGACCAATAAAAAGTAAAGCCAGCGCCTTTTTGCTTTTAAAAATGGAAGTTTCTGAAAATATTGCCTGGAGTATATAGGCAAAGGAAAAGGAGGTCAAAAAAACTATGAACCAGCTAAGGTATTGCCGTGGCTCATTTAAAGAATTAATTAACCTGTTAAGATTAAAATGATAATTGATATAAATGATAACGGCAACAAATACTGTTGATACCGCAAAAACGATCTGGTTAGTTTCTTTTGCATATTCTTTTATGTAAAAAAGAATTTTCTTCATTCATCTGTTGGTCTTGTCCAAACTGCAATATTAACCATTGCCGTCTTTTATTATAAATCTGTTTTCTTTGAAGATAAATCTAAAGCATTTGTTGTGTTATGAAATGGAAACTCTGCCTGCTTGTTCTTGTTTTTTTAATGAGCTGTGCACCACAGAAAAATTGGAACCTGAATTCACATTCCCAATTGCGTTTTATGGGAGAATATTTAATTCCGCTGAAACAAAAGTTTAAGGGAACGACAGTAGGAGGCTTGTCGGGAATTGATTACGATGCGAAGAATGCTGTCTATTATTTGATCTCTGATGATGGCTCCAAAATTGATCCTGCCCGTTTTTATACAGCTAAAATTGGCCTTAGTGAAAAAGGTATTGATACGGTGCAATTGTTGACTGTGACAACTTTGCTGCTGCCAAACGATTCCATCTATCCGTACTCAGCTATAGATCCAGAAGCAATACGTAATCATGCTTTAAAGCATCAGTTATTTTGGAGCACTGAAGGAGAGAAGATTGTAAGAAAGGAGGGTAATGTATTATTTGATCCGGCTATACATATTCAGAATCCTGATGGTAAATGGCTGGGTAGTTTTCAACTGCCTGCTATTATGCATATTCAAAATAGCGAAAGAGGTCCCAGAAGCAACGGATCCTTTGAAGGGCTCACGTTTGCAGGCGACTACAAAACCATGTATGTAAATGTGGAAGAGCCTCTTTACGAAGATGGCCCCAGGGCAGGTACCGGTGATTCTTCGGCATGGACAAGAATTTTAAAATTTGATGTAAAAACACGCAAGCCTTTGGCCCAGTATGCTTACCAAATTGATCCGGTCGCTTATCCGCCATCTCCGGCCGGTGCTTTTAAGATCAATGGCGCTTCTGAAATTTTGTGGGTTGGCAAAGATCGTTTACTGGTCATTGAGCGTTCGTTTTCTACCGGGAGATCCGGATGTGTGATCAAAATTTACCTGGCTGATCTTTCGGAAGCAGAGGATGTGTCTGCTATTGTTTCTTTAAAAGAGCAAAAAAGCAAAAAGCCGGTTTCTAAAAAATTGCTTTTGAACATGGAATCATTGGGCATCCCGGTGTATAATATAGAAGGCGTAACCTTCGGGCCACAATTACCCAATGGTCATAAGACCCTTGTATTTGTGGCGGATGATAATTTTTCCGCCGTTGATAAAACGCAATTTTTGCTTTTTGAGGTGACTGAGTGAGAAGTACCCAGGCAAATGCCGGGAGGCTTTAGAGTTTTACGCTTTTAGTTGGCCGGATCTCAATTAGCGGCAATTTTCTAGTTTTAACCTTACTTAACATTAGTATCTTATATCTTCAAATTCTAAAATCTTTAAAATGAAAAAGCTGATTCTCCTAATGGTTCTTTTTACAACACTATATGCTACCCAGGCTGTTGCACAAAATGGTGGCGACCGTGATCCGGCTGCTATGATGCAGCGTATGAAAGAAAGAATTAAGCCGGGCCTCATTGAAAAAACAAAAATTACGGATGCCCAGGCCGATAAAGTAATTGAGATCAACTTTGGTAACCAGCGTAAAAGAAGAGAAATTAGAATGGACCAGTCTTTAAGCGATGAAGAAAAAACCAAAAAGAACAGTGAAATAGACGAAGCTCAAAACAAGGAGTTTAAAGCCATTCCTTTAACCGACGACCAGGTAAAAGAAGTAAATGCGTTTTTTGAAGAATACAGAAAACAACAAATGGGGCAACGCCGCAACGGTGGTAATGGCAGCAGGTAATTTTGCTGAAATAATTTAAGAATAGTGAAAGCTGTCCCAAGGGCAGCTTTTTTAATTGCGGAAGTTGTTTAATCTTCTGGATCGCCTTGTTTTTTATAAGGTTTTCCACTTACAACATCACGAACACTCCGTCTGCATATCTTATCTTCGCTCACTATTATGGCAGAAGATCTAACAATAATCAGCGGTACAAAACAAGAACAATACGAAGCCTTATTGCCACAAGTAAAAGGGCTGTTGGATGGCGAGAATGATTTGATCGCTAACCTGGCCAATGTAGCGGCTGCCTTGAAGGAGCAATTCGGATGGTTTTGGGTAGGCTTTTACCTGGTAAAAAAAGATGAACTGGTTTTGGGACCTTTCCAGGGCCCTGTGGCCTGCACAAGAATTAAGAAGGGCAGGGGCGTTTGCGGCAGCAGCTGGGCACAGGCTAAAACTTTAATTGTTCCCGATGTGGAGAAGTTCCCGGGCCATATTGCCTGTAGCAGTTTGTCAAAATCGGAAATAGTAGTGCCTCTTTTTTACAATGGCGAAGTGGTGGGAGTTCTGGACGTTGACAGCGATCAATTGAACCAGTTTGATACAACAGATCAAAACTACCTGGAGCAGATTGTTAAACTGGTATCTTTTGAAGAACAGGCTGCTTAATAAAGGCCTTATCTAGAATTTATAATCTTCTCTCTCGGGATGAAAAACATCCAGGAGCCGGCAAGCCGTAACGGCCCTTCCGCCATGCGGAACATTGGGTGGAATAACCGCCACCACACCCGGTTCCAAAATTCTTGTCTCACCATCCACCGTTAATTCAAACTGGCCTTCCAGTACATGTGCCACTTGTTCATGAATATGTGTATGAACAGGCATAGCTGCACCGGATTCAACAGTCCAGTATACAAAGGTCATAGTGCCTGTATGAATACTGCGTGCAGAATAACCTTTGATGATTTCTTTGGATAATAAACCATTAAGTTCTACAAATGCCATGTGATTTATTTAAATGTTTAAAGATAAAAGAAGCCAACTCCTTTACGGCATAAAATTTATAGTTACATTCATAAAGCTCTTATGAAACGTCATACTAACAATAAAGAACAGCAAGGAAGGCATGAGCATCCTTTGCCCCAGGAAATAAGCAATAAACAAAGAGACCTCAATGAGGAAGCACACGAAGAGGCTTTGCATGATATTGAAATGGATCCTGATATTAGTGTGCATAGTCCCAATGATGATCTTGATGAAGGCGAGACCGCCAGGCTGGGAGAAGACAAAACGGATCTGGTATAATTTTTTGGATCAAAACTTATTAAATTGTTTTTATGCCACAGCGTAACAGAAACGAAGTGAGAGAAAAAAAAGGCGGGGAGCCGCGGCGGGATCAACGGGAAGAAGAAAAGCGTTATTCCTCCGGCCGCAACGGCGAAAGAGTAAATATCGTGGCAAAAGTAAACAATGAACGTCCGGTTCGCATGAGCAGTGACCGGGAAAATGATCTTTATGAAAGACAGAGCATATAGTTTTATAAATGAAGTACGAACCTCCCGAATAATGTTGATTCACCAACATTGAAAATTCCTGAAACAGTTACTTTATTCTTCTGCCAAAATGTATAGCTTCGGGATTAAGGTTTTTCCTGCCACCAGAAAAGGATGAGCATGGTTCGGTCTACAAAATTACTTCGCTCTCAAAACAACATCTCAAATTTCACCATCATTGATGAGACAAGTTGAGTAGCTTTTCCGCATAAAGTTTATTTATACTAATATATTTTTTTATAAGACATAAGGAACAGTAACTTTAACGACAAGTCTTCCTTCTTCTTTACAGAATATACAATCCGCACTATTTCTTTTTTCGGATCAACTCAAAAATCAAATCCGCATTACGCTATGAAAAAGGAGAGAAATGATTCGTGATAACCTGCCCTGATGAAATAAATCAGTTGACTCAATAAGATTAAATCAGGAAGTATGAAAAGTTTAGAAAACAGGGTCGTAGTCATTACCGGGGCTGCTATGGGACTGGGTTTGGCAGCCGCTATAGAAGCAGCAAAGAATGGCGCAAGTCTTTCGCTGGTAGATTATAACGAAAAGGCTCTGGAAGAAGCAAAACAAACCATCCTAAAAGACCATCAGGAAACAAAAATAGTTTCGTTTGCGGCAGATGTATCAAATGAAAAAGCGGTAAAAAACTATGTGGACGAAACGGTTAAAGCATTCGGACGCATTGACGGCCTTTATAACAATGCAGGCATTGAAGGCCGGCAAGCCCTGTTAAGCGATTACGATGTATCCATATTCAAAAAAGTAATAGACATCAACCTCATGGGTGTTTACTACGCCATGCGTTATATTCTTCCTGTAATGCAGAAACAACAATACGGACGTATTGTGAATGTGTCTTCGGTAGGTGGCATCAGGGGAGTAATGAATCAAACCCCGTATGTGGCTACCAAACATGCCGTGTCAGGCCTTACAAAGAATGCGGCTCTGGAATATGGCAAATACGGCATCCTGACCAATGCCATTGCACCGGGAGCGATCTTAACACCAATGGTTGCTGAATCTTTCAGGGAAGTAAACCCGGCAGATCCTAAAAAAGCGGAAACGGAATATGCACAGGCCAATCCAACCAAACGGTTGGGCAGACCCGAAGAAGTGGCCAGGGTCGTTATCTTTTTATTGAGTGAAGGCTGTTCTTATATCAGTGGTCAAACCATAGCCATTGATGGCGGGCAGTCAAATGCCTATGGATTCGTTTGATGGCAGAGAACCATATGTGGAACAGCAGTACATACATGAAGGACCAGTAGGATAATAATTTAATAAAACAATGATGATTTTAGGTAAACTGGTTATTGACTGGACGTTAATGCCAACCTATAATACGATCATGGCCCTTGCAGCAGGCGCAGGATTGTGTTCCATCGCCACCACCATCAGGAAAGCAGCAGAAAGAAAACAGATCAACCCCGAAGGCTGGGCCATCAATTTCGGGATCCTGGGAGCCATTTTATTTTTTACCGGCCTGCACATGACGCTTACCTGGCCCATGGCCAAATATTTTCCGTTTGACAATATTATTTTCGGTGAACCTTCTTTCGCACTTGGGACCATATTATTGGTGCTTGCTTTCTATTCCTGGAAAAGAGCAGATCGCATTAAAAACGCTGAAACACCCATAGCGGAAATGGCTCAACACCTGCGGCACCTGCGCTATTTTTTATATGGCCTGGGTTTAGCTATGATAGGCATTGCCTTTGCCGGAATCATCTTTGAATTATTTGCAGCCCCGCCGGAAGAACCCATAACCGGTTTGTTTGCAGATTACCCGGTGCTGGAAGCTACCGGTATTTCCCTGTTGTATGCGACTGTCGGAGTTTCAGCACTATTGATGCCTGGCATTTTGGACAAATTTGCTGATCATCATCCGCAGGAATATTCACCTACGCAAAAGCTGGTATATATATTACTGATGGTGGATGGTACGGTATGGATACTGTTTGGTGCGCTGAATTATTTTACCCATATCGGGTTGATCATTAATACTATGAGCTAAATAAAATACAATGGATGCAAAGCCTTATCCTGTCTGAATATGATAGAAATATATACTCCCTCCTATGAAAGACAGAATATGATGTAACGTAAAATTTGTAAAAACCCAAATGCAAAATAAACACAACATAAAAGTATTTTTCAAATTTTAAAATCAGTTCAACCATGCAAACAAACATTGGCGTTAAACAAGAGAACCTGAATGAAGTAGCACACTCCCTTAACCGGCTTTTAGCAGACGAGCATGTGCTGTACATTAAAACTAGAAATGCCCACTGGAATGTAGAGGGGCCAGATTTTCTCACAAAGCACCAATTCTTTGAAGAGCAATACGAAAAACTGCAAGATCTCATTGATGATGTGGCAGAACGCATACGTTCAATCGGGCATTATGCCGAAGCTACCATGGCTAATTTTCTAAAGCAAACACGCCTTACTGAAGAAACAAGAGAGAAAAATGACAGCGCCGGGTTTATGAAATCTTTGCTGGAAGACCACGAAGCCATCATTTTTCACCTGCGGGAAAATATAAACCGTTACGCCGATGAATGGCATGACCTGGGAACCAGCGACTTTATAACCGGTCTGATGGAAAAACACGAGAAAATGGCCTGGATGCTGAGAGCGCATTTACGATAAATAAGAGAACAGAAATAAATTATGGTTGCAGGATGCACTACGGGTATTGATGAATTGTCGATCAGGGAAGAGGCACAACAGCTCATAAATTGAAATATAACTGTTAGCAGCAGTCTATTAAAACTTATAATCCCTTTTAAAAAATAATCAACATGAGCCGGGGTTGCTTGCTATTCATTAATGCAGGAAAGCACATCCATGCGTAAACAATTTTTTTATTCGTTTGCATGTGCAGTAACTTTAAAGAAGATTTTTTTGTGCCCCTGATTACAATTCTGCAATGTATTGTAAGCTGGGATTCATATGAAAATATCTTTTAGCATTAGGGCAGTTTTAAAATAAGAAATGTATCGTTTGACGGCAGCAAAATTTGAATAGTTTTTTACGGTTATTGATGCTCTTTTTTTAATACAGGCCATAAGTTTCAGGACGAAATAATATATTCTAAGAACCCATCAATACCTACTGCAAAGGGAAAACGCTCCTTACTTCAGAACACGAATGTTATACTCAGCACATGTATAATCTGAAGTCATCAAGAAGTTATACAATGAGTGATTTGAGGGTAACGTTCCTTCTTGACCCCATCGGAAACAGGGCATAAGTGTAATCCGCCCTATTCTATTATTCATCAATAAGGAGGGCCCTAAAATGAAAAAGAATCTCATCTTTTCCTTTTTAAAGAAAATCTACAAGGCTATTATCCCCGTGCTTGTATGTACAGTACCCGCTCTTGCACAAACCAAAGACAAGACGGAAGATTGGCTCAACTACAACCGGACGTATGAAGGAGACCGGTATTCCCCTTTGAGGCAAATCACACCTGCCAACATCAGTAACCTTCACCTGCTGCATACCTTTGATTTGGGTAAGGATGTAAGCAGCATGCAAACCGGGCCTGTGGTCATTGATGGCGTCATGTACTTTACCACGGATACGGTTACCTATGCCATTAATGCAGCCACGGGCCAGCTTAAATGGAAACGGATACGACCTGTTGCAAAGCCTGTTGGGTATGGCGCCAATCATGGCGTGGCGTATTTAAATGGCCGGCTGTTTCGCGGCGCTTCCGATGCGCATGTTTTTGCCCTGAACGCAGCGGATGGCAAAATACTTTGGGATGTGGCCCTGGATGTTGCAGGCCCCGGCGTTTCTATTCCAATGGCTCCCTTAGCCTGGAACGAAATGGTCTTTATTGGGAACGCCGGCGGAGATAATGCAGGTATAACGGGCCATATGTATGCCCTGGATGCCAAAGACGGCCATGTGATTTGGAAGTTCAACACAGTGCCCGACAGCGGGCCGGCCCGTGAAACCTGGCCGGCTGCTAAAAAAGGTATCCCCATAAGTGGCGGTGCTTTTTGGACGGCCATTTCCCTGGATACCAAAAACGGAGTGCTTTATATTCCTGCCGGCAACCCGGCTCCTGATTTTGATGTAGAGATCCGGGAGAATGGAGATGAACTTTATACCAATTGTGTAATTGCACTGGATACAAAGACCGGTAGGATGCTGGGGTATATCCAGCTGGTAAAAAATGATAATCACGACTGGGACGTAGATTCTGCACCTGTGGTCATTACAACCAAGGACGGAAAACAAATTATTGCTTCCGCCAATAAAAACGGGTTGTTGTCGGTGTTAGACAGAAGTGCTATTACCAATCAAGCCGGGGCGCCTGATTCTTCCAGCTCACTTAAATTACTTTACGATGTGCCTACCACGGTTCGTGAAAATATAGATGCACCACTTTCCCGCGAAAAATTTGTCCGTTTCAAACCCGGCACGCTGGGCGGATCCGAATGGAACGGGGCAGCTTATCACCCCGGACTGGATCTTATTTATACCGGTACGGATGATTGGGCCACAGCTGGAAAGCTTTTTCCTATGGATTCTGCCAAAATGGTACCAGCACCCGGCGGATACTATTTTGGTGGTACGATGCAATTTGATCCTCCTTCCGAAGCCAGGGGATGGGTAACCGCATTTAATGCAAAAGATGGCAGCGAACGCTGGAAATATCAATCTCCGGCGCCGATCCTGGCCGGTGTTACGCCAACCGAAGGCGGACTTGTTTTTACCGCTGCCCAAAATGGTGATGTGTATGGTTTTGATGCTCAAAACGGAAAATTATTATGGAAAACATCAACCGACCTGCCGAATGGCGGTGGTGTGATTTCCTACTCGGTAAAAGGAAAACAATATATAGCAGTGGCATCGGGAATGAAGGCGCCATTATGGCCCAAGCCCTCTACGGCCAGTAAGATTTTTATCTATGGACTTTGATTGGCATACAAGTTTGAAAAACCTGGTAATTATACGGATTGCTATGCTAACAAGGCAAGCTGGTTTGAATTGGTTATTCTGTGCGAACCAGCTTGCCTGTTTTTATGCTTTAGAGGATGTGACTGCTAATTTTTGTGCAATAAAAAAGGCTCAGGCCTTGGCCGGTTCAACGGTGAATTTATAACTGAAGAACCGACCACGGTGGGTGACCGTACAACATAAGAAAAGAGATTACAGTCCTTTTTAAAACAGGAAACATTATGGATCAATCACAATCTTATCAGCGGGAAGCCATACGGTTCCTTGTTTTTTCTGCTTCCTTAAGAAATAATTCACTGAACACTCGGTTAATAAAAACTGCCATCCCTGTAATTGAGCAGAATGGCGGGACGGTGGATTTTGCAGATATGAGCAAATTTGATTGCCCCTCATTCAACCAGGAGGTAGAAGCAAAAGGTGATATGCCGGACGGAGCAAAAGAACTGCAAAAAAGGCTGTTAGCAAATGATGCCTTTATTATTTCTGCTCCCGAATATAATGGTTCTATGCCGGGGCTGCTGAAAAATACAATTGACTGGGTTTCACGTTTTCGTCCACAGCCCTTCAATCAACGCCATGCTTTATTGATGTCGGCTTCCCCTTCCATGGCCGGAGGTAACCGTGGACTTTGGTCGCTGAGGATTCCATTGGAACACCTTGGAGCAAGCGTCTATCCGAATATGTTTTCACTAGCTATAGCACATCAGGCATTTACTCCAGAGGGTACACTCAAGGATCCTACGTTGGTAAAACGGTTTGAAGAAAACATTGTCGGTTTCATGAACCTTGTAGAAGCGTCTAAACATTACCCCTGTATCAAGAAAGCCTGGGTTGAATTTTTGGGTGAGCAACCAGACCCTGTGACACAACGTGTGGAGTGATTTAAAAATATATTCAAAGCCAATTTTTATAACAACATAATAAAGTAAGTAGATGAACGAAACACGGGATCGAAATTTGAATTAGCGTAAAAAAAATTAAACAAGCATACATGAAGAAAATCGGCTTTTTATCTTTTGGACACTGGGCTAATCATGCCTCGTACAAAGTCCGATCGGCAAGCGATGCCCTGCTCCAGTCTATTGATTTGGCTGTTGCTGCAGAAAAAATCGGTATAGATGGTGCGTATTTCCGGGTACATCATTTTGCAGCCCAGTTGGCATCGCCGTTTCCGTTGCTTTCGGCTATTGGCGCTAAAACCAGCAAGATAGAAATTGGAACAGGTGTTATTGATATGCGTTATGAAAATCCTTTGTATATGGTAGAGGATGCCGGCGCAGCTGATTTAATTTCAGGAGGCCGATTGCAATTAGGTATCAGCAGAGGTTCACCCGAACAGGTCATTGATGGCTGGCGTTATTTCTGTTATGAACCTTCTGAGGGCGAGGATGATGCAACAATGGGTCGTCGTAAAGCTTTAGTGTTTCTGGACAAATTAAAAGGTGTTGGCTTTGCACAGCCTAACCCCAATCCGATGTTTCCAAATCCGCCAGGTTTATTACGCCTCGAGCCGTATTCCGAAGGGTTACGTGAACGTATTTGGTGGGGAGCCGGCTCCAATGCCACGGCCGTCTGGGCTGCTGAAAAAGGTATGTTCCTTCAAAGTTCTACGTTGAAAGAAGACGAAAGTGGAAAACCTTTTCATGTGCAGCAAGCAGAGCAAATCCGGTTATACAAAGAAGCCTGGAAAAAAGCAGGCCACCAACGCGAACCAAGGGCTTCTGTGAGCCGTTCTGTTTTCGCTTTGGTAAATGATATGGACCGTTATTATTTTGGACAGGAAGCTGAGCGAAGTGATCAGATTGGTTATATAGAAAAAAATAAAAGAGCCATTTTCGGAAGAAGTTATGCCGCGGAACCGGGTCAGCTCATTAAGGAACTTGCAAAAGATGAGGCCATCCAGGAAGCGGATACACTTCTTTTAACAATACCCAATACGCTGGGTGTTGATTATAATGTACATGTACTGTCGTCCATTTTGGAGTTTGTGGCCCCGGAATTAGGTTGGCGTTGAGCATCCGGTATGATGGAAGGTTTGGCCGGGTGGAAAATGACAAACAGGGTATATTATGCACCCTGATATTTTCTTTAAGGCATGATTCGCCGAATAAGAGATTGGTCAAATTTTTAGGCGAAAAACAGACCCGGTAACGGAACGTGTGGAGTGATCAAAAAAATATTCAAAGCCAATCTTTATAACAACTTGAAAAATCAAAGGTATGAATAGAACAATGAAAGGCCTCGTTTACGGCGGCCCGGGAAAAATAGAACTAAAGGAAATACCCGTACCAAAAATCGAAAAACCAACTGACGCATTGGTGAAAATTATTAAGACCACCATCTGCGGAACGGACCTGGGCATTTTACATGGCAAAACACCTTCCTGCAAACCGGGCACTACGCTGGGCCATGAAGGTGTAGGTGAAATTGAAGAAGTGGGGGCAGGAGTGAGGAGCTTTAAAAAAGGCGATCACGTCATCATCTCCTGTATTACTTCGGATGGCACTTGCGAATATTGCAAAAAGCAAATGTATGCGCATTGCGAGGATGGCGGCTGGATCCTGGGCCATCTGATTAATGGTACGCAAACGGAATATGTACGCATTCCACATGCTGATAACAGCCTTCATCACATACCTGAAGGATCGGATGAAGAAGCATTGGTCATGTTAAGCGACATCCTTCCAACAGGACATGAAATTGGCGTATTGAACGGAAGTGTAAAACCAGGAGACACCATTGCTATTGTAGGAGCGGGCCCAATTGGTATGTCCGTTTTGCTCACTTCTCTTTTTTACTCACCCGCCAAAATTTATATGATTGATTTGGACGAGAACCGGTTGAAGGTGGCAAAGAAATTCGGCGCCACCGATATCATTAATTCGGGTAAGGAAGATGCGGTGAAAAAGATCATGTCGGAAACAAAAGATGGCGTGGATGTGGCCATTGAAGCCGTTGGCGTTCCCGCTACTTTTGATGTATGCCAAAGAGTTGTTCGTCCGGGTGGGCATATTGCTAACGTAGGGGTACATGGCAAACCGGTAGACCTCCAACTCCAGGATCTGTGGATACAAAACATCACATTGAGAACAGGGTTAGTCAATACCAATACTACACCTATGCTTTTGAAAGTGGTATTATCCGGAAGGATAGATCCGAATAAATTAATAACGCACCATTTCAAATTGGATGAGGTGCTTAAAGCTTACGAGGTTTTTGGTAACGCCTCAAAAGAAAAGGCCATGAAGGTGATCATAGAACCATGATGTTTTTGCTTTTGTAAGGAATGCAAAAAAAAGAATAATGATTTTTAAGTTCCTGTTTACCGGAGAAGGATTGGTGATAAAAGGCCTTAAAAATTTTTGATAACATCCGGATGACGCAAATGCGTACCGGATAGAGAAAAATAAAAAAAGATTGATAGAAGCGATTAAAGAATAACAATAGTCCTTGTTTATTCTACTATTTAAACTATAAGCTATGCAACAAAAACAAACAATCGCCATCTATGGAGCAACAGGCAATATGGGCTCGGCTATTTCCAAAAGCCTGGCTAAAGGTTCTTACCGTTTATTGTTGTTAGCACCAGAAGAGGAAAAACGGGAAGGACTGCAATCAGAAATTTTATCACATAGCCCAAGCGCTGATGCAGAGGCTATGGAATTGCCGGAACATTCTAAATCGAAGCCCGATATTTTCATTCTTGCTGTACCCCATTCCGCTGAGGCAGGAATAGCAGCAGGCATGAAAGAATTGTCAAAAGATAAGATCGTGATCAGTATTGCCAACCCGATCAACAAAACCATGAGCGGATCAGTATTGCCTCCCGGCACAAGCGCAGCAGAAGAGTTGCAAAAATTACTTCCTGATTCAAAGGTTGTAAAGGCATTCAATACAACTTTCGCAGCGGATTTTGCACAGCCGGTTATTGATGGACGGCAGGTGGATTGTTTTATTGCGGGAAATGATGAAGCTGCCATGAAGACGGTATCAGAATTGGTAAGTACAGCAGGATTCAATCCCATCCTTGCAGGAGACCTTTCGGTAAGCCGGACGCTGGAAAGCATGCAAATATTACTTATGCAGCTTACTATGAAATACAATTACAATTGGTTGGCCGGATGGAAGATACTTCATTGATCAGGCCTGTTGGCAGCTGGAAGATCTAATACCCAACCGCTGTCAATGAAACCATCGTGAAAGGTGTACGGAAGAGGTGAGACAATGGCTTCTTTCTCGTCTATCAACTATCCTCTGTCAAGTATCATCTGCCAACTTGATAATCGTTGTTTTTGAAAGCATGCGTTAACGGCTTAATAGTTTTTGCAGATTGACAAACGTTTTATAAGGGCCTTTGGTGATAAACAAATTGACCAACCATGTTGGAAGAGAACCGCCGGGATCTATGTCAAGGAGATATTCAGTTCTCAATTGTCCTTTGCCTTCCTCGTGAAATTGCCAGGTACCTTCAAGATGCGGAACCCTAACGATTCCTTTGTGTACAGGAACGGCGGCAGGCCTTCCTTCCTGTTTAATAGTAAGTGTGTGATGGGTCGGATCTTCTTTCAGTTTCATGAAAATGGCGATATCCCGGTTGCTCACCGGCCAGGGCAGGGCGGTTTCGTTGTAATACAGCAATTGGTCGTTATTGATCTTTTGAATCAGTGACGATTGATGGGTCGCATACACCCAGTTCTTTTGCTGGGCAATATCCCGGAATACTGCCTCCGCCTTATCAAGTGAGCCTGTCAGCACAGCGCTTACCTTTATATACTTCCGTCCGCTTGAGCCAGCATTGGCAGTAAACACTTGTATGCCATTCTTTTCTTTTGCCAGGTCCCACTTGGTGCCGGAAGGTATTTGTGCATGGGCTAACGTGCAATTAAATAACAAGCTCCCTAAAACGATTCTGTATAAAAGCTTTTTCATGGACAATTAATATTTCGCTCTTATGGCAAACGGATATATGGTAGAATCGTTGCCTGCCTTTCTTTTTTTAATACAATTTTGTGGGAAATCCTTTGCTAATTTCATCAGCGGAATAGAGAAAAGATTTTTCCAATGAAGTCGATTTTTTTTACGGTTCATTACTCTTCTGGTAAACTATACACTTTGAGGAATACGTATTTTCAAAGGAGATAAACCCTGATTGGATGAGGTTTTAAAAACATACGGTATTTCGAGCGGTTGGCAGGCTTGTGTATTCATGCTTTAGTATAGCTTACTTTTCATTTTATTGGCAGAACTTAGCTTCATTGGTACTGAAAGTTTTCATGCATAAAATTGAAACAGGCCGTAAAGAATATGTATAGGAAGGATTTTCATCAATCTTCAAAAGAAGGCGTGTGGACAAAAGAGATTATGATGCTATTGTAGTCGGTTCAGGACCGAACGGCCTGGCGGCTGCTATCACCCTGCAGCAAGCCGGACTTTCAGTATTGCTGGTGGAAGCAAAAGGCACCATTGGCGGAGGGCTGCGCTCTGCAGAACTTACTTTGCCTCATTTTGTTCATGATATATGCTCCGCCATACATCCCTTAGCCGCCGGTTCTCCCTTTTTTAAAACCCTGCCCCTGGAACAGCATGGACTGGAATGGATTTACCCGGCGATTGCCGCCGCCCATCCGTTTGATGATGGCGGGGCTGCCGCCTTGCATCCCTCAATAGAACAAACCGCACAAGCTTTAGGTGAAGATGAACTCTCGTACCTAAAACGCATGAATCCCTTAGTAAAGCAGTGGCCTGGAATAGCAGCCGATGTATTGGGTCCTCTGCATTTTCCAAGGCATCCCCTTGACATGGCCCGTTTTGGTTTAAATGCACTTACCGCTGCCACGCATTTGGCAAAACATTTTCGTACGAAAGAAGCAAAAGGATTATGGGCAGGGATGGCCGCCCATTCCCTTCAACCTTTATCCAATGCGGCAACTTCCGCCATTGGATTGGTATTAATGATTGCAGGACATACGGGAGGATGGCCCGTACCAAAAGGAGGATCAGGCGCCATTGCCCATGCTTTAGCTTCTTATTTTGTTTCCGTAGGTGGTGCTATAGAAACCAATTTTTATGTGCAGTCACTCAGCCAGTTGCCCTCCTCTCATGCTGTATTGTTTGATGTTACGCCTAAGCAGTTGTTGCAAATAGCAGGACATCAATTCTCCTCTCTCTATAAATGGCAATTGAAGCGCTACCGGTATGGCATGGGTGTATTTAAAATTGACTGGGCTTTAGATGGACCTGTTCCTTTTAGGGCCTCCGCCTGCAGGCAGGCAGGAACGGTGCACTTGGGAAATACCCTGGAAGAAATTGAGGCTGCCGAACAGCTAACGTCGGAAGGAAAGCATCCTGAAAAACCTTTCGTGTTGTTAGCCCAGCAAAGTTTGTTTGATCCGCTGCGGGCCCCGGAAGGGAAGCATACGGCATGGGCTTACTGCCATGTGCCGAACGGTTCGGAAATGGATATGACGGAGCGGATTGAAAAACAAGTGGAACGGTTTGCTCCCCATTTCACAGACCGGATCATAGGAAGGCATGTGATGAATACGGCTCAAATGGAAGCGCATAATCCCAATTATATCGGCGGGGACATTAATGGAGGAATGATCGATATCAGGCAATTATTTACCCGCCCGGCCTTGCGGTTATCACCGTACAAAACTTCAGCAAAAGGAATTTATATCTGTTCTTCTTCTACGCCTCCCGGTGGCGGCGTTCATGGCATGTGCGGATACCATGCCGCGAAGAGGGCCTTAAAGGATGTTTTTCACAGGCATGCTCAATCCGTTGATTAACGCACTTAATAAAAACAAAAAACCTGCAAGCTCTTCTATCATTTATTAACTCCGGCTATCATCAACAAATTAATAATGATTCATAGGTGAACATCATTTACTTAAAATGAATTTGGTTACAGGCTGTTGTTTTTCAATTAAGCATCGTTGTGTACTCCCTTGTACTATTGCTGCTTTAGTCAGCAGAACCATTATAATAACCTTAGGTAAACGATAGTAATTCATAGATATTCTAAGTCTGCCGGGTAACAGAAAAGCAACAGAAGCAGTAACTTCCCTTAGTGAAAAATAAATGAAGGTGGAAAACACAATGGGTAGCGGATACAAAAGTGCTCCACCTGAGCAAAGTACCCGTCCAACGTATTGGCTCACCCGCTTTCTCATCCTTCGTTTGCTGGGACTGGTCTATGCTATAGCTTTTCTCGTGACCATTAATCAAATCCTTCCCCTGCTTGGGTCTGAAGGATTAACACCTGCAGGAATTTACCTGAAACGTGTGACTGCCGCACTGGGGTCAGAGGGAGCAGGGTTTATGCGTCTGCCATCTCTGTTTTGGTTCTGGCACTCCGATACAGCGCTTGTGGCCTGGGCCTGGATCGGACTGGTGCTTTCCTGCGTAGTAGCGGCCGGCTACGCCAATGCGCTGCAGCTTGCTGTTCTTTGGATGCTCTATATGTCGTTTGTTCATGTGGGGCAAGAGTGGTACGGGTACGGCTGGGAGATCCAGCTTACTGAAACGGGCTTTCTTGCCATCTCTCTTTGTCCGTTGCTGGATGGGCGTCCCTTTCCCCGGCAGGCGCCTCCTATGCCCATCATTGTTTTATTCCGGTGGCTCATCTTCCGCCTCATGCTCGGTGCCGGATTGATCAAGATCCGTGGCGATGAAGTATGGCGTAACGGCACGGCGCTCTATTACCATTTTGAAACACAACCTATTCCTGGTCCGCTGAGTCGTTGGTTTCATTTTCTGCCGCATACGGTGCTTAAAATAGGAGTGTGGTTCAATTGGCTGGCCGAACTGGTAGCTCCGTGGTTCGTCTTCTGGCCACGGCTGGCCCGCCATATGGCAGGCGTGGTGATCGTGTTATTCCAGGTCAACCTTATTCTTAGCGGTAATCTCTCGTTTTTAAACTGGCTTTCCATTGTTCCGGCACTGGCTTGTTTTGATGATGGTTTCTGGTCCCGGCTTCTGCCCGCACGACTCGTTCGTAAGGCGAAAGCCGCGGCAGACAATGCCCGGGAATCGAAATCCATGCTGCGAACTGCCTGGTTTGTAACCGTGGTCCTTGCTATCTTAAGTATCCCGCCTGCCTTCAACCTGATCTCTCCCAGGCAAGTCATGAACGCTTCCTTCGATCCGCTGGGTCTTGTCAATACCTATGGAGCTTTCGGAACGGTGGGGCGGGAGCGTTTGAACGTGGTCTTCGAAGGAACAATGGACGGGGATACCAGCGACAAGGCGAACTGGAAATCTTATCTCTATAAAGGTTTGCCGGTTGCCCTTGACAAACGTCCGCCCCAAATAGCTCCTTACCAGTTGCGCCTGGACTGGCAAATGTGGTTTGCCGCCATGTCCTCGCCCAACGAATATCCATGGACGTTGCATCTTGCCTGGAAACTCCTTCACAATGATCCCGGTGCTGTACGTTTGTTTGCGGACAACCCCTTTCCCGGGGAACCACCGCGGTATATCCGGGCCGTTTTATACCGCTACCGGTTTGCCGAGCCGGGCAATCCCCAGGGGCTTTGGTGGAACCGGGAACGGCTGGACATCTGGCTTCCACCCATGTCCGCCAACGATCCGATCCTGATAGATTTTCTAAAAAGCGCAGGCTGGAATCTGTAATGGGCGATTGTAAAGGCAGCCGTGAGCTGCGAACTGCAGTAACCCTTCCTTCATAGTTCACTTTTGTCTCACCTTTCACGCTTTCCTTGTCCACTTCAAAGCGGTTTGGTCTCAGGGGTTAACGCCGTAAATTTGAGTAAACCAATTTATGAAAAGGCTGTTTAGCTTTTTATTACCGCTGTTGCTTTCAACATTGGCTGGCGCACAGGAGGAGGTATTGAATGCAAATGCTGACTCGCAACATCTCCGTACACAATATCCTTCTTTTCTTTCCAATTCTTATGTTAGTGTAAGTGCAGGGTATATTACCTATCCTTTTTCCAACCTGAACCTGGAGGCTGGCTACCGGGCCGATGTTATTGCCATTCCTCACGTTGGTGTACGGCTGGTACTTTTTGGACACCGGTTCAACAATTATCTGTCAGGCCAAATAACCTATATGCGGCCGGTGTTATGGGTAAACTATAAAGACGTCAATGGAAGCCGGCACGATAATACCGTGTGGATGAATGTAGCAGGGTTAACCGTAAAACTACAGGGGCCCCTGGCTAAAAATCTTTCGGTTTTCGGCGAAGGGGGATTGGGCATTGTAACCCGCAAAGGATTTACGATTGATGGTCATACCGTAATTGCTGATGCCAATTACGCTTCTTTTTTATACGGAGCCGGGCTGGAGTACAGGGCAAATAACAAATGGGACCTATTGCTTACAGCGGCGTACTCTCCAGCCAAATCAAATGTAAAGCAACCATACACTCTTTATATAGGTGTGGGGTTTAACTATAAATTTCATCCGCTTCCGCCGGAACGCGTTCGCAGGAACGCAGAAGCCGGCTATTTTTTTTCAAAAAACCTGCTCCAGGTTGGGTATGCCACTAATGCATTGGGCTATGGTGTAAATGATTTTTTTGCCGGCAAAACACTTCCAGTTTTTTGGGGAGGAGATGCGCATGTAAAGCAAGGCGTTTCTGTCCGGTACCAGCGCAATTTTTTTCATACGCTCAAAGTATTTTCTCTGGATTTGGGAGGCAGCCTGGCATATTGGAAGAGCCGGTATGAACAGGTGAGCTTTTACACTTTTTCAGTATATCCTATGTTCCGGTTTACCGCCGTGAGAACAAAGCCCGCCGATCTGTATTTTATGTACTCGGTAGCCGGCCCAACTTTTATATCCAAAACGAGGATCGACGGCAATGAAACCGGCAGGCATTTTACATTTCAGGATATGATGGGCATGGGTGTGTTTGCAGGAAAAAGCCGGAAGCTGAATGCCGAAATCAATATCGGGCATTATTCCAACGGCAACCTGTTTTCGGAAAATGCAGGGGTGAAAATTCCGCTGACATTTAATGTGGGATGGGCCTTTTGATTTAAAGAAGACTTACTTTGCTGGTAAATAATATTTGAATTTTATAGCATACCTTGTTGGTGTACCACAATTAAATCAGGGTTGTACAAGTGTGAAAAAATGGCAATCAGAACTGCTTATTGTTTTGCTGACTTCGGCTTTGTTCATTCCTTTTTTGGGATTAACGCATTTGTTTGACTGGGACGAAGTAAACTTTGCCGAAGCCAGCCGCGAAATGATTGTCACGCATAATTATTTCATTTCCCAAATAAATTTCGAACCATTTTGGGAAAAGCCCCCGTTGTTCTTTTGGCTGCAGGTGCTATCGATGAAAGTATTTGGCGTGAACGAGTTTGCTGCCCGGTTCCCCAATGCGGTTTGCGGCATTCTTACCCTGCTGGTGCTTTACCGAATAGGGAAGAAGCTGGTAAATCTTACGTTTGGCTGGATCTGGGTCTTTGTGTATGCGGGCTCCTTATTGCCCCAGCTTTATTTTAAATCCGGCATCATTGATCCGTGGTTCAACCTTTTTATTTTTCTTTCCATCTGCCAGCTTTTTATGTATAGTGATGTGCGGCCCTCGGTAAAATCCATTCTTTTATCGGGATTGTTTGCCGGCCTGGCCGTGATGACAAAAGGCCCGGTGGCGCTGCTTATTATTGGACTTTGTTATGCCGTGCATGCCTTGCTGAACCGGTTCAGAAACTTCATAAAATGGAAAGACATCCTGTGGTTTCTATTGCTTGCGGCGTCGGTGGGAAGCATCTGGTTTATTGCTTTACTGCTTAAGGGTGAGGGGTATGTCATCCGGGATTTTTTCAACTACCAGGTGAAGCTGTTTGCTACCGAAGAATCAGATCACGGGGGCTCGTTTTATTATCATTTCTTGGTGCTGTTGTTCGGATGTTTTCCTGCGGCTGTACTGAGTCTGCTATCCATGCGAACGATCAAAAGTGACACGGAAGTGCCTCGCACATTTTACCGGTGGATGCGGATCTTGTTTTGGGTGGTGCTGATCTTGTTTTCTATCGTTAAAACAAAAATCATTCATTATTCCTCCCTTTGTTATTTTCCGTTAACCTACCTGGCAGCAGTAAGTTTTTACCAGGTGTACCAGGGGCGGTGGCGCTTGCCTTTGTGGAACAAATGGCTACAGTTTTTTTGTGGTTTGCTGGTGTGTTTATCCATTATTGCCGTATCGTATATTGATTTCTGGAAAGGATGGCTGGTGCAAAGCGGTATGGTGCACGATCCCTTTGCCCGTGAATCGCTGATGGCCAATGTTGTGTGGAGCGGCTATGAAAAACTTCCGGGTTTTATTTTGCTGAC
The DNA here is from genome assembly GCA_966095395.1 of uncultured bacterium. Taxonomy (GTDB): domain Bacteria; phylum Bacteroidota; class Bacteroidia; order Chitinophagales; family Chitinophagaceae; genus Flavisolibacter. The sequence continues at coordinate 1,301 of CBHTSW010000045.1, read as the reverse complement.
AGGCCTGGTTGGTTTTATGCTGCTGGCAAAGCAACAGCAAAAAAACGCACTCCTTGTTTTATTTGCCGCCTCTGCTATCGCTATTAATTTGACCATTGTTCTGATCACGCCCAAAGTGGAACAATATTCCCAAGGCGCCGCCATTGAGTTTTTTAAAAGCAAGGCAGCTGCAAATTCAATTGTGGAAACCATAGGGTTTAAGAGTTATGCCCATCTTTACTACGGCCGGCGAAAGCCAGGGCTGGCAAGGGCGGACAGCGCTTTTCTGCAGGCGCATCCTGAAGTGCAGGTTTATTTTGTTGGCAAGATCCAGAATTTGGAAAAAGATGAAAAAGAAAATCCACGTCTCCAGTTGCTATACAAAAAAAACGGCTTTGTGTTTTATCAGCAAAAGCGATAGTTAGTTCATTTTGTACATTCTGTCTGTCATTACGCCCCATTTACAAAGCCGGTGTTTTACGGACGTTTTAAGCACACCGAAGCCATAAATGATGCTTCTTTTAAGATTGATACTGGAGGCTTCTTTAAAATATTTAGTGGGACAGCTGATCTCTGCAATCCGGTAATCAAAATAGATGATTTGCGAAAGCAGCTGGTTGTCAAAAATAAAATCATCCGACAAATTGTGGTAGTCAACATGTTCCATTACCTCCCGAGAAAAAGCCCGGTAGCCGGTATGATATTCTGAAAGTTTCTGGCCCAATAAAATATTCTGGAAAAAGGTAAGCAGCCGGTTGGCAATGTATTTATACAAAGGCATACCGCCCTGTAAAGCCCCGTTGCCTAAAATGCGGGAGGCCAGTACAACCTGGTATAAGCCTGTGCTGATAATGAACGCCATGGGGGCAATTAATAAGGGAGTGTATTGATAATCGGGGTGGAGCATAATGATAATGTCGGCACCAAGGGCAAGGGCTTTATCATAACAGGTTTTCTGGTTGCCTCCGTAGCCCTTGTTTTTTTGGTGAACAAGTATGTGTTTGATGCCCAGGTTGCGGGCCGTTTCAACCGTGTTGTCCGCACTGTTATCGTCTACCAAAATGACTTCATCCACCATTGTCAATGGAATTTCCCCGTAGGTTCTTTCTAAAGTGCAGGCCGCATTATAGGCGGGCAAAACCACTATTAATTTTTTATCACCTACCATACAATTTCGTAATGAGAAAGTACAGACAGAGTTGTTCAGCAGGATAAGAGCAGGCAGTTGCTTAGGGTGAGACTATTATTGCAATTGTTAAGTTATTAAATAAAGGCGTGTAAAACAAGAAAGGTGACTGTATCAATTAAAATGGCTAAGCTAT
>CBHTSW010000044.1:0-29312 GCA_966095395.1 uncultured bacterium | reverse complement strand
CCCTTTTTGCACAGTCTGCCGTTAGGCGCAATCTGTAGCCTCTCCATTATGCACGAAAAAAGGATAATATCACCTATAACAGTAATTGGTGTATGGACAGTTATAATGCTGCTGCTGTTTCCTTTCATATTAGGTTCGGCAACTTCACTGCTTTCGAATTTGGTATACATTCCTGTGATTACCCTGACTGGCGGAGCATTGATAGCGCTTGCTATACCGCTCTTTTTCAGAAATTGGTATAAGGCACATAAAGTGGGAACATTTCTTTTGATTTTCGGAACAGCAGTTCCGTTGATCTACTTCTGGGCATTTTGAAAAACGAAAAATTTTCCAGTTGTGCGCGCCCCCAAACAGGTTCCTTTGGCCCAGGAAGAAGTGCTATTTATCAATCAAAAGAATCAGGAAAAGATAACGGGCACATCTAACAACAAGGGAAAATTTCAAATACAATTGGAAGGAGGAAATACTTACGCTCAGTGCCGGTAACTGCGCTGGAACTGCTTGAAATAATAATCCAAACTTATCTGCCATAGTCGTCTTGCAGTCTTACGATATCATTTTCATCACTGGGATGAGTTTCATCAGTATGTTGCCAGATTTCAGCTACTACGCCCCAGGTTTCCATTCCGACCAGCCGGTGGCGTTGACCCTGTTTCAATTTAATAATATCTCCCGGTTTTAAAACAAGTTCCTCCTTCTCCTCATCATCGTCACTGGTGATAATCCTTACCGGCCCGGCAATACATTTCCAAATTTCCGCACGGCGAAAATGATATTGCCAGCTTAACCTTTTTTCGGGTTCTACCAATAAAACTTTTGGACTCAGCTTATTGGTGATTTTCAGATCATCAAACTTTTCTTCCGCAAAAAAATGTTTGGCAAACTCACGGGCCTGCGCTTCATCAATCACAAAAAAGCCACCCCAGGGACGGCTGTCATCTACAGCACTGATCTTAAAGTTTAACTGCTCCAGCATGGCCGTAATGGCGTTAAATACGTTTCTTTTTTCCTGCATAAGTTGCCTTTTTATTCTTTCATTTTAATTTGGTCAATACCTTTTACTTAAATCAGAAAGGGCACATACTATGAATAGTTATGCCCTTATATTGATTTGCTATGAGAAAAATGTTTTTCAGTTGACACGGGAAGTCAACCGGCAAGATTACTGCGCCGGCACTCTTCATTTTATTTGGCCACTTTATACAACTTCGTTCCAAATAAGAAAATCACCACATAACAGATAATAGGTAAATAATAAGCTTGGGCTACGTTGTGGTTGGCAATTAAGCCCATGATGGGCGGAAAAATAGCGCCGCCTACCACTCCCATCACAATAAATGACGAAGCCTGTTCGGTATGATGACCCATATTTTTTAGTCCCAGGCTGAAAATGGTTGGGAACATAATGCTAAAGAAAAAGTTGATCAGCAGCAGCGCAATAAAAGAAGTCCATCCCCAGCTCTGCGCTACGATTAAGCACATTAGTATGCTACCGACGGCAAAAGCAGCCAACAGCCGGTTAGGAGCAATAAAGCGCATCAAAAAAGTACCTACAAACCGACCCAATACCATCATTCCCATAAAGAGGGTTAAAAAGTAACCGGCTTTTTCATCTGAAAACCCCATTTGTTCATGACCGTAATTAATGAAGAACGCCCAGGTTCCACCCTGTGCGGCCACATTAAACAGTTGGGCAATGGCCGCCCATACAAAATGCCTGTGCTGAAAAAGCTTTTTCGCTGGTGCTGTATCCACATTTACGGCTTCAGGGTTCAACTCTTTGGGAGATGCATGCGGATTGGTTAACCGGGGAATTTTGACAAACCAAAAAGCAATAGCTACCGCAGTAATGAAACAACCAATGCCAATGTATAAATATTTCACCGAGTCCAGGTTGTTTTCGGTGGTTCCCTCAATGCCCCGGAGAAGAAAATAGGTACCAATAGTGGGTCCTATCATGGCGCCAAGGCCATTAAAGGATTGAGCGAAATTGATACGCTGATCACTGGTACGCTGGTCGCCCAAAGCGGCAATAAAAGGGTGTGCTACGGTTTCCAGCGTTGCCAGTCCACACGCTAGTACAAACAAGGCACCACGGAAATAAGCAAAAGAACTGGCATTGGCAGCAGGCACAAATAAAAATGCACCCAACGCATATAAGGAAAGGCCCAACAACACCCCGTTTTTGTAACCGAACCTTTTCATAAATAACCCCGCAGGAATTCCCATAACCGCATAGGCGCCAAAAATGGAAAACTGTACAAGGGCAGATTGTGACTTGGAGACGTGCAAAACATTTTGAAAATGCCGGTTCAGCACATCACCCATGGTAATGGCCACTCCCCACAGTAAAAACAGGGAGGTCACGAAAACAAATGTGATGATATGTTTTTTTTCTGTAAACGCAGCTTTCTTGAGGGACGCCAATTGGGGCCCTTTTACGTCAATCGTTTTTTCCATTTTTTAGATGATTTGGCTCTTTGAGTAGGTCTGTTAGTTTTCTTTTTTGATCTCGAAATAATCAATCTGTTTTCCCTGCTTATCAAAAACTTTATAGTGAATGGTATGGTCCTCAATAGTCATGACGGCGTACGTATAAAGTTTCTCCTTGGGCGTAAACAGCATCGTTGGCAGGTTTTGTCCGCCTGTGCCTGTGAGGCTGCCGCCGCAGGAACCATTGGTAATATATACGGTCCCCTTCGGATTGGTATAGATATGCGTATCGTCCGGCTCAAAAATTTCACTGCCCCGCACTGATTTGTGACGTTCATACACGTGCCGGTGACCCGCCAGGTACAGATCCACTTCATATTGATCTACCAGCGGTTTGATATGGCTTTGCCAGGTAGGAACATGACTAAACCCGTAGGAATACACCGGATAGTGCGAATACAAAATGATCCATTTGATTTTTTTGTTTTTACGGGCTTTTTTCAAATCGGCCTCCAGCCATTTATATTCCGCTGAGTTTTTTTCAAATAGCACCTTCATCCCCTTTTTGGCCGCACCTTCGGCCCAGCCGGAGTTGATCGCCACAAAATGCGTATTGCCATAATCATAGGAATAATTCAATTGATCGTTGGGCAGGTTCATCAGCTCATAAAAAACAGGAAATGGCCGTTGAAAGATTGGTGAAGCCGTGTCATTTACCACATCATGATTGCCGGTTGCCGGCATAAACGGATAATTCGCATTAATGGGTTCGGCTACATGCAACAGGTCTTTCCAGCTTTTCGTTACCGATCCGTTTTCCACCATATCACCGTTATGAATGGTGAAGTAATAGGTGTTTTTGCTCAATTGCTTTACAATGGTATCGGTCTGCTCAAAATTGTAATTGCCGCCATTGTTTTGCGTATCGCTCCAAATACCCACAACAATTTTATCCTTCGCTCCCACCACCGTTCCCGTTCTGAACTTATAGATTTTACTCCATCCGTTTTTTTCTGAACCGACTTTGTAATAATACCAGGTGGCCGGAGACAGTTTCTTCAGCGTCACCTTACACATATAGGCAGAGAGTTCAGGAACATATTTTACATCTGCATGCTTGGTCTGACTCAAACGAAGGCTGTCCGTACCATACAGCACTACGGCTCTATTTTCCCGCTCATTCATCCAGGTAATGGACATAGTGCCCGAAGTATTGGCTTTTTTCCCGTTCCAGCTTAGATGTACGCCTTTGGGTTGCGCCTGAACGTTTAGCACGAATACAACAGCGGCCAGCAAACAAAATTGATATTTAATAAAAGCTTTCATTAAAAAGATTTGTTGAAAACAACAGGATCCAGGTTCATTTCAGAGGGAGGCGTATGTTGGCCGGCAGCACCCCAGGTTTTATTGGGCGTAGCGCCCATTACCAGTTCCAGCTTGCCTCCGTTCATTAAATCGTTATGGGTAAACCAGGGCTTGTCCCACACTTTTCCATTGAGGGTGGCACTTTGAATATAGCGGTTGGTATTCGAATTGTTTTTGGCCACTACGGTAAACGTTTTTCCATTGGAGAGATTGATGGCTATATTTTCAAACACGGGACTTCCAATATTGTACACAGGGACGCCGGGCGTTACCGGGAAAAATCCCATCATAGAAAATACCACAAACGCTGTCATGCCGCCGCCATCTTCGTCACCGGGGATGCCAAAAAGGTTATCGGTGTACCAGGTATCCAAAAGCATGCGGATCCGCTTTTGGGCCTTCCAGGGCGAGCCGGTGTAATTGTACAAATAGGGAATATGGAAACTGGGCTCATTTCCCATTACGAACTGACCCACGAGGCCTGTGGCATCAGGAAAAGTCGCCCATAAAGCATACTTGCTGCGGCCCAGGTCTTCCTGAAACAGGTTATCCAGTTTTGCTTCTGCTTTTTCCTTGCCTCCCATCAGTTCAAAGAGCCCTTTGAAGTCGTGCTTCACGTTCCAGTTCCAGGTGTAGGCATTGTTTTCTGTAGTATAATTACGACCACCCTGTCCTCCGGAAAATTTGGGGTCGAAAGGTTCGATCCATTTGCCATCTTTATCTTTTGGCCAGACAAAACCTTTATCAGCCCGAAAAACATTTTTGTAGTAGGCGGCTCTTTTCAGGAAAAGCCCACGGTCTTCTTTTTTATCCAATGCTTTGGCCAGCTGGGCAATGCACCAGTCGTCATAACTGTTTTCCAGCGTTACAGAAACTGCCTGGCGCCGTTCAAATCCATGTACGTCCGGCACAACTTCCTGCTCGTCGGGGTAGAGTGCAGGCATATATCCTTTCTCATTGTAAAACCGGTCTAAAGAGGTAGCCGGTCCATTGCGCCAGGGCAGCAAGGTTGCTTCGAGAGAGTTCTTTTTTAAACCTTCATACGCTTTTTTAAGATCGAAATTCCGCAGCCCCTTCATCCACACATCCGCCATCCAGGCCGCAGCATGATTGCCCGTCATACAGGGATCATCGCCGAAGGCCAGGGCAAAAGAAGGCATCCAGCCGCTTTGCTCGTACATGTTGATGTAAGAGTTGATCTTGTCTATTTGCATTTGCGGATTTAGGATCGTTTGCAGGGGCTCCAGGGCTATGTAGGTATCCCAAAGCCAGTTGTCCACATAAAACGGTTTATCGGAGGTATGCACTTTGCGATCATAAGCACTGTAATATTTACCGTATTCGTTAATGTCCACCACGCGTTCGTAAGAGCGGTAAAGCGATGTATAAAACACTCTTTTCTGCGCCCCGGTGCCCCCTTTTACATTGATCTGAGAAAGGGTTTTAGTCCATACGTCCAATGCTTTTTGCTTAACGGCTGCAAAACTTTGGGTGCCTATCTCTTTTTGCAGGTTTTGCTTCGCCTGTTCAATGCTGATGAAGGAGATACCATACCGGACTTCTACTGTTTTTTTGGAATCGCCAACACCGGCCAGCAGTTGCTTTTGCGAATTGTCTGCAAAACGGGTGTCAACAATGTCGGTATTGATCTCGGCATAAAAGAACGCAGGCAGGGCTTTTACCGAATCGCTTCCGGTGATGATGCGTTTTCCTTCCACGTTGATCTTTCCGCCTTTGTTTAAAATGCCAAAACGCAAAAAATGCGGGGTGTTCCCTGAAAAATGAAAGCGGAAAAAACCACTGCGTGCCGCCGGCGTAAACTCAATGCTGTCGCCGTTTTCTTCCAGGCTTACGGCATAGTAGTGGGGCGTGGTCGTTTCATTGTACCAGGTAAAGGATTTTTTCCAAAGAGCATTACTAAACGGAGCCGAAACAGGCATGAGCGAAAAAAGGCTTGGCTGCCGGTGCGATGAGATGGTCAGCGGGAAAAAATCAATCTGGTCATCCAACTGGTCCTTCCTGGAAGGAAACACCCGAATCATGCTGTTGGGAAGATGAGCCGCAGGCCTGGTAGGCACAAGAATAAGTCCAACGCTTCCAATGGTGGGATCCACATGTTGAACATTGGAGGTTGCCTTCTGCGCTAGTAGGGCCGGTGACAATAACAGCGATACGGATAAAACTTGCAATACTTTTCTCATGATCGTTTTAGTGTTTTTGCACAATTGTTTTTACTTTCTGATTACTTCCTCAATGGGCTTTCCAACACAACCATTAGGCTCTTGTATGTGCAGTAAAGCCGCCACGGTGGGAGCAATATCGGTCATGTTAACCGGCCGGTTGCTGGAACCCTGTTTAACACCCCAACCCATCCACAACAAAGGAATGTGTGAATCGTAGGAGTACCAGGAACCATGCGTGGTGCCGGTAGCCTTGGTGGAACCACCCGAATAATAAGCCGGATCCAAAACAAAGGTGATAATACCGGAACGCCGGGCATTGTATCCATTACGAATACGTTCTGCAATCAATAAGGGCAGACCGGATTCCCCAATCTTCAGATTGTCCACCACAAAGGAAATTTTTGGCACCTTCCACAAAAAATTGACAATGCTCTTTCTGATGGCTTCTTCATTAAGGTTATTTTTTTCAATAACGGTGTAGTTCAGATGCACTTGCGTATTACTGAAACTGCGTACAATATTCTTTACACCATAACTTTTTTCCAGCTCGGCGTTTAATTCCTTTTGCACCTGGCCGCTGTTAAAATAGCCGGCGGGCATCTTGTTATCCTGAAGGAAGTTAGGATTATGGGCCGCCGCATGATCAGCCGTAAGAAATACGGTATAGTTACCTTTTCCTACTTTGGCATCCAGATACGTGAACAGCGAGGCCAGGTCACGATCCAATCGCAGGTACGTGTCCTCTATTTCAACGGCATTGACACCAACCTTATGCCCGATATAATCGGTTGAAGAAAAGCTTACCGCCAGGAAATCGGTAATATCATCCTTACCCAGTTGCTCATTTTCAATGGCTGCTTTGGCAAAATCGGCAGTGATGGTGTTACCATAAGGTGTGGTGCGGATGATGTCGTAATTCCGGGAAAACATGCCCGATGTTTTTACCGGAAACGTAGGCGTGCTGCTTCCCGAATAAAGGCCTTCGTACGGATTGTCATCCGGGGCGCTTTGTAGATAGGTATTGATATCATACACCGTATTCCAGTCCTGCTTTAAATATTTTTCTGCCAGCTTCTGATCATTGAACTTTTTTACCCAGGCAGGAAGCTCGTTCATGTAAAATGTACTGGTGATCCAGTTGCCCGAATTGTCGAACCAATAGGCGGCATCGGCTATATGACCGGCCGGCAAAATGCTTCCCCTGTCTTTTAGCGCCACGCCTATCACTTTTGAACGGAAGTTGGTGGCCAGCTTCAACTCATCGGTTATGGTGCTGGCCAGCAGGTTGCGCGGCGACATTTTTCCCGCACTGGATGTGCTGCCTACTGTTTGAACAGTTGAATCATCGGTGCAGTACATCCTTTCTCCGGTAGCCTGAATGATGAAGTCATTCCCCGCAATACCGTGAATAGCCGGAATCGATCCGGTATAAACAGTGCTGTGGCCGATTGCCGTTACGGTTGGCACGTAATTGATGTAGGTATTCTCACACGAAAAACCTTCGTTTAATAAGCGTTTGAATCCGCCGGGCTGGTAACGGTCGTAATAGCGATACAAATAATCCCAGCGCATCTGATCCACCACGATACCCACAACCAGTTTGGGTCGGGGTATGGCATTGGTGGTTTTTTGAGCACTCGTAAATAAGGCACTAGCGAGTACGAAACAGAGAAATATTTTCCGCATGTTCTTCCTGTTATTTTATAAGTATTGAATAATTCCAGAATCTTTCGTTTACTACTGAACTTTTAAATCCCTTTTGGTCAGCTCCAGGTATTGAGTGTTGTAATGAATAGAAGGCTCAAGTGTGGTGCCCTTGACAAAATCGTTCCAGGAATTAACGAGGATGATCTGGTCTTTGCCCATATTACGCTTGGCCACATTCATATAATCTACATAGTTGGCCTCTGTTCGTTCAATCACTCTTTGAGTGGTTGATCCGGGTTCGTTATAACCAGGGAAAATACAGGGCACAAACTGTACATTCATCTTTTCAAGCGTAGTTTTCCAATTTTTCCAGTTCAGGTCGCTGTAGCTGTAAAAAGCCCACCAACGGTCGTAGTCCGGCGTATTCCATGTCGTCAGCACAATAGCGTCCATCGCTGCCAAGGCCGTCTGATCATAATTGACAGGCGCAGCCCATCCGGTAGTTAATTCTCCTATGATAAAGGGATCAACCCCCAGTTTTTTCAGTTCAATCCGCAAGGTATCTGTTACATACTTGAAATTAATACTGGTTAATGCGGAGGAAGATAAATTGAGTGGTGAAAGCAAAATCACCGGACGGTTATCAATTTTGTAATAGTAGTCCTTTGAGATATGATTTTGCACCAACGTTTTAAATTCATTCAGCATAGTGGTGAGTTTGGCACCGGTTAGCGGGGCTGCATTGGTAGCCTTTAAATGCGCCGTATTAAAATCAATCACCATCTTTACCTTTTGAGTAGTACGTGATGAGGCGAAAGCACTCAGTAAAGAATTATCCACTGCCGCAGCATCCCATTTCAAAATAAAGAAATCCACGCCACCCTGGTCGGCCCAGTCCATTTGTTTTGGAAACACAGTAGCATCCGTAAGCACATTGTAAGGTTTTCCAAGCAGCGAGGTATCGGCCTGTTTTTTACCCCAGTCGGTAGAGGTGTAATTGTAATAGTAGGCACCCACATTAGCACTTTTGGTAAGATTTACTGCCGGGATGGGGTATTTGTATTTTGAGGCAAAATCATCTACCTGATCTTTCTTTTTACAGCCGACAACTAGTGCCGATGCTAACATCAGATAAAAAGTATGTTTATAAAAAGTACTCATTGTTGCATCATTTTGATGGTCAAAAAATTTTTAAATCTTATTGCCACGGGGGCAGAAACTGGTTTTGTTTTGTAGGCAGGGCAAACCATAATTTGGTGCGCAGGTTATCAGGGCCGCCGAGCCATTGCAAAGCCTTTCCTATTTCATCACCATTAACATTGTATTCCACCGGCGCATAGTTCAAACGCTGCGGAATGTAGGCAAATCCTACCGAACCGCCTTCGCCACCATCCGGATTAAAGTGCGGAGGAAACTCCAGCACCTGCGTACGGCGGATTAATGTCCAGGCATCCATGGCATTGTAGAACCCTGCCAGCCACTCCTGCATGATGATTTGCCGGAACGGATCGGGAGTGAGAATGGCACTGGTGGTTAGTCCAAGATAATCCTGGAACGCTGCCCCCCTTCCGGTGGTATCCACAACCGTGTTCCATTTAATTCCAGGAGTGGCCAGGTACGCATCAATTTGGGCCTGAGGAATATTATATTTTTTCATTGAGGCAGTGATACCTTCTACATAATACTGTTCTGCGGTTTTGCCGCCCCCCCAGCCTTTCAGCGCAGCTTCTGCTTTTAAAAAACAGGCTTCTTCGTAGGAAAGGAAAACATATTCTGCATCAGGTTTGAGGAAATAATCACCTATTTTGGAATAGTCCGCCTGGCCCAAAGAAGAATGTGGGCTTCCACCAGGAAGCGATACGCCCCTTGGAAGCTGCGTAGCTTTAGGCTGTCCCCAGTATTGTCCTTTATATGGGCCCTGAGATGCAGGCTTGGCATATACCGGAAGTCTTGGATCGTTATAAGGCAGCATGTATTGAATCAGAGATTCGCTGATCACATTAAGGCTGGACGCATTAGCGGTAGCCTGTACCACATTATAGTTATACAAATAGCTCCACCTGTCCGAAGTATTCCCCCAAAAAGCACGGGCCGTTTCGGCTGCGGCAGTGATCGTGTTCGATTCAGTGGATAAGACTTCAGCGATTACTTTCTGCGCTTCAGAAGGATTGGCATTGGCAATTTGTATGGCCAGGCGAAGCCTCAGGGTATTGGCAAATTTTTTCCACTTCAGCAGGTCTCCACCAAAAACAGCATCGGCCTTTTCTGTGTATATATCACCGTTCAGGTTAATGGAGTCAAGAGCACCCTTTAGTGTTTTTATCAGGTCATAATATATGTCCTCTTCTTTATCATATGGCGTATACACCGTACCCGTTAAGGCGTGGGTTTTGGGAACGCTGCCCCAAATAGCCACCATGTTGGAATACACATACGCTTCAAAAATTTTTGCGATCAGTACACGGTTTTTATATTCTGGTTTTTCACCAAAATTCACTATGATCTGGTGCACCGGTTGAAGACAGTTCACATATCCGCTTTGCCAGTAGCCATTAACGGTAGAAGCAAAGGTGTAATAGCGCTGAAGCTGTCCGCCACCCGCCGACACATAATTAGAATAGTGAGACAAGGCCTCCCGGCGCATAGCACCACCAAAAAGATTTATTGTATTATACACGGAGGAGTTGAGCAGATATTCCGGCTCAACGGTTTCGGGATTATTGGGATTGATATTAGTACGCTCCAGTTCTTTTTTACACGATGACCATACTATGGACATCAATACCAGTAAGAATGAAAGTTTATATATATTTTTCATGCTCATTCATTTTTAAAAAGTCAATCGGATATCTATACCATAGGTTGAGAAAGGAGGCAGAGAGCCGTATTCAATCCCCTGGCCATTTCCGGAGGTTACGCTGGCTTCCGGATCAATTCCCTTAGGTGCATTTTTGTGAATGGTCCATAAGTTTCTACCCGACAGCGAAATTTTTGCATTGGAAATAAATGATTTCTTCAGCACCGCCGATGGCAGCGTATAACCCACTACCAGTTCCCTGACCTTAACAAAGGACGCATCGAAAATTTGCATTTCATCCAGATTGGAGAATCCGTTTGACTGCGGTGTTACATACACATTATTGGGTGTACCATCTTCAAAATAGGCATCCTTATAAATAAAACCGCCAGTTAAGCTACCTGATGATTCACCATAGATGTAGTTGTGCAAATAATAATCTTCTCTTCCCTCCAATGTGGAAGCGACGGAACCTGCAATGTAAGCCCTCCGGTAGGTACCGGAATAAAACTCACCACCCTTGCGTATATCAATCAGGAAGCTGAAGCTGAATTTCTTGTATTGAAAGCTGTTGCTGATGCCACCTGTCCAATCCGGCATAGCATTACCTAACACCAGGTTGGATTCTGCAATGGGAAGGCCGCTGGCAGCTACCAGTTTACGTCCCAGAGAATCCCGCTTCCAACCGGCTCCGCGAATAATCCCGTAAGGCTGTCCCTCTTCGGCAAATACCAGCAAACGGCCATACCAGGAATTGAGCTGGAAACTGCTAACACCTTCCACCAGGCTTACCACTTTGGAATTATTGCGGGCCCAGTTTGTGGTTATATTCCAGGTAAAATCTCTTGTTTTTACCGGGATGGCGGAAAGGCTTATCTCATTACCCCAGTTCTGGATCTCGCCGGCATTAAAATAGCGGCGGGTAAATCCGCTGGACGGTGTAATTTGGGCCGGTAGTATCTGGTTTACCGTAGAAGTCTTGTAGTGTGTAGCTCCTAAAGTGACACGGTCATTCAGGAAGCGAAGGTCTACGCCATATTCAACCGAGCGGGTTTTTTCTGGCTTCAGATCCGGGTTGAAATAGGTAGAAGACAACATGGCAAAAGCCTGGCTGTTATAAATTCCATTAAAGGAATAAACGGACTTCAGTTGGTAGGGCCGGGTGTCGTTACCTACTATAGCATAAGAAGCTCTCAGTTTTCCGAAGGAAAGAATCTTTTTGGAAAGCTTAAAAGCATCTGTAAAAACGAACGATCCGCCAACAGAGGGATAGAAATAGGAATTGTTTGCAGAAGGTAAAGTGGAAGACCAGTCATTTCTTCCCGTTACATCCACATACAAATAATTTTTATACCCTGTGGAAACGGAACCATACGCCGAATAAATGATTTTATCAGACTCAAACTGGCTTACTGCGGGATACTCGCTGGAGTTGGCTAAGTTTTTAAGTCCCGGCTGAATCAGCGAGTTGATGCTTTGTGCATTCTGGGTCATGTTGGTTTTAAAACGTCCGCCACCGACAAAGGAATTCACCGAAATATCTCCGAACTTTTTGTTGGCAAATACAATCAGGTCAGCATTGGTACTTTGTAAAGTATTGTTTATGGTAGTCATGCTGCCATTAGGATTGCCCTGTGCCCCTTTGTTGTTAAACGTATAGCCATTGAGCCAGTACATTTCGGTACCCAACTTGCCTGTCATTTTCAGCCAATTGTTGAATTTAACATTCAGGTTAAATGCCCCCAGCAACTGGTTTTTGGTATCCTGATTGGGATTTTCATTGATGGCCCAATAGGGATTCATAAAATCGCGGTGTGTATTGGTCTCTTTCCCGTATTGATCCTTATAATTTTCAAACTCTGAAAGTTGGTCGTCACGCACCATGTAGGCATATTGGTAAACCGGATTGCGGTCACTCCCATTCATGTATTGTCTGTTGGTGACTTTGTTGTTGATGAAAGTGAGTTTTGAATCCAAATCAAGCCATGGGGTGAGCTTGTTCAGTATTCTGAAATTGGCATTGTGCCTTACGTTTTCATTGATGCCTTTCACTACACTGCCTCCATAATAATTGGTATAGGATAAGCGGTAGTTATTGTCGACAGTACCACCTTCCACGGCAATGGAGTTGGTGTACATGCCGGCTGATTTATAAAACGCCTCCACATTGTTGGGCTGAGGCAAATAGCGTTTGCGCTGACCATTAATGCTGATCACCTCCTGTCCCATCATGGGCGGGCCCCAGCTCCGGTAGAAGACGCTCAAATCAGGAATGCGATCAGGATTACTGGTAGAGCCGGAACCTTCCAGCTTAAAGCTGTTGCCGGCGCCAAACACGTTCTGGTAATCAAAAAATTCGTTTATACGCTGGAAAGTGGTATTAGAATTAAAACTAACCTTGAACTTTGAGCCCGCAGAGGCTTTTTTGGTGGTGATGAGCACAACACCGTTAGCTGCCCTCGACCCGTACAGGGCGGCGGCATTGGGGCCTTTCAGGACATCTATGCTCTCAATGTCTTCGGGATTGATGTTGGCGGCAACATTTCCATAGTCAAGGCCCTTGTTCGAAGAAACGCTGACACCTCCATCGCCAGTTTGGTTATCTACCGGAATACCATCAATGACAAACAAAGGCTGGTTATCGCCAAGGATTGAGTTGTTTCCCCGGATAATAATACGGGCCGAACCGGTATTGGTAGAGGGCGGCGTAACCTGCACTCCGGAAATTCGTCCCGACAAGGAGGAAACGATATTGGGCGTAGGCGCTTCGGTAAGCGTAGAAACGTCCATGGACTGCCGCGAATAGCTCAGCGCCTTGGCTTCCCGTTTGATACCAAGGGCTGTTACTACCACCTGGTCCATTTGTCCGCTGGCTTCGGATAATTGCACATCAATGGTTGTGCGCCCCCGGATGATCTCTGTACGGGGTTGCATACCTACATACGTAAATACTAATTCCTTTGCCTCAGCATTTACATTAATTGTATAGGCGCCCCTGGCATCCGTAATAGTTTGATTTTTTTCTGTAGAACCCCCATTGGATGTTACGGTAACACCCTGCAGAGGAGATCCGCCTGTTGCAGTTACCTTACCGGTAATGCGGACGCTCTGTGCCATTAATTGAACATTAAAAAAACACAGTAGCAAAATCAAGCAATAGAATGGTTTCATTCGTTTAAAATTTAGCAGCTTAATTAATTATAAAACTTCTCATGTTTCGTAAAGAGCAGGTAACAATATAAAAGAATCGTGGGCCTTTCTTCCAGGCAGAAGACTAAATTTTTTCACCGATATCATCTCTGGGTGAAACAAATAATTTCAGGAAAGTAGCAGTTGTCATATAGCAGTTGTTTAAAAAAAATAAATTTAGGCAACTAAATCGTTTTAGCAAAAAAATATTTATTTTTGAATACATCCAGTTGTTTGTTGATTTACAAAAAGCAATTTCTCGTATAAGCAATCATCCTTTCGCCCCTTGTTTCTACAAGGGGCTCTTTGTAACCCCAGGTTTGAAAAAGTAAGATTAACGTTCTAAAACCGCAGCTGTACAAATCGTAGATTCCCGAACAATCAATTTCGTAGGAAGCACAAAATGTTTGTTCTTTTTATCATTAACATCATCCAACTGTTCCAATAACACATTTATTAATTTCTGGGACATTTCGGCAATAGGTTGTGCCACTACTGTTATGGAAGGCGCATACAAGCGAAAAAGATCATGATCGTCAAAGGAAACCACCCCAATATCCGAGGGAATTTTTAAATTCAACCGCCGGATCGCTTCCAGTCCGCTTATCCCTAAATAGTTGGTTGCAAAAAAAACACTATCAAGTTGTTTTTTAGAAGCCAAGAAGTCGCTGATTTGTTGAATGACTTTTTCAGGATTGTCATTAAACCTTATCTTTTTAACGGAGGGTTTCATTCCATTTCGGGAAACAACTTCCTTGTATCCCTCCAGGCGATCTTTCATTTGTGTTTGTTCTGATTGCAGGGTAACGATGGCGATGTGTTTAAAGCCTTGTTGCACCAAATGATTTGTGGCGTCAAAAGCACCGGCATAATTATCCACCACCACATAATTGGTATCCACGTCAGGCAAATACCTGTCAAATAAAATTACTTTAGCCTTGTTCTTCAGCAATGCCCTTATATCTTCTTCAATGCCTTTGGCGGGTGTAATAATATAGCCATCAACCTGTCTTTCCCGGAATAAGTTAATGAGATCCCTCGTCTTAGCCGTATCACTTTCTGAGCTGCAGTAAAATATTCGGTATCCTCTTTTACTGGCATTCTCCTCGATCAACCGGGCCACATTGGCAAAAAAAGGGTTAGAGATATCTTCGACGATCAAACCGATAATATTCGTCTTGCCCGTGCGCAAGCTCTTGGCCAGAGGATTGGGGACATAGCCAACTTCTTTTACCAGTTTCAGTACTTTTTTTGTGAGGTCATTGCTTATCCTTTTTTCTTCCGCTTTTCCGTTTAGAATAAATGAAACCGTAGTAATTGAAATATTTAATTGCCTTGCTATGTCACCAATAGCAACCCTGTTTTTTTTCATAATGAAATCGTCTCCTGCCCAAAAGGTTGATAATAATTTACAATAAACGGATAAAATGCAGGTAAAAAAAATAATATTATTGGAATACCCAAAAAAAGCTGAGATAGGTATCCCAGCTTTTTTATAATAATGAAGAAAAAAATATTGATAGCAAACCTCATGAATGAGGAAACCGATCAGCTAAACGAATGCAACATGTACTTTACGCGTAACAAGCATGAAACCTAAAATGTTCTATAGGGAACATCCTTTTGAAAAGGAATTTCTTTTCGTAACATCCCTGCCGCCTGGCCCGTAAGCCACATGTAATGATCTGACGGAATTTCTTTTTCATAAGGCACAAACCGCGAGGCTCCCACCGGCACTTCTTTGGCACATTTAAAAATCGCTGTTCCTTCATCCACTTCATCGAACATGGCAACATAAATCATGCTGGCGCCCGATTCAATGGCCCCTGCCAGTTGTTTCCATAAAAACTTGCCTTTATTTCTTGGTATGGCATCAAAGGGATCGTCGGGCCGCATATTTTTCCAGCTAAAACCAGGATACACTACCGGAACATAATCTAACTTATTTTGCTTACACCATTGAATATCCTTTACAATACGTTCTTTGAACTCAGGATAGGTTGCTTCGTTATAGCGCCCCACAAACCAGGGGTGTACAATGTCAATTTTTTTAATCAGTTCATGTAAATAAGGATCCGTTTGGGTATCGTGTTTTAATTCTCTCCACCATGTTGGCACGCCTAACAAAACAGCGCACCCACCATAAACAGGATCATTTTTCAGGAAGTCAACGATTTTTTCTACTTCACGCAAACCATATTTTCTGTCATCATTAAATCCTGCACCCCAAATGGCTACCAGGGGTTTGTTGTTATGATACAAATAATTTTCATACACATCTTTTCTATTCAGCCTGTACTCATCAATCAATTTCTTCCAGTCTTCTATAACTACAGTATAATCTTTTGCCTCCATACCCGAAAGGTCATACATAACAGAAATGGCCCTGTCGTGTTTTTTTGCAGCATTCAGAACCGAATGCACCAGCTTTTTGTAATGGCGGGCTCCCCTGGGATCCTTCAACGTTGTAACAAACCGTTGCAAAAAGGCGCCATCGATACTGTATTTATTCATCCACTTAAAATGCAGGTCAACGGTACTTTCATCATAGGAGCTAAAAACATACGCAGGAGATCCGTCGGCAAGTACAAACGGTGTTTTGTATTTAACAGGATATTCAGAAACGTCAGGCCAGTAATCTATTTTACAACTGCCGGGTTCAAAACTCTTTCCTTTTGCATAATGAAACCAGCCCCTGTCAGCACCATCACCCTCAGCATTAAACCAGCCCTGGTACCCAACCATTACCAAACCCTTGTAGGACATGTATTTCCAGTTCTTTGCTTTTGTTTTTGGCTTTTGCGCAATCCCCGCAGCTGCCTGAAAAAGAAGAATTATGACAAGTACTATTCTTAAACTTTTCATCTCAAAATTGTTATTTATAAAATTGATTTCCCTGAATTCCAGCTACCCAATTTTAGCTTACCACTTTATAGCTTCGGCCTCCATGGTATGCCATGCACTTGCTGCTCCAATTAAGGAAGCATCCTCCCCCAGCCTGCTCGTATGCACAGCCGTTTGGGAAAAACCTCCTGCCAAATGACTGGTCAATTCGTCTTTGAACAGGTCAAAAGCTTTGGAGATATTACCTCCCAGGACAATAACCTCGGGTTGCAGGTCCTGCAGGTGCGTATTTAAAAACAAAGCAAGGTTCCGCCCAAATTCCCGAAAGATTTGTTGGCGGACAGGACCGGATGATTCCATATCCATAAGTTCTTTCACATTGCTAATGCATGTAGAAGTAAGCGAAGCATACCGTTTGGTAAACCACCTCGTCGACAGGTATTCTTCAGCGATACTGTCTAAAAACGGAGCAGACCATAAGTCTGCATCTGCAACTGTACCATTACCGTATATGGAAGAACCCAGGCCGGTGCCCAGTGTTAATCCAACGGCGCTTTTACATCCCTGCGCAGCTCCTCCAAAAGCCTCGCCTTTTAGAAAGCATTCCGCATCGTTTATAAAATGCAGATGTGATTTATTGATCTGTAAATTTTCAGCCAGGATTTCTTTTATATTCAATCCGTAAAGAGCATCATACTTATCCTGGTTTTTCATTAACGAAATACCTTCTTCATAGTCGAAAGGTCCCGGCATCGCAATCCCTAATTTTTTACAGGAAACAGGAAAGGCCTGAAATGCCTGGTGCATCACCCTTGTCCACCCTTCTATAATTTCACTTGCCGAAGCCCCGGAATTTACAAATTCCCGAACTGCCGAAGCGGGAACCAGTTCCCGGGTTTTAAGGTTAACAAGTGCCGCTGTGATATGAGATCCTCCAATATCAACCCCCAATACAATTGATTTATCCATTAGCTATTTTAAGTTTATAATAAGTTAGCAAGACCTGAGGCTTATTTACGAACCCCTTTTTGTAATGCTGTCAAATTAATGCTCTCGTAAGGTGTTTCAGAAAAACCATTATAGTAATGAAGTATCACTTCATTTTTTTCTTTTGAAATAGAGATAACGGCATACCCCGGCAGGTCCGCTATTTTGAAGTTGTTGACATGTTTTCTTTCTTCACTTAGAATCTTTATCCGGGTGTCTTTGTTGGCCGGCTGCCAGGTTGGATTTTCCTGAACCCACTTCTCGCCCTTATATTCCGTACTTAACCCTTTTGGCTGCGGAGGTTCAAGCCCCCTGTTGACACTATTTACCATTACCTGTACGATATTACCCGAAGGTGTTTGGCGGCTTAATACAGAATACCGGTGCAAGTGAGCACTCAGCACAATTACTTTATGCTTGCCCAGCAGGTTTAAAAATTTTTCCCGAAGCCCTGCGTCATTTACTTCCCTGCGGATGCCACTGAGCAAATGCCAGCAGCGCTCTGTAACGGGAATTACAGGCTGATGCGCCATTACAAATTTGTATTTGGCTTTTGACCGGGCTAGTGCTGTATCCAAAAATGCCACCATTTCTGTTTCCGGAACATTCCGGTCCACGCTGAAGAACTGGTCTAATAGAAAGAAATCAACATCATCACTTAACCTATAGGTATACATGCCATGACCAACTGATTTTTTTACCTGCCCTTCCATAAAGGGACGAATCACTTCTTCCCACGCTTCGGGCTGGCCGGGGCTATTACTTACATCATGATTGCCTTTCACCAAAACCCAGGGCACCGGAAGTTCAATGGAATGCATAAGATCCACCACGCCCCTGTTCATCTGACGCGCCAAGGTAGCATTGCCGGCTACGCCCTGAACAAGGTCTCCTAATTGCACCACGGCTTTTACTTTGGGTGAGACGGCGTTCGTTTGCTTTTTAATTAAGTGAAGGAATTTCTTCATGTAAAAAGCGGTGTATTGAGGGTATTCGTTAAAGATCTGCTGAAAATCCTGGGGGCGGGTCATCACATAATCAAGGTCATGGTCTTCCAGCCGGTCATAGTGCATATCGCCCAATGCAATAAAACTTACATCCTGTGCCCTGGATAAAAATGAAGGTGCTATAAAAGCAATTAAAAGGAATAATTTTTTAAACGTTTTCATTTTATGGTTTTACTTATTCGATTAATCTTGTTATTGAATCTTTCTTTGTTATCACTCTATTTGGTTACCATAACTTCAAACACATCCTGTACACAGTTGTATTTATCTTTCACTGTATAGGTATGCCTGCCAACGGGCGGTGAGACTATTATTTCCCTTGTGGTTTCTTTACTTTGGCCCCATGAATAGGTTCCAACAAAAGAAGCTGACAAGATTGTACTCTGGCCTTTTTTTAGTTTTATCACAGACCTTTTTTTCACGTCCTTCATCATGGTAAAATGATCACGAACCCTACCATCGGCACAGATCCATTTTACATCCAGCCTGTTACCTTCCACCTCCAGCATTAAGGCGCCGCCTTCTGTAGCGTTGGAGTAAAACATGGCATCATGCGGAAACGAAGTTTGTGTCCTGCTATCTATTTTACCTGCAGAGCCACTTACCACATACACCGTTCCCTGGTTATCGGAAGGATCCTTAATGTATGGACATGAATTTTCTTTGCCGTTATATTTACCGGTAGAGGTGTTCAACTCATGCCTTGCTGAAGCAAATGTTGCCTCCGGTCCATAATGGCCTTTGATTAGTTTGGTACGTTCATAACTATGGCTATGCCCACATAAGATCAAATCAACCCCATAACGCTCCAGTATCCGGATAAAGTTTTCCCTGAGCTTTATCAGTTCCGTTTCCCTATCCGAATTGTGCGAACCCATGGTGTAGGGTGGATGGTGCCAATACGCTACTACCCAGGTTTTATTGGTATTGGCTTCCAGGTCCTTTTTGATCCATTGCACCTGAGTACTTAGCGTATCAAACATTCGATAGGCACTATCTTCTTTTCCATAAGAATCAAGGGACAGAAAATGCACATTGCCTACATCAAAGGAATAATAAGCCGGAGACCGTGAGGGCACCCCTCCTGCTTCACCATTAACCGGCATAGAAAAATTTTTGTAATACGCAACGTCCTGCCCCAATTGGGATAACCCCCTGTATTTATCAATGTCACGATAATCATGGTTGCCGGGAGCGGGAAACAAAGGATACTTACTTAAAAATTCTTTTTGATAAACTTCAAAAAAGTTTTTTTGGTATTCCGCATCCGTTCCGCTTTCGTAAGCGTTGTCCCCCAGCAGTATCCAGCTATCCATATGATTACTTCCCAGATACCTGACAAACTGGTCACGAATATTCTTTTGATTCACCGAGTTGTTGCCGCAGTCTCCAAACGCACCGATGCGATATTTTCCTTCTGCTCCCGGAACGGGCAGTGTCACAAAAAACGTATTGCTGTCTGCCTGTAGGGTATGGGTAAGCCCGCCAATAGAATAATAGTAGCGGGTACGCGGTTGCAGGCCTGTCAAGGTAAGGATGTGTTCAGTGGCGATCCTACTATTTTCCACATTATTGACCAGGCTATCTCTGTTTGTTCCGTATCGTACCACGCCTCTTTCCGCCGCATCCGTGCGCCAGCGGATGACCATACTATTGGAAGTCGCCATTTGTAAATAAGGCCCCCGCAACAGCTTTGGTTCGGGGCCTTTTTTTACACTGCTTGTTTTTGATGGGATACGAAGTTCATTCCCCGGTTTTCTGGTACCATAAAAAATAAGGAACGGAAGAATAAAAATGATGCTGCTGTTAAATGACATGTTTTCCCTCTACACCTGTTTTAAGCATTAAGCAATTCGGTAAGGTTTACTGTGATCCATGCTGTTTTATCAACATTGGCATATACCGACATCAATATTTCATTTTTATCCGAAACCGAAACCGTTGCATATCCGCAGAAATCTGCATACTCAAAGTGCTTTATAAATGGCGCTTCTTTTTCAAGGTTTTCTTTTCTTTCCTGCAGGCTTGGCGGAGAAAATTTTGGCTCAAGATTTAAAAGCTCTGTATTGTAAAACTGTACACCTTTTAAATGATCCTTTATGGGTTCGTTGGGAGAAGGTATGACACTGCCAATGGCCACCTGAACAAAACTGCCTTCCGGTGTCGATCTGGTTAAGACACTTGTTTTATGAAGGTGCGCTGTTAGCACAACAGCATTATGCTTACCCAAAAGACCTAACAACTCCTCCCGTTTTTTTTGCTGGTTTGCTTTGGCAAATACGTGCCAGTTTGATCGTGCGGAATAAGGCACGATCGGCTGGTGAACACAGAAAAACAACGACTTCTCTTTGTGCTCAGCCAAAACAGTTTTCAACCACTCCAGACTTTCGTCGGCTGTATAACAATCGAAAATGATAAAACGGGTTTTTTTATAAACAAAGGTGGCGTTGGCGCTGGACAGGTTCTTTTTCAGCTCTGTGCCCTGCCAGGGCAAAACTGTTTTCTTATAAACCTCTCTGGCTCCTTCACCCGTGATGTCATGATTGCCTTTGACAACAAAAAACGGACGCTTTATATCCAGTTTTTTTACGGCTTCAATAAAGTCGGTTGTTTGCTTTTGCGCCAGCGCTTCCGACCCGCATAAACCTTCCACAAAATCCCCCAACTGCAACCAGAAGTCTGCATTCACCTTTTTGGCTTTTTCCTTTGCCACCTGCATCAGGGCTGGAAAATTTTCTTTAGTGATCCTCGAATAATTTTCTATCTGAACAATGTCATTGGGATATTTCTGTTTTACATATTCCATGTCGTGGTGTTCCAGTTTATCGAAATGAAGATCACCCAATAAAACAAAATTGAAACCATTGCCTTTACCGGGCACAAAATCAAATGCGGAAGCGCCTAATGGAAGGGCTGCTGATAACACACCGATAGAACTTAAAAATTTCCTTCTGCTGAATTTTTCCATTTTTAAAATTTAAAGCCAACGGCTCTTTATAAAAAGCTCTCAGAAACGCAGGCTGTGAAAAATTTAATATAACTGAATCAAAGTCATTCTTGCGCACACCTGATAGAAATATCAGGTCACTGAACTTTAAATAGTTTTTTGGTCAGTTCCAGATATTGCTCCCCGTACTCGACCGTGGGCTCAAGAGCGGTACCCAATTGAAAATGATTCCATGAGTTGAGCAGCACCAGCTTTTTTGGGCTCATGTTCCGGCGGGCCACATTACTATAATCCGTATAAAACTTTTCACTTCTTTCTATATTATAGATCTTGCTGGCCGGGGTCATTACCTTGTCGTTATAGCCCGGGAACACACAGGGGACAAAATCAACCGTTCCCCAGGCAGTAGTGGAGTCTTTCCAGTTTTGCCAGTTCATATCGCTGAAAGAAGGAAAAAACATAGCTCTATCATACACATCGGTTGCCCAGTTGCTTAACACAACCGCATTCATTGATTTGATGGATGTGGCATAGCGTTGCGGCGGCAACCATCCTGTGGTGATCTCTCCTATGAAATACGGATTAACATTTATTGCCGCCAACTCCTGCTTTACAGTTTCCATAACGGAAGGATAATTGATACTGGCCCCAGCATTGGAGGCAAGGTTCAAGGGTGTAATTAAAATGACGGGTTGGCCATCAATAGTATAGTAATAGCTTTTGTCAAAATGGGTAGTCGCCAGCGTCTTCAGCTCATTGATCATAGTAGTCAGCTTTGTTCCTGTTAGGGGCGAACCATTCGTAGCACTTAAATGAGCTGTATTGAAATTAATGACCATTTTTACATTTTCTGTCCTCCCATTGATAAAACTACTTAGCAGAGGATTTCCTGTAGACGCTCCATTCCAATTGAAAATAAAAAAGTCCACCCCTCCCTTGTCAGCCCATGCTCTATGTTGTGCCATCACTGAGGCTGTCAGCGCACTGTATTGTCCCAGTGTAGGGGTATCACTATATTTTTTAGACCAATCGGTGGCTGAATAATTATAATAATAGGCTCCAATATTTACATTCTCTGTCAGAGGAACGTTGGGTATTTCATAATTAAAAGGCGGCGGCAAGTATTTATTTTCCTTCTTGCAGGAAATAAAAACGATTGCTGTCACCACGATATATAAAACTCGTTTCATTTTGTAACTATTTTCTTGTTAATAAGGCAAATGAGGATTTTTTACATTAGGAAGTGCAAACCATAATTTGGTAAACAGGTCATCGGGCCCATTTAGCCAGGAAACAGCTTTTTGGACCTCATCCGGATTGGTTTGCACTTCGTCTGAAGGATATATGAGCCGCTGCGGCAAATATTTATAGTCTCCGTCATAGGTGGCAAACTGGGGCTGAAACTCCAGCACCCGGGTTCTTCGGAGTAGCGCCCAGGCATCCACACCCTGCATGGGTATAGCCAGCCAGTGCTGCATCACAATTTGGCGGAAATAATCTCCTGCAGGAATAAAGCTGGAACAAATCTGTAACCAATCCTGAAATTGCGCTTCCCGGCCTGCTGTGTCGGATGCGGTTCCCCATTTAATACCCGGCGTGTTTTTATACGTGGTTGCCTGTGCTGTCGACAGGCCATAGCGGTTAAAGGAAGCATCGATGCCTTCATAATACAATTGTTCAGCGGCCGCTGTGGTACCCCACCATCCTTTTAACGCCGCCTCGGCTTTCAGAAAGCACGCCTCTGCATACGACAAGAATACATACTCGGCATCTGCTTTTGTAAAACGCTCACCAATCTGGGAATAGTCCACCTGTTTTAGCCCTGTGTGCGGATTGGTTTGCCCTGAGGCATAGCCGCCACCACCGCCATAGGAAATATTCTGGCCAAAGAATTTGCCGATCTGGGGACCCTGGGTAGCAGGCTTCGCATAGATGGCAATTCTCGGATCATTATAAGGAACGGTATGATATACCAACGATTCATTTAAAACAGGAATGGTAGCCTGGTTAGCTGTAAAATTGTACACCACCCGGTCATAAAGCGGGTTCCATGTTTCACTATTGGTGCCCCAACTGGCAGCGGCAGTTTCTGCCTGGTTGATGATCGTGTTTTGCTGGTCCTGGAAAATTTCTGCTACCACCTTTTGGGCCACTTCCGGATTCCCGTTTGGAGCCGGATTGGAAATGCGCATGGCGAGGCGCAAGCGCAATGTGTTGGCAAATTTTTTCCACTTTAACAAGTCACCCTTATAGATTTTATCTGCATTGGCATTATACTTATCGCCGGCCAAATCAATGGTATCTGCCAGTTCTTTGAGTTCGTCCAGCAGGGCATAATAAATATCTTCTTCCTTTTCGTAAGGTACTCTGGGCTCACCATTCAGTGCAAGATTTTTAGGAATGCCTCCCCAGATGGAAACGGCATTTGAGAAGATGTAGGCCTGCCAGATCCTGGCAATCGCCACCCGGTTTCTGTAGCCCGGGTTGTCCTTGTACTTAACCTCAATCTGCCTTACCGGTTGAAGACACTCAATATAAGTATTTCTCCAATAGGTGTTATTGGACGAATTGCTATACGTATATCGCTGAAATTCGCCCTGGAAGCCGGAGAAATGATGCGTATAATTAAAGAAGACGACCCAGTTCATATTCCCGCCATACAAGTTCATGGTATTGAGGATAGAACTGGTCAGCAAAAAATCAGGTTCTACAATAGTAGGATTGTTCGGATCAGAATTGATCTTTTCAAATCCTTTGGTGCAGGATAAAAAGGAACAAACGATTAAAAAAAGGTATATTATTTTTTTCATGATTGACTGGATTAGAAATTAAGTCTTACGTTAAACCCATAAATCGCATTGGGAGGCAACGCCCCGTTTTCAATGCCCTGACCATTGCCTGAGGTGGAAGTTGCTTCGGGGTCAAAACCAAAAGGGGTGTTCCGGTGAAAGATGGCCAGGTTCCTTCCGGCCAGTGAAATCCGTGCACTTTTAAACGGTGTCCTCCCCAGCATTTTTGCAGGGAAAGTATAGCCCATGGTAACCTCCCGTAGCTTTACAAAAGAGGCATCAAAGATGACAAACTCGGCATAGTTGGGTCGTGCATACTCATAATTCTGCGGCGTAACAAACTTGGTATTTTTAGTTCCATCGGCATAGTAGGCGTCCCAAACGGCTCCGCCGCTTAACTCCGAACCGCTTTCGCCAAAAATGACAGAATGTTTATAATAGTCATCACGTCCGTATAGGGTTTCAGCAGCCACTCCATTGGTGAGCATTCTGGAATAACTGCCGGAATAAAGTACCCCGCCTTTCTTGATGTCTATCAGGAACCCAAAATCAAAGTTCCCCAGAGTGAAAGTGTTATTGATCCCCGCCAGCCAATCTGGTGCAGAAGTACCGAAGGCTTTGTCATTATCTTTCACCAACAGGGACCCACCGTCTTCAATCAGCATGTTTCCATTCCCATCCCTGGCTACACCCAGCCCGCGCAGGTAACCATAGGGCTTACCGACTTCAGCAAAAACATAGATGTAACTGGAGTTGTTATGTAACTGAAAACGGGGAACGCCTTCTATCAGTTCTACCACCCGTGAATTGTTCTTGGAGAAATTCAGCACACTCTCCCATCTGAATTTTTTTGTGTCTATGATCTTACCATTTAAACTAAACTCATAGCCCCAGTTTTTAATTTTACCGGCGTTGTACAAGCGCCTTAAATAACCGCTGGAGGTGGGTAATTGTGCGGTGATAATCTGGTTGGTGGTGGCAGCATTATAATAGGTAGCATCCAGCGAAATTCGATTGCCCATAAATTTTAAATCCAGTCCTGTTTCAAAGGACGCCGTTTTTTCCGGCTTCAGGTCGGGGTTGTTCATGGTCGTTGATAAAGAAGCCAGCGTGGCGTTGTCAAAGAACCCATCAAAAGAATAGGTCTGTTCCAAACGATACGGATCTGTATCATTACCCACAACAGCATAAGAGCTGCGTATTTTAGCAAAACTTAAAACCCTGCTTTTAAAACCAAGCATGTCGGTAAGTACCACAGATCCGCCAATGGAAGGATAGAAATACGAGTTGTTTCCTTTGGGAAGCGTCGACGACCAGTCATTGCGGGCCGTCAAATCCAGGAAAGCGTAATTTTTGTAACCAAGGGAAACCGAGCCATAAACAGAATTCAACTTTTTATTCCTTTGTTGCTGACTAATAAGCGGCGGTTCCTTAGCATTGGAAACATTAATCAATCCAGGTTGCAATAACGAATTAATCCGTTGTTCCCTTCTTTCAAAATTGGAGATGAAGCTATTCACACCCACATTCGTTACAACCGAAAAATCATGGAATCGTTTATTAACAGATACCAATCCTTCCAGGTTAAAGTTTTGTTGCTTGCTGTTAAAGGTTCTCATAAAACCATCCGGGTTACTGGCTACGATAGAACCGATATTATTAAACTCAAAACCATCCCACCAGTAGATATCCGATCCCAGGCGCCCGATCAATTTGATGCCTTTGGCAATATTGATCTCCGGGTTGAAAGAAGCTATCACACGGTCCTTTACATCCCTGTTCGGATTTTCATTAATAACCCAGTAGGGATTACTGAAATTCCGGTGCGTGCCAATTTCTTTTCCTGTTACCGGGTCTTTGTACGGCATCAGTTCGGCCAGGTCCGTGCTCCTTGCCATGTGGGTATATAGGTTGGTGGGGTTGCGACCGTTGGCGTTGGAGTATTGCCTGTTATCCACAATATCGCGGATGTAATTTATCTTGGTATCAAAACCAATTACTTTATTGACGGTATTTTGCAGACGCAGGTTGATGGAATGTTTTTGATTTTCATTAAAGCCTTTTACTACGCTGGTACCATCATAATTGGTATACGACAACCGGTAGATCGTACTGGCATTTCCACCCTCCAGCGATACCGTATTGGTCATTAACCGTGCTGTATTATAAAAATCCCTGACGTTGTCCGGTTGTGGCAGGTAAGGTTTTATTTCGCCGTCCAGTGCCACATAGGGTTGGCCCAGCATAGGCGATCCCCAGCTGCGATAATTTTTTATGGCTTGGGGAACCCTGCTTGTAGGATCGATAGCGAAACTGGTACCCACACCATATGCATTTTGATATTCAGGATATTCCGTTAAGGTTTGAAACATGATGCTTGAGTTTAAAGCCACCTTAAACTTTGGGGAACCCTTTTTAGTAGTAATCAGTATGACGCCATTAGCGGCTCTTGATCCATACAGGGCCGAGGCGTTGGGGCCTTTTAACACCTGTATGCTTTCAATATCTTCTGTATTTAAATCAGCAGCATTGTTCCCATAATCAATACTTCCTTCATCACCTGCCGTATTATCAATGGGCATCCCATCTACTACAAACAGCGGTTGATTATTGCCGGTAAGGGAACTGTTCCCCCGGATCACAATACGGGCAGAGCCGGTGTTGAACCCTGGAGGGACAACCTGCAAACCAGCAATCTTACCGGATAACTGATTGGCAATATTGGTACTCTTTGTTTCATTCATCGCCTCAACATTAAGGCCTTGCTGACTAAAACTCAAAGCCCGTGTTTCTCTTTTAATACCGAGAGCTGTTACAACGACCTCACCCATTTGGGCGTCCAGCAAACGCAGGCGCACATCAATAACCCGACGCCCCTTAATTGCCTCGGTGAGCGTTTCCATGCCCACGTAGGAAAAGGTGAGCTGCTTAACACCAGCGATCAGGGATAGTGTATATTCCCCCTTCTCATTGGTGGTGGCAACATTGGAGCCTGCGGCAACGGTCACACCGGCAAGAGGTGATCCGTCATTTGCACTCACCACCTTTCCCGACACCACGGTTTGCTGGGCAAGGCCTGGCAGTGTAAAGGCCGCGACAAAAACTAGCAACGATAGAATTTGTTTCATTTTTTGGTAATTTTTAGCAAGAGTAAAAGAAAGTTTTAGTAAAACGTTTTAGCAAAAGGTTATGTTATTGTTACCGATTCGCAGCAAAGGAGGTTTGTCAAAAAGAGGAAGGCGGGCCAGCGACGCAGCAGTTAGTTTTTTCATACAGCAAATTGTTAGGAACCAAACGTAATAAACTAAATCGATTTAGCAAAATTATTTTTTTCTAACTGATTTTATAGCATATATGATTCTTAACTGAGAAAGGCATCCGAGCATGAAGATTATTGCATTACTGATCTATGCGGTTTAATTGAAACAACATGCGACCAAAAGCAGTTGATGGAAATCCGGGAATTTTTGGCCGAAAAGCTTGATATTTCTAAACTGACTTCACTTAAGAAGACCATTGCAAAAACCGGCCAAGTGTCGCAAAGAGAATTTCCCCGTCGTAAGAAGATTGAAAAAGAATTAAAGGGGGAGCTGGTTATTCCAGAATATTGGAAAAAAATTGATAAGGAACTATTACACAAAGAACCTTGGAGAAAGTTTAAAGACAGCCGGTTTATTCTTCGTTCGATTTCAGATGAAACCTATCCCAATGGCGGAGAAGATGCCGACTGGTGCAGAACGTTTATGTATGACTTTTATAAGCGTGGGATATTGATTGACCAAGGTGCCTGTATTCATTACTATGCTGCCATCAATAAAGAAGGTGACTGGTTTATCCTTGATTATTTCGAACAAGACAAACCTCTTCCAGATGGCTATATAGAAAAGCGAATTGAAATATTGGCGAAATTGCCTTACAAAAACATTGTTTATTGGGAGGACGGTGATGAATATTACAACGACTATCATCTTTTCTGCAAATACGATGGCATTGCCAATTCCCCATACGTTGAGGTCATATATAAAAGGCAAAACCGGCTTGGCTATTTTTGGGAAGAACTCGATGCCAAGAAAAAGATAGAACGGTGAGAGGACAATTTAGTTTGATTAGCGAAAGAACTAAATCAACCTATCTATCTTTTAAAAAATCAATTTAATTCCCGAATGAGTGAACGCACTGGTTAAATCAAGCATCAGCTTATCGCTTTTTATCAGGGTGTTTCTGAAAACATCGTTTGTTTCAAACAATGAACGACTCATTCCATAAAATTGATTACCCTGACCGGGAAAAGAAAAACACCTTTCCGGTCCTTACTATTCATGCAGACATATACCGCAAGTAGCTTTTAGCAAAAAACAAAGCAGCCGAGTGGATGTTATTGATTATTTTTTATTGCAGAAAATGATTCTTTATGCAAAGAGGGAAACGCTGGTAAAATTTTATAATCGGTACTTTATTAAGGGGCTGGCAAAAAGAGACTTTGATGAAAAAAGAAGTGTTTTAAAGATTGCCGAAGTTTTTTTTGCCGACTATGGCAAGCTAAGAGAGCTATTAAATAAAGACGAAGAAAATAACCCTTATTTCTTTTGGGAAAAATATTACAAGGTTGCTGGCAATCTTCTATTAGTTGTTACCATTTCAAAATCGGAGTAAGACCTGACTACCTCTTCCCGGAAATTAATGGATGTTTTAGCTGATGACTTCATCAGCAGGAGGCTAGAAATGGAACATATTGCTGACTTTATTCGGGAAAAGGGTAAATACGTTCAAACAAGTGTACTTAAGAAGTTCCTAATGTTCGCTATTGATAATGACCGGCTCCACAACGTTTCCATTTTTAGTGCTTTGGTCGAGCAAATACGATTAAACCATAAGGAACTTGTTATAAAATCAAAAACCGTTGCAAAAAAAACTGCAAAGCTTATTTTTTCATGAATGCCAAATATGAAATCATAGATTATACTCCTTTCTTTAAGGATTTTCTTGATTCATGTCCGTCATTAAAAAGTACAAAGCCGAGATACAGTCTCTTTGGAAATTCGGAAGCTACTCATTCCAGATTGAACCAGGTAATCAATCTTGCTTATAGGTTCCAACTCAATACAAGAGAGGTCTTATTCCCCC
>CBHTSW010000043.1:0-36257 GCA_966095395.1 uncultured bacterium | reverse complement strand
ACTGGAGCTTTTGGACGCTTGGCAAAGCCGGTGCGGAGCAAGTGCAGCTGTTTGTTTACAAGCGGTTTCATTGACCTCCCATTTTTGGTTGGAGGATGTATGATTGCAACATCCTTTTGGAATAGAGTAGTTGAAGATTTCTTATCTCACCTTGCAGAGAGGATTTGCCTATTTTGACCAGGTAAAGTAACAAGTGCTTTGCGTTGCTACTTTTAGGCAGCAGGCATTTTTGTTGTGCAAGGGACAACAAAGGAGAATGTAAAAAATAGCAAGCAAGCCTCATTGCAGTTTATGTTAGTAGTTAATGAAACATAATGAATGAGTCTCTTGTAAGTGTAGGCTTACCCGCTAAGAATTATAGGGTTAGACCCACTGTATAATTGCCGCATGGGACCTGGGAGCCCACCTTTCTTTCGAAAGGCCGAACGCAAGTACAACAAGTGGGCCCAACCCTATATAATGCAATATAGAGAAGGGCTTTCACTTATCGTCTCGTGTTCTTGAAATTTCCCAGGTTTCTGCGACGAGACTCAAAGCGTACCGTTCTAATATTCTAGAAGGAGTAACGCAAAATATGTTTACCTTATATCATGTTTGCTTTTATCATGCTAATATAGGACAAATATATAAAATATGGTCGAAAGCGACCATATTTTTTTTGCCAAAGCTTTCCACCTTTCCAAACTAACGGAAGATGGAACCTAAAAGAAAAAAAGAAATACGCGAACAGTTTGGCGAGTACTTGAGACAGCATAGAGAGGACGTGCTGAAAATTAAAAGTGTAAGACAACTTTCCTTTCAATCTAATCTAGATAATAGCAAACTAACTAAAATTGAAAAAGGGTTAATCAATATAGAATTTGATACTCTTATTGAAGTAGCAATAACTTATAAACTTGAAAAGAAAAAGCTTTTTGGATTTGTGATTGAACTGTTTGAAGAAGAATAAAAAAAAGCTGTTGGCTACTTTTCTTCTGTTCTTGTTATTTACCTATCAGCACATAGTTCTATATTATCACGAAAAGAAATATCTGATGTAGGAAAATAAGATAGAAAGTAACATTAGGATTTCGAGCTGTAAAGTAAGTCATGTAAATCTCAAAACCAATGGTAAATTTAAATTATACAAGACTAACGATAATATCTTTTATACGTTTCTTCTCAATATATGTTTCTCCGACACCGAAATCATCAATTTCTGTGAGCCTTTGCCTTACCATTTCCATATTCTCAACTGCAATGATCTCATTAAATCTGGAATAATATTTTTCTCTTACTTTAGGGATAATGAACCTTGGTATACCTAGATTAGCTAAAATCACAGCCTCTTTATTATTAACCCCATAGTAAACAAAGGAAGGTAACATCTTTCCAGAGTCAGAATTCAAATCTTCTGTCAATGTTTGATAGATATTTAAGCCCCAAGGCAAATAATTTCTAAGATTGCCATTAATATATTTATTACATATACCGACAGCATCCTCCTCACTTTCTAAACCTTTACGTGTCCGATTTGCGATTGAACTTATACTCTCTCCATTTACCCAGCCAATAATAACATTAGCAATTGTAATTGAGTCAAGCGGACCACCTTCCCGCATGCTCACTTTGAGCTCTGGGATTTTTGAAAGAATTGTAATTACTTCTGCTAGATCAGTTACGCTTTTTGTATCAAGGATTATTTTCGATGCTAAAAGGTGCCTGTCAGCTTCAGCACCTGAAAACTCTGACTTAATTTTTTCTTTGTATTCTATAACTCGCGCTGTGACTGAGTTCAAACTAATATTGCTTATACCAAAAACATCTGCTAAACTTAATTGTCTCGTATCTTGACCTTTTAAGTAGTTAATATATCCTACAGCAAAGTCGTTCACCTTTTTCTGAGTTTCGACAAAGCCTTGCTCAAATGAAATCTGCCGATAAAATAAGGAATTGTTCAACATTGCTCTTATTCGGCTTGTGTCTAATGTGTTAAGTTTATAATTATAAGCGACCTTAATTATATGATTTAAGTACTGTAAAAAATTAGAGACAGCAGGATTATTTTTTACAAGTTGATAATCAAAAGTTACTTGACCATCTATAGATTGAAAGAACTCACTTAGTGATGAAGTTATCTGTTTGATATCATCGATTATGTAAGATTTCGTTTTTTCAACCGTAGTAGTATTACTATTTGAATAACCAACGATTACATGTCCTTCACTATCCATATATGCCCTTCCTGCTCTGCCTGCAATATTCCAGAAAACAGAAGAAGGCATGTCATCACCCTGCTTGCCAAGCTTCGTAGTATCAAATATTACTGTCGTGATTGGAAAATTCAAGCCTTGAGCAAGAGTAGGAGTTGCGCATACCAGCTTTATAAAACCAGCAGCTAGTAGTTTTTCGATCTCTTCTTTTATGAGTACGCTCAATTGCGAATGATGATAAGCTACACCATATTTAAGACAATCAATTAATGGGTCATCTTCTTTACTTTCAAATTTGATTAATGTTATTGCCCTTTGAATCGGCTCACATTCTGCAGACATATCTGTCAAAACATTTTTAAGCACAAAGTATTCTTTCGCTTTTCGAGCCATCTTTTGAGCACTTCCTGGCCCTTCACAAAAAACGAGAGTTGTATCACCTACATGCAAATATTTTTCTAGTAACCCAATTACTTTAACGCTCGAATCGATCTTTTTGGCATTCAAAGCGACTTTTAAAGCATTTAAATTTATACCTAATGGTATTTCTATGGGATCTTCAACTATTGTATTTCTTGCACTAGGAAAATAAGTTACTATACTTTCACTTTTATCTTTACTGAATGTGTTACAACCAATATATTGCTTAGTTGGGGTCCAAGTGACAGAAATCTCTATAGAATTTTCATCAGTATCACCAAGCCATTTCGCTATCTCCTTAGCATTTTTAATAAAAGGGCTTAAAAGTAGAAAATTGACATCGGACTTCTTCTGCTTTATAACTGATAGTACCAGTTCAAACTTGGATCCTCTTCCTTTGTCAGAAAGGTTATGAGCTTCATCCAAAATAGTAAGCTTCAGGTTTTTTATAACAGGCCTATCATTCCGGACAAGGAAATCTAATTTTTCCGGCGTTGTAACAAGTATATCGATGTGTAAATTTCTTCCCAGTATCTCTTCTTCAAGTGAATCTTCTTCATAAAATGGCAAAACACTTTCTACTCTATAGCTATCACCTAAAACCTTCCTAAGTTTGTATTTTACCTGATTTATAAGTGCATTAGTTGGTACAATATAAGCGATTGTGGGTTTAAACTCACCAAAGGTTTGGGATTGAATTGTGTACAGAATATATAACTCTGCCAATAAAGATTTGCCAGAACTAGTTGGCATATTTACTACGATACTTTTTTTGGCTGTAAGTATATCCAAAATTGTTTTTCTCTGAGAAGGCAGAAATGTCAATAATAAGTGGTCACCCTTCTCAAAAGATTTTTCAAAGAATGCCTTTATCAATGGAGACCTGTCGGCAACTTGCCAAATCGAATTTTTGTACAGTTGTTCAAGAGCATATTTGCTGTGATGAATAATACTAATCAATAAACCGGAGTCTATACCCTTACTTAGTTTTAATGCATTGAAAATATATGTTTCAATTAAAGATGTGATATTATCGCCTGATGAAGATCTACCAGTGAATAAATATTCTTTTAGATTTTTGAGGACATAGATAAAATTTCCAAATGTACCAATTACAAATCCATTTTCAATGTCAATGATTGCTTTATTAGCCTCGATTTTTTGATACTCCATCAATACAGATGTAGCATCTTTTTCACATGTATTTATAAAATCGAGATCTCTTTTGTTTGAAATCTTACCGTATAAGGTTAAGTTGAATTTAAACACCTCAAGCCGAAGCCTTGAAGCTAAGTTTTCTGGATGCAGATTGCTAATCCAACTCCAATTATCTTTGATTAAAATAGCAACTTCAGGAGTTCTATCAGCACAAACCCCGCTAACAGCAGCAAAGACTAAAGCTTCAAACCTTTCAATTGAATTCTCTTTATAAGAGCTAACATAAGCAGTATTAAGTGAATACAGCAATTCATAAAGTTGGACAAGTAGCGTTTTTGAATTATCCTTTGATGTAGTAATTAACTCATTCACCTGTGGTTTCTCAACTATAAACAGTATTAGTGAATTAATCGCGTCTATTTTTAATTTTAACTTAGTTAGTAGCGATGCCCACTCATGGTCATTGGTGACTACATTCAAACGCTGATATAAATAAAACCGTTCCCTCTTGCTCAATAAACTCATTACATCAGCAATTTGTCCTTCTCTACTAAAGAAAGATTTCAGCTTATCATCTAATATTGTAACCAAATCCTTAGACATTTTCTAAAGCTTCACTCCAAATGTTTTCGCAAAAAGTTGTTATATCATTATTGAACGACCAGATTAAACCTTTAATTTCCGTGCCATTAAAATCTTCGTTACTAAATAACCCAAAATCATCTACGTTAGAATTAGAAATTATGTCAGCATTATTTCTAATCAAAAATGGGAAAAAGATTATATTGCTTAAAACAAACGCTTCATCTTCGGTTTGAGAAAGGATATTCAAAAGAAATTGTACAATCTTGGAAATGATAACATCCTCTGCATCATTCTTGATTGAGTCGATATAAGCCAATATTTCTTTAGTCAAGCGATGATTACTTATATCTTTAGCTTTGTTTATATCTTCCAGTAAGCTTTCGGTTTCAGTACATGGGATCTCACTTTTTGAAGCCTTTACTTCACACACTACGAACTTAATGTTTTCAGATCTTAATTGTACTCCGACAACGTCAATTCCAGGACTATGTTTCTCAATTGTAACAGGTGTAACATTTAACCGTTTATCAGCCTGGTCATAGAAGACACAGTTATAGTTTCGCTCAAGAAGTAGTTGAGACATAAATTCCGTTACAAAAGATCTTCTAATATCAAATGTTGCGATTTTGTGTTTCTTAGGGTTACAAATCTCTTTAAGATTTTCTTTAAACTTTTTGGTAAAGTTGTTATTGATACCAGGCACGTTAAGTAAATCTGCAAGCTCTTCTATTTCATTAAATATTCTAATTTTTCGAATCTTATCAATAAGGAAACTTTCTAGTTTTTTCGCTTCACTATCTACACATGTATCAACCTCATAAACTTTGACTTCAAAAGATTTTATTGCCTTATTAATTCTTTCATGAAACACGGGCATAAGCAGTTGTCTTTTTAGGGAATTGCGGCGAAAAATAAACAAAAGTTCGACAATGGAATAGAAATTGTTTTTTTATTACAATGTACTATATTACTTAGCGCTACGAATATGTAATTTATGTATCCCGCTTTATGGCTTAGGGTATCAGTTAGATGCATCAGCTCTCTTTTCTTTTTACTTTAACTATGTTATGTGCTTACCAATTGCCTGCGGCAGTTCTTACTGTCGTGTTGAGGCACCAGTCGTTCTTGTCCTTACCCTTTGTACTCGGCTGAATATACGAGGCAGCCAATTCTATGCGCGCTAGGGGCTTTCCCTGCCTTGCCTTGTGTGCTAGGAGACCTTGGGAATTTATTTCCTTTAAACTCTTTTTTCTCTTTAGGCCTATGGCCATACTACTGCACGAAGTTCAGGCAGCATTTGCTCCATCCCCTTTATTAAGCGACCAGTAATTATTGATGCCAAAAAATGCTAAGCACTATTACTCCAATGCTTGTTATTGAAGAAGATTCTTCTCTTCCTCATTCCGCACCAGTAACCTAATTTTTGCAGCCAGCTCTTCTTCTGCTTCTTTAGTGGGACACGGGCCCAAAACATATAAGAATAGGTTTACCTTCTGTAAAGCAGCAGTTTCAATGTGAAGTTAGTGGCTTTATAAAAAACTCAAATGACAAAGAGGAGGCTTGCCAGGACTTGTTAGATGTATGTTTAGAATACTCTTCTAAAGATGATGAAGAGTAAGTTTGGCAGAGCGAGAAGCTTCAACTCACTTTTAAGCAATTAATGCGTATTTGCAATAGACTAAACTGCAAATAATTATGTGATTGACAGGTGAGGTAAGCAATAATAAGTTTGTAACTAATGAATTATAGGTGATGTCCATAGCTATCTCATTCATTATCATAATAATTATTGTTTTATAACAATAATTATTATGAATTATCTTTGCTTTATTAATTATTATTACTAATAAAGTAATTAAATAGAAACGACTCATGTTTGGAGCATGAGCCGCTTTTTACCAGAAACAGAAGCCTACTTCGGACATTTTGGGGAGGCTTAAGGTTTGGACCCTTTGTCGCCTTGATCCCCATTCTTTTTTTGGCTTTCTGTTACCTTTCGAAAGAGCCTTGTTCCTTGAGACGGAGAGGCTTTTTTCATTTGTAAAACAAATTTACCGATTAAGGTTTACATTTTTGAAAGTATACATTTAGAATTAAAAATTTTAAGTGTGAACTTCCGCGTTAGTATAAAAACAATAAACGTGCCTTAACAAATATTATTAGCATAACCTAAGTTTTTATGGGCTAACCGATAGAGCAAAAAGTTTTAGAATGGATTTTTCACATCAAGAGATTTGAACTATGATTGTTTGCTATATTTAAGACAACCAAATTAACTGCAATGGTAAAAACATTGGATAAAGTAATAGAAGAGGTATTGCAATCAGCTGGCAAACCATTATCTGCTCGCGAAATAACAGATACCATACGATCTAAGAAATTGTGGTACAGACCTAAGGACAATCAACTACCCCCAAAAGAACAAGTAAGAGCAAGAATCAATCACAATCGAAATACGTTCCTTCGCGAAAACGGTGTTATAAAACTAAAAGTAGCAGGAATGAATGAGCAACGAATTGCAAGACTTGCTTATAATTCAAATGGCTGGGTTTTCCCCTCGGGCTTTGAAGGCAAATCAAAGTCAAGAGACTCCTATGAATTTAAGAACGGATATGCTCATGAAGAGTGGCTATTAGATTTAAATAAGATAGTTGAAGGTTTCCATTATGGATTTTTAGAGCCGATAAGTAAGAACTATTATAAGTATATGGGCTCTGTCTATGACATCTATCTTTTTACTGTAAATAGTCAGACCAATCAAAAGTTCTGGATCGGTAAGCTTAGAAATGTTGAAATTATTGATGAAGATACTTCTGAAAAAGTGAGGTCTATTTATATAAAAAATGGCTGGTACAAAGAAATGGAGCAAGACCTAAAGATACAAGGTTTTGACAGCAGTACACTAGGAAAGTGGAAGGGTCTTCACCTTTTTAACCTTAGATTTAAACCAGAGGATTTTGAGAAATATCCGGACAAAACACTTGTGCAAGATGATGATGTAAGTATTTCGTCGTATCACTATGTCCTTTTGCATGTTAAAGAGACGCCCAAAATAGAAAAGCAAGCTGATGGAAAATTTGTGTTAGGCAGATGTAACCCAACACGGAGGTTTGATGCCAAAACGGTTAGAAAAAAAATAGAGGAACGCTTAGTGGAATATCCATTCCTTCATAACCAGATCAGCAAGGCTTTGGAAAAAACCTTAAAAGAAACACACGACGCAGTATATGCCGAACATGATACAGGGTTTAAAACCAGTATAGACCTGGTAGCTGTAAAGGGGAAGAAAAAATACTTTTTTGAAATCAAAACCTATTCAGATGTGCGAACTTGTATAAGACAGGCTATAGGACAACTTTTAGAATACTCCTACTTTCCCAATAAACAAATAGCAGACGAATTAGTTATAGTGACACCGCACCAATTGGAGGAAGGTAGCATGTTGACTTATATAAAGCACTTAAAAAAGCATGTGGGGTTGCCATTAAAATATATGTGTTATGATTTAAAAAAGAAGAAAATCGTGCAGCTGATTTAATTCTTTCGTAAAAAACAGTGTAGCTATTAACGTGCACGTTAGTTTCATAACAAGGCTTGATATGGCTATGAAAGTAAAATATGTTTTTTTATTTTGGAAGCATGACACTGTATGAATTTAATATGCTGGATGAGATGGAGCAGGAGATGCGGATGGATAATGCTTAAATTTAGTATTCGTCTTAGTTCTTACTTTTTTATTATTGTATTTGCTGTATAAATATAGTTACCATTGTGGTTTGCAATTCTCCTGGTGTTATAAAAGGTTGAAGTCTAAAAGATGTACTTGTTACATTATCTATCTGAAACACAACTCCTTCATTAGAAGTAGCAATAATTAATGGAGGCTTAGAAAATGAAGGGAGTTTATCTCCAGAGGTTGTTTTCAACTCCGAAAATAGAACAGTTTGGCTTACGTCGTCTAGTGTAGGATCTTTTAGGCTATAACGTACAAAAGAAATGTATAAATTCTTTTGAATTAATTCATTAAATCTTCGTCTGAATGTATCTAGTTGATTTGATGATATTAAAAGAGAATTCTGAACTAAATTAGTTTTGGTTTGTACGCCATATAACATCGTAGCTAATGTACTTAACGAAGAATCATTGGTAGCGATTTTGGAATCAAAGGAAGATTTAGAGGCACTTAATTGACTGTTAATATCTTTAATTTTAACTTCTGTTGAATCTAATTTTGATTGAAAATCTTTTCTAACAGATTCTTTTACGTCTTCAATTGTATTAAATCCTAGATAAGCTGCCACAGCTAAAATGACTGAAAAAACCGTGACCATAAATTGCATCTTGTATTTTAACTCCCAATAATTTTTATCATTTAATTGATCATTTTTAAGCGGTCGTTTTAATAGATTTTTTAAGTTAATGACATTCCAAATGTTGAACCCTATAACAGCAATGATAAATAAGAAAATAATTGTAGTAGGCATATTTTTATAATAGGCAATGGGAAAAAAGTAAAAAATTATAGCTTAGACCTGCATTAGTTATATTTAATTGAAAGTAATTAGAAAGTAAAGATGTTACTAATAAAGCAACAATTATGTAATCTGAAAACATAACTCCATTACAGATAGAAGCTATGCCCTTAG
Organism: uncultured bacterium; assembly: GCA_966095395.1. Taxonomy (GTDB): domain Bacteria; phylum Bacteroidota; class Bacteroidia; order Chitinophagales; family Chitinophagaceae; genus Flavisolibacter. The sequence continues at coordinate 27,256 of CBHTSW010000043.1, read as the reverse complement.
CTTGTTTTCAATAATATTTTTTACTTCATGTTTCCACCATTTTTTATGATGTACAACTCTGTCATAGTCTTTTTCAGCTCTATTAAAAAGTTCTGTTCGGCTTAATTGGCTTAACTCTTGCCAGTTTTCATATAAAACATATAAGGCATTACCATATTCCAGATTTTCAAGAACTACTAGGTTGTCATTATAAACGAAACCAAAATAGCGGCTCATGCCACTGAGTCCATGCAATTGGCTTTTGGGGCCCAAACCTAATAAGAAATCATATCGCTCTGTGATTTGTGCCTTAAGCTTTTCGTCTAACTTTCTTACTCCGCTCAAAATTGTAACCAGATCACTATCTCTCTGGCCGGGCGGAAGTAATTCCCAGGCAACATTAATCGTCTTTAGATACTCAATTTTTGAGGTATTAGAGCTAAAGACATCACATTTACCAACATTTTCTTGAAGCAGATTCAGATTGAAAAGAAGTGATTCTTCAAAACGGTGGTCTTCCTTATTAAGTACTTCTTCGATGGTGAATTTAAAGATGTAGAATCTCTTTCCTTCTTTTTTGTGCTCTTTTAATAAACTAATAAGGATAGAATTGTTTTTAGGGCCATATTCATCCTTCTGAAATACATTTTTTGTAACATACAGAGAAAATGTAGGAAGATTGGTATCACCAAACGGGTGTCGTTCTCCCAAGTAAAATGTTTTTGGGATTTTTGGTAAATCTCTCCTTCCTATACTGTAACCCCTAACATTCCTTTTGCTGTATCGTCCATTTCCAATTTCAGGCAAATAACTGCTTGCATGTATGACCTCTTGATCATTCAGTTTGATTCCAAATTTTTCACTCCAACCTTGCATTAATTCATTTTCACTTAATTGAAGTATGACTTCTGCCCTAATGTTATTTTCAAGATCTTTTAGTTTATTTAAAACGTGATCCGGTATTTTCCGAAGATTCTTTTTCATATTTAATAAATTAAATTTTAAAGGGAAGGAACTCTATCTCCTTTCATCGTTCCTTCTAGTTGATCTCCTACTTATTTTTCAAATATTTGAACTTTGATTATTTACACTTCATTGGCTTACATTGCGTTCTGCATTTAGGAACCATGCACCTGCGGGCCATACCTATATAATCTTCGTTGAAATGCAGCTTGTATAGTTCTTTTGTTTCTTTAAAGGCGTCCGTGAGGTTTTGCGCATCCTGTTTACCATTCATGCCGAAGTAGGGATAATGATGAAGGAAGCGGCCGAATATCTGATCACAATCCTGAGCATACCGTTCTGTATCAAGAATATGCTGGTGCCAGAATTGGTCTACTGCTTTGTGAGGGACTATTTCTTTTTCGGGATAAGTACGCTTAAGCGCCAGGAATCGTTTGTATTCTCGTTCTGCTTCATTGCATTGAGATTTGGTCCATCCCTGGCCTTCTTCTTTGTCCTGAAGTTTGCCCTCGATCATAGTAAAATCAAGCGTATTGACGTCATCCATGAATAGTCCAGTAGTTTTTGCTGGCTGCATTGTAACATTTTCCATTGTGTATAGTTTATGTTTAATAAATAATTACGCATTCATACACCCATGGCACAGTTTTGTTGGCTATGCACAGAAATGCAACAGCGCCAACAGCCGGTGCTGTGGTACCTAAACGATCAACTGAGTTCTTAAAAGAAGGAAATAAAGGAGCAGAAGGAGGATGGAAGAAAAGCTTTCAAAGAGTATTGCTTATAGCTGTTCCAACTCTATATTTGCGGCCGATTAACTAATTACAGAAAAGAGATGGCATCTTGCGATGCCAGGTTTGGCGACCAACTTTTCTGTTTTCATTAGCCCCGAAAGGGGCTTTCCTATTTTAAAGAACATCTTGCTGTTACAAGAATCTATCCCGTTTACAATTCTTTAACAACCTGTGCCATATTTTCATTTCCAACAAATACTTCTTTTATTTTATTCGTCTTTTTTACTATTTTACTGCCTTTTCTTCAGCACATCAATGTATGAGCTTTGAAAAATGACAATCATATAGCAGGGTCGTAAAAACACGGCTTTGGAAAGTAAAAGTACAACTATTTCTTAAAAAAATAAACTTATAGGTTGATTTTATGAAGTTGGTTCCTATATTTGTTGGCGAAGACCTGGAAAAACAGGGAGGTCTGCTGGCAGTCCAATACAATGAAGGTCCTAACGAATTTGAACGCCTATTCGATCTTTGGCACAATACAGAACATCTTGAAACCTTTTTTTACGAGCACATTTTCGATTTACAAGACTATGGTTTAGGAAAAGACACCAGCGAGATCATTAAAGACGCCGTTATTGAAATAATGGATGAGGCTGATGAACTGGAGGATGCTTTAGCAGAGCTTGTTCATGCCGGTTTTGAAAATGCTGGCCGAAGTCTGCAATACATTTTCAAGCCGCTTGATAACAGGGTTTATGAATTAAAGCCTCTCCAAAAAAGCAAGGCCTCGGTAAAGACAAGAATGAGGCCTGGGCCTAAATTAAGGATCTATGCTATCAGGCTCGCATCAAATTTGTATATTATTACCGGTGGGGCCATAAAACTGACACACCGGATGGAGGAAAGACCCCATACGGCGGCGGAACTTACCAAGATTGAAAAGGTAAGACAGTGGTTAAAAGACAATGAAATTATTGAACCTGAGGATGTAAATGACCAGTTTTGACTATGAACCTGAATGAAAAATTAGAGAAGCTATCCGGCAAAGAGTCTTCCCAATGGTTGGAAAAAGCAGAATGGAGGAGGCAAAACCGAGGGTGGCTGAAGAAGTCTGCCGCTGTTGCATTAAAAGTGTTGCAGGAATTGCGCAGACAGGGAATGACCCAAAAAGATCTTGCGGAGCGAATGGCTATATCAGCCCAACAAGTGAATAAGATTGTCAAGGGACAAGAGAATCTAACGCTGGAAACGCTGGATAAACTTGAAAAAGCATTGAACATACAGTTATTGCATGACAGTCAAGCTGTGTCAGCAACTGTATTAAACTTTGAACCATTGCCTGTTATGGCAAAAGGTTTGGGAGGGATGCATGAATTCTTTTTTCAAAAGCAAATGATGAATAGTAAAATAGAATGCATGAAAATTCATCATTCTATCGTTGGTTTGTGCTCTGCAAAATTACATACTCATTATCCCATTGTAGGAAAGGAAACGTGGCTTCGACTTCATTCTGAACACTCATAAGTATGACTGAAAACAAGCTGCCTATCGAATTTTCTTTAGCTGATATTCACACAGAACAATTTGCCATTATTGAAAGTGCATATAACGAAGGCGAAGCAGAAAACATTCAGCTACAATCAAGTTTTAAGTTTGGCTTCAATGAAACCGATAAAACCATTCATTTAAGTCCCCGCTTTTCTTTTGACCAAGACGCTCCCTTTCTAATTCTGGAAATAGCCTGTGTTTTCAAAATTGCTGATGAGTCCTGGGTGAAAATATTCAGCGAAGAGGGGAAAAGCGTAACCTTACCAAAAGGATTTGCCGCTCACCTTGCAGCTATTTCTGTGGGAGTTGCAAGAGGTGTTTTGCATGCCAAAACGGAACAAACTGCGTTTACCAAATTTATGCTACCCCTATTTAATGTTGCAGAGAACATTAGCGAAGATGTTGTACTGAAATAAGAGAGTCAAAGTTCGATGCTTTACACTGTCGCCAATGTGGTTATTAATTTCTTTGAGGGTAATGGCTGTTTGTGCTTTGATAGTTGAAAAGGTAAAGAACAACAGAAGGCTAAACAGATATTTTATACTGCAGAAAATTAAATTGCTTATGGCAGCATAGTAGTGCCCTAGCCGAACAGGATGCTGTTTACTTATTTACAGAAATAGGGATCTTCCATGCGATTGGCCCAGTTGCCGGGAGCATAACAAAACTGTGCTTCTTTGGAGCCCATGCTGTTCACTCCAATTATTACGGAGGTCCCTCTTTCTACATCGGGCACGCCTACCCCTTTTTCGGAATGAGCGGCAATATTATATACCGGCACCTCTACCGTTTTCCAAATGCCGCCATTGGCTTTGATATATGTGACCGTAGCAATAATCTCTTCTACCATGTAATCGGAATTGTTATAAACCATTACATACAGTCCATAAATACCACCGAGTTCACTGTATCTATACTTATTGTGCGTTACTATAAGGTAGTCAAACCAATTTTTACGAAATTCCTTTCTCTTTTTTGCAATTGCTTCATTGACCTTTTTGCGCTCTTCTTCCTTTTTTTGTTCTATGTTTTCTTTTGTTTGAATGGCAATGTCGATTTTTTGCTGCTCGGTTTTGAGTTGCTGTAATGCTGTGGCTTGGGTTGTATTGCTATAGACCAAGTACACTATAATGAGAATAGCCAAAGTGGCACCTGTTAAAAGAAAGGGTTTCCATTTACCAGAGCTTTCCTGTTGGTTTATTTGGTAAGGAGCCGTGTTTTCTATTATTGGAGGAGGCTGAATAAAGGGTTGGCCTGGCAATGGCGGCGGCGTATTTATAAGGCCGGCGAGCTCCGGAATATTTTCTACTGTTGTCCAATCTGCAAGGCCTTCAAACCATACAAGGGTTTGTTTGGATAATTTTTGCCTTTTTAATTCTTCAAGGGTAAAGGGGCCTAGTTGGTCCTGGCCATCGTAAAGGAAATAGGATCTCATAAATAGTTTGGTATATCGAAAGAGTGCAAGTATACTGTTTTATGATGCAGCATGCAACATGAAGAACTTCTTTTCTCCTGGAAAAGTCTGTTTCATAAAAAATTGAAAGGAAGTCTATTTATTTTAGCTAAGAACACCTGTTACGAAAAAGCATACTAGTTATCAAAAGCGGAGTAAAGCTTTGGAAAGAAAACCCAGCGCCCGTTGATATTTGTCCAATATTTATAGGCAACTCCAAGCTCTGCTCCTTTTTCCCTTAACTGCTCAACTTTATAAAACAAAACATAGGGTTGAAGCTTATCTAATATATTTTTCATGCCTCCTGCATAATTTCCTTTACCTTTTTCAATATCCTGAGTGGAAAACACTTCAATATCTACTTCAGCAAATGTTTCATTTTTCTCATTTTTTAGAGTTGGCAAGAGGTTTTTAAACTCTTGAATCTTTCCAAAAAAAGTATAGGCATTTTGTCCCTTGAAAACTAATTTACATTCTTCCAGAGTTGGTAAAGACTTGAAGGCTAGTTCAGTCATCGCTTTTTGGCTCAAGTATTTACTGAAAAACTTTTCCCCCTGCTCGGAATAATTCTGAGCCTGAATATTAAAAGTATTTACCAAGAATAAAATGGAAACAAAAAAAATCTGTTTTTTCATACGGGTTGATTAATTACAAATAAAACATCAGTTATTTAAGCTTGTAGTTCGGTTAAATTCTTATTTAAAAAGTTGTTTAAAACAACCGCACATTGAGTTCAAATCTTTTAATCTATTGTGGCAGCATCTATTATTGAAGCAGAAAAGCCATCGGTACCATATGGAGCAAAGGTTTTGAATTTAAACCTGGCTGATTGCTTAGGTACTAATACCTCATAAACGGTAAACCGTTTAGATGAAATTACTGCTTCAGTTTTTGAGAGAAAATCAACCTGTAAGATTATGTCTTTGAATGTTGCTACAGACGCTGTGTTGATAACAGTTCCCTCGATGACCTTTTCACCAATAAGGTTGGTACGCATTGTTGTTTCATCTGTAAGATATTGGGCGGGGTTCTGTCTTTCTTGCTCTATCAGTTCTGCCCGCAATTGTTCAGGTGTTTTTGCAGGTGCAGCAATGGAATCCTGAAATGGCGAAAGATAAGTGGGCGAACTGTTTGTTGTATTATAAATAACTATGGTTGCTATAATTGCAATTATTAAAAGCCCTCGCCATCCGAAAAGCCTGCCCAATTTAAAGCCTACCTTCTCCGTTGAAGAAACCGGAATGTGAATAGTAGTTGCACCATTGTTTGAATTGTTTGAAGGAATAAATGGCGGCGGCACTTTCGGAGTAAAAAGATCATTTAGTTCGGAAAGGTTTTTCGCCTGTATCCAGTCAGCCAATCCTTCTTTCCACACAAATTCATCTTTAGTTAGATTATGTGATTTTAATTCTTCCAGAGAAAGAGGACCTATGCTATCGTTGTTACGGCGGATGAAATAGATTTTCATAGAGTTGGTTTTGGTGGCAGCAAAGTAGTAAAGAATATCAATTAAATAAAATATTTAAGAGCAGGTTGCCTGTGAATTGCTCAAACGATCACTCATCGAACAGGGAGGCTGCTTTTCTTTTCCCTTGTTTTCTTTCTGCTTGCTTAAAGGTGCTTATGATGTTGGGCAAATGTGGTTGTTTGCCATGGTTGATCATATCATCTACAGTAAGGATTTGAACTTTGTCAATAGAGGTTTTCATTTCTCCAATTGCAATTTGACCAGCTGCTTTAGCCTCTTTCAACATTTCTTTAGTTACGCTATCTTCAAAGCAAACGAAAATGCCGGCCGCAGCATTTTGTTTATTGACCACCTGAATAAACTCCCGAATGTTCTTTACGTTAACATGGCCGCTTTTGGTTTCAATTAATACAAACTCTTTTCCTTTATCCGTTAGATAGGTCATATAGCCATCGTAGCCACCATCGGCTACTTTTTTAGGATTGACAACGCCGTGCAAGAGGACTTCAATAACCCACTCCTGGAAGCCGAAACGCCCATTATCGGTTTCCCTGGCCAGCATTCTTGCGCTGTCCACATCTTTAGGAAAGCCATGGAGTTTGACAGCATCTTTTACTGAAGGGCCATCAGACTTCGTTAGGCGTTGAAGGATTAAACGAATTGCCAGGTGAGAAATATCGACACCGAGCCATTTGCGATTTAGTTTTTGAGCCGCTGCAATGGTAGTACCACAACCGCAGAAGAAATCGGCCACTACATCGCCTTCATTACTGCTTGTTTTAATGATTCGTTCTAATAAAGCCTCTGGTTTTTGTGTTGGGTAGCCAAGCCTTTCTCCTTTCTCCTGCAATCCTCGCAACATTTGGATATCATCCCAAATGTCTTGTAAGCTTACCCCTTTGCTTTCATCAAGAAATCGTTTTTGATATGGCATTCCAGATTTGGAGTATACCAGTTTTCCAGCATTATGAAGTTGTTGCATTTTTTCCTTACTGTAGCGCCAATATTTTAAATGCCCATTCCACTCATAACAAGGATTACCCTTTGAAGCCCCACCAGGCCCGGTGACATCGGCTTTGTTGTATCTTTTGCCGGTTATCTCATCGATATGTTTATACCAGTTATTCACTGTTGATTCTGGTAAGGGAGTATATTGTGTATTGAAAGTGGCTTTTTCTGATTTGGCATAAAACAGTATTACATCGTGCACTCTACCGAAGTGCTTTGCACCCTGTTTACTATCATTATGAGCGTCTGAACGTTTCCAAATAATTTCATTACGATATTTAACATCACCAAAAATTATGTCGCAAACGAGCTTTAAATAATGACTCATACTAGCATCGCAGTGTAGGTAAAAACTGCCAGTATCTTTTAATAGTTTGTGCATGTACCAGATACGGATTGACATAGTGGTTAAGTAGGCAACAGCACTGTCGCTTATGCTTTTTGATTTATTGAATACACTTAATACGTCGTGCAAATCCTTGTTTAATTCGGCAATCCCATTTAATTCAAATAAATACATGACATTGCTCCAGGTATCTGCAAAAGCCTGTTTTTGAGCAGTGGCATCTTTCATGTCAATACTTTCAAAAAGCACATTGTAGTTTCGTTTGCTATTAAAGGGAGGGTCGATGTAAATGAGATCAATAAAGGGAGGAAATTCTGCGTGCAGTTGTTTTAATACGTCAAGGCAATCGCCAAAATACAGTTGGTTCATAAGGATATTGGTTTTTATAAGATTGGATAATGTGAAGAGTTGTAAGGGCGCCTGTAATTTTTCAGGCAATTGAGGTAGTTGGTAGTTTTGGTTTATGGGTTAAATGGTGTTTAACCTTTCCTCACATATAGCAATACTCTAATGTAAAAAAGCATGCTTAAGAATACAAAAGGGGAAATACGTGAATATTGATCGTAAGGTTACTATTCACTGAAGCTAGAATTATATGCTTATTTAACCGGCGAGCCCTCCTGGCTTTACTTCAAAGCAGGCAAGGATAAACATCGTCCGGGGAAGGAGGCCGGTAAAGAAGTTATTGAATCACACTGGGCCTCAGCCATTGACAAGGCCGGGCGGGGAGGATCCCGCGTGAAAAAATGATTTACGGAGTTTCAACTACACAGAAGCTTGCAATAATACTCCGCATGAACAAACTTTTATCCATTCATATACTGAATCTTTACCTTCAATTCATCTATACTTAAAGAATCAATAGACCGGTGGAGCATACGATGGCAGTTAGCGCATACCAATGCCAAATCATCCAAGCTTGTTTTGGATTCTACTTTGAATTTTGAAAGAGGAGTACGATGATGACATTCAATAAAGCCATAGCCAATATCGCCATAGAACTTATGAAAGTCAAAGACGCAGGCCTCACATTGAAGATGACCAAAAAGAGAAATGCCTTGTTGTTTTTTAAGCCTTACAATTTCCTTATCTCTTTCTCTGACCTTATGAAGCTTATATAACACCTGGCCTTCCATGACACTATCGTTGACGGTTTCGTCGTCGTCTTCTACTTTATTAATTTTTTGCTTTAATAGTTGATTGTCTGCAACTTTTTTAATTTCGACCGCTATAGCATGAAGCCGGGGTTTATCATTTGCAAATTCATTAAATACTTCTTCATCGAGTTTAGAACCACGTTCCATTCCTTTGCCTTTATATCCAGGATCAAGTGCTAAAAAGTTGGAGAGCTTTAATGATACTCCATTAGGATTCCGGAACTTTTCTGCATCTGGCCTTTCTGGAAATAAGGGGAGGCTATTGAGGATCTGGGACAGATGAATAATGTTTGGGTTTGATTTATCAATTAAACCTCTGTTCTGGTTGAAATAGAGATCAAGTGCAAGGATTATTTCATCGCGGTGCCATTTGGGGTTGCGCATGCAGGTAGTGTTGATCGTACAATTTATTGAAAAAAAAGAAGGATAATGGTCATTTGCCTTCAGGCAATGCGTCTCATCCAAGGCTTTGCGCCAAGCCATGGACGCATTAGTTGAAGCACCGCTTGACATTTTGCAAGCGATGCGTCTCTGCCATGCGCGGAAGCCGTCAATGCAGGAGCCGCGTCGGTGCAGAGAATCCGTGTAGGGAAAAGGGAATCGATTGATTACACGGTTGTGGTGGATTGTCCTAACGACAATTTAAAAAGTATAATACTAAAGGGCTGAAAACCAATAGTAGTTTTTATTGATGAGTTGCAGTTTATAGCATAAATTTATGTGTTGAACCAACATCGCCTATTCAGGCGCTGAGTTTTGGAGTCTTTGTAACTTGTAGTATTCCTTCACTTTTTAAACTACAAGATCATGGAAAAAAAACTTTGTCTGCTGCAGCCGTAACTGCGTTGGAAAAAACCTCTCAGTACCTCTGTCTTGGTCACTACAGTGAACACACCATTCGCAACTACCTCGCTGAACTACGCTACCTGTTTGTTTATTACAATGACATTGAACCCAGGCACTACACAGAGGAGATGACGATTCGCTATCTGCTGTACCTGGCCAAGACCCTGGGCTGCAGCAGGGTCAAGTGCCGGATGGCGGCCCAAAGCATTTCTTTCTTCTTCCGGCATGTACTGAAAATGCCTTACGTGATCCCTTCCCTTATTTACCCCAGGCCAAGTAGCAAACTACCGCCTGTAATGAGTGCCCAGGAAATAAAAACACTCATTGATGCTATCAACAATATCAAACACCGCACGGTTGTAATGCTCCTGTACAGCACCGGCATGCGCCTCTGGGTGAGATCGCTGCGCTGAAGATCACAGACATAGACAGCAAGAACATGCGCATTAAAGTAGTGCAGGGCAAGGGCTCGAAAGACCGCTTCACCATTTTGTCTGAAGCGGTATTGCTGGAGTTAAGAGCCTATTACGTAATCTACAAACCCAAAGAATATTTATTCAATGGCAGCCGGCCTGGAGGGCCTATGAGTATGCGCAATATCCAACACCTGGTGCAAATCTCCCTGGCAAAGGCTGGACTGGGCTCAAAACAGTTTACTGTGCACACCATCCGCCACAGCTTTGCCACCCACCTGGTAGATAATGGAACCGATCTGCACACGGTAAAAGAACTGTTGGGGCACAGCACCCTACAGACCACGATGCGCTATTTGCACCTAAGCCCTGCACGAAGGCAGCAGGTTACAAATCCTTATGATTTACTACCCAAAAGTGAAGCTGGTAGTAATAAAAGGGGTAAATGACACATACAGCGCCCCCAGGGGCCACGCTGCAGCAACTACTTAAAAAACGGGAGACATCACAAGGGGAGGGATGGTCCAATGCCGGATGTGCAAAACGTGATGCAGCGCATAAGGATCTGCCGCACTTCGGCACTTGGTTATCACCAGTACCAGTGCCAGGATGATAAGTGCAGACACATAAAATATCAATACCACAGTTGCAGGGACCGGCATTGCCCTAATTGCACACGCTATTAAAAAACAGCAGTGGATAGAAGCAAGGACACAGGAACTGCTGCCGGTAAACTATTACCATGTGGTATTTACACTGCCCCATGAGCTCAATAGCCTGGTAATGGGTCATCGCAGGGTCTTATATAAGCTTCTCCTGGATGCATCGGCTCAAACGCTGCTATGTTTTGCAAAGGATCCCAAATACCTGGGAGCTATTCCAGGCATCATCTCAGTACTCCATACCTGGGGACAGCAGCTTTCCTTTCACCCCCATGTGCACTCAATTGTAAGTGGTGGCGGCATCCTAGAGGGTAACCAGTGGAAGAATGCTACCAGGAACCAATGGCGTTTTTTATTTCCCCTTAAAGCCATGAGCGGGGTTTACAAAGCGAAGTTCTTACAGGCACTAAAGAAGTTGATTGACAGCGGTGAGGTGAAGCTTACGTGTGGCACGGATGAAAAACAGCTAATGAACCTGTTGTATAACAAAGACTGGATTGTTTATGCTAAAGCTCCATTTGGAGGCCCCCAGGCAGTGATTGAATACCTTGGCCGCTACACTCATAAGGTAGCCATCAGCAATCACAGGCTAGTGAGTATAAACGACCAGGATGATACGGTAAGCTTTACCTATAAGGACTATAGGGATAGCAGTAAACAAAAACAAATGTCGCTGAGTGCCAGTGAATTTATCCGTCGTTTTCAGCAGCATATATTACCTAAGCGGTTTACCAAAATAAGAACCTACGGGTACTTAAGTAACAGAAATCGTCACGGGCGCATTAATGAAGTGCTTAAAAAAATGAAGCGGCCCTTGCATAAAGGATTGGTGAAAGTGCCGCTTGAGTTGGCCCTGATAGAACACTATGGCATAGACATTACCGAGTGTCCTTGTTGTAAAAACAAAACGTTGCAACTGGTGCATGTGTACAATCCCTGGAAAAGAGGCGATGACGGTTGACAATGAGAGAGTAGGTGTTAAATAAATAATTGTCGGTAACGCTATGAACCTTTGGCGTAAAAATAAACCTATGGCTTGAGAGAATAAAATAGTATGGAAAACTGTAAAATAAGACATCCGAATGCTAATTTTAAAACATCAACTCTTCCCATTGCCAGTAAAACATAGCAAAAGGAGGAAGTTGAAAATGAAAACTTAATATAACAATCAAACAATTGGAAAAGAAAGGTTGATACTTACTTCCCAATAAGCAAGCTTACGGCGAGGTCGGTCAACCCTGGGAAGTATACCTCAATGCCCCGCAACGTCTTATACATTGCGGGGTTTTATCGGGGGCATTGCGGATACTTTTCTTTTTGTTTGCTGTAATTATAAACCACTATGCTAAACTGGCAAACAATATTGACTTCAACCTTGCTTTCAGGTACGCTTATAAGTGTTATACTATTTGTTTTTAAAAAGACTTTCGAAAAAGGAATAGAAACTAAGTTTAAAGAAATTGAAAATCGCCAAAGACTAAATCTTGAGGAAGATAAAAGAAGACAAGGAAAGATATTTGATGACCAGTACGACTTGCTAAAAACAATTCTTGCCTTGACATACAGAGTAAGAAATGGCGCAAGGGAAATTATGAACTTATTAAACAAAACGGATTATAAGTTTCAATACACAAAGGAATTTCTACACATACAAGATGGCTACCACAAATCATTGGAAACCTTACTTTTTGACAACAAAGCACTTCTTCCCGATAGTCTATTTGGAGAGCTTCATGATTTAAAGCATTGTATCAATAGATTTAATTCAAACCTCTACCTTCTTGCCAATAAGGAAATTACGGCAGTAGATAAAATAGAAGCAGTAAAAGTACATATCAAGGATGATTACAATAAGCTTGAACAGCATTACTTAGTTATGACAGGAGTAGTCCAATCAACAATCGGTTTGCATGAAAAATAACCTTACGGGGTGCTTTTGATCTTCGTTGTCTTTGGCCCATAGTATGCCGGCCTTTCCTTTGAAGTGGAGGAAGTGTTCGGCATTGCCATCCAAATAGCAGACAAGGGTGGCACGGCCCACCAAAAAACACTTGAGCATAAGCCGGGGCGTGAGGGCTTTCAGGTCTTTGGGCGTTGTTACTATATACTCAGAGATAAAATGAAGCAGGCTGGCATGGCGGGTGTACAATTCTACGGTCATTTCTTTTTCGGGCAGCACCAGGCCGGGTACACGGCAGCAAAGCATAACGGACGTGTCTTCGGGGCGGTACAGGAATTCGATACCATGAGGATTGCTATAGGGGTAGCCGTTGTTCAGGAAAAAGCGGTTGAGCTGCATGGCTATAATGTGCATGGAAGGAGGTTTGTATAAAGTTAATTCATTGGCGGGTTTGGACGGCTTCGGCAGGGAGGCATTGGCCGGGAAAATGAAGAGGCCTGCACCTTGCGGAACTTATATTTATAAATTATCTTGTTGCTATCATGAAATCCATAAACGCTGCTGCCTGCCTGTTCGCTTTTTCACTGCTAACAGCCTGCCAAAAACAAAAGCAAACTACAGAACCAGGGCTTGCTCAAAAGTTTCATAAAGACATCATTCTTCATGAATCCGTCAATGGAAACGAGCAGCCACAAAATGCACTGGGTATTTATCCATTGACCGGTTCTGCGGGTTTTCTATTTACTGCCAGCCGCGGAATGATGGAAAATGAGGCAAGCGGCTTTCGGATAGGGGCTATTGAAGGTGATGAAATTGCCTGGATCAAATCTTATAGCTTACCGCCCTCTTACGACTACCAGTTTGCTACCTGTTCTGCCATGGACCAGAACCAGGATGTTTGGATCGGCGGACATATTTTCGGCGTTCCCGATTCCTATGGCAGGCCGTTTTTAGTAAAGCTGGATAGGAATGGCACAATCCTGCTGTCAAAATATATCGAAATTCCTGAAGGGCCCAACAAAACCAGTGCAAGAGGGCTTTCCCTGAAACTTTTAAAGAACGGCGACCTTGCTTATTTAACCATCACCAGTACGGACCTTATTTTGTACCGGATCAATCCACAGGGTACCATTGTATGGGTAAAATCCATTTCGGCATTCCCGAACATTATAATGGATGATCCTTTCAGGCTATCAAACAATGTTAGCAGTATTAATAAAACGCTGGCAGAATCCCCGCAAGGCGATTTGTATATAGCTTTTACAAGTAAATTCCCGGTTAAAGGCAAGGACGTCCTGGTTAAACTAAACAGCTCCGGCAACCTGCAGTTTGCAAAGAGTTACCGGTACGAAGACTCCTTTGAATCTTATCCTGCCCAGATCGTATGTACTTCTACCGGGGATATTGTTTATGCTGACCATAAATGGATTTACAGTTCCGCACTTCCTTACCTCTACCTGCTTTCTTCCAATGGCGGGGTTTTGGAAGCTAAAGGTTACCCCAAGAGCGTGGGGCCCGGCAATCCATTTGGTATAAATGAATTGAATTATTTTAATGACCAGATCCACTTAACTACCACGCTGGGCTACCAGTTTGCAGATTATACGTTGGATCCATCTTTAGCCGTGATTAAAAGCGGGAAGGTTTTAGGATCAAATATCATATCAACAGAAAAAGGAGGGACTAGCGTATATGACAGCAGGTCCAATAGCTTGTATCATATAGTGGATGTAGCGGGTGCCTTGGGAGATGGTAACGGTTTTCAATTCATTAAAACAGATAATAGCGGTGCCTCCTGCCATGGCTACCAACTGCCACCGGAAGAACTGGTACTGAAAAGCTTTCAGCCCACTATTCAGGAAGAGCCTTCTTTGACAATAAATAACCTAGCCATTCCTCCCATGCAGCCCCTGAGCTGGACTTCGGCAGCAGTGAATGTTGGAGAGAAACAAATTGTGTGCTCGAACTAATTAACCGTTCATTTCGGATTGCCATTTTTCTTGCATAGGGTGTTCTATGCGTAAATTTTTCTTTTCACTGCCGCCCGGGCTTTCCATTTTGGCTCGTACATCGAAAGGTCGCAGAAGACGACCAGTAGGAACAATTTTACTCAGTTACAAACAACCATGGAATGTGAAGAGTACCTTGTTTTAAATGTACCTGCACCTTTTGATTGATACTTATCCTGTCATAAAAACTTTTTGGGACCGATATTTCGCCGGTTTGGGTTTGCGGTCCCCATGCGTCTAGTTGCAGGTAATAGGTGGTGGTCTTTCCTTTGCTGATCCGTTTTTCCAATACCTGGGCTGTAAATTGACGCGGCAGTGATGTATCCTGCAGGCAGTTGACCTGTACAATGGTCCCGAAGCTGAAGGCTGCTGCAAAAATCAAAAAGAACAGCGAGGCTATGAATTGTTTTTTGTTTGCATAGGCTTTTGTAGTGTATATCAAAAAGACAAACAGTGCTACCGTGCCTGCACCCACCCAGCTCCAAAGACGGTGATAGTCGAAAATATCATAATCGAGCAGGGAGCGCAACATCAGCACGATCGAGGGAAGCGTCAGGGCCGAAGCCAGGCTGGGATAGGCTGATCGGGGCTTTTCGTCTATTCGGATTAAACCCTGGTGCCGGTATAACACTAATAGTACAAAAGCAAACAAGGTAATGATGCTATACACCAGCAGCTGGTAGGGCCGGGGATAAAATAAAAGCCAGAGCGAAAGGACCCAGGCAGTAGTGTTGACGATGCGGGTTGTTTTCCGGGTTTCTTCAAGTTGCAGCCTGCGTTCCTCCTCTGTGTTTCCCAGGGTTTCATTTTGAAGCAACTCCTGCTCTTCGGCGAGTAATGTTTCGGCGTCCAGATCGGTAAACCGTTGCGCCAACTCCTCTTTCAGCTCGTGCAGGCGGCCGGTATAGGGGCTTATTTTGATTACAGGAAAGCCTTCCTGGAAGGGAAGAATGCGGAGGTACTGCTGCTGGTCCTCAGTATACCCTTTAACAAGGTTAAAGGGTAGTTCTTTTGTTTTAAAGGCGCTGATCTGGATGATACGATCGTTGCCAATGATGATCCTTTCTTTATACAGCTCTATAAAGGCCCATGCGGTAAGGGCAATGAAGAGCAGGGCCAGTGCAGGAAAAATAAAATAATGAGACGGTGCGGAAGGCTTTTCCAAAAAAGGCGTTATGGCCAGGTAAATAAAGACGGCTGCCAAAACGGGCATAAACAGGTATACAAAAAGGCGCCATCCCTTGGCCAGCCTGTATTCAGGATTCATAGGCAGTTTGTATTTGGAAGACTAATATAAAAGAAAGACAGCAAGGGCCGAATTCTTTGCCACTACTATTTACTATTACCCCTAAAGTATTTCCCCGTTTGAACCTGTTGCTTTTAAAGTTGCGAAACCATTTAGCTCTTTTATACACTCTGGCGGATTTAGAAGCCTGCTACTTATCCCTTTTCCAAAACTCCTTCTATATTTGGAAAGCCTCAACTGCAATGCATGAAAAAAATCCTGTTCTTCCTGTTATTGTTCCCCTTTTTTGGCATGGCCCAAACATCTTTGCCGTCTTATCCGACCCAGCTCCATCATTTTTTCGCTCATTACGGCTATGCTCCCAAAGAGCCATTGCAGCGGGCACCCATGATTTGGTATTCTTTATGGAGGTTTTTTCTTCTAAGCAATAAGACACCAGGGACTGCTTCGTTCCATTTATAAAACAGAGTTCAGCATTAAGGGATTGTATCGCCATTCGCCGCCTGCTGCCAGGCGGAGAAATCATCGGCCGGCGGATTCGGTGACATATCCACTATGATCCCGGTATTTTCTTTCAGTTGTTGCCATTGCATCCGTTCGCACACTTCCTGCCAGAGATGGTGGTAATAAATGTTGGCCTTGTATTCTTTGTGATGAAAAAGCGATTGTTTGGTAAGGCCGATCAGTTCTATTTCGGTATAAAAGGGAATAAAACGTTCGAGCATCCAACCGGCATCTTTGCGGTTGTCGAGGTATTGCCGGTGCAGCGTTTTATGCACCTGCACCATATTGAAAAAACTCAATGTTTTTTTTGCCAGGCTTTCATTCTGCTGCAACAGATCCATCAGTATATTGTTGCAATAAATGGAAAGCGGCGCCGGCTGGTTGGGGATCAGTGTGAGATCGGCTGCGTGAAAAATATTGTTATGCAAAAGAAAGCGACCTGGCGAGCAATCCATGATGCAGATATCATAATCGTCTTCCACCTCCTTCAGCGCCATTTGTATCAGCTCATTATTCATAACATTCACAGCGGTCATCTGTGCTGCGCGGCCAAAAAACTGGTCGGAAAACAAGGCATCGTTGCTGATCATATCGATGTGGTAGCTTTCGGTGGAGTGGATGACGTCGTAAATAGCAATATATTTTTCAAACAGGCGGCCATAGGCATTGTTGTTGCGGTTTTGACAATTGAAGAAAAAACTGCTGCCACCCTGCGGGTCAAGATCCCAAAGTAAAACGCTCAGGCCTCTTTTGGCAAGCAAGCAGGCCAGGTTTACAGAAGTGGTGGTTTTGCCCACGCCTCCCTTAATGTTGTATACGGCTATTTTTTTCACAGGATTGAATTTTTGCAAATTGAAACTACTTACAAAATGAAAACGCCGGTCAAATAATTGCAGGTTTCTTATCACTTGTCTGCCATTTCGTAATTCTTATAAGTAAAAAAGCTCTTCGTTATGCGGAATGATGCTGTTGCCAACACGTGAAAATTCCTTATCTGACAAGTACCTCGCTGCAGAACAATGCGGTGTAATGTTTGGTGCAACAATATAGCGGCTGATAAATCCTTATTTGGCAAACTAATTCTAAAAGAATCTCTTTCAAATAATACTGGACAGCCATCGTGGTGGATCGTACTGCAAAAGATCATCCAAAAACAAACTGTATGACTGTTGATCAAGCTAAAAAAGATCTTGAGGCTTACCGTCGTGAACAGCGCGAATTACGAAGAAGGATTGACGCTTTTATTGATGATTGGGACACTGAATGCAATGTTCCTTTAGGCAGCTATTAGCAATATCTGACAGATGTCAAAACCTATTCTTTTGATATAGAAATTGCGATATTCCAAAACGAATCTGACTATGATAAATACCAGCAGCTTTATTCAAAAGACAAACCAGAATTTGAAAAGGTATTTGTGGGCAATTTGGACAAGAGATTAAAAGAAAAGATCGAAGACTATATAAAATTAGTTTTCCAGTCTTTGTCATAATGTACGAAGAAGCTTAATCAGATCGTACGGGATAGCCGCTGTACATATGGTTGGCTGATAATTAATATCACTGCATTCACTCCCATCCAATAAAAGAAACGGTTATCCTTTAAAGAAAACCCAATGAGTACAAACCATGCTACAAATGTGGCCACGTTTAGGGCCACAGCAAGTGCATAGCTGACGTACATCGCACCATAGTAGAAACCCACTTCAATTTCAAACTGCTGCCCGCACAATACACAATGATCATGCATATTCATAAAACCATTCAACTTGTAAGGGTTTTTCTGCTGAAACATTTCATCACTTCGACATCTGGGGCATTTTCCCCTTTTTCTATACCGGTGAGGATGGCGAGTAATAAAATAGGCTTATGGGATGCCTCCCGGCTTTGGCAAAAGATGTTTTGTACGTAGTTACAAACTACGCATAGCCGGGAGGGTAATATTGGCTTTCAAAAGCAGAGTCCGGTTCGTTTTATTGCATCATGTTGGTAGTTTTGTACCTCATCCTTAAACATTTTACCATGAAACGAAGCTCTATTAAAGTAGTGGTAGGCATGGTGTTTCTATCTCTTTCCTTTATTGCCTGCCAAAAAGATGTATCCCAAAGCCGGCGTGTACAACAAAACCCCGCAGCAGAGAAAATGGCTTCTGCCGGGCAACAGCGTCTGCCTAAAAAAGACTTTATGGTCAAGACAGTGGGAGCAGCCAGATGGGCCTATTTTTTCTTTTACAACCAAAGAGGCGATCTCGATTCGATGCAGGTTAACGGTAACAATTTCAATGAGACTTATATTGTGCATTATCATGGCAGCCGTATTGATTCGGTGACACTTGCATACAATGGACGTACAGCATGGGTGTATACCGATATCCAATATAAGGGAAACCTTATTACGGGGTTCAAAGCTTATTGCCGCGGATGCAACCAGCCCGCTCCTGACATACACACCTTTAGCTACGATCATAAAGGCAGAATGGTAGCCATTGACGATCAGCAGTTAACTTACGACGCCAATGACGATGTTATCCTGTGGACAAAACCCCAAACACCTGGAAGTACCGCCACTTATACATACGACGATAAACCCAACCCCCTGTATGCCATTCACCCTCTGGTTATATTTTTTTTCAAGTATGCTGATTTGTCGCAATTTGCTTTCAGCCGACACAATGCTGTTACAAAAACCTACAACTATGGCTGGAAAGTAGAATACAGCAACACGTATAATGACAGGGACCAATTGCTAAGCAAATCGTTTTATGATCCCGGCAGCCTCTCAACAGATTTTGGTTTCACTTATTATTGAGAAGATATGGTTTCGTTCTAAAATAAGTTGATAATCTCCTTTACCAAGGGGTATTCCTGTTTTCTTCCCGGACGACTCTCCGCCGGTTGTGTGCAGTGGTGGACTCGTCCTTTTCTTCCCATGCGAGTCTCTTCCCGGCTTGCGTAATGGTTGGACTCGTCGTGTTATCATAGCCTTCTTAAAACAAAGAGATAAGGTCAAACAGTTATCAGGAAGGCAGATAATAGTTGATAGTTTATAGATGATAGAAGAAAAAGCCACTGTCTCACCTCTGCCGTCTCACAATTGCTGCCTTGACAGCAGTTTGGTATACCACCGTTTCTTTAAAGCCGATGCATCGCCGCCGGTTTCACAAAAGCTAAAAGAGAGAACTACGAGCAGGAGCTTCTTTGGTGGGTTGTTCCCACGGCAATCAGGGATGGCGAAAGATAAGGGGTTGAAAATGAGGAGTGGGGTTTTAGCGGGGCTGAGTTGAATGGGATATATTTACGTGTTAGCGGTCATTATGGACGACCCACCAAAACAGACGGACAAAAAACAAGATATGAAAAAGGTAATAGCAGCATTCAATATGACACTTGACGGGTTTTGCGACCATACAGCAGGGTTGCCTGATGAAGAAATCCATCAACATTATACAGAATTATTGGGTGGGGGAGCCGCTATTTTATATGGTAGAACAACCTATCAACTTATGGAATTTTGGCGAACGGTTTTAGAAAACCCTTCGGGAGAAAAATCAATGAATGACTTCGCTATGGCAATTGACAAAATTCCAAAAATTGTTTTTTCTCATACGCTTAAAAATGTAGATTGGAAAAGTGCAACCATAGCAAATCGTGATTTAAAGGAAACGGTTTTAGAGCTCAAGCAGCAACCAGGAAATGACATTTTTATCGGTAGCCGTAGTTTAATTATACAACTAATGAAACTTAACCTGATCGACGAATACCAAATTTGTGTCCATCCAGTTGTTGCAGGAAGTGGTTTGCCATTATTTGAAGATATAAGCGACAGGACGATTCTTAAACTCGTGAAAACGAAAACCTTTAAAGGTGGTGCAGTAACGCTTTACTATGAACCGAAACAATGAAAGCAAAACTAAGAACCGCTAATATCGTATTGGCAAGAGTGGGACTGACCGCTAAAAACTCAACATTTGTAATTCTATTGGGGATTTGTGCAAATGTCAGGCTGACGTTTTTCAAATGCCCCACCATCGCCAAACCGTAAACCGTTAACAGCAACCTTGTGACAGAGACGTATAGCATAAACTTCACTACCGGAGGGTTGGTAATACTTGAAACTCTGATTCCATAAGTATAAAAAGCTATGGCAAAAAACAAATTACTAAGAATGGACAATGTCGGTATCGTTGTCGAATCCCTGGATAAAGCCATCTCTTTTTTCACCGAAATAGGCCTGAAGCTTGAAGGACGGGCAACAATCGAAGGTGAATGGGCCGGTCGTGTTACCAGACTTGGCTCCCAGTGTGTAGAAATTGCTATGATGGTTACCCCGGACGGACACAGCCGGCTTGAGCTTTCACGGTTTGTCACCCCACCCACCATTTCCGATCACCGGACCGCCCCTGTGAACGCTCTTGGCTACCTACGTGTTATGTTCACCGTTGAGGACATAGACGAGATGGTATCCCGGCTCACTAAGCAGGGTGCGCAGCTCGTTGGTGAAGTGGTTCAGTACGAAAACGCTTACCGGCTCTGCTACGTTCGCGGAGCCGAAGGGCTTCTTATTGGACTGGCAGAAGAAATTGGTAAGAAATAACCAAAAGCAGCGCATGCCAGCGGTTTGGGCAATACAGGCCGGCGAATGTGATTTCAACAATAAATCGCTATTTTGCTAAAGAACAAAGGCAAAGCTAACGGCACATGAAATGCCTGTACCTGCCAGCAACCCGGCAGACCGTTATGCATGACCTTAAAGCCAATTTCCAGAATGCTAAGCTTTGATAAGAAATTCTTTTTTTTAGCGGTGATCCTATTCGTTATCGAGGTGCTAATTGCACTTTTTGTTCGTGATACTTTTGTAAGACCCTATGCCGGTGATTACCTGGTGGTTATTTTGATTTATTGCGCGGTTCGGACAATTCTACAAGCGACTGTGTGGAAAGTTGCCCTTGGCGTTTTGTTGTTCTCTTATGCAGTTGAAACACTTCAATATTTCCAAGTGGTAAACAGACTTGGACTGGAAAATAACATAGTAGCGAAGACGGTAATTGGATACGGATTTGAATGGATGGATTTTGTTGCCTATACTTTAGGGATACTGACAGTCCTTGCTTTGGAGGGAAAGAACCTGTGCCAAAGAAAAAAAGGCTACGCATAACGCCGGTGTGTGTTGCTCCACTCAAAAGGGAGTTGTTTCAGGACCAATGAAGGCCTGGCATGGAGCGGATTGACAGAAGATTTCAAATTGCCGTCAATTAGCGAAGTATCATCGTCTGCAACGGGTGGTTTTCCGTCCCGGTTTTGTGTGTTGCAGTTTTTTTCTAAATGCAGTGGTACTTTCTTTTTCGGGCTTCCGTTCTGCCGTCTTCAGGCATAGTTTCTTATTGATCCACATGCCTGGGTGGTTAACCGGCGTGTGGATACCCCTGGGACTTAAAAAAGATACGCCGTTTTCACCATACCGGTGCGTCCCTCCATGGTGGATTGCTCCCGTGGCAATCCGGAAGCGGCGAAGGTGTTGAAAATGAGGAGGGGTTTTTAGTGGGACTGAGGTGGATGGGATATATTTATGTGTTAACGGTCAGGCTATAACTACAGTGCAAACCTGAAAAATGAATGCAAGAAATAACAAAGAGAAACTATGAATTGGAGAAAAATTAACCTGTATATTTTATTCTCCTTTGCGTTCAGTTGGACGGTAGCGCTCATTATGAAACTGGCAAAAGTTGACATTAACACCATAACCGGAACCGTTCTCCTTGCAGGACTATATATGCCGGGTCCGGCTTTGGCAACCTTCGTCATTCAGAAATATATTTATAAGGAAGGTTTCAAACAGTATGGTTGGACATTTGACAGAAAGGCATGGAAATGGATTTTATACACGCCACTGATTTTTCTTGGTCTTACTTTATTGACGTTTGTAATCATCGGCCTGTTAGGGAACAGCCACCTGATACCACAATTCGGACAAATTGATTTTTCAAAGGAGAATGTTATTGTTCGGCTTAAAGAACTTGCCAGCTCAAAAATTAGGATGGACAATATAAAGATGCCTGATATTCCTCCACTACTTCTTTTCATCGCAATGTTGGTTCAGGGAATTATAGGCGGCTCAACGATTAACCTGCCGTTCATGTTTGGGGAGGAATTTGGCTGGCGCGGACTGATGTTGAAGGAAACAAAAAGTTTAGGTTTCCTAAAAGCAAATGTTTTCATCGGATTGGTTTGGGGTTTTTGGCACTTGCCCGTCATTCTAATGGGACATAATTATCCTCATCATCCATACATTGGTATCATTATGATGAGTTTATTCACTATTTCAGTAGCACCCATATTCGCATATGTCAGAATAAAGACAAAATCAATTCTTGGTGCCTGTATGCTACACGGAATGGTGAACGCTACCGGGGCACTCTATGTCCTTTATATAGCAAACTGGAATGAACTGTATAGCTGGATTGCAGGTTGGGCGGGCATTATTTCAGTGGTTATCGTGACAATCTGTATATCGGTGCTTGACAAAAAATTTGTAAAGGAATACAGCAGCGCCGCATTGGTGAAAAAATCCTTTGACATGGATGCGAAGGACAGTAGCACGAACTGCTGACAAGGTATTGCCAAAAGCGGGAGTGACGCAATACTATTGGGCTGACAGAAGTAATTCAAAATTTGTAATTCTATTGAAATGTAGTGCTGAAAAGTCCCGCCTTCGGCAATACCAGAACCGTTAGCTCTCATAATATGGACACCCTAAAAGCGCAAGCAGACAATAAGAGACTTTTTTGGACACTTCCCTGCATTATTGTTTTGGTAGGACTGTTCTTTGCCTTTGCCGGACTATCTGAATTTTACCATGTTGGCGTTGCCGGTGAAACAGGTGCTTATCCTTGGGGTTCAGTGAATGAAGTTCCCTGGTATTATCAAACACCAAACATTTATTCAACTTACAATTTGGCAAGCGGACTTTCGTTTTTGGCAGCCACGCTTTTGACACTTTGGGCGACACTAAAGAAGAATAAAACTTTAGCTGTTGCGGGCATCAGCCTGACTATGCTTTTTCTTTTTATTGAATGGTTGCACTGATTAAGTCTGTTAGCTGGTAATAAAATCGAGAAGAGAATGGGTTTATGTGGGGCCGCTACGCGGTTAATTTTGGCGGTGCGGAGCCGGGAGAACTTTTATGTAAGTAGAGGTGGTTCATTGCGTGTAACGGGTAACCGAAATTAGGGTTTATAGTGGGGAAAGTAAGTGCGTTTTATGAAGCCGGCGAGTCCTCCTTTGCTGGCACAAGGTGTCTCGTCCTAAAATAAGATTGTATAGCAAAATACCTATGCTTATGAACCCCGTTATCCTTAGTCTTCTTTAATATTTAAATACTATCCTGCGTTTGTTAACTCAGGATAGTATTTGTGTTTAATTTTTAGAAACACTACTAACAGTTATGGGGCTGATTATTCAGCCCCATAACAAATTTTAAACTGTAATAAACTTATTGTTTAGAAACTTTTCTACTTATCCATTGTTTACCATCAAAGATCCTAATTATATATACTCCCACCGGCAGATTTTGAATGTTTATTGTTTCCGTTTGATTACCACCCCTGAATTTGATTCTTTCAATTTCTATACCACTCATATTAAGTACTACCACAGACTTTATACCCGTATCAATGTGTAAATTGATAATACCTTTTGTAGGATTAGGTTGCAATACATTGGTGGCAGCTATATCGGTACTTTCATTCGAAGGCTTTGCTATTCGGGCAGCGATTGCGCATTCAGGGCCGAAATAGAAATATTTAGTTGCTGACCCACAGCTATTGCTTATTGTGCACTTTAATGTCAACATTTGCATACCACCTGTTTTACTGGATACAGTAACAGTTCGACCGTTTGCACTCCATGCAAAATTGCTATTACTTCCGGCAATCTGATCCCATGTAAAGTTTGTTGCAAGGTCATAATCGCCTATTACTGTTAGAGTACCCTCGTACGCATAAAATCCACTACTTGATGGAAGTATCCGGAAGGAAGTGCTCTCGTCATCGCAAGTATTTAAATTGTTCATACTTTGGATAAGCACTGCGGTCGGAGCACCAAATGTAATTACTTTTGTAACTGGCGGATATGTTTCTATGCAGTCTGTAACGGACGCTTGTAAGGTTTCTTTTCCCCGGCCATTAATTGCTTTATCTACTGTAACCGATGTATTAGTGCTACTTCCTAGACTTCCTGTATTTTGGAAATTAGTTAAAGACCATGTAGTTTGACCTAAAGTTGGCAGCCCGTTTAAAGTAAATGTTTTACTACCGCTACAAATAGTAAAGTCTGATGGTGAGGAAATGGACATATTTGGAGCAGGCCTAACAATGGGAATACCAGTTTCAGTACCAGGGGCAAGGCCTGATGCACAAGCGTTATAAGGTCTGATGATAACGGAAGAGTTGGTTACACCTGAATTAATGTTGCTTTCGACAGTAAAACTTGTTTGATTGATATTTTTCCAATCGTTAATTCCAGAGGAAGTTAATCCATTTACTTTCCAGCCGGCAGGAACTGAGACCTGATAATCTGTTATTTGCCCGAATGTAGCTCCAGTTTCCTGGTTTTTCCAAGAGATTCGATCGTACGAGACAGTAAAAGTGCCTGTTTGACATCTTGGTGCCTGAATTGAAAGCGGTGAGTAAGTAGTGACAATTCTGTCTGTGCTCATAGATTTGATATACGCAAATGGGAAATTGTAATTAGTGTATGGGGGAGGAATATAATTTGGATCGGTGGTGGATATGTCTCTATTGCGGTATCTTATCTGTAGAATCTGATTGTAAGGAACATCTTGAAATTGTAAATCAATATTAAATGAAGTTTCATTAGTTTGAGAATTGTAGGTAGTGTTATAAATGCCCCCACTTATTAGGACATATGAAATTGGAACAACAACAATGTCATTCCAACTTCCTGGAAGGGAGACGGTAAAAGTATAATTCGTTTTAGGACAATACAGACCGTTGTAATCAGGAACAATTCTTTGCGATCGCGCAAAAAAGGCAAAAAGCAAAAAGGAAAAGAGGAAAATTTTTTTCATAAACATCGTTTTTAAGAAAATAAATGTAACTAACACAGACACCATAAGCAATCGTAAAACTCCGTTTTCCCAAGCCAAAACTCACCTTTGGTTTTGTGTATTATCCCTGGTCCCGGCGCTTCTTGTCTGTATGGGGCTTCCCCGGGTTAATTTCCGTCCATACGAAGTCTGGCTATGCCGGCCCAGCGATTTGGTTAGAATCATTTTCCTTCTTTTTTTAACGCAGGGAGCGCCACCCGCTTAGCTATAGTATGGCCTCCTTTCGGAAGCAGAAGCCGACGAACTGGATGAATGGATCTGCGCTTCGGATGACAACCTGGAGATTTTTGAAAATTTGATCAGGGATGTTGCCCATAACATTGTAAACCCGGAGAGAGCAATAGAAGAAACCGATGACGTTGTTGAATTGTGGGTGATTGCCGGCCTGATAGCCCGGGAGCGGAAAGGCGAGATCAATGAAGTGGAGAAAACCATGCTTGCCGAATGGATAGCGGAAAATGAGCACAACGAGGAGATCTATAAAGCCTTTAGCAACCCTGCCCATTTTCAAAGGTTTACCGTTTGGTTTAACCAGCTTATGTAAAGGAGCAACCCGGGGCGGGGTTGAATTAAGGGCGTTTTACAAAAGTGATGCAGCGCTTGTTTGGGGGAGGGGTTATTTTGGCTGGGTGACAACATTCTTATTGTCAAAAATTTTGACAATAAATTTATAGTGAATGAACCACGAATATTGAGATAATGATCAATGAAAAAGAAAAGATACGGCCAGTAAGTTTTTAAGCCTTGTGCTGCGACACCAGCCGGAAGTGATCGGCCTTGTGCCGGACGAACAGGGATGGGTTGAGGTGAGTGAGCTATTGCAAAAGATGAAGTTAAAAGGGGAGGCCATTGATTTTGAAACGCTGGAGCATGTGGTGGCTACGAATGATAAAAAGCGGTTTGCCTTTAACGGGGACAAGAGCAGGATAAGGGCCAGCCAAGGGCATTCGATACAGGTGGATTTAGGCTATAGTGAGAGCAAACCACCGGATGTACTTTACCATGGAACGGCCAGGGGAAATAAAGAAGCGATACTGAAAGAGGGATTGAAGAAAGGAAAGCGGCATCATGTGCATTTGAGTACGAATTGGGAAACGGCGATAAAGGTGGGACAAAGACATGGACGGCCTGTTGTGTTTGATGTGATGGCTAAGGAGATGTATGATAAAGGATATGTGTTCTTTGTTTCGGAGAACGGCGTGTGGCTGACCGACGGTGTTCCGGCGAAGTTTTTAAGGATCGTTTAAGTGTGATTTGTGAAAGCCCGGATCTGATGCGTTGGACAGCAACCTCCAACGCCGGCGGAATCTACAAACCGGCTTCAAAACAGTATATCTGCAAATGCCGGAGGGGCACAGTATCCAACCCGCCACCGGTTATCTCTTAGTGAGCGCTGGCTTCTGCCGCCTCAAATTCAAATTTGCCGGTTGTGGCAACACCGTAATTTACCACTCTTGTTCCGGCCAAAAGATCACCCAGCCTTCGTTGGGGGCTAAAGAAGGTTACCAGCACTTCTACAGGCCAGATCATAACAGGAAGGTTTCTTACAAAACATCTTAGGGGTGTTGCCACCTCTCCTGTTCTGTTATCTACAACTTGCAGTTTGGTAACACGTTTGGCAAGGCTTCTGCCATTAAAGCTGTCTTTCAGGAAGTACAAAAACAGTAGCCCCAGAAAAGCAAATTGAAATCCGGCGCTCAGTGGTGCACCCTGTTCCACCCTGCCTTGCTGCAGGAACACAAAAGGTAATATGGGGACCAGGAGGATAAAAGTAGTGAGTAAATGATCTAAGAACATAGACCACAACCGGTTTCCAAGGGTTGGTTTTTCTGTTTGCATAAGCCTGTTAGTTAGATTTTTTTAAACAACAAGGGCAAAATAGCTGTTTTATGAGA
>CBHTSW010000042.1:0-36323 GCA_966095395.1 uncultured bacterium | reverse complement strand
TTCGAAGGCGGCCAACACGATCTTTATATAGGAACTCTGTATTTGCCTATAATTTATATTATGTTAAACAGGCGCACAGGGCTTGTTTGTATTTTTCTTGCCCTGCTTCTTAGAGAGACGTGTTATGCGTAAAGGCTTTACCTATTTTTGTCTCCCCTTAACCCGACAGATACTTCATGCCCCACTTTACCAAGCACATTGTTACTTCTATAGGAAGATTGGAATTCTTCTTTAACAGAATCTACACCGTCAACGGTATCCGTTACCATGTATCGGTAAAAGACAACAAAAGGCTTACCCATGCCTTTTACATGGAAACAAAAAACAGTAACTGGCAAATCGTCAAGGTGCCAGCGCCACCCGATTGGGTTTTAGAAGTTGAAAGCCAACTCGCGGGTACGATTGAAAATCATTAGCAGTTTTGGTAGCCTGACGGCTACCCTTTATTCGGAGCGGTAGATAATTTGGAAAGTCTTTTTGTATCTTATACCCTCTTAAACCAAAACTAATTATGGCTGAAAGAAACATGGTCTATGACAAACAAAAAGACTATTTGGAGCAGATTGATAAAATGCTGCCTTATTTCGAAGAAACTGATGGTCACGCTGTCGGTGCTAATATGGTTTATGTTACTCTTGACATGTACACCATTGCCAGAGATCAACTGATGCTTGACGGCTATTTAAAAGAAATTCCACACAAAAAAGACAACTATGTTTTAACGGGTAAAGGCCGGGATTTTATCAAAAAAGGCGGCTATACCGCAATGTTCGCACGAGAAGAAAAATTACAACAATTAACTGAAGCGCAGCTTCAAAATGTAATCGACACCAACCTATCGGTTCAACAGACCAATACTGCAATACAACAAAATATTCCCGTTCAAAAAAGGCAAACCAATATATCTATTGGGGTGGCAGCACTTTCTCTAGCGTTTGTTATGGCATCAGTCTTTAAAACATGCACTGATACCAATACCGAAGAAATGCAAAAAATAACCCAGCAACTAAAAGAACAGACACAAGCAACACAAGGTCTACAACAAAGGCTTGAACAGATCGATCGTACCCTGCAAAGAACGGGAAGAGACTCGACCAATAGGTAATACGTTTAGCAGGCTCACCTTGCGGTAAGTCTGCTCTTTCATCTTGTCTATGCAAAAGGTTAGACAATCATGCATTGTAGTTCCTTGTTTTTCAGCCGAGGCTTCGCTTTTGCTATGGGAGGCAAAAGCAACCCTACCTCCTTAAACCTTTCAGGTTTATTATTCACTTTTTCAAAGTGATGGGCTGAGTGAAGAAAAATACAAACAGCCGCATCGCTCGTTCCCCACGCTTCAGGCGATTTTGAGAATTGAAACTTACAAAATCGCCCCCTGCCACCGGCTAACCTGAATAACATAATATAGAGTTATCGTTTCCGCTTACGAGAACTAAAGTATTATGGCGTGATGGTGCGGGCTAAATCTGAAGGATTTTTTGAACGCTAAGGAAATGGTTGTTGTTTACGTGTTCAAAAAATCCTTCAGATTTAGCCCGCACACGCTTCACCGATAACTTCATTTTATGTTAAGTAAGCCCACCCACACAAAAGGCCTACCCGCTTTTTTAATTTTTTGCCCTGCTTCTTAGAGAGACGTGTTATGCGTAAAGGCTTTACCTATTTTTGTCTCCCCTTAACCCGACAGATACTTCATGCCCCACTTTACCAAGCACATTGTTACTTCTATAGGAAGATTGGAATTCTTCTTTAACAGAATCTACACCGTCAACGGTATCCGTTACCATGTATCGGTAAAAGACAACAAAAGGCTTACCCATGCCTTTTACATGGAAACAAAAAACAGTAACTGGCAAATCGTCAAGGTGCCAGCGCCACCCGATTGGGTTTTAGAAGTTGAAAGCCAACTCGCGGGTACGATTGAAAATCATTAGCAGGGTTTGGCAGCCTGACGGCTACCCTTTCATCTGGGGAAATAAGTTGGCAGCGGCTTCTATGTTTTCAGCATGCCCAAAGCATTTTGCCAGCCGTCTTTCCAGTTCTTTAATTTCCAGATAGATTTTCTTGAGTTCCTCAAATTCATGGTCATTTTTTATGCCTTCGTCAAAGGCTATTTTCTTTTCCATGAGTTTTATATGCAAATGCCTGATTTCTGACTGTAGGTCGATATACATAATATTTTCAGTTTTAGAACCTGACCAGTCTTAAAGTTGAGGGAGAAACAATAATGCCTTTAATATTGGCATCTGCTATTTGAGGCTCAAAACAAAGTTGAGATTTGAGAGGTTATCCTAAAGGTAGGCTTATTCCATGGATACGGCAGATATAGTTTTGGTAGCCTGACGGCTACCCTTTGGGTTTGGGAAATGAAAAAGCCTCCTATTTGGAGGCTGATAATTTTGACGGAACTCCTCTTCTTTGAGGCGGTTGAACTTTTGGGGCTTCCTTATTGCTGTCTTGCGGTCTTTATTAAACAGATACCATCCTGAAGCCATATTCGAATTTAAGAGGTTTTGGTAGCCTGACGGCTACCAAAACCGCCCGGTTTAGAAAAGTTTCTGAAAGAATAAACTCTTTGATAGGTAATTAGTGCTAGCCCCTTTCATTCTTTTAAAGCAGATAAATAATTTTGTTGTCGATATGCCACTATTTGATGATGATTTTTTAAAAAGGTATGATATAGAGCAAACCGGAACCAAAGGATGCTTTCTTCCTGTTATTTATGGCCTATTGATATTAATAGCCATTATTCTCTTTTTGTTTATATGGCTTCAAAATTGAGGATTGAGCTTGACCTTTAAATCAATAGAAAATTACCTCTAAAATCTCACTTTCATTTCAAAGGTTTTCTCATGTCCATTATAACTGAAACAAGTATTCTTTAAAAACTCTACGCCGATGATCATACCTGCGGGGTAACCCTGATCATAAATAACACCTATCCTAACGTCTTCGATCCTGGCAGCACCATTAGGATTTTTTATGTCGATGTATAAATCCACCAAATAATCTTTGGAATCTATCCAACCATTTTGCGGATGCAAATATTTTGTATTTCTAAACGACTCTAATTGCAATGCCTTAATTAAATCGAGTTGCAGCAGACAATGCGCCGCTCCGGTGTCAATTATGGCCTTTGTCATTATTTGATTACCCGTATGTTGTTTTGCAATTCCAACGGTCAAATACGGAAAATCATACTCGTCAAAATTGCCAGTCAATACCCTGTCCATTATATCGGTTTATCAAATGTATAAAACACATCTGGGATAGTGTGGTGACCCGTTATAACAGCAGTGTAATCATCATAGGGGTAAACATTCCTTTAAAGTTCGTATCCCTATACCCGAAGAAATAGTACTATTCATGTTAAGAATCTTTGTAACTTACTTTTCAGTTAACTATCCCTTGACCCTTTATGACTAAAGCATTAAACGAGTTCTTGCTTTTTTTAAATGAGCAAAATGAAGCCTACAGCGTAGCTGTTTTATACAGCATTGCAAAAGCCGATAATCTCAATGTAAACGTTGAAAATTGCATCCATGCCTTGCTGGAAAGGCACATGCTCCACATCATTCCCTTTCAGCATGGCGTTTCGCAATATATGTTGAAAGAAGACATCCGGAAAAGAATAGCTGTTTTGCCAAAAGAATTTGAAGGCAGGCCTTATGAGTATTTGATGCATTTAGAAAAAAGTACTGCTGGAAATTGAACCAGCATTGAAATACCCTAATTATCAGGCACACTTGTCCATGCCTGGTTACAAGGGAAAGGCTATTAGGAATATTTGAAAGATTAACCCACCCCTGCAACACTAAGTGTTTTTACCTACTATCCGATAATTTAAGTGTTTGCCGTTCGTTTCACAAGCCAGGATCAAGACGGTAATTACTGGATACCTTGGAAATAATGCATTGAAATTTAATTGGTTAGAACTTAAACCGCCGTATTGGTTACTATCCTTACTATTCGTCTACCGCAAACGATTTTTTTGGATAACAAGCACCTTACCATTGAATTCACTGTTAACTTTGACCACCTTGACAAACGATTTGAAAATCTTTGTTGATAAAAATAAATCCTGTTAAACCAGATGTATATTATTTTGTGACACTTGCCGTATGATAATTATAATGACCATAGACGGAACGATTGTAGATCAAAGAGTGGTCCCCTCGCAAAACCTTACGATTGAAGGTTACCTGCAGGGACTGCAAAATGATATGATCGAACAAAATGAGGACATTATAGACCTCTCTACGCAAAAGCCTGAATTCGTTTTACAGACCTTCCCTATTAAAAAAATTACCAGGAATTAAAGTGTAAATGGAATAAGACAATCTCTTATTCTTCAAAAAGCCAGCAAACAATCCAACGCAAGGCTTAGCAGCCGCATATCATAAGGTGGTGAGAGGCTTCCTTATGAACCATCCATCATTTTGCCAAATAACTTCAGCCTGAACGCCATAAAAAAAGCCTCCGCATCCGGAGGCTTTTCATATTCAATGAGATGTTTAAAGTGTTTTTAATTTCTCCTGGTAAAGAGCCACTTTATCCGCTTGTTTTTTTCTTTGGTGGTAATCAATCAACTGGTTGATCACTTTGCGATAGTTGGCTTTATCCTGGGCTTTTGCATGTGCATTATCCTGGGTGTAAAGTTCATACGCTTTTAAAGCAAAAGGATAAAACTCTTCATACCTTTTATCGGTTTTGGCTATAATATCTTTTTTCTTAGCCTGGTCTGCAGGCGTTGTTCCTCTTACCAATCGTAATGCATCATCCAGATCATAGATCTCATTATAAATATGCTGGGCCATGATGTAATTGGCAAAGGCAGTAGACTGTATGCTCAAAGTTTTCTCCAGCGCTTTTTGCAGTTTTTCCTGTCTTGCTGTGTAATCGGCCGGCTTCTTCTCAAATGTATACGTGTAATTGAAAAGCTCTGTAGCATAATCTAAAGCCAGTGCATAATTGTCCGGATACTTTTGAAGCATGTACTCGTAACGGGCCAGTCTTTTAGCTGTATCTTCAACAGGAATGTTTCCAAATTCCAACGAGATCCAATAATCATTGTCGGGAAACAACTCACGGCCAATAGCCAGATACTTATCTGCTTTTTGCTGGTCTCCTTTCTTTGTATAATACTCTACTAAAAGACCATAGATTTCCCTGTACTCTTTGTCTTTGATCTTTGCATTTGCCAGCTGCTCAAAGTAGGGAATGGCTTCGTCTTCCTTCTTTGCCAGGTAGGCCGCTGAAGCGGTCAAATTGATCAATTGTGTATCCAGTGCCGGAAAAGAAAAATTATTGTAGGAGTATCCTTTTTTAGCAATATAGTTTTCAACTTCCAGGGCATTCTTCATTTTGTCGAATGCCGCAGCGTAATCTTTAGCATTGTATTTTTTTACACCCTGGTTGTAATACAGATCGTACAATGTAAACAGGCCAACATTCTGGTCCAACGTCATCATTACATTTTTAGGATCTAATTCCTGGTATTTTTTAAAAGCATCGAACGCCTGCGCCTGGGCATCGTAAGCCAATGAGCCTGTGCTGTCCTGGCGGGCTAATTCGGCATACACCTTCCCTTTGTAATACCAGGCATTGGCATTGTTTGCATTTTTAGGATCTGCTAATACTTTGTCAATCTTTTCCTTTGCTTCGTCGTACTTTCCTTTGCTGATCTTTTCCTGAACATCGTCCAGCTTTTGTGCAAAAACACTGCTGATAGATGATGCAAGCAATACTGATAATAACAGTTTTCGCATTGTTTTCTTTTTTTAAAATTTATGATTGAACTGGGTTCTCTCCTTCAGATGGGTTTTCCGGCAAATTGGTTGTTTCCGTTCCTTCAGCAAGTTCTTCCACCTCTTCTATTTCATGAACTTCCAATTTGGTAACTGCAGCAATTTCATCTCCTTCGTCAATACGAATCAATTTCACACCCTGCGTAGCCCTGCCCTGCTCCCTGATGTCGGCCACTTTCATGCGGATGGTGACACCGCTTTTGCAGGTAATCATCATATCCTCTTTTTCAGCTACATCCAATAAACCTACCAACCTTCCTGTTTTATCGGTAACATTAATGGTTTTTACACCTTTTCCGCCACGGTTAGTAATGCGGTATTCGTCTACCGGCGAACGTTTTCCAAATCCTTTTTCACTTACCACCATTACAGTTCTGTCCGGTGTGTTTGGATTAACACAAATCATACCAACCACCCGGTCTGAATCATTATCCACTTCTATTCCGCTTACCCCGATAGCGCCTCTTCCCGTTGGCCTCACCTTGGTTTCAGGAAAACGTATGGCCCTTCCCGATGCCACGGCCATCATAATCTCGCAATTGCCATCGGTTAATTTTGCTTCCAGTAATTCATCGCCTTCTACAATAGTAATGGCATTTACACCGGTTTGCCTTGGACGGCTGAAATCAGCAAGTGCTGTTTTCTTAATAACACCTTTTCTTGTGCAAAGCACAATATAATGGCTATTCACAAATTCGGCATCCTGCAGATCGGCAATATCGATAATAGCCCTGATCTTATCATCAGGAGCAATTTGCACCAGGTTTTGAATGGCTCTGCCCTTGCTGTTCTTCTCTCCTTCCGGAATCTCATACACATTCAACCAATAGCATCTTCCTTTCTCTGTAAAGAACAACATGGTGTGATGCGTAGAGGCTACAAACAGGTGTTCGATATAATCTTCGTCCCTGGTCTTACCACCTACGGCTCCCCGTCCACCTCTTCTTTGTGAACGGAACTCAGTAGCGGAGGTTCTTTTGATATATCCTAAATGAGAGATGGTAATAACAACATCTTCTTCTTTGATCAGGTCTTTAATGCTTACTTCATTATCAAGGAAAGTAATGTCCGTTTTACGGGCATCACCAAACTTTTCTTTTACTTCCAGAAGTTCTGTTTTGATGATCTCGTAACGCAGGCCTTCGTTGGCAAGAATTTCTTTTAAATGAGTGATCAGTTTCATTAAGTCGTCGTATTCCTGCTTGATCTTCTCTCTTTCCATTCCGGTCAGGCGCTGCAAACGCAGTTCCAGGATGGCTTTCGCCTGGATCTCATCCAATCCCCAACCGGCATTGATCAAGCTTTCCTTAGCAATTTCCGGCGTGGAAGAAGCACGAATCAAAGCAATTACTTCATCAAGATGATCCAAGGCAATTAAATATCCTTGTAAGATATGGGCTCTTTTTTCGGCTTCCCTTAATTCATATTTGGTACGGCGCACTACCACCTCGTGGCGGAACTCAATGAATTCACCGATGATCTCCTTCAGGTTCAACAGACGTGGGCGGCCTTTTACGATCGCCACATTATTGATACCGTAGCTGGTTTGAAGTTCGGTGAACTTAAAAAGCTGGTTGATGACAACGTTAGCAACCGCATCCCGTTTCAGATCAACCACAATACGGGTACCTTCCTTATTGTTCGATTCGTTATTGACGTGGGCAATGCCTTCAACTACTTTTTCATTTACCAATTGGCCAATACGGTCGCACAGTGTATCACGATTTACCTGGTAAGGCACTTCGGTAATAATGATCTGCTCTCTTCCGCTTGGCTTGGTATCCACGTGAAGTTTACCACGCAGTACTACCCGGCCCCTGCCAAAATGAAAACCGGACTTCACTCCTTCCATACCGTAAATGGTTCCCCCGGTTGGAAAATCAGGAGCTTTCACATGCTGCATCAATTCATCAATCGTAATTTCCCTGTTATCAATAAAGGCAATGCAACCATCAATGACTTCGCTTAAATTATGGGGCATCATGTTGGTGGCCATACCTACAGCAATACCGCTGGAGCCGTTCAGTAACAATTGAGGAATGCGGGTGGGCAGTACGGATGGTTCCTGCAAAGAGTCATCAAAATTGAACTGAAAGTCCACTGTTTCCTTATCAATGTCCTGCAGCATGGCTTCTGCCATCCGCTGCATTCTTGCTTCGGTATAACGCATGGCTGCAGGGCCGTCACCATCCTGGCTTCCAAAGTTACCCTGGCCATCTATAAGGGTATATCGCATGCTCCACTCCTGGGCCATACGCACCATAGCATCATACACCGAGGAATCACCATGAGGGTGATACTTACCCAATACCTCACCTACTATACGGGCCGATTTTTTATAGGGCCTGTTGTGGCTCATGCCCAGCTCGTTCATGGCAAATAAAATGCGGCGGTGCACGGGCTTTAAACCATCACGAACATCAGGCAGAGCACGGCCTACGATCACTGACATGGAATAGTCAATGTAGGCGGTCTTCATTTGCTCCTCAATATTTACGGGTATAATACGGTTGAAATCGTTTGTCTGTTGCGGTTGAATATTTTCTTCCATTATTAGGGCTTGTTACTTCAATTTTAAGGTCAGCAAATGTACCATTTTTAAGGCTAAGAACCTGACAGATTGGGGTATTTTAAGGACATATTATCACCAGTTTTTGCCGCTTTTTGCCTGCTATAGAGAAATCCAGAAGATATTAACATTTTAGTGATGGAGGCACAAATTTTTCAGACGACATAAAGGATAAAACGGGGTGGTATGAAAAAGTATTTGTCGAGCAGAGATGACATAGAACCAGGTTCTTATTCCTCAGAGAAAATAATAGCGTTACAACCAGCACCATTAGATGGGATGAGAGATGAAGGACGAAGCACAGACCAACCCAATTTCACGCAAAAAAAAGAAACGAAATACACTCCTACTCTCCCTGTACTTTTAAAACTCCCCTACCGGCCATCCAACCAAAAACTGCTTCCCGGTGTTTCCGCAGGAGCGGTGAAAGAGGTGATTCCAGCATCAAAAAAATTTCATCCTGCCCAAGAGTTAAAAGCAAATCAGAATACATTGCAGAAGAGCCGGAACCTCTCCTTAAAAAAGCTATCAGGGATAGGAAGGTTGAACACGGCTGCTGTTTTTGTTGGGTTAGTGCTCAGTATTTTTTTAGTAAAGACGTTAGTTGATGAGTGGAATGAAAAAGTCTTCAACGAATATTCCTCAGGGCGCTTCCTTACACGGGCACCTAAAGAAAAAACGGCGGGCAAAGATTATCAAAATGCTTTGGTAAGAATAATGGTACCTCCGGTATCCAAAGAGAAAAAAAATCATCCAAAACCCGCTAAACTCAGGACCATCAGGAAGCAGGTAGGGATAAGAGGCAATGAGTATACGGTTGGCTATTTTGGCGGCATCAGCGGATTAAAACTTACAGTGTCAAACAGATCTGGACATTTTATAAACCAGGTGGAAGTGGAGGTAAATTATCTCGAACGCAATGGTGATATTATTGAAACAAACACATACCAGGTAAGAGCTATGAAACCGCACAGCGTTCAAACCCTTTCTGTCCCGCCTACTAAAAAAGGTGCAAAAGTAACCTACAAAATCATGAATATATATTCAAGACAGTACCGGTCCTTGCTGAAAGAAATATAAGCTCATAACTGTATTACGATAACCCGGCTTATTTAAGGCCGGTTTTTTTATTCCGGCGACTTACATTTGTTTAAGCATTATGAAAAATATTTTATTATTCGGCGCCGGGAAATCAGCAACTGTTCTTATTCATTACCTGCTTCAAAACGCAGCAACGGAAAACTGGCAGCTGACCCTGGTGGATGCCAACCTGGCCATGGCCGAAGAAAAGATCGGCAATTCTCCTTATGGCAAGGCTATTTCTTTTGATATTCAGGATGAAGAAGAACGAAAAAAACACATACCGGAAGCTGATATCATTATTTCATTAATGCCCCCGGCACTGCACATTTTAATTGCGAAGGATTGCATTACATACAAAAAGAATTTCCTGTCGGCTTCCTACGTGGACGAGCAAATGCGATCTTTAAAAAATACTATTGAAGAAAGCGGGTTGCTGTTTTTGTGTGAGATGGGATTAGACCCCGGCATCGATCACATGAGCGCCAAAAAAATGATTGATGAAATTCACGAAGAAGGCGGAAAGATCCATTCCTTTCTTTCGCATTGCGGCGGACTGGTAGCACCCGAAAGCGATGACAATCCCTGGCATTATAAAATTAGCTGGAACCCCAGAAACGTAGTAATGGCCGGTAAGGCGGGAGCCCTTTATAAAATAAACGGAGAAATTACAGAACTGAATTACGCAGACCTCTTTGCCGAAAAAAGATATGTACCTGTTCCCGGTCATGAAGTGTTATGCTGGTATCCCAACCGGGATTCTCTGAGCTATATACCTGTGTATGGTTTGCAGGAAACCGCTACGTTCATCCGTACCACCCTGCGGCATCCCGATTTTATGTACGGATGGAAAAATGTGATTGATCTGAAGCTGACGGATGAAAATGAGGCCTACAATACCGACGGCTGTTCCTTAGCCGGTTTCTTTAAAGAACACATGGATAAAAATGATTTCAGCGAATGGCTGGACCAAAAACTTCATGAACAGTTTGATGCGACAAAAGGCCTATTGGCCGAATTGGTAAACCTGGTGGAGCTGGAACAAAAAGCAGCGGAAAAAGGCATTGAACAACCGGAAGAATTTATGATGGTTGACGACAAAGGCGATTTGAAAGAAGTGGATATTGATGACCTGAAAATAAATGCTGCCGCTACCCTGGCCGACAAAATGCACGATGCCAGCTTAACGCTGAAGCAACTTTTTTACTTGGGTATGGATGATGAAAAAACGCTCATCAACAAAGGCCGCTGCAGTGCTGCCGATGTCATGCAATTTGCATTGGAAAAAAAACTGGCCCTGCAAACCGGTGATAAGGACATGATCATCATGCTGCACGAAATGGAATTTACCCGGGAAAACGAGAAATATAAATCGACCAGTACCTTACTATTGAATGGCGAGGATGATGTTCATACAGCGATGGCCAAAACGGTTGGATTGCCGTTAGGCGTGGCCGCCAAATTAATTCTGAATGGCACCATTGCTGTAAAGGGTCTTCACATCCCGGTTACAAAAGAAATTTACGAACCAGTATTAAAGGAGTTAGAAACGCATGGGATCATCTTCAATGAAAGCAGGCAGGAGTTAGCCTAAACTTCATCAAATAAACGGCTTCAACAATTCCTTTACCTGCAGCATTCCCTCACCGGCAGTTTTTTCAATTGCAGTCAGGTTGTAAAGCGA
This sequence comes from uncultured bacterium, assembly GCA_966095395.1. Taxonomy (GTDB): domain Bacteria; phylum Bacteroidota; class Bacteroidia; order Chitinophagales; family Chitinophagaceae; genus Flavisolibacter. The sequence continues at coordinate 25,183 of CBHTSW010000042.1, read as the reverse complement.
AGAAGTATAGGGAATTTTTCTGTCCACAATAAACTTCGGGATTTCCCATGGAGCATAATCCACCAATCCGGCGGCCGGATAAACAACCAAAGAAGTACCCACAATCAAAAAAAGATCGGCTGTTTTAGTGATCTGAATAGCTTCTTCTATCATAGGAACGGGTTCTTCAAACCAAACAATATGCGGCCGAAGCTGCCCGCCGTCTTCGGCCCTGTCTCCTATTTGAATATCACCGGATACAGGATAAATCAGCGTCTCATTTTGTTCACTTCTCATTTTTAATATTTCGCCATGCAAATGCACCACTTTTGTGGAGCCGCCTCTCTCGTGCAAGTCATCAATATTTTGTGTGACCACTGTTACATCAAAATCATTTTCCAGTTCAGCCAAAGCAAGATGCGCTGCATTAGGCTGCGCTTCCTTCACGCCTTTTCTGCGCATATTGTAAAACTCCAGCACCAGAGCAGGATTTCTTCTCCATGCTGTGGCCGTGGCAACTTCATTGATATCATAACCTTCCCACAATCCGTCGGAATCGCGAAAGGTTTTTAATCCGCTTTCAGCGCTGATGCCGGCACCGGTAAGAACAACCAATTTCTTTTTCATTGCGGATTAAATATACAAACCTTGTCCTATCAGAAGACTACTACCCGGTTTGAAAATTCATACCCATACCAACCCGTTCGCAGGCCAGCTGTGAGCCATCAGCCGTGAAGCGTAGCAACGCTCCTTTCTTGGTTCACCTACCCTCACGTCTGACATCTCAGGTTTCACGTGTTCTCTGTCCACTTCAAATCGTTTTGGTATGAGGTCATGGAACACGTTTTGCAAGTAAAACCCTATCAATGCGTTTTATGAATTCATCAGTTCACTTCGTAGGTATGTCGGGTAGTTTGCGCAAGGGCTCGTTTAACACCATGCTTTTACACAACGTGGTGGATCTTTTACCTGAAGGCGTAACCATGGACATTGTTTCCATCGCTGAGATCCCACTTTATAATGCAGACCTCGATGTTCCGGCTGTAAAGGAAAGACCGACACCGGTTACAACATTCAGAAACAGTTTGGCAAAGGCAGATGGCATTGTCATTGTTTCACCGGAATATAATTACTCCATTCCCGGCGGATTGAAAAATGCCATTGACTGGGCTTCGCGGGGAACCGACTCTCCGTTATTAAAAATGCCTGTGGCTGTAATGGGCGCCACGCCGGGCATGTGGGGAACGGTACGGATGCAACTGGCCTTTCAATCGGTTTTTCTTTTTCTTGATATGAAGCCCATTCTTAAACCCGAAGTTCTCATTGCATCGGCGGCTTCAAAATTTAATGAGCAGGGCACACTGACCGATGAAACAGGACGTGATCTTATCAGAAAAAAACTGGCGGCTTTGAAGGACCTTGTTTTACAAATAAGGAGGAAAGAAGTTAGCGCTGATGTATAAGTCCGACCTGTGCAACGCAATTGAATACTTTTTATTCACTTATTAAAAACCAGATTATGGCAGATCAAAGATTTGAAATTGTATTGGATGGTGTTCCCTATTCCGTTACTGCATCTCCGTTTGAATACAATACCGAAACAAGATACAAGGTGCGCTATAACGGCAATGAACACATATTTACATGGGATTCCAGTTTGGGAAGGCTGGTTGCTATTGATGATGACGCGGGCATCATTCCGGACTCTTTGGAAGAAGCCATAGCCGAGAAACTTCAATTCTCCAAAAAGATATAACTGCAGTGTTACTATGTACAATGCCCTTCAGGAAGGGCATTTTTGTTTTATTTATTTTTATTGGCCATTTCCATTACCACTTCCCATTCTTCCCCAGTAACGGGTTGAACAGAAAGCCGGCTTAAACGCAGGAGCGCCATATCTTTCAAACGCTTCTCTGCTTTTATTTGCTGCAGGCTGACCGGAGACTTTAATTTTTTTACAGGTTTCAGATCCACTGCTACCCACGCTTCCTCCTCTGTAGTTGGATCCTGGTAAGCTTCCTTAGCCACTTTGGCAATGCCTACAATTTCAAGTCCTTCATTGCTATGATAGAAGAAAACCTCGTCTCCTTTTTTCATAGATTTCAAGTGATTGCGGGCGGCATAATTACGTACGCCATCCCAAAACGTTTGTCCATCTTTTACAAACTGATCCCAACTGTATTTAAATGGTTCGGACTTTACTAACCAGTAGGCCATAATCAAAAATTTAAACGGAAGAATGGGTATTGCCTGCCAGCACATCTGCAATGTGCAGTGTTTTTAAACTGTATTTTTTGTTATCAATATAACCCTGCAAATGCATCAGGCAGGAAAGATCGGTGGAGATCAAATACTGTGCCCCTGTTGCCAAAGCATGTTCTACTTTTTGCTCCGCCATGCCGATGGATATCGGTTCAAACTTTACGGCAAAGGTGCCACCGAAACCACAGCAGGTTTCCACATCTTCCATTTCAATGATCTTCAATCCTTTTACATGGGTAAGCAATTGACGGGGCTCATTTTTTATTTTGCATTCACGCAACCCGGCACAGGAGTCGTGGTATGTTGCCTTACCATTCAACTCTGCCTCAAAATCAACCTTACCCAGTTTGTTCACCAAAAATTCTGAAAACTCGAATGTATTTTGTGCAATAGCTTTTACATCATTATGATAAGAAGAGTTCTCAAAAAGTTTGGAGTAATAATTTCTTATAAAGCCTACACAACTGGCACTGGGCGCCACAATGGTTTTATTGATATTAAAATCTTTCAGAAACTTGGCGCAAACTTCCCTTGCATCATCCCAGAAACCGGCATTGAAAGCGGGTTGTCCGCAACAGGTTTGAGCCGGATTATATTCCACCCGGCACCCTGCTTTTTCCAACACTGTTATCATATTAAAAGCAGTTTGCGGATACAACTGGTCTACGAAACAGGGAATAAAAAGTTGAACGTCCATTAGAGTTTTCTTTCCTTTATCTGCTGGTTTAAAACCATCATTTTCAACGCGGTGATGGCGGCTTCTTCGCCTTTATGACCATGCCGGCCTCCTATTCTTTCATGGGCCTGCTCAATAGTATCTACCGTTAACACGCCAAAAATAGTGGGCACTTCAATCGCGAGGTTTAACTGGGTAACACCTTGGGTGATGGATTGGCATACATAATCGAAATGAGGCGTATCGCCGCGGATCACACAGGCCAGTGCGACAAATGCCAAAACCGCATTGGAGTTAGCCCAGCATTGCTGAATGGCAAAGGGAATTTCTACGGCACCGGGAACTACAATTGTTTTTGACTCCACGCCGTACTGCTTTAGCACTCTTTTACAACCTGCTTCCAATTCATCAATAATAGCGGCATTCCATTCTGTTTTCACCAAAACAACAAGGGCATCCTTTACATGTTGGATGCCCTGAATATTTTGCAATAGCCTGCTGTTAGCTATATCTGCCATTTTTAATCATTTAATCTGCAGAGTAAACACCCGCCTGCGCCAAATATTTATCAGCCTCCATGGAGTACTGGCTCTGCGGATATTTCTTTTTGATTTCTTTGTACAATTCAGTTGCCTGTTTTTTATCATTCATGGCGCGATCAGCGAAATAAGCTGCCATGAATAAATATTCGGAGGAAGCCTGCTCATCTTCTTCAAATTCATGGGCTGCTTTTTTATAGTAGCTCAACGCATCCGAATTCTTTCCCTGGTCGGCATAGGCATCGGCCAATAATTTATAGGCACGGGCTTTCACCTGCTCAGCATCGGTATCAAATTCTTTCAGGTATTCTACTGCTTTTGGCAAGTTGCCTGTTTTTAAATAAATGGTACCGGCATAAAATTTAGCCATGTTGCCGGCTTCTGTACCACCATACTGGCTGATCACTTTTTCAAAACCTGCATACTGGCCATCGCCTTTCAAGGCTTTATCCAAAGAATCCATGCGGTAGTATTCTTCCGCTTTGAATATAGCTTCGGCAGCTTTTTTCTCTTTAGGAGCCTTCACTAAATATTTATAGGCCAGCCATCCGCCGCCCAATAAAATAACAGCAGCAGATACAATTAAGATCGAACGGTTGTAACGTGCCCAAAAATCTCTGGCACGTTCTACCACTACTTCACTTTCCGCACTGTGGCGTGGTTGTTTTACTTCAGCCATGAATATCAATATTTATTTGGTGGAAAATTTAATCGGTTATAAACGGATAATTCTGGTCAACATATACATCCTTCAAAACTTCATCATCCGATGGCCATGGCGATTCCTCTGCAAACTTCACACTTCCTTCTACAGCCTGGGCCACTCTTTCGTCAATTTGCTTTATTTCTTCTTCGGTTGCCATCTTATTGTCGTAGATGGTTTTTAATAAAGCATGAATCGGGTCTTTGGTCTTGTATTCTTCCACCTCTTCTTTCGTTCTGTATTTCTGCGGATCGGAAATTGAATGTCCTTTATAACGGTACGTTTTTATTTCCAGCAACGTTGGCCCACCTTTTTCTCTTGCTCTCTTCACCGCTCTTGATACACCCTCATGAACCGCCTCGGCACTCATACCGTCAATTACATCGGCAGGCATTTCGTATGCATCGGCCAGTTTGTAAATGTCGGTAATGTTGGAGGTACGGCTAACAGATGTACCCATGGCGTAGTTGTTATTCTCGCAGATAAAAATTACCGGCAGCTTCCACAGCATAGCCAGGTTAAAGGTTTCATGCAACATACCCTGGCGGGCAGCGCCGTCACCAAAATAGGTCAGCACGACATTATCGGTTCCACGGTATTGCTCAGCAAATGCCAATCCGGCACCGGTTCCAATTTGGGCACCTACAATACCATGACCGCCGTAGAAATTCTCTTTCTTACCAAAAAAGTGCATACTTCCACCTTTACCTTTGGCACAACCAGCGGCTTTGCCATACAGTTCGGCCATACAGGAATTCACGGAAATACCCTTGGCGATCGCCAGGCCGTGATCACGGTAAGCCGTTATAAACTTGTCTTCAGGGCGGGTGGCCGTCATGCATCCGGCTGCAATCGCTTCCTGCCCTACATAGGCGTGGAAGAAGCCGCGGATCTTGCCTTCCATCTTGTATTTTTCTTCGGCCATCAGTTCAAACTGACGGATAAGCTGCATTAATTCGTACCAGTACAGGTAGGTCTCTCTTGAAAATTTAGTAGCCAAGGCTGCAATTTTGAGTCGCAAAAATAAGGGAATCGCTGTTTAGTTTGGAGTTTTGTGTGTTGAGTTTTGAGTTTAGCGTTGCCAAAACAGCTTAATAAGGAAATTTTAAAGATATTTTGGGCTGGAATACCGCCTGCCATCAAAGGAAATACCTTCAGTCAGCCGGTATTCCTTTTCACCAGTGACGCAAAACCTGTATTATCCTATACTCCCCTACTTTGTTTAGAGATCATCCCGTCATCTATCATTTTCTTTTCTATGGATTTCAGGTAACCTTTTAAAAAACTATTCAAGTTGGCGGGGTTATATGTTGCCGACTGGGCTGACCAGATCAGTTCTTCTGTCTTTGCATCGTATAAATTGGTTTCCAGGTAATATATTTTATCAGTTACATAATAACCGGGGTCATAATACAGTGGTGCCCGGTAGCCCCAGTAAAGAGAATAATGGCCATAGTAGCCAAAGCGCAAAAGCGGATCATAGGCCATCGTTCCGGGTACATACCGTTCTTCGGTTTCCTTATTAACCAGGGCCACGGTCATGATCACGTCAGCATTGGTGGTTGTCCGTATCTTATCCAACATGGCATTGGGGTTCTTTGTATTGGTGGATTCAAAATCGGGCGGAAAGGCATCAATACTTTTGTACACTTTCAGCCGCGGCTCCAGCATATTTTGGAGTCCGTTTTCTATGGCAGATTTTGCGGGAACATTGGGGGTTAAGGCTGACACAAAAACGCTTTTAAACGCAGTATTGGCTTGCGGCTTTTTCCACGATCCTGTGATCCTGGTACTGGTTCCACAAGATGCGATGACCAATAACAACACAACTACCGACTGTCGAATAGTCCTTTTCATTTCTTTAAGTTTAAGTAGTGCAATGGAATACCTATGCATTCAATGGAAGTACAGAAATTAAAATTGTCAACCGGCTGCAAATGACCTTGTTCAAACGTTTTGGAATACGCAATAGAAATGCATACAACATTGATACCATAAGACAATGCAGTGGCTATAAGAAAAAGCACAGTCTGCACCACGATTATTGATGTGTTTATGATGGATGAAAGAGGCTTTATAAATAACAGCATCTCAACAGTTCGTCAGGCAAAACAATTTGTCATTCCAGCCGTAATTTTGCTTAACAGCTTAATGAAAAACAGGTGAAAATGGCCTGGATATTGGGGCATACTTATAAACTTGGAGAATAGAATATTTGTGGTTTTCCATTTTTCAGACAGATGGGCGTGATTACAAAATCATCCTCTTAATCCAACCCTATCGATACCTTATTTAATTCCGGTTTACCCCGTTATTGACTTATAGATAGACCTTAACCTGTTTTATAAGGTGAAAAATATAAAACAAAATCATGGTGAGTATCATAAACTTTATTATTAAAAAAGGAGGTACTTATGGCTAACCTGGCTAGAACCAACAGGGCAATGACTCCCTGGGTTGATTTTTTTAACGTAGATAATTTTTTTGATAACAATTGGATGCGAAAATGGGAAAAGGAATTTCCTGCCGTAAACATTGCAGAGAATGAAAAAAACTATTCGATTGAAGTAGTGGCACCGGGGTTCCGGAAAGAAGATTTTAAATTGAAAGTAGACGACGATGTTTTGACCATCAGCGCAGAATCGAAATCAGAACAAAAAGAAACCGAAAAAGAAAAAGAATATACCCGGCGGGAATATAGCTACAATTCTTTTACCCGCAGCTTCCGTTTACCGGATAACGTAAAGGATGACAGCATCTCTGCTGCTTACCAGGATGGGGTGTTAAAACTTGAACTACCCAAATCAAAAATGCAGGTAAAAGCAACAAAGGAAATTGCCATTAAATAATCTATCGAAGGAGCTGATTTTCCAGCTCCTTTTTTTATTCATTGATTGTCAAACGCCGGCACTTTATTAAACCTATCCCTGGTTATATCAATTCACATCACCTGTATCATAATAAAATGGAAGATTGTTTTTAGTATGAAATAGAACAGGCGCCTCGTGTTTTATCGGCAAATGAACGCTTCTGTACTGACCGGCAAGCCAAACAAGGGAACTGTATTCCAGTAATTTTCCGGAATCCTTCCGTATAAGTCTATTCAATATATTTTTTTGTCCAACCGGCCCTATTAGCATCGGCAAATCTTATCCTTTGAATATTTTGAAGAAACAAGGATAAGAAATAGCAGCATAATGTAAAGCTTAAGGTTATTGGTTTGTATATTCATGGGTTTATAAAGATTAGTTGGATATTTGACGGCCTTAAGTAAAAAGTAAAAAATATCAAACATATAATCCTTGAGTCTTTATCTCGATTCCATATCACTTTTTCAATTCAAGAACTATTTTCATCAACAATTCAATTTTACTGAACGCATTGTGGGTATTTGTGGCCGCAATGGCGTTGGCAAAACCAATTTGCTGGATGCCATTCATTATTTGTGTTTTACAAAGAGCTATTTTACCCGCCAGGACAGCCTGAGCATTCACCAGGGACACGAGGGCTTCCGGATCGAGGGGCATTTTATTTTGAACGATAAGAAGGAAAAAGCCGTTTGCATTTTACGGGAGACTGGAAAAAAAGAATTCGCAGTGAACGATGAACTTTATACCAGATTTTCCAAACATATCGGCCATTACCCTTGCGTTATCATTGCGCCGGATGATATCCAACTGATCATTGGCGGCAGCGAGGAAAGAAGAAGGTTCATTGACACCCTCCTCTCCCAATTAGACCACGATTACCTGCAAAGCCTGATCAACTATACTAAAATCGTACAGCAGCGCAATTCATTTCTTAAATCATTTAACGATAGTTACAACAAGGACATTTCAGTGCTTGATGTTTTGGATGAACAGATGGCAAAAGAAGGCAATCATCTTTTTGAAAAACGGCGTGAATTTTTACTACGGTTCCTTCCCTTGGTAAAGCAACTGTACAATGATATTTGCCAGCGCTACGAAGACATCAATCTTTTTTACGAAAGTGAATTGCACCAGGCAAGCATGGAAGAACTGCTGGCCTATAACCGGCAGAAAGACCTTATTGTTCAGCGCTCTTCCGGGGGTATTCACAAGGACGATCTTAGTTTTAAATTAAGTGAGCAGCCATTTAAAAACATTGCGTCCCAGGGGCAGCGCAAAAGTTTGTTATTTGCTTTGAAGCTGGCCGAAATGGAGATCATCAAAGAAGAAAAGCACCTCTCTCCTCTTTTATTATTAGATGATGTTTTTGAAAAACTGGACGAAGACCGCATTTCCAATTTACTGATGCGGGTTTGTGAAGATGAGGATACACAAATCTTTATTACCGATACCAGTTGCAGCCGACTGCAGCTCCAACTGGATAAACTGGGTCAGCCGGTTCAGATGATAGAATTGTGAGGATAGTTGATGATTGGCTGATAGCTGGTAGCAGATAGCTGATAACTACCCACCCAGATATAAAAATAAACGGTCATAAAACCATAAAATACGAACTGCGAAACCGGTTGCACAAAATCTTTCCCCAACCCCTATCTTTGCCCTCCGTTAAAAAATAACTTAAGACTGCAATATGAACTCTTACGCTTATCTGGTTCCCGCTATGGGATTGATTGGATTGCTTTACACCCTTTGGAAATTCTCCTGGGTAAGTAAGCAAGACGCAGGTACCGACCGCATGAAAGAAATCGCGAATTACATCGCCGAAGGTGCCATGGCTTTTTTAAGAGCTGAATGGAAGATCCTTACATATTTTGGAATTATTGTGGCGTTGTTATTAGGCTTTATGGGAAGCCGCAGTGCCGAGTCGCACTGGTTCATCGCTGTTGCCTTTCTGATCGGGGCTTTCTTTAGTGCACTGGCAGGGTATATTGGTATGCGTGCCGCTACCAAAGCCAACGTACGTACAGCCCATGCCGCCCGTACTTCTTTATCAAAGGCCCTGAAGGTATCTTTTACCGGCGGCGCCGTTATGGGAATGGGTGTTGCCGGATTAGCTGTTCTGGGTTTAGGCGGCTTGTTCATTGTCTTATTAAAATGGTTAGCTCCCGGTGCCTTGTCTACCAGCCATGAAGTAACCCGTGCCATTGAAGTACTGACTGGCTTTTCTTTGGGCGCGGAAAGCATTGCCCTTTTTGCCCGTGTAGGCGGTGGTATTTATACCAAGGCTGCGGACGTAGGTGCTGACCTTGTAGGCAAAGTGGAAGCGGGTATTCCTGAGGATGATCCACGCAACCCGGCTACTATCGCTGACAACGTAGGCGATAACGTAGGTGATGTGGCCGGTATGGGTGCCGACCTGTTCGGTTCTTATGTGGCTACTGTTTTAGCAACTATTGTACTGGGCCATGAAGTAAGCGCCAATGCAAATAACCTTTCTTCTTTGGCCGATGGCTATGAAGGTTTCTCTCCTATATTATTACCGATGCTGATTGCCGGTGTGGGTATTTTGTTCTCGATTGTAGGAACCTGGTTTGTCCGCATCTCCGATAAGGCTGGTATTAGCACCTCTGTTGTTCAGAATGCATTGAACATGGGTAACTGGGGTTCTATTATTTTAACCGCTATTGCCTCTTATTTCCTGGTGAATTTCATTTTGCCTGATGGCGATATGTACCTGAGGGGTTTTGCTTTTGATAAAATGGATGTATTCGGCGCTATCGTTGTTGGATTAGTGGTAGGTACTTTAATGAGTATCATTACTGAATATTATACTGCCATGGGCAAACGTCCGGTGAACAGCATTGTGCGCCAGTCGGGTACCGGCCATGCTACCAATGTAATTGGAGGTTTGGCTGTAGGTATGGAATCTACTTTCTTACCTATATTGGTATTAGCCGGTGGTATTTATGGCTCCTATGCTTTTGCTGGTTTATATGGTGTAGCCATTGCCGCTGCGGGTATGATGGCAACAACAGCTATGCAACTGGCCATTGATGCGTTCGGCCCCATTGCAGATAATGCTGGTGGTATTGCCGAAATGAGCGAACTGCCTAAAGAGGTTCGTGAAAAGACCGATACACTGGATGCCGTGGGTAACACTACCGCCGCTACCGGTAAAGGTTTTGCCATTGCCTCTGCAGCCCTTACGGCCCTGGCCCTGTTTGCGGCTTTTGTAGGTGTGGTAGGAATCGAAGGTATTGATATTTATAAAGCTGATGTACTGGCTTCGTTGTTTGTTGGCGGAATGATCCCCTTCATATTTTCTTCTTTGGCCATACGTGCTGTTGGACAGGCAGCCATGAGCATGGTAGAAGAAGTTCGCCGCCAGTTCCGTGAGATCCCCGGAATTATGGAAGGAAAAGGAAAGCCTGAGTATGATAAATGCGTGGCCATTTCTACCGAGGCTTCTATTAAAAAGATGATGTTGCCTGGTGCTATTGCCATCATTTCTCCCTTGATCATTGGCTTTTTATTAGGCCCTGAAGCGTTGGGCGGTTTTCTTGCCGGCGCCACCGTAAGCGGTGTGTTGATGGGAATGTTCCAAAACAACGCCGGCGGCGCCTGGGATAATGCGAAGAAGAGCTTTGAAAAAGGTGTTGATATCAATGGTCAGAAATATTTCAAAGGTTCCGACCCACATAAGGCTTCTGTAACCGGAGATACCGTCGGTGATCCATTTAAAGACACCTCGGGACCATCTATGAACATTTTAATTAAACTGATGTCCATTGTTTCCCTGGTTATTGCTCCAACCCTGGCTTCTATGTTCGGTACAAAAAATATTTCTGAGACTGGTGCAGCGAAACAAAAGACTGAACAGTCTATTAAAACAACTGCTTCGAAAGTCAGTTCAGCGAATACAATTTATTTAAGATAGTTCTGCTTTGTGAGAGACAAAAAAAGTTCCCCGCTACTGCTTAGGCGGGGACTTTTATTTTCCCCCCATGCCCAAGAGGAGTTTAGCTACCTCACCGCCTGCGTATTCAACCATAAAAACCCCTGGCAATTTTTACTGCTAAAGGGGGTTTCAGTAAACGATTTCTTTTTTATGATGTTGTCCGGTTGCTGGTCTCTACCATTGGTGGGTTATCGCGGGTTATGATCTTATACAGCTTTTCCACGTCTTCCCGCTTACATAATTCGGTTCCGGGATTTAGCGTAGCCGCTGTGCCGCAGGCCACCCCATATTGCAAGGCCTCTATTAAAGTTTTTCCTCCCGATAAACTCAAAATCACGCCGGCCACCATGCTGTCGCCTGCGCCTACTGTACTTAATCTTTTTACCACAGGAGGAATCACCTGCACTACTTCATCTTTTGTTATCAGTCTTGCCCCGGCGGCCCCCAAGGAAACAATAATAGCCTGACTGCAACTTCTATTGATAATATCTTTGGCGATCTGGTCCACCGATTCATGCGACACTTCTTCTTTTCCTACCAAAGATGCCAGTTCACCGAGATTTGGCTTTAGCAAAAAAACACCCTTATCCACCGCTTTTTTTAAAGCCGTCCCCGAAGTATCTACCACCAGCCTGGCATTTTTTCTTTTTGCGATATCAGCTATGGTTGCAAAAATATCGTCGGGCATACCAGGAGGCAAACTGCCACTGGCAATAATGTATTTCGCATTGGATTCCTCGATGACCTGCAAAACCTTTCGCCATTCTTCCTGCGTTACATGCGAACCGGGCATACCAAAGCGGTATTGCTGGGTGGTTGACCGGTCAAAAACAATCAGGTTTTCCCTTGTGTGGCTTTGGGTTTCTATTACACTAACCGGCACACCTTCCCTGCTCATTAGTTCGTTCAAAAATTTTCCGGAGTAACCGCCCGCGGGAAAGATGGCCGTGGCTTCGCCGCCTAATTTTTTAATGGCTCTTGCTACATTAATGCCCCCGCCGCCCGGTTCAAAGGTGGGCTCTGAACAACGCAGTTTTCTTTCCGGCATCAAAGCATCAATGCTGGTGGTTTTGTCAATGGTGGGATTGAACGTTACGGTAACAATTTCCGGCATATTCAAAGCTATTAAGTTTCGGTCTGTATATTTTAAAAACAGGATTAAATTTGAATGACGATGCCTCCTGCCTTACTATATTATGCCATACCCGGCTTTCTTCTTTTGCTTTCACTGGAAGCGTGGTTTTCTTATAAAGAGAACAGGCACCTGTATGAAACCAAGGATACCTGGAGTAGTTTGGGATTGGGAATTGGAAATGTAATTGTAGGGTTTGCCACCAAGGCACTGATCTTTGGATGGTTTAGTTTCTTGTACCAGTTCCGGGTTTTTGAATTGAATGCATCCACATGGTGGTATTGGGTTTTGTTGTTTTTTGCGGATGATCTTTCTTATTATGTGTTTCACAGAACAGCGCATAATGTAAACTGGTTCTGGGCTTCGCATGTGGTACATCATTCTTCGCAGCATTATAACCTGGCGGCGGCCCTGCGCCAAACATGGACGGGCAATGCCACCGGCGCCTTTTTATTTTGGAGCTGGATGCCTCTTTTAGGTTTTCATCCCATCTGGATCTTATTCATCCAGCAAATCAGTTTGATCTACCAGTTCTGGATCCATACAGAAACGGTTCAGAAGCTTCCAAAGCCGTTGGAATTTGTTTTTAATACACCTTCCCACCATCGTGTTCACCATGGAAGTGATTTAAAATACCTGGATAAAAATCATGGTGGTATCCTGATCATCTGGGATCGATTGTTCGGGACGTTTCAACTAGAAGAAGAAAGGCCTACTTACGGATTGACAAAAAACATAGGATCCTTCAACCCTGTTGTAGTGGCCCTAAAAACCTGGGGCGATCTTTTTAAAGTGGCCACAAAATCGGGTTCCCTGAAAAGTGCCATGAATTATTTTATCCAGCCACCCGGATGGAGCCATGATGGAAGTACAAAGACAGTAAGGGAAATGAGGAGGAAGAGTTTATAGTTTGTAGTTCCGGATTTGGCTATCAGCCGTAATCAGCTACGCATCTGCAAATATGAATAATCATTGTGTAAATGGTAGATGATAGTTGATTGATGACAGTTGCAAAAGTATTTGCAAACAGTTTAGGGTGCTTTGCTAAAATTAGGTTGAACAGAATTACCGAACCCCAAATGTGCGGCGCAAGGGACGAAACTGGTAGCTATTCAGCTGGTAACAAAACTACTCTTTTGCGGCAAAAAATTACCATCATTTATAATGGGATTGGCCCTTATCCTTTTCCTTTCCAACCGTTCATCGTTAAATAGTGTTAATAAAAATTAAATATGGGTGAATGGTTTTGGTTATACGAAATTGGTCGTATATTCGTTAGGAAATTTTCCTCTATGGCAGCCAAATACATTAAACCAACAGAAAGCGAATTAGAAATCCTGAACATTCTTTGGCGTAAGGACGTGGCCACCGTCCGTGAGGTGCATGAAGAACTGGCCAAATCCAAGGACGTGGGCTACACCACTACTTTAAAGCTGATGCAGATAATGCATGAAAAGGGCCTGGTAAAGAGGGATGAGTCCATGAGGACCCACGTTTATCAACCGGCGGTAAACCGGGAGAAGACCCAAAAACACCTTTTAAATAAAATGATCGATTCTCTTTTTGGGGGATCATCCACTCAATTAGTTTTGCAGGCACTGGGTAGCGGTGAACAAAAAGTTTCCGCTGAGGAGTTGGAGAAGATTCAGACTCTTATTGACAACCTGAAAAAACAGTAAACCATGGCCAGTTGGAGCCAGTCCCAATTCCTGCAATCGCTGGGATGGGCCACACTTAATAGTTTTTGGCAAATGGGCCTTTTATGGTGCCTTTATTTGGCCGCTTCGCATGTATTAAAATTAAGCTCTCCCAAAAAATACCAGCTTTCTGTTACAGCCATAATTATGGGGTTTGCCTGGTTTGTACTGAGCTTTGTTTTCTTTTATAAAAGCAGTCCTGTTTCTACCATTGCCATTTTTGACCAGAGGATCAGTGAATCGAATGATCTGCTGAATGTATTTCTTTTTTCTGCCTCTATGGCTTATTTGAGTTTGCTGATCTTTCCTTCGTACCGGCTTTTCAGGAACTGGCAATTTGTTCAGCACATAAAAAAAGAAGGTTTGCAAAAAGCAGATCTGCACTACCGCCTGTTTGTACAAAAAATAGCAGGTCATTTGGGGATCCGTAAAAACGTAGCGGTGTATGTATCGGCCATAGTAACCTCCCCGGTAACGGTTGGGTATTTAAAACCCATCATTCTTTTACCTGTTGCAGCACTCAATAATTTATCTACCCAGCAGGCAGAAGCAGTGTTGTTGCATGAACTTTCTCATATTAAACGCTACGATTACCTCGTCAACTTCATTATCAGCATCATTCATACGGTTCTTTATTTCAACCCGTTTGTAAAGCAATTTATGAAGTCGATTGAAGCAGAAAGAGAGAACAGTTGCGATCAGCTGGTTTTACAGTTTGGCTATGACAAAGTGGGTTATGCCTCTGCCCTGCTTACGCTTGAAAAGATTTCTTCGCAAACACAGATATTGGCCATTGCTGCTACGGGCAAGAATTATTTATTGAACCGGATCGAAAAAATTGTAGGCCTGGAAAAGAAAAAAGGATTTCAGATCAGGCAGTTTGCCGGTGTGCTGGCAGCGCTGTTCTGCATTATAGCTTTCAATTCTATTTTAATTATCAAAGAAAAAAAGAAAACTGGTACCCATTCCTTTGCTTATACTACTGTTGGAAATCCTTTTGCTTTGTTCCGTTCAGACGAAGAGGAATCCAAATCACCTCTCAACTCGGTCTCTCCTGTTCCTGTAGTACAGCCCAACCATCTTGCTTCTGCACAAAAGCGGGAAGATAAAACCATTGAACTTTCCATTCCTGAAGAGCAGCCTATGGACGCCGAACCGGCCAATGCGACCGACGCAGCTTTTATGCAAGTGGCGCAGGATGATGTAGACGCCTCCCTGACCAAAGAGCAAAAGCAGCAGGTAACATCCACTGTGAATGCTACCAAAAAAGTGATGAACACTTTGCAATGGAAAGAGATTGAGACCCAGATTGCCGACGCCATGACCCGGCAGGAAAAAGCCAGGGCTCAGCAGGAATACAGCCAGGAAGTAGAAAAAATAAACTGGGAGAACCTGGAGCAGAATTTAAAGGCACATTATGAAAAGGTCGACTGGAACAAGATCAACACCAATCTTAACAATGCCATGACGGTTATTACACTGGACAGCATTCAAACCAATTATAATTTAATTCTCACTCAGCTGGAAAAAGCAGAAACCGACATCGAAAAAGCAAAGCTTTCCTGCACACCCCTCCCTGACGTATCTGTAGCAAAGATCAGGAAAGCTAAAGAAGACATGAAAGTAAGAGTAGAAACCCTGAAAGCCTTACGTTCCAATAAAAAAGTGGTCCGACTGTAATTTTTCCTGTCAATTACCCAATGCATATACCCCGGATAGCCTTTTACTGCTTCTCTGGTTTTAACCTGTTTCATCACAAACCGGCTGTCGCCTCCTTGCGCTCCAATGAGGAAGCCGAATTTGATGTATAGATGTCCCGTGCACACTCAGTGAAAATTTATATCCAGAAACATTCCGCACTATAAAAATTACTGCTTTCAGGTACTTCCGTTGCCGTATACTATTTATACTCCGCCCGAAATACTCCCCGGAACTTCAGATCATAGCAATTATGTATTAATAGAAGATATTCAGCTGATTTGGTGCAGCCACTTCAGGCAGATCAGAATGCATTTATAACGCATAAAAGATTTTCAATTCCGGTAATGGATTTGATAATCAACCTTTAGCCCGGGGCGAGGGCAATTTGCGGTCTACACCAACGTTGGGCCTGTTTGCACCATTCATTGATGGTATGCGCAACTTCTTACAACCCACTTTAGCCCAGTTACCAATTCTTGTTAACCAGGTCATCTCGGCCGCCTGGTTAGCCATTATTTCATGGCTACGGGTCGCCGCAAAAAGGGCTCCTTCAAACCACATTGCGATGAAAGATTGAGTACCAGAGTATACGCACCAACCTATACCAACTTCCGGGCTCGCTGAATACTGTTAGCTGAGCTTTGTACGAATAACCCAAAAGGTCGTGAATTTACCTGTTGATTGCCGAGGTCGGCA
Organism: uncultured bacterium; assembly: GCA_966095395.1. Classification (GTDB taxonomy): domain Bacteria; phylum Bacteroidota; class Bacteroidia; order Chitinophagales; family Chitinophagaceae; genus Flavisolibacter. The sequence continues at coordinate 8,970 of CBHTSW010000042.1, read as the reverse complement.
AATCGTAATTTTACCACCTATACTACTGCAAAAAAATTGACCAATTTTCATTCCTGCAAAAAAGAGTTCCGGAAAGCCTGTCCAATCCAAAGAATTTATCGGTCCATAGGTATTACGTTTTTATAATGTGTAATGTCTGAATTTCCGATAATTGATCGTGACGCGGTCAAGTAAACCGAAGAAACGGATTGCCGGCGGCACATCATCAAGATGCCATTATTGTATTTTTTATAATATGAAAATGTTCCCCATCCACAGTTAAGCCGTCTCAGGCTTTCACTTAATATTAAACAAACATTACATATAACTATAAGGAACCTATTGTAATATTTTATACTATTTAGCCATCCGTGATCAACATCCTTGTCTAACAAAAATCTCCTATATTATAATTATAAACCACGCATTTAGGCGGCATAATATTCCAAAACCAAGGCTTGATGGTTTTTGAAATCCCTCTACCGGGAGCGAAGGCTTATGCAATAATGTCAGTACCGGTATTTCAATAAATCCTGCCAAACCTCCTAAAATCCAGGCACTCCAAGCTGCTTTAAGCTTCTTTTTAAAAAGCCGTTTGTTGACGATCCAATAAATACGAATACCGGGATCAGCTAAAAGGGTTCTCCTTATAAAAATCTTATAACCCAGAGATGAAAGAATAACAATTATATTCAATGTTAATAACGCACAAGCAACTTTAATTTATTATGTTTGAAACAAACGGAATTTAAACAGAGGTAACATTCATTTTAAACTGTTTATCAACAAATTACTACGTGATATGTATATCTCTCTGAAACACACTTAAAAGCTTGCAAATAATTCAGGTACAACGGTTATAACAAATGAATTATGAAATTACTTAAACATTATAACTAATTGATTTTAAGCCATATAACATGATTTTTATTACTAATTAAAATAGTATTTAAATTTTCTTACTTTGGAGATGAAATTGCTATATAAATTGGCTAAGTGTTTATCCACATTTACCCGGTTTCTTCCGCATGATATTTGCTTTATAAAAGGATGGACAGGAAAAGACTCTTCCCTATTGTACTGGTAATAGCCATAGGGTTAATTGGTTGCAAGGAGATAAAAGACCCGGAATTCAGACGGGTAGAAAATTTGGGTATTAAAAATCTGGGGTTGCTGGAAGCGACAATTGGCGTGAATGTTACCTATTACAATCCAAACGGATTTGGCGTAACTGTCAAGGAGGCAGAAGCAGATATTTACCTGGATAGCACTTACCTTGGGAAATTCATCCAGGATTCATCCATAAATGTGAACAGGGAAGCCGAGTTTTCCATTCCTTTTTCCGGTACAATTTCCATGAGGACGGCCCTTAATCTGGACCTGGAATCGCTCTCCCGGAGAGATGTTTTATTAAAAGCAGAGGGGTCGGCAAAGGTTGGAAAAGCCGGAATTTATTTAAACACGCCCATTCATTACCAGGGTAAGCATCGTCTTGAAGAGATCAAACTGCCATAAAAAAAGCCCCAAAAAGGGGCTTTAAAATAATGTTACCAGTTTTAGTGCTTTGGCATGCCGCCACCATCTTCCGGCTTTTTGCAACATTTGGGTAGGGCCTTATAAGCTTCGGGGTTGGCCTTAATTTCGTTGGCATCATAACCCGCATTGGCAATTGCTGCCTTTAAAACTTCTTCATTTGTACGGTCGGTTAAGTACTTTACCGTCGTCTCTTTACGCTTATAATTGACATTGACAGTGGCCACCCCGTCGTAGCGCTTTAGGTAGCCCTCTATCTTCTTTTTACACATTTCGCATTGTACGGTAGGCGTACTGATCTTTACAGTTTGTACTGCTTTTGTCTGGGCCGTGGCAGCCAAGCTAAGAAAGCTACCCATCAAAACAGTAAATAGCAGTTTTTTCATGAAGTTGTATTTCTAACGAATTTAAGAAAGTCCGTTCCAGTTTGCGGGATCTGACCGCCATTTTAACAAAACTTCCTGCTCTTCTTCTTTTATCAGCCCTTTTTGCCGGGCAAGGTTTAACAAGGAAGGATAATCGGTCAGGGAAATATAGGGAACGCCGGCTTTTTCAAAAGCATCCTTCGCCAACTGGAACTGGTAATTAAAAATCGAAATCATACCAATCACTTCCACTTCGTTCTGTCGTAGCACTTCCACAACCTGCAGGCTGCTTTTACCGGTTGAGATCAGGTCTTCCACCACAACCACTTTTTGGCCTTTGGCAAACTGTCCCTCAATTTGATTACCCAAGCCATGTTCTTTGGGCTTGGGACGTACATAAATAAAAGGAAGTTTTAACTGGTCGGCCACCATAGCTCCCCAGGCAATACCGGCCGTTGCCACGCCGGCCACCAGGTCGGCCTCGCCAAACTTTTCAAACACCACATTACATAGTTCGCTTTTTATATAATCCCTGATAAAAGGCAGCGACAACACTTTGCGGTTATCACAATAAATAGGACTTTTCCAGCCGCTGGCCCAGGTAAAGGGGGCTTGCGGGCTTAATCGTACAGCATCTGCCTGGAGCAGCTTTTCTGCAGTTACAAGAGCATCGGTCATGCCGCGAAGGTAGGAGAATATCGAATGTTGAAGCGAGGCTACAGGATTTTATGGACTCAAGGCACCGGGCGCTATCCTAACTTAAAAAATAGCCGGTACAGCCAGGAGCTCCCACAGAACAGGGAGGATATCCGGGCAAAGTATGGAGGAATATTCTATCATTTGTCTGTAAGTTGCCTGTAAGTCAGCGTTCAGGGTAATTGTTATGGTATCTCCTGCTGATCCGGCCTTTGGCAGCTTCTCCGCACCGCCGTTCTCTTTAGAAAGAAAGATGTCAGCTGTCTGTATGAAAACCTGCGAGAATTTACACAGCAGGAAATTTGAAATAATACATTTGTATATGCAGAAAAAAATTTACTTCAATAACAAACCCCTTTTCCTGTTAGACCAGTTAACGCCGGAAATTGAAGAATATCTTCATCATGAAGAAACTGTTTTTATTGATGAATTTAACAGCCACACCGTAAAGGCCATGATCCATGAAATGGACCAACCCAAAGTGCTCCGCGGTGTTTTTTTGCATGAAGATGTGAATGCAGTGCTGAACAGCTTTAAAAAGAAATTCAGTTTTATCCAGGCCGCAGGAGGTTTTGTTTATACAAAAGATGAGGAAGTATTGCTGATCTTCCGGCGGGGCAAATGGGATTTACCCAAGGGCAAACTGGATGAAGGCGAAGATCTGGAAACCTGCGCCTTAAGGGAGGTAAAGGAAGAAACAGGATTGGGAGAAGTTAAGCTGGAAAAACCGCTTACTATTACCTACCACACTTATCACCAATACGGCGAATACATTTTAAAAGAGTCGCACTGGTACCTGATGAAAAGCAAAAAGCAGGCATTTACACCGCAAACAGAAGAAGATATTGAAAAATGCGAATGGGTTGCGGTAGAGAACCTGGCTGTTTACATGGAAAATACGCATGCTTCCATTGCCGATGTTATAAAAGCAGGGGTCAGTGTTTTACAGGAGGTGAGGAATGTTTAGGGGTTTAGAAGTGGAAGAGTTTAAGGAGTTTAAAGGTTGAAGGGTTCACACCTGCCTTTTCTAGAAACCATAGACTTTTTATACTAAACCGCTATCAAGAAAACAATCTTGAGACGGCAAAGGTGAGACAGAAGCTGCCTCTTTCCCTCTGTCAGCTATCAACGATCATCTGCCATCCCGGTAGCCGTGTGGTATAAGCTGTCTTTTAAGCAAATAAAATTTTTGGATCGGACTGGCGGATGGTTTTTAAAACCACATCGGGCACAAACTGCGATACGTCGCCGCCGTAGCGAAGCACATCTCTTACCAGCGTGGAAGCCACCGAAGTATATTTGGGCAGACAGGTTAAGAAGATCGTTTCTATATTCTCATCCAGGCTGCGGTTCATATCAGCGATGGCCTTTTCATATTCAAAATCGTTAACGTAACGGATGCCGCGGAGAATATAATTGGCATTGATCTTTTTACAGCAATCCACCGTCAGCCCTTCATAAATAACGGCTTCAATTTTGGGTTCATTCTTAAAGATCTCCTCCAGCCAATGCACTCTTTGCTCGGCCGAGAACATGGGCTTTTTATTAGAGTTGATGCCGATGCCGATATATAATTTATCAAACAAGGGTATTGATCTTTCAATAATATCAATATGCCCAAAAGTGACGGGATCAAATGTGCCGGGAAATAAACCGATACGCATGTAAATAAATTGGGTGGAAAATTAGGACGAATTTCTTTCTCCTGCCAACAAATACAAAACAGCCATCCGAACCGCTACCCCGTTTTCTACCTGTTGCAAAATGATTGACTGGTCGCTGTCGGCCGCATCACTATCCAGTTCTACCCCCCTGTTAATGGGGCCCGGGTGCATGATGGTGATTTTTTTATTCAAGCCATCCAGTATTCTTTTGTTAATGCCGTAGGCCAGGCTGTATTCCCTCAGCGAAGAAAATAAAACCTGGTTCTGCCGCTCCAGCTGAATGCGCAAAACGTTGGCTACATCGCACCATTGCAGCGCCTTTTTCAGGTCGTACTCCACATGAACCTTAAAAGCCTGGTCAATATATTTAGGAATGAGTGTGGGCGGACCGCAAACCACTACCTCCGCTCCCATTTTGGTAAGCAAATAAATATTGCTTTGGGCAACGCGGCTGTGCATAATATCGCCGATGATGGCCACACGAACGCCTTTCAACGTTCCGAATTTTTCCACTATGGATAAGGCATCCAGCAGGGCCTGCGTGGGATGTTCATTGATACCATCGCCGGCATTAATGATGGCCGCAGGAATATGCCTGGCCAAAAAATGCGGGGCGCCGGTGGCACTGTGGCGCATCACCACCATATCTACTTTCATAGATAAGATGTTGTTCACGGTATCCAGCAGGGTTTCTCCTTTGGAGACCGAAGAACCTGATGCACTGAAATTAACGGTGTCGGCAGACAAGCGTTTTTCCGCCAGTTCAAAAGAAATCCTGGTACGGGTTGAATTTTCGTAAAACAAATTCACCACCGTTACGTCCCGGAGTGAGGGAACCTTCTTAATCGGCCGTTGTAAAACTTCCTTGAACTGTTTTGCGGTATCTAATAATAATGTAATGTCTGCAGGAGTGAGATCTTTTATTCCCAGAAGATGTCTTGTAGAAAGCGCCATTAAAAATCAAAGATAAAGGAAATAGAGGTTTTAGTTCGAAGTTTAAGATTTTCGGCTATCGGCTATGAGCTTTTTTCAATCCACCAATATCACTTCGTCCTTTTCATCTTTTTCCTGCCACAATACTTTTACTTTTTGGGTAACGATAGAGTCAATGGACTTTCCGGTATAATCAGGCTGAATGGGAAGTTCACGGCTGTACCTTCTGTCAATCAAAACCATCAGCTCCACTTTTTGAGGGCGGCCAAAATCCATCAAAGCGTCTAAAGCAGCACGAATGGTCCGGCCGGTGTACAACACATCATCTATCAACACCACTCTTTTCCCTTCAATAGAAAAAAGAATATCGGTTTCATTGGCTACATGCAACTCTTTCCGCACATCATCGCGGTAAAAAGTAATATCCAGTTTGCCGTATTGAATATTGGCTGTACCGGCTTCTGATTTTATTTCCTTCACAATACGGTCCGATAGGTAAATGCCTCTGGGCTGCATGCCTATAAGAACGGTGTCTTTTAGCTCAACATGGTTTTCCAGAATTTGATTGGCAAGTCTCTTAATGGTGAGTTGTATCTGCTGGCTATTCAATAGTGACTTCAAAAGAGAAATTTTTATAAAAATAGGTATTGATGCGGTAGGAGGCAAAAGTCAAAACACAAAAGGCAAAATTAAAAAGTAAAAATAAAAAGATCCTTACTGTACAAGGTTCCCTTTTTGAACTTTTACTTTTTAATTTTGCCTTTTCAAAAACGGGCGTTCTGCAATTGAACCCGCTTAAAAAACTATGTTGAGGGCATTTTATTCAGCAGCACCAAACTGGTAAAATAAACCTATCTGAATCACCCTGTTCCTTAATTTAGCGCCGCTGATATTAGCACTGTTATTATCATCCAGTACATTCAGAAAACCCCAGTTATAACGGGCATCAATACCTAATCCAATTCTTGTGACAAAGCCAATACCACCTGATGCGGCCACATCAAATTTCTTCAGCTGGTCTTTAATATCCACCTCGGAAGTAGTTGTTCCGCCCCCTGAATTGTTGATATCCTTATCTTTTGCACTTATTAAATAGCTAAGCTGTGGGCCCAGCTCTACATAAAAACCTCCGTTGGGAGTCCTGGCCTGGAACATAAGCGGAAGATTTATATAATGCAGGTGTGTTTTATAGCTGGTGGTGAAAGTGCTTGTACCAACCGTAGTCCTTGCACTGCTCTTTGCTCCCTGTAAGCTGTATAATAACTCCGGCTGAAATTTTAAAACATCACCCAGTGGCAGGTTTACAAAAAAACCTCCGTGAAAACCTGTTTTTGTATTGGAGTTGAACTCTGCAGAGCTTGGAAAATCCTTGTCACTCAAATTGGCAATATTCACTCCGCCCTTAATTCCAAATCGTGGCGCTACAGCCATGTGTGTTGTCAATTGAGGCTGGTTCTGGGCAAATAAAAAAAAGCCTGCAGACAAGGCTAAAGCAAGTAAACTGATCTTTTTCATATGTTAACTTTTAAGGTTGCCCATGGTATGCAAAAAAAAGGCCGCTTATAGCGGCCATTAATTAATTTTTAGTGGGGAGGCTTTACCTCGATTTTGCTTTGTGCGAATTGTCCAGCATATAAAATATTCCCACCTGGAAAACATTATTACGCAGTTTATTGGTACCTGCTTCATTGATGTTGCTAATGCCGAGATTGTAACGGCCATCAACACCAAATCCCGAGTTGGTTAAATAACCTAATCCTAACGTCCAGGAAAAATCAATGTCTTTAAAATCATCGGATGTAAAAAATCCTGTCTCCTGTCCGTTAAGTTTGTCTTTTACATCAATTAAGAAACCAACCTGCGGACCTGTTTGAAGACGGAATCCATTGTCGAACATGTATTGCAACTGCACGGGGATATTAATGTAATTCAGGATCAGGTCATGTTCGTCACCGGCAGTACCCACCGTATATTTTGCACCTTGTCCGGAAAATACCACTTCGGGTTGCAATGCGACTTGCGGGCTAAGGTGTATATGCGCTAATGCTCCGGCATTTAAACCCAAACGTGAATTCCAGTCCACTCCGGGAATATTTGACATGGTAGCAATATTCAATCCTGCTTTCAATCCAAACTTTGGTGACTGTGCGAAAACAACGGTGCTGGCGGCTAAAATCAATGCTAATAAACTGATCTTTTTCATAGTAGATTACTTTTTTTCTGTATTAAGCAAATAAGAGGCCGCAATTTACAACCGGGATTTTAGGTTATAAAAAAAAGCTGCATTTGAATGCAGCTTTAAAAATTATGTTCACAAGTTATGATGGCTATTTACAATCTGCCGCCACCGATAAAGGCGCCAATTTTAATACCTAAGTAGTTGTTGTTGATGGAACCTGTTTTACCCATGACGTTGTATTCAATAGCCATGCGAAAATGGCCTGTTTCGAAACCTATCCGCGGCGCTGCGCCAAATTTGCTGGAAGCGGCGACTTCATTAGCTTCCGCACTACCTGTATCAAAAGCAATGGCAGCATTTCTGAATAACCCAACACCCATGCCTGCAAACGGCCTGAATTTATTTGTGTTGAAATAATAATCGCCTGTAGCAAGATAAGAACCACTGGCTTTCACGTCGCCGGAGGCTTCTTCACCATTTGGACTGACCACGGCCCTTGCCATAACAGCCGCTTCCATGCGCAAACCAAGTGCTATGTTATCATTAATGGCATACTTAGGCTCCACTGCGAAAAGAACACCGCCCTTGGAACCCGATCCTCCGGGCATAGCATAACCTAATGCGAGATCTACTTTTAGGGGTTTAAAAACTGTTGACTGGGCGTTGGAGACAAATGCAGATACTAAGATCAATGCGCTAAGCAGGATTCTTTTCATAGAATACGTTTTGGTTAATAATGCAGCAAAGATAACCGCGTAATTGAGATCCCAAAATCCTGCAAAGTCTTCAACCCAAAAGTTACTGCCTCCATTCAGTTTGGCAGCAGGCAATACCAACAACTAATTTTGTAGCAAAGAAAAAGGCCGGGTGGGAAACCGGCCTTACCATTGTTGCATCCTGGTTTTTATTCCACTCTATACCCGCCGCCCAAGGAAAAATTATATCCAAGGCGGAATACAAATATTCCATTTGCGCCGGATTGCGTGGTATTAAGAAATCGAATACCAAAATCAAAGCCGCCATGGGTAACGTAGCCACCGCCAACAGCATAAGCAAACGCAAACTTTGTGTCGCTTGAAGTTTCCGTTCCCACCGTGGATTTCAATTTGTTCAAAGAAACGCCAGCTTGCGGTTCAACATAAAGCTGGCCTATGTTAAGACGGTAGCCCACCAGCAAGGGAATAAGGCTCGAACTCGTTTTATATTTCACCCCGCCGATTACTTCTGAAGTGGAAGACTTAAGCCATCCAAGGCTAAACGTAGTTTGGCCGGAAGCGCCTATGCCATGCAGGTATTTAACGGAAGCCCCATAGGAAACCTTGCTGCCGCTTGCCGTTCCAATTCCCAACTCTGCGCCTATACCAAACTGATTTTCTCTAACATTATAGCGATTACCATAGCGGTCTTCTCTCCTTTGCGCATTTACTACACCAACAACCAATAAAGCAGCAACGGCTAAAAATATTTTCCTCATAAAATCATTTTTTGGTTTATAATTCAATATCTCACTACAAAACTATGCCGCCCTGCTTCGTTTTAAATAAAAAAAGGCTGATCGTGATCAGCCTTTTTTTATTGTTGAGTTGTACAGCTTATTTAGAAGCTGAACCACCAACACTAA
>CBHTSW010000041.1:0-36609 GCA_966095395.1 uncultured bacterium | reverse complement strand
TCGCTTACAGGAAAGCCTTTGTCAATCCAGTCTATCTTAATATTATGTTGCAGACTTAATAGCCTTTGATTAGTAAACTTCATTTCATTCAACAAAGTAAAGGCAGGGCGGATATTAGGGCAACGAATAAAGGGACAACAACCACAGTAAATGACAATGCTGGCATCTTTGGGCAGTTTGCTTAGCTGCTTTTTTAATTCATTTAAATTCTCCTTATTTTCTGCAGGACCAATATCTATGGAGTTTTTAATAGTGGCACCAGGCCCAATGCTAAAGACATAAGGTTGCTTTGCTTTGGGATTATCTAGTATCCCGGCTAAATCAGATGGCTCTAACAATTGATCCTGTGTCCAGGGTTCATCTTGTTGCTTTTTAAAACCGCTAAAGACCAATGAGGCGGCTATAAGTGTGGCGGCTATAAAAAACAGGTACCCGGTTTTTGTGTTCATAATGATCGTGTTTAAGATGGTTATGCTTTTTCGAGGATTATGACCGGCACATCTCCTGCATCGACTTAACAGGATTCTGGTAATGCGGATTGGCCAGGCCTTTATCCTTTTCAAAAGCAAAAGAACACCTTATTCTTAAAACTTCTTTCGTCTTGTAATTAATTTTAAAACAAAACTAGTAAGTACAAGTATCCATAACTTTTCTTAGAAAATATAGCGACCCGCCTTTCAGAAGCTACTTTATAGCTATAAACGAACCCTGAGGCTTTCTCCGGTTCATTTATGATACTGTATTTTTAAAATAAACGGGAAGCCAAACACTTGGCTTTACTCTTTATTAATATTGATTAAAGCTCTCCGGTTCATGCTTCTGCCATCGGGGTTATCTCTTCCGTTGATCATTTCCATTTCCACCGGGCAGCAGGCGCCAAAGGATTCAAAACTGATCCTTGCTGCATCAATACCTTTTTCTATCAGGTAATCGGCACAGGCCTTGGCACGTTTATCAGAAAGTTTCTTGTTGTATTCCGCTGATCCAAGACCATCCGTATAGCCTGATATTTGGATAGTAGCTGTAGGACTTTCTGTCAACACGTTATAGATCGAATCCAGTTGTTCCATTCCGCGGTCCTTGAGTTTACTCTGGTCAAAATCAAAATAAACCGACACTACATTTTCCACTTTGATAACGAGCTTCTTTTCCAGGCAAACGGCAGCAGGATACAGCGTGTCGGTAAGCCAGCCTTCATGGCTGCCCTCCGTCACTACATCTGAAGTTGTTTCATTGTATTTTTCTTTACTCACCAGGAGTTGGTGCTGGTTAACCTCTCCTACTGATTCAAATAAATATGTTCCATCTTCACCCGTTGTCGTACGGAACATTTCTCCCGATGCCGCTTTCATGATCACTTCAGCATTGGCAATAGGTTCATTATCCTTACAATCCCGAACGATACCAGTGAGCAGTTTCTTCTTTGCTGTTTTTGAAACCGTATAAGTGGCCAGGCAACATTCGGAGCCACGGTCCGAACTGAAGTAGGCATTCGCAAGGATATTTCCATTTTCAGCAGCAAAATAGTAAACATCATCCCGTGATGAATTAACAGGATGCCCCATATTCTCCGGCGCTTTCCACGAAGTTTCATATCCTTTTGCAGCAAACAGGTCATAGCCTCCCATTCCCGGCGTTCTGTCGGATGCAAAAACAAGTGTCTGGCTGGCGTTATGATAAAAAGGCGCCTGTTCATTTCCTGCTGTATTGATCACCGCCCCGGCGTTTACAGGCTGGCCGGTGGTACCATCGGCTTGCAGGGGTGCATACCATATATCAAAACTTCCCAACCCGCCTTTCCTGTCGGAAGCAAAGAATAAAAATTTTCCATCGGCAGAACAAAAAGGCTGCTGGCTGTTATAGCCCTGCTGGTTAACCGAAAGAAGTAATTGCGGTTGCCCCCACCCACTTTCTTTTTTTGTTGAATAATAAATAGCAGAATGGGCCTGGCTACTGTCTTTTTTCCATTGCGTGAAATATAGATGATTACCATCGGCGCTCAGGCTTCCTGCACCCTGGTTCAAAGAAACATCACTCCCTTCCATAATGACCGGTTCGATATTTTGCAAACCGCCATTAACAAGCTGGGAACGAAACAACCGGTTGTGATGAGGATTGATACCGGGAAAAGTGATAGAATCTGTTTGTGTACTGGTGATCAGGAATTGACTATCCGCTCCCTTCGCCAGGGCAAAAACACCTTTCTCAGCTCCGGGAGTTTCCATTTTTTGAACGCGGTAAAGAACGGAATCCGGTCGTACTATCTGGTTACGGATAAATTGAAGCGTCGCTTTTTCATTGGCCGCGGCCTGCTGATAAGGACCGCTAACCTGCTCACTAAGATACCGGTTGATGCTTTCTTCCGCAGCGGTATAATTACCGAGGCTTCGCTGGCATACGCCATACCAGTATATAGCTGCTGCATAAGCAGCAGGATCCTTCTTAAAACATTCTTTATACAAAGCAGCGGCTTCATTCCAGTAGTGAGCCAACCGGTAACTGTCTGCCTGTTTCATTACAATATCCTGCTTGGTTGCATAACTGCCTGTTTTGCCCCTGCTGTTCTTTTTTGAATTCAAGGGGAAACCACTGGATGGGAGTTCTTTTACTGAAGGCTTTAAAAATTGGCCATATAAGCCTGCTGCCGTAAAATAGTCACCGGCGGCAAAATATTGATCGGCCAGCACCAAACGTTTATCGGCCTGGCTTTGCGCCTGGCTTAGCATAGTGCATCCAATCAATACGAGTACCAACCGGCTCACCCTGTGTAATCTGCACGGTTTTATTGAAAGGATATTGTTTTTTTTAAGACATTGAAGGGCATTCATAGTATGGCGAGATCTTTTAATTAGTATAATAGGATTTTACAAACGGGGACAACGGATAAAATCAAAAATGCTTTTTACTCCTTTTCGGTAATTATAGGTAACACTCAATTCAAAGCTGTTGATGTTTCGTGACAGGTTTCCCAATTGGGATGTATTTACATCGTAACTCAATCCCACCAGGAAATTTCTCCAGTCTACACCAATAAAGGGAGCCAGGGCATCTTTATAGCGATAATAACCGCCGAACATAATATCGGTTTCTTCATTCACATTTTTTTGCACATACACACCCAGCATGGTTTCTCTTGCATTGCCCTGTTGCATGTATAAAAAATGCGGAACGATACTGGTACCTTCCACAAGATTAAAACTTAAACCTCCATGAACCGTATAGCGAAGAGGGATTGTATTTAATACATCACTTTCCGGAGAAACAATAGGATCCCTGGGGCGGTTGAGGTGAAAAAAGGAAAGGCCGCCGAATACATTGTATTTTTTATCTGCAGAAGCATCATAATATAAAACGCCTGCACCCACATCAAAAGTAGTAGCGGAATTAGCGGCAAAACTTTCTGACGTTGGATTGGAAGCATTGTACCCGGTAATAGGGTTCCATTGCTCACCCCATTTAAATTTGCTTTGATCGATCCGCCGGTTGATGATACCGGGCTGCAGGGCGAATACCAGGCGGTGTTCATTATTCTTACCGAACGTAACACCCGTATATGCTATAGAAGCATAGGTATTTAAATAATTAAACCCTCCATCACCTGCTGACTGGTTCATGAGGTTTACACCCAGTGCAATATTTTTATCGGTACGGGTATCAAACGACATACCGGTAGTCCGGTAAGGATTTCCTACTGAGCCCCATTGGCTGCGATAGATGGCTGAAACTCTATATTCACCATCGCCGCCTCCGGTCATGGCAGGATTAACATACGTCGGATATGTATAATTCTGCGTAAAGTGAGGATCCGTCTGGGCGGCCGACCGGTGTATGCATGCCAGCACCAAACAGGCTGTGAGTAAAGCAGAAAGTTTCATCTTATTGTTTTTCATTTTTTGGATATTATTTTTTACAACACGAAGCAAACTGCGGGCTGTCCCTCGCTGCCCTGTAGCTATAGTTTTGGTTTAACGTACCAGTGTAATGGATCCTTTCATTTGTACGGTTCTTCCATCCGACAATACGGCTTTCAACGCATACACATACACCCCTACCGGCTGTGCTTTTCCTTTGTAGGTCCCATCCCATCCTTTAGCCTTGCTGTTAATTACATATACCTGCTCTCCCCACTGGTTGAATATCCGCATATCCAATTGGTCTATATAATTGCCATACGCAAAAAGGATGTCATTTTTACCATCCCCATTGGGCGAGAACACATTGGGTACAAATACATCTTTTTCTAAAGGAGTAACGGTAATAACATAACTCACGGGGGTACCTGCACAACCATTGATTATGGGCGTCACGGTTATGGTGGCACTAATTGGAGCGGACCCTTTGTTGATGGCCGTAAAAGAAGGCACATTGCCGGTACCGGATGCCGCTAAACCGATGGCCGTGTTTGAATTGGTCCAGCTGAAGCTTACACCAGCCGGTGTACCCGAAGGGCTGAACAGGGGGATGGTGGCGCCATCCGTCACAGAAATATCGGTCGTTGAATTCACGGTGGCCACAGGAGGAACAGTTACCGTAAACGTGGCGCCAGGCGCTGCACACTGTCCGGGTGCTGTGGTAAAAGTATAAACACCGGAAGTTTGATTGCTAACCACAGCCGGACTCCAGGTACCATTGATCCCATTATCCGATGTGGTGGGTAACACAGGAACCGTTGTACCGGCACAAATAATTTGCGATGCACCAAAACCAAATGTGGGTGTTACTATTTGATTAACGGTGACAACAAACCTGGCAGAACTGATACACTGCCCGGGCATAGTTGCAGGAGTGAAGATATAAACACCGGAAGTTTGATTGCTAACCACAGCCGGACTCCAGGTACCATTGATCCCATTATCCGATGTGGTGGGTAAGGTCGGAACAGTACCGCCTGCGCAAATAACCAGCGAGGGGCCAAAACTAAATGCGGGAATGGAGTTCGGATTTACGGTAACAGTGAACGTGGCTGTAGTGGCGCATTGCCCTGCGGCCGGCGTAAACGTATAGGTGCCTGAATTCTGATCACTGGCAGTGGCCGGGCTCCAGGTACCCGTTATACCATTATCCGATGTGGTGGGCAAGGTCGGAACACCTGTACCGGCACAAATGGTTAATGCTGGACCAAAACTAAACGTGGGGGTTATATTTGGATTAACGGTAACAGAAAACGTTGCTATTGTAGCACACTGGCCCGGTGAAGGCGTAAAGGTATAGGTTGCAGAAGCCTGATCATCTACAGTTGCTGGACTCCACGTACCTGTAATACCGTTGCCTGATGTAGCAGGCAAGGAAGGAACACTACCTCCGCCACAGATCACCATTGAAGTACCAAACGTAAATGTAGGTGTGATATTCGGATTGACCGTAACAGTAAATGTTGTTGTTGTGGCACACTGTCCTGCGGTGGGTGTAAATGTATAAACACCCGAAGTTTGGTCATCCACAACAGCAGGACTCCATGAACCATTGATGCCATTATCAGATGTAGTAGCTAATACCGGAACCGGCCCTCCTGCACAAATCGTTAGTGAAGGTCCAAAGCTAAATACAGGTGTTACAATAGGGTTTACTGTTACAGTAAAGGTGGTGGTTGTGGCACACTGCTCGGCTGCAGGTGTAAACGTATATGTACCTGAGTTTTGATTATCAACCGTTGCAGGGCTCCAGGATCCTGTTATACCATTGATTGAAGTAGCAGGCAAAGAAGGAACCGCTTCTCCGGCACAAATGGTAAGTGAAGTCCCGAAACTAAACGTAGGTGTTATGTTGGGATTAACGGTAACAGAAAACGTGGCCGTTGTAGCACACTGGCCCGGTGAAGGGGTAAAGGTATAGGTACCTGAGTTTTGGTCATCCACAACAGCAGGACTCCATGTACCATTGATGCCGTTACCAGATGTGTTGGGCAGTAATGGCACGGTGCCACTGCCACAGATCACCATGGAGGTACCAAACGTAAACGTCGGTGTGATGTTGGGAATGACCGTGACATTTATAGTGGCTGATAAACCACACTGGCCGGGTGTTGGCGTAAATGTATACGACCCTGAAGCCTGGTTGTCTATTACAGAAGGACTCCAGGTGCCGCTAATGCCATTATTAGAGGTAGTAGGCAAGCTGGGTGGAGTTGATCCGGCGCAAAAAGGAGCGATCTTATTAAATTTGGGTGTAAATACAGGATCTGATAAAATCAACCCTGTATTCAGTTCAGTGGTGCAACCATTTGTTTCTATTACAAACTCTGAATAAACACCTGCATCTAACCCGCTTAATATTACCTGGCCAGATCCGTTTGCAACAAGGTTCAAAGGGCCAACCAGAACACCATCATCCGAGTAACTGATTCCATAACTCACTCCCGCCACTAAACCGCTGATGGTAATAGAACCTTCGGTTCCGTTACAGGTGATTGGATTGGTGCTTGCTAAAGCAGGTGATTGAATAGAGAAGAAAGCTTTATAATTATTCGCTGCGTTATTTAAAACAACGGTTTCATTACATAAGGTAGTAGAGGAAGATGAACCGGTAACCTCATAATATACCTCCAATACATAATTTCCCGGCGCATAGGCGGTAAGGTTAACAGGGGCGTACGGCGAAGTGGTACCGTCGGGAATCACACGTTTCCATTTTTGATCACCATCCCCACAGGATCCACCCGAAGGAAAAGAACCTGCAGGCACGTTACAATCATCAAAAAAGGGAAGATCAATTGCATTAAAGGCTCCCGGCGCGCCGCTTTGCAGATACACCCGGTAGTACATACGAACACCACAAACATTGGCTACCCCTGGAGTTTTAAAGGTTCTTACCTCTCCCCCTCTTAAAATAAGCCCTCCGGAATTTTGAGTATAAGCACCCAGGTTTGCACCCGTGAATACGTTTGCGGCCGGACCAATTAAATTAGCGCCGCTTCCCGAGGTATTGTAGTAATCACTCTGATTGCAATCGGTAAGCCAAACAGCAGAAGATAAGGCTCCAAATGACTGTGCTTTAGTAGTAACACTAAGGAAAATTGAAAGAATCAGCGTAATAACGCCAGGCAAGGATTTTGGGTTCATAGAAATTGGCAGTTAGTAGAAACACGGGGTTTCTAATGGATTTAGGCGCCAAAGTATAATAAATCGTTTAGAATTTTAAATTTATTACCATTTTTTTTTATAAGGAACGGATTCAATATATTTTACCAGCGTTTAATCATGCCGTTATAAAGGCACTTTCTGCATGGGACAACTACGACCGGCTACAGCTTTTTCGAACAGTAGAATTCCGTCCTGCTTTACCATCAACACTCTCCTTTCATTATTCTATAAGCAACAGCCGTTGCTTTTGCAGATGAAACTTCAATTATCGATTGATTACTATCTTATTTCCAATAAAAGCCGATAGAAGAGCTGCAGGTTGTGTACCTGGTACGGCAACTAAGAGTTGAATAAAGAACTTCCCTAATTTGCAATAACCATGCGCCCAGATTTCCCTACCAAATATTTTAATGATGAGCGTACAGCTTACGTCTATCTCATGATGTCCCTGGCTGCCAATCCCAATAAATAGTTACAGAGACTTTTAGCCACCACTGTTTCAACCTTCGCTGTTCACCGGCAGCACTCACCCTTAAACGATTGCGCAATGCAAACAATGATTGTTCAACTCAACCAGGTTGGTATGAAGGATATTGACCTGGTGGGAGGCAAAAACGCTTCCCTTGGAGAAATGCTCCAGCACCTTACAAAACTTGGTGTCAACATTCCCGGCGGATTTGTAATTACCGTGAATGCTTACCAGGAATTTATTCATCATAATAACCTTGATGAAAAGATCCGCGAACTGGTAAAAGGCATAGATTTCAATTCTGTAGAATCGCTGCGAAGAGCAGGACTTCAGATCCGCAATGCCATCCGAAATGGCCGGTTTCCGGCTTCGCTTTCTCAGGAAATTATTGATACCTACTATGCCCTCTCCAAAAATTACGACCAGGAAAGTACCGATGTTGCGGTTCGCTCTTCTGCCACAGCAGAGGATCTGCCCGACGCTTCTTTTGCAGGCCAGCAGGAAACCTATCTGAATGTTCGCGGACCGGCTGCTTTAATGGACGCCGTACGCAACTGTTTTGCTTCCCTGTTTACCGACCGGGCTGTATCCTATCGGGAAACCTTCCGCTTCGACCACTTTGCCGTAGGTCTTTCGGTTTGTATTCAAAAAATGGTGCGTAGTGATCTGGGCTCGAGCGGGGTGGCTTTTTCCCTGGACACGGAAAGCGGGTTTAAAGATGTAGTCGTAATTAATGGTTCCTATGGACTTGGGGAGATGGTGGTACAGGGTAGTATTTCCCCCGATGAATTTATCGTCTTTAAACCGGCCTTGAAAGAAGGATATACTTCCATCATTGAAAAGAAACTGGGCATAAAAGATCAAATGATGGTGTATGGTGATGATCCTGATGAAAGAGTGAAAGTGATCCCGGTCGATAAAACTTCCCAACAGCAGTTTTGCCTGGATGATGAAAAAATCCTCCAGCTCTCCAGGTGGATCATGCATATTGAAAACTACTATTCCACGTTAAAGAACCAGTGGTGCCCCATGGACGTGGAATGGGCGGTAGATGGTTTAACCGGAGATTTGTTTATTGTGCAGGCCAGGCCAGAAACCATTCATTCCCGTAAAAGCTATGACACGCTAACCGAATATGTAATGAAGGCCCACCAGGCTAAAACATTATTAACAGGCATTGCCGTGGGAGATAAGATTGCATCGGGCAAGGTAAAGATCATGTACTCACTGGACAAGCGTGTAATGGAAGGCGAAGAATTTATGGAAGGCGATGTGCTGGTGACCGATATGACGGACCCTGACTGGGAACCCATCATGAAAAAAGCGGCCGCCATAGTGACCAACAAAGGCGGACGCACCTGCCATGCAGCCATCGTAGCCAGAGAAATGGGCGTACCGGCTATTGTGGGATGCGGCCATGCCACTTCTGTTTTAAGTGACGGCGATGTAGTAACGGTTTGCTGTGCTGAAGGAGATGCCGGCCTTGTGTATGAAGGCAAACTGTCTTTTGATATAGTAGAAACAAAACTCAGTGATCTGCCTTCTATCAAAACAGCCCTGATGCTGAACGTGGCTTCCCCCTCGCTGGCATTCCGCTTTTCGCATATTCCCAATAAGGGCGTGGGCCTTGCAAGAGAAGAATTTATCATCAACAATTACATTGGTATCCACCCCCTGGCTTTGCTGTCCCATCGTAATTTGAATGACAAAGAGCTTTCCGATACCATCAAGCAGAAAACAACAGGCTTCAGAAATGAAGAAGAGTTTTTCATTTCAAAATTATCCTTTGGCGTGGCCAGGATCGCCGCTGCTTTTTATCCCAACAAAGTGATTGTCCGGTTTTCTGATTTTAAATCAAATGAATATTACAACCTGCTGGGTGGAAAATATTTTGAACCAAAGGAAGAAAATCCCATGATTGGATGGAGAGGTGCTTCAAGGTATTATTCGGAGGATTATAAAGCGGCCTTTGGATTGGAATGCAAGGCGATCAAAAGAGCAAGGGAAGAAATGGGGCTTACCAATGTGGTGGTGATGATTCCTTTTTGCAGAACTGTAGAGGAACTACTAAAGGTGAAAGAAGTAATGGCAGCATATGGATTGGTACCAGGCAAAGAAGGCCTGGAATTATTCCTGATGGCGGAGATTCCTTCCAACATTCTTATGGCCAGGGAATTTGCTGAACACATTGACGGCTTTTCCATTGGCTCCAATGACCTAACGCAGCTAACGCTGGGGCTCGACAGGGATTCTTCACTGGTAGCACATTTATACGATGAAAGAAATCCGGCTGTAAAACGCATGCTGTCCCAATTGATTCAAACGGCCAAAGATTGTGGGGTTAAAGTAGGCATTTGCGGACAGGGACCCTCTGACCATCCTGATTTTGCGCAGTTTCTTGTTGAACAGGGAATTGACTCCATTTCAGTGACCCCGGATTCGGTGATCAAAACGATGAAGGCCATTCATCGCATTGAACAAGAAGCGACGGTCAAAGACCCGGTAGTCACGGGTTCCGGTGGGTTACTGGCCCAGGATTAAAAAAGGCCATTTACCGGTTATGAAGATTCATATTTTTTTCATTTGATCATAGATATCTGAGTTCACAAAAGGTCCTATGTACTAGGACCTTTTTTATTATTCATAATTGTCCCTACCAATTCATGACTTCTCAAGCAACAAGAAGGTAAGTTTAGATTTTGCTTGCCTGGATAAATCTCTTTTTTCAAAGCCAAACCGTTACAAATATTTAGTAAGAATAGTTTTATGATACGCAGTGATAAACAGCTGTTCAATGGCATTGATGAAGTAAGACATATAGCGAACTTGACAACAAAGAGGAGGCCTGATAGTTTGAGAAATAGAGGTAAATTTAATACGACGAAAATGAAACGATCATGCCTCAGAACCGGCAGCTGGCAGCGATATTGTTTACGGATATTGAAGGATACACAGCTCTCATGCAGGAGAATGAGCAGAAGGCTATCAGGCTAAGAAGCCGTCACCGTGACATTCTCCAAAAAGAACATGATCAGTTTAACGGCCGCATCATCCAGTATTATGGCGATGGCACATTAAGCATTTTCCAGAGCGCCGTTCATGCCGTAAACTGTGCGTTAGCCATGCAACAGATTTTTACAAAATCACCCCGGGTACCGGTGCGCATGGGTTTACACAGCGGGGACATCATTTTTGATGAGGGCCACATCTATGGTGACGGTGTCAACATAGCTTCCCGTGTCGAATCACTTGGAGTGGCCGGCTGCGTTTTGTTATCTGATAAGATCCACGATGAACTTATTAATCATCCGGATGTAAAAACAATTTCCTTAGGATCTTATCAATTCAAAAATGTAAAACGCCAGGTGGAAGTATTTGCCCTTGATCATGAGGGTTTGATCATTCCCGAAAGAGGTTCTTTAAAAGGCAAAATAGAAAACAAACAACTTACATCTGGTTCTGTGCAACACAAAACGGATGCTGCAACTTCTGAAAAAAGCATTGCCGTTTTGCCTTTTATAAATCTCAGCAACGATCCCGACCAGGAATATTTCAGCGACGGTATAGGGGAGGAAATTTTAAATTCTCTATCCGGTTTAAAAGATTTAAAAGTGGCCAGCCGCTCTTCTTCTTTTCAATTTCATGGAAAGAATATTGACCTGGGCGAAATAAAGGATAAACTGGGTGTCAGCACCGTATTGCATGGAAGCATACGCAAACAGGGACGGCGTATGCGCCTAACTGTTCAACTCATTAATGTAGAGGATGGTTTTCATTTATGGTCGGAAAAATATGACCGCAGCCTGGATGATGTCTTTGCCGTACAGGATGAAGTGGCTTTGGCTGTGACCGAAAAACTGAAATTAACCTTGCTGGAGAAAGACCGTGCCCGCATAACAAAAAATCTTACACATAATTCCGAGGCCTATGAATTGTATTTAAAAGGTCGTTTTTACACAAGCAAAAGAGGAGCTTCCATCATTACCGGTATCCACTACTTTCAACTGGCTATGGATTTGGATCCCCAGTTCGCACTGGCCTATTCCGGATATGCCGATGCTAACCTGATGGCTGCTTTTTATGGCCTTTTGCCACCCCGGATGACTGTGGATAAAGCAAGGCTGGCTGCCGAACGGGCCCTGGAACTGGATCCTGCACGCTGTGAACCCTATTGCTCGCTGGGCTGCTATGCTACTTGTTTTAACTGGAGTTGGACAGAAGCCGAAAAGAATTTCCTGACCTCGCTGGAGATCAATCCAAAATATGTACAGGCGCATTACTGGTACGGGTCTCTTTATTTATCTTACGTAAAGGGAGATTTCTTAGGCGCTATCACCCATGGAAGAATTGCTGTAGAACTTGAACCACTTAGTTCCATATGTTTAGGCATGTACGGCTCCATACTTTTTTCAGCCAAACAATACAACGAAGCACTGGCTGTATGTAAAAAAGGCCTCCAGGTAGATGAAGACTCTTTTACCTGCCATCTGTTTCTTGGTTTAACCTACCTGGCCTTGCAGCAATATGAAAAAGGAATTAAGACGTTTGAAAACCTGGTGGAAAGAACAAACAGGTTTCATTTTTCTTTAAGTACACTCATCATGGCCTATTGTATGGTATGGAAGTTTATACCCGCCCGCAGGTTAATGAATGAATTAAGAGAAAAAGCCAAAAATGAGTATGTATCCTTTACGCTTTTAGGCTTGTCTGCAGCCCACCTCGATGAACCGGATGAAGCGTTTGAATATTTTAGCAAAGCTTGTGAAGAACGCGAACCGCTATTGCTTTCTTTAAAATATCAAAGCTGGGTGCCTGATTCCCTGAAAGAAGATCCGCGTTTTCAAAAGGTGTTGGATACTATTGGATTTCCTTAAATAGCAACCGTTTCAACAGGCTCAATCAATGAGCAAAAACTGTTTTATATTCTCCAGGATAAGGCCTGGAAATACGCCTATAAAAATCAATAGCACCACCAATACCAACAGGGTGGAATAAGTAGCCGTATAGAAAAAAGGATGGAGTGATTTCTCTGCCGGTTCCAAAGCCGGAACATCTGCAAAAAGTGTACTGATAATGCGCAGGTAATAATACAGTCCCATCACACTGGTAAGCACCAGCACAATCACCGGCAGCCACAAACGCACATGTACACCCGTAGTTAACACCATAAATTTTCCTATAAATCCTGCTGTCAGCGGAATGCCTGCCAGGGACAGCATGGCTACTGTGAGCACAAGAGCCATCACGGGGTTTCGCCAGAACAAACCCCTATAAAGTTCCAGTTCCTCGGCGTCCTTGTTTCGTGACGATAGCAGGGTAATCACACCAAAGGCAGCTAATATGGTAATGGCATAGGCCAGCAGGTAAAAAACAGCAGCCTCCACTCCTGCTTCATCGCCGGGCAAAAAGGCCACCAGCAGGTAACCAAAATGAGCGATGGAGGAATAAGCCAAAAGCCGTTTTAAATTTTGTTGCTGCAAAGCCAGCACATTTCCCGCAATCATGGAGGCGATAGCGATGGCGGCGAAAATATACAGTGCTGTGGTATTGGTTTGAAGTTGTATGGCTAACGCAAAACGCATCAACACGGCAAAAACACCAATTTTAGAAACCGTGGCAATAAAAGAAGTGACCGGTGATGGAGCACCCTGGTACACATCGGCGGCCCAAAAATGAAATGGTACCAGGGCCAGCTTAAAACCTATCGCCACGATCATTAAACCTAATCCTGTAATAAACAGGGGCGACCAATGGCCTGCCCGTTGGGCAATCACGGTAAAGTCCATGCTTCCGGTTTCCATGTAGATCAAAGCCATGCCAAATAATAAAAAAGCAGAGGTCACAGCCGCAAGGATCAAATACTTCACCCCGGCTTCCACCGCATTATTCCGGGTACGCAGGTAGGCGATCAGCGCATAAAGGCTGACACTCAATAATTCCAGTCCTATAAAAAAGGAAATAAAATGATTGCTTATGGTTAATATGGCTGCACCCAGGGTACTTAAAAAAAGTAGGATGTAATATTCTTTAGGATTTTCCTCCCGTTCTTCGAAATAGATATAGGAAAGAAGACCAACGATCAAAACAGAAAAAACAATCAGGCCTGTAAAGAGCGCCGCATATCCATCCACAATAAATAAGGGAGCGATGACCACAGGCAACCTGTCCCTGACATACCACATGGCCGCGATCACCAGGCACATCATAAAAAAACCCGCTACCTGGATGACAGTATGACTTTGTCTGAAAGCAATCAGCAGGATCACCAGTATAGAGGCCACCGCCAATACCATGAAGGGAAGCAATCCGTAAAACTGTATAGCATTCATAAATTATCCCTTTTGCATTTTAATAAAAGGCCGTTTTAATGATTCGCCACTGATGACGCCCCGCCTGTTAACTGCATCACCACCGGTTTTACCATATCGAAAACCGGCTGCGGATAAATCCCTAAGAGCACAATGCTCACCACCAGTACACCCATCATCGCCAGTTCTCTCACACTCAGATCCTTCAGCGCTGTTCCAACAGTAGAAGAACCAAGAAATACCTTTTGGAACAGGCGCAACGAATACAAAGCCGAGAAAACAAATCCTATAGTAGCGATAACAGTTAGTGTAACATTTACCGGGAAGGCGCCCAGCAGCACCAGGAATTCACCAATAAAATTTCCCAACGCAGGAAGGCCCAGTGAAGCCATAATAAAAACAAGCGTCAGAGTGCCCATAGCCGGCATGGACGTCCACAAGCCACCCATTTGCCCGATATCCCTGGTATGCAGCCGTTCCTTCAGCATTCCGGCCATAATGAATAAAGCACCTGTGCTGATGCCATGCGTGATCATTTGCATCACCACGCCCTGCAGGGCAATGGCACGGAAAGAGAAAATACCCAACAATACATACCCCATATGGCTCACCGAAGTATAAGCGATCAACCTTTTGATATCGGTTTGTGCAAAGGCCATCATGGCGCCATATAAAATTCCAATAACGCCAAACAGCATGGCCCACCAGGCAATGGCACTTGAAGCCTCCGGGAAAAGTGGCACTACAAAACGAATAATGCCATAAGCCCCTGTCTTCAGTAATAACCCTGCCAGGATCAGGCTTCCTGCAGTGGGAGCTTCACTATGGGCATCGGGTAGCCAGTTATGAAGAGGCACTACGGGCAACTTGATGGCAAAGGCAATCAAAAAGCCCAGCATGATCCAGCGGGAAGCTGACGAAGAAAGCGAAGTGGAAAGCAAACTGAAATAATCATAGGTATAAATACCCGTTTGCGCTCCGTGAATAAAATACAGGGCCAGTATGGCAATCAACATCAATAAGCCTCCGGCCTGGGTAAAGATGAAGAACTTATACGCGGCATAACGCCTGTTGGTGTCGCCCCACAAGGCAATCAAAAAATACATAGGCACCAGCATTACTTCCCAGAAAAAATAAAACAGGAACAGGTCCAAAGCCACAAACACACCGGCAATGCCTGCCAATGTCCACAAGAGATTGAAATAATAAAAACCGGTACGTTGCTGAATTTCCCTCCAGGAACAAAGCACCGCCAGGATGCCCAGGAAAAAAGTCAGCAACAGAAGAAGAGCACTCAACCCATCCAAAGCCACATGAAAACTGATACCAAAAGCAGGAATCCAGTTGGCCCGGTAATCAACGAACCACGTATTGGTGCCGGAGACCGTCGTTACCCGGTATTGTACCAGAACAGAGCCAATAAGAAGAAGATCAATGGCCAGGGCCAGCAGGGCAATCCACTTCACAACAGCAACATTCCATTGGGCCGCCAGCCAGCAAAGCAAACCAGCCACCAATAAAGTGCTTAGCATGAGGATCAGTATCATAAAATCAATTGTAAGGTCAGGATGAACAGTATACCAAACAGTACGCCGGCCACATACCAGCGCAGTGAACCATTTTGTGAAAGGGAGAACCACTGGTTCAGGCGCCGGCTGCCCGATGCGATTCCATTATATAATTGATCGAAGAAATCAGCCTTATTCAGACGAGTGATCCAAACGAAAGGCCTGACAAAAACAGCATCATAGAACTGGTCGAACCTCCAGCCGCTGTACCAGAAGTTACGAATGGAAACAAGGGCCGGCACCTGTTTCCACTGTTCAATCACCCTGGCATCTCGATAATACAATTGATAGCCAAGGTATAAACCAGCAAGTGTGGTCAAGATGGCAATGGCCTGGAAAATGGCCTCTGACGGAACACCCTGTTTCACCACTGTGGCCGGCAAAACCTTTTGTACCAAATCAGAAAACAAGGTTAGGTGTACCGTGTTGTGCGGCCATTCAATGAAGCCGGCTATGATGCTTAAAACAGCGAGAGCAATTAACGGCACCGTCATCAGCCGGCCAGGCTCAGAACTAACCGGGGTTTTCATTTCGCCAAAAAAGGTAATGATCACCAGACGCGTCGTATAAAAAGCCGTGACCAGGGCACCCATTATGGCCAGGATCCAAAGGCCCGGACTTCCCCCATTTGCACTCCATGCATACCATAAGATTTGATCCTTACTATAAAACCCTGAACTGATGAAAGGTAACGCCGCCAGGGCCGCTGCGCCGGCGAGAAAGGTGGTAAACACAACCGGCATCCTGTTTTTCAATCCACCCATGCGAAAAATGTTGTGCTCATGATGCAGCGATTCAATGATAGCACCGGCAGCAAGAAAGAGCAAGGCTTTAAAAAAGGCATGGGTGAAGAAATGGAAGATAGCGGCACTCCACGCTCCTACTCCCAATGCCAGGAACATATACCCAATCTGGCTGATGGTAGAATACGCAAGGATGCGTTTAATATCCGTCTGCACCATGGCGCTGAAGCCGGCCACAAATAAGGTGATTCCTCCTACCAAAGCTGTCACGGTCATAGCTATTGGCGACAACTGGAAGACCACGTGCATGCGTGCAATAAGATACACACCAGCGGTAACCATCGTGGCTGCATGGATCAAAGCACTCACAGGAGAAGGACCTGCCATGGCATCGGGCAGCCAGGTTTGCAAGGGCAACTGTGCCGATTTACCCATACCGCCTGCTAAAAGCAGGAAAGCGATCGTGGTAATGCTGGACGCACCTTGCTGAAAATGGGATGACGAAGCGCTGAGTATAGTGGGGATATGTAAAGTGCCCAATTCTTTGAACAATAAAAATAAACCGATGGCCATGGCTGTATCGCCAATGCGGGTGATATAAAAAGCCTTGTTGGCAGCCCCGCAATTGGCCGGGTCTTCATACCAGAAGCCAATGAGCAGGTAGCTGCAAAGTCCCACTCCTTCCCACCCCAGGTACAGGAAGAGCAGGTTATCAGCCATTACCAGGATCAGCATGGAGCAAACAAAAAGGTTCATGCTGGCGAAAAAACGGGCATAATCCCGGTCTTCCTTCATAAAGGCAACGGAGTAAATATGGATCAGGGCACCCACAAACGTGATGATAAAAACAAATACCAGTGACAAGGCATCTATCCTGAAATTAAAGAAGATGGAAAAATTGCTAACGCTGATCCATTGCCATAGCGTTTGTGTGTAGGCACCCGAAGCCGGAGGCGATTGCAGAAATTGGATGCCCAGGAAAATAACCACAACAGCTGCCATACTGATGGTTCCGGCGCCTATCCATGCAATGACGGTTTTGGATAACTGTCTTCCAAAAAGAAAGAGTATAAGAAACCCTATTAGAGGCAAAGCCGGGATCAGGGCTATTACATTATTCATATGGCGTTGTTTAGTGGTTATACGAACCTTAACAACCATCTACCTTCTTCATCCATTCTCTTCATCTCTTAGCTCTTTCAGTTTATCTATGTCCAATGTCTTGTATTGATGATGGGCCTGGAGCACCAATGAAAGACCCACGGATACTTCAGCCGCGGCCATGGCCAGTACAAACAAAAACATGATCTGGCCATCAGGTTGCCCCCATCTTGAACCGGCGGCTACAAAAGCCAATCCTGCCGCGTTCAGCATGATCTCCACAGAGATAAGAATGAAGATGATGTTCTTTCTTGTAAGCACACCAACCAGTCCCAATACAAAAAGCACAGCGGCAACCATTAAAACTACATGTGTATTGAAAGGCATAACCTGAATTTGAACGATTGTTTTAATTATTCATCCATCTAACCGCCACCATTCGTGGCTTAGTTTTCATCCTTTATTTTTTACTTCATCTTTTTCCTTTTCAGAAGAAACAACTCCCGTTGCTTCCTTATCAATCATCACAATCCGTTTTTCCGTTTTTACACTTCGTTCCGGCTCCGTTTTTTCTTCCTGCAGAAAACGGTGCAAATGTTTTTTCTTATGCTTGCTGATATGGGCAGCTCCTACAATTCCCGCCATCAGCAGGAAACCTGCCAGTTCCACCGCAATGACATATTCCCTGTACAATGAAAGGGAAACACTGCGTATGGGAACGGCCTGAACCGGCATGCTGGCCTCCTGGCCTTTCAGCAGTAAAATCACCAGTTCTGCCAATAACACCAGCGATAGCAAAGAGGGCCCTATCCATATCTTTGGTTGAAGCCATTGTTTTTCCTGCATAGCCGTTTCACTACCGAGGTTTAACATCATCACTACAAAAATTAAAAGAACGATGATAGCCCCTGCATACAGGATAATCTCCAGAACGGATACAAAGGGAGCACCCAGGGAGAGGAAGATCATGGCCACCGCGAGAAAGGATACCACAAGGTATAGCAAGGCATGGATGGGCTGGTAACGGGTGATCACCATTACCGTTGAAAGAATCGCCACAAAAGACGCTATATAAAACAGAACAGGCATTCGCTTACGTTAAATTCATAAACAGATATTTCACTGTTTTCTTATGGCAATAAGCTACGGATGTCCACCGGCGGCTCTTCACTTTCTCCCCGCCCTTTGGGTTTAACACCAGCTTCTATTCCTGCCATTTTATAATAATTATAACCGGGATATTTCCCCTCACTGTCTATCAGCAGGTCTTCTTTTTCAAATACCAGATCCTGGCGTTTGTACTCACCCATCTCAAAATCAGGAATCAATTGAATGGCATAGGTGGGACAGGCCTCCTCGCAATAGCCACAAAAAATACAACGTGAAAAATTGATGCGAAAAAACTCCGGGTAGCGGCGACCGTTCTCGTCTTCTGTGGCCTGCAGTGCTATACAATCTACCGGGCAGGCCGCGGCACACAGATAGCATCCTACACAGCGTTCTCCCCCATCCGGATCTTTGGTTAATACAATCCTTCCCCGCCAGCGGGGGTGCAGCTTTATTTTTTCTTCCGGGTACTCGATCGTTACCTTTTTTTTGAAGAGGTGCAGAAAGGTTAACCATATGGTGCGCAGGTGACTAAACATAACGGCGAGTTTTATTAATCGTATAATTCAAAATGCAAAATGTAAAATTGGATTTCCTAAGGTTGAATTCTATTTTCAGGAGTACAGGACATCTTCTTATTTTTCATTTTGCTTTTTCATTTTTCATTCTTTCCTTTCATCCCTTCAGCCATAACAACACAGCCCCGGTAACCAGGATATTCAACAGCACCAGAGGCAACAGCACCTTCCACCCTGTCTCCATTAACTGGTCATAACGGGGACGGGGCAGCGATGCTCTCAGCAGGATGAAAAAAGCAATGAAGGCAAATGTCTTCAGGAAGAACCAGGCCCATGGTGGCAGAAAGGACGGCCCCAGGTAACCGCCAAAGAAAAGGGTGGCCATCATGGCAGAAATGAGGGTAATCCCCAGGTATTCGCCAATAAAAAACAACCCGAATTTCATTCCCGAATATTCGGCGTGATAACCGGCAATTAGTTCGCTTTCGGCTTCCGGTATATCAAAGGGTAAGCGGTGCGTTTCTGCTATTCCGGCTATGAAAAAAATGAGGGCGCCCAGCGGTTGTTTTACGATGAACCACATGCCTTCCTGTGCTGCCACAATATCGCTTAATTTGAAAGAGCCGGTCATCATCACCACGCCCATCAGACTTAAACCCATGAAGACTTCATAAGCAATCATCTGTGAGGCGCCACGCAACGCACCCAGCAAAGAATATTTATTGTTAGAAGCCCATCCGCCCAACACAATACTGTACACACCCAAAGAAGACATGGCAAGAAAGAACAGCAATCCGACATTCAAATCAGCAACAATAATGGAAGGCGTGAACGGAATGATCACAAAGCTCAAAAGCACACTAGCAGCTACAATGGCCGGAGCGGTAATAAAGATCCATTTATCAGCAAAGGGAGGTATCCAGTCTTCTTTAAAAAACAACTTTAGGGTATCGGCCAGTACAATCAGGATGCCGAACGGGCCGGCACGGTTGGGTCCTAAACGGTCCTGCCATAAAGCCAGCAGCCTTCTTTCTACCCATATAAGTCCTGCCGCTATATTTAGCAGCACGAACAAAACACCCAGAACAATCCAAACCTGTTGCATGACACTCATATGGTTTTATTTATTGTTCATTTCATAAATAATCTTTTAGACGCCATCGCACCCACGCCTTTTGCGAATGGTCAGTGGTGAGTAGTGAGTAAGAGAGCTTTTCACTGACCACTGACTACTCACCACTCACCTTACTTCCTTTTTCCACTCTTACCCACGAACACCAGTTCATCGCCTCCAAACCCTGCAAGCCTGCTGCCACCAGGAGTATTCCATTCGTCAACTCCTTTTTTACCTGTACAGGAAGCGTGTAGATTTTGTTACCGGTGAATAAACGGATGTTGTCGTTATCGCTTACCTGAAGCCCGTTTGCATCATCGGCGGATAGCCCTACAAATGGACGGGGCGACAGCTCCTGCAAGGCTTTGGTATAACTGCTTAGCTCTCCTGAACCCAACACATGGTATTGTGGAAGCATCAACCATTTTTGGGTTCGGGACCTGAAAGCCTCCGGTGGTTCCTTAAAATAGGTAGGGCCGGTTCCGTTGCTTACAAATAGTTTAATGCCGGGATCACCCCCTTTAAGGGAACCACCGGGTTCCACCTGGTATTTGGCTACCGATTGTACAGAATTCCATCCCGGCGCCCAGAAGAAAGGTACCAGGGGCGGTGGCGGCATACCTTTATAACCTTCCATGGTAAAGGACAGCGGTGAATCATTATCCTGGGGAGGCTTCGGTTCACTTACATTCCTGTTGGCCAGCATGGCCGTACGACCGCTGTAACGATGTGGCTCCCTTGGTATGCGTTCACCATGAATGGAAAAATCATGCTCCGGAGCCGCTTTATTAATTCCCTTAAACTGTGGTATCGCTGTTTCCAGTTCGGCCAGCACCTGATCGGGATGCAGGTTGTGGCCATTGCTTATTTGCAGACGCATCGTGTGCATTTCTTTCAGCCACTTCCATGTTTCTTTTAGAAAAGGATTGGAAGGCATGAACACTTGGCAAAACCGTTGGGCGCGGCCTTCATAGTTCACAACCGTTCCATCCCCTTCGGCAAAAGTTGCCACCGGAATCAACACCTGGGCTTTTTCCGTTGTGCGGTGAAACAATGAATCGAGAACAACCAGGTATTTACACTGTTTGAAGAAAAGATCGGCCTCGCTGGAAGAAATAAAACGGTAAAGATCATGTTCAATAAGTACTGCTGTGGTGTCTTCTGTTCGTTTTAATCTTTCGATGGCTTTGTCAATAGAAGGAGCATGCAGGAGGCTTAAGCCCATGCTGTTACACTCAGGCAATACATAACAAAGGCCGGCTTGCTTTCCCAAACTATTCAACAAAGCAGCCAGGTTATACGTTGCCTTGATCACGCCTTCATTGCACACTGATGTGCCACTGATGATTACCGGCCGCTTTGACTGTGATAAAACGGCAGCGATAGCTTTTGCCTGTTGAACAAAATTTTCATCCATCCCCGCAACAGCCGGCTGCCCAGCATCCAACTGGTTGGCAATGGCAAATCCCAAACGTGCCATATCATCCGGAGCCATGCGCAGCTTTACGGCAGCCACCTCATCCAATGGTGAATCGATCAAACTGATATTGGCAACAAATCCGTTTTCGGCCTGCATGTATTCTTTTATCGCCGCATCATTCCAGACCGGTACTTTCAATTGCAGCGAAGCATCAGCCGAAGCGGCCTTCTTGGCCGCTTGTACTATAGCCAGGGCCATCATCGGCGCCGTATTCCATACATCTTCACCCAATATGACCACAGCATCCGCCTGTTCAATATCGTGTAGCGAAGTGCAGTGCACCGTCCCTGAACTTACAATGGTTGTGATCTTGCGGACCAGGTATGCCTCATCTTCACTGATGGCCTGGTAAAAATTATCTTCACCCACCAGTTGACGTAAGGCAAAGTTGCTTTCCATAGAAGCCCGGGGTGAGCCTACACCTATCAGCTGTCCGGAAGAAAGCACCATTTGCAAATGGTTCATTAATTCTTTTTCACTCACGGCTTCGCCTAAACGATTCCGGATCAAGGGCTGTGTAATCCTGTTCTCGCTATTTACAAACTCATACCCGTACCGTCCGCGATCACAAAGAAAATAGCCGTTGACCTCGCCATTGTACCGGTTCTGTACACAGCGAATGGATCCATACCGTTCACCGGCAATGGTATTACAGCCCACGCTGCAATGCTGGCAAACAGAAGGCGCCATGGTCAAATCCCATTTGCGGGTATAATGATTTTTAAGCGTTTTATCTGTAAAAACACCTGTGGGACAAACTTCGGTCAGGTTGCCGCTGAAAGGACTTTCCAATATGCCATCGCTTTCCCTGCCGAAATACACGTGGTTATGGGCGGCAAAAACATTCAGGTCCTTGCCATTGGCATAGTCCCGGTAATACCGAACGCACCGGTAACACTGAATACAGCGGTTCATTTCATGATGAACCAAAGGGCCCAGGTACTGATTGGTGTAGGTGCGTTTTTTAAACTGGTACCGCCGGTAATCATGTCCGGTCATCACGGTCATATCCTGCAGGTGGCAACTGCCTCCCTCATCACATACGGGGCAATCATGCGGGTGGTTGGTCATCAACCATTCAATCACCTCCTCACGAAAGTCCCTGGCTGCTTTATCCTGAACAGAAAACCGCAAGCCCTCTTTTACTTCTTCCATGCAACTCATGACCAGGCGTCCCTGCTTATCATTTTCATCCCTAAAAACTTTAACGGCACATTGCCGGCAGGCGCCAACACTGCCCAGGGCCGGGTGCCAGCAGAAATACGGCAGATCAATGCCCAAAGCAAGACTGGTTTCCAGCAGGTTCTTCCCTGCTTTTACGTTATAAGGTATGTTATCAATAAAAACGACAGGCATTTCATCAATCATTAAAGCATTATAAGTTCAGGACACAGTTCTTACTGCTTTCGGACACGCCGGTTTTAATAGACGGTATTTTCTTCCATAATGGCTTGCATTCCTACATCTTTCCAATCCAGTACGTTCCAGCATTCCACAAACCTTCCGTCTTTTAAACGGATAATTTCCATCACCACGATCTCTATGGGATCACCCGCCTCTTCTGACCTGGACATCGCTGTTTTCAATGTTCCATAATAGGTTTTCATGGTAACTACCTTATCGCCTTCAGCAACCACATCATGTATGTTTACTTTTAAGTTGTTGATGGAAGGTTTTAACAGGCCCTGGAAGAAATGGTAAAAGGATTCCCTTCCTTCCGGGGCGGTCTGAGGATCGGTATGATATACAAATTTTGGATCGACAATTTCATTAAATACACTGTCATTCCCGCTTTCAACAAATTCTTTATTAAAG
This sequence comes from uncultured bacterium, assembly GCA_966095395.1. Taxonomy (GTDB): domain Bacteria; phylum Bacteroidota; class Bacteroidia; order Chitinophagales; family Chitinophagaceae; genus Flavisolibacter. Next base: position 13,307 of record CBHTSW010000041.1, on the reverse strand, counting down.
CGAAATACGATTGCTTTATTTCTTTCCAGCGTTTCCATGTTTTACATTTTTACTGTTTAACAATATTCATTTCCTAAATAGCCGTCGGGTTTAAACCAGGCTGCCGTGATCATCTATAAAGACCTTCTGTGCTCACTATGAGTAAACTAACCGGATTCAGCCCAGGGACACGTATGCTCCTGAATATGCCTTTCGAAATCCTCCCGGAAATATTTCAAAGCACTTTGCAAAGGTTCCATAGCACCAGGCGCCAAGGCACAGAAAGTTTTTCCGGGGCCAAGCATTTGGGTATGCTGGCTCAATATTTCCAGGTCTTCTTCACGTCCCTCCCCTTTTTCCATGCTCCACAAAATTTTTTCTACCCAGGGAAGCCCCTCCCTGCACGGTGTACACCAGCCACAACTTTCCTGGGCAAAGAAATGCTGCAGGTTATGTACAAATCCAACCGGGCAGGTAGCATCATCCATAACGATCATAGTACCTGTTCCCAAACGGCTGCCCGCTTCTGCCACGGATTTAAAATCCAGCTTTACATCTAAATGTTCCTTTGTTAAGAAATCGGTTGAAGCGCCACCCGGCAACACACCTTTCAGCCCATAACCGTTAAGCATGCCCCCTGCATGCTCTTCAAGCAATTCTCTCATGGTAATTCCCATTGGTAACTCCCAGGCACCCGGACGATTTACTTTGCCGCTTACCCCATAGATCTTTGTGCCCCCGTCTTCGCTTTGGCTTAGGCCTTTGAACCATTCTGCCCCATGACTTACTATATGCGGTACACAACAAAAGGTCTCTACGTTATTAACAACGGTTGGCTTTCCAAACAGACCACTTACCTGTGGAAAAGGCGGCTTGGACCGGGGCATGGCCCTCTTACCTTCAAGGGCATTTAACAGGGCGGTTTCTTCGCCGCACATGTAGCGACCAACACCAGTGTGCAGCTGCATTTCTAACCCCCATCCACTGCCAAGGATATTCTTTCCCAGGTAGCCAGCTTCATAGGCCTCTGCTAAAGATTGCCGTATAAGCGAGGCGGCTTTTTTGTAGGCCCAACGCAGAAAAATATAGGATATATCTGCCTGTATGGCGTAGGCGGCCAGGATCATTCCTTCTATTAGCTGGTGCGGATTGCCTTCGAGCAATAAGCGATCTTTAAATGTTCCCGGCTCCATTTCATCAGCATTAGCTATAAGATATTTTGGATGCCGGGCAGCTTCGCCCATTGGAACAAAACTCCATTTCAAACCGGTATTGAATCCTGCCCCGCCACGCCCTTTCAGATTGCTGTCCTGCACCAGTTTCTGTACTTCCTGTGGCGTTAGTTCCTTTACTGCTTTTCGCAGGGCTGCATAACCTCCCACCTGCTCATATTCTTTCAGATCCAGCGGCGGACGATTTGGATTGATATATTGGGTTAAAGGACGTTCCATGGTGAATAGTCAATGGTCAATATGTTTGGTTGGTAAGGCGTGTTTATCATACATACTTATTCAGGATTTGATCTAATTTTTCTATCCTTACATCGGTAAACAGGTCTTCATCAATCATTAAAGCCGGTGCATGGTCACAACAGCCAAGGCAGGCATTGGGCAATAAGGTGAAACGTTTGTCCACTGTTGTTTCTCCGAATTTTACTTCCAACCTCTCCTGCAATGCTTCATATATTTTCTGATACTTCATTACATAACAACTAATGCTGTCGCAAAGCAGGATAATATGCCGGCCCACGGGTTTGCGAAAAATGAGGTTGTAAAAAGTAGCTACGCTGTCCACTTCTGCACAGCTCATGTCCAGGTACGCTGCCACTTCTTCAATACTGTCATCTGAAACCCAACCCCGCTTTTTCTGAACGATCTTCAAAGCCTCGATCACCGCCGCTTTTTTATGCGGCAGCAAACTCACTTCATGGTCAATTGCGTGTATTTCCTCTTGCGTTAACATGGTCAATGGTTAGTAGTGAATGATCAACATTTTTTGGTTAGCAAATCTTCGGTCCTTTATTAACGAATCAGCACATTATCAAATCAGCACATCCATTACCTGTCAATATCTGCCAGCACAAAATCCATGGCGCCCAGTATGGACAAAAGATCGGCTACTGTATATCCTTTACTGATATAGGGCACCATCTGCATGTGAGGAAACGATGGCGTACGGATGCGAACGCGGTAAGGAGAAGTATCTCCATCGCTTGTTAAATAATAACTGTTGGCGCCCTTCGTGGCCTCTATACAACTCATGGCTTCACCGGCAGGAATGACCGGCCCCCAGCTCACATTTAAAAAATGAGTGATGAGGGTTTCAATATCCTGCATCGTGTATTTTTTCAACGGTGGCGTGGTCAGCGGATGATCAGCCTTATAGCTTCCTTCCGGCATTTGGTTTAAGCACTGCTCAATAATGCGAAGGCTCTGACGCATCTCTTCCACCCGTACAATTGCCCGGTCATAACAATCACCATTGTGCGCTATGGGAATTTCAAAGTCAAACATCTCGTAACCTGAATAAGGACGTTTCTTTCGGAAATCCCATTCGAAACCACAAGCTCTTAAGGCCGGACCGGTTACGCCCCACTCAATGGCTTCTTCCAGGGTAAAAATGCCGATGCCTTTGGTGCGGCCTTTAAAAAGGCTATTGCGCAGCACCATATTGGAATATTCCCGAAGCTTTGGAGGGAAATAGTTGACAAAATCACGAACCAGCCCGTCCCACCCTTTAGGCAGGTCCTGCGCCACGCCACCAATGCGGAACCAGTTGGGGTGCATGCGGCCGCCACAAATAGCTTCCACAATATCAAAGACTTTTTCGCGGTCGGTGAACATATAAAACACAGGCGAAAGCTGGCCTACATCCTGGGCAAAAGTGCCAAACCAAACCAGGTGACTGGAGATGCGGAACAGTTCACAAAGCATAACCCTTATCACCTTTACCCGGTCCGGTACTTCGATGCCGGCCAGTTTTTCTACGGCCAACAGGTAGGCCAGGTTATTCATTACGCCACCCAGGTAATCCACCCGGTCTGTGTAGGGAATATAGGTATGCCAACTCTGCCGCTCGCCCATCTTTTCTGCTCCGCGGTGATGAAAGCCAATCTCCGGAACAGCATCTACAATATCTTCCCCATCCAGTTGTAAAACAATACGCAATACACCATGTGTGCCCGGATGCTGCGGGCCTATGTTGAGGAACATAAAATCAGCATCGTCACTTTCCCTCTGCATGCCCCATTCTTCCGGCTTGAATTGCAAGGCATCCTGTTCCCGGTCTTCCAGTTCATCATATAATTTAAACGGACCCATCTCTGTAGCTCTTGCCGGATGTTCTTTGCGTAAGGGATACCCCTTCCAGGTAAGCGGCATCAGGAGCCGCTGCAGATGCGGATGCCCGTCGAAGCGGATGCCGAACATGTCATAGATTTCCCGCTCGTACCAATTGGCATTTTTAAACAAGAAGGTGATAGAAGGCATGGAAGGAAACTCGCCTTCCAATGCCACCTTTAAGCGAATGAAACTGTTCCGTTCAAAAGAAAAAAGGTGATAAACCAGTGTGAAATCTTTTGAGGGCACAGCGTCCCTGTTGCGCCTGTCACGTTCATCTATGCCACATACCTCATAAAGTAAGTTGAAAGGTTTTACCGTAGATTTTACATACTCCAATACCGGGATCAGCCGATCCCTGGAAAGCCACAGGGTTGTGATTTCATCAACCGTAGCTTGTGGTTGAACCGCATCAATACTGAAGCGTTGCTGAAGCTGTTGCACTATAATGTCATCATCAGGCATGGGCAATCGTTAAACGTTACATAAACAGTCCAGGTTATCCTGAAACGACCTGGCAGCCTTTTCTTACCACCTTCCTGTCCTATATTGCATCTATACCGCTGAAGTTTACCATCTTCATCCGTTCTTCTCTTTTCTGCTCCTTCATTGGTGTAATTTCAGGCTTAATGACTCCCTGGTCTCCTATAACCCAACTCAGAGGCCGCTTTTCTTCCCGCACCGCCTTACTTAACAAAACAAGTCCCTGCATAAAAGCATCCGGCCTTGGGGGACAGCCGGGTACATATACATCTACCGGCAAAAATTTATCAACCCCCTGCACAACACTGTAAATGTCATACATGCCTCCACTATTGGCACAACTACCCATGGAGATGACCCAGCGTGGCTCCATCATCTGTTCATGTAATCGTTTTATAATGGGCACCATCTTAATAAAGACGGTCCCTGCAATTACCATTACATCGGCTTCACGTGGCGTACCCCGGATTACTTCTGCCCCAAAACGGGCTACATCATATTTGCTGGTGATGCTGGTGGCCATTTCAACAAAACAACAACTTAGCCCGAAGTGAAAAGGCCAGAGAGAATTTTTCCGCCCCCAGGCCAGCAGGCTCTGCACAGAAGTTAACATGATGCTTTTGCTCATGGTCTCTTCCATGCTTCCTGTGCCGGCGACCGCTCCGGTAACGGTGCCAGGTTTATTTAACCACCATTTCATACCAGAATTTTATTTAAATGTCTTTATTTCGGAAGGACAGGGTTAGAATCTTCTTTTGAGTGCGCCATACTATAGGGGAACGCCTTTACTAAAAAAATCCATTACCACTCATACGAAGGTGGTAAGATAGAACTGATGAGAAGATAGCCGGTGCGCGTTCAAGGCCAGGGCTGAATTAAAAGCAATCGTTGCAAAGGGTAGAAATCAGAATCGTACTTTACTAAAACGCCAATTCAAAAAATATATTTAAAAACAAACACTAAAGTTAAACATAACTGTTGGAAAGAGCACTTTCTTATCCTGTAGATTGTATATGAACTACCTGGGTGAACCCACGGCAATTCATGTCTCCTTACGGCACGGGTAAGCTCTTCTTTTCACGGGTTAAAGTTTTATATTTTTTTAAAATCCCTTTTACATTCGGACCTATATCTAAGGCACCAATGCCCCATTCATAAACCAATACCACGGCCAGCTGGCCAATAAATATAGCTATCCCGATGTAGCCGGGCCAACCCAACTCATAAAAACCTAAAGCCCATAACATAATAAACATGGCTTCCACATCAAAAATGACAAACAACATGGCCACCAGGTAAAATTGTGCTGAAAACCGCAGCCGGGCAGAGCCGGTTTGTTTGATGCCGCCTTCATAGGGAAGATTGGTGGACCTTTCACGGTGATGCTGCCCTAACAGATACGATAGCAGAATGATACTCCCCAGCAGGAACGCCACTATGCCGGCATATAACAGGAAAGTCCAAAAATCATTGGTATGTACTTCATTACCCGGCATAGCATGTTGTTTGTTATCCAGAAAAACAAGAACGAACGCAGCGTTCGTTCACACTCGATTTCTAAAGTAAATCAGCCAGAGATATAATGACTTAATGTATCAATTATATAGTCCTTTTCTTCGATGGTGCTCCGTACAAGATCTCCAATGGAGACAATGCCTACCAATTGGCCATTTTCCATTACCGGCAAATGCCTGATAAATTTTTCAGTCATCAATTGCATGCATGTTTCAATTGTAGTGTTAGGCGTTACCACAATGGGGCGATCGCTCATAATATCTCTTACAGGCGTATCTTTTGAAGACTTCCCCTTCAAAACAACTTTGCGGGCATAGTCCCTTTCGGTAAAAATGCCCATAAGCTTTTCCTTATCCACTACGACTAAAGCACCAAGATTTTTTTCTTCGAGCATTTCCAAAGCATCATAGACACAACTGTCGGGGTCGATGCTGTATACTGCATTACCCTTTTGAAGAAGGATGTTTCGTACAGTACCCATAAAAAATAATTTAAGAGCGGAATTGTATTATTAAGTTACAGTATTTTTTGAATTGAAAAAATAGAATTTTCGCCACTGGAATTAAGGCGTTGACTACCTGATTATAGCAGATGCTGGTAGCGTTTCAGAAGAATCGCCTGGTGAAAAAGAGGTCACTATTCCTGCTGAAGGATATTGATGAGTTAACGGCCACTTTTATTATGTTTATATAACGGCTCATCCTCGTCCATGATAACCCCCATGCTGGAGATAAAGCTAAAATAACAACCCTATATGGAACAGGCATTTTTTAAAAACCGCACGTTGTAGTGATTGTTGAAGCTACTTCCATCACCCATTGCCAGAGCCCCATTCACCGTCTAATCCGATAAGTTTGTAATCATTGTGTCCAACTTTTATATGGCTTGCAATGCTTTTTGCAGTTTTTTCCTGCGAACCGCTTTCAAATAAATCTTTACCCAAAGGGGTATTACTTATGAAACGAGGATAAGCAGCTTTGTTCGACATTAGTCCGATTAATTGGTGGATATCAAATTTATATATTTTATTTATTATTTGTTTCTAAATCAACTCCCTTTTCAATATGTCTAAAATGGCAATGTAGCCTTGAAAGGTATCCGCACCTTAAAGGATGTATCCTTCCACCTTATACGTACGATTGTGGGTAATAAAGCCCTTTTGAACGAAGCAATAGGACGATATCACCACAAAAAAGAAAGAAAAACAAAGCCCTCATGCAATAAGCAACATATTTAGTTTTTAAAAGAGTGCAGAACTCCCTAGAAAAGAAAAAGAGGCCACCACCGGCAGCCTCTTTCCCATTCAGAAATGAATGCGTAAAAGCATCTGCTGGAGTTTTTCATGGCAATGATGCACTGGGCCAGATGCGCCCTTGTGGGTTTTAATTGGGTAAGCGCTTCCATCACCTCCTGAATGCTTTGCCAGTGAGGGAAAATACTCTCGGCTGCCTCAGAAAGCAATTGCCGTACCTCCTGAAGCCTAAGAAAGGGAATCACCGAGCCCCGCAGGCAAGGCCTAAACCGGCCCGTTTGCCATAAGCCCTGCCTTCCAATGCTTTACTGTTGCCTGCAGGCGTTTGGAAACCTTTCTAACTATTCTGGTTGCTTGCAACTTTATGAGGCAGTGATCAATAACCGCTCAGAAAAACACTTTTGTTTCTCAAAACGATTTTCTAACTTACATAATAATTTTTTAATATGAGCATTGCCATTTTGGGAGATGCAAATGTAATGTTCCCAACAACAAGGCACGGTACACCCAAAACCTTTGAGGAGATATACAACGAAACAAATTTCACCCAGGAATTGCTGATTTACTTTAGGTATGACGAATTGGGAAGTTTTGAATTGGGAAAAACTTTTGAGTACTTAAATAATGTCATAAGTACGGCAGAGAAGTATTTGCCTTTTGACTTTAATTCTGGTGATTTTGCGACTACTGTTAAGGGGAACCTTCCGGTTGAACATAGGGAAGATTTTAGTGACAATGAACTTACAATTAGACCAGTTCTTACAATTGACCAAATTTCAACCGGAAGTGAATTTTGGGCAAAGTTTTTTGAGAAATTAACTATAGGAATTGATTTACCAGGTAAAGAGAAGAAAAGGAAAAAGAGGGACAAAGAAAAGAAAGAAGATAAAAAAGAACCTTATGTGAGGGCCACTGATGGGGGAATACAAATTTTTATCCCCTACAAAGCCGCATTAACCATTTTATTCTCACTACTCACTTTAAAAGCAGGTACTAAAGAAACCGAAACTATTAAACCCCCACCGCCTACTATAACAAATGTGTACAACATCTACATTGCAAATGACAGAATTGAACTTAACAAAATGTTGCAAAAGCAGTTACATGACGCCATAAAAAATTCAATGCCAAAGCTGAGCGAAGAAGAAGTGAATAAAATAGTTAATGATATAATCTCTAGAATTCCTGAAGACGATAAAACAGCAAACGATTTTTTAAATTATATAAGGAAGAACCAATCTATCAGTTACTTTCAAGTAAATAACTTCATAATAAAACAAAGTGAAGAAACTGCGAATGAGTAATAAACGTCTCAAATACATCGCAGTTTTGCAATTAGACCAACTGGCTTCTAAACAGCAGGTCATTGGTTTAAATCCAATCCGGGATCACAGTTAAACTTTAAAAAGTCTTGATATTATTGACTTTGGTTTAATTTTATTTTATAGTACCACCATCATGGACAACCTGAAATTTCTAACTCTTTTATGTATTGCAGCATTACCCAGAATTAGAAACTATTTAAACAGAATAAGGTGCACATTGGAGAATTTTCTTAAACAACGAGCTTTCGCCCCTTAACACTATCATTAATAACTTTCTTTAACTCTGAGTCATCAAAGACCTTTCGAAAACGCTTTAATTCCTGATCACCCATTGAATTAATAGCTCTTATAAAACTATCAAGATCATTTTTTATCATGCTAATGTTTTTTAAGGCTATTTGATATTGGTCAACAGTAAATATTTCCGGTGTCAATAAACCATTTTTGTAGTCAACATAGAAACCCTTTTGCTTTAACTGGTCTGCCTCCTCCCACCATCGGTAGTTTGAGTATGCATCGAATCCTCCTTGTATAAACTGCAATACTCCTTTTACGGTTTTCAAAACCCGCGATCCTTAAACCATTTGATCTATTAGACGTAGGGACAGGCTTTTCTTTAATTGTGTCCTCAAAAAGAGGTTTTATGATTAGCCAAACCGAGAAAATTTCTTTAAGGAGATTATGTCTTGGAACATGCATGTAAAAAAGCTTTTTTACACCTTCAACTTCTCTTATACCAAACCCCTTAGAGTCCATGAAGAGCACCATGGACTTTAGATGTTCTTCGGCCCCCAAGATCAAATGTGAAATCGCATTACCATATTCCTTCATTTCCCCTAATACCGACCCTATTTTGTAATGCCTTTTGGCATTCGAAAGCACTTGAAAATAAACTGGTTCACATTCAGCCTCTGTTAATTGTAGAAAACCTTTGATGCTTGCTTTCATAACTCAAATCTTGATCTATTTAATGGTTTTGGGGAATTATATTTCCCCTGTCTTGATTCACTATCCTTCTGCGCATTAAGTCTTTTTTCTGCGGCCTAAAGTGCCTTGAAATTTCTTGAGTAATGGTTTTAAAATTATTCCATCCATCAGTACGTTGATGGTAAAATATTTCAATACTCTGACAATTTTTATGTTCAAATATTTCGTTTAACAAAATCCTATCTGAAAGCCCACATGAATGGCCCAATATATACGCCTTAAATGGATATGAATCGATAAGGGAGACAAGCCTGTTATAATTTCCTGTTTTAAAATACCCAAAGGACTTGATATGCTCCAAATATTCATTACTTCCCGAATCTTCTATTTTCTGATAGACAGGGTCCGACTCATCTCCATACCCAAAAATTATAGGATTGTTTGTAACATCAGATGCACGCCCATGAATATGGATAACTTCATCTTCATTTGCATACCCGAGAAGTTCGAGAGTGTCTGTATAATTGAAATTTAAAAATGCAACAGGATTTTCCTCCTTTAACTGAAACGCCTAATATAAATTATATCTTGTATTCCCTACAGGTATTTTTTTACATTGCAAAATTTGAGAATTAACTTCTGTAATGTATTCAGTTAAAAGTTGAATAATGTGATCAAAATCTGAATTTAGGTTTATTACCTGCCTTATTTTCTGATCTTGTGTTATAGAAGTGAGACTAAAAATCGCCTTGAGCTTTTGAAAGTACTGATGTTCTATGTCTACCCATCCTTTTTCAAATAAATCAAGCAGGCGCTCTAAAATAATTGAGTTGAACTTTAGAGACTGTGTGTCATTGCAGGAAATAAATTCAATTACTTCGTTAAAGCTCTTTGGCTGATTTTTGTATATAGTCGATTGACCAACATACTTATTTTTAATAGCAATCAGTTTATCTTCATAAGATCTAACTTCAATAAACTTCTTAAACGCCATGCACATATACCAATCAATAAAATTTCTATAACTTGTTTTTAAGCCATGTGCGAGATCAAATCCATTTCCTATTAACACCAATCGATTGTGGGAAGGCATAAAATTTTTGTTTTATCAATGTACTGAGGAGGACATGCTTATCATCCCTTCCTTTTCTTCTTTTTCTCACACCCCCACAAGAACCACCAGATTTGCAATGCTTACATCCACTGCAATTTTTATACGCGGTGCAATAGGCATCACCGGAGCAGCGCTTACCGTTTTTCGTACAACAGCCTTTGTCATCAGAAGAAAATGAGCATAGAGAGACAAATAGAAAGCTTACGAGCAAGAATCGTTTCATACCGGTTGTTTTGGCCGGCGCAAAATATGTTTAATTTTCAAGATACTCAAGTGCCGCCAATACCAGGCAACATTCACTGTTTTATAGTTTCATTAAAAATGAAAATTTCTTTTCTGCACCCATTTGCAGGAATATCAGTTAAGTCCCATTCACTATTTCAAATACTTTGGAATGGATACACTTAAAACAAACCCAAAACTTAGCATGTCTTTCAGAAAATGCAGCTCCCGCTTATTGAGTTTATTCAACCTGATGATGGGTTCTATTGTAACCGTGTTATCCTTATCCGTTGCAATAGGAAGATAAAATCCCAACCTAGCATAAACATTCTCAAGCTTTTCCGAAAACTTTGTTCCTACTGCGAAATCCAATCCAAAACCAGTTTTTGGAAAGTACAGGACATAAGGCAGTTCAATACCAAAATTGTTTTTGTAATTGGGCAATTGCCGGTAAAACGAAGTGGATTTTACCAATTTAACAGATTCCGTGCCTACCTGTACGTCCTGCTGCGCCTGGATGGTAACCAGGCTATCCTTTTCAAAGTTTAAAGCATTATCAAAGGAAAGGGTTGGAGAAATAAAATGCGTCACCTTTTTCTTCACTCCTACCCACATGCGGTTGAAGGAGAGAGAGGCACTAATGAAAAAATCGTGGTAATCGGATGTATACAACTTTTCAGTAGCGTTAGGACTAAAGAGCGGCTGAACACTCTGATTTGCCTTTAAACTACCGGATAGCCAGGTGTACTTAAAATTGGACCATGTGGCCTTCCGTTGCAAACTATCCAATTCTTTGAGATTTTCCCGGTCTGCCATATCCATTGCTATCGCATCCTTGCTTGCTTTTACCCAAGAAAGAAATTTATACAAAGAGTCACATTCTGTTATATCATTCTTCTTGTTTACATAAGGGGCAAGCTCGCCCAATAACTTAAAATATTGCTTTAAAGAGTCTATTGGGCAGGACTTCCGCTTTAAATCATCGTCCGTAAAAATGTTGCCCTTCAAAGCAATGCTATTGGGTTTGCAGATAAATGAATCACAGCTTTTGCAAAGTAGATCCAGTTGTGTCAGTTTGACTTTTAAGGCGTCCTCTTTCTCTTTTTGCCTGGATGTATAGGAATGGTCCTGCAGTTTCAACGCATTCCACAGCATCCATTTATCGCTAAAATCATAGGTCGCTGAATTATAGGGCAATAATAAGTTGAAGTTCAACCCACCTGTGATTGTCCGCTGGTATTTGCCTTCTGAAAAGATGTCCACAAACTTATCCTTAGCCGTCCCTCCAGCTGTCAGCTGTATAGAAAATAAACTTCCTATTTGTACCGGCAGCGTATAGTTCACCGTCAGGCTTTTATCATCGACGGCGGCTGTTGTGGCAATGGTCTTTCCTTCCTTTATCAATACACCACTGATTTTGTTTTGTGTTTCCCTAATCAGTGTATCAAAAAGATAGGAAGTAATGTAAAGTTTACTGGAATCTATTTTGGATTTATAAAGCGACCGGACTTGTTTTAGATGGTCGGCTGTAGTGGTATCGATCTTTTGCCCCTTTGTTTGCAAACAAAAAAAGCAGACCATTAACATAGTCAATACATGCAGTGTAATATAATTTTTCATTGCAGTTTGTTTTGGAAAAATAAAATTATACATTTATTTAATATTTAAAAATCCTTGCAAAGAATTTTTATCAACCAATGGGATTAGCAAATCAAAATTCAACTGTTTGTAATGGCAAAGTCAAACTCTTCCCCCTTATCGACCAGGTACCAGGCGTTTTGCAAAACGAAAAACTGCGGTTTTCAGGGCAGTTCTTATAAGGACATTGCCAGGGCAAGAACTGAAGGAAAAGAGCACAAAGACGATAACCCGGATCATAATGTAGATATCCGGGTAACACAGTCTTTTTTTCTGGGGCTGGAAAAGGAAGAAGAATAATACAACCTATAAATTAGGGTATTGGCATGTAGTACTTAGGGCGAAACTTACGGTCATGTGTCCGATTGATGCTGGAGTCCTTGATCTTATGTGCAGGTGCATTTGTAATTGATCCAGGGCTTTGTATGTTCACGCCCCCTTGGGGTCTTCATAAATAGCACGGTGCGGAGCCTTGTAGTGACATCCTGGGAGTGAATAAAATTTCCTTCCCTGCTGTGCGGAGTGGTAGTGTCATTTGTGCCGTTGATATTCAAAATAGCTAAACCTAAAGAATTGAAAACCAAGGTTGCCTTTTTAGGTCATACGGCATATATTTATCTGGTGGCGACAATTTTCTTGGATACTTCAAAAAACAGGCAGAAAACAACAAACCGCATTCCCTATTACATGCACACACCCCAATAACACCCTTATTAAACCCGTAAATTTTCATCCAGCAGGCCGTAGTATTTCGCTTGTATTTATTTTTTGCAGGCAGTACCTTACTTTTCTAAATTCTTTACCATGCAAAAATTATTATTCGTTCTGATCACCGGCATGAGCCTGGGACTTTCCTCTTATGCCCCTAAAACCACTCATGCCCTGGTTCTTGATGACAACCCAAGCGCCTACACCAGCACCATCACCGGTGCCAATGATGTTGCAGTAGTTCTTTCACGTGATGGCGCAGACGCAGGACAAGGCTCCGTTACCTTTGAAGTAGACATACTTTTTAACGACAGTATTTTACAGACCTTCACGTTCACCATGAGTAACGGAGAGACTCAACGTACCGACCACGTTGCAGGGCCCAACCCCACTGCCTGGGCAGAAGTTAGGGATGTAAGGGTCATCAGCAGGGGTTAAACACACTATTAAAAAAGAGCGCCGACAGCGCTCTTTTTTAATAGGACATTAGGCATTCGGAGCTATAACAAGGATGCCAATCCGAAATAATGCAACCAATTCATTATTTCTTCCTGTTGACGGTTGGATTGTTGTTCCTTATTGATACTATCCGCAAACAGATAAAATGCCGACAAACAAGATACCCGAAATATTTTTATTGCAAGTGTTTTTGCGTTCAAATAGAAATATCCAACCCCATGCTGACCTTAGTCTGTGACTAAGGTCATTTCTTCACTCCAAAACTTTTTCTATTGCCCCAGCAATAGCTTTTACCAGTTCCACATCCAGGGTCTTATTGGCCTCAAGATCTTCGGCAGACAGCAGGG
>CBHTSW010000040.1:0-38179 GCA_966095395.1 uncultured bacterium | reverse complement strand
TTTCTTTTGGTGTGCAACGATCACTGATAATTAAATTTAACGGTTTTAAAATAAAACGAACCATTCTTAAGAATTACAAATCCTTGTTTATTCTAAGAGTTTTTTCAAGCCACAAATTGTACTTTTAAACCCCTTAAGATTTTTCCTTAAATATCGTTTACAACCCAATACTATTAAATCAATACTTATGCAACGAATTGCAATGTTAGGCTCTGGTTTTATCGGGCGGTTTTATGCCGACTCCCTACAAGGCTACCGCAGTAAAGACAAGATCGTATCCATCTATTCCCGCAGGGAAGAAAGCGCCAAAAAATTTGCCGACGATTACAGTGTGCCTCATTATACAACCACCCTGGAAGAAGCCATTGCACATCCGGATGTAACCATTGTTTGCATTGCCCTGCCAAACAATTTGCATGAAGAAGCGGTAATGCTTTGCTGCAAACATAAAAAAGCCGTGATGACAACCAAACCCCTGGGCCGCAACGCAGCCGAAGCGAAACGGATGCTGGAAGCTGTTGAGAAAGCCGGCATCTTTAACGGTTATCTTGAAGACCTTGTTTACACACCCAAGTTTTTAAAAGCATACGAAAGCGTCAAGGCCGGCGCCCTGGGCCGCATCCTTTGGGCCAAGTCCAGGGAAACACACCCCGGCCCGCATAGCGAATGGTTCTGGGACCTGGAACAGGCAGGCGGCGGCTGTATTCTTGATTTAGGTTGCCACTGTGTGGAGATTGCCCGCAGCTATATCGGAAAAGATATCAGACCGGTAGAAGTAATGTGCTGGGCCGATACCCAGGTAAAACCTATTGATGCGGAAGACCATGCTATTGGCCTGGTGAAATATGAAAACGGGGCAATAGGCCAATTTGAAGTCAGCTGGACGTTTCGGGGCGGCATGGACCTGCGGGATGAAGTAATGGGCTCCGAAGGCACTATCTGGATCAATAATTTTTTGCGTACCGGCTTTGAAATGTTTACTACTGGTAAAGGCGCTAACTATGTAGCCGAAAAAGCCGAAAGCAAAACGGGCTGGTTGTTTCCCGTGGGTGATGAATTAAATGAACTGGGGTATAACCACATGTTCATGGATATGTTTAACGCTTTGGAAGAAAACAGATCGCCGAAAGAAACATTTTATGATGGCTATGTTGTGAATTCAGTGCTCGATGCAGCTTACCGTTCCGCCAAAACCAAACAATGGGAACCGGTGCAGCTAGATATCTGGAGGGGCAAAACCGGCGTTGGCAAAGACGACCATTTAACCGAATATGATGCGGACCATTATTTGATCAAGGAAGAAGTAACACACTACGGCGCTAAAAAACTGATCTTAAAGAACAAACAATCAGGTAAAATCTTCGAAAAGATAATTGAATAGAAACATACCGGATATTCCACATCCCACCGGTGTGGAATATCTCCCCCCTGTCAAGTCTTCTTTTCGGAAAAGAAATTCATCCTTTTGCCTGTTTTCAAAACCGCATGGCAGTAATTTAATCAATAAGCCCGGGCACCAGGGTTAGCGCCCCCCTAAAAACGCCGGCTCCGAAAAAAACAGCCTGCCTTATAGAGACCTTACAGGAACATTATAGGGATATTATAGGGATGAAACGGCACAGCAAAGGCTGTGAAAAGCGGGAGTAAAGACTTTTATACCCTGGTGAACCTCAAACCTTAAACGCTTAAACGTTTAAACCTTTCAACCTTCCTTAACCACACCATATTGCAAATAAGCACGGCAATTAAAATAACCAATCCGCCAAACTCTCTTGTTTTATCTATCCATGGCTTGGTTGCCTTCATGCTTTGGGCAATATTTTCCGCCCCGTGTTCTCTCATCCAACTTACCACACCTTCCCCGTTGAAAAATAGATAAACCGCATAACTGGCATAACCTGTTAGCCCAGTAACATAAAGAACCGGGTGGTATTTCTTCTTCAAGGCCTGGTAGGATAAGAAAGCTCCGTATAAATACAGCGGCATCCAAATGTAGGGGTCGGGATCATTGTACTGCAGGGCTGCTGAAAAAAATACAGACGATGATAAAAACAACATTAAACACTTTCATGAAGATTGTCTTTTATTTTGTTGAAGGATTTGTTTTAGAATAAACCAACTTTCACCGCTACCCTATTATTTATTAGAAACAATATAGTAAATTCAGTTTCTTAATCATCATTACTTATGTCTATCAATCGCCGTCAGTTTGTAAAAAATACAGCTACAATAGCTGCTGGTATTGCCCTTGCTCCAAAAGCCTTTAGTGTAACTACACCAAAAAACTCTTTTCAAATCTCATTAGCCGAATGGTCTTTGCACAAAGCCTTGTTTGCAAAAAAAATGGACAACCTGGATTTTCCATCCGTTGCCAAAAACACGTATGGCATCAGCGTAGTAGAATATGTGAACCAGTTTTTTAAGGACAAGGCAGAAGATACCGCCTACCTGAATGACCTGTTACAACGCTGTAAAGACAATGGCGTAAAAAACCACCTGATCATGATTGATGGCGAAGGCGGCCTGGCCGAACTAGATGAAAAGACAAGAATAAAGTCAGTGGAAAATCACTACAGGTGGGTGAATGCAGCCAAATACCTGGGCTGTAAAACCATACGGGTAAATGCCTACGGTGTAGGCAGCCGTGAGGAGGTGCAAAAAGCAGCCGTAGATGGATTGAGCAGGCTGGGTGAATACGGCGAAAAGGAAGGGATCAATATCATTGTTGAAAATCACGGGGGCTTTAGTTCTGATGGAAGCTGGCTCTTTGGAGTGATGAAACAAGTAAATAAAAAGAATGTAGGGACCCTTCCTGATTTTGGAAACTTCTGTTTGAAACGCGGTGAGAACCACACCTGCCTGGAAGAATACGACCGCTATAAAGGCACTGCAGAATTGCTGCCTTATGCAAAAGGAGTAAGTGCGAAGACCTACGATTTTGATGCGGAAGGCAACTGTGTGGAAACCGATTACAATAAGATGTTCACCATCTTAAAAAATGCAGGCTTTGAAGGCTATGTTGGAATTGAATATGAAGGCAGCAAATTAAGCGAAGAAGAAGGCATTAAAAAAACAAAGACCCTGCTGGAAAAAGTAGCAAAGGCAACAGGATATGAATTAGCCTAAACAACAGCTGCAATGGAGCGATTCTCTATGTGATATCTTAAAATATCACAACCTGCTTAAAAAGGCCAAGGCCTATGGTTTTATATTCGTTGCCGGCCTTGTACTTGATGCGTTTCCAAAATATGAAATCGTCAATTTCTACTGCCTTGCTGGTGGCATCCATAAACTGCTCATAGTAGGCGGGGTATTGATATTTATCAGGTGTTTTATCACCCCATACATATTCTACTGCTTTTATAATGCAGGTCTTATTATTGGGTTTACTTACGTAAGCAATAAACGCAACAAATATCAAAAGCAGCAGCAATAAAATCTTCTTCATCTCATAGCAATTAAAAAAATAAAAAGGCTTTACAGCCTTTTTATTTTTATGTTTCTGAACCATACATCGTTGCCGTGATCCTGCAAACCGATTCTTCCTTTTTGAAAGGCGCCAAATCCGGGCATGGCCTTGAACTTACTGATGGCTACCATTTGCTTCCAGTTGTCGTCCCACATAGTGGTAGATAAGGCATGCTGGCCGTTCAAATAAAAATCAAGCTTCCCTTTATTCGCTACAATTTCTGCCGTGTTCCACTCCCCTGCCGGCTTCACCGCATCCTTGCTGGCCAAAAGGTCATAAAGGTCTCCGGCCCGGTGGGTGTACAGTTTTGCATCATCATGACCAGGCTGTGTAGGGGAACCGTTGTCCAGGATCTGCATCTCAGGGCCCGTTTGCCAGGGGGACTGGTATTTAGGATCTTCATTAATATAGAAAATGATGCCGCTGTTCCCCTTGGGAGAAATTTTCCAGTCCAGCTTCAAATGAAAATTATCAAACTCCTCGTCCGTGATAATATCCCCGCCTTCTGCTGTTTGCCACTCCTTCTTACTGGCAGCATCTAAGCGCAAAGCGTTGTCCTCCACCTTCCAGGCCTTACCAATGGTAGTCTTCCCGTAAGTATGCCATCCGGCAGTGGTCTTTCCGTCAAATAAAGAAATCCACCCTTTATCATCACTGGCAGTTCCGTTATTACCCGATTCCATAGTTGTTTGATTTGTTGTATTACAGGCAAAAAAAGCAGAAGCAAAAAGCAAATAAGTTAGTTTATGCATGGTTTATTTTTTGAGTGATAAAACATATTTTACCATAGCCTTGGCATCATCCTTTGTTATAGATGGATGGGGCGTCATAGGCACTGTGCCCCAATTGCCGGAACCGCCTTTGATAATTTTATCAGACAGAGAATCAATCACAGCATCGTTAGCCGGGTATTTGGCCGCCACCGCTGTGTAAGCGGGCCCGATGGAAGCCGCTTCCACCTGGTGACAGGTAAGACAGTCGCTTTTGGCTACCAGTGTCAACCCTTTTTCTACTTCAGGATCTTCTGCTTTGGCAGTGGTTTCTTCTGTCTTGGCATCGGCAGACTTACTTTCTGTATTGTTATTGCCACAACTTGCTATGAAAGCAATAAAAGAAAAAAGTACGATCGTTTTTTTCATAATGTTAATGTCTTTTAAAATGAAATTAATTTAATCCGAGAATACTCCTGTTAAAGTTTTGCCCTTCCCCGGTTTTGGCAAAATCATCAAATGCTTTATCGGTTACACGAATAATGTGATCTTTTATAAACTGCGCTCCTTCCCTGGCGCCATCTTCAGGGTGCTTGATGCAACACTCCCATTCCAGCACTGCCCATCCCTCATAATTGTATTGTGTAAGCTTGCTGAAAATCGACTTAAAATCCACCTGCCCGTCGCCTGGTGAACGGTAACGGCCGGCACGGTTCAACCAGCTTTGATACCCCCCAAAAGTACCCTGCTTCCCGGTGGCGTTGAACTCCGAATCTTTTACGTGAAAAGCACGGATGCGCTGATGATAATTGTCTATGTACTCCAGGTAATCGAGCTGCTGCAATACAAAATGCGAGGGATCATACAGCAGGCAGGCACGGGGATGATTGTTTACCTGCTCCAGGAACATTTCATAGGTAATGCCATCAAACAAATCTTCGGAGGGATGAATTTCATAACACACATCCACGCCGCATTCGTCAAAAGCATTTAAAATAGGTGTCCACCTTTTGGCCAGCTCTTTAAATCCTTCCTCCACCAAACCGGCAGGACGCTGCGGCCAGGGATGAAAAAAAGGCCATAACAACGATCCGCTAAACGATGGACAAGCGGTAATGCCCAGGTTCTGGCAGGCCCTGGCCGCATACTTCATTTGCTGCACCGCCCATTCAGTGCGGGCCTTGGGATTGCCCCGAAGCGCTTCCGGCGCAAAGCCATCAAATAACACATCATAGGCCGGATGCGTGGCTACTAATTGCCCCTGTATATGCGTGGCCAGTTCCGTTATTTCCAAACCGCACTCATTCACCAGGCCTTTCAATTCATCGCAATAGGTTTTGCTTTCTGCAGCCTTTTGCAGGTCGATGCAGCGGGGGTCGTTGGCAGGTATTTGCACACCCACAAAGCCAAGGCTTTTGGCCCACTGGCAAATGGTCTTTAAATCGTTGAAGGGCGGTTTATCGCCAAGAAACTGCGCTAAAAAAATTCCGGGTCCTTTTATTGTTTTCAATTGTTGCAGGTTTTGAGTTTTGTTTTTTGTTGTCAGGCTTTTTTGCTGCTATGATGCTTCTGTTGTGTCGCTCACTTGTACGTCTTGTTCCTTGTTCAGCATTGTGGTGGCTGAACTACTGTTGGTAACCTTCCTTGTTCTACAATCCGCAGATCCCTCGTTCCTCGGGATGACTATCATCCAGTCATTGCTTGTTTCCATCCTTACTATTGTTGTGAACCCTTGCCACTTCAATTTTTGTAAAAGCTGAAAACGATAAACACTCTTACGAGTCATCCCGAAGGATGAGGGATCTTGCTTTAAACAAATCAGAGACTTCAGTAGCAGGGAGACTGTTTCAAAGACCTCGGAGGTTTTAGAAACCTCCGAGGTCTTGTTGCATAGAATTGTTGCCGTACAAGAGTGCGACGCAACAGGCGATGATAGAAGCCATGCAGCTTAGTACACTATCAAAATAAAAATCAAAGAGCTAAATTTTGCCTACTATTAAATTTTATAATCCGTCCACTTCTCATTTGATTGCGCTGAGGCCACCACGTTATCAATAAAGGCCATGCCCCGAACGCCTTCTTCCACTCTTGGAAAGTCCAGCATTTCTTTTGTGGGCTCCTTCCCCTCAAGCCTGGCCCGCAAGGTCAGGGCAAAATTGCGGTAAATGTTTCCAAAGGCTTCCAAATACCCCTCTGGGTGACCGCCTGGCGTACGGCAATTGCCTGTGGCAAAAGTAGAAAGCCTGTCTGTATAACCCACACCGGCACGCAACACTTCGGTGGGTTTGTCAAGCCATTTCACCAGTAAGGTATTGGGCTCCTGCTGTTTCCACTCAATGCCGCCTTTTTCGCCGTAAATGCGGATGGTCAAATTGTTTTCTTCGCCGGCCGCCACCTGCGTGGCAATCAATACACCTGAAGCGCCGTTTTCAAACTTTAATAACACACCGCCGTCATCATCCAACCCCCTGCCTTCCACTACAATATTCAGATCAGCACAAAGCTGTGTTATTTTTAATCCTGAAATATACTCCGCCAAATGAGCGGCATGGGTACCGATATCTCCCATGCAACCGCTTTTCCCGGATTTTTTGGGATCGGTTCTCCAGGCTGCTCCCGCATTGCCTTCCCGCTCACTTAATTTGCTTAACCAGCCCTGCGCATATTCAACATAGATCTTCCTGATCTTCCCCAACGCCCCGTTTTGAACCATGCTTTTGGCCTGCTTTACCATAGGATAACCGGAGTATGTATGAGTAAGACAAAGTAACAAACCCGTTTCATCAACTTTTTGCTTTAGCTGTTTTGCCTCATCAAGGGTAAAAGTCATAGGCTTTTCAATGACTACATGAAAGCCATGGTCCAGTGCCATCATGGCCGGTGCAAAGTGGGCAAAGTTGGGAGTAACGATGGTAACAAAATCAATCCGCTTGTCGGCAGGCAATTCACTTTCTTTTTTGATCATCTCATCATAAGTGAGATAAATCCTGTCTTCCGGCAGAAATAAAGACTTGCCGGAATCCACTGCGATCTCAGGATTAATACTTAAGGCACCGCAGGAAAGTTCCATTAAACCATCCATATTAAGTGCAATGCGGTGTACGGCGCCAATAAAAGCGTCTTTACCGCCGCCTACCATTCCCATTCTTAACTTTCTCATATTGATTACATGAATTTTTAAATATAATTGGAGACACGAAGTACATGAATTATCACGAATGAACACAAACGACTTTTAACTGTCTAGCTGCTAACCTCTTCTCCCGGTGCTAAATTTAAGCATGTATTTCATTCATCACGAAGTTCTAATTTTTCTTCATGTGTACTTTTTGTGGTAAAGAAAAATTTCTGCATTTTCAAAAAATAGTACATTTAGCTCTCAACTAACGATGCAAAAAAGATCCGCCATTTATAATCTATCATTTTATACCACAGGGTTACTGTACTCTGTACTTTTATTTTTACACTCATTCAACAAAATTGATTGCGCATGAAACCCGTAACACGCATCCAGTTATCCTCCATGATGTTTCTGAATTTTTTTATTTGGGGAGCCTGGTTTGTAACACTTGGCACTTACTTAAGCAAAGCGCTACATGCAAGTGGCACTGAAATTGGCCTGGCCTATTTGACCCAATCCATTGGTGCCATCGTTGCTCCTTTTATAATAGGATTAATTGCGGACCGTTTTTTCTCTGCCCAAAAGATTTTAGCTGTTTTACATATACTCGGAGGCTTGTTGTTGTGGAATGCCTCTACCTCAGAAAACTTTGGCAGCTTTTATCCGAATGTTCTTATTTACATGATCCTGTTCATGCCCACGCTGGCACTGGTAAATTCAATCTCTTTCAGGCAAATGCAAAACCCAAGCAAGGATTTTCCCCTGATTAGGGTTTTGGGAACCATTGGCTGGATCGTAGCCGGATTTGCCATCAGTTTTTTTGGATGGGATACACAAAATAATGAGATCCTTCTTGCCAACACTTTCAAGATGGCGGCTGTTGCGTCTGTCATTCTCGGGTTGTTCAGCTTTACGCTGCCCAAAACCCCTCCGGCAAAAAAAGGCGAAAAGACGTCCATTGGAGACCTGCTTGGCCTGGACGCTTTGCGTTTATTAAAAAATAAGTCATACTTACTATTTTTCCTGGCTTCTATAGCTATTTGCATTCCCCTGGCTTTTTATTACAATTTCACCAACCTGTTTTTAAATGAAAAAGGCATGCAGTCAACGGCCAGCATTCAGTCATTGGGCCAGGTTTCAGAAATCTTGTTTATGGTTCTTATGCCTTTGTTGTTTGTCAGGCTTGGCGTAAAGAAAATGCTGGCTATCGGAATGATAGCATGGGCTGTACGTTATATCATGTTTGCCTACGGAAATATTGATGCGGGCTACTGGATGCTGATCACCGGTATTGTGTTACACGGTATTTGTTATGATTTCTTCTTTGTTACTGGCCAAATTTATACAGACAACCTTGCGGGTGAGAAATTTAAAAGCGCCGCCCAGGGACTGATAACATTGGCCACCTATGGTGTAGGCATGCTGATAGGTTCATTAGTCTCCGGCCCCATTGTGGATGCCTATGCAACCACAGATAACCACGACTGGAAAATGATATGGCTGATACCGGCTGGCATCGCCCTGGTGGTGGCGTTGTTATTTTTACTCTTATTCAGGGAAACTAAAAGAACGGTCATAACAGAAGAAAATACAGAAAAAGGATTAGCGGCCTCTCCCCTTACTTAATAAATAAAACACCAAAAATTGGAACGAAGAGAAGTTGTAAAACAAATGTTGCTGGGCACAACCGCCTTTGCCATGGCGCCGGCAGCCGCTATAGCAAGTTGCGGCGATGTTAAAAATTTTAAAATGAAAGGCAATATCAATCACTCTGTATGCTCATGGACTTATAATTTCCTTACATTGGATGAATTATGTGCAGCCGTGAAGGGTATTGGTTTTGCTGCCATTGATTTGGTTGGCCCTAAAGACTGGAATGTATTAAAGAAGCACAATGTTTTTTCCTCGATGTGCAATGGCGCTGAAATTAGTTTAATAAAAGGGTGGAACGACAAACAATACCATGCCACCCTGATCAAAAATTATACAGATCATATTAACCTTGTTGCAGATGCAGGTTATAATAATCTCATCTGCTTTAGCGGCAACCGCAATGGCATGGATGATGAAACAGGGCTAAAGAACTGCACCGAAGGCCTGAAGCAAATCATGTCGATGGCCGAAAAAAAAGGCGTGACGGTCATAATGGAACTGCTCAACAGTAAGATCGATCATAAGGATTACATGTGTGATCATTCGGCCTGGGGCGTTGAACTTTGTAAAAGAATCGGCTCGCCCAATTTTAAATTGCTGTACGATATTTATCACATGCAAATTGATGAAGGAGACGTGATCAGAACCATCAAAAACAACCATCAGTATTTTGGCCACTATCACACCGCAGGCGTACCGGGCAGACACGAAATTGATGAAACCCAGGAATTGTATTACCCGGCTATTATGGAAGCGATCAAACAAACAGGCTTTAAGGATTATGTGGCGCAGGAGTTTATTCCTACCGGAAAAGATAATAAAGAAAAGATCGGCGCTTTAAAAAAAGCCATTCAAACCTGCGATGTGTAAACGGAGCTCAGGGGTAATCGAGAATTTTCATATCTTAACGCTTAACCGAAATTTTTAAATAGACCGCAAACTATATACTAAAAAACACAAACGATTTCTATGGCTGATAACACTTTCGACGCAATCGTGGTAGGCTCCGGGATCAGCGGAGGCTGGGCTGCTAAAGAATTGACAGAAAAAGGTCTTAAAGTTCTATTGCTTGAACGCGGACGCAATATTGAACATGTTAAAGACTATGTCAATGCCACCAAAAACACCTGGGAATTTCCTCACCGTGGTGGCCGCACGCAGAAAATGATAGAAGACTACCCCGTATTGAAAAGAGATTATCCTCTTAATGAAACAAACCTGGACTATTGGGTAAAAGATAAGGAATGTCCTTATACAGAAGTAAAACGTTTTGACTGGTTCCGGGGTTACCACGTAGGCGGCCGTTCGCTGATGTGGGGGCGCCAGAGCTACCGCTGGAGCGACTTTGATTTTGAAGCCAATGCCAAAGACGGTATTGCTGTTGACTGGCCCATTCGCTATAAAGATATTGCCCCCTGGTACGACTATGCTGAAAGATTCGCGGGCATCAGCGGCTCTAAAGAAGGGTTGCCTGAATTACCCGATGGCCAGTTCATGCCTGCCATGGAAATGAATTGCGTGGAAAAAGACGTAGCCGCAAGAATTAAAGAAAAAATGAAACGCCACATGATCATTGGACGGGTGGCCAATATTACAGTGCCGCATGAGGCCAGAACCAATTGCCAGTATCGCAATAAATGCTGGCTGGGTTGTCCTTACGGCGGTTATTTCAGCACACAGTCGGCTACATTGCCCGCTGCTATGAAAACCGGCAATCTTACCCTGCGGCCTTTTTCTATTGTAACAGAATTGATCTACGACAAGGACACAAAAAAAGCAAAGGGTGTTCGTGTGCTGGATGCAGAAACCAATCAAACCTATGATTATTTCTCAAAAATCGTTTTTGTGAACGCCTCTGCTATGAACAGCACCTGGATATTAATGAACAGCGCCACAGATATATGGCCGGAAGGTTTGGGCAGCAGCAGCGGTGAACTGGGTCATAATTTAATGGACCACCATTTCAGGGTAGGTGCCAGCGGACGAGTGGAAGGTTATGATGACAAATATTATTATGGCAGAAGACCGAATGGAATCTACGTCGTTCGTTATCGCAACCTTTATGACGATAAAAGAGACTATATCCGCGGTTTCGGTTACCAGGGCAGTGCCAGCCGCTCGGGCTGGGGACGTGAAGTCGCTGAGCTGAGTATCGGCGGCGAATTTAAAGATGCCTTAACGGAGCCCGGCCCCTGGAACATGGGCATGACAGCTTTTGGTGAAATGCTGCCTTACCACGAAAACAAAATCTCTTTGGACAAAACCAAAAAAGATAAATGGGGTTTGCCTGTACTGGCTGTTGATTGTGAAATAAAAGATAATGAAAGAAAAATGCGTAAGGATATGGCGCAGGATGCCGTAGAAATGCTGGAAGCCGCAGGCGTAAAGGATGTACGTCCTTACGACAATGATTATTACCCTGGTATGGGTATCCACGAAATGGGCACGGCAAGAATGGGTAAGGATCCAAAAACATCAGTGCTTAACGAATGGAACCAGGTATGGGATGCTAAAAATGTTTTTGTTACGGATGGAGCTTGTATGACTTCTGCTTCTTGTGTAAACCCATCGCTGACCTATATGGCATTGACAGCAAGAGCCTGCGATTATGCCGTAAAAGAGTTAAAGAAGATGAATGTTTAAAATGAAGTGAGATGACAGGTGTGAAACAACGATTCTTTTTTTCTTCTGCTGTTGTTTCCCTTCTGAAGAATCAAGCTTCACGTTTTACAAATAAAAATGTTTGACCCAAAAGTTTATTTACAGAAATGTCTGAAAAAAATAACCAACAAGAAAAGCAAAACTCAAGAAGAGAGTTTATAAAAAACACAGCAATTGCTTCTGCAGGATTTTTCATTGTACCGCGATTTGTTTTAGGAAAAGGATACACCGCCCCCAGCGACCGTTTACTGGTAGCCGGAATTGGCGTGGGCGGAAAAGGACAAAGCGATATCATGAATTTTTATAAATCAGGCAAAGCTGATATTGCCTTTTTGTGCGATGTAGACGACAGAAGAGCTGCCAACTCCATCAAAAGTTTTCCAAAGGCTAAATATTATAAGGACTGGCGGGAAATGCTGGACAAGGAATCAAGGAACTTCGATGCCGTTTCCGTGTCTACCCCCGATCACAACCACGCCGCCCCTGCCCTTGCGTCGATGCAATTAGGAAAGCACGTTTACGTGCAAAAGCCACTGACGCATGATATTTATGAAGCAAGAGTTCTTACCGATGCAGCCAAACGCTACAAGGTCGTTACGCAAATGGGCAACCAGGGAGCTTCGGGTGACGGCGTTCGGCAATTGATGGAATGGTATGATGCCGGCACGATAGGAGATGTACATACGGTTTATTGCTGGACCGACAGGCCTGTATGGCCGCAGGGCATTCCCTGGCCGACACAAAAAGCCGAAGTGCCTAAAGAACTTGACTGGGATTTGTGGTTAGGTACGGCGCCCTATAAAGACTATGTTGAAAAATTAGTTCCGTTTAACTGGCGTGGCTGGTGGGATTACGGTACCGGCGCCTTAGGCGATATGGGCTGCCATATCATTGAACCGGCCTTCCGGGTGCTCCATTTAAAATATGCCACGGATGTACAAGCGAGCGTAGGCAGCGTGTATGTTGATGAATTCAAACGCGGTTATTTCCCTGACAGTTGCCCGCCGTCAAGTCACGTAACACTTCACTTCCCTAAAACCAATAAAACAAAAGGTGAAGTGACGGTTCATTGGATGGATGGAGGTATTCAACCCGAACGTCCCGAAGAATTAGGCGCCAACGAAACCTTTGGTGATGGCGGTAACGGCACGTTGTTCATCGGCACAAAAGGAAAAATGATGTGCGGTACATATGGCGCTAATCCAAAATTGCTGCCTCTTTCCAGAACGGAAGAAGTAAAAGTGAAACAGAAATACGCCAGGGTGCCAAATGGTGCAGAAGGCCACTATGCACAATGGGTAGAAGCTTGTATTGCCGGATATGACAAACAGGAAGTAAGCTCCCCGTTTGAAATAGCGGGTCCGCTAACCGAATCCCTGTTAATGGCAAACCTGGCTATCAGGGCTGCCGACATCAGGGTACCAAGAGCGAATGGCAACGGCTTTAATTATCCGGGACGCTACATCAAATTGCTTTGGGATAATGACAATATGAAAGTGACAAACTTTGATGCCGTAAATCAATTTGTAAAAAGAGAATACAGGCAGGGATACAGCCTGAAGGTATAAACAGGATTGGGAAATAGAGAAAGGTCTCTGCCTTACCATGTACGGTTATAGCAGCTGCCCTTTTCAAAAAAGCACAATGAACGATTGACAATTCTCAATTAGAAATAAACTTTAAACTTTTAAACTTCAAAATATGGAACGCAGGGAAGCTGTAAAATATATAAGCATTCTTTTAGGAGGCGCTTTGGTTGGCGCTGATGCTTTTCTATCGGGTTGCAAAAGCAACACGGGTAAACCTGGCGAGTGGTCAGCCGATGACATTGCCTATTTGAATGAAATTGGAGAAACGATTCTTCCGCAAACCTCTACTCCCGGCGCCAAAGCGGCTAATGTGGGACAATTTATGACGGTAATGGTGAACGATTGTTATGAAGCAGGCGACCAAAAAGCGTTCAGAGAAGGCATGGATAAACTGAACGACGAGAGCAAGAAAAAGTTCAGCAAGGACTTTATGAGTATTTCTGCCGATCAGCGCAAAGACTTACTGATTGGTTTAGATAAGGAAGCCAAAGAATACCAGAAGAAGGTATCTGATTTCAATGGCGCTGAAGGCAAAAAAGAAAAAGAAGAAATAGCCAAAGGCAATAAGAACTACAAACGCCAGAAAATGTCCCCGCACTATTTTTCCATGATGAAGCAACTCACCCTGTTGGGGTACTTTACTTCTGAGGTAGGTTCTACAAAGGCCTTGCGCTACGTTCCGGTTCCCGGCAGATACGAAGGCTGCATTCCCTACAAAAAAGGCGACAGAGCCTGGGCTTAATATTTACCACATAAAAAAGATACAATTATGCAGTACAAACGCAGAGAGTTCTTAAAAACAGCCACCCTTGCTGGTTCCGGCATAGCCCTAGCATCCTTCACCAATTTATTAGGTTGTAAAACAGCAACGGCCGGTAAAACGATCAATGAAAATTTTGGATTGCAGTTGTACACCTTGCGTGATGTGTTGCCCAATGATCCCAAAGACGTGCTTACCAAAGTAGCCTCGTATGGTTATAAACAGGTAGAAAGCTATGAAGGTCCCAAAGGAATATTCTGGGGCATGAAAAATACCGAGTTCAAAAAATTTATGGATGACCTGGGAATGAAGATCGTTTCCAGTCATTGCGATATCAATAAAGATTTTGAACGCAAGGCCGAAGAAGCCGGCGCCATCGGCATGAAATATCTTATTTGTCCCTACCTGGGTCCGCAAAAATCAATCGATGATTTTAAGAGGCATGCAGATGCATTTAATCAAAAAGGCGAGATCTGTAAAAAACACGGATTACGCTTCGCCTACCACAACCACGACTACAGCTTTGTTCCCCTGGAAGGCCAGTTACCTCAGGATGTAATGATGCAAATGACCGATAAAAACCTGGTTGATTTTGAAATGGACATTTACTGGGTGGTAACGGCCGGACAGGACCCCATTGCCTGGTTCAACAAATATCCTGACCGTTTTAGATTAGGGCATGTTAAGGACAGAAAGAAAGGAGCCACAGAAAAAAATGCTTCCGTTGACCTGGGAACGGGTGAGATCAACTTTAATGAAATTCTGAAAGCCGCCGAAAAAAAGGGCATGAAGTATTTTATTGTGGAACAGGAAAGATACGATAACACCACCCCGCTTGATGCTGCAAAAGCAGATGCCGATTATATGAAGAACTTCCGGATGTAAAACTATTTCCGGGTAGAATCTTTCACTGTGACTGAATCCGTTTGGGGCTTTTCAATAGAAACACTGTTCACGGTATCGGGTATATTTCCGTTCACATTCTCTATGGGCACACTGGGGTTGCTTTGCTCGTTTGTCTTGGTGGTGGTATCTCCGCCAGAACAGGAAAAGAAAAAGCCGGCCAACAGGCATACTGCTACTTTTTTCATGACTTACGTTTTGTCTTATAAAAACATTACATAACTGTTTTCAAATCTTGCGCCAAAGAATTTTTTTTGATGGCAAGGACCTGCTGTCCGAAAATTTTGGCAAAGTATGAATGTGGAAAATACGGTTTTCCAATATTTTTTTCAAATGTGAATAAATTATGTTCAGGACACAAAACAAGCTGAAATAAACAAAGCAGGCGGTGTGAATAAACCAGCTTCAGCAGCAAATGGACAGGGACCTGCATCAGGTTATACTATCTCTCTTTATCTTGAATGCAGAAACCTTATAAAAACATTTATCCAATACTTGGAATAACTAACTAGCCACCAATATCTGAAAACCTTTGAGGCTTCTGATTTTTCGGGAGCCTTTTATTTTGCTATAACTCAAAAAAAATTATCCGTGCCCCGGAATAACAATTCCCTTTAATCTTCTGTAAATCTCAGTAGCATATTCGTCCGTCATGCCACTTAAATAATCCAGGGCACTCATCACTTTTTCGTATTTGGATGCCGTTTCTTCGAACTCTGTGAACTGGAAAGGAAACAATTTCAAAACCTTTTCTTCCTTGTGCCAAGGTTTTTCTTTTAATAAAGCCGGAACAAACAATTGCAGCAACTCCGACATTACATTATAACCCGCTATTTCCACTTGTATCACGGTATCATGCCCGTATATTTTTTCCAAAGAAATATCCTGGATGACTTTTAAGGCGTTCGTCGTTCTATCGATATGATCCAGAAGGGTATCATTAAAGCTTCCATCCAATATGGCTTGCTGGTTCCCGCAAAAAACATCCACGGCTTCATTGGCCAATAGATTAATCACCTTGGCCCGAATGAAAGCTATCGCTTCGTTGGTATCGGTTATATCGTTATAGTAACTTACTATCTTATCCGCCTCCTCTCCCTTCCTGTTAATTTTTTTAATCAATTGTACAAATGCTTCCACAACTTCTTCTTTTTGTAAAATCCCCAGGCGGTGAGCATCCTCCATATCCACAATACTGTAACAGATATCATCGGCTGCCTCTACCAGGTACACAAACGGGTGACGTTTGTAAACAAAAGGCTCCGCGCTTTCCTCAATCATCCCTAACTCCTGCACAATTCTTTTCACGGTTTCTTTTTCCGTTTGAAAGAAGCCGTATTTTTTCCGGTGCTTATATTTTTTTTCAACAGCAACGGACTCGCAGGGATATTTTAGGATCGAAGCAATGGTCGTATAGGTCAGGCCAAAACCGCCCCGGAAACGGCCACGGAAACTATGCGTCAGAATGCGAACGGCATTGGCGTTACCTTCAAAGGAAGTCAGGTCCTGCCACTCATTCTCCGAAAAGAAAGACACTAATGCCTGCCCGTCAATTTTGGTTTGAGCATTTTCAATAAAATAAGCCGAGATGGCTTTTTCACCCGAATGGCCAAAGGCAGGATTCCCAATATCATGCGCCAGGCAGCCGGCAGCAATCACATTGGCCAGTTCGTAACGGTAAAACTCATAGGCTTCTTCGTTTGTTTTTTTAAAGGAAGAACTAATACGTTCCCCGATCATTTTTCCAAGGGAACGCCCCACGCTGGCGACTTCCAGTGAATGGGTAAGACGGTTGTGTACAAAAGCGGTTCCCGGCAGGGGAAACACCTGTGTTTTATTTTGAAGCCTTCTGAAGGCCGAAGAAAAGATCAACCTGTCAAAATCACGTTGAAAGCCCGACCGCGGCCCCGAAGGAATCTTATCAGAGCCAACGCGTTTCTCTGTATAAATGTTTTCAAATTGCATGAACAAACTATAAAAGCCGTAAATGTACACAGGAAAGATGGATCTGTTAACAAGACAGCGGCACAACAGATGGTTTACAACCATCCTGCATGGCCCATGTTAAAAGGTATAAACAATTCCCGGCATTAGCTGCCCAAAATTGTATTGCAGGTTGAACCGGAGATGGGCTCTTTGATTGGGCTCTCTTAGTTTAGCGTAGCGGTGATAATTGTTTACCACCTGTCTGCCGCTTAAATAACCCAACCCAGACCCTACCAATACATCGGTTGCCCAGTGTTTATTCTCTGTTATGCGGCTAAGGGCAATAAGGGAAGCAGCACTATAGGCAAGTATAGGTACCCATGGTTTGTCTTTATACTCCATGGCAAATACCGTGGCGGCTGCAAAAGCTACGGTTGAATGCCCCGATGGAAAAGAACTACTAATTGGTTTCCCGTTATAGGACCTCCCTGCTTTACTGAATGGACCATGAAAAGTTGCCTTTGGGGTAATAGAATCGGTTCCGTAATAATTGGGCCTTTGCCTGCCGGTTAAATATTTTACGGCTTCCATTACTACGGCACCGGTGATATAGGATTGCGTGGCGAGTAAAGTTGTGGTTTGTAACTTCTCATTTTTAAAGATAAATCCATAGGCCGCAAGGGACGCCAGCGTATAACCTTCATACAATCCTCCAAAATTGGTAATAAACCTGCTTATGTTTTTAGCGGTGGTATTTCTGTTCCCAAAATTCACCGCTTCTCTTTGAATAGGTACATCGGCAAAGGCCAGGGCCCCGGTCGCTAAAGTAAAGGCCCCCACTTTGATCCAGCTTTTCTTGCTGGTATGGAAAGGCCCAGTAATCTGCTGCTTTAAATTGCTTCCCAATAAAGTAAAATAAACAGGAACCGTGATTTTAGTTTGTTCATTATAAGCTTTCGGATTGATAATATTTTTCTGCTTGCTACTGTCCTCTTTTTTGCTCAGGCTGTCCAGCTTTTTTAAAAGCGTATCGGGCTTTTGAGAAAATACGGATAAAGAGGCTGTCATTAGCAATAGAATAAAACAGTGGCGCATATGCTTCATAGCAAAATCATGTTTTTAATAATCCAGGGCCGTTCACCGAACAATTCATTAACTGAGCCGGAAATCAAAAATGCATATTTTGTACCAATACCCGGAATACGATTCAGAACGGGAGATATTCCCTTGGCGCAATTGTTGAATTGGCTTAAAAGTTCTCATCAATAAATTATTTAACCTTAAAAAACTAAATATGAAAGGTGTACTAAAATCCCTGAACGTAAAAATGCTGGTAACCCTAATAATTTTTACGGCCCTGCAAACCGTATTGTGGGCACAGGACGCAGAAAACACAACAACTTCTACAAAAAAAGTAGATGTTTCTGTAGAGAGCACCCAAAATTGGTATGCTTCGCCCTGGGTGTGGGTTATTGGCGCAGCGGTATTTATTCTGTTATTGGTTGCACTGCTTAGCGGCGGTAGAAGCAGAAGCACAAACTCCAGCAGCGACCGGGTTACCGTTACAAAAACCGTAGAAAGAGATACCGACGTTTAATCCGGGAGTCTAAATAATAAAGCCATCAGTTTGCACTGATGGCTTTTGACGTTTTACGTCACTCAGATATTTTAATGGAGTAACCCGGTTAGGCGATACCAACCGAAGGTTCCCATGAATATTCTGTAGATGTCATGAATACCTCCTTTTCTTTGGTGAATGATGAAGATACAACGAAAGCCAATAAAAAACATCGAATTTTCGTTATAAAAACAGCTTTAAAACTTCCTTAAGTTTTACCTGAGAAAGCTTTCTGTTTTTAGATCGTTCCGCAGCCAGTGAATAATAAATATATTGTGGCCGTTTTTAACCGGGCCATGGCAAACACCAAATTATGTGTACATGAATGAGCAGCTTTTTTTGCATAATATTACCAGCAAGGCGAAGGAGTTAAACATTAACCCTCTTTTGCTTTTATCGGGCCTTGAAGGTTTGTACACTTTTAAGGATGTGCAATTGAACTCGATTAATTACGAATTTCTGGACAGCCTCATCCTCACCATTTTTGCGCTGCGCATTGGCGATCAGTTTCACACCCTTGCGCAGGAAAACCTGCTCAGTTCCAACGACAAGATCCGCCAGGCGGCCAGCCATGAATTAAGTGAGTTGAACGCCGAAACAATTGCCCAATCCTCAAATCCTTACCTGCAGTCATTTGCCAATATTTTAGGAGGAAAAAGCCCGATCAGGAAATATCATGAAAAAGCCCTGGAAGTGGCTGCTTTTGAGATAAAAAAAACACAGCTTAGCTATCATTCTGACAGCATTAGTACCATTATGCTGGGTCTTTGCCAAACCGATTTAAAAGATAGCCTAAACCTGACCAACCTCTTCAATTCATAAAGGACTCCTGTTAAAAACAAAAGCAGTCGTGACGACTGCCTTTGTTTTTAAATTTAATTAACTCCAGCCAGTTGCAGGCTTACCTTTTTTAATGATCTGGATATAATAGCTTCCTTTTCCGTAATACTGTCCGGTAAAAGAACAACAGAAACAGAAGGGTCGAGGAACCAGCTTGCGGTTTTTAGTTTTTCTACATGAATCAAACCCAACAGGTACTGGCGTTCTTCGGTGCTGTGAAATTCTGAGACCTGTTCAAAATCCCATTTGTTTACTTCCGACCAGTCGTTGAAACTCACAAACACTTTTAAATAATAGCTATTGGTAAGATGGTATTTGTCCTTGCGGTTCAGTTTTTTGTACTCATACTTATAGCCATAGCCCAAAGCCGAAATATCACTGATAACAGCGGATGAAGTGGGATAACGGCCGGCACCTTTGCCGTATAAAAATTGTTTGTCGGCCAGCTTGCTTTCAATGATCACCCCGTTGTATTCGTTTCTTACATTGTACAACTGGCTTTCCGGCCTTACAAACTGCGGCAGTACAAAAGCAGCTACTTTTCCGTTTGATAATTTATACGCCTGGGCTGTAAGTTTCACCTGGTATCCTTTTTCTTCGGCATATTTGGTATCGGTTGTATGCAGGCGGGTAATACCAAGGTGCAGCAGGTCGTCGGGTTTTGAAATAATGCCATAGGCATGTGCCAGCAGAATGGTGAGCTTATTGGTAGCATCCAGCCCTTCCACATCCAGGCTTGGATCACTTTCAGCAAAACCCAGCTGCTGCGCATCCTGCAAGGCTTCCCGGTAGGATAAGCCCTCGCTGATGATCTTGGTTAGAATATAATTGGTAGAGCCATTTACAATGCCGCAAATGCTTTGCAGCAGGTCGTTGTCGTAATACTCTTCCAGGTTCCTGATGATGGGAATACTTCCGCAAACCGCAGCTTCATATAAAAACGAAACGCCGTTTTCATTTTGCAGCTGAAGCAACCCGGGCAAATGCTCCGCTATCATTTTTTTGTTGGCACTCACTACCGACTTTTTATTCTTCAAAGCCGTACTAACAATTTTGTAGGCTTCTTTGGCATCATCTATCAATTCTACCACGAGGTCGATTTGAGGATCATTCAATATCTCTTCGTAACTGGTAGTAAACAACGATGCATCCGCATCCCGTTTTTTATCCGCATGCTTGATGCAAACTTTTTTGATCGAAGCACTTAAAGATGGTGTTTGTTGCAGCACTTTGTAAATACCTTCCCCCACTACACCAAATCCAAACAAACCAATTTGTAACACTTTATCCTGTTTCATTGTAATTATTTAATGGTTATTTCTACTTCTTTATCGATTGTTTTTTTACTGCTTAAAAAGTCCGCTGCCAGTTTGCTGATCTTTTCAAACTCCAGCAAAAAGCCGTCATGACCGTAATGCGAATCAATGATGGCCAGTTGTGCATCCGGAATGTGTTGAGCCAGGAACTCCTGTTCCGCCAGTGGAAAAAGAATGTCCGATTTGATGGTAACAACCAGCGTTTTTGCACGAATGGTTTTCAACGCTTCCTCTGCTGAACCCCTTCCCCTGCCCACATCATGCGCATCCATGGATTTGCTTAAAAAATAATAGCTGAACGCATTGAACCGCTTTGCCAGTTTCTCTCCCTGGTATTGCTGGTAGGTTTCTGCTTTAAAGAGGGGTTTAACAATGGATGCATCATGAGCGCCTTGTTGCGCCAGGTCGTACGTATAATAATTGCGGTATGATAACAAGGCTACGGCCCTTGCTACTTTCATTCCATTGAGTCCTGCCTCTTCCGTTCTTTCCTTCCATGTCGGATCGGTGTCAATGCAAAACCGTTGTGTGGCATTGAACGCAATGCCCCAGGGAGAATGCCTGGCGTTGGTGGCAATAGGAATAATGTTTTCAAAAAGATATGGTTCTTCTATAGCCCACTCCAGCAATTGCTGGCCACCCATAGAGCCTCCCAGCCCCACTTTTACTTTCTCTATGCCAAAATAAATTTTCAAATGCTGGTAGGCCCTGATCATATCTCTTGTAGTAAACCAGGGAAACTGGTGATAGAACGGAGCCTTTGTTATTGGATCCACATCAAGGGGTGATAAACTGCCGTAACAACTGCCCGGCATGTTCACACAAACAATGAAATACTCCGCAGGATCGAAAAAATTTCCTTCTCCCACCAGTCCATACCACCATTCAGAAGGATCACTATTGGCAGTAAGTGCATGAAACACCCATACCACGTTATTCCTGTCTGCATTTAATTTCCCCAACGTTGTGTAAGCAAGATGGAACTCCTGTAATACCTCTCCCGACTCCAGCACGAAAGGTTCTTTATAATGAAAAATGTTTGTCATTTGTATAAAACAAAACGCCAGAAAGTTTGCTGGCGTTTTGAAGGGTTTGTTATTAGGAAGTAAGTTGCTTGGAAAATACTTTTTGAAATGATTGCTCTATATCTGCCTTGATATCGTCGATATGCTCTATCCCCACACTGATGCGTACCTGGTTGGGAGCCACGCCTGCGGCTGCCTGCTCTTGTTCGGTCAGCTGTTCGTGGGTGGTAGAGGCCGGGTGAATGGCAAGCGTCTTTGCATCGCCCATGTTTGCCAAATGACTAACCAGTTGCAGGTTGTCTATGAACTGGCTTGCCTTTTCTTTTTCGCCTTTAATCCCAAAATTTAAAACGCCACCAAAACCTTTGGGCAAATATTTCTTTGCCAGCTCATGATATGGGCTGCTTTTCAAACCAGGATACTGTACAAACTCCACTAAAGGATGCTGTTCTAACCATTCGGCTAAGGCCAGTGCATTTTCAACATGGCGCTGAACCCTTAACGACAGGGTTTCCAATCCTTGTAAGAGCAAAAATGAATTGAAAGGGCTTTGACTAGAACCAAAATCCCGTAACCCCTCTACCCTTGCACGGATAGCAAAGGCAATGTTTGGCAGGCCAAGCGGATTGCCCTCTCCAAAAACATCCCAGAATTTTAATCCATGATACCCTTCGGAAGGCTCTGTGAACTGAGGAAACTTGCCATTACTCCAGTTATAATTTCCGGCATCTACAATGACGCCGCCAATAGAATTTCCATGCCCCCCGATCCATTTGGTAGCACTTTGTACCACTACGTTGGCCCCCCATTCAATGGGTTTAAATAAATAACCTGCAGCACCGAAAGTATTGTCAACGATCAAGGGCAGGTCATATTCCCTGGCCAGCTCGGCAAACTTCTGAAAGTCGGGAATGTTCAGGCGGGGATTGCCGACAGTTTCGAGGTAAATAGCCTTGGTGTTTTTATCGATCAACGGTACAAAGCTTTCCACATCATCGCCGTTGGCAAAGCGAACATCTATGCCTAACCGTTTAAAAGCAACTTTAAATTGATTGTAGGTTCCGCCATACAGAAACGATGTTGAGATAAAGTTGTCACCTGCCTGCAAAATGTTATTCAACGCTAAAAACTGCGCCGCCTGCCCCGAACTGGTGGCTACGGCAGCTACACCGCCTTCCAAAGCTGCAATGCGTTTTTCAAATACATCCGTAGTTGGATTCATGATACGGGTATAGATGTTACCAAACTCTTTTAGTCCAAAAAGATTGGCTGCATGCTCTGCGTTATTAAAAGCATACGAGGTAGTTTGATAGATGGGAACGGCTCTTGAATTCGTAGTTGGATCTATTTCCTGTCCTGCGTGAAGTTGCAGCGTTTCGAAGCGTAAGTTGCTCATAAAATGATTTTTGAGGTGAGATGATTGAAGTAATAAAAAATATGTAGCGTCGGGGGCCAGTAGGCCGGTAGATTATAGTATGCCTTGCGGCATACAACAACACATACAACAAACCTGTGCAAGCCTGTTAGTAGGATTTGTATGTGATGCTGAATAATTCATGAAGACCCTACAAATTTATGTAAAACAATTTTGGATGATTAATTAGTGAAAAGCTTATTTTCTGTTAAATGATCTTGGGTAACTGAGCCTTCCAGTAAGGCCAGGGCCTGATCAATATCCTTTATAAGATCGTCGGCATCTTCCAGTCCAACCGACAAGCGGATCAAACTATCACTCACACCCGCCGCTCTTCTCTTCTCAGCAGGAATTGATTTATGCGTCATGTTTGCCGGGTGACATAAAAGGCTTTTGATGCCGCCTAAACTTTCTGCCAGTTTGAACTGATTAGTAGAGGTTACCAGTTTGCGGGCAGCCTGTTCGGTATCATTCTTCAGTGTGAAAGAAACCACACCGCCAAAACCTTTGGCCTGTTGAGCAGCAAGAGCATGGTTGGGATGCGATTTCAACCCGGGATAAAAAACTTTATCCACGGCAGGATGCTGTTCCAAATGTTCGGCAATTTTTTGTGCGTTTTCACAATGCTGTTTAATGCGTAACGGCAGCGTTTCAATACCGCGAATCACCAGCCAGCTATCGAAAGGAGAAAGAATAGCGCCGCAGGCATTTTGAATAAAGCGGATCTTCTCTCCCAGTTCCTTTTCCTTGGTGACTACCAACCCTGCAATCAGGTCGCTATGGCCGCCCAAATATTTGGTGGCCGAATGCACTACAATATCAGCTCCCAGCGCAAGAGGTTTTTGTAAGGCGGGTGAAGCAAAAGTGTTATCCACGCAAAGCCAACACCCTGAAGCTTTGGCAATTTTAGCGATAGCAGCAATATCAGAAACCTTCAGCGTGGGATTGGTTGGGGTTTCAATCCAGATCAGCTTTGTTTTAGACGTAACAGCATGGAATACATTTTCTGCATTCGTCGCATCAACATAGTTCACCGTAATGCCAAACTTTTGATAGATCTGTGTAAACAACCGGAAGGCGCCGCCATAAATGTCATCCACAGCCAATATCTCGTCTCCGCTCTCCAGTAATTTGACCACAGCATCAATAGCCGCCAGGCCGCTGCCAAAAGCTGCACCCACCTGTCCTTCTTCCAGTTGCGCAATAATATCTTCCAGCGCCGCCCTGGTTGGATTACCACTTCGGGCATAATCATAACCCTTGTTTACTCCCGGTGCCTCCTGCACAAACGTGGAGGTTTGATAAATAGGAACAGAAATAGCGCCAGTTAAAGGATCAATAGGAATGCTGTTTAGAATTTGTGTTGTATTGCTCATCTTTTTAAATTTTGTCTCCACCCGGGAGATTGAAAAATTTGGTTTGGGATTACTTACCAAAAAGGTTGAACAAACACTTATCGGGAGAGCTTTACGTACCGTTGGGGGCATAAAAAAAGCTCTCCCGATAAATCAGAAGAGCTTACAATATTTTACGTAAAATAAAACTAAAGCTTTGATCTGACTTATCTGTCACGCAATGTTCCTGCGTGATGGAGTTGGCACCTTACATATCACACAAAAAGTGTAACAGCAGGTTGTCAAGGCTTCAAAGGGCCATTTCCCTCAGCCTTTCTTGATAAGTAATAAAAAAGAACTGGCGCAAAGATAAAGTGGAATTATTTTGATGAACAAATTTTTTTTGTACCCGGCTTTTATCCATTGATTAAACGTCTCTTGCGTCACACTTTTCAGCGTTCTGTAAGGCTATTGGGCAAGACAGCCATGAGCCATCAGTTATCAGCCATCAGACGTAAAAGGCGTAGCAACGCTTCCTTCCCAGTATACTATCCCCCTCTCACCACGTACTGCTCACCACTCACCTTTCAACCGATTCACTTGTCAACCTATCAACTTGTCAACTTTTTCACCCTACATTAATTTCTCCACACTTGCTAAAAGTTTTAGGAACTAATCTTTAATTTGTAAAAAAATAGAGGATGCCAACCAATATAAAGTGCCCGAACTGTGCCACCGTATTTGATGTGGAAAATGTTTTATCCGCCGATGTGGAACAAAAACTCAAACAACAATACGAAAAACAGTTGCAGCAGTCTCTTTCTCAGATAAATGCCGACAAGAAAAAGCTGGAAGAAGATCAAAAGCTTTTTGAAGAAAAACGCAAAAAAGAAAACGAGCTTTTTCAGCAAAAACTGCAGCAGGAAAAACAAAAACTGGAAACGGAGATACAGCAACAGCTTCGCAAATCCATCGCCTCTGATTATGAAAATCAATTGCGCCTGCTACAGCAAAATGCAAAAGACAATGAAGAAAAATTAAAAACCGCCAGGCAAAAAGAACTGGAGTACCTGCAAAAAGAAGAAGCCTTAAAAACAAAGGAACAGGAGATTGAACTGCAGGCCAAACGGGCTATGCAAAAAGAAAGGGAACGCCTTGCCGAAGAGATACGGAAAATGGAAGCGCAAAAAAACGAAGCCAAAGAACTGGATTACCAGCTAAAGCTGAAAGAGCTGGAAAAACAACTGGACGACCAGCGCAAACTGGCCGAAGAAATGAAACGCAGGGCCGAACAGGGTTCCATGCAATTACAGGGCGAAGCGCAGGAACTGTTGCTTGAAGAATTACTGAGCGACCACTTCCCCTACGACGACATTGGCGAAGTGGGTAAAGGCGTGGAAGGGGCCGATTGCATTCAAACCGTGCGCAACCACATTGGCAACGACTGCGGTAAAATTATTTTTGAAAGCAAACGCACTAAAACTTTCAATAACGCATGGATCGAAAAATTAAAAACAGACATGCGCAACAAACAGGCCGACGTGGCCATCCTTGTAACACAGGCTTACCCAAAGGACATGAGTTGCTTTGGTGAAAAAGATGGCGTGTGGGTTTGCTCCTTCAGCGAGGTTGTGGCACTGACAACAGCCCTCCGTCATACCATCATACGCATTGCCGAAACAAAAAAGGCCGAAGAAAACAAAGGAGAGAAAATGCAGATGTTATACAGCTATCTCACCGGCATTGAATTCCGCCAGCAAATCGAAACGATTGTAGAAGGTTTTCTTTCTATGAAGAATTCTATTGGCAAAGAAAGGATTCAAATGGAAAAGATGTGGAAGGAAAGGGAGAAACAACTGGAAAGGGTTTTATTAAGCACTTCGGGCATGTATGGTTCCATCAAAGGCATAGCCGGCGCTTCTATTGGAAATATACCTTTGTTGGAAGACGGCTTGGAAGAAGAGGAAGATCAAAAGTTGCTGTTTAAATAAGGCTCGCCAATCTGCTTGAAGATGGGAAAACAACTTTAAACAAACTGCTTTAATAGTGTAAATAAAAAAGGATGCTTCTTTTTGAAACATCCTTAAAAAGGACTACTCAATCTCAATTCTATTTCAGTCCGATCAGTTTACCAGTTACTTTTTGATCTCCCACTCTGAAAAGATAAATAAGGTTAGAACGTTGGGGGTTTGGTACACTGTATTCAATGGTTTGCACTTTACCGGCTTCTACCTGCCCCTGGAATACGGTCTTTATTTTTTGTCCCAGCATATTATACAATTCCAGTGAACCCTGTCCGGACACAGCCGATTGCAGTGAAAAGCGAATCCTGTCATTGAACGGATTGGGAGCCGCAATAACACTGGGCTTCGGTGCCGTTAGTTCAATGGTTTGCACCTCCGGTTTCGCGATAGCATTCACTGTCGGGCAACTATTTGTAGCATAATTAGTACAGTTGGTAGCGGCTGAAGTACAGCCAGCGGTATTTGTAACGGTTATACTGAATTGTTTACCTGCCTGCACTGTAAATACAACAGGGTTATCTGCAGGATATGTTTTTGTTTGAGATCCTGCCACACCTGTTTGTGTTAGCGTATAAGTTCCGGCTATGGGACAGGAAACAGTTATTGTGGGCGCAGTGAGATTTCCGCAAATGGTAGCTTCCTGTAAAGTCACAACAGGCCTGTCCGGGTTTGCGGGTACTGTACCAATGGTGATACAAGCTGGATCGGAAATACAACCATCAGATGTTCTTTTTGACCGAACACAATGTTGGCCTGAACCTACCGTCCAGCCACCTGTTGGATAAGTTTCAAAGGCACCGCCATCCAGGCTAAAGGTGAAGCCAGTTGTAGCGGATGTGACTGTAACCTTCCCGGTAGATACCGTACAAGTGGGGTCCACTTTACCAAGTGTGGGTGGGACCACCGGACCCGTGATAGTGATGGAAGCCGCCGTGCCGCATTTAGGAGCAATGTCTGAACATTTGGTTGCCTGAGAGAAGGTGTTGCAACGATCCGCCGTTGTTCCGGAGGCATCCGTCCACGCCAGGAAGTTATTCGTAAGCGTCAGGTCCTGACCACAGGAAAAAGTGATGGTTCCTACGGCAAAAGTTTGGTTACCTGGAGCAGTTTCACCGGGCAGGGTTTCATCTGACTTTACAGTAATGGGGCCCACGCAAACAAAGATGTTGCCTGACTTTCCGTTGATGGAAGCACCGGAGCTCAACGTCCCGTAAAGAGCAAAAGAAGTCCGTTCAGACTTGGTTCCGTTATGTATGGTCATTTTTAAGGGATAGGTTACCGTGGTGCCCGGTGAACAGGTAGTACACGCAGGCGCATCAATAGCCACGCTAACTATTTGCAGGTCTTTGGAAGTACAAGGATTTCTATTTGAAATATCGCAACTTAGGTTGGAATTTCCTATTGTTGGTTGTTGTGCGGATACTACGCCGGCAAAAAGCAATAATGCAAACGAAATAATAGTTGTAAGCAGTTTGCTGCAACAGAGATGGAACTTATTTTTTTGCCCCTCTTGGCAGACGCTGTCTAAGGTATAAGAATTTACCATAAAACAAGTATTAGTTATTAATGAATGGAGATGATAAAGGCTCTTCAGGATGCCGTTTTGGTATTCAAGGAATAAAGGCTGATGAACTTACTTAAGGAGGTGAATTGTTTAAGGTCAGAATAAAGCAGGCAATATCAAAGGTCCTTGCAGTGATAACGATAGTGCAAATCGTGTACACAATTAACCCTATACTCATAGCATTAGCTTTAAGATGTCTACAAAAAATCTTAGAGGTAACAAGACATTAACTTGCTGGTAAGCGGACCGGAATTTTGTAGAAAAGGATTAGCAGATTTTCAGCCAATACGAATTGAAAACATTACAGGGATTGTGAAGTTAAATAAAGTGCGGACTAGAGAAAGTTTAGAAGAGCAGGTTAAAGAACCCAGAGTAAAGTGTTCCCGCATTAAAATTAAATATGTTTTTTTTAAATACAACGCACAAACGAAAAAAAATAAAAAAAATAATTACAGAAGAGCTGTGAATCATTATCCCGATACACCTCAGCTCATCCTTATCACAGTATCCCACTGCCTGAGTACATTTTACAAATGACTAACGCAAATAGGTAAACGTTTTTTAAACATTATTTCAATACCCAAATCCAATATCTATTATCAAGATATTTTCTGCCTTTCACATTTCAGCACGGCAATAACTATATTCCATTTCAATTCTTCAATACTAGTATCTGCCACGAATTTATATACGCTTTGTATCAGTTACTGCCCTGCACCTTAGTAAAACGGTAGCTTAAGGATACCGTAAACCGGCGGACAAGCGTATTGGATTCACGCAACTGCTGAAAAGTGGGATTATTGATTTCGGTAAAGGAGTGACGGTATCCACAAAAGGGGCTGCTAACCGATAATCCTATGTTGGCCCTATTGTTCTTAAAAAAATATTTATTAAGCATTATACTGTTAGAGACATAGCTTGCTGTTCTGCCCTGGAGAAACAGGTTAGGTGCATTATAACTAACAGAACTGCCCACACGCCAATTTTTTAATCGTAGGCCAGCCGATGCGGAAACCTGAAAGGTAAGTCCTTTAGTAGTAAAGGGTTTCCCGTTTATATGTGTAACATATTTTACGGAATTGGTTGCACCGTTCAGGTTTAGACTTAATTTTTTGAATAAGGTGGTATTACAACCAAGTGACAAGCTAAAGTTACGGCTGCTGCCTGTATTGCTAAAAGTCGTACGGGCAACTGTGTCGGAGCCCAGGATGGTAAATTGCTGGATAGCGTTATTGATAAAATAATGAGAAACTGTGATAGTGAGTGAGGATAACCTTTTAAAAACATTATAGGACAGGTGGAATACATGTGCCACCGCCGGGCGCAGGTGCGGATTGCCATAACTGATGTTCCAGGGGTCGGTTCTGTCCACATAGGGGTCCAGGTAATACAGGTTGGGCCTGTCGATCCGTTGCGTGTACGACAGATTTATCCTGCTTGCTTCTTCCAGCCGGCGCGACAAGGTAATTGTGGGAATCAGGTTGGAATAGTTTTGCATGGCCATGGTACCAGAAGATATAAAGTGAGCATTTATCCTGGCTTTCTCCAACCGGACACCCGTCCTTAATCCCCATTTACTCATTTTCAGGTCAAAGGAAGCGTAGACAGAGTATATGTTCTCTTTGTAATCAAATTGATTGCTTTGAATCGTATCCGGCACAAAGTTTCCTGTTACCGAATCCTTATTATTGTAAAAGTAACGGCTATGATTATCGCGGTACACGGCACTTGCGCCAAGTTCCAGCGAATGTTTTTTTACAGGTTGCACATAATCGGCTTTCACCCCCTGTTCATTGGATTGATCTTCGTTTTGAGCAAGGCTTTGCCTCTCTTTATAATTAACAACCGGTTGAAGGATAAATCCCGAAGTGTTCCCGTCTGTGCTCCTACTCCACTTATACGATAACGTTAATAGCTGTGCATCGTTCTTTTTTGAGCTGTGCTGAAAATCAAGGTTAACGTCATGGCCAGTTTGTGTATTTTTTCCAGCATTGAGATAATGGTAGGCTTCTGCCGGTTCTCGTGCACCATTGAATAAGACTATCTGTTGAATATAATCACTTGTGCCATTGCTTGTATTCTTACTAAAACCGGCAGTTATCAGGTTCTGGCTGTTTAGCTGATAACTTACTTCACCACTTGAATTTTGTGAGTGGTTATTGCTG
Source organism: uncultured bacterium (assembly GCA_966095395.1). Lineage (GTDB taxonomy): Bacteria > Bacteroidota > Bacteroidia > Chitinophagales > Chitinophagaceae > Flavisolibacter. The sequence continues at coordinate 8,087 of CBHTSW010000040.1, read as the reverse complement.
CTGCCGGAGCCGGTTTGCTCAAGCCAGGTTTGTTGCAGTTTGTCTTTCCTGGAAAAGAAGCTGTTGTTTGCCGGACTGACGTTCTTTTGATAACCAATACCACCATAAAAACCAAACTTTCCCAGGCTGGCTGTCAGGTCGCCATTTAAGGACAGATTATAAGGATGGCTGCCCCTTATGCTGACACCTCCGTTATATCCTACAAGACTTTTTTTAAACGTTGTGATATTTATAATACCTCCTACCCCTTGTGCTTCGTACCGTGAGGGTGGTAGGGTGATGATCTCAATAGTTTTAATAGCAGTAGCCGGTAAATTTCTGAACAAATCATTCTGATTGTTCAGCAAGAGTGATGAACTTTTACCGTTGATCAGTACGCGGTAATTGCTGTTGCCGTTCAGTTGCAGATTGTCATTAGCATCTACATATACCAGAGGTATCTTTCGTAAAAGATCCAGGACACTGGACGTCTTGCTATCAGGATCAGCATCGGCATGATAGACCAGTTTATCTACGTCCTGTTCCATTAATGGCTTTTGGCTAACAATCTGCACTTCTTCCAATTGCTTATCCAAGGAAATAAGTGGCAATTGACCAAGGTCAAGGGTAGAAGAATTAAAAGATATATCAATAGTTTTTACCTGGTAGCCTGTGCCGGTAAGTATGAGTTGATAGTGTTTATGTACAGCCAATCCTTTAATTTCAAAAAAACCTTTTTCATTGGTACGTACGCCCTTACCAGGGCGAACACTTCCTTTTTCCTGTACCATAACTGTGGCATAACTAAGTAAAACATGTGTAGCCGAGTCCAGTACTGTTCCCGTAATCCTGCTTAATAGTGGATGGGAAGCAGAGGACTGCGCCTGTACTGCACTGAAAGGGAAAAGGCATAAAAACAATATCCGCAGGATTTGTCTCAATACGCTTAGTATTTCTGGTATACCGGACATAAAGCAAAATCGGTAAAGATGACTATGGCTTTACAACTGGCTGTTATAAAGAAGTTGCAAACAAGCGCACTTAAGATGCTGTTAATGCTAATAGCCGGGGCTGTACCCCGGCTTTTTAGCTTAGTATTTACGCGGGGTTTTCTTGCTACTGGCAAGTACTGCTAACATCGGTGGGTCCAATAACCACTTGACCGTTTTGCAAAAGAGTCACTTTCAACTCTGTAGTTATAAAAGTCCAGTTGGCATGGTCGCATTGTGATGGAATAACAGCCGTAATTTTAAAATTACCGCCTGTATTTTTGGGGCTGACGGGCACGGTTACATCAAGATTCGACCAATTCGCACTGCTGGGTGTTTGTGAACCTTTATTAACACAATCAAATTTTCCTTGCACCCTAAGTTCGTAAGGTCCTGTGCCAAGACCTGTGGCCATACCGGTAATTGTATTATTGCTAACACACGGCCCTTTAGTCCACTTTGCATTATCCTTTTTTACAAAAACTGTATTGGTACTAAATGAAGAAAGAGATCCAACGGTTACAACAGCTAGCAGTGCAACAGCAGCACTTAAAATGATATTTTTCATACCTTATGTTTTATGTTATTGATAAATAGTGATAAACTTTTGTAATTAATGACTGTTCAGGCAATAGGATTCCTGGCCATTAAATTTCGTTGTCGGCAGAAGCATTTCTGCAAGCCTGCCCCTTCACTGATTAGTTACCCAGGTTAAAATCTCCGGGAATTGACAGGCAAAATGGAGGCAAAAACATACCGAAAGCATGAGGATTGATTTTAGCATCAATACACAATGCTCCCAATAAAAAATAAAGAAACCAGGAGGCGATTTATCCAAGGGAAGAACTTCCAAACAGAAAGCATTGGTTGTAAGATTAGTAGCAGCTCTGCTTAAATAGTACAGTAGCATCTTAGTGTTTTTATCGGTTAGCAACAGCACAGCACCTCTGATACCCGTACAAGTATGTTACTTACGGTAACTTTCCTGAACATGTCCAGACAAATTAAAAGGAAGGTTCAACATAAACACCGGTCTATGAAAGAACACAGGAATCCTAATCACAAAGGGGCTGGAGAAAGAAGAAATGTTTCTTATAGGGCCATCATTCTGGGACAAATTCTTTGGCCATTCTTAAAGATGAATTCAGGGGGTGGCGATAAAATGTAAAGAAGATTTTTACTTTTTTTAAAAGTGATACAAATATATCAATAAAAGGATTTTATTAAAAAAATATATTTTGTAAAAAGCGCTGATTATTAGCTGATCTATACGTTTTAGGTGTACACATAACTCAGGCACAGCTCATCGAAAAACAAAGTATAAAGATTTAAAAAAACCGGCTCTTTCTTTTGGAACACCATAATGGTTTCGAGGCTCTTTTCATTACCCCGTATGATTTGATGCACCTGCATATGCTCTTTAAAATCAACCCCGCCCCACCCATACCATTTGAACACCGCTTCTTTGCAGGACCAGATCAAAGTAAGTCTACCGATGGCCGTTCGGTGCTGTCGGTTTACGTTCCCTTCATCTCCCAGCACCGACCATTCGCTATCAGAAATAAATTTATGTTTTATCCTTTCTATCTTTTGAGAGACCATTTCAACATCTACTCCTACTCTGTTTTCCCTGCTGGCTATCACAGCTGCATAATCGCCGCAATGCGAAATAGAAAAATGATAGGCTTCATCCTCCAGGTAGGGTTTTCGGGTATCCGCAATTTGAATTAGTTCTACAGGGAAATCGGGAAACAGGAATTTTAGTAAATACCTGCCGGCCAAATGCTGCAACCGCTTATGGGGGTGTGTAATTTCCCTTTGCAAAGGGACCTGGCTCAGGAAAAACGATTCCTCCTCCTCTATCTTCCAGATAGCCAGCTTTGTGCTTTCGTCAATATCCTGTTGAAAAAAAATAGGCACAGAATCAATTTAAGATTTAAAATTGCAGATTTAATAGTTATACCCGAAACTTTTATACACAAATGATTCTTTCCGATACACGTATCCTCGAAGAAATGGAAAAAGGCACCATTAAAGTGGAACCTTTCCGCCGCGACTGTTTAGGAAGCAATAGTTATGATGTGCATTTGGGCCGCTACCTTGCCACCTATCGTGAGCATATACTGGATGCCAAAAAGCATAACGAGATCGAACATTTTGAGATACCGGAAGACGGTTTTGTTTTATATCCGCACATATTTTATTTAGGTGTTACCGAAGAATACACCGAAACCCATGCCCATGTTCCCTTCCTGGAAGGCAAGTCTTCCACAGGCCGCCTGGGTATTGATATTCATGCTACCGCCGGCAAAGGTGATGTAGGCTTTTGCGGCAACTGGACACTGGAAATTTCAGTAAAACAACCGGTAAAAGTGTACCGCGGCATGCCCGTAGGGCAGTTGATTTATTTTCCTGTGGATGGCGAGATTGAGGTTAAATACAACCAAAAGAAAAACGCCAAGTACAGCGGCCAGCACAATAAGCCGGTGGAGAGTATGATGTGGAAGAATGAGTTTTAAGCCCCCTGTCCCCCTGAAGGGGAGACTTAGGTTGAAGAGTTCTTCCTTATTGCTGGCTTACTTTCCATTGAAGGGATTCTTCAATTTTTTTGATCACTTTTTCTGGTTGCAGTTTAATTTCATTGTTAGTGCATCTAAGAAAGGTTAGTCCTTGTTGCTCTAATTGTTTTTGTCTTTCTATATCGTCTTGTTTGAACCCTTCTTTTTCATGAATGGAGCCATCTACTTCTATTACAAGCTTTAAACGATGGCAATTAAAGTCCAAAATGTAGTTTGAATAAAGGTGTTGTCTTCTGAACTTAAATCCAAGAGGTTTTGCTCTCAGATAGTTCCAAGGGAAGTTCTTCTGCAAAAGTTTGTCGCTTGCACAATTCGCCTGCTCGTTGAAAAAGCAGATTTTCCGCGCCTGCAAACATCTTATTTTTCATCGGAACAACAGCTTTCCTTAAAGCTATAACGGTTTAATAGGCATAATAAGATATAAAAGGAAAGCTTGAAATCAGGAATGATTTAAAATAAAAAGTCTCTCGGGTCTACCCCTTCAGGGGGCTTAGATGGCTTCTTTCCCGTACTTTTTCATATAAGCAATCAACCACGCCACCACTTCATTATACGTTGCCTTGCCTTTTGGCTGGTTGTTCATTTTCAAATAGCTGTCGTAGAACTCTGACATAAGGGGGGCTACAACGTTTCGGTTTTTATAGAGATACTCCAAATAAGCCTGGTAATCTTTTTTAAATTGGGGATGAACCGTTTTGCGCAATTCTTTAAAACCGGTTGTATCGTATCGCCTTAATTCCCTGATGGCATAGGTGTAGGCATCCCAATAAGCAGAATACCGGAACTCCGTATGATCAGAAGCCCTTCCCGAAAGAAAGGCTACCATATTAGCCTCATTTTCCTTGGCATAACCCAACTGGTGGCCCATTTCATGACAAACAATAAAAGGCTTTACAAAAGCGGGCACCGAAGTTTTTAGCTGCGCCTCACCCGTAAAAGGATTGTAATAACCCGTAAATCCAAAAAACTGCCCGATATGGCTAAACAGCGAAGGCTTGATGGAAGTCCTTTCATAACTAAGAAAAGGATATTGCGGACTTGTTTTTTCATAGGCCTCCACGCCTTCTTTGAAAAGTGTTTTATTATGATCCAGGGACAACCTTTTTATAGAGTCTACCTGTGCTGCATAAAAATTCAGCTGCTGCTGCAAGGCCGAAGACAGCTCGTAAATATCGGCGGCATTATAGGGCTGAACATGGAGCCCCAGCTGGTGGGCAATTCCCTGCCGGTTATAATTCAGTCCCCAAAAAACATTAAATACAATGTAGATCCATAAAACAAGCTTCAGGTATTTTCCGAAAAGGATCCAGGACAAATATTCCTGAACCTTTCTTTTCGCCAGCAGCCGTATCAGCTTCCATGCTTTTACCACAAGGAAAATAAACGCCCCAATATAAACCAGGTCGCCAATGCTGAAAGGAATCCATCCAAACAAAACTCTTAAAAGCTTTGATAAAAAAGGATAGAAGCCATACGTATAATAGGTTTCAACCCAGGCTTCGTTGAGTGAAAAAACTTTGATAGCAAGGGCCAGTGCCAGAAGAAAAACTAACTTTCGGTCCCCAAGAAGGCTTTTAAACATTGTTTTTATAGGCAGATTCGTTAAAATCTTTGAGCAAAATACTCCATTTTAGGCTATTTCCTTTACCTTTGCGACCCTGAAATAAAATTCAGAATCATTGGATCATGAGCATTCGGCGGGAATACGAAATAGCTTTTGTGGGTTTAAAGCCGGGGGTTCATGAGTTCAGTTACGAAGTGGACGACAGGTTCTTTGAAGACTACGGGGCTCAGGACTTTCAACAGGCCCAGGCCCATGTAAAGCTGAAGCTGGAAAAGAACAACAGCTTTATGATCCTCCGGTTTGAAATTGGAGGAAAGGCCGATGTAACCTGCGATCGCTGCAATAATGAACTTCCATTGCAGTTGTTCGACGAGTTTACGGTAACGGTGAAAATGGTGGAAGAGCCCGATGTGATGAACGAGCAGGAAGAAGATCCTGATGTATATTACATTTCCCGTGGAGAAAGTCATTTGGATGTAAAGGATTGGATTTACGAATTTGTGAACCTGAGTATCCCCATGCAAAAGACCTGTGAATACGAGAACATGGATGGCCCCTATTGCAATCCGGCAGCCCGCGAGTTGCTGAATGGTATGAGGCCGCCTGAAACGCCTAAAGAAAATCCTTTATGGAAAGGATTGGAGAAATTTAAAGATTTAGACAGCGAATAGTTGTCAGCTATCAACCATCAGCTGATTAAATTGCTGAACACTGATGACTGATAGCTGACCACCAAATAGCAAAATAGAATTGTTTCGGTACAAGAGTGCGACGCAACAGAAGGTGAAGAGAAATACTGAAGCTGGTAACATAAAAAAATAGAATCTTAAAAACTGAGTTATGCCAAATCCCAAACGCAGACATTCGCAGCAAAGAAGTGCAAAGCGTAGAACCCATTATAAAGCTGTAGCTGCAACGCTTACCACCGACAAAGCCACCGGCGAAACGCATGTTCGTCACCGTGCCCATGTTAGCGAAGGTAAATTGTACTACAAAGGACAAGTGGTTGCAGAAACTTCTCCCATTAAGAAGTAAGCGAAAACATTTTTATTCAATCCATTTTCCTGCATTGCCGGGATGATGGATTTTTTATTTTTGGATGAGAATGAAGATAGGAATTGATACCATGGGCGGAGACTTCGCCCCTTTAGAAGCCATCAGGGGTGTTCAACAATATGCTGCAGAAGGGCCTGCACACCTGGTTTTAATTGGTGATGAAGAAAAAATGGCTCCTGTGCTTTCTGAGCACCCGCTTCCGAAAGACCGCTATAGCGTGGTGCATGCGTCGCAGGTAATTGACATGCACGAACACCCTACCAAGGCACTAAAAGAAAAGCAGCAGTCCTCCATTGCCATCGGCTTTCATTTACTGGCCACAGGGAAAATTGACGCGTTTATCAGCGCCGGCAATACCGGGGCTATGCTGGTAGGTTCCTTATATGCTTTAAAACCTATTGAAGGCGTCCTGCGGCCTACTATCTCCACTATTATTCCTAAAGAAAATGGAAGAACAGGTTTATTGCTGGATGTTGGCCTGAACTCCGATTGTAAACCCGAGCAGCTAAACCAGTTTGCCGTGATGGGTTCGGTATATGCCCAATGCATTTTAGGCATTGAAGATCCAAGTGTAGCGCTGTTGAATATTGGCGAAGAAGAAGGCAAAGGAAACTTATTGGCGCAGGCAACGTATCCGCTGCTTAAAGAAAACAAGCACATCAATTTCATTGGCAACGTGGAAGGCCGCGATGTTTTTACAGGCGATGCCGACGTAATGGTTTGCGACGGCTTTACAGGAAATATTATTTTAAAACTTGCTGAAAGTTTTTTTGAAATAACGGCACGCAAGGAAATTCGAAACGAGTATTTTGAGCGCTTCAATTTTGAAAACTACGGAGGCACACCGGTCCTTGGTATTTCAAAGCCGGTGATCATTGGTCACGGCATTTCAAAAGGCAAGGCGTTTAAGAATATGATTGCGCTGGCACAAAAAATGATAGAAAAAGATGTAATGCAGAAGCTACAGACAGAACTGGTAGGCTGATGCGTTCAAAATCTTTCTCGTTTGCGCTCCATTCTTATTTTGTTTTTGCTGCTGCCTTCCCTGTGCACAGGATGATTGCAGTGGTCTTTAACGCGATGTGTAACATTATACCAGTCATCTGCAAACTACACTAATAAAAGTTTCTATCATTCTTATTTACCCGCATTTCAATTTATTACCCCTCTCCTCTCACTTTCATTATACTTTACGACAATGAACATAATGCGGAGCTAGCTGCCTTACCAATACTGGAACTGTATGGCGGAAATTTGATCGGCATTGGAAACGATGACGAAAGAAGGCCATCATTGATCTGAGGGGAGAAAAATTTCTTTAGATCCTATTCGCATGTTTACACCTGCAAGGTATTAAACAATCACTTCAAGTTTACAGTGTGTATGGTGAGAAAGCTGCTAAAGAAATAGAAAGGTTTGCTTTCTATTTTTTTAATAACACCTCCGGAGTTTAACATACAGGTAACCGTACACAACAATACAAATAAGGAGTATTTAATAACAGATTACCTAGAAGACAACATACTGAAGAATGATGCAGAAGAGGGTTATAAAAATTCTGCGATGAATACCCGATGATTTTGTTTTTACAACAGTGAAAATGGTTAATGATTTTTATAAAGGACAAAAAATAAATGTGGTGCTGCAGAAAAACCGTGCTGTTACTGATGAAGGTTCGCGAAGTGTATATTCTTGAAGACAAAATAAACCATTCATAAATATAGAAGCAAAGCATAAACAGGGAGGGATGCAAGCGAAAATGATAGAAGCAATGTTTCAATTATTTATAAATTTTAAAAAATGAGGCAAATATTTTTTGGATAGAAAACTGCCTGCCCCTATTTTTGCACTCCCAATTAAACAACGATCTCGTAGCTCAGTTGGTAGAGCAATACACTTTTAATGTATGGGCCCTGGGTT
>CBHTSW010000039.1:0-38239 GCA_966095395.1 uncultured bacterium | reverse complement strand
TCTTAATATTCTTTCAAAAAAAAGGCCATCACCTATTTTTGCAAACATAGGAGACCACTTGTAGTAAAAGTTCGTCTGCCTTTTAAAAACCCATTTGGCCGCCGGTACCAATTTTAGATGCCGGTGTAACATCTCATGACTTATTTCGTTGTACGAAAGATTTCGTTAATAAACAATTACTTTAACCTTAAATCATTTAGCATGAGAAAAATTTTGTTGGTTGCCTTAGCCGGCACTCTTCTGCAGCAGGCATCCACCGCCCAGGAAAAACACGAAACACTGGAAGGCAATGGAAAACTGGTGACCAGGGACGTACCGGTTTCTTCTTTTGATGCCTTGCAGGCAAGCGGCATTTACGAACTAAAACTTTCGCAGGGAAGTAAGGAAACGGTAAAGATTGAAGCTGATGAAAACCTGCAGGAACTTTTCCAGGTGCGTAATGAAGGCAATAAGCTGGTGATTGATATGAAAAAAATGGAGAACAAAAGCCTGAAGTCAAAAAACAAAATGAAGGTCTATGTCACCTTTAAAAAAATAAAAGAGATGGAATTAAGCACAGTGGGCAATGTAGGTTCGGAAGAACAACTGGCTTTTGATGACCTGGCTATGAAAAATAAAAGTGTTGGCAATGTGGATCTGAAATTGACCGCCAACAAAATTGATCTGAAAAATACAAGTGTAGGCAACGTGAAGCTTAGCGGTAAGGCGCAGGATGCTGTGGTAAAAAATTCGGGTGTTGGTTCGCTGGAAGCCGGAAGCTTTTTGGTACAGACTATGAATATAGAAAACACCGGTATCGGCAGTGCCGAGGTAAATGCTGAAAAAGACCTGAAAGTAAAAGATTCCTTTATGGGCAAGGTGAAAAATAAAGGCAATGCACCGGTACGGAAAATGAACAAAGTACGTGTCTGAACCATGATGGGGGAGATGGAACAGATTAGCTGGAAAGTAAAAGAGTCTTCAACTTTGAAGACTCTTTTACTTATAGTGCGTGTTTAAACTCCTTGATCATCTTAAAACCGGCCCCAATCATGGTTCAGGCCTTTTTGCGGCTTAAAATACTCCAGTCCGTTTCTTCCGCCATAATGGTGTTGGATAAAGTTCCCAATCCTTCAATTTCCATTTCTACCACATCACCCTGTTTCAACCATTGCTCCTGGTAAGAAGGATCGGCCAGTTTTCCGGTTCCATTCAATTCCAAAAAGCACCCGGTTCCCACCGTTCCGCTTCCAATGATATCACCGGGATAAAGATCCGCACCGTAAGAAGCCCGTTCAATAAGTTCGGCAAAGGTCCAGTCCATATCTCCAAGGCTGCCTTCACTTACCTGGACACCATTTACCTTACAGGTCATTTTCAAGTTCCAGTTTTTACCAACATGACCTTCTTTGGCAGCTACCTCAAAAGGCTGCAATTCATCCAGGGTTACCAGCCAGGGGCCAATAGTGGTCGCAAAATCTTTTCCCTTGGCGGGTCCCAGGTTCAACAGCATTTCTTCCATCTGCAGCCTTCTGGCACTGAGGTCGTTCATAATCATTATCCCGCCAATATATTCATCTGCTTCTTCTGCTTTTATATTACGGCCATGCTTGCAAATAACAATGGCCGCCTCCAGCTCAAAGTCCAGCTTTTCAAAATGATCAGGCATACAGGTCACATTACCCGGCCCTTTGATGCTGTGATGATTGGTAAAATAAAAAATGGGATACTGGTCAAATTCGGCTATCATGTCCACCTTTCGGTTTCTCCTGGCAGCCGCCACATGCTGGCGGAAAGCATAGCCATCCCGGCACGAAGTGGGAAAGGGCACCGGCGCCAAAATCTCCGCATTGTCAAGGGGAATCCCTTTTCCCTTGGCGATCTTTCCCTCTGCAATCATGGCTATCCCTGCCTGTGCTACGGGAAACACATCATCCCAATAATTTAAGAACATGCCCATGTTGTTGGGCAGGTCCGGATGAATCACTTCCATATCGTACAAAAAACCATCTACCAGGGCCGCCAGCTGATCATGCTCTTCTTTGAGGTAAGAAACCAATTTCATAATTGTAGTTTGAGTGGCCAAAAATAGTGCAGACGGTCTGTTGTTATTTGAATATCTGAAAGCACCCGGTTGCCAGCAGTGCAGAGGGAAGAACCAGCGTGTATTATTTTTTGGCGGGAAGCCTAAAGCTTATTCCCTTTCTTCCAGGGTATCTGAAGAGGTTTTATCAATGGTGTTTATGGAAGGCTCTAATAGAAGCTCCACTCTGTGTAAAAGATACTCTGTATGCAGGGGTTTGGTGATAAAGTCATCGGCTCCAAACAAGACCGCACGGCCGGTATTGTAATCATAACCCGACATGACGATCACTTTGGAGGATGGTGTTGGGCCAGTGTTTTTTAACTTCCAGCAAAGTTTTCTTCCGTCTTCGCCGTTTACGTTAATATCAAGCACTACCAAGTGGGGGAAAAATTGAGGCAGGATCTCTTCTGCTTCGGCAAGGCTTGCCGCTGTTTCCACAGCATAACCTTCCTTGTCCAGGCAACGCTCCAGCAACATTAAAAGATCAATATCATCATCAACGATCAGTATCCGTTTGGGAAGCCTGTCAAACAGAGCGCACATAGTCAAACAATAATTGGTTAATCAATGGGATTAGCAACGGCTTTCAACGGATCGGATCAAAAGGGTTTTCAAAGGATGTAACAGGTGTTTCCAGGATGCGGATCAGGTCGGGTTCTTCAGGATTAGCAAAAAAGAAGTTGACTGATATTGGATTTGGTTTTCCCCGGATATGGATTAACAAAAACTTACTGGACGGTTTTTAGGACATTGGGATTGATGTAGTATCAATCAACTTCTAATACAAAACTATGTTTCTAAAAAGCCTGGAACAAGAGCAGTTTTAGCCGATTTTCAGGTTATGGATTTTACGGAAAGGGTTGTTGATTTTTAGGAAGAGTACGGCGGGAATATGCGTAATCTTACGAATGAAATTAATTCCAGGTAATGCTGTCCCAATCAAGCTGATAAGGTTCAGAAGGCCAGGTAGCAATTTCTTCGCGGGTGGACGAGGGGGCGTTTGATTCGAGGTTCATTTCCCAGGTGACAATTTGCGTATCCATAATGGTTTTTTTATAAGACGAAAACGATCGGATTTTGTTTAATATAAAACTACTGTTTCGTGCTAAAATCAAAAGATTTTTGCAGTTCATTTTGTTCACCTGTTGATAACAGCAGGTGAATGGGGTTATTGTGCAGTTGAAATGGTTGTAAAAATCCGTCTGATCGCAAGGCTCATCCAGCGATGCGGGCAGCGTTGATGATAGATGCGTACCTCTAAAAAACTTATACAAGCAGTTTGTAAAACTTTTCAAGCTCTGCTATTTCAGTGGAAGAGAGGGTCTCGTTATGGTCCCATTTTACTTTAAAGAACAGCACTCTTTTATGCTGGGGATATTTAGCCAGTATATCGGTCACCAGTTTTCCAATGCGTTCGTCTTTTGTATAAAGCGGGGTGATGGGTGGCTTTTCTGATTTATACCTATTGGGTCTTTTTAGAATCTCTGCCTGCAGGGTAGCCAGTTTGCCGGATGGAAGGGTGCTGATACGGGAAACTTTTTTATATAAACCTTCGAGTTGTTTTTTGCTCAATCCTCCTCTTTCCTGGTACTGGTGCCATAAGCTTTGAATAAACACGGAAGAAGGATAGGCCTGCAGGCCTGCCTCCAGGATATCCATAATCACATCTACATCAGGCTTTTTACGGTACATAAAATGAATGTAAGAAAATTAAACGCTCCTGCAACGAAATACCTTAACTGGCAAAAGCTACGACCGTGTGTCAACTCCTTCAACAGGCATGGCTAGGAACTGTGATCTGCCACAATATACCACCTGCCTTTTATTTTCCTCAGTAACAGGTCATAGTGGCCGCTAAGGTCTCCAATCGTTCGTTTCAGCATCCATTTGCCTACTATGTAAAAATAGTTTTCCGAAAGACGGGTTACCTGTATAATGTCAAAAGAAAGTTTTCCCATAGCCGTTGTATCAGGATACCCTTTTTTGTAATTGTTCAATGTTTGCTGCCAGCCCCACTTCACGCCATTTTTACCAATGAACATCAGCGAATCGCTTTTCCAATAGGTTTGCATAAAACCTTCCAGGTCGCCGCGGTTCCAGGCCCCCGTTTGTGCCGCCAGCACGTCTCTTACCGCTTTTTCATCATTTGTTTGGGCATGAAGGGTGGCACTTATGCCCAACACCAGCAAAAAAGAAAACAGTTTTATTTTCATAACAAAATTTCAGATGTGATAAAGATAGGAAGCCGATTTTCCCATACTAAAAGAAATCGTGTAAAACAGCGGTCAAAATCCTGTTAATCCTGGGTAATCCAGCCAATCTGCGGTTAACTTTGCACTACAATTAAAGCCATGTCCAAAAAACGAATTTTTTACACTGTTTTTTTTGCTCTCATTGTCATTGGATTCTTTGCCTTTATCTCCTATGCCATTCCCGGGTTTGCCAAACCCAAGATGCCACCCATCAGTGTGGTTCAGCCCTTTGCTTTCATTAACCAGGATGGAAAACATTTTACAGAAAAAGATATGGAGGGCAAGGTTGTCGCCGTAAACTTTTTCTTCACTACCTGCACCGGCATTTGTCCAAAAATGACCAATAACCTTTTACCGGTGTATGAAAAATATAAAAACGAACCGGAGTTTTTGATCCTGTCCCATACCTGTGATCCGGAAAGGGATTCCGTTTCCGTATTGAAACACTACGCCGATTCACTTAAAGTAGATACAAACAAATGGGTGTTTTTAACCGGGAGAAAGGACAGTTTGTACACGGCTGCCCGGCATAGCTATAAAATCGATGACCCGGCTAATTTCGTACAAAAAATAGAGGACGATTTTTTACATACGCAATTCACCGCTTTAGTGAATAAGAAAGGAGAAGTGGTGAAGATCTACGATGGCATTAAACCTTCCGAGATGAAAGAAATGGAAGCAGATATTGCCAAACTTTTGAAAGAATAATTATGACAGTAGTGGAAAGTAAAATAATTAACAGCCAGCTCAATGATATTTTACGGCGTAAGAATTTAAGCGTAACCGATAGCCGCAGAAAAATACTGACGCTTTTTTTAAGCAGCCATGATGCTTTGGCGCATGGTGACATTGAAAAAAAAGCAGGGGAGAAATTTGACCGGGTCACTGTTTACCGCACCCTGCAAACCTTTGTGGAAAAAGGCATCATCCACACCATTCCCACGTCCGATAATTCCGTGCGGTACGCTTTGTGCAAAGATTGCGCAGAAGGTCATCATCACGATGACCATGTACATTTTGTTTGCTCCAATTGCAAAAAAACCATTTGCCTTGATGATGTAGTTTCTCCAAAAATCGACCTGCCGGAAGGGTATATCGCCGAAAGCGTACAGGTAGTCATCAATGGCGTTTGTAAGGACTGCAATAGTTGATTTTTTTGTTGGCCGGCTCTTATACCACTATTGGGCTTTTGTTGTGTCGCTCATGTGTACGTTTTATTCTTTGTTGAGCATTGTGGTTACGGTACTTCTCCTGGCTGCATTCCTTATTGTACAATCCACAGCTTCCTCATCCTTCGGGAGGACTATCAACCAGTCATTGCTTGTTTCCATCATCACGATTGTTGTGAACCCCTGCCACTTCAATTTTTGTAAAGGCTGAAAACGATAAACCCTCTTACGAGTCATCCCGAAGGATGAGGGATCTTTTGCTTCAAACAACCAAGAATGCTGAAGGATAGAATTGCTACTGTACAAGAGTACGACGCAACAAAAGCTAAAGAGTCGTAAGGCAGCGTAGTATAGAAATAAAAAGGGTCTTTATAGCTGTAAAGACCCTTTTTATATTTTTTAGAAAGTTTGTAAAGCCCTCAATACTCAACTACCCGCTGGCCGTGTAATCTTCTCCATCTCCTGCTGTACAAACAGCATTAATTCACTGATGTAATCAGGCGCAAAGCTGAATTTCAAGCCGGCGGCGGCATATAATTCAGGAAGGGTTTTTGTTCCGCCCAGTTGCAGTGCCGTAATGTAATGATCGATCGCCTTGTCCTTGTTTTCCTTGAACTGCTTCCACAAACCAATGGCGCCTAATTGGGCAATGCCGTATTCAATATAATAAAACGGCACTTCGTACAAATGCAGCTGGCGTTCCCAGGCATACTTGCGGTATGCTTCCAACCCGGACACATCAAGAGCTATGGAGGTAAACTCGTTCATGATCCTTCTCCAGTTTTCCAGCCGCTCTTCCACCGTATGAGTGGGGTTTTCATACACCCAGTGCTGGAATTTATCAATGGTAGCGATCCAGGGGAAAATGGTCAGCACTCTTTCCAGTTGTTGTTGCTTTGCTCTTTTCAGGTCTTCTGCATTGTCAAAAAACACATCCCAGTAATCCATGCTGAAGAGCTCCATGGTCATGCTGGCCACTTCTGCAATTTCCATGGGATAATCCTTGAAAGCCGTCAGCGGAAGATGGTGCGCCAAAAAAGAATGAATGGCATGCCCGCCTTCGTGAACCATGGTGGTTACATCGCTCATTTGCCCGGCGGCATTCATAAAAATAAAGGGAGCGCCGGTTTCGGGCAGCGGACAATTGTAGCCGCCGGGAGCCTTGCCCTTCCGGCTGTCAAGGTCCAGCCTTCCCATTTCCTTCATCCTTATCAGGCATTCACCAAAGAAGGGATTCATGCGGTTGAAGCATTCAATGGTTTTGTTTACCAGTTCTTCGCCGGTGGCAAAGGGGGTAAGCGGTTTTACACCGGCGGGTTCCGCCTCGGTATCCCAGGGTCGCAAGGAATCCAATCCTAATTTTTGGCGCTTGCGATCGTACACAAAATCTACCAGCGGCAGTACCTGGTTTTTTACCGCATCGTGAAACTGAAAACAGTCTTCTTTTGTATAATCGAATCTTCCGAGGTCGGCAAATTTGTAATCGCGGTAATTGTCAAAACCTGCATTCTTTGCCACCTGGTCGCGTTTGTGAACCAGCGTGGTGAACAATTCACTGAGTTGCTCTTTATCCTGCAGGCGGCGGTCCTGTATTTTACGGTACACCTGCTCTCTTAAATCACGGTTGGGATTTTCTAAAAACTTGGCCGCTTGTTGTAACGTGTACTCCCTTCCTTCCACCTCCACACTCATTTTACCTGAAATCACACCGTACTGTTGTGCCAGTACGGCAATTTCGGCCTGGAGTGGAATGTTTTGTTCACGAAAAAGCTCGATGTTCTTTTTTACGTTGCGCAGGTATACCTTGTAGCCGTCGCCCTGCAGCTGTCCAGTGTATTCATTCTCCACCAGCTTGCGATTGAGCTTATCGGCATAAGGCTGGATCTTTGGCTGTATCTCCATCACAAAATACGTGAAGGCATTTTCCAGCTCTTTATTTTCTGTATCGCAGGTCATGCGTATCTGGCGCCAGGCGGCGTCTTCACCAATTACCGCTTCCATTTCGCTCATGTCCTTCAGCCAGCTTTCCAGTTCTTTTTCAGAATGGAGGGGTCTTTCCAGGAGTTCTTTAAAATAAGGCTCGAGGCTTTGCCAATCCGTTATTTTAAAATCCTTTGGCAGATAATTCCTGGGAACGCTGGTGATCTGGGCGGTATAGCTAAGTTCTTGTTCCTGCATGATGTATAATTTGGGTGAGACGGGAAAGGTGAAACGTGAGACAGCCAGGACTTTTTCAGGTCTGACGTCTCACGTTTCACGATATGCTTACAATAATTATTCCTCGGTTTTTTTCTTGCGGCCTCTTTTAGGCTTTTCTTCTTCACCGGCAGCAGGAGCTTCGGCTTCTTTAGCGGGTGCTGCTTCCTTCTTTGCTCTTGGTTTCGCTGTTTTTTTGGCAGCTGTTTTTTCTGCTGCAGGCTCTTCTGCTATGGCTTCCACCACTGCGCTTTCCCCTGCAGGCTCTTCTTCTTTTGGAGTAAAATCAATATTGTTGGACTGAATGACTTCATACCATTTTACCATCTTTTTCATATCACTGGCGTACACTCTTTCAAAATCGAGGTCAGGATATACTTTCTGGAAGTAGGCTTTCAACGCCTGGTTGTCCTTTACATCGGGAAGTTGAGCCTTACTGCCTTTCATGGCGGCAAAAACGTCGTGTAATTGAACATTGTCTCTAACGGTATATACTTCAATGCTCTCCAGGTGCGAAAGGTTATGTACCCTGGACGAAACGAATTTGGTGCTTTGATCTTCTAACGAACGAACAATGGCTCCGTCTGTCTTACTGCTTACTACTTCAAATAAGCCAGGCATGCCTGTTACGGCTACAATTCTGTTATACTCCATATCTGAAAATTTTGGGGCTGCAATATAACCCGATTTATTAGCATTAATTAACCTCCTTTAAGAATTGAAAGGCACGGTTTTTAGCACCTTTGTAAAATCAGCTCTTAAAACCCTATCATGAGAAGAAGAATTTTATTAGTGGGACTGGCATTTTTTATTATCAAAGGCATTCAGGCACAGACAGCAAGTATTAAAGGATCGGTACTTGACCAGCAAAGCAAGGCACCGCTCCGGGGGGCCACGGTTCGACTGAAAAGTACAACAGATGCCGCTTTTTCCAAATCCGTTTTAAGTGATTCTGCCGGGAATTTTGTTTTTGCTCCTCTTTCCCGGGACAGCTTTTTGCTTTCCGTTTCTTTTGTAGGGTTTAATGCCGTCACAAGAAGTGTTCGTGTTGACAGCAGTGAGGTGGCAATAAATATAAGCCTGGTACCCAGCTCATCAAATGAGCTGGCCACCGTTATTATTACCTCCACACCACCCCTGGCTACGCAAAAAGATGATACCCTGCAGATCAGCGCCAGCCAGCTCAAGGTAAACCCGGATGCCAGCGGCGAAGACCTGATTCGAAAAGTACCGGGTGTAACCGTGGAGAACGGGCAGGTAAAAGCGCATGGAGAAAATGTTCAGAAAGTAACGATTGACGGAAGGGAGCTTTTTGGGGATGATGCAACAGCTGCATTAAGAAATCTGCCGGCAGAGATCATCGATAAAATCCAAATCTTTGACCGCCTGAGCGATCAGGCCCAGTTTACAGGCTTTGATGACGGCAGTGCCACCAAATCGATCAACATTGTAACGAAGGCCAATATGCGCAATGGCCAGTTTGGCAGAGTATATGCCGGGTATGGCACGGAAGACCGTTACCAGGCCGGTGGCAATGCCACTATTTTAAAAGAGAACAGGAGGATTTCCCTGGTTGGCAATTTCAATAATGTTAACCAGCAAAACTTTTCACAACAGGATCTGTTAGGCGTCACCAGCAGTTCACAAAGAGGTGGCGGTGGAGGCCGCGGCGGTGGTGGAAGACCACAAGGCGGAGGCGGAAACCGCGGGGGTGGCCAGGGTGGTAGTAATTTTGGCGGCTTTGGAAATAGTTCGAATTTTTTAGTGGGGCAACAAAACGGTATTAATAAAACCAACGCACTAGGTATCAATTATTCCGATGTATGGGGTAAGAAAGTAACGGTGACCGGAAGTTATTTTTACAACAACACCCATAACAATACAAATGAGATATCCAGTACTAACTATTTATCCGGCGAAACCGACGATATCAGTAACGTATTTGATACAACGAGTGCCGGCAGCCGCAACATAAATCACCGGGTAAACATGCGTATTGAATACAGGATTGATTCTGCCAATCAATTGATCATTACGCCCAACCTGAGTTTCCAGAACAATGAATCGAACAGCCGCATTGGAAGCCTGAGTTATTTTTTCCCCGAAGGTTCCTCTTCACAAAACATCAACCAAAATGTGAACAGCAGCAACCGTTCGGGAAATAATTTAAATAACAATATTCTTTACCGGCATGCCTTTCCCAAAAGAGGCCGCACCTTTTCCATTAATTTAAATACCTCGTACAATAGAAGAGACGGAGAATCGTATGTGGAGACCTTTTCAAGGTTTATAGATAACGGCGGGGGGCAGGAAGATACTTCTTCCAACCGTTTTGCTGATCAAAACAGCAATGGCCTGCAGCTTTCTACCAACCTTGTTTATACTGAACCGCTGGGACAAAACGCTCAGTTGCAATTGAATTATAATCCCACTTATTCCAAAAGCAAATCCGACCAGCAGACCTATGCTTTTGATCCTGCCAGCAATAAGTATTCTGTTTTTCTGAACGATTTCTCTAATGTTTTTGAGAATACTACCAACGCGCAAAACGCAGGACTTTCGTACCGCTATGGCAACCGTGACCGGCAGATCTCCTTTGGTGTGAATTACCAGCACACCAATTTGAACAGCGAAAGAGTGTTTCCGGTTAAAGCAACAGTTGACAAAAGCTTTGATAATATCCTGCCCAATGCCATGGTCCGTTACAAGCTTTCGGACAAAAGCAGCGTCCGCCTGTTTTATCGTGCCAGCGTGAACCAGCCTTCGGTAACCCAGTTGCAGGATGTTGTGGACCCTACCAATGCCCCGGTTTATACCATTGGTAATCCCAATTTGAACCAGCAGTACATGCATACGGTAAGTGCCCGGTACACCTTTACCAATCCCACCAAAAACCTTTTGCTGGTAGGTAATGTTTTTTATCAAACAGCCAGCAATTACATTGCTAATGCCACTTTCAACTCCTTCAGGGATACGGTAATGAATGGTGCGAAAATTAAGGGCGGGTACAGATTATCAAAACCGGTGAACCTGGATGGCTATAAGAGCCTGCGAACCTTTTTAACGGCGGCTGTTCCTTTAAAGTTTATAAAATCGAATTTTAATTTGAATGGCGGTATCAGCTTTTCCACCATTCCCGGTATCATTAACGGTACACAAAACGAAACAAAGAACACTACGTATAGCCTTGGTGGTGTGATTGCCAGCAACGTAAGCCAGTATGTGGATTTCACCGTTTCCTACACGGCTAACTTTAATAATGTCAAAAACCAGTTGGATCAAAAATCAAACGACCACTACTTTCAACAGGCAGCAGGCCTGCAACTGAACCTGCTGTCCAAAAATGGCTGGTTTTTTCAAAATGATCTGAACAATCAATATTACAGCGGACTAAGCCAGGGCTTCAATCAAAACTATTGGTTGTGGAATATGGGGGCCGGTAAAAAAATATTGAAAGATCAGAAGGGAGAATTGAAACTTAGTGTGTTTGACCTGTTAAAGCAAAACAGAAGTATTACCAGAAATGCAATAGATGGATACATTGAAGATGTACAAAGCCAGGTGCTGCAACAGTATTTCATGCTGACCTTCACCTACAACCTGCGCAATTTCGGAACGGCTGCAACAAGGGCTGCCAACCGTAACAGGGGCGGGGCGGATATGCGATTTTAATAGCCCGTGAAAGGCACAAAGAAATCCGCTGGCGATTGCTTTATCCTTCCTATTTTCTGTATGCTGTAAACCCTCTTCTGTGACAGAAGAGGCACTGATCAAATAGAGGGCAAGGCTTTAACACTAAAATGAATAGTATGCCTTGTAATTTTTCGTGTCCTTTGTGATCCTGAAAAAATCTTCACTCAATGATGGCGTACACCCTAACAGCGATTATACTTTTTAAATCAAGGCTTCATAAGTAACTTTAAACAAACGTATAACTGCTATGATCTTTAAAAATGCGATCAGCTGGTTTGAAATACCAGCCATTGATTTGGACAGGGCGCAAAAATTTTACGAAGCCATTTTCGGCATTTCGATGATCCCCATGGAAATGCCGGATTTTGAAATGCGCATGTTCCCGATACAGGACCCGCAAAACGGTGTTGGCGGCGCTATTTGCAAATCGGGTGACTTTTACAAACCTTCCGCTTCTGAGGGCCCGATGATTTATTTTAACGCCAATCCGGATGTACAACGGGTGTTGGATAAAATAGAGGCGGCCGGGGGAAAAATTGTTGTTCCCAAAACAGAAATTTCTCCGGAGTACGGGCACATGGCAGTTTTTATTGATTCGGAAGGGAACAGGGTGGCGTTGCACAGCATTCCTCCGCAATGATGAAGGGTCAATAGAAAATCACAAATTGATGTCAAGTCGGTATAACGGCAGGTGGTTAGCGGCAGAGCCGGAACAAATAAATCTCCAATTGACGGTTCAGGATTGACGATTCCCGACTTCGCTCAACACTTTGTCAATGCGCTGTTTCAAGGTTTCATAATCGGTATAGCCGCTGGCCAGCAAGTAAAATTTTGAATCGGTTACCTGCATCAGCACCGCAGGAAAACCAGTTACCTGTAATTGTTTTACCAGGGCAAACTCGTAATAGGCTTTTTCCCGGTATTCTTCACTTTTAAGCTTGATGTAAAAGTCTTCTTCGGGAATAGAATACTTGTGTAAAAGATGCCGGTAGGCTTCATCATCCGTCAAATCTCTTCCTTCATAGTTGAGTGCGTACTGAAGATCACTAGCCATGAAAACCGCTTTGTCAGGATCGTATTCTTTAAAAATGCAAAGCGCAATGGCAGGCTTGGTGGAATCGGGATACCAGTCCGTTTCTTCGGGGTGAAACACATGCCATAAAAAATCTTGCCCGAATTTAACGCCTGTTAATTCTTCTACTCTTTTATACGCGGTCTGAATGTATTTGGCCATAGGTGCAAAGTGCCTGGGTTCTTCGGGCATGATCATGCCTCCGGAAAGCACATCAAACGGTAAGTGGTCCTTATATTCATCTGCTATACGGGTAATGACCTTGCTGAATCCATAACACCAGCCACAATAGGCATCGTAGCAATAATATACAGTGGGTTGAACAGGTTGTTCCATAGTACATTCGTTTATAAAAAAACTCCATCTTTTTATGGATGGAGTAAGTTCGGTTGTACCGGCAAATTTAGGCAAGTATTCATCAGGAAAGCCTTTTTATCCATGCCGGGATTATTTTAAAGCATTCTTATAATATACTTTTTCAACGCCGCATCGTAAAGACCTGTACGGTTGCAAAAACCGTGTAGGTCCTGGTTAATGTGCTTCCAGCCAGTTGGTTCCCGTTCCCACTTCTGCCAGGATGGGAATATTATTAGGCAGGGTCATTGCCGATTGCATGCAATCGAGGATAACGGGCTTAATCGTTTCTACTTCCTCTTTCACAGCGTCAAACACGAGTTCATCATGCACCTGCAGGATCATTTTTGATGTAAAGCCCTGCTCTTTGAAAGCCTTATGAATGTTGACCATGGCCAGTTTGATCATGTCTGCGGCCGTGCCCTGGATGGGAGAGTTTACCGCATTTCGTTCCGCATAACCGCGCACGGTAAAATTGCCGGAATTAATATCCCGCAGCCAGCGTTTGCGGCCCAGCACCGTTTGTACATAGCCATGTTCCTGGCAGTAATGGATCATGTCGGACATGTACTTGGTGATGCCGGAAAATTCTTTTTTATAATTATCAATGATTTCTTTGGCTTCGGACCGGCTGATGCCCAGGTTTTCTGCCAACCCGAAAGCGCCTTGTCCATAAATAATTCCAAAGTTGACACTCTTGGCTTTGCGGCGCATTTCCTTGGTCACGGCTTCTTCTTCCACGCCATATACTTTGGCGGCAGTGGCCGTGTGCACATCTTTATTTTGCAGGAAGGCGGCACACATGCTTTCATCGCCACTCAACGCAGCCACAATGCGCAATTCAATTTGAGAGTAATCGGCGCTGACTAAAACATGATTTTCATCTCTTGGTATAAAGGCCTTTCTGATTTCTCTTCCCCTTTCCGTGCGGATGGGTATGTTTTGCAGGTTGGGATTGTTGCTTGCCAAACGGCCGGTAACGGCCACGGCCTGGCCATAGGTTGTATGAACCCTTCCGGTCTTTTTATTGATCAGCAAAGGCAAGGCATCTACATACGTTGATTTTAATTTGGTGTATTCGCGGTAGGCTAAAATATTGTCAGCAACCGGGTTGGTTACGGCTAATTTTCGCAACACGTCTTCGCCGGTTGCATACTGGCCGGTCTTTGTTTTTTTTGCTTTGGGATCGAGCTTTAATTTTTCAAACAACACTTCACCCAGTTGTTTGGGTGAACCTAAATTAAAGCGAACGCCGGCCGCTTCGTATACTTTTTCTTCATGCTCTCTTGCCTCAATTTCCAGCACACGGGAATATTCATTTAAAAACTCCGTATCAATTTTCACTCCTTCGTATTCCATGTCCACCAGCACCGGGACCAATGGATTTTCTACATCTGAAAAAATATTTTGTACTTCCAGTTTCTGAAGCTTGGGTAAAAAAATGTTTTTGAATTGAAAGGTGACATCGGCGTCTTCAGCCGCATACTCTTTTACTTTTTCTACTTCCACCTGGTTCATGCAAAGCTGGTTCTTTCCTTTTTTGCCAATCAGTTCTTCAATATGTATGGGCTCGTAGTTCAAATACTTGGCACTCAGCCAATCCATATTGCTTTTACCATCGGGCTCAATGAGGTAATGCGCCAGCATGGTATCGAACAACTTTCCTTTGATCTCCACACCATACCACTTCAGCATCAACAGGTCGTACTTGATGTTGTGGCCGATCCAGGTTTTCGTTTCATCGGTGAACAGTGGTGAGAATCGGGAAAGAATATTTTTTGTTTCTGCCACATCATCGCAAGGTACCGGCACATACCAGCCCTGGTGGGGTTGCACGGAAAAACTTAGTCCTACCAGGTTTGCCTCATTGGGATCAATGCCTGTTGTTTCTGTATCGAATGAAATTTCGGGATGCTTGTTTAATTCATCCAACAGCGCTTTAAATTCTGCATCACTTTCTACCAGCTCATAATCATGCGGCGTGTTGTGAATGTTTTTCCCGGGCTGCACCACAGAGATTATTTCCGGTTCATGATGCTCTGCAGCGGTTGCAAACAAATCGGTCTGCACGCCAGCGGCAGGTTTTTTTGCAGCGCCGGCATCCCCAGCCTCTTCTCCCAGCAATCTTTTGATTACCGTTTTAAATTCCAATTCCGTAAACACGTCTTTTAAGGCTTCCTTATTCCACTCCTTGATCAAAAAATCCTCTTCATGAAATTCAACCGGCACCGATGTAATAATAGTGGCCAGCTTTTTGGACATCAGGGCATCTTGTTTTCCGTTTCTTATTTTTTCACCCAGGGCACCTTTGATGTTTTCGGCATTGGCCAAAACATTTTCCAGGGTTTTGTATTCGGTCAACAGCTTGCAGGCCGTTTTTTGGCCGACGCCGGATATGCCCGGAATGTTGTCCACGGCATCGCCCATCAGCCCTAAAATATCAATTACCTGGTCCACCGAATCAATGCACCATTTTTCACACACTTCCTTTGGACCCATGATCTCTACATCGCCACCCTGGTAGCCCGGTTTGTAAATTTTTACTTTATCGCTAACCAGCTGGCCGTAGTCCTTATCCGGTGTTACCATGTATACTTCATAGCCCAAAGCTTCGGCCTGTTTGCTTAAGGTGCCGATCACATCATCCGCTTCGTAGCCATCGCTTTCAATGATCGGTATGTTTAATGCCTGTATAATTCTTTTGATATCGGGAATGGCAATCGTAAGATCTTCAGGCGCCTCCTGGCGATGGGCTTTATAGTCTGCAAAATCGGTATGACGTTCCGTGGGTGCCGCCGTATCAAAACACACCGCCATATGTGTGGGTTTTTGATTGTTGAGCAGTTCTATAATGGTATTGGTAAAACCAAATTGTGCGTTTGTATTCTTTCCTTTCGAGGTAATGCGGGGGTTGCGGATCAGGGCATAATACGCTCTGAAAATAAGCGCCATGGCGTCCAGCAAAAACAATCTTTTGTCCATGCCGGCGAAGTTAATTAATCCTTTTGCTGTAAGGCTTTACTAAATTGCAAAACCCCGCAGCTGCGGGGTTTCTAAAGTTCGGATTATAGAGGGTTAGTGATTAATTGTACGAAAGTTTTTGCTGCACATCCGGAGTATGCACATCTTGCTTTGCCGCCTGGTTTAAATATTGTTCCGGGTTGGTAACCAAAACGGTTCCCTGTACGGTAGCGGCTGTGTTTTTGTTTGTAACAGGCGCTGGTGTATTGCTGTCTTTGTGAATAAAGTTCAGGTAAAGTGCAAAAAACAGAAGGTTAAAGGCAAGGAAATTAATTACTCTTGATAGGCGCTTCTTCATAAAATTGGATTTAGAAATAATGGTAAGGCAAAATAGTAAGCCTGTTAGAAAAGAACAAGACTTTATCTTCCTATTTTTCAAAATCGGGTGAAAGCACTTAAGGGAACGTCGTATAATTACTTTAGGCTATTTCATTTGTTCCAGCCTCTTTTGCATCAAAAACATTTCATCCCTTAGCCGTGCTGCTTCCATAAAGTCCATATCACGGGCCGCTTTCTCCATTTCCTTTTTTGTTTTGGTAATGGCTTTTTCCAGTTGCGGAATGGTGGTATACTCGGCTTCATCTTCTGTTGCTTTTGTAACAACTTCTTCTACGGCATACGGCGATTCAGGGTCGTATCCCTTAATATCCAGTACCGAGGTTTGTGCCATTACCTGCTCGACAGATTTGCGAACCGTAGTAGGAGTGATGTTATGAATAATATTATAGGCCACCTGTTTTTCACGGCGGCGGTTGGTTTCATCAATGGTCCGTTGCATGCTTTCGGTCATGGTATCAGCATAAAAAATAACCAGGCCGTCCACATTCCTTGCGGCACGTCCTGCCGTTTGTGTCAGGGAACGTTCGTTGCGCAAAAATCCTTCTTTGTCGGCATCCAAAATGGCTACCAGGGAAACTTCCGGAAGGTCCAGTCCCTCACGCAATAAATTCACACCTACCAGCACATCAATATTGCCGAGACGCAGGTCCCGCAATATCTCTACTCTTTCCAGGGCGTCGATATCACTATGAATGTACTTTGACTTGATGTCAATGCGCTTGAGGTATTTGTCCATTTCTTCAGCCATTCGTTTGGTTAAGGTCGTGACCAAAACCCTGTCTCCCTTCTTTACCCGCTTGTCGATTTCATCCAGCAGGTCATCAATTTGGTTGACGCTGGGCCGCACATCAATGGGTGGTTCCAGCAGTCCGGTGGGACGAACCACCTGTTCTACCACCACACCACCGGTTTGCTCCAATTCGTAATCACCAGGCGTAGCGCTTACATAAATCACCTGGTTGAGAAGATTGGAAAATTCATGAAAGTTCAGCGGGCGGTTGTCCAGCGCCGAAGGCAGTCGAAAACCGTAATCCACCAGGGTTAATTTACGGCTCCTGTCCCCACCGTACATACCGCTAACTTGTGGCACGGTTTGATGGCTTTCGTCAATGACACACAAAAAATCCTTAGGAAAATAATCCAGCAAACAGAAAGGCCGGGTGCCTGGTTTTCGCCTGTCAAAAAAACGGGAATAGTTTTCAATGCCATTGCAATAGCCCAACTCACGGATCATTTCCAGATCGTACTCTACTCTTTCCTTCAATCTTTGGGCTTCAATAAATTTTCCCGTGCTTTTAAAATAATCCACCTGCGCCTGCATCTCGTCCTGTATCTCATACATTACATTTTGGATCTGGTCTTTCGGTGCTACATACAGGTTGGCCGGGAAGATGGCCGCATTATCCAGCTTGCCAATGCGTTTGCCCTGCTGCACATCTATACTTTCTATTTCTTCTATTTCATCGCCAAAAAACGTAACGCGGTACCCAAAGTCAACGTAAGGTAAATTGATGTCCACCGTATCTCCCTTCACCCGGAACGTTCCACGGTTAAATTCAATGGAGGTCCGGTTGTACAGTGAATTGACCAGGGCATGTAAAAAACCCTGCCTGGATAACTGCTCCCCTTTTGCAATGCGGATAATGCCGCTTTCATAATCGGTGGGGTTTCCCATACCATAAATACAACTTACACTGGCTACTACAATAATATCCCTGCGGCCGGAAAGTAAACTGGTGGTGGCTCTCAGGCGAAGTTTATCTAATTCCTCATTAATGTTCAGGTCTTTTTCAATGTAGGTATCGGTTGTAGGCATGTAGGCTTCCGGCTGGTAATAGTCATAGTAGGAAACAAAATACTCCACCGCATTTTCAGGAAAGAACTGCCTGAACTCGCCATAGAGCTGGGCTACCAGGGTTTTGTTGTGCGTTAATACCAGGGTGGGCTTTTGCACATTTTGAATCACATTGGCAACGGTAAAGGTTTTACCGGAGCCGGTTACACCCAGGAGCACCTGGCTTTTTTCGCCGTGTAAAATGCCTTCCGTTAATTCCTGTATAGCGGAAGGCTGGTCGCCGGCCGGTTTATATGGAGAATGAATGGTAAATGCCATGATCTTGCAAAATTAGAAAAGCTTGTTTTTGGAAATATGTAAAGCTTCAGTAAAAGGGATTGGTTTATAAAGATTCTTAAAACTCATCAATACGCTTAAAATCAATGAATTATATATGTGGCAGCATGTTTGACTACATAAATTGCCTTATCCAAAATTTTGAAAGCCACTCGCCTCGTGACCGAAATCCAATCATTAAAACCGTTTGAACGTGTAAGCCTATTGAACGCCAACAATGGCCTGTTGTAAAACAGGCGGTTAATAAAAAACCCCGCAAAGAACAAGCGGGGTTTTTTGATGTTGAGGATCTTTTAGGAAGCTTGTAGTTCCTTAATTTTTTCACGGATCTTGCCCTCTATTTCATCGGCCAGCGCAGGGTTGTCTTTCAATAAGGACTTCACCCCTTCACGACCTTGTCCTAATTTATCACCGTTATAGCTAAACCAGCTACCGCTTTTCTGTACAATACCCATTTCCACGCCCATATCCAGGATCTCGCCAATCTTGGAGATGCCTTCGCCAAATACCAGGTCAAATTCTGCGGTGCGGAAGGGAGGAGCCACCTTGTTCTTTACCACTTTTACCTTAACCCGGTTACCTACCGCTTCTTCACCGTCCTTGATCTGCGCCATACGACGGATATCCAAACGTACGGAAGCGTAGAATTTTAAAGCGTTACCACCCGTGGTCGTTTCGGGGTTACCAAACATGACACCGATCTTTTCACGCAACTGATTGATGAAAATACAAATGGTATTTGTTTTAGAAATAGTAGCCGTAAGCTTACGTAAGGCCTGCGACATTAAACGAGCCTGCAGACCCATTTTAGAGTCACCCATTTCGCCTTCCAATTCCCCTTTGGGTACCAGGGCAGCCACCGAGTCAATTACCACCACATCCAGCGCTCCGGAAAGAATTAAACGGTCGGCAATTTCCAAAGCCTGCTCGCCGTAATCGGGTTGGGAAATCAACAGGTTATCAATATCAACGCCCAGCTTTTGTGCATAGGCACTATCAAAGGCATGCTCGGCGTCAATAATGGCACACATGCCGCCTTTTTTCTGCGCTTCTGCAATAACATGGGTAGCAACGGTAGTTTTACCGGAACTTTCAGGGCCGTAAATCTCCACCACCCGGCCTTTGGGAAGACCTCCAATACCTAAAGCCGTATCCAATCCTATGGAACCCGTAGAAATCACCTCCTGTGTTTGCTCGCCTTTTTCATTCATCATCATCACACTACCCTTACCAAAGTCCTTATCAATCTTATCCATGGTAAGCTTTAGTGCTTTTAATTTTTCAGCGTTTGACATTTTTATTAGTTGAAAGAGTTAGAAGAAAGATGGCTCTAATTTAGATTAAATATGCATCTATTCTTAAAAAATTATTTGCATGCGAAACTAATGAATTTAGCAAAATGGGCCTAAAATATTTCGCCGGTTTGAATTAAAAATAGGTTAAAGGAAGGGCCAAAATAAGCCTGGTTCTTTCGTCCGTTTTACAAGGGAAAAACAAAAGAAGAAACGGCGCAAAACAAGGCCGTTTCCATCCTGATAAGAGAGTCGAAGAAACCATTTTAAAACCTGCATACGCCGGTGTTTGTTATTTGCTGCATCAATAGTGCCGAAGACAAGGAAAAATCAGCTGCTGCCAAACGTGTTGTTTAGGGCGTGGTTTCGGACGAAAAAGAAGCTGGCCGCCCTGTTGAAATAAAAGTAAAGCGGGTTAACGGTATACGTTTGAAGGAGAGGTAAAAGCCAAAGTAACAAAAGTGTGCAAGGCGGAAGTTGCCGGATGGAAGGGCAAAAAACGGCCGTTCCATGATGGCGAGAGCCAAAAACCACGCTTTTTTCATGCCGGGAAACATAGTAGGTAAAAAACCGTACCGGTTGAGGATAATGCTACCATTAAAGAAATATCCGAAGAAATGCGGAAACACTATGCAGAAGACGCAGGCAGGTCTAAAAAGAAAATTACCAAGATAAAAAGCTATCTGGAAAAGGATGTGCAATTTGCCGCCGGTTAGTGTAAAAGTTTTAGTTTGGAAACCCTTTCACCAATGCCTTCCGTGAGGGGTGAGGAAAAAGCCCTCCTACTCACCACGAACGCTATAAAAAGTCCATTTATGGGGGGCGCTTGTAATTATTTCCTCACTTTATGGCTGGCACTGCTTTACTAGCGGGACTTTTTAATGGCATAAATTTTTTTGCCTATCAGGAAAGAGATTTCATGAAAAAAATTGGATGGGTTTTTCTGGTGATTTCCTTTGCGTTTTGTAACAACAGAAAAGCGGAAACCATTACCACTACCGATTCCGTGTCTGCCAAGGCCGACACCTTACACGGATCAACTTCTGCGGAAGCTTTTGGTGATGAAAGAACCAAAACTATTGTAACCAAAGATACGGCAGCTATTGCGAAAACACGATCCAAACCCATCAGGGAACCTTCCGGGATTTATCAAGGTTTGCTGCCTTACGATGATTCTTCCAAAATGGAACAAACCATCCGGTTTTATAACAACCATACGTACCGCCTGCAGGAGCAATTCC
Organism: uncultured bacterium; assembly: GCA_966095395.1. Lineage (GTDB taxonomy): Bacteria > Bacteroidota > Bacteroidia > Chitinophagales > Chitinophagaceae > Flavisolibacter. The sequence goes on along the minus strand of CBHTSW010000039.1, from coordinate 17,414 downwards.
GGCCCAATAAAAAAGACAGCATCATCATTACAGAAGGCACCTGGACGCCTTCGGATGGATTTATATGGCTATATAGAGAACAACTGGCCTATGGCCGTTATAAATGGAAAGGGGATACGCTTCTCTATTTTAATCCGAGGTACAACAAAACCTATGCAATGAACAAGCTGACCGATGTGCTTGACAACAAAGTGTGGAAGAATAAAAAGGCGGAAGGGGTTATGCTGTTTGGAATTGGCAATGAACCCTTCTGGAGTATAGAGGTAAACAACAGCGATACGATTAGCTTCCTGCTTTCCGAATGGAAAAACCCCGTGAAAATGAAATTGGATCAAACCAGGACGGCCGGGGACAGCACGATTTACACGGCTCAAACCGATTCGGCAACTATAAAGTTGATCGTTCTTCCTTATTTCTGTAACGATGGTATGAGTGATAATGTGTACCAGAATAAAGTGCTGGTGCAGTACAACAAGCAAATGTATAGTGGTTGTGGTGTTCTGTATAAATAGCCTCACTTTCATCTCCTTCCGGAACTATAAATTTCAACGGTTATTAAATTTTAAGTCTGTAAAAGGATTGGCTTTTATTTAGATTTTCTTACACAATAGCCCTTCTTTCTCTTCGTTACCTTCAAAGCACAAAGCCTGCTTGTGAACCTAAAAAACATACGGCCATGCAAAAGGTGTATTTATTGCTGCGCAATAACCAGCAAACAGGTCCTCACAGTTTGAACGAATTAATGGAACTCGGCTTACAACCTTTTGACCTGATTTGGGTGGAGGGCAAGAGTTATGGCTGGTCCTACCCCTCGGAAATAGATACACTGAAACCTTTTGTTCCTGCGATAACTGCAGGGCAAAAAACGGAAACTGCTGTCAAGCAACCTGAACGAGCGCCTGCATCAGCTCAAAAACCAATGCCGCCATCCAACAAAAAAATATTTGTAAGCCTGCCGGTTACCAGCACCTTCAATCCGGCCGCCTCCTCTTCGCCTGCGGCAGATCCTATTGAACAGAAAGCAGAAGCCTTGCGAAAGCGCATTCAATCTTATTCCCCGGCGCAGACAGAGGATCCAATCAAAACCAATTATGCCCGAAGCATACATGAGGTGGAAGAAGATTACACCTCCTGGGTCTTCCAGAAAAAAAGGAAAAAAAATTTTATCACTAAAAGAAACCTGGCCATTGGCGGCATCATTTGCGTAGGATTAACCGGCGGCTGGCTCATTGGCAAAGTAGTATTTAAAGAGCCGGCCCATATACCGGCCCAGCTGGCAGTGCAAGGCAGCGCAAAAAAACAAGATGTCACCATTTTGGGGGAAACTGCGTCTTCTACACCTGTTTTGGTTGCTGAAGAGGAGCCATTGAAGCAGGAAAAGAAGACAGTAATACAATTACCTGCCAGCCACACGGCAAAAAAAGTTCAAAAGAAAACGGAAGTTGCTTCTTCCCCAAAAAGTACAGGTGGCTTTAAAGCGCCTGCGCCGGAAGCCGTACAAAAACCAATGCCCGGTGAACCGGTAGAAAACACGCCTCCTGTTACGGAACAAAAGAGTGGGCCTGTTGTTTCGGAGGCGCCAAAAGAAAAAAAACGAACATTAAAAGAACTTTTTGGCGGCCTGTTTAAAAAACATCAAAAAGAAGAAACGGTGCCGGCCGAACCTAAACCGGCCGGGAATAGCAACAAGGAAAGAACCGCTACCCACCGCGATGAATCACCCGTTGAAACGGCCACAGTGGATCTTGCGGACCAGGTAGATGTTAAACTAAACAAAAGCACTGAGGATTGGATGATGGGCATTCAAGGTTTAAAACTAACGCTCTATAACCGCAGTGCGGCCACCGTAAAAGCCGCTGCCGTAGAAGTGCTTTATTATTCAGAGGAAAATAGCTTGGTCGAAAAAAAGACCGTTCGCTTTTCCAATATTCCTTCCAAAAAATCACAAACCCTGGCTGCACCCGATCACCGCCTGGCCGATCATGTGGAGTATAAGATCCTTTCGGCCGTGGGGACGGAAGATGCATATGCGAAGCAATAGGTAATGCGATGCGTTAACGTAAAGGGAAGCTTGCCGTAAATTGAGTTCGTTGATCGAAGGAGACAAATATCCTCTTCACCATTTCAACGCAAAGCCTTCATTCCATTCTTTCTTTTACCCAATTCATACAACACCTGGTTGCAGGCGCTTTTATAGCCATTTACTTTCGTTGCCTTAACCAAGGCTTATGGCACGAAAAATTTTAAAATGGACCGGTATTGTTTTGCTTGTCCTTATTGCCGGTGTTACCATCACCACCCTTTCCCGCCAGCATCTGAAATACGACGCCCCTTATCCCGGGATTAAAGCTTCCGGGGATAGTGCCGTGATTGCAAGAGGCAGACACCTTGTTACAGGGCCGGCACATTGCGTAGATTGTCATAGCCCGGTGCGAAACGTGGATTCCGTATTGAACCTGGGACAGGAAGTGCCGCTTATTGGCGGTTATCAGTTCGATCTGCCTTTTGGTAAGTTTTATACCCGCAACCTTACACCGGATGTAGAAACCGGCATTGGCAATATGACAGACGGGGAAATTGCCCGGGTGCTTCGCTATAGTGTCAAGAAAAACGGTGAAGCGGTTTTGCCTTTCATGCCTTTCCAGGATATGAGTGACGAAGACTTAACGGCTATTATTTCTTACCTGCGCTCTTTAAAACCTGTTCATAACCGGGTGCCTGAGCATGACTACAATGTTGTGGGAAACCTGATCAAAGCCTTTCTTATAAAACCATGGAAACCTACAGAACCCCTGAAAGCTGCCGTGAAGGAAGATACTACGGCCACCTATGGCCGCCATATGGTGATGGCCGTTGCCAATTGCAATGAATGCCATACCAAGCGGGACGCCATTGGAAACTACGTAGGAGAACATTTAGCCGGGGGAACAGAATTTCAGGAAAAAGGCAAGGCGACACTGATCTCTCCCAACCTGACCCCGGATCCGACAGGGCGTATGTATAAATGGAGCCAGGAAGATTTTATCCGCCGCTTTCGTATGGGCAAGGTTATTCCGTACAGTCATATGCCCTGGGAATCTTTCAGCCGCATGACCGACACAGAATTGAAAGCGATTTATAATTACCTGCAAACCATAAAGCCGGTAAAAACAGAACAAACCAAAAAATAGTTATAGGGACGGTTAAAAACAACTCAAAACGAGAAAGTCACCGAAAGGTGGCTTTTGCTTTTTGCGCCTAATAAAAATATCTTCAGTATAAATTTTGGTTGATGCAGCAAGCCGTAGCAGTAAAAACAGAAATAGAATCACTGGGGTTTACCCTTGTTGAAAATGTATTTTCAAACACGGAGATCGAAACGATTGTTCATATAATTAACGAAGCCAGCTCTGATAAACCAGCATTTTGTAAAGCAACCGGGCTATTTGCCATAAGACAGTTTTTAAAGGAAATACCGGAAGCCATTCCTTTGGTTGTTGTCCCGCGCATCAAAGACCTAATTGAACAGGTGTTTGGCAAGGAATTTTTCATAGTAAAGTCGATCTATTTTGATAAGCCCGAGGGCTCTAATTGGTTTGTTTCGTATCACCAGGACCTGACGATCTGTGTTACTAAAAAATGGGTGGTGGAGGGTTTTGGTCCCTGGACGGTAAAGCGGGATCAATAGGGTGTGCAGCCACCATTGCCGGTGTTAGAGAATAACTTTACTATTCGCATTCACCTTGATGATACAGATGAAAATAATGGAACACTAAAGGTCATTCCCGGGTCGCACCGCAAAGGAATTTATCGTCCCCAAACCATTGACTGGTCAACAGAAAAACAGGTAGTATGCAGAGCAGCAAAAGGTAGTGTCATGATGATGCGGCCACTTTTATTGCATGCATCAAACCGCACCACCAACAGCAAGCAAAGAAGGATCATACATATTGAATGGAGCCGGTTTTGTTTACCCGAACCTTTACAATGGGCGGAAAAAATTGTTATTGCATAAAAAATGCAGCACAATTTCTTGTACTGCATCGAGCTTGCCTTATAAAAATTCTTATTTCTTAATCTTCTTGTTGACCGTCCAGTTGTTCTGAGATGATTTTAAAACCACCTTTCCATCGGCATTCTCTAAAGTGGCGTAGTAACTGGTGCCCTCCTCTGTAGAAAACTCCACTACATCGGCAATCCAGTAATCGCCATAATTTTCTTTTAAACTATTTTCCAATAACAGGGGAAGCTGTGTTGACAAAATATTTTTTGTGAGGGCCAGCATATTACCATCGGCATCATAATACGCCGTGATGTATTGGCTGCTATAAACAAATTCGGCTTTATACAGATCCTTACCTGTAGACCAAACCACTTCTTTTGCGTTGCTGAATGTTTTTTGAAACGATTGCAAAATGTTGGGAGCGACAACGGTATCAGCCGCAAACGCATGCACTCCAAGAGTGAAGGACAAGACCAGTGAAAAAAATAATTGTTTCATAAAAAATGTATTTAAGGTTTTTGATTTCTTATTTCAACACAAAGCTACTGCTGCCTGTTAGGGCAGTCAATACACAAGGTAGCCAACTGCATTTTTGGGCTGATTAATGGTGATAAAAGGGAAGTGAATTGTTTTGGAAGAGATGCAAAAAAAGCATGTAGGGTCAATGGCAAAAAAATAAAGCGGTAATAGAAATTACCGCCGAAAACAAAACTAACTGCTAAATGATAATGTTTAAGAGAGAGTCGATTGATGCCGTAAAATTGCAGCGTTCTTGTCACCCTTCCTACAGCAGGTGCTTTCAAGTGTGTTTTTTAGTTATCGAACGGTGTTTTTTAGGCACTGAATTGTTGTAAAGGTGACTTAATTCACCTTTACAAAGTCGGGGCGGCGGATAAATTCCTGGTTGTATTTAAAGCGAAGGTTGGTATTGATCTGGATGAGAACGTTATTGTTAAAGGCATCTTTCTTTGGAAAATAAGCTCCTCTCAATTCAACGGTACCAAAAATGAGGCTTTCGTTGCGCGTACGGATGCCACCGCCAATAGCTGTGTACAACCGGGTATTGTTGTGCACCGTTTCTGAAGGAAACCGGAAGACCGTTGCACTGCTAAATACAAAAGGCGCAAATTTGAAAAACAAAAAATTCCAGGGACTAAAGAAAACAGATTCACCTTTCACGGTGGCCCGCATATAACCTCCAAGAAAATTATTTTTAAATTCTCGTAAGCCATATTCACTTTCCATCAGCAGGGGCTCGTCCAATAAAGAACGAAACTGCCTGCCAAAGCTAAAGTTGAGAAAAGACCGTTGCTTCCAACGGTTTCCCAGGTTTTGCAGGCGGCTGAAGTAATCAATATTGGCCAGTAAATTCATGTCCTCAAAATTCTTCTTATACAGTGATGTTCCCAGGGAAACAGAATAGTCAAAATACCCTTTGTTTTTGGTAAGATAATACTGCTCAAAAGAAAGCCCCAGGTAAGGCCTTTCCCTTCCCTCTTTCTTAGTATAGCCAGCGGTAAAGGAAGCTTCTAATCCTTCAGGAATATCTTCCTTTCTGCCAAAACCATAGATGTACTGTGTTTTATAAAAATTGAGTTTGAAAAGGGAAACCGATGCAAGTACCGCCCTGACATTTGCGTAAGGATAGTAATAGTGCGTGGTGTATTGAAGCGGTTTATTAAAAAAATTTTGGTCCATCACCCTTGCGCTGACCAAAAACCGCAAACGTTCAAATTCATTGGTCCTTCCAATATGGTTGGCACTGATATTCCACCCCGCCCAGGCATCGTAGGTTCGGTATTTGTATTTCAGGCTGTGATGATAAATGGAATCGGAATTGAACATGTTGGCGGTAGAATGTACCTCAGCAGAAACCGCATAGGTAAAACGCATATAAGGATTCACCAAAGGCTTTATCAGCCGGGCATAGCGTATGATTTCTTCGCTCCTTCCGCTGTTGAAGGCCGGGTAAAAATTAACGTAACCGGCACTGCCATCAATAAAAGTCCCTAAGATATTGCGCTTTACATACTCGGCGCCGAAGCCGAAATTGTCACTCCGGGTTTTATCATATAAGGTTTGAAGTTCCAGCCGGTCGCCCCAGCCCATAAAATTGTCTTCTCTAAGTTCTATCCTTCCGCTTTCTGAATTACGCAGGGCAAGGCTTCCGCCAATGGACAACACATCTTTTGTATACACAATCACGTCAACGGAATCGGGGCTGCCCCTTACATTCTTTACTTCAATGTGGGCCTCCTGTAAAAAAGGAAGGTCCCGCAGGTACCGTTCATTGTTGCCCAGCAGATAAGGCGACAGGGGTTCATTCTCCTTAAAAAAGAGGTGGTTCCGGAGCACAAACTTCCTTGTATCATAATGCACCTGGTTGGCAAGGCGCGTCAGGCCATTGTTAAAACGGTTTACCGTGTCGCCTATAAGAACGCCAAATTCAATGGGGTTGATGGTTATGCGCCGGATGATTCGGTTTCTGAATTTTTGAAAAGGAAGGTCCGCCCGCTGAAGGTCTTTGTCCTTAGTGTCCATGGTATCGGCCATCAGAACCTGGGCCAGCTTACCCAGCACCCCTTTTTGCCTGGATAACAAACTGTCAATCTTATTTTCCTTTGTGGTATCGCTTTGGGCCTGCAGGGAAAGTGCTGCCATGCAAAAAACACCTGCCAGCATACAGACCCGTATATATTTCCGGTTCAAGAGCATCTAAACTTAAAGATTTACAAAAGCAATACCAGTATACTACAATTTAGGGCAAGTTGCTTAAAGCGCAGGTCATTAACAAATGATCCGCCGCAAGTAAGGGAATGTCACATCTGCCTTCACTATTCTTCCTCATGCTTTCCTTCTACTTCGGCTTCTATTAAACGATAATGCGAAGCATAAGGAAGGGGCAGGATCGGTTTTCCTTTATAGGTGCCCCACACTTTTGTAAAAGCAGCGCCGTAATAAAGTATCAGTGATGAATAAAATACAAACAGCAACAGCAGGACAATGGAAGCGGACGTGCCGTACAGGGTATTAATATTACTATAGGTAAGCAACCAGTGTAGAATAATTTTACCAAGCGTAAAAAGAAGGGAGGTCACAAAGCCGCCCATAAATGCAATCTTCCACTGGGGCCGGCCATCGGGCAGGTAACGGAATACCATGACAAACCATAACATAACAATGATGACAGAAACAAAATGGTTTAAAAAGCTGCTGAAATAAGCGGACAACAGCGGAGAAAATTCAAAAATATAGTTGCCAATAAAAGCCCTGGCGCCTTCGGATAAAAGCCCAATGACAAACAGCACACCCGCCAGCAAGATCACCAACAGCGATTGAACTCTTCCCTGCAGGCTTTTCCATACTCCCTGTTTTCTTTGAGGCCTGATTCGCCATAACTCATTTACCGAGCTTTTAATAACTTTAAAAAGGGTGGTGGCCACAAAAAGCAGGAAGATAAAGCCGCCAATGGTGATGTACCAGTTTTGCGCCAGCTTGCGCAGCCCTTGTAACACATCCACTGTTTGGTGCACGGTTTCGGGGCCTACAATAGCAGAGAGGCTTTTAAAAAGTTCCACCCGGATGGTACGGGCATCAAGAAACAGTTTCAGGCTTTGAATGAGAATAACAAGGATGGGCGGCAGAGCAAACGTGGTAAAAAAAGCAGTGGCTCCTGCCATGCGCAGGGGATCATTTTTTAGCAGTTCTTTTAACGCTTTTTGCAAAAGGCCCGATATGGTAACAAGTTTTTGCCTGATGTTTTTGACATGAAGATAAGGATTGATGCCTGTTGGCCGCGATAAGCCGTGCAGCCCGACCCGTATTTCAAACCACTGGTAAAGTTTTCTAACGATTAGTCTGCCGCCTATTTTATATTAACCCGCTGTTTTAAAGCCAAAAAAGCTTAATCCGGCTTATTTTCATCTAAACTATTAAACACACATATGCTTATGAAGTACGTGCACATTCGCAACATGCTATGGCTGCTGGCGCCAGCCATGCTCCTGATTTCGTGGGATAAAAAACCGGTTGATCCCCCGGGCAATGATCTACAGGTACCGGTTAGCTATTACAAACTGGGTAATGGGTTGAAGGTGGTGCTATCGCCTGATAAAACGGCTCCCACGATCGCCGTTGGCGTGTATTACAATATTGGTTTTCGTAATGAGCCAAAGAACCGCACCGGCTTTGCGCATTTGTTTGAACACATGATGTTCCAGGGATCGGAAAACCTGGGCAAGATGGAATTTATTCAGCTGGTGCAGAAAAACGGTGGCATTCTCAATGGTTCCACCCGTTTTGACTTTACCAATTATTTTGAAGTCATGCCTGCCCACAAACTGGAAACTGCCTTGTGGGCCGAAGCCGACCGTATGAAGGGATTGAAGATCACGCAGGAGAATTTAACCAACCAGCAAGGTGTCGTAAAAAATGAGGTAAAGGTGAATGTTTTAAACCAGCCTTATGGCGGCTTCCCTTGGCTGGATATGCCCCAGTATGCCAACAAGAACTGGTATAATGCGCATAATTTTTACGGCGATCTAGCCGACCTGGACTCCGCCCGCTTGGAAGATGTGGATGCTTTTTTCAAAACCTTTTATGCGCCCAACAATGCCGTCCTGGTGGTTTCCGGGGATTTTGATATACCGGCTGCCAAAAAATGGATCGAGCAGTATTTCAGCAAAATTCCTTCTGCAACGCTTCCGCCCAAACCCGACCTGACTGAACCTCCCCAGGAAAAAGAACAACGGTTTACCAAGGAAGATGCCCTTGCCAAAAAACCGGCCATTGCCCTCAGCTATAAAATGCCCGAACGCAATACACCCGAATACTATGCTATGGGCCTCATTGATCAAATGCTGGGACAGGGGCAGGATAGTAAGCTCTACCAGGCTTTGGTGCAGCAGAAAGGGTATACCAGTGCCGTGGGTGCGGGTATCAATATTGGCCTGGGAAATATGTTCGATTATAACGGGCCTATGCTTTGGACGTCCAATGTAATTTACGATGCATCGGTTTCCGCCGATTCGATCATACGGCAATATGATCTGGCTGTTGCCGATATTGCCAATAATACCACGGCGGAAGACCTGCAGCTGGCTATTGTAAAAATGCGTTCGGGTTTGTATGATGCTATGGGTGGCACTTTCGGCATTGGCAAGGTAAACCTGCTGGCCTGCTTTGCCTTGTTTGATGATGATCCGGCAAGGATCAATACGCTGGAAACCCAATTTAAAAAAGTAACGCCTGAGCTGATCAAAAAAACAGCACAACAGTATTTACGTCCCGCCAACAGAACCATTTTAATTATTGAACCTAAAGCTTCTAAGCCATGAGAAAAACAAAACATTATATAGTGGCCGCACTGAGCCTGGCTTTATTGCAGCCGGCTTTTGCACAAAAACAAACCCCTCCGGCCGGAGGCACTGCCAAAGATTTTAAATTATCCGAGAAAAAAGTGCAAACACATGCCAACGGGTTAAAAACCATGATTGTGCATTACGGCGAACTACCCAAAACCACCATCAGCCTTATTATTAAAACCGGCAACGTGCACGAAGGCACAGACAAAATATGGCTGGCGGATCTCACGGGCCGTTTGCTCAGGGAGGGCACGCCTTCTATGAACTTTGCTGCCCTGTCAAAAAAGGCGGCTGCTATGGGCGGCAGTTTAAACGTGAACGTGGGTCCAACGCAAACCACCATTGCAGGTTCCGTTCTTTCGGAGTATGCCCCCGACTTTATTAAGCTGATCTCAGATCTGGTGATGAACCCGGCGTTTCCGGCAAGTGAACTGGAACGGTTGAAAGGGGATTTCAAACGCAGGCTGGCCACGCAAAAAGCGGTGCCGCAGGCACAGGCGCAGGAACAATTTTTCGCAGCGATTTATGGAGATCATCCTTACGGAAAAATATTTCCTACCGAAGAAATGATCAACAGTTACACCGTGCAAATGGTGAAAGATTTTTACAACAACAACTTTGGCGCTAAGCGTTCTGTTTTATACGTGGTTGGAAAGTTTGATGAAAAAGCTGTGAATGCGGCTATTGCGTCTTCTTTAACCAAGTGGAAAACCGGTCCCGCCGTTTCCTATCCTCCGGTAAATGCCGTTGCCAAAAAAGACACCATAGTGGTGGACCGTAAGGGAGCCCCACAAACCACGCTTATGATAGGGCTGCCGGTAATAACACCTACAAACAAAGATTATGTGCCTATGCTGGTCACCAACTCTTTATTGGGTGGTTCTTTTGGCTCCCGTATCACCAGCAACATCCGCGAGAACAAGGGTTACACCTATTCTCCGTTCAGTACCATTCTCAATCGCAAAGGAAGCGCTATCTGGTACGAGCAGGCCGATGTAACCAGTGAGCACACCGTAGACGCCTTAACTGAAATTGAAAGAGAAATCAAGCGTTTGCAAACTGAAGCGCCAACAAAAGAAGAATTGTCCGGCATTCAGAATTATGAGGCCGGCATATTTGTCTTACAAAACTCAACGCCCAACGGAATCATTAACCAGCTGAACTTTTTAGATCTTTATGGTTTGGATGACAGTTACCTGAACAACTATGTAAAAAATATTTACAAAGTCACGCCGGAAACGGTTTCGCAAATGACCAGGAATTATATTGATTATAACAAGATGACAAAGGTGATGATCGGAGATAAAGACTCCATCAACAAGCAAGTGGAAAAAGCCAAAGCAACACCAAGAACCTTTTAATGTAAACCAGTAGTGTGTAAAAGCCTCCTTTATAAGGGGGCTTTTTATTTGCAGGTCACGAATAAAACCCCGGGAATAATCATTACCAAACAATAGACCATTTGCCCTCATGGTCCTTTGCATAAGAAAGGCCATTGCTCATTACATGCACTTCTTTTCCTTCTTTGTCTATAAAACTTTTTTGTTCATATACTCTTACGTTATTGTTCTGCCGGGTAAGGTAAACGATCAGGGCATTGAGGGTAGGCTGCACCTCGTGCAACCATTGCTCATCACTTTCACGGACAAAGGCCTGGCTCATACATAAAGGTTTTCGATATCATCTGCTAAAAAAAGCGTGCCTGTTTGTGGATTTCGGACAGGTTTATTAAATAGCTGGTAAGATGGCGTATTAGTTGATACAGTAGAGGCATGCAGGCGTTTGATTTTTTAACCCTTGAGCAAAAGACGTTAGAATGCGAAGAATGCGGATGGATGGGCAAGGGCTATGAAACGGAAAAGGAATATGATCAGTTGCCCGAAAGCATGGGTATTTGCTGCCCGGTTTGTAAAAACTACCTGGGGGAAATAAAAAAAGAAACGACGTGTTGTGCGTTATCAACCCAATGATGCGTGATTGACTTTTCATCACCCCTGTTAAGGCTTACGGATTTAGCTGTTATTACTGTATCATTTTGTCGCGGATGATCTCCATGAGGTCTGCCTTATAATTTTCACCGATCAGTATGCCGGAGCTGACACCTTGCAAGCGTACCAGGTTGCCTTCTATACCGGTGATCTTTGCTATGGGAATAATAAACGATTTGTGCACTCTTATAAATTGCCTTTGCGGCAGGCGTTCTTCTATTTCCTTCATGCTGGTGTACACCAGTGTTTTTTGTGTGCCGCGAAAAATGCCTACATAATTTTTCATGCCTTCTATGTAATCAATATCCTCGAGGTTGATCTTTAGCAGCTTGCCTTTTGATTCTGTTTTTACAAAAATGTAGTCTTCCTCTTCCTTTTCTTTGCTCTCCGTTTTGTCCTTTAACTCATTTACCGCCTTTTGTACGGCGCTTAAAAAACGCGGCAGCCGGATGGGCTTCAGCAAATAATCCACTACATCCAGTTCATAACTTTCCAGGGCAAACTCACTATAAGCTGTGGTTAAAATAACTTTAGCCTTGCCGTTCAGGGCTTTTATAAAATCAATGCCGGAGAGTTCCGGCATTTGTATATCCAGGAAGACAAGATCGGCGTTTTGTGTAGTTACCAGTTGCAATGCTTCAATGGGGTTGGTAGCCGTACCCACCAGGCTCAGGTGCGGTGTTTGGGCTACATAATGCACTAAAATATCGATGGCATGTTGTTCGTCGTCAACAATCAGGCAGTTGATCATAACTGGTTAATAGTTAGTTCGGTTGTATAGATATCGGCTTCATCTTTCACACGAAGGTTATAATTTTCTCCGTATGCAAGATCAAGACGTTTTTTAATATTGTCCAACCCGATGCCCGTTGATAACTCTTTTGGACCCGTTTTCTTTTTGTTACTGCAATAAAAACACAGGCCGTTCCTTTCTATCTTCAACCGGATAAGGATAGGATGTTCAGCGCTTTTCAGATCGCCATGCTTAAAAGCATTTTCCACCAGTGTAATTAAAATAAAGGGAATGATGGTAGCACCGTTTACTACTCCTTCCACATCAAAAATCACCTTTAGGTTATTGCTGAAACGAAGCTGATTGATCTTGATCACATTGCGAACGTGTTCAATCTCGTCTTTCAACGGCGCCCTGCCGTCTTTTGCATTGCCTTCGCTTAAAGCATAGCGCATGATATCGCTCAGCGTTAATATGCCTTCGGATAATTCCGGTGAATAAGGTAAGGATTTAGCATAAAGAAAATTGAGCGTGTTGTGCAAAAAATGCGGATTGATCTGTGCTTTCAAAAAATTAAAATTGGCCTGCGATTTTTCTACTTCCAGTTGCATTTTTTGTTCTTCCAGGATCTTGCGGTGCTTTTGTTCGTCCCTAAGATGGGTAAGATAGGCTACCAGCAGGCTGACGCCTATGAGAAAAAAAGTATTGATGATCATTCCCAAAATCAGAATGGCAAGGGCCTGGTGTTTCATATCGGCTTCCGGGGGAAATAAAAAATGACCGCCGATACTATACGCAAAGCAAACAGTTACAACTATAGAAGAAAACTGGATATAAGCAATCAACTTCTCTTTTTGATGAATGAGGCGGTAGTATTGATTGATGGTAAAGTAAAAAAAGAAGACAGAGAAGAAAAAGCTAATGCCGGTTCTGAGGAGGGTTTTCCATTTAAAAAGTGAAGAAACCTTGGCGGCTTCATTGGGTTCCAGGGAAAGAAACAGCATAACGATCAAACTAAAAAGCGTATAGATGCCCAGCACCACCCAGAATACTTTGCCGAAGGAATATCGTCTTGTTGTCTTCATGTTAGTTTCAGAATTTCAAAAGGCCGGATGTAACGTTTAAACTTCTAATGTAAACCTGTTTTAATAAAATAAAGGAGGATAGCTCCTCCTTTATTTACTTTTCAATTTTATGTATTAGTTGCCAATACCCATGCCGCCACCGCTTTGCTGCACCCGTTTGGTTTCTTCTTCGGCGCCGGTGTTGCGCTGACGGGCTGCTTTTACGGTATTGCTGCCAAAGCGGAAGTTGAGGCTTAACTTAAACTGCTGGCTCTCCCACTTTACATCCACATCTCCTCTCTGGCCGGCAAAATCCGTATGTCCCTTAAACTTCATGCTGTTGAATACATCGCTGACAGAAGCTTTCAGCGTGGCTTTGTTGTTGAACAACTGCTTTTGTAAACCAGCATCCACACTCCACATGGCATTGGCTTTTACCGCACCCTGCCACACAGTGGGTGAGTTGTAAAAACCGGTCAGCTCCGCGGTCCAGGTTTTGGCAAAGCGCAGACTGTTTTGTGCATACACAGTAACTGCGAACGGCTTCAGGTCGATGGTGCGGCCTTCGCCAAAATTGGCTTTGTAATGCGAGTAATTGGCATTCATGTTGGCAAACACACTATACGCCTTATACTGGAACGGATAGCTGATGTTCAGGCTCACAATGTCCTGGGAGGCCAGGTTTCTTTTGGACATGAACGACTTTGATTTTTCTGTAGTATCCGGCAGTTGCACAAACATATCTTTCACATGGCTGTAGTTCAGCGTGGTATTTAACCGGTATTTGTAGGTATAGGTCACCCCAAAGCTATTGGTGTACTGAGGCAACAGGTTTACATTACCGCGCTGGAACGTGTATTCATCCAGTTTAAATTCAAAAGGATTCAGATCCTGGTAGGCCGGACGGTCAATACGGCGGCTATAGGTTACGCTTACCTGGTTCATCGGGTTTTTATTGAAGGTTACCGCGGCACTGGGGAAGGCGTCGGTATAGTTCCGTTTGAAGGTAGAATCGTATTTTACATAACTGCCGCTCTCATTTTTCAAACCGGTGGAAACGCCTTCGGTAACGGTGTTTTCGACACGCAGTCCGGCCTGGATCATAAAGCCTTTGAATTGCCGGTTATAATTGGCATAACCTGCATTGATGTTTTCTTTATAGGTAAAGCGGTTGCTGCGGTCTTTGTCCAGCTCTTTGCCGGTGCTGTAAACATTGTAGCGCTGAAAATCGTTATCGGTTTCAACAAAAGCCGTTTTTCCGCCAAAGCCCAGCTTCCCTTTTCCCAGGTTTTGCTCCCAGTCCGCCTTAACAGAACTGATCTTGATGTCGGAAGGAGCGATCATTTCATAAATCACCTCCCGGATCTTGTTTTGTCCCGATGCATCATAATAAAAGTTGGGCTGGTATTGATCGTTGTTGATGTCGTAGCTGCCATGATCCGCGTTTACAGTAAGGCTTTTTCCATTTGGATTGGTATAGCTGTAATTGAGATTATAGTTGATGTTGTCTCTTTTCAGGAAACTTTTATTATCCGCTATTAAAATGCGGTCCACGGTTTTGGTCGGCTGGTAGGCAATGGCGGTGCGTCCGGTATTATTGAATTCGGGCTCACTAAAATTACCATTCACCATGACGCCAATGGTATTCATTTTATTAATGAAATAATCGGCGCCGGCTTTGAAGTTGTGGTTTTTGTTATGGAAAACCATGCGGCTTTTGGTGTCAAACAACGTATCCGATACGCTACGGATGATGGCCATGTTATTTAAATACTTGCCCTGGCTGTAGTTATAATTACCAAAAACGTTGATCTTTTGATTCCGGTGGTTCAGTGAAAATCCGCCATTGTATTTTGAGTAATGTCCCACGTTATATCCGGCGGTAACCGAACCATTGGTGCCGAAAGCCTTATTTTTTTTCAAACGGATGTTGATGATACCGGCATTCCCGGCAGCCTCGTATTTGGCCGAAGGGTTGGTGATCAGCTCAATGGCTTCAATTTCTGAAGACTGCATGGATTTTAAATAATTGGCCAGGTCTTGTCCGGACAGCGGAGTAGGACGGCCATCGATATAAACCTGCACGCCGTTTTTACCGCTCAGGCTTATGTTATCGTCCTTGTCAACCGTAACACCGGGCGATTTGCGCAAAAGGTCAAGGGCGTCGGAACCTGTGGCATTGATGGTTCCTTCCACATTTAAAATGGTTTTATCGGCTTTTACCTCTACTATAGGTTTCTTGGCCGTTACCACAACTCCCTGCATGTCGGCAGCCGCTTTGGCCAGCCGGATTTCGGGTGCTGTAACATTAGCGGTTGAAACAGAAAAAGGAGCAGAAAGAAAGGAATTGTATCCCACATGCGATGCTCCCACTCTATAGTCGCCTTCCTTAATATCGGTAAAATGGTAAGCCCCTTCCTTGGAAACAGCCAGTTTTACAACAGAAGTATCTTTTGCCTTAAAAAGGGTGATCGTAGTTCCGGTAAGAGGAGTGCCTTGTGCATCCTTAGCCAGTCCGGAAACTTGCTGAGCACCGGCGCTTATCCCCGCAGTTGCCAGTAATAGCAGTAAAAATGATCTCATAATTTCAAAATTTTTTCCAACAATTAATTTTTGTCTTTCGTTTCGGGCACAAACGTATTACAGCAAGAGAAAAGAGGGAAAAATCTTACACGAAAGCCGTTTTTGAGAATACGAAACAGTAGGGGATGAAAAGATGGTAGAAACAGCTTTTCCAATCCAGCGTTTACTTTCTTCTCCCAGGTACGAAACGCAAACCAGTCAGGCATGAGCAGGCAGATAAGGCCTTTGGGGGTTTCGTTATCATAATTCAATGTTTCTTTGTTATATGAACGGGCAGCTCATGGCACAACTACAGGCTTCGGCAAATTATATTAAAACAGGCGCCACCAAAAGCTATGCTTTCCGCAAAGAGCAACTGCAAAAATTAAAGGCCGCAGTGCTTGCACATGAAAAGGAATTGCACGATGCCTTATATGCCGATCTCAAAAAAAGCCCTGAGGAAAGCTGGGTAACCGAAACAGGATTTTTGCTGGCCGAGATCAATCACACACTCAAACATTTAAAAGCGTGGATGAAGCCCCAAAAAGTTTCTACCAACCTTTTAAACCTTCCCGGCAAAAGCCTTATTTACAAAGAACCACTGGGCGTGGTCCTGATCATTGGCCCCTGGAATTATCCTTTGCAATTATTGTTTACCCCTTTGGTGGGGGCCATGGCTGCCGGTAATTGTGCCGTGCTGAAACCCAGTGAGTTTGCACCTGCCACGGCCGCTGTTATGAAAAAGATCATTGAAGAAAATTTTACCAGTGAATACATCTTGTACGTCGAAGGCGAGGGGGCTGCGGTGGTTCCGGAGATGATGAATCATTTTCGCTTCGACCATGTCTTTTATACCGGCAGTACGCAGGTAGGAAAAATGATCTACCAGATGGCGGCTGCACAGTTAGTGCCGGTTACACTGGAACTTGGGGGCAAAAGTCCCTGCGTGGTGGAAAGCGATGCCAATCTAAAAATAGCGGCAAGGCGCATTGCGCTTACCAAATTTTCCAATGCGGGACAAATGTGTGTAGCGCCGGATTATGTGTTGGTACATGAATCGGTTAAAGAACAACTGGTAAAAGAGCTAAAGAAAAACATTGAACAGTTTTTTTCCAAAGACGCCTCAACAAGTTATGATTATGGAAAGATCGTGAATGAAAAACAGTTCAACAGGCTGGTGAACTATTTACAACAGGGGCGGATTGTGCATGGAGGAAACTACAATGCGTCCATTCAATATATTGAGCCAACACTGATAGAAGATATTCCGTTAGAAACCGCTGTAATGGGCGAAGAAATATTTGGGCCCCTGCTGCCTCTTATTTCTTTTGCCACGTTTGAAGAAGCCAAACAAATCATCAGCCGCCATCCCGATCCGCTGGCTTTTTATGTTTTTACGCAAAGCACCGAAAAAGAAAAACAATGGATTGAACAGGTTCCTTTTGGCGGAGGCTGCGTAAACAATGCCAGCTGGCATCTAACCAATTTTAATCTGCCTTTTGGCGGCAGAGGCAACAGTGGTATTGGCGCTTACCATGGAAGGTATTCCTTCGATGCGTTCAGCCATCAAAAAGCCATCATGAAAACACCTACATGGTTTGACCCGGACCTGAAATATCCCTCCTTCAAAGGCAAGCTGAATCTATTTAAGAAGATCATCCGGTAAAGTGACCCCGCAGGGACTCGAACCCTGGGCCCGCTGATTAAGAGTCAGCTGCTCTA
>CBHTSW010000038.1:0-41453 GCA_966095395.1 uncultured bacterium | reverse complement strand
TAAAATTGCTTTAACTAATAGCTGGTTGGCTTTTGCATATAAAGGTGCCTGAAAAAAAAGTACAGCATCCGAAGGCAAAAACAAAACTGTTTTTATAAGAAAAATAATTCTTACAAGCTTTGCTTTTACTGAAAAGTCAAAATGAGAAGGGAATTGTATAGGTTCAAAATTGTTTCTCCTTAAAATTTCTTCAATGTCTTTACATCCAATCCCCCCATGACAGACTTGTTCTGTAAAAAAATGTTCCTGAATGAAATATTTTCTATTGATTTTCTTTTTCACGTTTGCCCCTTATTAGTTAATGCTGAGGGTTTCAAAGATTTTACTAACGAAACAGCCATTTCATTCTTCGTGATGAAGAATAAGAAAATGAAATAAAACAATATGCAAAGCATCACTTCGGCTACAATTGCTATGCTTCTGTTTGCAATAAAATACTCGGTTGAATAAACCAGGGGTAAAAACAATATGGACCCTCCCAACGCCTCCAATGCTACTGTCCGGCTAAAAATCTTCAACTGGTATTTTAATTTTTTCACGTAATAAACATTATAGAAAAGCACGGCCACCTCCGAAAGCATTACAGCCACGCTAGTTCCCTTGTCAGCAAAATAAAATGACAATGGAACGGTAAAACATACAAAGACAATTGCACCCAACCATAAACCCTTTAATACAATTTTTTCCTTATCATAAGGCATCAGCAATTGTTTATTTAAAAAAAGGCTATAGGCCTTAACTAAAGGATAAAGTGAAAGAATTTTAAGATTGTCAGCCAGTGGTGCAAAAGCCTCCCCAAAATAAATGATCGTAAAATCATCTGCTAACAAAAAAATGCCAGTGGCCATAGGTATAGTCGTTACGACAATCAATTTTGAGGAATGCAGCACGATGGTTTGCAATGTAGCATGCTCGTTTTTATGAACTAAAGACACCGTTCGGGGATAAAACACCAATAAGGCATCTGTTACCAAAGCGCCGGAAATTCTTGCCACCTTTACTGCAAAGGCATAATAGGCCACCGCAACGCTTGTGCTTAGTAGTTGCAGAAAAACATTATCCAGCATTAACACTATACTATAAACAAGGCTTATTTGGTAGGTGATTTTCAAAAAAGGAATATGCTTACGCCAGTTAACCTTTGTAAATCGGATCTTCACTTCCTTAAACATTCTAAAACTGTTCCAGGCCAGGTTGATCATTGCTGTTCCAGCTATAATGGCATAATATAAAAAGTAATCTCCGGGTTCATGAATTAAAATAAAAATAGAAGCTAGTCCAAGTAATCTTGTAGTTAAAGACCGGATTGTAATGTATTTAAACTGTTCGGTGCCCCAGAAATACCATTCACAAGCAAAGGCGTTCACCAATAAGAAGGACACTGAAAATAAAATAAGCCGCAGATCATTGATTTTATGGTAAAGGGCAGCAACAAAAACAACGTAAAGCAAAAGACTTATCAAAGAAGTAAGAAGATGCAGTGAGACCAGTTCAGAAACGGTTTTTCTCAATTCGTCAGGCCGTTCTGTTCTGCGCGCCACTTCCCTTATTCCATAAGTTGCAATGCCAAATTCTGCAATGACAATAAAATAATATGTCATCGAATCAACAAAGCTTACTTTGCCAATTCCAGCAGGGTCCAATACCCTGGATATGTAAGGAATAGATATAAGTGGGAAAGCAACCTGACTGAAAGAAAGAATAAAATTAAACAGCAAATTTTTCTTTAAACTCACGTTGCTTATTTTAGTGCCGCAGGATGGCTAATACAAACATATATATTTAAATCACACAATCAATACACGCTTAAAGCATAAGGCTGATTTCAATCTGACTTTATTAATGAAAGAAAATCATTTACATATTTTAAAATGTCCTGTAACCCGAACTAGTTTACAGCTAAAAATAATATCAACAAGAGGAAAGATGCTCGACGGCCAAGAGGACGCGATTGTCTATGAAGGAATTCTTTTTGCTGAAAATGATTGGTTTTACCCAATCATTAATGGTATTCCAAGGTTATTAACGGAGGCTTTTCTGGATTATGAAACCTTTTTTCGTCAACATTTGTCAGATTATCCTGTAAGAAAGCAAAAAATTCTCAATAAATATTGTGGCTTGATCAATTACGCCATTAAAAAGAATGATCATGTAAAAAAAAGCTTTACCCAAGAATGGAAGTTGCATAATTATGAAACTGATAAAACTTGGGACGAAGACAAGGCCGGCATGCTTCAAAGATTCTTCAAAGAAACTGATGAAGACATAGAATCCATAAAAGGGAAAATGATTTTTGATGCAGGCTGTGGCAATGGTTTGCTTGATTCGCTAATTGCAGAGCGAGGCTCTTTTGTAATAGCTATGGATCTTAGCCTTAGCATTGAAAAAGCATTCGAACTGAATACTTTTAGCAATGTCATCTTTATACAAGGAGATGTTCATTTTCCACCAGTTCAATTTGAGATTTTTGATATAATACATTGCAGTGGAGTATTAATCCATACAAATAATACAGAACTTTCATTTTCATGCCTGATTCCTTGTTTAAAACCTTACGGTAAATTAAGTGTATGGCTTTATCATCCTAGAAAGGATTTTATTCATAATATTTTCAACTTATTGCGGCGCTTCACTTCTAAACTGCCATTAAGGCTTCAGTATTATTTGTATAAAGTTACATTGTTCCCCATCAGCTATGTTATTAAACGATTGAAGGGGAATCAGCAAAACTCAAGAGAAATGATGGTAGATATTTTGGATTGGTTTTCTCCCCGGTATCGATGGGAACATACACATGAAGAAGTCACTAGTTGGTTTCAAAAACGCCAGTTCCGATCCATTAAAATAACCACTCTTAATGAATTTGGATTTAATATTATTGGTACAAAAGGTTACTATAAACAGTAAGCGCAAAAGCAAACCAGATAACTGTTAATGGAAATTGTAATTTACGATACCGAGCATTTCGAGACTACTTATGCCATAATACGAATTTTTGATGTTGCTAAAAATACAATTACAATTTTTGCAAATAATGAAACGGCATTTGTAATAAAACAAATGCTCAAGGAGGATGCCCAAAGGATCAATTGGATAATAAAAAGCAAAAAAGATTATTCATACGTTATACAATTATACAAGTATTGCAATAAAAAAGAGGTCACGCATTTATTCTTAAATACAGTTTCATATCATCATATCTTTTTGGGACTGGTTTGCTTGTTTTTAAAGAAAACAAACTCAATTTTGACGGTTCATGCAGCCAATAGCTTCTTTGACCCAAAAATCGAATTTTCAACAAGAAGTATTGCAAGGTTCATCGGGAAAAAGTTACTCGCAGTGACTGTGTCTTCGTATGTTACTTTATTGAGCTCGACTAAAAAGTATATAGAGCAGAAGTACAAAATAAACAAACCCGTATATTGTATACCTGGTGGCGTGTTTGAACCTAATAAAAACTTTGTATTAAATAAAGCACATGGCAAATCAGTTAAGCTTGTCATTCCAGGCTCAATCGATAGATATAGAAGAAACTATCACCAAATTTTTGAGTTGGCAAAAGAATTGGAAGCAAAAAAACAACACTGTGAAGTTGTTTTACTAGGCGTTTCCATTGGCAACTATGGTAAATATATTATGGATTTGTGTAGTAATACGGCCTTGCAATATGTAAACATTCATTGTTATTCCGGTTTTATATCCGCGGAAGAATTTTCTTTACAATTAAAATCTTGCGACTTTGTTTTTTTACCCTTGGAAAAGTTTTGCCAAAAACCTAGTGAACAAACAGAAGAATACGGCCTCACCCTTTGCTCTGGAGGCTTTTTTGATGCTGTTCGATTCGCGAAGTCCATACTTCTTCCAAATAATGTAAAGATACCGGAGGAATTAATACAGCAATGCGTTGGCTATAATTCTTGCAAAGACTTGGCGGAAATGCTTGCACGACTAACTTCTGCTGAAAAAAAATATTACCAACAAAAAGCTATAAATAACTCTCTCAATTTTACGCTCCCGGCTATAAGGGCAGCGCTTGCAGATTTAATTAAATAATTGTTCCCTTTCTACACCGCCCGTATCTGTATAAATTCCCCTCGTTTAATATAGTACAAAAACAGAAAATAGAGAATAGGAGCTATACTCAGGATTTGCAACAGGATCATTCCCGATGTAACCCCCATCATATACACCAAAGCCGCAATGATAGCCCCTACTATCAACTGGTCGTTTTGAATCCCACAAACTATTTGAAAATGATACGTGTGCCGGTGCGAATATGTCACTTCTAATGGTTTGGTGATATGGAAGCCATCTGTCACTACTATTTTTGATGGATTGGTCGGGATAGAAACAATGACCGGTTTGTTCTTTACCAGTGAATAAATGTAGGTGCCATTTACAATCAAACGCAGTTTTAAAAACCACAGCAAAATGTGGTTTTTTTGCGTAACAACAATTTGATATTGCTGGTGTGGCTTTATGGTTTCAATGCTTTAATTATTTGTATAAAATCCTGTGCCACGAGAGAGGCTCCGCCGACAAGGCCGCCGTCTACATCGGGACAAGCAAATAACTCCGCCGCGTTACCCGCTTTTACACTCCCGCCGTACAAAATAGAAATTTGATCAGCCACTTCTTTTCCATATTTGCCTGCCAGTACGGAACGTAAATGCTGGTGCATTTCCTGCGCCTGCTCTGTTGTAGCGGTTTTACCGGTTCCAATGGCCCAAATGGGTTCATAGGCAATAACGACCTGCTTTAATTTTTCTTCGGACAAATGAAATAAAGATTCTTCCAGCTGCTGCTGCACAAATTCATTCTGCTCTTCTTTTTCACGGATGGATAATGCCTCGCCACAGCAGAAAATAGGAGTAATGCCATATTGAAGGCAGGCATTCACTTTATCCCCCAGCACTTTATTTGTTTCCAGGTAATATTCCCTTCTTTCACTGTGCCCTACAATACAATATTTTATACCAATGGACTGCAACATTTCCGCAGATACTTCCCCGGTATAGGCACCACTTTGTTTTTCGTTGCAGTTTTGAGCAGCAATGGCATAACCCGTTTCTGCGGCTACTTCGCTGTTAGCCATAATCAGGTACGGAAAAGGAACGGCAAAAACCACCTGTTGGTGGGGAGCCAGGCTAATGTCCGCTTCTAAAATTTGGTCCAATAATTTTTCACCTTGCTGATAGGTCAAATTCATTTTCCAGTTTGCTGCTGCAATTTGTTTTCTCATGCTATAATGTGTAAATGTGGCAATTTGAGAATTTGAAAATGGAAGCTACAATCAGTTTTAACTCTATAAGCACAATCCTCTTTCAATAAGGTGCTGATAATGTACTTTGCTGCAGTACTACTGTCATCGTCTCTTGCGTCGCTCTCTTCGGCTTTCAAGGCACTACTGAACACTTAGCAAGGTCCTTCAATCTGCGCTTGTCATCCTGAGCGTGCCGACATACCATTTTCAAATTTTCAAATCTGCTGATTTTCAAATTGGTTAATAATGGTCAAAGATATGTTTCAGAATCTTTTTTTCAGACACGGTTATGCTTTGGCGCTTTAATGCCTTCCAGGCCTGGATATCAGTCAAGGCTTTTTCCAGCCCATACCGTTCCACGCCATCGCTTCCCCAAGAAAAATTAGGGATATATTTAGGTGTCAGCCCATTTCCAAATACATTACAGCAAACGCCAATAACCGTTCCTGTATTGATAGAGGTGTTAATAGCTGTCCGGGAATAATCGCCTATCATCACACCACATTTGATACCCACCTCTTTAGCTCCCTGCGGTGTCCACACAACTATGGTGGATGCATTATTTTTTATGTTTGAATTGGAGGTTCCCGCTCCCATGTTGCACCACTCTCCCACAACAGAATCGCCCAAATATCCATCATGCGCCTTGTTGGAGTTCCCAAAAAATACGGAGTTTTTGATCTCTCCTCCCACTATGCAATGAGGCCCAATGGTGGTAGCTCCGTAGATCTTGCTCCCCATTTTTACAGTGGCACCTTCGCCAATAGCCAAGGGCCCCCGCAGCATAGAACCTTCCATTATAGTTGCATTTTTACCAATGTAAATCGGGCCATCTTCTGTATTGAAAAAGCAGTGCTCGGCCCTGGCTCCTTTTTCTATAAATATTCTGGAACCGGTTGTCTTGTTAGTAGAGGAAAGTTGCTGGGACGTTCTCTTTGAAGTTAACAAGTCAAAATCCTGTTCCATTGCCCAGGCATTCAGCCCAAAAATATCCCAGGGGAAGGCAATCTCTGTCAATTCTTCATTAATCTCAATAGCCCGGTCCATCCTGATCCGGTTTTCACCCAGCACTTCTTTTTGGGATATGCAATAAACCACACTTTCTTTTTCGGGCAGGGAGATAAATTCCCCGGGCTTTAATTTCTTTACCTGTTTTATTAATTTTTTGGTAGGCAGAATGTTGCCATGCACCAGGTAAAAAATGTCGTTACCGATGCCCCCATCAAGTACAATGGATCGATCCAAATCCTTATAGTCTTCTTCAAACTTGTCAAAAGACGGCATGCCCAGGCTTTGCTCCCATTTCTCCCTGATGGTTAAAATACCTACACGTATGTCCTGTATCTGGCGGGTAAGGGTAAAGGGGAACAAATTCTCGGGCTGGCAGAATTCTTCGGTAAAAACAATTTTTTTCATGGCAGCTTGAAAGGTATTTCATATCTGAGAGATATGGAATACCTGCAAAAAAAATCCCCCGGCAAAACCGGGGGACAACACAGTTACGAAAACAGTGAAATTATTTTTTTGCGTATTTCTTTTTGAATTTATCAATACGTCCTGCAGTATCCACCAATACGTTTTTACCGGTAAAGAAAGGGTGTGATGTATTGGAGATCTCTAATTTGATCAAAGGATATTCATTTCCATCTTCCCATTTAACCGTTTCTTTGGTGGCAGCTGTAGAGCGGCTCAAAAAACTGTAGCCGTTACTCATATCTTTAAACACTACATAACGGTAATTTGCGGGATGAAGATCTTTTTTCATGATAATTCAGTTTATAAACGACGTATTATGGCTTAAATTGAAGGCGCAAAAGTAGGGGAAAGATTGGAAATTTTGGATTTTAGAGTGTAGATTTTTTGTTAACCCCTCATTTTACCCTAACTCCGCATGTTTTCGTACTGCAACGGAATGCCCAGCCCCCAGCTTTTTGAAGCCTGGATCACCTCCTGGAGGTCATCTATTTTTTTCCCGGTAACCCTTATCAGGTCATCATTGATGGACGCCTGCACCTTTAAACCGCTGTCTTTTATTTGTTTCACGATCTTTTTGGCATCCTCCTGCTTTAATCCGTTTCTAACCTGCACTTCTTTTTTCCACACCTTCCCGCTTTGGTATCCTTCTTTGGAGGTATCAAAGGCTTCCGGGGAAATTCCCTGCTTATGAGCCCGGTTAATCAAAACATCTATTAACTGGCGCATTTTCATATCATCATCCGTTTCCATGTTCAGTTTATACTCTTTTTTATCCAGGTTAATGACCACGTGTGCACCTTTAAAATCGAAACGATTGGTGATTTCCTTGGTGGTTACATTCACGGCATTATCCAGTGCCTGTGCGTCCACCTTGCTTACAATATCAAAAGAAGGCATAAAAAGTTTTTAGTTTATAGTTTCTGGTTTGTCGTTAGAAACAGGCTAAGTTATAGAATCTGCTCTTATAAAATCCCGGCAATCCAACCAATCCACGAATAAAAAGGCCCCTTTAGAAAAAGGAGCCGGCATGCACATGAGAAAATTCGGGTTATTGCTGTCCAGCGCCGCCTACCCTGTTTTGTTCGTCCTGGGAGCTGTTGCGGCGGCGGGGCTGATCATTCTGGCCATTATTACCAAAGCGCCATGTAAAGTTTATTGTTATCTGGCGGGAATCCGGATAAAACGTGAAGTCGCCATCTACATTTCCATATTTGTTTAGCCCGCTAAATTTCTGCCACGCAAAAGGATCGCGGATGTTCAAACGAACCGTTCCTTTTTCTTTCATTATCTGTTTTTGAAGCCCTAGGCTCATTTGATAAATGGGTTCCATTTGCGTGAGCCCATTCAAATTCTTATGGCGGTAAAAGCCGCTTAGTTCAGCCGTAAATCCTTTTACAATGGTAAAATTGTTGGTAAGGTTTACCAAGAAAGAAGTATAGCGAAGATCAATGTCATAGTTATCATAAACACCTTTATAGTGGTTATGAAAAACATTGGTGAACAGGTTCGTATTCCACCATTTGGCAAATTTGAGAGGCGCTGTTATTGAAATTCCCATATTATCATACCTAGCCACGTTGTCCACCGTGAGGTATTGTATTTTACTGTTTCCCTGGCGCCTGATCAGCTGGGATATTACATCATCCGTAGTATTAAAGTTTAGGGTTGTGATATACTTTCCCATGAAGGAATGCGACAGCTCAATGTTATGCGTGTACTGGGGCCGTAAATAAATGTTCCCCTGCCGGTACGAAAGTGTATCCAGGAAATAAATAAAAGGATTCAGGTCCTGGTAGTTGGGCCGTGTAATACGGCGGCCGTACGATAACGTGAATGTATTTTTTTGATTAGCGGCATAGCTTGCAAAAACTGTAGGAAATAAATTGGTAGAATCTCTTTTGAATTTTTGATTGGTTACCACTTGGTTGCCATGCGCTATGGAATTTTCCACCCGAAGCCCCGCCTGTAACGTCCATTTTTTTATTTGCCTGTTGAAGTTGATATAGGCTGCATTAATGTTTTCGTCGTAAATAAAGTGATTGGAGCGGTTATGATCAACTTCCCATTTACCGCCAATAAAATTTTCGTACTCTACAAGGTTGTCATTTTTCACGTAGCTTATCTTAACACCGGCCTCAATCTTTCCGCCTTTTACCGGGTGTGAGTAATCGGACTTGAAGGTATAGATATCAATATCAGAAGGCAAATGACCTCTTAGTGAAGACTGGCTTTGGAACTGTAATAAATCATTGTATTTGTCTGTTGTGAGCACCATGTCAGAAAGGTTGCTGTACCTGATGTAATCAAAATCAGCAGTCAGTTCGCGACCTGTCGTATCAAAGGTGTGTTTCCAGTTAAGGTTCACACTTCCATTCTTAAAGGTAATGTCATTATCGGTTTTAGAAACCAGTCTTTCCAGCAGGTTGCGGTTGGCATCGCTTAAGTTAGCTTCTGTTTCAGGCCTTGGTTTACCCATGAAGGCAAAGCCGTTGAGCACAATGCCGAAAACGTTCTTTTTGTTAGCATACCAATCCAAGCCCAGTTTCAACGTATGGTTGTTGCCTTCAAACTGAAACCGGGATTCATTGTTGTTATAACCCGTTATGTTTTTATTATCATCCAGGTAACGGGTTTCAAAAATTAGTGTGCCCCGGTTTTTGAAATAGTTGGGATTGTAGTTCCCGAAAAAGTTGATCTTATTTTTCCGGTAATTGAAATTGAAGCTGTTTTGCGACTTGGGAAGAAAATAAGTTTTACCATGCAGCCTGTAAATACTGGATGTAGCACCCACCATAATGCTTCCGTTCAATCCATTGTTCCTTCCTTTTTTTGTTTTGATGTTGATAATGCCCGAGTTACCTGAAGCGTCGAATTTGGAAGAAGGATTGGTCATGATCTCAATTTGATCCAGTGCAGACGCGGGCATGTTTTTCAGCAGGTTGGCCAGGTCGGATGCAGAAAGATAGGTTTGTTTTCCATCCAGCATGATGATTACACCCTGCTTGCCGCGAAGGCTGATGTTGCCATCATTATCAACCATTACTCCGGGCGATTTTTCCAGCACTTCCAACGCCGTAGAACCTGCACTGGTTGGCGATGCTTCTACGTTTACTACGGTTTTATCCAGTTTGGTTTCAACAAAAGGCCGCTGCGCTGTTACCGTAACATTTCCCAGATCTTTTGAATTTTGCGAAGCTGTAACAGCCGGCACCTGTACGTCTTTGCCGGTAACGTCAATATGGTTGGAAAAGCTTTTCTTATAACCTACCAAACTGATGGAAACCAGATATTTACCTTGCCTGATATTTTCAAACTCATACTTACCTTCTTTATCCGTAACCGCTATTTTCACCAGTGCTGTATCCTGGGCTTTTAATAAAGAAACAGAAGCAGATGGAAGCGCTTTTCCCTGCTCATCTTTTATAGTACCCCAAATTTTTGATGCTGTTTGTGCAGAAGCAACAAATGCCGAGAACACAAAGAAGATGAGTAAGGTAAATACATATCTCATAACAATTGGTTTAATGTACCCGTTACAAAGTTTGATTAAAGAAACCTGTCATCTGACTTAATTATGACAAGTCCCTGTTTATTTGTTTCAAAGGGTGCTAAAGCAGTATCAATACATAAGCGGCTTATGCGGCCTATGAAATGCTATAATTGTGAAAATTGTTAACGCCGTTGCCGAGTACAGAAAAATCCCGCCTTTAGGGCGGGATTTTTAACTGTGCTGCTTTATTTAACTATAACTATCAACGATTAGTTTCCGTTTCCGCCGCCTACCCTACTTTGCTCATCGTTAGCGCTGCCGCTGTTTCTCTTTTTCTGTCCGCCATTCATTTTGCCTTTGCTGAACCGGTACGTGAATCCAAGATTCACACTTCTTGAATCTCCCCTGTTTTGAAAAGCCGCATCCACCATTCCATATTTTGAAGTGGCCTTAAAGCGCTGAGAAGCGAATACGTCACGAATATTTATGCGTAAAGTGCCTTTGCCTTTCATTATTTGCTGGCTAGCACCAACCGACATCATGCCCATAGGCTTCATAGCAATCACGCCTTCCACGCCACCTGATCTGTACCAGCCACTCAACTCTGCCGTCAAGGTTTTGCTAAGCGTAAACTGCTGCGATCCATTGAAGGTAAAGGTGGAAGCGTCTACAGCAACGTGCGCACCGTTCACAAGGCCTTCAAAGCGGTTGTTGAATGCATTTGCGTACAGGTTGCTTCTCCACCATTTTGTAATTGAAAAGCCGGCATTTACAGAAACTCCATACTGACGCTGGCTGGCGATGTTGGCCCGTTTCACATAGGTCAGCGTGTCTTCTGTAATTTGCTCAATTACTTCTTGTATGATATCCGTGGTTTTTGTATAGTTCAGCGTGGTGGTTAAAAAGTTTTTATAGGTATGGCTCAATTCAATATTATGACTGAACTGGGGCTTCAGGTTAGGATTACCTTGCTGATAGGTATAACGGTCAAGGTATTCGATAAAAGGATTCAGGCTTTCGTAATTGGGACGGCGAATCCTTCTTCCGTAGTTCACCCCAAATGAATTTTTATCACTGGCCTTGTATTGAAAGTAAGCCGTTGGAAATAACTGTGTGTAATTGCGGTCGAAGTTTTCATTGGTGGTAATCTGCTTTCCTTTGGCAATGGTATTTTCTACACGCAAACCAAGTTGGGCACTGATCTTTTTGCTTAAGGAACCACTCAGGTTTACGTAAGCTGCATTTATATTTTCTTCATAAACAAAGTAGTTGCTGCGATTCAAATCACGAACCAATACACCATTATGAGCGGTATCGTAAACAGCATTATTGTCGGTTTTTACAAAGCTGCTTTTCAAACCGGCCTCAAAACGGCCCCCTTTCTTTAAAGGATGAACATAGTCAACCTTGCCGCTGTAGATATCAATAACCTGAGGCAGCTTTCCATATAAAGTATCTGCTTTTTGCCTGAAGTTTCCATTGCCATCAAAATAAGAATTGGTAAGCATTTGCGCTTGTCTTCCGTCATAGGAAATATAATCAAGATCGGCGGTCAGTTCTCTGCCAGCCGTATCCAACACCTGGCGGAAATTCAGATTGGTACTAAAGTTTGTCCAGGTTTCTTTTTGCGTGGAAAGAGCCCTAGCCTGTTCAGCCAGTTGGCCGGATGCATTATAAATCTTGTTTAGATTACGGTTTTCAAAATTTCCGGGACTGGAAAAACCGGTGACTACAACTCCGAAAGTCGTATTCTTTCCGGCAAAATAATCAAGACCAATTTTGCCATTATAAGAATTGCCTTCATTTGTCATTCTAGCCTGCTGGTCAAAATGCGAACTGACTTGTTTAGAGGTTTCTTCCAAAAAATTTCTTTGAATGTTAAGCTCCTGGAAGCTTTTCCGGTAATTATGACTAAGATTGGTAAAGAAATTTATTTTCCCCTGGCGGTAGTTGAAGTTAATGCCTTCGTTAAATCTGGGATAGCGCCCCTGGGTGTATCCCAATGTTACGGTACCATTATAACCAAACTGTTTGTTCTTTTTGGTTTTGATATTGATGATGCCGGCGTTTCCTGCTGCGTCGTATTTAGCAGGAGGATTGGTCATGATCTCGATCTGGTCCAACTGGTTTGCGTTCATATTGCGAAGCAGGTTGGCCAGGTCGGCGCCACCCAATTGTGTAGGACGGCCATCTACTAAAATCAATACACCTTGCTTTCCTTTCAGGCTGACATTACCATCTTTATCTACTGAGATACCGGGTGATTTTTCCAACACTTCCAAAGCACTGCTGCCTACATTGGTAACAGAAGCTTCTACATTTACTATAGTTCGGTCGATTCTTTGTTCTACCAATGGTTTTTTGGCTGTTACTACCACTTCGCCCATTGATTTTTCCAGTGGAACCAGTGATATGGTCTTTAAAACAACTGAAGCATTAGCAGAACTGATTTCAAAAACAGGAGAATATCCTTTTTTGTGACCTACGGCTGTAATGGAAACCAGGTATCTTCCTTCTGGCACATTATCAAATTCGAAGTTGCCAGTTTTATTGGCAGCCGCTACTTTGGCAACCGAAGAATCTCTTGCCTTTAATAAGGTAATCGTGGCTGATTCAATGGTTTTCTGACTGCCGTCTTCCACCGTTCCTTTTACTTTTCCATTGGTTTGAGCAAAGCCGAAGGTTGAAATGAACACCGTCAGCATGGTAAAAATTTTTCTCATTTTATCGTGGTTTTAGTACTTGTGTTTAATTATTACAAGCCAAAATTAGGTACTATGTAATACCAAGAACATTGTTTTAAAATAAACGGCCTTATTTATTGATGGCCGGTAAACTGTTGGGTAAATAATTTATAAGGAATAGGACGCAGATGTTATCTTCCGGTTACAGGGTAATCTTCTATTATTATTAAAGGAGTATATTCCTTATAAGTGGTTAATCTTATAAAAGCTCTGGAAGAACCATCGGTTGAATTGGGAGATCAATGAAAACAAACTGCTCTGATCTTCTTAGTGCATTAAAACGGAGTGCTTTATATTGCAATAAAAAATTAATGCTTATAGATTTCAGGTCCGATACGGTTACAAAACCTTCCAAACAAATGCAAGAGGCCATGTTCCAGGCCCCGGTTGGTGATGATGTTTTTGGAGAAGATCCTTCCATAAACGAACTGGAAAGGCTGGCGGCTGATATGTTTGGAATGGAAGCAGCCATTTACTGTCCTTCCGGCACCATGACCAACCAGATTGCCATTAAATGCCATACGCAGCCCGGCGATGAGCTGATCTGTGATGCGACTTCGCACATTTATCAATACGAAGGCGGGGGGATTGCTTTTAATTCCGGTGCCTCTGTAAAACTACTGGCAGGCAACAGGGGAAGAATAACCGCTCAGCAGGTTTTAGAAAACATTAATGCCGATGATGTCCACAAAGCCCATACCTCTTTAGTAAGCCTGGAGAATACATCCAACAGAGGCGGCGGAAGTTGCTATGAAATGGAAGAGATCAGGAGGATCAGGGGCGTTTGTGATGAAAATAATTTAAAGCTGCATTTGGATGGCGCCCGCTTGTTCAATGCCCTGGTGGCGAAAAACCAATCGCCTAAGGAGTACGGAGAATTGTTTCACAGCATTTCCATTTGTTTAAGCAAAAGCTTGGGTTGTCCCGTAGGCAGTCTTTTGCTGGGCACTAAAGAGTATATAAAAAAAGCCCGAAGGATCCGGAAGGTGTTTGGTGGCGGCATGCGGCAAGCCGGGTATTTAGCGGCAGCTGGCATTTATGCCTTGAAAAACAACATTGCACGGCTGAAAGAAGATCACCTGCATGCACAGCAAATAGCACAGGCTCTTTCCAAAAAAGATTTTGTAACCGAAGTGCTTTCCGTGGAAACCAACATCATCATATTTTCCCTGGACAACCCCTACACTTCGCAAAGCTTTGTTGGAAAACTAAAAGAGGCCGGTATTCTTGGCTACGCCATCTCTCCAAACCAGGTTCGGTTGGTTACGCATTTGGACATAACCCCGGAAATGGTTGATAAAACAATTCAAACCATACAATCCCTCTAAAAATCCTACATTAGAAACCATTAACTACCGATTATGTTCCCAAAAATTAACCCCACCACTACCAGGGCCTGGAAAGAGTTAGAACAGCATGCCGGCGAAATGAAGGAAATCCATATGAAGGAGCTGTTCGCCCGGAATGCGGAGCGTTTTAAAAAGTTTTCGTTTTGTTTTAATGATACCGTTATTGATTTTTCGAAAAACATTATTACCGAGGAAACGATAAAGTTGTTACTGCAACTGGCCGAAGAATGCAAACTGAAAGACGCCATTGAGGCCATGTTTGCAGGTGACCTGATCAATAAAACAGAACACCGCTCCGTACTGCATATAGCCCTGCGCAATTTTTCCGGCAAACCAGTGTATTCAGCCGGAAAGGATGTAATGGAAGATGTATTGAGGGTGCAGCAGCAAATGAAAACCTTTTCCGCCAAAGTACACAGCGGCGAATGGAAAGGATACACCGGCAAAAAAATAAAATACATCGTCAATATCGGTATTGGCGGAAGCGACCTGGGGCCCTTTATGGTAACAGAAGCCTTAAAGCCCTATTGGATAGAAGGAATACAAGCTTATTTTGTTTCCAACGTAGATGCCACACATATTGCCGAAACGTTGAAAAAAATCAACCCGGAAGAAACGCTTTTCCTCATCGCTTCCAAAACGTTTACCACGCAGGAAACCATGACCAATGCCCATACGGCCAGGGAATGGTTTTTAAAAACTGCCGGTGATGAAAAATACATTGCCAAACATTTTGTGGCGCTTTCCACCAACGAAAAAGAGGTAGTGAAGTTTGGAATAGACAAACAAAACATGTTTGAGTTCTGGGATTGGGTAGGCGGCCGTTATTCTTTATGGAGTGCTATCGGGTTGTCAATTGTTTTAACCATTGGCTACGAAAATTTTGAGCAGCTTTTAAAAGGCGCTTATGCGGTGGATGAACATTTTCATCAAACCGAATTCGAAAAGAACATTCCTGTATGGATGGCCTTAATCGGCTTATGGTACACCAACTTTTTTGATGCGCAATCCGAAGCCATTCTTCCTTATGATCAATACATGCACCGGTTTGCGGCTTATTTCCAACAAGGAAACATGGAAAGCAACGGCAAGAGTGTGGACAGGAACGGTGAACCGGTTCCTTATGCCACGGGTCCTGTTATCTGGGGCGAGCCCGGCACCAACGGCCAACATGCTTTTTACCAACTGATTCACCAGGGAACTCATCTGATCCCCTGCGATTTTATTGCCCCGGCTCAATCCCACAATCCTATTGGCGATCATCATCAAAAGCTGCTCTCCAATTTCTTTGCACAAACAGAAGCTTTAATGAATGGCAAAGCTGAAGAAGAAGTGGAGGAAGAGTTATTAAAAGCAGGCAAAAGCAGTGAAGAAATTGCCAAATTAACCCCGTTCAAGATCTTTCCGGGAAACAGGCCAACCAATTCCATACTGGTAAAAATAATAACGCCGTATTCATTGGGCCAATTAATAGCCCTTTATGAGCATAAGATCTTCGTGCAAGGTGTGATCTGGAACATTTTCAGTTTTGATCAATGGGGAGTGGAATTAGGCAAACAACTGGCCAATAAAATTTTACCTGAATTAACGAATGAAGAAACCATTTCTTCTCATGATTCTTCTACCAACGGCCTGATCAATGCTTTTAAAAAAATGCGGAAGCAGAATAACCAACCTTGACGGTGAGTAGTAAAACCGTGGTTAACACAAAATTAAAGCCCTCTTTTGGAGGGCTTTAAAATATTTTCCTGATTACTTACCACTTATCTACTTCGTCAGTAGAGCTTGTTGGTGTAATGGTAGTGTTATTTGGTGCAGGCACTTCTACCTCAGCAGCGATCTCATCTACCTCTCCTTCCATACCTTCCACTTCATCGTGGTTATAGGCATCAAAATCAAAGTCAGGCATTAACTGTGTCTTTACATGATCAACCGCCTCTGTCAATGCTTTAATGAACTTGTTGAAATCCTCCTTGTAAAGGAAAATTTTGTGCCTGTCATACCCATTGTCGTTAAAACGCTTACGGCTTTCGGTAATAGTCAGATAATAATCATTACCACGTGTAGCTCTTACATCAAAAAAGTAAGTCCTGCGCTTGCCGGCACGGATACGCTTGCTGTAAATGCTTTCCATTTTCTTGTCATTGTTGTCGTACGCCACAGTTGTAAATTTTACAGTTTAAATAAAAGGTTTTGGTTAATGCTCACAAATATAATTATGTTTTTTCAACAGCCAAATTTGCTTGGTTATTGTCATTATGGTCTTCCTGGAGCTGCCGGAGGTACATTTTATAATAGGTTCCCCGCCTTTCCAGGAGCTCCTGGTGGGTTCCCTGCTCAGCTATGGCACCCTCTTCCAGCACCACAATCTTGTCAAAATTCAAAAGGCTGAAGATCCGGTGGGTGATCAAAACCGAGGTTTTCCCTTCCAGGTAGATCTTAAGATTTTCTATGATTTCCTTTTCTGTCCGGGCATCCACAGCGCTCAGACAATCGTCCAGGATCAGTATGGGTGCGTCTTTCATTAAGGCCCTTGCAATGGAGATTCTTTGTTTTTGTCCTCCGCTCAGGGTCACCCCTCTTTCCCCGATTTCCGTATCATACCCCTTGGGGAAGTTTTCAATATCACGCCCTACAACGGCCAGGCGGGCGGCCTCTTTCACCAATTCCAGGCTTTTGTCCTTTGTGCCAAAAGCTATGTTGTTTTGAACCGTATCGCTAAACAAAAAACCATCCTGGGGCACATAACTGATCTGTTTTCGAAGTGATAACAGGTCAAGATCTTTGATTTCAATTCCATCCAGATATATTTTTCCGGAGGTCACATCAAACATCCGCATCATCAGCTGGGCCAGGGTTGTTTTGCCACTTCCCGTTCTTCCCACGATCGCTATGCGCTGGCCGGGGCGAATGTGCAGGTCAAAGTTCCTGATCGCATGAATGCCTGTGTGGGCATAAACAAAATCAACATTGTGAAACGCTATATCCCCGGTAAGGGCCGTTTTTTTCTGTAAATTCCCGTTGCTAACGCTGGGCTGGGTCTTTAAAAATTCATTTAGTCGTTTTTGCGAAGCAGCTGCCCTTTGTATCATGCTGGCCGTCCAGCCAATAGCGCTTACAGGGAACGTGAGCATGTTGATATAAATGACAAACTCGACAATGCCATCAATCCCAATATCTCTATTGCCATGAATATAATAAATACCCCCAATCATGATGGTCAGTAACGTACTCAGACCTATCAGCAAGGTCATGGATGGAAAGTAAAGGGCCTCCACTTTAGCCAGACTCACGGCCTGTTGCTTATATCTTTCGCTGTTGGCCTCAAACTGATGGAACATGGCATCTTCCTGTACAAACGATTTTATGACCCGGATGCCAGAATAAGCCTGCTGGGCATTGGTAGTAAGGTTTCCTAAAGCGGCCTGAAGGGCTTCACTTTTCCGGTTAATGATTGTGTTGACGAAATAAATAATAAAGGCCAGAATGGGCAGCGGGGCTAAAACATACAAAGTTAACTCCGGTTCCCGTTTAAACATAAAAAACACACTCATGGAGATGAGCGTAACCAGGTTAATGAAATACATAACGGCCGGCCCGGTAAACATCCTGACCCGGCTTACATCCTCGGCCATCCGGCTCATC
Source organism: uncultured bacterium (assembly GCA_966095395.1). Classification (GTDB taxonomy): domain Bacteria; phylum Bacteroidota; class Bacteroidia; order Chitinophagales; family Chitinophagaceae; genus Flavisolibacter. The sequence continues at coordinate 23,486 of CBHTSW010000038.1, read as the reverse complement.
AGGTCGCCGGTGCTGTGTGTTTTATAAAAGCTGGCATCCAGTTTTTGATAGTGTTCAAATACCTCGTTCTTCTGATCATATTCAATATGGCGGCTCATTACAATAATAGTCTGCCTCATCAGGAACATAAAAAAGCCACGCAAAAGAGCCAGGGCAAAAATGACCAATCCGCACAAGACCACTACCTGCATGGGAGAATAGGTCAGGCCTTCCACATATTGAATAAACTTGGTAACGGCAGTATCATACACCGGTTTTTTTGCTCTGGGCTGATAACCCGGCAATGTACGTTGAGCAAAATCAATGATGAAGCCGGTGATTTGCGGGGCAAGTACACTAAAATAGTTTGACAGGACTATAAAAAGGAAGCCAATGCCCAACCTTACTTTATACTTCCAGAAATATTTATTTAATGCCCTAAGCTGCTTCAATTCAAAAATTTTGAAACGCAAATGTAGATAACAATAAACCAGCTCCTGCTACCATTCCTACATTCTGTTTCATTCTAATGTTAAAAATGACCGGAACAATTCAGCGGCCGCTAAAATATTTTCAGCTTTCGTATCCATTTTTTTGTTCATTTTGATGAACAAAATTGAAATGCAATGCCCGGCACAGAAAGTTTTGACAAAATAATTGACGGAAAGCAGGTTTCACTCTTCAGGCTAAAAAACAGGTTGAACACACAATTATGTATCACCAATTATGGTTGCAGGATCGTGAGTTTAATAGTCCGGGATAAAAATGAACAACCTGTTGATGTGGTGGTAGGTTTCGATTCTATTGAAGGTTATTTAATGGCAACCGAAGTGTATCATGGCGCTACGATTGGCCGCTATGCCAACCGGATAGCCCGCGGAGAATTCCATTTGAAAGAAAACGAATACCAGCTTGCCATCAATAATGGACCAAATCATTTACACGGCGGTCCGGGTGGCTTTCATTCCAGGGTTTGGGATGTGGAAGAACGGAGTGAGGGCAGCATAACCCTCTCCTACCTTTCTGTTGATGGTGAGGAAGGCTATCCGGGCAACCTGCGAATTAAGGTACGTTTTAGACTATCCATCGAAAATGAAGTAATTATCGACTATGAAGCCACCACCGACGAAACAACCATTTTAAATATTACGAATCATGCTTATTTCAATTTGAACGGCCAGGGCAGCGGTACCATTTTAAACCATTCTTTACATATTAATGCTGACCGCTACACCCCTGTTAACGAAAACCTGATTCCTACCGGAACCCTGGATGTAGTGGATCAAACACCTTTTGATTTTACGTCCCTGACAACCATTGGAAAAAGAATTAATGAGAATAACATTCAATTAAAATACGGCAACGGTTACGACCATAACTATGTTTTAAATAAATATGGACGGGAGCCGGAATTTGCCGCCAGGGCTGTGGCCGATAAAACCGGAATCATTATGGATGTTTTTACCGATCAACCCGGAATGCAATTCTATACAGGCAATTTTATGTCAGGAGAAAACATCATAAAAGGTCAGGTGCCGGATCATTTCCGCACGGCTTTTTGTTTGGAGACACAGCATTACCCGGACACCCCGCATCACTCCAACTTTCCCTCAGCCGTGTTGAACCCAGGGCATCGTTTTAAATCCACAACGATCTTTAAGTTTTTGAACGAAGGTTGATCCAATCAGGTGAAAAGTAAGATGCCGGATGTAAGACCTCGCTGATTCAGGATCTCTGGTGAATGCTGCTTGTGCCATCTGCCGTTTGCGCAATGTATGGCGTAAGTTCAAGACCCATTTGTTCTTTGTATGAATTAGAAAGTTCTTTAATTAAGCCATCGATTGCTTCTTCTTTCACAATATTGATGGTGCAGCCGCCAAAGCCACCGCCCATCATTCGGGCTCCTAAAACGTTTGGGTTATTACGAACGGCGTCTACTAAAAAATCCAATTCCTTGCAGCTTACTTCGTATTCTTTACTTAATCCATCATGGGTTTGAAACATTTTTTCTCCCAGGGCTTCTACATGCCCGTTCTTCAGGTCTTCGCAGGCAGCCAGCAAGCGCTGGTTCTCTTCTACCACATATTTACATCTCCGGTAAACCAATTCATTTTTAGGCTTTACGTACTGGCAAAGCATGTCCATGGTTACATCACGAAGGGTCTTTACCTCCGGATGGTGTTCCTTCACAAGCGCCACGCCTTCTTCACACTGCTGCCTTCTGGTATTGTACTCCGATGAGGAAAGAGAATGCTTCACATTGGTGTTCAGCAAAACAATTTTAAAGCCTTCCAGTACCAAAGGCACATATTCATACTCCAGGCTTTGGCAATCCAGTTTGATCACGTGGTCTTTTTTCCCAAACAGGCTTGCAAACATGTCCATAATGCCTACCCTTACCCCGGCAAATTCATGTTCTGCTTTCTGGGCTATAAATGCCAGGTCCAATCTGGAAAGATCCAATCCAAAAATCTCGTTTAAAGCAAAACCAGTAGCGCATTCTACGGCTGCAGAGGAAGAAAGGCCTGAGCCAATGGGTATATCTCCGTCTATATTCAGGTTAAAGCCTGTAACCTTAAGTCCTTTTTTATTTAATTGATCCACGATGCCCAGGATATAATTTGGCCATCCTTTTTCCGTTGGCTTTACTTCTGATATTTTCGTTTCAAAGGATTCCTTGAACTCCTCAGAGAACAAGGAGATCACATCGTCATTGCGTTTGCTGATGCCAATATAGATCGCTTTATCAATAGCGGCCGGCAGTACAAATCCATTATTATAGTCTGTATGCTCGCCAATAATATTCACCCGGCCCGGAGAGCGGAACAATGCCGGTTCTTCGTTAAAACGTGCCTTAAAATTTGCCGTAACCTGTTGTATCATCTGCTGGTTCATTGCTTTGCTGTTTTCTTAAAAAAGTTTGAAATGGAGCTCTTTAAAAAATTTTTATTATCCCTGTAAAAATAAGGCCCTTCTATTCATCCTGCGTATTTGCTGTTTCACCGATGAATATTAATTCTTATCGAAAATAAGCTTGCATCTTTTATCCTTTACGGTTATTTTGAGTCTTAATTCCGTAACGTTTAAACCCCGGAATAATCTAATAACCTATACTATATGTTAGCCACCAAAAGCACCGTGCCTTTTATAGAGCATGACCCTGAACTGGCCCACCGCTGGCCGGAAGCAAAAGCAGCCGAATGGAGTGAACAAAACGGATGGTTGGTAGGATGTAATTATATCCCCCGCAATGCCATCAATCAACTGGAAATGTGGCAGGCCGAAACCTTCGATCCTGCCTGCATTGACGAAGAGTTGGGCTGGGCGGCCGGACTTGGTTTTAATACTGTAAGAGTCTTCCTTCATCATTTATTGTGGGCACAGGATCCTCAGGGCTTCCTGGCACGCATTGATGAGTTTTTAGCGATCGCCGACAAGCACGGCATAAAATCCATGCTGGTGCTTTTTGATGCTGTATGGAATCCTTTTCCCCAATTAGGGGTTCAGCCCGCCCCAAAACATAATGTGCATAATTCCGGCTGGGTGCAATCCCCCGGCTATGATGTTTTAAATGATCCTAATCAATACGACAGTTTGTATAATTATGTAAATGGGGTGGTTTCTCATTTTAAAAACGATAAACGGATACTGATCTGGGATTTGTTCAACGAACCTGATAATATGAACGTGACAAGCTATAAAGACGATGATTATGCCCTGCATAAGGCAGAGCTGTCTATGGCTTTGTTAAAGAAAACGATCAACTGGGTACGAGTAATCAACCCTTCTCAACCTATTACCATGGCGCCCTGGAAGGAAGACTGGAGTTGCGATACCAAGCTTACGGCTCTGGACAATTATATGTTTACCCATTCAGACATTATCAGTTTCCACTGCTATGAAAACGTAAAGTCTAGCGAAGAGCGGATTTTGCATTTGAAGAGGTTTAACCGCCCAATGCTTTGTACCGAATATATGGCAAGACCCTTTGGCAGCACTTTCCAGGAAATTTTACCGCTGTTTAAAAAATATAATATTGGCGCCTATAACTGGGGATTAGTGGCCGGTAAAACGCAAACTCACTGCCCCTGGGATTCATGGAGCACAAAATATGATAACGAACCTGAACTGTGGTTCCATGATATTTTTCGAGAGAATGGTGAGGCTTATAAAGCTGAAGAAGTAAATTTTATAAAAGAAATTACAAAAAAGAAAAAAGAAGAGCTTCATAAAGTTGCTTAGTCTAGCAAACGATTTTTTTAACGCGCTGTCCCTGCAGCGCTTTTTTTATTTTATGTCTGCAAGATTCAACGCCCAAGAAAAATAAAAGAAATTGTTTTAACCTGTAGCTCAAAAGCCTTATATTCTCTCTTTGCAAAAAACAGAACCATTTAATTTTTTCAGCAATTAAGCTCTCAACTAAAAATGTACATCTGTTAATTTCTGGCCTGTACTTAAAAGAAATGGACAGAACACTAGTCCTGGTTTTCTGTCATTACGCAGACATAAATCACGATGTCTAGAATCAACTATTACATTCCGCTTCATTAATTGAAGTATAGAGAAGCATCTTGCCAAAACATTCTAAAATTTTCTTCGTTTAATCATGAGGACTATTTTCTACACTTGATTTCAAACGGTTAGATCACATTATTATTTCTAATTTAAAAAAATGCTGGCATGTAAATAGTATATATACGTATATGATAAAAAATATTGAAGACGTTTCATGTGCCTTCCTGCACGATATCGATTTAGTATGCTTCTCTCATCTTAGATGGGGATTTGTATTTCAACGCCCCCATCATTTATTGACAAGGTTTTCAAAACATCAAAGAGTCTTCTTTATTGAAGAACCAATTTTTCACGACGATGATGATAAGCTTCAAATAGAAAACTTCAACGAGAATTTATATGTAGTAACACCTTTTCTGAAACATGGTTTGAAAGAAAAGGAAATACAAAACCGGCAACGGAAATTTGTAGAAAAACTTTTTAGCAACATGCAGGTCAGCCGCTACTTTAGCTGGTATTACACGCCTATGGCGCTGCCCTTCACCGAGCATTTAAATCCTGAACTGATGATCTATGATTGTATGGATGAATTATCGGCTTTCAAATTTGCACCACCCGAACTAACCATAAAAGAAAAAGAATTATTTAAAAAAGCAGATATTGTTTTTACAGGCGGTCATAGCATTTATGAATCGAAGAAGAATCATCACCACAATATTTTTCCTTTTCCAAGCAGTATAGATAAACATCATTTTGGTATTGCCCGTACGGTTAAAAACGATCCTGCTGACCAGGCGCAAATTCCGCACCCCCGATTTGGTTTTTTTGGTGTAGTAGATGAACGATTTGATATTGATTTATTGGACAAGGTAGCAAAAGCAAAACCCGAATGGCATTTTGTAATACTTGGGCCGGTAGTAAAAATAGATCCGGCGACTTTACCCACCCATGCCAACATTCATTATCTCGGCGGAAAAAAATATGAAGAACTGCCTTCCTATATAGCCGGTTGGGACATTGCAACCATTCCGTTCGCTATGAATGAATCAACAAAATTTATTAGTCCAACAAAAACACCTGAATACCTGGCAGCAGGCAAACCCGTGATCTCTTCTCCAATAAAAGATGTTGTATCCCCTTATGGAGATAATAAGTTGGTACACATCGTCCATAATGCAGAAGAATTTATAAAGGCCGCCGAAAAGGAATTAAAGAAAAAAAGAAAATCGGCCTGGTTAAAAAAAGTGGATGACTTCTTAGCCTTTAATTCATGGGACAGAACCTGGAGCCAAATGGTTCGCCATATTGAAAACACATTGGAACAAACCGTATCTGTAAAAAGTAAAGTGAAGGAGAAATTATATGTTTGATTATTTAATTGTGGGTGCCGGCTTTGCCGGTAGTGTATTGGCAGAACGCTTAGCAACGCAAGCCAATAAAAAGGTTTTGATCATTGATAAACGCGATCATATCGGCGGCAACGCTTATGATCATTATAATACTGACGGTATCTTAATTCATAAATACGGCCCTCATATCTTTCATACCAATTCAAAAGAAGTTTTTGAATACCTGGGTCAATTCACTGAATGGAGACCTTATGAACACAAAGTATTGGGAAGTGTGGATGGACAGTTGGTTCCCATTCCCATCAATCTCAATACCATTAACCAGTTATATGGCCTTAACTTGAACAGTGCCGAAGTCGAAAGTTTTTTTGCTGCCAAAGCAGAAAAAGTAGCCGGTGTAAAAACGTCTGAGGATGTAGTGGTCAGTAAGGTTGGCCGTGAGTTGTATGAAAAGTTTTTCAGGGGCTATACAAGGAAAATGTGGGACTTGGATCCGTCTGAACTGGACGCCAGTGTAACCGCCCGTGTGCCTACAAGAACCAACCGGGATAACAGGTATTTTACAGACACTTATCAGGCAATGCCTTTGCATGGGTACACCAACATGTTTCAAAATATGTTGAAGCATCCTAACATTAAGGTAATGCTTAACACAGATTACAAAGAGGTCATTGATATCATCCCTTATCACAGCCTGATCTTCACCGGGCCTGTAGATGAATATTTTAATTACTGTTATGGCAAGCTTCCTTACCGTTCCTTAGAATTCAAGTTTGAAACCATTGACCAGGAGGTTTTCCAACCCACAGGCACAGTGAATTATCCCAACGAACAACTATACACGAGAATTACCGACTTTAAATACTTAACAGGTCAAAAGCATCCGAAGACCGCTATTGTTTACGAATTTCCGAAGGCAGAAGGTGATCCATATTATCCCGTACCGCGTCCGGAAAACGCCGAGCTGTATAAAAAATACCAGCAATTAGCCTCTTCTATGACCAACACTTATTTTGTTGGGCGTTTGGCAACCTATAAATATTATAATATGGATCAGGTGGTGGCCCAGGCATTAACAACCTTCAAGAAAATTATGCAAGGACAACCTGAAACTTTTATTAATGGACAAACAGTTTTACAATCCTGAGATCTGGGGTGGAGTTGAATGCACAATAAACAGAGTTAAAAAAGATTTTTTTGATCAGTTAGAATACACAGGTCATTACAACCGCGACACCGATATTGATGCTATTGCCGGTCTTGGTATAAAAAAAATAAGATACCCGGTACTTTGGGAAAAACATCAACCGGCAATAGATGCCACTATTGACTGGAACTGGACAAAAAAGCAATTAACCGGGTGGGAAGAAAAAGGCATCGATGTCATTGCAGGCCTCCTGCATCATGGCAGCGGACCTGCCTTTACCAATTTGGCTGATCCGAACTTCCCTTACCTGTTAGCACAATATGCCGGGCAGGTTGCGGAACAATTCCCGTGGATACAATACTATACGCCCGTTAACGAACCACTGACCACGGCACGATTCAGCGGCTTGTACGGGTTTTGGTATCCGCACCAACGTTCTGCCAAAGGCTTTATACAAATGCTTTTGAACCAGTTAAAGGGCATTGTACTTTCCATGCAGCAAATAAGAAAGATCAACCCCCAGGCTCAGCTCATTCAGACAGAAGACCTGGGAAAAACATACAGTACACCAAAGCTTAAATACCAGGCCGATTTTGAAAATGAAAGAAGATGGCTGACGTATGATATTTTATGCGGCCGCTTTAATACCGATCATAAGTTGTGGGATTTTTTGAATGGCCACCATATTCCAAAGGAAGACCTTCAATTCTTTATAGACAATCCTTGTGTGCCTGATATCTTTGGGTTTAATCATTACCTCACCTCAGAAAGGTATTTGGATGAGCGATTGCAATTGTATCCGCAACATACACATGGCGGCAATGGCCGGCACCGTTATGTTGATGTAGAAGCCGTACGTGTTGAACTGGAAGAAGAAACAGGTGTTGAGGTTTTGTTAAAAGAAGCCTGGGATCGTTATCAAAAGCCCTTGGCCGTTACTGAAGTCCACCTCCATTCGCACCGTGAGGAACAGTTGCGATGGTTCAAACACATATGGGAATCGGCCAACAAACTGGCCAATGAGGGCATAGAGATCAAAGCCATTACCACCTGGGCGCTGTTAGGTTCCTATGGCTGGAACAGGCTTTTAACCCAACGTGGCGGGGATTATGAACCCGGCGCTTTTGATCTGCGCAATAACCATTTGCGTCCTACGGCGTTAGCGCATTTTATTAAGGACATAACTGAGACAGCTCAATGCAAACATCCGCTGTCGCATGAAAAAGGCTGGTGGCAAAGAAGCTCCCGTATTTTATATGGGCCTGTTATAACAGAAGTTCGCATGAATGCTGCCAATAATCATGCACCTCTTTTAATCATTGGCAAAAACGGAACGCTGGGAAAAGCATTTGCAAAAATTTGCGATCAACGTTGCATTGCATATGAATTGCTCAGCCGGCAGGATTGTGATATCAGCGATATAAGGCAAATAGAAAGAGTAATTGAACTCTATAAGCCCTGGGCCATTATCAATGCTGCAGGTTATGTACGGGTAGATGATGCAGAAAGGGATTGCGACAATTGCTTTAGAGCCAATGCAGGCGGACCGCTCAATCTTGCTATAGTGTGCCACAAACGGGGGGTGCAGTTAATCAATTTTTCGAGCGACCTGGTTTTTGATGGAGAGAAAAATAATCCTTATGTAGAAACCGACCCTACCAACCCTTTGAACATTTATGGTATGAGTAAAACCCGGTGCGAAACAGAAGTGCTGAAAGAAGCTCCTTCTTCTCTTATCATTCGTACCAGTGCCTTTTTTGGACCTTGGGACAAACACAATTTTGTGCATCACGTACGCAAAAGCCTGCAACAGTACGAACCCCTTACTGTAGCAAAAGATATTGTTATTTCGCCGACTTATGTTCCAGACCTGGTTCATGCCACACTTGATATACTGATTGACAAAGCAGGCGGCATTTGGCATTTAGCCAACCAGGGAGCTATTTCCTGGGCTGATCTAGCCCATACTATTGCAGAAGGATTTGATCTTGATAAGTCCTTTATTCACGCCGTTGCTGCCAGCGAAATGAACTATACAGCCCCGCGGCCGGCTTACAGCGTGTTGAGCAGTGAAAGAGGCCACTTGCTTCCTACCCTGGAAAATGCACTGAACCGGTATATGCATGAAGAAACAAAAGAGAAAAGAAAAGTAGCCTAATGATTCCAGCAAATACCTGGAGCTTACCCACATGAGCCCACTAATTAGTGGAATTTTGTTAACCAGGAAATCATTATACCGAACAAAAAAATTAAGGCGTAGAATCTTTTCCTGAATTTTTAAGGTTTCCGGTGGTGTCCGTAGAATGAGAACTACTACTGCCGGTGCTGGTACCGCTTGTAGTGGTGCCTTCTCCGGTGCTTACACCCGTGCCCGAATCGCTTGCCGGTGCAGGTTCCGTGCCCACTGTTTTATTTGTACTATTTGTACTGTCTGTTGTACCTGTGCTAGTACCGCCATCGGCACAGCTGAATACAGCAAAGGACATAGCTGCCAAAAACAATGTTCTTTTCATACTGAGATTTTGGAGATAAATTCAAATTGTTTGCCATTAGTTAGCGGGCAATTTGAATGGACCAGGCCTCATCCCAACAAAATCAATGGAGAAAATTATTTCAAAAAGCTTATAACAACTTATTGCTTCGGAGGTACTGCGGTGTATTGACGGTAAAAAACAATCTTTCCATCCTTATTGAAGCCCCATATCTCATGGATCATATTGGATGTCATTTTTCCGCTCTTGTCTGTATCGTCTTCGCGGCCCCAAACAGCCACCCAATCCTGGTCTTTATCGATGCTTTTAAGAGGGATCCAAACCTCTAAACTACTTTTCACATTCGAAAGCATATCCCGGTTTTGCTTACCTGTGGATACGAACTTATCTTTTCCTCTTATGACTTCGCCGGTTGGAGTTTGATAGGTGATGGTATCAGAAAAGTAATCCTGGTGCATATCCAACTGGTTATTATCCCAATCCTTCCATAATTCCAGGATCATCCTGCTGTATTTTGGATTTCCCATTTTAAACTTGGAGGAATATTCCGCGGTATAAGGATAATCCGTCGTCATCTCCCCTTTCATGTCATTTTTCATTTTGTCCTTATCCTTCATTTTCATTTCTTTACCCTGCCTCTTACTCTTTGTTATTGCTGTAGTGTCCTGGGCATGGCTGAGGGCAGGCTGGCACAAAAGCGCCATTGCAAAAAAGGCAATCGGTAGCTGCTTCATTTTGGAAGGTTTTAGTGTTTAAGAAATAAGTAGTATGAGATAAAATTCCCAAAAAGTACAGAAGAGCTTTAGGAGGGGTAGGCTCTATTAAGTTACGAAGATTAATGTTTAACTATGAAAAAAAAGCTTGCCCTTGAAGCGGTTACACAACCCATATTCCATAAGTAATCTCTACGTTCAACTTAAAAGTTATTATAGTACGATTTCCTTGCGTACCGGAAACCAGGAAGTGGTCATTGAAAATCTTACTTAAATCAAAAGCCACCTTTCGATGGCTTTTGATACTAAGCAATTGGGCCTGGTTGTTTTTATATGACGGGGAAATAGCAACTAAATACAGAGCCTTTGCCGGGTTCACTTTCTACCTTAATAAAACCTCCGTGGTTTTGCATGATCTTTCTGCAAATGGCCAGCCCCATACCTGTTCCTTCATACTCGTTTTTATTGTGCAATCTTTGAAAAACCTGAAAGATCTTTTTGAAATACTTCGAATCAAGCCCCAGCCCGTTATCTTCAAATGATATCCTGTAATAATTGCTGTTCGTTTCAGCCTTTTTTTCATCAATCTGGTATAACTCTACTTGTTCTGCCGTTATTTTAAGGAAAGGCTGATTTCCCGGTGGCTGAAATTTTACAGCATTATCTAAAAGATTTTTAAAAAGATAAAATACCTGGTTCTCATGTCCTTCAATCAGCGGTAATTCTTCTGCTAAAATTTCAGCCCCGTTCTCCTTTATATATTCCTTCCTATCGCCCAGTACACGGGATAAAATGGCGTTCAAATCTATTTTTGACAGGGGTTTTCTATCACAGTCAATTTTTGTCAATACCAACACATCCTCGATCAGCATATCCATGCGGCGCACGGAATTGGCGATCTTTTTTAAATAATTTCTTCCTGTTTCCGAAAGGCTGCCCGCTTCCCTCTCCAACAACCAATCGCTGAAGGTGTATAATTTTCTTAAGGGTTCTTTCAGATCATGACTGGCAATAAAAGCAAAGGAAGTGATCTCTTCATTCTTTTCCTCAAGTTCTTTGTTTTTTTGCTCCAGGGTCTTGTTCAATTCTTCCAATTCGTTTTGTGCCTGAAGCATTTTTGAAACGTCATGAAGCAGGATAAGCACGGCGTAGACTTCGCCTTCTTCATTTTTTAATGGGATGCAAAAAAAATCACTGTAGATCTGGTTATAGATTTCCTTCAATACAGGAATGTGAACCATTAGTCCCTGCATGGCCTGCTCCACAGCATGCAACAGTTCGCCGTCTTCTTTGAGCCTTGGAAACAGCTTCACAATTGACTGGCCAATTACCTGTTCCCTCGCAAGATGGTATATCTCCTCACAGCGTTTATTCCATGAAATAATTTTGTACTCTTGGTCAAGCACCATCACACGGTCAATATTGTTATCTATCAGGGTTTCTATAAACATGGAACGGTCTATCAATTGATGACGCAGTTCTACTTCCTCTGTAAAATCCTGTAATACCGTTAAAACATGCGTTACCTCTCCTTCTACATTTCTTTTGAATACTTTAGAGCGGCTTTTTATCCAAAGCGTTTTTCCATTTCTTGTTAGTATCCTGTACTCCAGCGTTTCAGTTTTCCCGTCCGGGACCGAACCCATATTTTCAATAAGATAATTTAGCTTTTCCCTGTCATCCTGGTGAATAAACATAAACCACTCGTTCATACTCATGTTCATCAAATCTTCATTGGTATAGCCTGTCCAATCGCTTAAACAACTATTCAACAAAACCATTTGTTCTTGTTGACGGTTAAAAATAATAATGGCATCAGGTGTAGCATGGGTAGTTTGCTCCAACAGGTCTTTGGTTTCCCTTATTTTTTCTTCTGCCTGCATGGCTTTTTTGCGGGCCTGCACCTGCTTGCTAATATCAAAATAAAGGACAATTAATCCCGATGAGGATGGATGTACATTTATGAATATCCATTTCTTTATGACAGGACAAAATGCTTCCTGCAGGATCTTGCTTTTTGTAAGAAAGGCTTTCTGCAGCGCATGATAAATAGTGGTGTCAACGATTTCCGGAAATACTTCCCGAATGTTTTTGCCTAAAATATCTCCAGGAGATTTATCCCAGAAATCAAATGCCTTACGATTGGCGTAAATAAAGTTAAAATCCTCATCCAGTTCAAAACACACTTCATTAATGGTGTTTAAAAGGACATCGGCTTTTTGTTTTTGCTTCAACAACTGCATTTCTTTGGTAAGATCATGCAGTATCCAAAGAACCGCTATCACTTCTCCTGTTTCATTCTTCACGGGCACCAGGTACACCTCGTGATGATGGACCTCTGGTGCTTCTTCCTCAGCCGGTATATATACGGTTTCCCCCTTCAGGGCTTTTTTAAAATCAGTATAAGCCGGCTCATTAAAGCTGCCCGGAAAGACTTCCAAAATATTTTTACCTATGACCTGCTCTTTTTTCAAACCGTAATACTCCTCGCAGCGTTTATTCCATACCAAGTAATTCATATTGCGGTCCATTACTATGATCTTGTCAACCGATGCCTCCACTAAACCTTCAATAAAACGAAGACGCTCATTTATGTTTTTGCGCAATTCCAACTCTTTGGTCACATCGTGCACAATATGAATAATACCGGTTACTTCCGTTTTTTCTTCGCTCCACAGGGGAAGCAGGTGCAGGTCGTAATATCCATTTCCGGTTACAGACTGAAGGGCCGTTAAATGAACCGCCTCTCCTTTTAAAACTCTATTGAATAAGGCCAATTCCTGTTCCGACTTTAGTTTGGGGAATACATCAAAGAAGTTCTTGCCAACAGTATCATCAACTTTCATTTTATAAAAAACCTCACATTGGCTATTCCATAAAACAATGGTGTGGTTACCGTCTGTTATAATAACCCTGTCCAAAACACTTCCGGCAAGTGATTCGGCCAATTGCAACTGTTGATGCAATTGCTCTTCCAGTATTTTTTTATCTGTAACATCCTGTAGAGTGCCAATAAGAAAATGTTCACCACCACCATTGGGCTGTATGCGCAGCGCAGCCTTCATGTATTTTATATTGCCACGGTGCAAAACACGGAATTCAAATTCTCCATCCTTAAGCTGTTTCTGTGCACTGGCCAGTTCATGCGTAAATTTTTTCTGATCATCGGGATGGACAAAAAGCATGAATTGTTTTTCGGTCACCTCGGCAGCTCCGGGCTTAAATCCAAACAGTTTATAGAAATTATCACTCCATTGTATTTTACCGTTGGCAATATTCAAGATCCAGCATGCCGTTCCTGCCGATTCTTCCGCCTGCTGGTGCAACAGCGTTTTGACAGATACTTCTTCTGTTAGCTCTCTCACCTTTTTATCCAGCATTTTTTGCACCGTTACGTCCTGTATAGAACCCGCCATCACCATTTCTCCGCCACTAACAAACAACTTACTTTTTTGACTGATATACCGAATCTTTCCATCGGCCCGGATGATACGGAACTCCAATTCAGGAACCTTGTTTTCGTCCATCATCTGCCTGGCGGCGGTGGCGACCAACTCCCTGTCTTCAGGATGAACATAATTAATAAAAGCATCTATGCTTGCAGGTATGGTCGCCGGCTTTACTCCATAAATGCGGTATACATTATCTGAGTAAAAAGATTTGCGGGTTAGCAGACTCACATGCCAATGCCCCATATTCCCCCCTTGTTCATCCATCTGCATTACCTGCCTATGAAATGCAGCTGCACTTTGTGCTGTTTCCAGTTTTTGCTCTGCCAGCTTTTGCTCGGTTATGTCACTGAGGGTTCCGGCCAACACGGCTTCTCCTTTTATCGTGAAGAACCAATGAGACTTATAAAGAATAAACTTTTCCTTCACGGGAGTGTGGATGCGGTACTCAAGATGAAGTGGCGTACGTTGTTTATACGCTTTCTCAACAAACTCTGTTACGATGTCTCTTTCATCGGGATGTATAAAGGAATTAAAAGTATGAAGATGTGCATTGAGGCTTTGGGGAAGCAGGTCGTAAAGACGAAATACATAATCGGAATACCAGGTTTTATTGGTTACGCTATTGTAAAACCACACCCCGGTTTGGGTGTCTTTTTCAGCTTTCCCGTACACTTCTTTTAGCACCTGAAAATTTTCATATTCTTTGGCATCCGTTACTGCCCGCATTAAATTTTCCTGCAGTTTTTCAAGGCTTTCTTTATTTTCCTCAACTGAAATATTTTGGCCAATCAGGGTTTTTATTTCGCCATAAGTAGTAATGATCCTGAATTGAAGATCGTTGATCTTTTCACTATAATCGTTAAGGCGTCCCTTCAGCCCCTGCAGGTCATCGGGATGAATGATGCCCTTGGTACCCGTAAATTCGATAGGTATAGACAGCATGACATCACTACAAAAAACGGCATCGGCGTAGAGATCCCAATACCAGTTACCTGAGAGGAAAACAAAAGTCGAATTAATAAAAATAGTAACACTCTTCCCTGAAAGCCCTTCAGTTTTAGAGGCAATTTCATTTTTTTTCAGTTCTTGCAAACCCAGCAATTTTTTTAATAAGTGAATTGATTTTTCAATTTCTTAAGACAGGGTGTAGATTTAGTGTTTTCGGGGTGCAGGAAAGGAAGAGGTTTAAGACTTCCGTGGCTTTCTAATCGAACGTTAAATCAACCTATTAACCAAATTAAAGATTTTACGGCATAATAATGATTTACCCCTACTATATTTTTCAAAAATTTTATATCCACCAGATTGGTAAGATTGCTTGTTTACAACTCCAACACACTGACATACTACTTTCATTTAAAGGCCAGGGATAGATCTGTTAAAAATTGATTTTAATCATCCTCTTGTCTTTATTCTATTCCGAAAGGCATGCTTTGATAGAAATACATGAATGAAGCCCATTTGTTTCTATTGGAAAGAAAGGATCTCAGATTGATTTACAGATGAGATTGTGTTATTTCTGATGGTTTAAGCCATTTTACTTCTTCGGGAAAGAAGTTCCAAATACAGATTCTTAATAAAGTTTTCCTATTAACAGCTGAGGTCTGTTGCTTTAATGTTCAAAGATTAGTAACGTGGGATGATGAAGGCCGAATTAAAAGCAATAAGCATCCAACCCTTTTAAAAAGGATATGCCTGCAATACAGGCATATCCTTTTTTTAGAATCAGCGGTTACCGCTACGGCCGCTTCCCTGACCCTGACCGCTGCTACGTGAGCCCTGGTCCATTTGATCCTGGCCGCTTCTGCCCTGACCGCTCTGGCCCTGACCGCCCTGGCCGCTGGTTTGTTGTTGACTGCCTTGTTGGCCGCGTTGGTCACGCTGATTTTGACCCTGGTTACCTTTCTGGCTCCCACGGTTCTTTTCCTTGTCTGCCATGATTTAAAAATTTAAAATACGTATGTAATCATCCACAAAAAAATAATACCAAAGCAGGCATACGGCATACATAACCTCGTCAATTATGCTCAAATTCTATGGAGGGGAATACTGGCAGCGAGACATTGAAACAAGAATCAGCTTAGATATGAATCATCATTGAATTAAGAAGTAGAAAACTTTTGAACCTACCAATTGTTCATATGTTCTTTGTTAACCCTTTCCGGTTCAATGATATCTCCCTGATACCAATTGGGACTATACGGCACAAAAAAGGCCAGCCATACAGTTCTCGACAAACGCATGAGGGGCGGCTGCAAGGCTATGAGTAAAAAAGCATTTACACCCATCCACCAAAAAAAACGATTATCCTGAAAAGAAAAGCCAATAATGATCCACCAGGCAATAAAAGTGAAAGCGCTCAAAAGCACTGCCAGGGTATAACTTACCATGTTGGTTCCATAATAAAAGCCCGGTTCCATATCCAGCGGCTGCCCGCATACAGGACAACGTTCATGCATCCTCATGAAACTTTTCAAATTATAGGGATTATGTGTTTTATATAACTCTCCTCTCCGGCAACGGGGACATTTGTTTTGCAGTATACTTAAAACAAGGTTTGGCTTTCCGTCGGGTTTAGCTGCACACATAAAAAAGGCTTAGCTTTTAAAATTTTCCAAAGTTACACTTTCTAGTACTGGTAATTGAACCATAAACGCATTCACCAGGGAGGTTAAAAAAGTTTCCAGGAAACACAGCCTCTTCGTTTTCCGCAAAAAGTATACAACAAAACGCCCAGCCATCCTTGCTATAAGAAAGATAAAGTGTGGACAAACCTGTTCGATTTGTGTAAGCTATTGCGCAAGTTTTCCTTGTCTTTTTAAGCGATACTCTTAATTAAAAAAACCCAATCGCGGGCATTCCGTTTGAAAGCTAAATTCCATAATATTTCTTTATGACATTGCAACAGTTTCGATCCTGCTCTAAGTATGTACAACAACAAATGATCAAACACCAGGGGGTATTCTTATCGGAAAGAAGATCTATGGATTGGAATATCCTGCTTTTTCAAATTGATGGTTTTTATGTAGAAGTGTATTATGACCGTTCTACTCAAAAGGCCGATCTGCTGAAGAGTTTTGATGATATTGATCAACTGGAACCTTATCTGCGTAAAATTGATGTGCTTGCCCTGATGAATTAACCACCCAACCCGACAACTCTACTTGCTCAAAATAATACAAAAGCATATGGGAGACTGGCGATGGGATAACGAATCCTTTTTACAAGGTTTACCTTCTTATAATTCCATTCCAAACTGTCCTCACACTCTTCAAATCATTAATATGCGATCAGGCCGGTAAAAAGATCAGGCAGCTTATTTCCATCCCCTAATTGTTTGAAAATTTTTATGATTCTCACATGAGGTTTAAAGATTGATTCCTGTACCTTGTAACTTATTGTTGAACCCTTAACCTCTCCAGTAGTGCAAAAAACTTCTTTTTCAGAAGGTGTTATATCCTTTGCTAATTCCCATTCTTTATCCATGAACGAGTATTACTATCAGCAATTAATTCAGGCTCTGCCTGTTGCCATATACACCTGCAATAACCAGGGTTTTATTTCCTTTTTTAATACTGCAGCCGTCTCTCTTTGGGGAAGGGTTCCCGAGCCTGGTATTGATTTGTGGTGCGGCTCGTGGAAAATTTTTCAGACGGATGGGACACCGGTTCCTTTGGATGCATGTCCTATGGCCCTAACACTAAAAGAAGGAAGGTCCATTCGCGGGATAGAGATCGTTGTGGAAAGACCCGACGGCGTAAGAAGAAATATATTGCCACACCCGGATCCTATATTCAATAAACACGGGGACTTAATTGGTGCTGTAAATATGCTGGTAGATATTACCGAACATAAGCAAACAAAAGAAGCCAATCTTTCTTTAAAACAATACAACGATCAACTGGAACAATTTGCCTATGCTGCCAGCCACGATCTGCAGGAACCACTAAGAAAGATCCAGGTGTTTTCGAACCTGCTTTTAGAAAGAAATCAGGCACAATTGGATGAGCAGGGAAAAAAATATCTGACCAAGATCAGCCAGTCCACTTCAAGAATGAACAGTATAGTACAGAATCTTTTAGAATATAGCAAGGAAACAAAACCTTATGATCAGTTTACTCCCATTGATCTTAATGGTATTATAGAAGATATCAAATCGGACCTTGAGTTACTGATCAGCAACAAAGAAGCGCTTATTAGGTACGATAGGCTGCCTGTTATTAAAGGGGTTCCTTCGCAGATCAACCGGCTTTTTTATAACCTCATTCAAAATGCTTTGAAATTTTCAAAGCCCGGCATTGCGCCGGTCATCCACATTTCTGTCAGCAATAACTTCATTGCTACTAATGACAAGTCTTTTTTTGAAGTTGCTGTAGCTGACAATGGAATTGGTTTCGACGAAAAATATACGGATCGTATATTTCATCTTTTCCAACGCTTGAATGAAAGAGCCCTTTACGATGGTAATGGAATTGGCCTTTCGCTGTGCAAAAAAATTGTGGAAATGCACCAGGGGCAAATCACCGCCCAGTCACAGGCAGATAAAGGCGCCTGCTTTAGTATCCAATTTCCTGTAGAACTTTTAATATAACCGTTTCAATCATATTTCAAATAAATGCGTACTTCTCATAGCAAACATAAAACGGGAAGACGGATCTCACAATCCATCTTCCCGTCTCTGGAGTTCCGTTTTTAGTTCCTTTATCCTAACCCAGATCCTGCTTAGTTCATGCACATCAGCATGGTTTTTTAAAGCTTCTGCATAAGCTTCTTCCAGTTCGCCAATGTGTTGTTCTATTTCATTTGTTGCCATTTGTCTTACATTTAAATCCACAGCTTTCAATTTTTTAAGACAAAAACAAATTAAATACCAAAACAGCCTCAACCTTAAATTTTTACCTACCCTTTATTCCCTTGTCTGCACCTACAAATGCACTAAATAAAGGACACAAAAACGATACGAATAAATACCAAGCTTTTAAATTTTACATTACTCACCGATTACTTTAAACAAAGTTCCCTTGGCAAGATTATCAGTAAGCTTCATTCCATTAAGAATAGCCATTTCTTCCATTCTTGCGTCAGGTACATTAAACTGTTTTAGTGCCTGTTGCAGGGTAGTATTTTGCGACGCGGTTTTTATATGAACACGTTCGGGTTTTTTATTCAGTTTTGAAGCATCGGTAAGCTCCCTGAAACCCTGCATAACATTCGTAAACAAGGAGGAATAGCTATTAAAATCATTGAGGGAAGAAACCCCGATCAGATGGTAAATGGAGCCGCCATATTGGATAAGATAAGACAATGTTCTAAGCGTTGCATTTTGTTGTTGCTGTTGCGGCTGATCAGCCACCATGGCTATGGCGTTTAACCCGTTTACAGAAATCTGCCTTGACTCAACTGCCTGCATTTGAAATTGCTGCAGTACAGCATTGGCGGCTTCCTGCAAAGAATTGCCTTGTGCCAGTCTTAAAAGCATTAATGCCTTTCCATCTGACGAAGCCAGTTGCACCTGTTGTGGCGTGTTCTGATAATTCCAGTTGGCAGGAACCGGAAACTGGAAGCGGAGAACCGGATGGTAAAAAACGCCCTTTTCCAGATAACCTTCTCTTGGATCTTGTCCATAAATAAGGCCTTCGATTTTTTGGAGATAAGAATTGCGGGCTACCTGCGCATTGGTAAGATTTAATTTTTGCTGCCATTCGGTGGCCAGTTTCTCCACGGTAACATTTCTTTCGCCGGGATTAGGATGGGTTGATAAAAAAGTAGGCAGTTCGGCGGCACCGCTTTCAGCACTCTGTCTTTCCAGTGTATTGAAAAAATGCGCCATTTGGTGGGCATCGTATCCAATTTTGGATGAGTATTCTACACCCAGTTCATCAGACTGACGTTCGGCATCGCGGCCATATTTTAATAATAAAAGCCCTAAGCCCTGCGAAGCGGCATCAGCAAATTGAGCCAGGTCGGGATTAATGACCATACCCGCAATAATGCCCAATTGCCCCAATAGCTGGTTGCGTTGCTGCGCCACCGAATGCCTGGCCGTTATGTGCCCGATCTCGTGACCCAATACGCCGGCAAATTCGGCTTCGTTATTAAAATGCGCCATAATGCCTCTTGTAAAATACACATACCCTCCGGGCACTGCAAAGGCATTCACCACATCGGAATTCACGATTCTAAATTGATAATCGAGGTTAGGGCGGTGAGAGATCGCCGCCATTTGTTTTCCCTTCTCCCTGATAAAGCGTTGCAGGGCCGAATCTTCATACAAACCAAATTGGGCAATGATCTGGGGGTCGGCTTCCTTGCCCATGGCAATTTCCTGTGCTTCAGACATTAACACCACCTGGCTTTTACCCGTAACCGGGTTTCTTGCACAATTGTGAAAGAGTAGAACCGTGGCTGATAAACAACTGATTAAAATGTATTTTTTCATGTTTCAAAAATTAGAATTAGTCAATTCAGCTCATCCATCCATGCAACAGCAATGCCAGCACCTAGATTTGGCTAAAATATGGACAGAACTCTATTTGAAAAATGATTTTCTACCGCCTTTTTATCCATCATTGAAAAGAAAGGGTTATTTACAATGATATTCAATGAAATATAACGGTATTGTTTAAACTACATTAATAAACAGGACGTGTTACCAATGAAACAAATCTTTTGTATATAGCACCAAAAAAAGATAAGTAACCCAAAGAGCAACCGGATAATTAGTATAATTTTCAAAGGGCAGTAATAGGTTACTTACCTATGATAAAAAATGCCAAGAGAACCATTTCTATAGCAATAAAAGATTGTGCCACAAACCGGATATTTAAATGTAGGTCAAAAAAGAAAGGGAGAATTTTTACCAGAAAACCTTTTCAACGGTTAGGAATAAACGCTTGCACCTGTTAAATCATGCTTTAGATTTCAAAAGCGGCACCCTTTACTTTGCTTTTTAAAACCGGTTTTCATGTAAGTGAACTTTCCAAATCGTCCTTCCATTTTATAAAGCCTTCTGTTCCCAACCTGTAATGATGCAGAACCCTCCTGTAGCTTTCTTCAGAAGAAGCCAGGTATGCTTTTTTCCCTAAGGCTTTAATTGTATTAATAACCCCTCCGACTTTTTGAACCGCTGGCTTTAATTTCGATTTATCCTTGTCGACAGGCCATATGTAGGTAGCTTCTTCCGTGTCCAGTGTTTCCCAAATAATGTGGTAGTACTTCTCTCCTTCTATAAGAAAAAGAAAAGAGAAAGGTTTTAAAATAAAGCGGAGCCGCATTATTTTATATGCATGCCTGCCGGAAAGAAAACGCAGGTGATTGTAGTGTTTTGCATTGCCGATTTTCATGAGGTCTTCTGCCAGTTCCTTTTCGTTTGCGTAAAGCGCAGATGCCTTAACGGTTTCGCCGGCCAGTGCCTCAAAAAACTCTTCCATCGTAAGCACGGTTCGTTCACACTCTAACTTTACCTTTCTTGTGGCCATGTCTTTTACAAATTCAAACTTCACTGCCTGAAGCAGTTTTTCGTCTATGCCTGCTATTTGGGGCGAATATGCTTCTATAAGTTTTGGCGTGCCGCCAATGACTTGAACGGTTGCATTTACCTCGATCTTTTTTGTATTAAATACGTTGATGAAATAATTCTTCACCGCGTCAAATTCTTCTCTAATATTATAATTGATGAGGGTAAACTCAACCCGCTTTTGCAACGAAGGCATAAAATGCCTGAAGCTTACCCCTCCATAATGAAAGCGCAGGTCTTTTATATAAAAATGAAAAGTTTCTTTAACCGTATCCACCTCAGGTTCAGTTTGGATTTGCATGACCCAGCCGGGGATTTTCTTATCCCCAAATATAAAGTTAAATACCTCGGCGCCTTGCTATGCCATAGTGTTTAATGGCTTGTTTCAGTTAACCCATAACCCGGTTGCATTATTTTCTGCATCCTGCAGTATCATAAAAAAGCCGGCTATTGGTTTGCCTTTAAGAATGGCTGCTTTTTGAACCAACCACTACCATAGAACAAACAAGATTCGTTTATAGCTGTTGTGAGTTCAAAAACAACAAGACTTTATTTTATAAAATTTTATTTTTATATTTCGACATATATGAAACTGTTTCCCGCTTTCTTCTGTCTTATACTTTTACTGTTTGCTTTTACATCCTGCTATAAAGTAGAAGTAGAGGCCAATAATCTTCCGCAGGGTTATTCGGTAGCACAACTGATCGGCAATTGGAAGATCACCGGGATTTCATCGGATAAGCCCAATGACTGGGATGGAAATGGCACCAGCGAAACAGATATATACAGTACCTGGACGGCCTGCCAAAAAGATAATCTTTACCAGTTCAACAGTAATCATTCCGGTACGTATAAATTAAACTGCTCGGATACAAAAACCGGTACCTGGCAGCTGGATGGCAACATAACCCTAATTTGGGCTCCCAGTGGTTCAGCTTCTTCGTTTGAAAAGATCACTTACCTCACCTCCGATACATTTAAGACAGAAACGTACATTACGCTTTCCAACAGTCAAAATTATAAGATCATAAAAGTTTGGAGCCTGCAATAAGTTCCTAGGAAGTTTTCGTCAAACCTGAATTGAATTTTTATAGCTGCGTGAATTGCCGTGATAAACAGGTGCAATGCTTCTCTTCCGTCTTCCTCAAAACTTAATAGGACATAAAAAGAACAATAAGGAAAAAGAGCAGGATGTTGAAAAGGATAATCAGTATAGAAGAGTATTCCTTAAGAAATGATATGTGTTTCATAAATCGTTTTGGGTTTATCATCTGTTATCAATTATGACGTACAAAATCAGTACAGGTTACAGCAGGATAGGTGTTTTTTGATAAAAGCCTTCGTACGCATTTCTGGTAACGGGGCTTAAATAAAGGGGCCAGAATAGAAATTCAGCCCCCGTTTAAATCCAATATCCTATGAAAAACCTGAGGCTAAGGTAGAAAGGGGCCCATTTCAAAAAAACCGTGAAATCACCCATTTTAAAAGGTGTTTTTTACCGCCTATAGCGCAAAAAACATCAGCGAAGACCACAGTCTATTTACAATAAGAGAGCATCTCCATGGCGTTTTCTCTTATCTCTGCCATGGAATTAGGTTTCCTGATATAAGTTAAAGCACCCGCAGCACGGGACTCCTGCCGATCCCGGGGGTTGGAAGAATGACTATATACAAGGCGAGGTATGGGGGCATACCGTTCATTCGCCTGGAGCATACCCAAAATGGCGATGCCATTGATGAGAGGAATGTTTATATCTATTACAATTAAACAAGGAAGTTCTGTTTGCGCTAATGTATAGAGGTGAATAAGCAATTTTTCAGCACTATTGAAACAAATAATGGTGTGCTTTGGTGAAACTTCTTTAAATGCCTCCATTAGAAGATCCGCATCGTCGCAATCGTCTTCAATTATGATAATGGTTGGTAAAACCGTAGTGGGAAGAATACAATCAGAAGGTGGAAGGGTCGTCATTCGCTGTGCTTAAGGAATCTGCTTTATTATACGTTACAATCGAAGTTCCAACAATGATTTCAGTATGAAGTTGTGACTTAATTATAGAATGATCAAATTTTAAACCATTCCCTTTATAATTAAAAAGCCCCGTAAAAACAGGGCCTTCCATTCACTGGGGTACCAATGAACTTAATTATGAGGTATTTACCACCCCAAAAATGAACAAACAAACCGGTGCTGAACGGTTTATGGCATTAGAAATTGATTAGAATTTTTAATTTCCTGCAACATTCAAAAATTTTGAAGACTTGGCCTGCTCCTCCTGAAGGTTTAAATTAGCCCTTTGTAACACGCTATGGACGAACGCAGG
>CBHTSW010000037.1:0-41748 GCA_966095395.1 uncultured bacterium | reverse complement strand
TTATAGATGACGAAGGGAAAAAGCTGCGTGGTCTCACCTGTGCCATCTCACGTCTGCTGGCAGCGGGTGGGTGTGACTCACCACTCACCCTATAAAAAAGTCCATTTAGGAGACCACTTGCAGGCCAACGATTCACTATTATAAACCCTCTCTCCCATCCATTGGCTTTTTTACCGCAGGATCAAGTATTTTTGAACCATGCGCCGCTTGTTAGAAATCGTCACCAGTAGTTTTAAAATGGCTATGCAGGAACTATGGAAAAACAAGCTCCGCACTTTTCTTTCCCTGTTTGGAGTAACGATCGGCATCTTCTGCATTATTGGTGTTTTGGCTACGGTAAACAGTTTGCAAACCAATATTCAAAACCAACTAAAATCGCTGGGTTCCAATACCATTTATATTGACAAATGGCAATGGGGCGGTGGTTCCGATTATCCTTTTTGGAAATATGCCAAGCGGCCATCACCCAAGATCGAAGAACTGGAAGAAATAAAAAAGCGAACGTCCACTGCACAATACGCGGCTTTTTTCATTAACGCCACCGTTTCCGTTGATGCCGGCAGCAACACTTTAAGCAATGTACGGTTGTACGGTGTAACGCAGGACTACCAAAGCATACAAACCCTCACGATTCAATATGGCCGCTTCCTTACCGAAGGAGAATTTCAGCATGGCACCAACTCCATCGTCATGGGTAATGAAATTGCCGAAACCTTGTTTGGCGATCCGGAACGGGCCGTGGGAAAGGTGGTCTCTATCAAAGGCCGGAAAAGCAATATCATTGGCGTTATTAAAAAAGAAGGCAGCCAGCTGGTGGGCGGATGGCAATTTGATAAATGTATCATACTTGCCTACAACTATGCCAGAACGCTTATTGATGAAAACAGGGCCGGTCCTATTTTAATTGTAAAAGGTGGGCCCACGATCAGCAGCAAGGTGTTGAAAGATGAACTCACCGGCACCATGCGTTCGGTGCGGAAATTAAACCCTACACAGGAAGAGAATTTTGCGCTTAACGATATCAACGAGCTGAGCGATAACCTGGGACAGGCTTTTGTTAGCATCAATATAGGCGGCTGGGCAATTGGCGCCCTGGCTTTTATTGTAGGCATTTTTGGCGTGGCCAATATAATGTTTGTCACCGTAAAGGAAAGAACACCGCAGATCGGGTTAAAAAAGGCCCTTGGCGCCAAAAGCCGGGTCATCCTCATGGAGTTTTTACTGGAGTCGGCCTTTCTGTGCATTATTGGCGGATTGATCGGCCTTTTACTGGTTTTTATACTAACCCGCGTCGTTACAACCCTATTTGATTTCCCCGTTTTTCTTTCCGCATCCATTATTTTGACCGCTATCCTTATTTGTATTGTAGCAGGCATACTGGCGGGCATCATTCCTGCTTCCCAGGCGGCCAAAATGAATCCCGTGGTAGCGATCAGAAGTTAAAACCACCCAGGCTTACATTTCCTATGCTATCTTGCAGCTCTTTTTACTTTGATCTGTGCAGCCGGCTAAAGAACTACTATTTACCTTCCGTTGGGTTGCACACTTCAGGGTTCTGTTCCATATCAGCAAATAAAGAAGGATGACAGAAACTTTCAACAAAAAAGAAAATCAGATCCAAAAGGAAAAAATAACCGTTTTAGCCATCGAATCTTCCTGCGATGAAACATCGGCTTCTGTTTGCCGTGATGGAAAGATCCTCTCCAATTTCATCGCCAACCAAACCGTACATGAAAAATATGGCGGCGTGGTACCCGAACTGGCCAGCCGTGCCCACATGCAAAACATTGTTCCGGTGGTAGATGTGGCGCTGCAGCAAAGCGGGGTGGCACTGCATGAAATCGACGCGGTTGCTTTTACGCAGGCGCCGGGTCTAATTGGTTCTTTGCTGGTGGGAAGCCAGTTTGCCAAATCGCTGGCCCTGGCACTGAACAAACCACTGATTGCCGTACACCACATGCAGGCGCATGTCATGGCGAATCTGATCCCCTCCGCTTCAAATGAACACGAAGACAGAAAGCCCGGTTTTCCTTTTTTATGCCTTACGGTAAGCGGCGGCCATACACAAATCGTGTTGGTAAATAGCCCTTCCGACATGAAAGTAATTGGAGAAACCCTGGATGATGCGGCCGGTGAAGCCTTTGATAAATCGGCTAAGTTGTTAGGACTTCCCTATCCCGGCGGGCCACTGATTGATCAATATGCACAGCAGGGGAATCCAACCCGTTTCCAATTTGCCGAACCGCAAATCGAAGACCTGAATTTTAGTTTCAGTGGTTTAAAAACATCCATACTCTATTTCCTGCAAAAAGAGACCAAAGCCGATCCGGATTTTATTAAAAATAACCTGGCAGATATTTGTGCTTCTATTCAACACCGCATTGTTTCCATCTTATTGAAGAAACTTAAAATTGCGGCTCTGCAAACCGGCATCACAGAGCTGTGTATTGCCGGTGGTGTTTCGGCAAACAGTGGCCTAAGACGAGCGCTTGAAGAACTTTGCAGGCACAACGGATGGAAGGCTTATATTCCGCCATTTCAGTACTGTACCGACAATGCCGCCATGATCGCCATCACAGCCTACTATAAATACCTGAATAAGGACTTCGCAGACCTGTCCGCAACAGCCAGCGCCAGGGCCGAATGGAAATAATATCAAATTCAGTTGGATAGCATGGAGTTTGGGTTTAAGAAGGTAAGCGTTTAAAGGTTTAAGCCAACATACGGCTTACCTAGAAAGAGTATAAGGCCTCATAACCGCCTTCAAAAATACCGGTAATCAAAAGGCAGCCCTAACCCCAAAACGCCCCCCGCTCCCAACTATGAACTATCAACCATAAACTACAAACGATAAACCCCAAACTCCCCATGCCCAACCCTTATTTTCAATTCAAGCAATTCACCGTTTTTCACGACCGGTGCGCCATGAAAATAACAACGGATGCCTGTTTGTTCGGCGCCTGGTGTGCAGAGGAGATCAGTAGAACAAACAGTGCAAAATTGCTGGATATTGGCACCGGCACCGGTTTGCTTTCCCTGATGATTGCACAGAAAAACAGCCTGAAAATTGATGCTATAGAGATTGACAAGGAAGCCGCTCAGCAGGCTTCAGAAAATATCACTGCGTCACCGTGGAAGGAAAATATCCAAGTAATCCATGAAGACATCGGCGCCTTTCATACCGGCAAAAAATATGATTGCATGGTAAGCAACCCGCCTTTTTATGAAAATGAATTAACCTCGAAACAGGAAAGAAAAAACCTGGCGCATCACAGCTCCCGGTTAAGTTTTTCACAACTCCTCCACCTCATTAAGGACATGTTGGCTGAGGAAGGATCCTTCTTTTTATTGCTCCCTTTCAAGCGTCTAAAGGAAGCCGAAGAACTCATTAATCAACAGCAGTTTTATATTCACAAAAAAATAGTGGTGCACCCATCCACTTCACACCCGCCTTTGCGGGTGATGTTCAGGTGTTCACTGAAAAATAAGGAAACACCTGCATCACAAATTTTCATCCGGGACGAACATCAACACTATACGCCAGCCTTTGTTGCCTTGCTAAAAGATTATTACCTGTACCTGTAACTTGTCAGCTCTTGCTTTCGGCATAGTCTTTCAGGTAGGCAAAACGCTCCGTTAATTTACCCTCTTTAACGATAGTGGCTCTTTCAATGATCTTAGAATTTCCTGCCAGCAGATCGGGCAAAATATATTTCAACAATTGTTCTCCAAAATATTTCGAAGCATCGCGGGGCAATTCGTTGGGAAGGTTGCCTACGGCCATTACATCAATGGAACCGGGCAGGTAAGGCGCTGTTTTTTGAAACGTTTTCCGGTCCACCCCATACACCGGGTTTTCAATTGTTTGATCGCCTAAGTTAATGGGCACGGAGCCGTTGCTGTCATCCGTTACATCTGCAATAACCTGTATTCGAAAATCCGGTTTGGAAATATCCTCCGTAGTAAAAAGACGGGGCACATTCACATCCCAAAAAATCCCATTCATTAATATGTCTGTGTGCGCCGCATACTCTTCAAAAAGACATTTGTATTCTTCAGGGTGTTCATGAAATTGCTCACGGTTATACTTTCCGGTTTGTTTGTGCGCATACAGGTCTGCACCTTTTAGCTGCACATAAACCGGGTAAGAAAAATCCTTGGCTGTATAGTCTTCCTTTTCCACTTCAATGATGCCCATCAGGTTCATCACCTCCAGAATTCCATGCGCCACCCTGCCCGAACCGGTAACCGCTATTTTAATATTGGGAATCTTTAACCCAAAATAGCAGTGTATCAGTTCTTTAAAATCCTTTTGCTTATACACCCTGTCCAGTTCAAAGCTGCCCGTGCGTTTTCCATAGGCCATCATACCATTATGAGCGCCTACGATGCCTGCAAAAAATCCAAAGCCAATGATCCGTTGACCGTCTTCATGCTCCATGCACTCGTAATCAATCAGTGTACAGTTATTCTTTAAAATGGTTTGCAGCAATACCTGGTTATAAGGCTGTTTTTTGCGGGTATGGGAAAAAAACAAATAGGTTTTGTTTTTCAACAAATGAGCCGGTGGTATTTCTTTAATGCCCAAAATAATATCACAATCATTCAGGTCATGTACCAACTCCACTCCTGCTCTTTTATATTCATCGTCTATAAAGCAACGGCTTTGCGATCGTTCCACCTTTATAGAAATACGGGGATCATTTTTTTTGATCCATTTACATTGCGCAGGCGTTAAGGCCACCCTGTTATCGGCCGGAATTTTCCCTTCTTTTATTAAACCTATCGTTACCATAAAAAATTTGAACAAAATTGCTGTTTTAATCTAAATACAAAAACTTCCCTTTTAGAGAGCTGAAAAATTCTATGCTGTAAGTACAATGTCTATTATTTGTTAATAATACTTGCGAAAAGAATTTAAATGACGCACAAGCCCCAGTTTTG
Source organism: uncultured bacterium (assembly GCA_966095395.1). Lineage (GTDB taxonomy): Bacteria > Bacteroidota > Bacteroidia > Chitinophagales > Chitinophagaceae > Flavisolibacter. The sequence continues at coordinate 36,804 of CBHTSW010000037.1, read as the reverse complement.
CAGAACAATCATTTTACTGCCGGAACATAAGTCATTGGCCAAAGTATGAATGATAAAAAAATGGAGAAAGAATAATTATTTACGATGACAGTGATAAAAGCAATACTGCGTTTTGTAAAGAAACTTTTGATACCTAAAAAAAGTTGCTGCAGGTGATTAAAAAAATATTTGCAGGGACTTCATCATCAATTGAAGGGAAAGTTGTAACATTGCACCCCAATTTGAATGGCCCGGGTGGCGGAATTGGTAGACGCAGCAGACTCAAAATCTGCCGCCTTCACGGGTGTGCTGGTTCGATTCCAGTCCCGGGCACTTGATTTTCAATCTTTTATAAAGGCTCACGTTTGTGGGCCTTTATCATTTGCAATCAGCATTTTGCGGCACCTTTTTGTTAGCCTCTGTCTGAAGTTAAAAGAACGTATCACTTATAAAGGTAAACAATCCCGCTTCCGCAACGCGTCGCAAAACGGCTTTTCCAAAATCCCATTTGACATTTTTTTATCGCCAAAACAAAGCCTGCCCACCCTGGACAGGCCCTGCCCATCACCCTCGTCAAGCAATAACTTATTCCCTTTCAAAATATTTTTTCTTTCCCTATTTCTATAGAGAACTAACACATCTGCCTACAGGAAATAAACGTTTTGTCCTTCTGTATGGTGGGGCCCTCCTCTTTTGAAATGAAAGGGCTGCTTAATGCACCACCAGCTGAATTCTCACCAATAGTAGGGGGACGCCTGCTTCACCTGCTGGCATAGAAGAAGCCAACGTGGCTCTTATCCTTATCATAAAAATGGCAGGTTGTGCTCTATCTGCATCATTTATTCAACCTGCTTTTTTTGTAAATTCTGTACAGGTTCCCGGGCGTATCGATGAACATTATTTTGTCCGATAGCCCCCTTTACTGCAGCATTGACAGGGACTTTCAATAAAATATAAATCCACCTTATGATTTCAGTTACAACGTAGCTCGAATGTCTCCATAAATCTCAGGGTATTTGTTAAACATCATGGCTACAAAACCACATTCCGGTATTATTTTCAAATGATTTTCACGTGCATAATCTACCACGCTACTTACCAATCTTTTCCCATATCCGTTTCCCCGTTGCGTAAGGCCGATACTTGTATATCCCGCTTTTAGGATGCCAGGCGTAATGCTGATCATCATTCTTCCGACTTCCTGGCCATCCACATGCAGCGAAAAAAAGGAAACGCCTTTTTCACCTTCGTGTTTTTCGATCTTTTCCATTTTATAGTTTTAAATAATGAAGAATTCCAATAAACAATCTTTGTATGGCATCCTTACACTCTTTGGATGCCTGCAGCCCTTCCTATTCAATAATTATAGGATTATGCGGTTCCTCCTTTACCGGGTAAAGCAGCGATAGCGCTTTGAACCCGTTCGGTAAAGTTTTACGTTGTGTAGGGAACACCAAATGGTACCATTCGGTGGAATACCGCCCCTGAATAAGGCCTACTTTTCCCCTTGACGGCCGAACCATATTTTAAGGTTTGGGAGGAGGCGACACCTTTTAACCATTCAACAACCGGTGCGACCTTTTCCATGCCTTTTGGCCAAAGCGCCGATCGACCACTACCTGATATTCCTCGCCATGGAACATGGCTTCCTTTATTTTTTGACACGTACCGGCACCTTGCGTTTGGTTACTTATGAATGATGGCAACTGACAGCTTAGGTTTTCTTCCAGCCTTCTCTAAGATCGACGGTTCGGTTAAAAATTAAATGATCTGCGGTTGCGTTCTTGTCTTTTATAAAATACCCCAACCGGATAAATTGATAATGGATGCCGAAATGATTGTCTGCCGCCAGGTCCTTCTCTACATAGGCGTTTGCCAATACCTCCATACTTTTTCCGTTAAAATGATGTATAAAACCGTCCCCCGTTTGATTTGGATCTTCCACATTAAAAAGTTTATCATAAAGCCGGATTTCGGCGGGAACAGCAAAAGGAATACTTAACCAATGGATGGTGCTTTTGACTTTAAAGTTGCTTTGATGAGTTCCTGACCTGGTTTCTGGAAAATATTTACAATGAAGTTCAGTGATGTTGCCCTGCTCATTTTTCACCATATGCTCACATAAGATGACATAGGCCCCTTTTAACCGAACCATTCCTCCTACTGTCAACCGGAAGTAGTTTTTTGTCGGGTGCTCCCTAAAATCGTCCTGCTCGATCCACAACTCCCTGCCAAATGGCACTTTACGGCTGCCTTTAGCCTCTTCTCCAGGCAAATTTTCCAAACTTATGTATTCCGTAGCCGCCTCTTCGTAGTTCGTTAATACGACCTTTAACGGCCTTAAAACGGCCATCCTTCTCGGGGCCCTTTGGTTTAGATCCTCGCGAACACAAAATTCCAATAGATTGTGGTCCGTGATCGCATCTCTTTTTGCAACGCCAATTCGTTCACAAAAATCCCGAATCGCATGGGCGGTATATCCCCTTCTACGAAGACCGGCTATGGTAGGCAGGCGCGGATCATCCCATCCGTCAACCAAACCCCTTTCCACCAGTTGCTGCAACTTCCGCTTGCTCATGACGGTATAGGCAAGGTTTAAACGTGCAAACTCAATCTGTTTGGAGGGGAATAATTCCAATTCAGTAATGAACCAATTGTAAAGCTCCCTGTGGGCAACAAATTCAAGTGTACAGGTAGAATGACTAATGTGCTCAATGGCATCGGATTGGCCATGGGCAAAATCATACATCGGGTAAATGCACCACTTTTTGCCGGTGCGGTGATGGGGCGTATGCTTAATGCGGTACATGATGGGATCCCTCAGGTGCATGTTGGCAGCCCCCATATCAATCTTCGCACGCAATACTTTATCACCATCTTCAAATTGCCCAAGTTTCATCGCCTCGAATAACCCTAAATTTTCATCGGCCGAACGCGCCCTGTATCGATTGGCCACGCCTGCCATCTGGGGAGTACCTTTCTGTTGAGCCATCTCTTCAGATGTACTGTCGTCCACGTAAGCCAGACCTTTTTTGATTAATTGTATGGCAAACCCGTAAAGGGTTTCAAAGTAGTCCGACGCATAGAATTCATTCTGCCATTCAAATCCCAACCACTTAATATCCTTTTTGATCGCCTCTACATAACCGCTATTTTCTTGTTCTGGATTCGTATCGTCAAATCTTAGATTAACGCTTCCTTTGTATTTTGATGCAAGCCCAAAGTTCAAACAGATCGATTTGGCGTGACCGAGATGAAGGAATCCATTCGGCTCCGGAGGAAATCGTGTCGCGATCCCTTCCCTGTAAGTCTTGTTAAGAATATCTTCCTCAATGATGGCCTCAACAAAATTTAATGATTCGTTCATGCTAATTCGTTTTTAGGGTTTGCTCAAAATCACACCTCTTCAACAGACATAATTAATCAATGCCCCCAGGGCACCAGCCTTGGCGTTCCAGACACCCGTTTGTATAGCATTCCCCTAAGACATAAAATCTATTCAAAGTCCCAAAAAATCATTGCGCCATAGCACCGTGTTCCATAGCAGAGAGGAACCGTTCACAATCCAGCGCAGCCATGCAACCCGTGCCCGCAGCCGTAACGGCCTGACGGTAGGTGGGGTCCTGCGCGTCCCCGCAACAGAAAATACCGGGAATAGTTGTTTTTGTCGAACAGCTATTTGTTTTAATATACCCTGCCTCATCCATGATGAGCCATGGCTTAAATATATCCGTGTTCGGATGGTGGCCGATGGCTACAAAAAAACCTGTTACATCCAGGGTAGACTCCTGCTGTGTGACACGGTTGAACAAACGTGCCCCATTAACCTTTACTCCATCACCAAGAACATCTTTTACTTCGACGTTAAACAGAACTTCAATATTAGACGTATTTTGAACCCTGTGAACCATGGTTTTCGAAGCTTTGAAGTCCGATTTTCGAACTAACATATAGACCTTTCTGCAAAGTTTTGATAAATGCAGGGCTTCCTCTGCAGCGGTGTCCCCGCCGCCGACAATGGCTACGTCCTGGCCTTTAAAGAAAAATCCATCACAGGTGGCACAGGCTGAAACGCCGCAACCTGCATATTTCTGTTCTGCATCCAGCCCCAGCCATTTTGGTGTTGCGCCCGTGGCAATAATAACGGTATCTGCCCATACCACTTTCTTTTCATCGATGGTAACTTTATAGGGTGGCTGGGAAAAATCAACAGCACTCACGTAACCTATCCGCAAATCCGCACCCATCCTGGAGGCTTGCTTGTGAAAGCCCTCCATCATTTCCGGCCCCATTATACTATCGGGATAGCCCGGATAATTCTCCACATCGGACGTTTTGGTGAGCTGCCCGCCAATAAACAATCCTGTGTATAATACTGGTTTTAAATCTGCCCGCGCCGTATAAATAGCGGCTGTATAACCGGCTGGTCCAGACCCGATGATCAGGCAATTTATTCTTTCCATTTTTTCTTCGCTCATTGTAGTCACTCTTTTAATTATAGGAGCACTTTGTTATTGTTTTACTTTGTCATAGTACGTATTCCGGAGTTTGGACAGTTTGGGATCGATAACGGATTGGCAATAGCCTCCTTCCTGATTTCGGTTATAGTAATCCTGGTGATAATCTTCAGCTTTATAAAAATGTTCGAACATTTCCAATTGGGTGACGATCATATCCGGATATGATTTTTGCATCTCATCAATGATCCTCATCGCGGCTTGCTTTTCTTCTTCCGTTCTGTAAAAAATAATACTACGGTATTGGGAACCTTTGTCGGCTCCTTGTTTGTCTAGCGTTGTCGGATTATGGGTACTCAGATGTATTCTCAGTAAATCATCAAACGATATTTCATCCGGTTTGTAGGTAATTTCCACCACCTCTGCGTGACCAGTAGTACCACTGCAAACCTCTCTGTAGGTTGGATTCATAACCGCTCCCCCGCTGTAACCGCTTTCCACTTTTACCACTCCCTTGATTCGCTGAAAAATAGCCTCCGTGCACCAAAAGCAACCTCCGCCAAAATTTATTTTTCTTTCATTTACAGCCACTTTTTCCAGGGAAAGCGCATTCATACAATAACGAAGTCCGCTAGGCTTGGGGCCGTCTTGAAAAACGTGTCCCAGGTGCGCATCACACGTATTACAGAGCGCTTCAATACGCAGCATACCAAAGGAGTTATCCTTATGGTAAGCGACCGCATTTTCCTTTATCGGCTGGGTGAAGGAAGGCCATCCTGTTCTGCTTTCGAACTTTGTTTCCGCATCAAAAAGTTCCGTACCACAACAAATACAGGCATATCTTCCTGGCTCGAAATAAGAGCAAAGGTCAGAGCTGAAGGCACGCTCTGTACCCTTAAGCCGGGTAATATTGAACTGCTCCGGCGTCAGCAGTGTCCTCCACTCTTCCTGTGTTTTTTCTACTCTTTTATCCGGAGCAGGGTTGCCGTTAGTGGCAAATTTTATAATATCAAGCCATTTTAGCATAATTGTATTTTTAAGGTTAAAAAATAGATTCAATCGTAAATGTCCGGTCGTTGAAAACGAAGGAATCATTTTGCTTCTTATCCATCAATTCCTGGTAAAAAGGTGCGTCAGGGGACATGGCTACAAAATGCTTTCCGTCAAGGTCAAATTGGCACGCCGGTATCCCGATAATATAATATTGGCCATTGACCAGTGCTACTGCGCCTTCTGTTACAGAAGTTTTACGGCCAAAATCTAAATCACGAAGCATTTTAATTTCCTTCTCACGCTGATGGATCTGCTTTTCCATAGCCTGTAAAAATTCTTCCGTCTGTTCTCTGTGGGAGTTATCGTCAGCGTCACGGACGTCCTCAACATTCAGATCGCCACCGCTTTGATGGCTTGCATATTCCTCCCTTAGGCGTTGAAGGGTTTCCTGGTGCGCTTTTATAAGCGTCGTTTTTAAAATCACTTTATCCATTTACTTTTTTTTAAGTTCCCAATACACCGAACAATCATTATTGGCTTCGGCGTTCATTGTTTGCTATCCCTTGAAATATTGCTCCTCCACTATTTGGCCATTTTCCCATAGGGAGCGGATTACCTCGTGCCAATAAATCTGGCTTCCATCCTTCATTTCGAAACTAAAAATGTATTCAGAAAAAGAGGCGTTATCCCATGACGCCGATCGGTGAAGGGCAATTTCATTCACCTTTTGAATCGCGTCTACAAAGTCATTTAGCTTCTTCATAGTAGCCTGTTTCCCCTCCGTCACCGTACCATCAAAGTCGATGGTCCTGATGTTCGATGCGAAATACCTTTCCGCGGCGTCAATGATTTGACCATTTGCTACCATTTCATTTTTTGTATTTGATCGTTCCTGAAGATTCTTTTCCATTATTTATTTTTTTAGATGTGAATACTACCTACGCCCCATTTGTTACCTGGACGCGTCCAACCCTGCGGGTGACGGCCCTCATTCAATAGCCGATGGTCCCTCCTGTGCAGGAATGTCATCCGGGCTGATATTTTGTGCCAGCCTGATGCCCGTGTATTGCCATCTCAGGTGTGGATGGAAGAAATTGCGATAGCTTGGCCGGCTGTGCCCCGGCGGGGTCACAATGGAAGCCCCGCGAAGCACCATTTGATTAACCATGAATTTGCCGTTATATTCTCCTATGGGGCCAGCGGCCCTGACATAGCCGGGATAGGGAAGATAGGCACTGGCCGTCCATTCCCATCGTTTACCCCAGGCAAATTGACCACACGCGGCCTCCCATTCAAATTCGGTTGGCAACCGCATTCCTTTCCATGCCGCAAAGGCGGAAGCCTCGTAATAACTGATATGTGTCACCGGCTCTTCCAGGCTCACCGGCTGCATCCCAGAGGCACTGTAATAGTGCCACCGATCATCGATCCAATGCCAATAGAGTGGTGAACCAATGTTGTTATTTCTAACCCAATCCAAACCTTCTGCATGCCAGAATTCGTGTTTACGATACCCGCCATCTTCGATGAATTCCAGATATTGCGCATTCGTGACGAGGTCTTTCGCTATTTTAAAGGCCGGAAGAAAGACGGTGTGGCGCCCAAGCTCATTATCGAAGCAGAATCCATTGCCCTTGTATCCAATGGTATGCAGGGCCTCTTTGATAACCATAAATTCATCAGCGGGAAAACCTATGGCCACCGAACCGGTTATTTCCCTATACGTCGGAAAAAGAGGATTATGCCCTAAAATATATTTGATATCGGTCGCTAATAATTCCTGGTGCTGCTCTTCATGGTTAAGTCCCAGAATGGTTAGCATCTGCAGTTCATCACTTATAGGGAAACTAAGCAACTGCTCCATGGCTGCGTCAATGTACCGGCGATATTGATAGACTTCTTCGACAGCAGGCCGGCTGAGATTGCCACGGTTGGTCCGAATAACGCGCGCGCCCAAACTTTCGTAATAGCTGTTAAATACAAAAGGGAAAGAAGGATTAAAACAGGAATAATTCGGAAGATGGTGTAATAAGATAAAGGTTTCAAAAAACCAGGATGTATGGCCCAAATGCCATTTAGGCGGGCTTACATCTACCACTGGTTGTACCACATAATCTTCCGTCTTCAGGGTCGCACAGATTTGTTCGCTTCGCCTGCGAACGCTCCGATATTTGTTTAGGAGATCTATCATCGTTGTAAGTTTACATAATCAGACAAATCGCTAATGGTCCGGATTCCCAGCCGCTTAACGTCTTCCTTTCGCATCATTAAGGCATAGGTATTATTGAATCCTACCGGTTTTAACCATTTAACCTCAAACCGTTGTTTAAATGCCTGCTGCACATACGCATACACCGTATCCTTATGTACGGCAAGCCTGCGCACGGTGCCGGTATCAGCATGCAACATGACGGTTAAACCTGTTCCTGTATATTCCGGATAGAAATCAATTTGATCATTCATAAGGGCATCAAAACAAATTTTAGTTCCACCTAATCCGGTTTTCGGCAAGACATTCAGGTCTGTATAACCCCTAATAAGCTGCGTATAGATACTGGCCAGAATGTATTGCTCATCAAAAACTTTGGAGCCGATCTTAATCGAGTTTTTACCAACCGGACGCGCTGGCTTATATAAATTCTGGCTTTGCAGAAACGCGCGGGCAATAGCAGCTGGCTCACGATGCAGATAGTCTGCCTGGTAATTGAGGGACGTCATGATCGAATCGTTAATTCTACCCGCCAGCAGATTAAGGACGGGTTCTAACTCGGGGAATCGTTCGAGGGTTCGCTCCTTTATAATCGGCGCCGCATAATAAGGGGGAAATATTTTCTTATCATCCTCCAAACTGACCAACTGATAAGCTGTGATCCGGCCATCGGTGCCATATCCGCTGACCACATCAAGCTTCTTTTCATAAATGGCTTTGTACATGACAGCATCGTTGACAACCACCGTTGGTATGTTTAAACCATAGGTTTGCTGTAGGCCGATGTAACCATCAGCGCGCCCCATAAATTCGGGAGTAAACCCGGCTAATAATTTGTCCCGCTCCAGGGAGGGAATTATATAGAAACCGGAGAGCAAAACAATTCCCGTCATGATGAAAAAAATGCCTGCCATTTTCTTGAATCTTATTTTTTGAAAACGTGAAAGCAGAAAGTCAAAAAGAAGGGCCAGCAAGGCCGCAGGTATTGCTCCTGCAAGCATCATGGTTGCATTGTTCAGGGAAATTCCCCCAAAAATAAACTCGCCCAATCCGCCGGCAGCGATATAGGCAGCAAGCGTCGCTACGCCAACGTTGATAATCGTGGCGATTCGAATGCCGGCCAGAATTACAGGCATGGCCAGCGGTAGTTCTACTTTTAGCAACGATTGCTTATCACTCATACCCAGGCCTCTTGCAGCCTCCTTTATTTCCGGATTGATGTTTGCAATGCCGGTATATGTGTTGCGAATGATAGGAAGCAGACCATATAGGAACAACGCTGCAATAGCGGGTTTGGGACCAATACCCAGCAAAGGAATGAGCAGCCCGAGCAAGGCAAGACTTGGTATGGTTTGCAAAACGCCTGCAACACCCAGAACCGGCGATGCCAGCTTTCTTTTTCGGCTGATGAGAATACCGGTTGGAACGCCCACGATAATCGCAAGGGCTATTGACATAAAAGTAAGCCCGATATGTTGCCCGGTTTGTTCAAGCAATTTTTCCCAATGACGGGTAACAAAATCCCAGAGACTAATAGTATCGTTCATCTGCGGTCATTACATTGAAGTGAGCTATAGGCATTCATAAGATTACTCCAGGTGACGCGTTTCCATTCACCGGTACGTTCATGCCGTATCGTTATGGATGGACAGTCTCCATTTTTATCCCGGAAGACCTCCATTGCCTTCCATACAGTCGTATCACAGGCGGGTTCTCCTGAAAGATCTTCTTCCTTATGGCCTTCTTCGGACAGATAATTCCAAATGTCAGCAATAGAGGTAACGGCAAGCGAAAGTTGTACATAGTCGTTTGAAAGAAAATCCTTTACGAAATCATTAGCAGGGTGGTATAATAATTCTGATGGTTTTCCTTTTTGAACCAGCTTACCGCGATGCAGCAAAAGAATGGTATCCCCCAATTCGAACGCTTCCTGAATGTCATGGGAAACCATAACAATGGTTTTCTTCCGGAATTCATCCAACTGCATAAATTGTTCTCGTATTGATTTTCTGGTTATAGCATCTAAAGCACTGAATGGCTCGTCCATTAATAATATAGGGGGATCGGCAGCGAGCGCCCGTGCGATGTTTACCCGCTGTGCCTCCCCCCCGCTTAATTCTTCCGGGGTACGGGAGAGATAGGCTTCAGGTAAATGCAACTTTTTCATCAGCTCCCTGGCCCTTTGCCGAATGGCTTGTTTGTTCCATTTTAGCAGGTTGGGTACCACTCCAATGTTCTCTTCGACAGAATAGTGCGGGAAGAGGCTGTTGCGTTGCAGTACATAGCCCATCTGTCGCCTCAGCTCGTTCTGAGGCTGCTCCCGGATGTCCTGTCCATTGATCCGGATGGTTCCGGAGGCGGGTTTTACCAGGCCGTTAATCATGCGGAGCAAGGTCGTTTTACCGCTTCCGCTTGGCCCCAATAATATAACGTGTTCGCCCTCAGAAATATCAAGACTGACGTTATCTATAGCTGCATGGTCTCCAAAAGACTTACTTACCTGGCGAATACTGACCATAATTACCCTTTTGGTTGAAGATGTATGGGATTGAAAAGATTGTTAATAGCTTCGGCATAGGTGGGGTGAGCAAACATGGTGTCGCGCAATTGATCATAGGTAAGGTTACCCAGCATGGCAACCTGCAGCAGCGACATTAATTCGCCTCCATTCGAGCTTATAACGGCAACACCCAAGATCTGGTTTGTCCTGTTATCAACAAGGGCCTTTATAAAGCCACTTGTTTCGCCCGTCTCGATGGCCCTGGCTATGAAAGAAGTCTTCATTTTTGCAACCGAAAAAGATAACCCCATTGCGGTGGCCTCTTTTTCGGTGAGCCCAATTCTTCCCAGCTCAGGATCGGTGAAAATGCAGTAAGGGATTAATCGGTTACGTATAGAAGAAGTCCTTTTGCCAAATAAGTTGTCCGCCAACACAATATAATCGTGATACGATACGTGGGTGAACGCTGGTCCGCCTTTTACATCGCCGAGTGCATAAATGCCCGATACCGTCGTTTCCAAACGATCGTTAACCGGAATGAATTCCTTTTCGTCAACCTGAAGGCCTGTTTTGGACAGATCCAAATCCTCTGTGTTGGGTGTTCTGCCGGTAGCCACCAAAAGATGAGTGCCTGATAATGTATAGGGTTTTTCAGGGGAAAGAATTTCTATTGTAATAGACTCCCTGGTTTCTGCAACAACACGTTTAATGGCTGCACCAGTCATGATTTCCACGCCTTCAGCTTCAAGAATCTGGCTGATCTCCAGGGCTACATCCTCATCTTCCTTTTGTAGCAATCTGGAAGATTTCTCAATAATCGTGACGAAACTGCCCATCCGCCGGTAAATCTGTGCAAATTCAAGGGCCACATAGCCGCCGCCAACGATTACTAAATGCTTTGGCAGCCGTTCAAGCTCTAAAATGGTCTGCGACGTAAAAAAGTTTACGGATGGTAACCCTTCAATGTTTGGAATATGAGCCCGCGCGCCTGTGTTAATAAATATCGACTCCGCAGTAATGAATTTGTAGCTCAAATCTTCAAATTGCACAAGAATTTCTTTATATCCTGAAAACCTGCCTTTCCCATGAAAAACTGTGATGTTAGGATCCTGAACCAGTGAGCTTTCCAATCCTTCGCGAAAAGCGGCCACAACCTCGTTCTTGCGTTGATGAATTAACGTATAATCTGGTACGTCATTATTTAGTACGATGCCATAGGCGGAGGCGCGACGTGCCTGGATCATGTTTTTAGCCAGGCCAACCAACGTTTTTGTGGGTGTACATCCGTAGTTAATACACGTACCTCCTATGTACCCCAGTTCGACAACCGCTACGCGTTTACCCTCCCTGGACAATCTCTTTGCCAGGGGATTCCCTCCCTGGCCGGATCCAATAATTATGGCATCAAATTTTTCCACCTGTCCTGATTTAAACGGCCGTCCAAACTGCATCCATAAACCATGATTTGGAGTCTAAAAACTCTGTCGTATGGATAAACCCATTCTTATTTGCCATTTGGCGAACCTGACTTTTTGAATACTTCTGTGATATTTCGGTCCATATACATTCATCTTTCTCAAAAGGAATGCTGGCACCGGGCAGATGCACCACCATATCGCTTAAACAAACTAGATAGCTTTTCGCTGCCCCCGCCAACGGATCATAGCAACAATAATGATCAAACTGGTCAATCTTGAAATCGGCTTTCAATTCCCGGTTAATTCGCTTTAACAGGTTTAGATTAAATTCCCTGGTAAGTCCACCCCGGTCATCGTATGCACGCTGGATGACAGCCGGATGTTTGACAAGATCGAATCCGATAATACACTGATCACCGGGCTGCAAATAACCCCGTAGCTTTTCACAGAATTGGTTACTTTCCGCTACTGTCATATTACCGATATTGCCTCCCAGACACATCACCACCTTCCGCGTTCCGGGTACTAAGCAATGGAGTGCGAGTGTGTCAAAGTAATCGCCTACCAATCCGTTAAATCGTAAATCCGGAACGTTATCAGGTAGAAATGATTGCAGCTCACTGATTACATTTTCAGATATGTCGATCGGTACATAATTAAAAGATGCATTTGCTCTGATAAGGGCATGTAACAAATGAATAGACTTTGCGCAATTGCCAGGTCCTAATTCAATTAATTCAAAATCCAGGTTTTGCGCTATTAAACTGTCAACAATTTCTTTGGCCTGGCCGGTAAAAATCTCCATTTCACATCTGGTAAGATAATAATCCGGAGACATCATAATTGCCTGGAAGAGGCTATCCCCTTTTTTGTCGTAAAAGTATTTCGACGATAGCCTCTTTGGTGTTTCCGTCAGACCCTGGATAACGTCGAAATAGAAATCTTTACTTCTTGTTGTAAGCCTGCATTCACGCGCCGCTGTTGATATCATAAATTCAGTATTTTTAAGAAGATAAAACTAGTGCTGCCTGATTTCGTAGATCACCAAAGCATTTCGTAGATCACCAAAGGATAAGGAGTGCAAGGTAATTTCTTTCGATCTTTCCAACATTGACATTTGTCACACCTAAACCTTCTCTAAATTGATCAGCTCTGCGGCGGAATAACGGACCTGATTAGGTTTGCCATTTTTTGAAGTATATCCTGGTGACACCATCAGGCTCAGGGAGAACGAAGCTTGACGCTTTGTTCAACGGCTGCATCCAGGGCCCGTAACGCTGGCACTAAGGGTATTACCGGGCCAATCACAACAACGACAGAAGAAACTATCAGGCTCTATGAAACACCATCCCACCTTTTTCAGGGTACCCGCCACACGTGACAGCCGTTTATTTCGGAATAAGAAGGGAACCACTCAGCAAGGAGAGGAAAACAACCGGTTACTGCCTGGACCGGTTGGGCGCTCTACGTTAAACCCGGCCATTTTTTGTATCATACTCAACCCTTTTAAGACGACTATCTCTTAAGATGCTGGAAGCAAGCCAAACATACTGCTGTGTTTGTACATCGAATCCCAGCATTGAAAAAGCAACGCCTACCGGGCATTCAGGAAAATCAGGAAACCCAATCCGCAGTACATATCGATTGCTTTGAGCATTAAAATCAGCAGGGGTAATTTTTTTTAATTCATATTTACTGTAGGGGTCCTCATCATCAAAAATATAAGTAACCAAAGGCACCTTTCTTAGAATCTCCGAAATCGATTGATCTGTCATATACAAATACATTCCTAAAAGATCAATGAGTAGTCCCCTTCGTTCGTATTTGGGAATAAATACCGTGAATACGTTTTGTGTTTCGAATGCTTCCTCACTAATGTAAAATCGATAGGCTCTTTCAATAATGACCTCCTCTTCTACAAACCCCTGGTTCAGGCCTGTAGAAAAAATCAAATTATCTTTTATGATAAAGTTGTCAGAGTACCCTTTCAGACGCAGTTCATCAACCACTTTGACAAGATCACTTTCATATAATGCCATAATTCAAATGTATTTTTATGTGCTGCTTATTTTGCAAAATTTCTGTTCTGTACTATTTTCTTTGATTATTTCCAATCATACGCCGGTGAACATCTAAGCATTAGCCGAATTATTCCCCATTAGCAATGGGGTTTGGAATTGGCTAAAGTAGAAAATGGCCGATGCCTTTACAATGACATATATCACACAATGCCATCCTAATTTTTCTTCAAGCCAAAAAAAGTTAAAGGCTGAAAAGGAGCTACCTGGATGAGAAAACGCGTCTGCTAAATATCTACCAGGTGTTCCAAAGACGGAATGACTTCAATCAAAACCCTTATTGAATTAAAACGGTGGCCTTACGATAGGAATCCTTTCTAATTTTTTGTGACATATATCATTTTTGACAAGAAGACTACGGGCTTCCTTTGTTAAAATAATGTGCGGGACTATTGAACTGTTTGTGTGGTCGTTGCGCAACCGGACATCGGCTCTATTTTAAAAATCCATTAACGAAAAACAGCAAAACATAACATGCCGACCTGCCCTATCAGGGCAATGAACTGTATGGCAATCGCAAAAGTGACGGGACTGCTTCATTATATTTTATGGCACCTCAAGCAGTAAAGGCAGCCAGATCATTTTATACCTATTCACATAAAACCATGATGAAAAAGATTTTTCCAAAGGCACAGATACTCTTACGATTCTCGTTAGGAGCCGGCTTCCTATTACCCGTATTGGACCGCATGGGTCTTTTGGGCGCACCGGGCAATGTTCATGTAACATGGGGGAACTGGACCAACTTTGTAAACTATACAAACCGTTTGATGCCCTATGTTTCTGCACAAATGGCTGGCGTCTTTGGCCTGGTAGCTACTCTTGGAGAGGCATTATGTGGCATAATGCTTCTTGTCGGTTATAAAATCAAGCTCGCCGCCTACGGTAGTTTCGTGCTTACACTGGCTTTTGCCCTCAGTATGCTGTTCTTTATCCAGTACCGGGCCCCGTTTAATTATTCCGTGTTCGTGGTCAGTTTTTCCAGCCTGCTATTAGCTTCACTCCCCTACAGGGAAACGCAGGAAAATCAATGAACGATGCTGTAATTCATTTTTAACCTTTAAACATAAACTATATGGCAAACAGGCTCAATCTTAGAGAAATCATCCCCGATACGCATCAAATTTTTATGCAGTTGTCCCAAGCTGTGGCAAACACGGGCATTGATAAATTACATCTGGAGCTCATCAAGATCAGGGCTTCCCAAATCAATGGTTGCGCATATTGCCTGTATAAGCACAGCAAAGATGCCATAACCTATGGTGAAGATCCCAAAAGGCTGTATGTATTAAGCGCATGGCGGGAAGCGAAGAATTGGTTTAGTAAGGAGGAGCAGGCTATTTTAAGGCTTACCGAAGAAATCACGCTCATCGCCGATCATGGCCTGAGCGATCCAACCTATGAGGAGGCTCTGGCCCTCTTTGGAGAAGAGATGACGGCCAAATTGATTGTAGCCGTTATTCATATCAATGCACTGAACCGGTTAGCTGTTTCATTAACAATGCATCCCTAACAGATGGAATAAGGAACGGCCTCCCAGCCGGTATTATGCCGGGGGATCATGTGGAAGCATAAGTACCTATTGTGATAAATGTCATTGCCCACACCCTGGTACGAACATAGTTTTACTGAAATTAACGCGTAAAAATTTTATATCATGAAGCCAAACATCGGAATCAGCGAGCCACATCTTGCCGACATCAGTCAAATCCTTTCCCACGTGCTTGCAGATGAATTTGTATTATATACCAAAACACTTAATGCACATTGGAATCTTGAGGGACCCGACTTCCATTCGATGCATATATTGTTTGAATCGCACTTCAACGAGCTGGCGGAAATTGTGGATAAGATCGCAGAACGGATAAGAATGTTGGGCCACTATGCGCCGGCCACTTTAAAACAATTTCTGGAATTAACCCACCTCACAGAACAAACAAGTGAGAAAAACGACAGTAACGGTTTTATAAAGGAATTATTGAATGATCACGAAAATATCATAATCAACATCAGATCACAAATTAACCGTTTGGCAGAGCAGTTAAAGGACAACGGCACCAGCGATTATTTGACAGACCTGACTGAATATCACGAAAAAGTTGCCTGGGTGCTCCGCTCACACCTCAAATAGTTTTAAATATCCTTGAAGGTCGGGGGAATTGCAACCTTTCATGAGATAAAATGAGCCCTGTTGATGCCGTACGGCAGGAATAACAAAAAGCGGTGCCATATCATTTATATACCAAGGCCCCATCGTTTGAAATTTTACATCTTTTAAATCATCAGGTCCTGTACCCTAATCTAAAAGATCATCACGTTAAGGTACTTTTCTCCCCTAACAACGGCATTGTCGATTTGGTTGGAGCAATTGTATAAATAATCGCCCTTCCTATTAAGGTTAGGCAACAGCAATCCGCTTGGCTTTGTGGAAACCTATCGCTACGGGTATTGTCGTGATTATAATCAGGCGGATTACCACCTATCGGTATGGTGCGTTTAAAATGATACCATTTGGCAGGCCATCTTGCACGCAACATGCCTGTCGCCCCTGTATGTATGCTCGCCCCATTTCTCTTTGAACGTGAGGGGCTCGGGGAAGCCTGTCAATGCCCTGGTTATATAACTGGTTGCTGCTACACCGGAAGTGAAGGTCTTTTCGGTTCGTAGGTAAACCCAGGGGGATGCCAAACCCAATTTGTATTTATCATAATCAGCCGGCCTGCCATTTACGTAAATATCTAATTGGCATATAATGTCTTTTGTAATTTTCACCTGTTATTTTGCCGCAAACGGAGTAAGAGCCTGTTTCCATATAGCGATTGCACCGGCCATTTCTGTTTCATCCAAAGAACAGTAGCCTATGCGTATGAAGTCATGTGGCAAAGAAATATTAGGTTGAAAAAAATAATTACGACCATCACTGATCTGTAACCCCAGCTTTCCTGCCTTCAGGGCAACAGCTTTGGCACTTATATTCTTTCTGTAGGTTGCCCAGATGGCCAATCCACCACTCGGCCGCTCAAACGTTAAATACCCTCCCAGTTGCTCGCGAAGCAATCGGCAGGTATTTTCCAGCCGCTCCTGATAAACCTTATGCGATTTTTTGAGGTGCCGGGAAATATCGCCATTGCTCAAAAGTTCGGCGGTCGCCTCTTCCAGCAACTGTTCACCTTGCCGGTCGATTAATTTACGAAGGGCAGCGGCTTCACTGATGACCACTTCAGGGGCCACCATAAACCCGATTCGGATACCGGGAGCAATGCTTTTGCAAAAGGAACCTACATAAATAATATGTCTGCCCGTATCCAGACTTGCCAAAGGCAAAAGAGGGTTGCTGGTAAAGTGATAATCAAAATCATAATCATCTTCAAGCAAGGCAAATCCATACCTGTGGGCCAGGTTCATAAGTCGCATGCGCCGCTCGGCACTGAGGGTAACGGTGGTAGGACGGTGGTGATGGGGGATAATATAGATCATCCTGGGTACCTTCCTTTTACACAACTGCTCAATCCTGTCTATATCCATACCCTCCTTATCTACCGGGATAAAAACCAGGTTAGCTCCTGCGAGCTTAAAGGTTTGATTCGCATCAAAATAACCTGGTTCCGGTACAAATACAGTGTCCCCGGGACGGATGAGTAGCTGCGTGGTTAAATAGATAGCCATCTGTGTCCCTTTAGTTATCAGTATTTCTTTTTCAGTGACCTGCATTCCTCTGGTCCGGTTTAAGAAATTAGCCAGTTCCACCCTGAGACGATAAGAACCTTGTTCCGGCCCATACATGAGCAGTCGATTTTTTAAGCGGCTCTTCCCAAATCTTCTGTATTCCCGCACCAGCTGCTCAATAGGAGCAATCCGGGGATCAGGAAAACCGTCATCGATTTTATATAAAGGTGCCGGCGTTCCGGGGGTATTGACTTGCCTATCCGGATCTGTTCTCCTTGCCAGATTAGAAGGTCGTTTTATTATCGGGTAAGCAGGTTGGCGGCTTTGCGCCATTTTTTGGGTATTTTTGTGACTGGCACGCGCGGAAGTATCAGGGAGGTGGCTGGAAACATAAACGCCACTTCTTGCTCTGGTTTCCACCCAGCCCTGCGCACTCAATTCCTCGTAGGTCGCCACCACTGTTTTACGATTGAGTTTCAGGATCTGCGCCAGTTCACGGGAAGAGGGAAGCGCCTGCCCTGGTTTTAAGACACCTCGACAAATCAACTGAATAATTTCTGATTCCAATTGCAGGTATAATGGACTGTGCTGGCCGTCTTTTTGAAATGAAATCTCCAGAAATTTTTTAATCATAACTGGACCCCTATGTATTTTGAAATTGGACCACTAAGGTAACCAATTTAAGATCTAGTTTTATCCCAGGATTTAAAGAACCATTATACAACTTTAAATATTAAAATCATGCTGAAAGTAATAGTATACGGCAACATCCCTTTACCAGGCGGGTGTTTGCTGATGAGCGAAAAAGGAGGTGTGTTATGAAGGCGATCGTTGTAAGAGACCAGGCTGCGGGAACAGCCGGGATGAAGCTGGTGGAGCGGCCCGAGCCGCAGGCCGCGATAAACGACGTTATTGTTCAGATTCATGCCTCGGGATTTGTGGGTACTGAGTTGACATGGCCCTCGACCTGGACCGATCGCCGCAAAGGTGACCGGACGCCGTCGATCCCCGGGCATGAGCTGGCCGGAGTGGTTACCGCCCTTGGTTATGGAACGACGGGGCTTTCGGTGGGACAGCGGGTGTTCGGCCTCGGTGACTGGTACCGTGACGGCAGCTTGGCCGAGTATATAGCAATCGAGGCACGCAACCTGGCACCGCTGCCAGGCGACGTGGACTTCACAGTGGGCGCGAGCCTGCCCATCTCAGGCCTGACCGCGTGGCAGGGATTGTTCGAGCATGGCCGCCTACGGTCAGGGCAAAGCGTAATCGCGCACGGGGCGGCTGGCGCAGTCGGGTCAATGGTGACGCAACTCGCACGTGAGGCCGGTGCCTATGTCATCGGTACCGGACGGGGCGCCGACCGCCAGAAGGCGCTAGACTTCGGTGCGCAGGAGTTTGTCGACCTCGACAGCGACAACCTGGAAGACGTCGGGAGCGTTGACCTGGTTTTTGATGTTATCGGAGGGGACATCGGGAAGCGATCCGCGCGGCTGATTCAAGGCGGGGGCACGCTGGTGTCCGTCGTGGGGCCAGTAGAAGCGCGGCCCGTCGATGGCCTTGCGATAGACTTCGTTGTTGAGTCCGACCGCACTCAACTGAATGAGATCGTCCGGCGGGTGCGCGAGGGACGTCTGCGGACGAACATTGGCAACGTCTCGACCCTCGACGAAGCTGTGGCCACCTTCAACTCGACCGCGCGGCGCTCGGGGAAGACGGTCATCCGTGTTCGCCCCTAAGGACCTGGGAAGCCGGGGGCATTGCAGGTATCGGTTTCAAGATGAACTGCCTGCCCGCGGCTGCGAAAAGAAAGGGTGTCCACTGTTCCCTAACAGAGAATAATTTTAAATCATTCTAAGATCGAACATCATGATACGTAAAAAGGCAACCGTGCGCCTCTTTGCCAAAGATATTACCGGCGAGCTGGTAAAAGACCGTCAGGAGGTTACGATCCGTTGGCGGGCTGGGCAGCTGGTACTGGACGAGCCGTCGTTCAACGGCGGTAACGATATCGGCCCGGATCCGTTTACAACTGTACTGTCAGGATTGGTCGGGTGCACGTTGACCACTCTACGCATGTATATCAGGAGAAAAGGATGGGATATTACTGACATACATTGTTCCGTAAATATGTTGCAGGAGACGGAACCTTTCAAGACCTTAATCTTCAGAACACTTTCGTTTGGCCAGCCGGTGACGGATGAGCAAAAGGAAAGGCTGCTCTGGGTGGCAAAAAATTGCCCGGTTGCTAAGTTGTTACAAGGGGAGATCGTTCTGGACACCTATCTCTCCGACGATGTTACCGCACCGGCAGGCACTGGCAATTACCCGCCATCAGACCCAACATCTACCCTGGTGACAGAAAACTACGCTTCGCAGTTATGAGCATGCGGAAAGATTATACAGATAAATGTGAGGTGGTAGGAGCGCCTACCGGCAGGCCACACGTGAGAGGCTATGTGACGACGACTTAAGCCCGGCTTGAAGCCGGACGCCTGCAGGGTTGCCCGTGCCAGGCTCACTATAAAAACGTCAAACCGTCTGTTTCGGCTCCAGAATCATTGTTACCGTCCTGTGAACAAGACTGTAAAGTAAATTTCATAAACAAAATTAATAACGGTATTTCCAATCAGTATCTGTGTTCAGGGATAGTCAACAAACCATGGCGAATGTATTTCCGTTTTGGACGGGGCATACGCCATTTTGTTTCCGTATTGGCCGTGTAAATAATCTTTCGGATTTCCAGGGGAAAGTAAAAAAAAGCCGGCAAGAAAGTTCCCGTCCTTATGCCAGGACCCGGCAGCACGACGGGATGTATTTGAAGGTTTTCCAATGCCATCCGGCAGCATCGCAGATAACGGCCGATAAGCCACCTAAAATAAGGCCCAGGAAAAACGTTACGGTCTATGCAAACGACTTATTTACAGCCGTTACGGATCTCTGGTGTACAATGCAAAGCAGCGTTACGATATCGGAAACTTCCCCTTTCGGGGCACCTGTGGAATCTGTGAACTTAAGGGGTACTTATGCCATTGGCAAGCAAATGGCATTGGAATAAAATTATTGGGTGATGAATAAACAATTGAAAATAGAATTGGTAAACCCTCAAACCAACGTGTTGGCGTTTAAACTGATACAGCTTATCGATGACGAGTATTTTAAAAGTCTGAAAAGCTATAACTGTTACAAAGTGATCCTGATTAAGAAAGGAATTGGTCAATTAACCTTTGATACGGCGAAATATGATTTCTCTGAAAATTGTTTAATTAGATTTCCAATTTACCAACCTTTTCAAATCCAGGCAGATGGTCCACTTGATGGAATCTTACTGCAGTTCCATCCGGATTTTTTTTGGAACCATAAATACGAAATGGAATTAACAAGTAAGCAGGTGCTATTTAAGAGTACCGGTGAAACTCCCTTAATCAAAATCAGTAAAGAGGAAATGGCTCAGCTCCTGTATCCGCTGGACCGTCTTCTTTCAGAACTTAACGGTGACCATTTAGGCCGGTATGATATCGCGATTTCATGGGTGAAGATTTTCATGATCTATGCTTCACGGATTAAGATGGAAAGAGGTGTAATCCATCCGGAGGCACGCCCGGGGGGTCATTACATTATTCGGGAGTTGATCAATGCAGTGGAGCAACACTTTCAGCACAAGCACCGGCCAGCAGACTATGCAAAATTACTGAATGTCACTGTCAAAACGCTGAACCGTATGGCTAAGCAACATCTGCAAAAGACTGTTGGGGATATGATCTCAGAACGGATAATAACACAAGCTAAGCATGAATTATATCTAAGCGACAAGCCCATAAAACAAATTGCCCTTGAACTTGGATTTCATGACGTAGCTTATTTCAGCCGCTTCTTTAAGGTACAAACCAGTGTATCCCCTGACGTTTATCGCAGATCAGTCAGGGAGGATACCCATTAAGCGGAGGTTGATATAGGGTTCATATCTTAGCCCTCTCAGGTGGTTGCCATCTCACCTGCGTTAATATCAAAGCCTTATGGCCGGGCCGAATCTGTACAAACAGCTGTATCAGCGATAAACTTGGGGCGTCCATTACCGGCATGTATCGCCGGTTGACCACATCAACCGGTGTGCACTCCCGGTTTAGCTTTTCACCGGGGCCCCGCCTGTCACTACCAACAAGCATCAGAGATCGATCATATTACTGCGTATTCTGGCAAGAGTTTCCCTTTTGACGCCGAGATAGGAAGCGATCATATATACTGGAAGACGGTTATGCAATTGCGGAAAGCACTGCATAAATTGTCGGTATCTTTCTTCTGCCTGATGGCTGAGCATCATGTATATTCTGTCACGGCTTGTACCACAGTCATCCGTAATAATTTTAGTGTTTAGTGCCTCGAAATTGGGTATATCTTTCAGGAGCGTTTTAAAACTGGCCGCCGAAAACTGTATAATGGTACTATCTTCTAAAGCGTCGATAAATTCATTTGAAGGGGTGTCGGTTACAAGACTTACACGATCGCTTACCCAATGATTAGCCGGTGAAAGGCTAAAGATGTGTTCGTTACCGTTGTCATCGATTCGATAGGATCGAAGACAGCCGCTGCATACAAAAGTGTGAAATCTACATACACTCCCTTGACGTAGCAAGCATTGCTTCTTTTTAAGGCGCTTCGGTATCGCCAGCGACTTAATAGTTGCAATCTCCTCGTCAGAAAATAAGCTATGTTTTCTGATATAACTTTCAAAGAAATCAAATATATTCTCGAACATTGGTACTCCCGCACATTAATAGGAAAAACTGACTACATCAAATAAAGAAACTTCATATTCTCCCTCCCTGCTCCTTCGGCCAAACTGTGATGTCTTGATCATCATTTATTTTCATCAAAGTCTATTAGAAGTAATTTACAAGGGCAAAATTAAATCATGTAACAAGGCCTGCAAATGGACAAAAAGGACAATCAGTTGTAACATCTGTCCGGGTAAGTGAGATATACCCCTCACTCCCAGGGAGCCAAACCTGATTGCTTTTGCCGCTAAACATACAGGTGAATGGTAGTATGGGATCAGTCCCTGGTACATAACAAAATGCCAAAGCCCTATGTGGTTGAAAGCAAGGGTGCAAGCGAATTACCTGGAAGTACAAAAGATTGTCTTTTTTGTCCATTTCCTTTTAACCGTTACCCTCGTACCTTGTTATTGGGTATACCAACATGATTTTCTATGACTGAAGAAGACGGTTTCGACCTTAACGATGCTCAAACGCCACAACAAGCGTTTCATCTGGAGTTGGATCTTTATGATAACGGGGAGTATTCTGATCTTTTGTTTATCCCTTGTAATGATGTGTTCATTGTGGTATCAAATAACGAACATTTCACAACAATGGTGCGGAAGGGTAAAGGCATGGATGCATGGGAGCAGCGAGATGGACAGATTGAAGATGAAATTTTTGAAAAACTGGTTATTGCTTTAGGAAGATATATTGGTCATCAAGAAGAGAAAAGGAGGGAGTATACTGGAACAGTTGGGTTTGAACGCAACATGGAAGCTAAGCACTTTTGGATTTATTACTACCCGAATATCCCGTGAGGGTCTGAACGTAGAGATCGCGTGAAGCCCTGGGCTATTGAACGTTGATTCCGGAGTAACCTTACGGCTTAATTCCCCGGAATATTTTAATAGCATTACCAAGGCAGGTGAAAAAATGCATTACAGGATTTGGAAACGGATTTTGACATCATCATCGGTTAGGCCCCGGTGGCTGTGTCGCTGGCTGTGCGGGCTGCACAACTGAGCCTTAGTGGGACTATCATCGAAAATCACACTAGGCGGATGCACGTAGTGCAGGGCTAATACAACAAACAGCCATTGCTATGCAATTGAATTACGGGATGTGGAATTAGGCAAAATGACATATCCACACCCCACGTATTCCGAAGTCTTGAATGCCTATCTGGAATCCTGCGGTTGTGGAGCCATAGATATTTAAACTCAACATTTCATTTTAAAAGTTTTTACCAATGAGAGCCATTTATAATGATCAGGTGATTGCAGAAAGTGACAACACAGTTGTTGTGGAAGGCAACCATTATTTCCCCGCCGATTCCGTAAAAAAAGAATTCCTGACAACATCTGAGGCGCACACGACCTGTCCGTGGAAGGGCTTGGCTTCCTACTATAATGTAGTGGTTAACGGGAAAAAAGCAGAGGATGCTGCATGGTTCTACCCCCATCCCAAAGCCTTAGCGGAAGGTATCAAAGGACATATCGCATTCTGGAATGGCGTCAAAGTGACCAAATAAAAAATGAGGTTTCTTTTTGTAGGTTCTTGTTGCCTGCAATCAAAACCGGGGATTTCTTTGTACCCAGGTTAAAATGTTATTTGACCCATGTCGTAATTGACACATTCAGATAAAGTTTTTTTCTCAGAAGAATAGACGGCAAATTTATCATGATGTAATGGGGGCACTTCTCCACGTGCCTATTTTTTACGCTGCATGCGCCGGTTCAGCAATGCGTTGAGGAATTACTATTGCCAAGGTAACTGCCTTTCCCGCACCAGATGATTTCGCATGAATGAAAGGTTTGCGTAGGGCAGCAGGTTGGCGGTATGCGTTAAGCGAATTACAAGGATCACTGCCTGAGTAATTAAATTGACGGACTCAAATTTACGTGTATGTCAAAAACAATTTTGATAACAGGCAGCGGTTCCGGTCCTGGCAATGTAATTGCCGGAGCGTTGTCTGATGAAGGACATGGAGTGATTGCGGCCATTGAAATCATAGGTGAGTACAATAAGATCGCTGCAGATGAACTGGGCTCCATCCCTAACACAGATGTGATATATATCGATTTGAATAACAGCCTACCCCCCCATATACGCATGGTTGACCGGTGTTGATCCCTGCGTACAAAACCGCGGATCGGCTGTAGGTTTTTTCAGGAGCGTATTGAATACGGCCACCACCCCGGCCAATAAAACCATCTGCTTCTGCACCCCGGCCTGCCAACAAGAAAAAACATAGGGCAGAATGTTACAGTGGTCTACATAGGAAAATGAATTTCAATGAAGGTACCCTTACCCTCGGGCGCCCGCACATGAAAATGCCCTTCCAGGACCTTTACCCGATGGGTGATGCTGGATAAGCCTACCCCGGGTTTGACCCGGTTCATCGGAAAGCCTTTGCCATTATCGCTGATCGTCAGATAGATTCGGTCCGCATTCCTGGAAAGGACAATTTCAGCGAGGGTCGCCTCAGCGTGACGGATGATATTTGTTATGCCCTCCTGTAGGATACGGTATACTTGTAATTGCTGATCCGCCGTAAGCACGTGCAGGGCGTCTTCCTCCAGCCGCGTGTGAAAGGTTAGCTCACTGGCCCGGCTGACCGTATTTATGAAGGTGCGGAAGGCAAAGGATAAACCAAACTCCTGCAGGTCATAACTAACCATTGAATACGTTAGTTTCCTGATCTCCTCACTGGCCAGCTTTAAGTTGTCGGATGCTATTTTTAGCAGCTCATCGCCCTCTGAATTCATGCGCACCAGATCCACCAGGAGTTTCGTTGCCGTAAGCACCTGGTTGACATTATCGTGCAGCTCCGTGGCCAGGAATTCCCGCTCCTGTTCTTTTGCCGCTGTCACGGCCAGCGCCAGTGCTCTTTCGTCCGCGGCCCCATCGTGGCTTGTCTTGAGGAACACCAATAATGCATGGACCTCATGAACATGCAGCAGGTTATGTACAACCACATCGATCCACCGCATCTCCCCGTTTTTGTCACGGATACGGAGGACAAAAGCAGATGCATTTCCGTGGCCGTTCGTCAGATAGTTGAGCTGACGCCTGGCTGCGGGAAGATCGCCCGGGTGAAAAAAATCAAAGACCGATTCACCCACCAACTCCTCACAACTGTATCCGGTTATTGCTGCAGCGCCGGAGGAGCTCCACCTAATCTCTGCCTCTGTATTCAGCAGCACCAGGGCACTCGAAGAACGCTTAAGCACCTCACTGAGAAGGGCCTTGTAAAGAGCCGACTCCTGTTTCTGTATCGTTTCAATGTTCTTCAAGTGTTATCCCTTATGCCGCAGGCAAAGATTGGACTTATACCGCAAGGGATCACTTGCATATTCCAACAAATCACTTTGAAAATCACACAGATTGACAGCGGTATTGAGCCGGTGTGGTGTGCTGCTCTTTTTTAAAAAAAGAGGTGAAGTAATTGGCATCCTCAAACCCGACCTCGTAGGCGATTTCTTTAATGGTCAGGGTGGTAGAGACCAGCAAATATTTCGCTTCGATGATCAGGCGGTTGGTGATGATTTGCTTGGGGGTAAGCCCTGTGACCTTTTTGACGATCAGATTGAGGTTGTTCGGATGCATATGCAAGGCCTCAGCATAAAACTGCACATCCCGGTGCTGGCGAAAATGGGTTTCAATCAGTTCGTTGAAAGCCTGCATGGTTTCGGAATAACGAATGGTGCACGTACCGACCGCCTTATTGGCAAAAAAGCGGTCGCAGAGGATCAGCAGCTCTAAAAGCTTTAAGGCAATCATCTCTTTTTTCTCCTCAAAGCCGCTGTTGCATTCTTTAATGATGGTTTCAAAAATAGCCACCACCTCACCGGCCTGCTCCTCGGTAAGCACCAGGTAGGGCTGCAGCATAGGCTTCAGTACCCGTTTACTATTCAGCAGCTTATACGAGAAAGATTGTTGTAATAAAAAATCCGGATTAAAAGAGATCACGTATCCATAAGGCTTCTCCAAATATGTTGCCGCATGAATAACATATCTGGGTAAGATCACCAGGCTATTGTTGGCAATGGTAAAGGTGTACTGTCCAATGGAGCGCTGGCCGCTGCCCTGCCTAACAAAAAGTATTAAAAAATCAGACCGCCTATAGGGCGGAACGGTCCCCCCCTTTTCCGTGTACAGGTCTTCTATACGCAGTATGTTGAAGGAACGACGGGCCTTTAGGAAGCTTTCCAGGTCCATAACACCATTCTCCACCCCCTTTGAAAAAGCCTTTTTCAATTCCTGTATCAACTGCTGGTCTTGCATGAGTTCAATAGATGAGGTAAAAATAAAAAACCGGGTTATGAAAACCCGCCGCACAAAGGTAATAGTAAAAAACGGGCAGGCTTGCAAACCAACGACCCATGAAAACTAATAACTCATCCCATTTCCAAATATTTTTTCATGCGGTACTTCTTTATCTACTCTATCACTTCTGAATACAAAAAACAAACCCTTCCACTTTGCTTGTGGTAAGGCAATCCTCTTTTCATCCAGTCGGTTAACGTAACCAGCGATACCCGCAAGACCCTGGCTTTTTCTTTTCGGTTCAAAAGCATTTCTTCTTCCGTGTTTACGGGTAATTGCAGTAAAACATTTTTAAAGCATTCGCGAACCGCCTCCTTCACCCATCTTTTAAAATCACTCTCGTTTGGTATATACAGGGTTTCCATAGCCTCTCCTTATAGTTTTTTTAGATAGACGGAACTGGGCGTAGACGCATTTACGGAAGGTGTGTAAACCAGGTAGCCAAACGCCTGCAGATCCTTCATACACCGGTTAAAGGTCTGCCTCGAGTTTATCTTGGCAATTTTCATCATCGTAGTCCGCTCAATCTGAAAGGGGTTTACGCCCCCCTTTACATTCCATTGTTGCAGTAAGGCCAGGTACGTACTTACATGGGAAGTGCCAATCCGGGGATCCTCCGCAATGGCCGTATAGAAATTTGTCAGGGGTGGAAATACTTCCATTGTCATCAGCTAAACTTTACCTGCCTTTACGTGGCGCCTTTCGCCTTGTTTTCCGCGTTCCTGTGATATCGCTTGAAGCTTGGGTAACATCATCCCTTCCCTGCCCGTTATGGCCATTTTGGATAGGATGTTCCATTTTCGATTGCCGCACTTTTTCCAGCCATTTGTTTTGCAAAAAACGGTAGGCTTCATCCCAGGAAATAATGTCGTTATCATCCGGAGTAAAAAAGCGCTGGCTTATCTCAAACCTGGATTTAACAGGCTGCCCACCGCCGGTAAACTCCTGGTATAGGGTTCCTGGCCAATGTTTCAGCTTTAAATGCTGCGCTACCTCCTTTCCCTGCCCGGCCTCTAAGGTTAAAAGGTCATTCACAATGGATTCGATGGCTTCCGCTTCTGCCCAAAGTGTCATTTCATCCCTATCGGCAAATTCCTTCTCCGGGCTAAATACCTCCCGCCAGTTTATGGCCAACATTTGCTTGTCTAAGAAGGCCGTATCGATTCTGTCAAGGATGGGGCTTTCTATTTCCGTATCCTTTTGCAGGAGGGCATCGTAAAAGTCAAATGCATAGCTATTGCTGTCCTGCCGGCGTTCGAAATGAAATTGAAAAACAACCCTGTCTTTTCCTTTCTGCACCGTTTTTTCTATAATAAAATGCTTCGGACTAAAACATATCCGCCTCACCAACCACGGGGTTGCCTTTTCAAAGCCTACTTTTCTGATCTTTTCTGCCAGGGCAGCAACATTCTCCCTATTCATAAAGCACTTTAATTGTTATGAAGTAATGCGCACTCAGGCTCTTCCCAGCCCTTTTTTTGTCCCTTCACTCTTTTTGGGCAAAAGTTGGTTGCTGTTCTTCATTTTTTCCTTATCAGGGCTCACCGTTTCCTGCACCTCTTTTTTTTTATAATTACCCCCTTCCTCCATCACGTTTTTTACTACAGCTTCCTTAGCTGCAGATTGATAGGCCCCTAAACCTTCTTTTGAAATCAGCCTCATTTCGGCATCATACAGTTTGACGTTTTTAAATTTAGGGTCGGCTTCCACGAACATCTTGTGGACACTTCCCTCCTTTTCAATGGTAACCGACTGAACGTTTCCTTTTTGAAGCGATTGTACCAAATCCTTGCTCTTTTGCGGATCGTTCAATTCAGAAATGGCTAGTCCTGAGAGCGCCGCCTGTACGTCAAATCCATAGTTTTCATGGTATTGTTTTACCTCAAAATTGTTATGGTGGTCTTTGTTTTCTGTATCCAGCTGCAGCCAGGCCTTGTAGGAATGCCCTTCTTTTGTTACCATATCCTTGTGCACGGCACGGCCATCCAAGAGATTAAAGGCTTCTTTTGCTGTGACGCCTTTGCCTTTGTTCAGGTAAAAGGTCTGTTCCAGTTTTTCACCATTGATTCGCTGCAGCGATGCCCGGTAGTTATTGAAATAATACATACCGCTGGACTCGGACCTGCGGAAGTTCAGCGCGGCCTCGAAGGACTTCTTATAGAATTCAGCCGCAAAATGAAGCTGGAACTCAGGCTTGCCCTCTCCCATCGCCTTTTCCAAATCCGCCCTCAGGTTCTCGCCAAAGCCTGCATACTTGATGTTGTCAGCTAAAAACTGAAAATTTTCGTTGTTCATAAAAAATGTTTTTTGTTTTGAATTAAATAATAATGGTTGCCCTTCCATGTGTTCTATCAGGGCATCCGTGAAGGCGTTGCCCTCCCTGTTATATCATTCATTCCCGTCTGGACGGTTACCCAAACTCTGGTCAATGCCCTCACCATACGGGATTTGCCGCAGCAGGTCGTCAACCGAGTCAAATGAAATCACCCCAAAACGGTCCCTGTCACTATCATTATCGATGGCAAACGAAGTGGCTTCGCCCCTTGTTTTAAAGAAAAAGGCGTCCTCTTTTTCAATCAAATAGGCAGCACTATTGTAGGCCAGCCAGTTTTCGTCTTGTGACAGGGCCGGGATGGCCTCTTTTAGCACTTCATCCGATATGGGATGTCCGGTATTCATTTCCACTCCGGTAAAATGAGGGCATCCATAAGGTCTCGGTTGTTTATTTTCATAGACAAATGCCTGCCCCCGTTTTTCTCCATGATCTGCACGCCCAGATACCTGGCATCCGGAATCGTAAACTTGTCCAGGGCCACCACCAGCACCGTCGCGTTCCTTGCTTTCACCAAAGCCGTATTTCCCACCGAATGCAGGGGCTTTAGATCAAGTTCCTGGACGGCGGTACGTTTGCTCTTTTTTTTGTCAGCGACAAAAAACCGGATGCGTTCAATAGCGTAATCAAGGGGACTGTCGTTTTGAAGCGCAAGCTGGTAAAACAGGACATCATCCTTTACATAAATGCCAGTGACCTTTGCGCACATGCCCCATTTTCTGTCCCGGATACCCCTAATCACACCGGGGTTGTCCAGAAGGGCGGTTGCCCCGCTTTTCAAACTTTCCTTCACCTGGACGGGCAAATGAAATACCCAGGCAGAAGGCTTTGGGTCGTAGCAAACGGCAAAAGAATAAAGACTTCCATCTTCTGTGGCGACACTTAGGTTGGTTTCCGGAAAATCCTTTGCGCCGGCTTTGACCAATAAAATGTTGGGAACCTCCTTTACCTGCTGTGCCAGCACCACGGGTGTTCCCCTGTCCACGTGCTTTACCGGGAAGGGAAATACAAGGCTTGTTGTTTTGTCTGTGGAAAGACAAAGAGAATTTTGAGCCACCACCGAAAGGCTCAGTACCCACAGGAACCCTATACACACCATTCGTTTCATAATAATTATTGTTTGATTTAAAAATTTACTCTCCTTCTGCTTTGTTTTTCAACAGCACCTTATGGCCGGCTTTTACAACCACCCTTACCTGTTTTACCTTTTTGCTTAATAAGCCCTTTGCCGTACGAATACCCGTGGCCGCTATTTGCGCTTTTAGCGACGGATCTATGGATGACAACTCCAACATCTGAAGGCTGTTATCAGCCGATTCTTTGGCAACATCCCGGGAGATGGCACCGGGAATGTAGATGCCGGGCAGTCCATCCATGTCATATACCGTAAGCCTTACCGGGAACAGGGAGCTTCCTATTCGCACACTGTTAATGTCCACTTCCAGGCGTTCACTGTTTAGCGCAGCCACACCATGAACAAGGGTTCCTGATGGAATGAGCCTTCCGTTTACCAGTATATCGTTCAAAAGCCGGATCCTAACCACAGTACCATTTACCAGCGTTTGTGCTGACGCTATCACCGCTTCAATGGCATTCTCACTAGTGGTGTCGCCCTCCTCGTTTTCAAGGCTAAAGAATCCACCATCTTTCTTTTCACTCCCGCCCAGTAGGCTTATACTGGCCTTGCCGGAGGATGGAGCAACCGTAAACACGACTCCCCTTTGCTGCAAAGACTTTTCCTTTAGCTTGTCCTTTACCCTTTCGGGATGCTGTATGTCCAAGATTTTATCCAGGGTTGTAGAAAGCTGCTGTATCGCAGGATCTTCTTCTCCCCTGCTATTCATTTCCTCCATCATGTTTTGCAGCTTTTGGGTTTGCGCTGAAAAGGCATTCGTTTCTCTCTCCTCTTGTATCCCTGTTTGCCTTGGGGCTTTAGGCGTAGCTAACTCCTTTTGCAAGGCAGAGAGCTTTTGGAGTAACGCTTCT
The DNA here is from genome assembly GCA_966095395.1 of uncultured bacterium. Taxonomy (GTDB): domain Bacteria; phylum Bacteroidota; class Bacteroidia; order Chitinophagales; family Chitinophagaceae; genus Flavisolibacter. Next base: position 6,100 of record CBHTSW010000037.1, on the reverse strand, counting down.
TCGGGGTTTTGTATACTTCCCTCGTAAGGAGATGGATTTAGCTGATGAAATTTTACCGGCGTGTTTGTCCTTAAATCCTGTAACCCGGCAGGTATGGCCAATAAACTATCCCTGGACCGTTGGTAATACGGATCATGGTGCATCCACTCTTTTAGTTTTGCCGAGTCCCGCTGCATCTTATCGTAAAAACTAAGCTTACTCATTCCTTCCTGCTTTTTTAAACCAGGAGAAGGCAGCTTAGGATTCAACCCTTTTGATGATGCCGTTTCCTTACGTGAACTGTCCGAACCGCCCCCCAGGGACCAAAAGGCCATGGTCAAAAAAGGAATGACCAAGAGCGGCATCACCAGCAGCATCTTTCGTTTTCGCAAAAAAGCCTGCGACCTGTTCTCACTTTTCATAAACGCTATTTTGTTTTTGTGAATAATAGAGTTGCTCGAGCAACCGCATGCTATCCAATAGTCCCGGATGCTCCGCCATAATATGGTCGTATAAGGAAGGGTTGCCGCTTTTTACACTATCCAGGAAAACCTTATACACCTGGATATCCTGAAAGGTTTTCTCCTCTACACCCTTACCTTCTGTCGCTTCAGCGCCTGTTTTGTCCAGGTGTTCCGGAGGGCTTATGTATTCTACCGGAACCATGTTTTTTGTCTTTGGTACGGCAAGGGCCCCATAGATAAGGTACAGGCTATAGCCACCGCCTACCACCGTAAAAAGGAGGAGGACCCGCTTTGCTTTTTTAATGCTCATCATAGAAAACAGTTTGTTCATTTTCCTAGCAAACAAGCGCTGAAGGCATTCAATGGCTCTTACCATTTTACGGGCTGCCTTATCAGTACCACTCACCGCCCGGGTGTTTTTCACCTTTTGCTTTTTAATTAACCACATACTACCGGGTTTGTGTACGGAGGTCGTTGTTTTCAAGGGTCCGCCATTTCTCGATCAAAAAACCATGAGGGTTATTATCCGACCGGGCTACATGGCGCAGATAGCCTTCGGTCACCAGGCTGCGAACGACAATGGTGGTCGGCCGGATGATGCGCTGTTTCCCTGTAAAGCGGAAATAAAAAGGGTATACATCTGTGTTTACCTCAATGCTGTCCGCTAGTAATTCCTGACTGATGTTGCCGGCAATGAGGTTGGAGAAATACCCATTTTCCTGCAGGTTGTCGTATTGTTGTTTCGCCGAGCCGTCGGCGAGGTATAAGGCCCTGGCTAAGTTGGACTGGATCACTTTTTCATCGGGGTCTAACGTGAAAAAAAGATGGTGAAAGGTCCCCACATGATCCCTTGCTTCTACCGGAAGGTTGCTCTTCCTGTCCGAGGAAAAGGCTTCCAGGGCTCTCCCACCGGCCAGGATATAAACACGCTGTTGCGCCCTTTCTGCCAGTTGATAGCTTTTGTAAGCGATAAAGACAGCTGTTACCATACATCCCGCAAGAAAGAGCAGGCTAAAAGAGCGTATGTACCGAAAGGACGTATCTATGTTTTTCATTTTTTGAAACATCTTGCACACGATTTTCCATCCCACATTTTTGTTTCCAACCCCTTTTATTTATTGGCGCCATTGAACAGAATTCCCTTTTATCCGGAACCTTCTTGTGGAGGGCCTTGCAGCTTTTCTTTCATATAAGTGTCACTGCCACCTGCCGCTGGCCCATCCTTAAAATAACCGCCGGTACTCCCATAGGAAGCCATGCTGCTGCTGATTTGGTTATAGCCGTTACTCAACGCATCTTTTGCCATAGCCGTGCTATTGGACAGTACACTTTGGCTAGAGCTGTGCATCATATTGGTGACTTTGTAAAGCAGCGTGTTGCCCCCTCCGGCATGAATGATATAATTGGCAACAGAAGGCACCGTGAAATACCCGATGATGCCAATCACCATAAAAATGAGATAGGCCGTATCGGTAGAGGAAAAGAACGTATCACCATTGGAGGCAATCTGCTGCAGATCCACTTTCAGCATATTCTCCTGGATTTTGCCCATGATGCCCCCAAAGATGTTGGCTACCGGCAGCCAAAGGAAAACGTTCAAATAACGGGCGATCCATACCGTCAGGGTGTGCTGAAAGCCATCAAAAACGGCAATACCAAACACTAAAGGACCCAGCATGGCCAGCACAATCATGTAAAAGGTGCGGATGGTGTTGATGCAAAGAGCGGCGGCTTCGAAAATGACTTTCAGCACTTCGCTCATCCACTGTTTAATGGAGTTACGGAAATTATACGAAACCTTGGCCATGGCAAACCTGATGTCGTTGCCAATGCTTTTGAAAAAGCCCTCGGTTTTATCCTTATAATGATACTTATACCACCTGTCCCGGTCACCACTGCCGGATTCACCCACGTACATTTGCCAGTAAGCGGTCTTTTTAATCGCTTCTTCCTTCATCTGTAAGAGTTGCGCCACAGCCTTATCGGAATCCTTCACCATGGCCGCCGTCGCTGTAACCGTTGGCTTCATCACGCCGTTTATCATGGCAATGACAGAAGGAAAGAGGAGAACGGCAAAGCCCAGCACGAAAGGTCGGAACAGCGGGTAAAAATCCACTGGCTCTGCCCTTGCGATGTGCCCCCAAACACGGGAAGCGATATACCAGGTGGCCGCAAAGCCGGCAATCCCCCTGCCGACACCAATCAGTTGGCTGCACAGCGGCATCATATCCTCATAAAGCTTTTCCAGCACGTCCTGCAGACTATGGATCTCACCGGCCATTCCCTGCGCGGGTGCAAGTAGTGGGATAAGCAGGATAACGCTAAATAAACCAATCATCCGCACACCGTATTTCATACCTCGCATTTATCGTTTTCTAAATTATCTCTCCAGGCCACCAAGGAGGCGTGACATTTTGATTTCAGCCCTTTCCGCTTTTCGTTGCAGGGAAAGCAGCGCCGTATCGCCATTGAACGCTTTTAAAAAAGAGAACTGGTCCACTACGGCTTCATAAATTCTATCGATGGCTGTAATTCGTTCATCATCACTCATCCTAAGTTCACCGGCTGTAACCACCATCAGTAGTTCGTCAAGGCTTTTACCCGTTTGCCTGATTAGACCTGTATATACACTCCCCAGGTACTCCAGTTCTTCCGCCGTAAATTCTCCGGAAGCTTTGAACCTACCTAAAGCAGATTTGTATTCACTGGCTATTTTAACCTGATAATCAATGATATCGCGGATCCGCTTGTATTTTCTAACCGTCTCACTGACGTCTAATAAAGCATCTAAAAAGGTTTTATGCAGACTAAAACTCCCTTCCGAAATATCCTTTACGGCGGTATAACCTTTGTAAAGGATCTTATAGCCCTCATACATGTTTTGCAGAATCTTTTTGAACTGCACCAGCTTTTCCCAGTTTAAGAGCAGTTGCTCGGCTTCATAGCGCTGCGCCGAAGCGCAATGAAAGGCGGTACAAAACGATAAAACCGCCATACACTTTTTCATTGTACACCATTTAAAATTTTCAAGCGATTGATTTGTAAATGTTCTGCTTCCCGTTGTGTGGAAAGCATGCCCATGCTTTGTCCAAAAGAGCAGCAAAAGGCATATTTTTCCTGCATCTCCTGGTATAAGCTGTCCAGGCGCTTAAGACGTTCATCGGTTGTCATCCCGCGTTCGCCGGAAGTGGTAACGGCAATTAATTCGTCAAAGGTTTTTAGACAGTCACCTAAAAGAAAGTCAAAGACCGCTGAACAATGCGAGATTTCTTCGGGACTGAGATAGCCAGCCGCACGAACATCTTTAAGCGTTTGTCTTGCCTGAGCAATCACTTTCGTCCCTAAGGAAGTAATCGCGGCCACTTTGCAAAAGTGTTCGATATTCGGGTTTACCTTTTTTAAAGAGTTAAAGAATTCATTATGCAGGTCCCAATCGCCTTGCTTTATTTGCTGTATAGAGCGGAGGCCCTTACCTTCTATGTCATACCCTTCCTTTGCATAGTTAAAATAAGTCTGAAGGGCAGCAATTTGCTGGATAAGGTATTTTTTTTGCGTGCGTTTCTGCCGGAACCATTCATCGAAGGTTTGCGCCGATGCCATGGAGTGGAAGGCCATAAGGAATATGGCGAATAGCGATAACTTTTTCATACACCATTTCTTTCTACACGTTAATTAAATTGATGCCTACCGGGTAATGCCGTGTAAGCGCCTTACATAATCAATCTCGCCCCTTTCTGCCGATCGCTGCAGGCTCAGCATCCTATTTTGGTTATTGAATTGTCTCAGGTCGGTCAGTTGCTGGTCTATAGCATTATTTACCCGGTGAATCATTTCCAGTCGCTTGGCATCGCTCATTTGGGTGGCAAAAGCGTTCACCACCAAAAAAAGACCGTCCATGTTTTTAAGACTTTCATCCAACATGCCGGAATAAATGCTTTGCATGTATGCAAGCTCTTCGGGGGTAAAATTTTTATCCTGCCCAAACAACCCCCAGGCGCCTTTATATTCGGTCACTAGCTGCACCTGCTTTGCTATAATATCTTTTACTTGTTGATACTTCGCCAGGGCAGCTTTCACCTGCCAGAGTTCCTGGAAATAATCGTCGTATAACTTTCTTTGCTTCTCTACCCATTCCCTGATCTCCGAGAGCTTCCACTCGGACATTTTATTTTCCAACGTCTTTTGCGCATTCTGTAACCAAATGGTTTTGTTCTGCAGGCGCTGCACTTTTAAATCAATCGCTTTTATGACCTTAACTACTGCTGCCTTAATAACTTCCGCAATGGGTATCTGCGCACTCACTTTTTGGATGGGCAACAGCATCCAACACATTACAAACACTGCAGCCGGCAATCTTCTTTTCATACCTTTTTATTTTTGTTTTTGGTAAGTAGTGGAACCGGCAAACAGGAAACCTTTCTTTGCATCAATAGAATAGATAACACCGGTTTGGGATCCTTCCAACAATGGGGCCGCTGCCTTATAAATAGCCGTCGTAGTGGCCTTTTTATATGATGTTGGCAAGGGCCTTCCATCCAGTACCCTTGTATACCGCCATTTATGGGTAAGCCTGTACTGATTGGCGCCTTCGTTTTGCAAGTCGATCATTATGGTATCGTGACTACTACCAAATTCATCGTGAGAGGAACGGACATAGCTCCCCGTAATTGACACCTTTACGGGGTCGCTTTCTGTAGGTATACCACAACCTAAAAGAACAGCAGCCTGTAGGGCCGGAAGTAAGAATAATTTCATATCGTATTTGGGTTTTGAGGCGGCCGCATTTCTTCAGCCAATACCTGAATCGCTTTTTCCATGTCCCCGAACGTCTCTACATACGCCTGGACCTTCAGCTTTTCTTTTTCTTCCGTGGTGTACGCCAAATATTCCTCTGGTGATACTTCCGTCCGGTACACCTTGGATAATACCCCACCAAGACTGATAAAGACCTCTTTATATTTTTTTGAAGGGTCGTTGGCCTTGTTGATGCTGAGCACCAGCGCTTTTTCCTTTTCCGTTAAGCCCAATAATTCTTGAATCTGCCCAAACTTGTTTTGATATTTACTTTGGTCCAGCAAAATTTTGCAGTCACTGTTATTGATGATGGTTCGCTTTACGATGGGGGAAGAAATGATATCTTCTACGTCCTGGGTAACCACTACCGCCTCCCCAAAGAATTTTCGGACGGTTTTGAACAGGTATTTAATGTATTCCGCCATGCCTTCCCTGGCTATGGCCTTCCAGGCTTCTTCAATCAGGATCATTTTACGGATGCCTTTGAGCTTGCGCATCTTGGAGATAAAAACTTCCATGATGATGATGGTCACCACCGGAAAGAGGATGGGATGGTCCTTTATGTTGTCCAGTTCAAAGACGATAAACCGTTGGCGGAGTAAATCCAGGTTTTCTTCCGCATTCAGCAGGTAGTCAAATTCCCCGCCCTTATAGTAAGGCCTTAATACATACAGGAAGTTGGATATGTCAAAATCCTTTTCCTTGACATTGTCCCCGGCAAGTACGGCTACAAAATCATCTTTCAGGAATTCATAAAAGCTGTTGAAACAGGGAAAAATAGTTTTATCCTTTTGTAAGAGATCAAAATACAGTTGCAGGGCGTTGGAAAGCGCTACATACTCACTGCGCTTAAAGCTTTCATT
>CBHTSW010000036.1:0-41952 GCA_966095395.1 uncultured bacterium | reverse complement strand
CTTTTTTTATTGTTGAGTTGTACAGCTTATTTAGAAGCTGAACCACCAACACTAAAGAAATACCCTATCCCGAACCCGAAATAATTATTTTTTGCTGTTCCTTCAGTTGTAGGCGCAATATTCGATAACCCAAAATTGTAATGCGCATTAAAGAATAACCCACTTTCTAATTTGTATCCGGCTATAATATTCCCGCCAAATTCAAAAGCCTTGTAGTGAGAAAATTCGTCTGCCCCATCTTCTTTACCATCAAACTTAACTTTCATCTTCTCGGTTTCCGTTCCCTGAGTCACGGTTTCATTACCTCCCAGCCCGTAACTCAACACAGGACCAATGCCGCCAAAAAAACCACCTGAGTTATAAACAAAATTTAATGGCAGCTCCAAATATGTCAGTTGGCTTTCTGTTTTTACCTCCTCAAAATTAAACTTAGAGCCTTTGCTCACTAAATTTAATTGAGGCATGAAAGATACTTGTTCACTTGCCGGAACATTAGCTACCAGTCCTGCCTTCCAGGAAAAACGCCCATCGCTGGTAAATTTAAAACCACTGGCTTTTATCGACTGGCTGGCAATGATACCATTAGCATGCACACCGAATTGCGCTTGTGCGACTACCAGCTGACAGGTTACCAGGAACGCAAGAACAATTGTGACTTTTTTCATAAACTTATTTTTGGTTATTGAAAATAAAAAGGCTGATTAAAAAATCAGCCTTCATAAAGTAATGTGGTATGGAGTTCTTATTTAGAAGCAGAACCACCGCCTAAAGAGAAGTTGTAACCAACGCGGAAACCAATGAAAGATGTTGTAGATCCATCTTTAGAAGCGCTTTGGTAACGAACGCCAAGGTCAAGACCTTGCTCCATTGCATAACCAGCTCCAACAGCCCAAGTGAAAGCTCCAGATGATTCACTTCCGGAACCAAAGCTTCCGAAATCCCATTTAGAACCGTAAATTCCATAACCTAATTGTGGCTCAACATATCCACCACCAAAATTGTGACGATAACCAGCCAAAATTGGAATTACAGAAAATGAAGCGCTTGTACCGTCAGGTAAATCTTTTCCATTAAATTTTTGATATCCGCTTGTCAAAGTAATCTGACCAGCAGAACCTACACCATGCAAATATTTTGCATAACCACCAATACCTAATTTAGCAGCATCGCCAAAGTCGCCCATAGGAAGACCTAAGTCAACACCAATACCAATTTGATTTTTTCCGGTTTGTGCATTTGCTGCGCTCAGAGCAAATACAGATGCGAGAACTAAAAATACTTTTCTCATAAAGTCCTTTTTTTGATTTTTAGATAGTTTAAATTTCGGGGACAAAAGAATAAAAGAAAAATGAGGAATCAAAATTTATAAGCCTGATTTTTATCACATCACATTAAAGCACTTGAATTTGAGTATAGTAATTTTTCTAAACGTATCGGGTATTACTACTCGTTAGTAATGTATGAAATGCAAAAACCCCTGTATGAACTGCTCTAAAAAATGATGAACTGCATGAATAAAAAAAGCCGCTTACGCGGCTTTCTAATTTTTTGAGGTTCAAAAACTTATCCACATTTATATCCCCTCACTCTCTCCTCTTAAAAATGGATACCTGTAATCGGTTGCCGGTACAAACGTTTCCTTAATCGTCCTGGCACTTAACCAACGGTACAAATTCAAAATAGAACCGGCTTTATCGTTGGTACCGCTGGCCCTGGCGCCTCCAAAGGGTTGTTGTCCTACCACGGCGCCGGTGGGTTTGTCATTAATATAAAAATTACCGGCAGCATTGCGCAATACATTCGTGGCCAGTTCCACTGCATAACGGTCCTGCGCCATGATGGAACCGGTCAGTGCATAAGGAGACGTGGTATCTACCAGGTGCAGGGTTTCTTCAAATTTTTCTTCATCGTACACATGAATGGTCAACACCGGCCCAAAGATCTCTTCGCACATGGTCACATATTTTGGATCCAGCGCTTCAATGATCGTTGGCTTGATAAAATATCCCTTTGACTTATCAAACTCACCGCCCACTAAAATCTTTGCAGCGGGATCTTTCTTTGCGTTGGTGATGTAGGAAGCGATCTTGTCGAAACTTTTTTCATCAATCACCGCGTTTATAAAATTGCTGAAATCATCAACGGGTCCTACTTTAAAACTGTTCACCCCATCCACTAATAATTCTTTTACTTCTCCAGCCATATTCGATGGGATATAAGCCCTGGAGGCAGCCGAACATTTTTGTCCCTGGTATTCAAAGGCGCCACGCAGTAAAGCCGTGGCCACTACCTGCGGATCGGCCGATTTGTGAGCGATCACAAAATCCTTTCCGCCGGTTTCCCCTACAATACGCGGGTACGATTTATAATTGGCTACGTTCTCACCTATACTCTTCCACATCTGGTTGAACACACCCGTAGAACCGGTAAAGTGCACGCCTGCAAAATCCCTGTGCGCAAAACATACTTTACCCAGCGTAGGTCCGTCAACATAAATTAAATTGATCACACCATCGGGCAGCCCGGCTTCTTTTAAAACCTGCATAAACATTTGCGCTGCATACACCTGGGTATTGGCCGGTTTCCATACCACCACATTGCCACACATAGCCGCCGAGGTAGGAAGGTTTCCGCTGATAGCAGTGAAATTAAATGGCGTTATAGCCAGTACAAATCCTTCCAGCGGGCGGTACTCCAGGCGGTTATGCATACCCGGTGCACTAATGGGTTGTTGCTTATAGATCTCACTTAAAAAATGAACATTGAAACGCAGAAAGTCAATCAGCTCGCAGGCGCTGTCAATCTCTGCCTGGTAGGCGTTCTTGCTTTGCCCCAGCATCGTTGTGCCATTTATCAGGTAACGATATTTTGTTGAAAGCAAATCTGCCGCACGAAGAAAGATATTTGCACGGTTTTCCCAGCTGGTAGCGGCCCACGCTTCTTTTGCGGCCAGCGCCGCATCAATAGCCTGCTGCACATGGCTGGCATCGCCTGCATGAAAATGACCCAGCAAGTGCCCGGTTTCATGGGGCGGGTGCAGGTTCACTTTTTTTCCTGTACGAACTTCCTGGCCGCCAATGTACATGGGCACATCTGCATGCTGGCTTTTCAGGTCTGCCAACGCTTTTTGCAAAGCGGCTCTTTCTGCTGTTCCCGGTGCATAGGTATAAACCGGTTCGTTCACCGGCATCGGGTATGAAAAATATCCTAAACTCATTTTGAAAGATTTGTTTTTTTTAGCTAAGAAATGAAAGAGAAAGCGAATGCTGCTTTCAGTTCTTTTCTTTTGATTTATATTTTATGGTCTTTTGCACTACTATAATCGCCTGTTGCGTCACTCACTTGTACGTTCGGTAATCCTATGCGGCATGGTGGTGGTTGCGCTACTGTTTTCTTACATTCCTGATTATGAAGTCCACAGATGCTTCCTTCGTCAGCACGACAAGCTAGAGTTACTTGTTTAGCCATCATCCTGATAATTGGAAAGACTGCAAACTGTAAACAATCTTACTTGTCATCCCGAGGTACGAGGGATCTGTGAACGGCACTATCAAGTCCCTTGAAGACCTCGGGGGTTTTAGAAACCTCCGAGGTCTTTGTTCAGTACAATTGTGACAGTACAAGAGTGTGGCGCAAGAGGTGACTCATGGCAGTAAGACAGCTTATTACATAGTAATAACTTTATTTTAAAGAACTATCCGATTCAAATATCTTCAGCAACATTTTTTATGTGTTTGCTGCATCTTCTTTCTCACTCATTAAATACGCTTTGATAAATCCATCCAACTCGCCATCCATCACCGGCCCCACATTGCCTACTTCGTAATCGGTACGGTGGTCCTTGATCATTTTGTACGGATGGAAAACATAGCTGCGGATCTGGCTACCCCACTCTATTTTTTTCTTATTGCTGTTTACCGCATCTTTTAATTCATTGCGTTTGCGCAATTCCAGTTCGAATAAGCGGCTTCTCAGCATTTCCATTGCTCTTTCCCGGTTGCCTAGCTGTGACCGGTCCTGCTGGCATACTACCACAATGCCCGTAGGGATATGCGTTAACTGCACTTTTGTCTCCACTTTATTTACGTTCTGACCACCGGCGCCCCCGCTGCGGGAGGTTTCCATTTTTACATCTGCAGGCTTGATTTCGATATTAATTGTATCGTCAACCAAAGGATACACAAACACGGAGCAAAACGAAGTGTGCCTTCGGGCATTGCTGTCAAACGGAGAGATGCGCACCAGGCGATGCACCCCGCTTTCAGCTTTCAGGAAACCATAAGCAAACGGACCATCAAATTGAAACGTACAGGTTTTAATGCCGGCGCCGTCACCATCTACCCAATCTAAAACGGTTACCGTCCAGCCCTGCTTCTCGCCATACATACGATACATGCGGGCCAGCATTTCGGCCCAGTCCTGGCTTTCGGTGCCACCGGCCCCGGAGTTGATCTGCAACACGGCCGGCAACTCGTCTTCGGGCTGGTTGAGTGTGCTTTTGAATTCAGCGTCTTCAATGGCCTGGAGTGCTTTGTCGTAAGCCGCTTTTACATCTTCTTCGCTCCCTTCTCCTTCTTTCCAGAACTCAAAGAGCACGGCAAAGTCTTCCACGACGGTTTCTACCTCTTCATAAAGGTTTACCCAATACTCGTTCAGTTTTATTTCTTTTAAGATGGAAGTGGCCCGGGCATTATCATCCCAAAAGCCGGGTGCAAGTGATAGCTGCTTATCCTGATTTATCTTATCGCTGCGGTTAGCGACGTCAAAGAAACCTCCTCAGGACAACCACACGGTCCCTCATATCTTTCAATTGTTCTTGTGTCATAGCGGGTGCGAAGATAAGAGTTTATGGTTTGCAGTTTATAGTTTATGGTTGTTACACCAAAGTTTTGACATTCTTTTTCTAAAGAACTCTTAATTACGCGTCTGAAGTCTTTACGAATGGATGGCAGCCTTCGGCTTTTAACGCAAAGCCTCCATAATTTTTTGGAGGAAGCGGTTTTCGTCCATCACCTTTAACCCAAGCCTTACCACCACTAAATGTTTTGACGGAATAATATAAATATCCTGGCCGCCAAACCCGTCTGCAAAATACATGTCGACTGGTACAGCGGAATACCCTCTTTTAGAAGGATCTTTTTTATTAAAGCCATTCAGCCAAAACTGGTAACCATAATTTTTTAATGCGTTTGCAGTGGATGGCGCACAGGTTTTTTGCACCCATCCTTCCGGCAAAATTCTTTCCCCGTTCCATATGCCATTGTAGTAATACAGCAAGCCAAACCTGGCGTAATCCCGTGCAGAGGCAAACACGTACGAAGAACCCACAAACGTACCGGAGGCATCGGGTTCAAGGAAGGCACTGTGCATACCCAGTTTTGAAAACAAACTGGTATAGGGAAACCGATGATACTCTTTTTCGCCTACGGTATGCCGCACAATGCCGGAAAGGATATTGCTATTCCCGCTGCTGTAACTAAACACTGTGCCCGGCGGATGCTTCAAGGGAAGACCGGCGGTATAACCAGCCATATCTCCTTTATTAAAAAGCATATTGGTCACATCGCTATAGTTTGAGTACTCTTCACGAAAATCAAGGCCGCTTGTTTGTTGCAACAAATGCTCCAGCGTGATGGCATGCCGCGGGTCATTGTCCTGTTGCCATTGAGGAACCGGTGCGGGAGCCGCCGGATTCAACTTGCCTTGCTTAACCAAAACGCCTATGAATGCATTCATAAAACTTTTGGCAACCGACCATCCCAACATAGGTGTTTGGGCATTAAAGCCCTGCGCATATCTTTCTACCACCAGCTGGCCTTTATACACGATCACCACCGCACGGGTATGAACGTTACCGGCATTGCTTTTTTCTGCAAACGCCACATCTATTGCCTGGTTCAGCAGAACAGGATCAATACCTGCAGGCATCGTACCAGGCACGCGGTCACCTAGGGGCCAATAGAGCGAATCACTGTTTTGTTTTTCTTTTTCAGGCAACAAAAAATTTTGCGAACGGATAACCGATTCAGGAATATCATTCACCAGCGTACAGCCCAAGCCTTTGCGGTAAATCGCTTTTCTTTTAGCAAGACCAAACACTTTGCCGGTAACGGAAGAATCCTTTAGGTTAACGGAAAGGCTTCCCAAAGAAAAAGGGAAACCGGCTAGTTCTTCCTGCTGCACACTGGCTTTCGTTCGGCCCTGCACAAAAATACAGGAGCAGGCATTTTTAGCACTGTACCCACTGATCAGCGGAAACGAAAACCAGGCATAATACACCCCATAAACTAATGCAGTAATGAGGACTAAGAGAAGGGTTCGTTTAACGATCTTTTTCACAGTACAAATTTGGTTACAAATTAAAATACGTTATTTATTTCCAGTTTATATGACCACTGGCTATAAACTTATCTTTTAACTTTGATCATGGCCTGCATATTTGAAACCGAAAGACTGGTGGTAAGGGTTTTCACAAACGATGATCAAAGAAATTTTTTCCTGCTGAATGGCAATCCGGATGTTGTGCGGTTTATACGACCTGTCAAAACGAAAGAAGCCTGTGATCAATTTTTACTGGAAGTAATTGCTGCTGCCAATGCAACGCCTCTCTATGGCCGTTGGGCTGTACAGGAAAAAACATCCAAAGCGTTTGTTGGTTCTTTTGCCGTAATACCTGTCGAAAACACAGACCTCATGCAATTAGGCTACGCCTTACTCCCATTGCATTGGGGAAAGGGCTATGCAACAGATTTAACCAGGGCAGGATTGCAATATGTATTCACTCAAACACCACTGGACATCATCTATGGTTACACGGAAAAGCCCAATGAGGCGTCACAAAAAGTTTTATTAAAAAGCGGCTTTTTTCATTCAGGCGAAAAAGTGCAAGCCGGGAAAAAACTCGTGGAATTTGTTTTAAGAAAAGAACAATATATTGAATGCGTTCATGGGATGAATATAAACAGCAAGTAATGATCCATACGGCACACCTGTTTCCTGTTCTTGATCAAAAGCTGATTGATCTTTTACGTTCGCTAGGTGAAAAGGAATGGGAAAATCCTACCCTGGCCAAACTATGGACGGTGAAAGACATTGCTTCTCATCTTTTGGATGGCAATCTGCGAACCCTATCCTTTTCGCGTGACAAACACTTGCTTTCACCGGACCGAAAGATCAGTTCCTACACCGAACTGGTAACCTATCTGAATCAACTCAATGCTGAATGGGTCACGGCTACAAAACGGTTAAGTCCGCAAGTGCTTATTAAATTACTGGAAATTACCGGTAAAGAATATTGTGATCACATCCTCACTTTACACCCGGAAGAAGAAGCCATTTTTTCCGTAGCCTGGGCAGGAGAAAACGGATCGAAAAACTGGTTTCATACAGCAAGAGAGTACACGGAAAAATGGCATCACCAGCAGCAGATAAGAGAGGCGACGGGCAGGCCCGGCCTTATGACCAAGGAATTATTTTACCCTTTCATCCATACTTTCATGTATGGCCTGCCTCATGCATACAGAAATACCAAAGCTCCCGACGGAGCCGTTGTGCAAATAGTCATTGACACTGAAATTGGAGACACCTGGTATTTACAACGAACGAGGAATGCGTGGCTGTTAAGTGAAGAAACACCTAAAGAAATCACGGCCCGCATGGTTATACCACCCAATACGGCATGGAAGGTGTTTACGAAAGGAATAAGCCCGGAAACGGCTTTACAGGAAGTAACCATTAAAGGCGACAAAGCACTGGCAAGTGTTGCTTTAACGCTGGTAGCTGTAATGGCTTAGAAGTCCTCTCACCAGTGTTTTTTGCGAGTAGTGAGTGGGCAATGGTGAATGTAGGGGAAAAGCTATCTTATTCAACACTGACTCTATTAAAAACCAGGGATCACTTACAGTTTTCTGCCTGCTATTAAGGGCTTTCGAAAAAATGATGGAATTCAGTTACAGCAGTTTTTGCCTGCTGCCATAGCGGTAGCCATCCCCTCTGCTTAAAACACCTATCGTACAAGGCTTATAAAAGGACAAAAGCAATACGTAAAATTCTATTTAACTTTTTCTATCTCTCTCCTTACGGTTCTGTTTGGCAAATAAATCTGGAACCCGATCCCCAACTGCAAACGGCTGGAAGTTGCCGCTGAGCCAAAACCGATCACACCGTTGTATTTCAGCAAGGCTTCAAGGCCAATATTGGAAGTAATAAAATGTGCCAGGCCAGGTCCAAAACCCAGACCCAGACCATTGGTGTTACCGCCAAAGGCCGGGTTAACTCCTGATAGCCCTACTGTAGCTTCTAAAAAAAGCCGGGTTTGCCTTAAAACATTCACTTCAGCCTGACTAAAATAATAACGTCCCAACGCACCCACTCCATAATTAACCGTAGTGCCTGCTCCTTTTGCTGTGGAAAGACCAATGTCAATAAAACCTCCAACCGCTACATTGTTTTGAATGAACCATGCAGCTTTCGGATCAATGCGCATATTAAAACTGTTACCTTCATTCAGGCCCAGGTCAAAACTGGCAATATCTCCTCCTACTAATACATTTCCCTTTTGAAGTTGAGCCTTTGCTACATACATGCCTGCCAGAATGGAGAATACTGACATTACTAAAGCTTTTCTCATAAAGAAGAATTTATAATGATTAAAAAAATCCATTTAAAACGGTGGAACAGGTGAAACTCATCAGGTAAATAGAGGCAGCGGTTATGCAGACAAAAGCATAACCCTGCTTTTGCAATAGCCTGAATATTTGAGTAAAAATTTGCCACCTGCTATTTGTTACCACCGATTCTGTATTTAACGCCTGAGCCAATTGAGCAGGGAACGATTGAGAAAGGTTTTTACATGGGAAATGCCAGTAGCATTTTATAGGAGAAGTATCTACAATAAGCGCACCAATTCAGATTTTACGCGTTATGTTCTTCCTGTATGAGAAAGAGTTATGTCAGCAGTAAATGTGAATGGTATTCCTGTAGAGTTGATAAGAACTTTGCAGCGTCTATGCATTTGAGTTCTTCGTTAAAGAAAGAATAACGTTTGCCATCAAACTGGTTTCAGGCTTATAAAACTATTGTCCATTGTCTATAGTGAATGGGCAATAGAAAATCATACACCTGGTGACAGATTGGTATAACTATCCAACATAAAAATAAAGTTCCTCCACACACTATTTTGCGTACACCAAAAACTCCCAGGCTTTTAATTCAAATTTCCGGTGCTGATCAAGATCTGTTTCCTGGTTTGTAAACACATTGGTGAAAATACCTTTGGCCCGAAGATCAAACAAATCCAAGCGGGAAAGTGTATCCGAAAAATTCAACAGGACCAACACTTCCTGATCACCCTCCTTTCTTATATAAGAAAGCACTTTCTCATCACCCGATGTATGAATACGCTCCACAGCGGAGTCAGATCGTAAGGCGGGATTAGAAGTTTGCAAATGAAGAAGTGTTTTATAGAAATCATGCAGTTCAATTCCTTTTTCCCATTCAATTACATCCTTCTCAAAAAATTCCAGTCTTTTTAGATTGGGCAATTCCTGTCCGCTATAAATTAGGGGCATTCCCTGCCAGGTACAACTGAATACAGCTAACAACTTTGCCGCGTCGCCATATTTTTCATACTCTGTGCCGTTCCAGCTATTTTCATCGTGGTTGGAAGTAAACCAGGCTTTAATGCCGGGTGACCCCTGGTATTTATGGAGCACCGGCAACAGATCGTGCAGGCCCAGCTTCTTTTTATAGAATTCTTCTGTTTTGTGCATCCATGACCAGCTATAGGCTGCATCAAAAACCTGCATGTATTCCGGGTGATCGAGTGGATCTGCTTCTGCCAGCCAAAACAATTCCCTTACCTTATCCAGTTCTGTTTTTGCCTGCGTCCAGAAATCAAGTTCCACCCAAAAAGCAAGGTCGCAGCGAAAGCCATCTATCCCTCCTTCCTGAACCCAAAATTTCATCGCCTCTATCATGGCTTTGCGCATGTCTCCATTTTTAAAATCCAGTTCAATAATATCATCCATGCCCGAAGCTTTTTTAAAATCGCCGGTCGTTTCATCCCTTTCGTACCAGTCGGGATGCTGAACCGTCCAGATATGATCCCAGCCGGTATGGTTGGCCACCCAGTCAATAATGACCTTAAAACCCATACCATGTGCTTTTTGCACTAAAGATTTAAAATCATCCATTGTCCCAAACTCGGGATTGATGGATGTATAATCGGAGCAGGCATAATAACTGCCCATGCTTCCTTTTTTGAGTTTTTGCGCAATGGGTGTTACCGGCATGAACCAAAGGGTTTGCACCCCCATGTCCTTTAAGCGTGGCAGGTGTTGGGCAAAGGCAGCAAAACTGCCTTCTTCAGAATATTGGCGAAGGTTTACTTCATACACATTGGTATGTGTGATCCAGGCTTTTTTGGAGGTCATAAAATTGAAGATAGGACAAGAGAAGAATTAAAGAAACGGGAGATGAAAATTGGCGCAAAATTCCACGGTTTTACCTCTTTTCCTCATTTTAACGCTTAGCTCCTATTCACTTCAGCTCTTAATGCTAATTTTGCAGCCGATGAAAAGCTTTGATGTACCTATTGTTTATCGCAGTCCGCTGATCTCTGCCATCAAAAGAAAGCGCAAAGAGAACGACCGTATGAAGAAGGATTTCTCTCCTACGGTGCTGGATTTTGGTCCTGTGCAAATTTTACTGGCCCGCCATTTTGGTTTTTGCTATGGGGTGGAAAATGCTATTGATATTGCTTTCCGGACCATAGAAGAAAACGAGGGCAAACGCATTTTTTTGCTGAGTGAAATGATCCATAACCCCCAGGTGAATGCTGATCTTAAGGCAAGCGGTGTACAGTTTCTGCAGGACAATTCAGGTAACCAGATCATACCTTTTGAAAGCCTGACCGCCGAAGACATTGTATTGATACCAGCTTTTGGAACGACCCTGGACATTGAAAAAAAACTAAGAAAGATCGGTATCCACGTAGAAAAATACAACACCACCTGTCCTTTTGTAGAAAAGGTTTGGAACCGCAGTGAAGCCATTGCCAAAAACCAATACACCATCATTATTCATGGCAAGCCCTCACACGAAGAAACCAGAGCCACTTTTTCGCATGCGGCGGCCAACGCGCCGTCGGTGGTGGTAAAAGACATGCAGCAAACCATTGAGCTGGCGAAATATATTACCGGGGAAAAACCCCAATCGCAGTTTTACACAGAATTTAAAAACCAGCACTCAGCGGGGTTTGATGTTACAAAAGATCTGCAGCGCATTGGTGTGGTCAATCAAACCACCATGCTGGCCAGCGACACCCAGGCCATTGCCGATTACCTGAAGGAAACTATGCTTAAAAAATATGGTTTAACCGAAGAAACGATAAAGGAACGTTTTGCCGATACCAGGGATACGCTTTGCTATGCCACCAACGATAATCAAACAGCCGTGAGCGGCATGCTGCAGGCAGCGGCTGACCTTGCCATTGTGGTAGGTGGTTACAACTCTTCCAACACATCGCATTTAGTAGAACTGTGTGAAGAAAAATTACCTACCTATTTTATTAACAGCGAAGAAAAGATCCTTTCGCCAAACACCATCATGCACTACAATTTTCATACGCACATGGAATTGGTGACAGACAATTATTTACCCGAAAAGCAACCTGTAAAAATTTTGCTGACAAGTGGTGCCTCCTGCCCCGATGCTTTGGTAGAAGGCGTGATAAAAAAACTGGCCGGATTTTATCGTGGCAGCATCCCGGTTGAAGAAATGACGGGCCGGTTCAGCAGGTAATCGGGTAATTCATTACTTTTCTTTTTGTATTCAGTCGCGCCGGATAGAGCTGTTAATGCTGCATTTCTGGTCAACAATTGAAAACAATGCATGAGCTGGCAGTGTACGGCAATCCTCTAACTATTTTTCTCACTCTTAAAGCGGCTTACTCCACCCTTAACAAAGGTGTAACCTGGTTAATTCCTGTTTGTAATGACCAGTGCAGAACCGAGTGGTAACTTTGTGAAAGCTTCAACTTAACAATATGAAAAAGATACTCCTCTTAACTGCTTTTGCAGTTCCATTTATTTTAGCCGCCTGCAACAATAATAAAGAACAAAAAACAGAAACGACTTCCACCCAGCCCAAAGAAGCGCCGGCTAATGTTTCAAATGTGGTAGAACTGACCGCGAACGATTCGATGAAATTCGATAAAATCGAAATCAATGTCAAAGCAGGTGAAAAAGTTACACTCACCTTAAGAAACATAGGCAAAATGCCCAAAACATCAATGGGGCACAATTTTACTTTGTTAAAAGACGGGACCGATCTTGTTGCTTTTGAAAAAGAGGCTTCCCAAGCACCGGATTATATTCCTGTGAACGATCCTGCTATTCTTGCCCATACCAAACTTTTAGGACCGGGAGAGTCTGACACGATAGAGTTTACTGTACCTGCAGGCCAGTACACGTTTATCTGCAGTTTTCCCAGCCATTACAAAACCATGCTTGGGATACTTACGGCGGTATAACAAAACATCCGTTTACCTTCCTGCTATTGACGCGGATACATCGCGAATGACCGGTTCTTTATAAAAAAGGCCGGATAAAATCCGGCCGTAGAACAATATTGAAAATCCGGTAGCTCAATCAAGTTGCCTGTTACACGGGTAGCTTAATGTGCGATATCATCGGCCACCTGATGCCCTTTTTTAGGCTGCTGCATATACGGTTTTTTGTACAGTAGTTCGTAATACTCTTCAGCCATGCGGTTACTGTCAAATTGTATTTGCACATCTCTCATTCCGTTCTTTACAATTTGCCTCCAGGTATTCTGATTATCGTAGTACAACGGAAGGATTTCCCCGTTCAGAATTTCATAGATCTGGTCCAGGTCATATTGATCCTGGTCCTGCACCGTCATTTTTGTGTATTCTACCGGTGGCACTACAAAACCATTATTTCCGTGATGGACAAATTCAGGTATCCATCCATCGTTGGTAGAGAAGTTAACAGCGCCGTTCATGGCAGCTGTCATACCGCTGGTTCCCGATGCCTCACGGGGTACACGAGGGTTGTTCAACCAACAATCTGAGGCTTGTTTCAACCGTTTTGACAAAGCCAGTTCATAGCCAATCAACACCGCTACATTTTTATAGTTCTTACTTAGCTGCACCAGGTAGTTGAATTCTGAAATGGCGGGATAATCCACCGGGTATGGTTTCCCGGCCCAAATAATTTGAACAGGATATTTTGAGTTGTTCAATAAAGCCTCAAATCTTTCTTTATCAGATGCAATCAAGCCTGCACGTTTGTAACCGGCAAAACGTCGGGCCCAAACAATGGTAAATACATGGGGATCAAAGATCTTTCCCGTTTGATCGGCTACAATTTCAAATGCTCTTTTCTTCATCCATTTTTTCCGGTCATCAAAGGCGGCATCGTTGCCTTCTTCTCCCGATCTATATAATTGCTTATCGGACCAATAGCGCCAGTTTTGCGCATTGGTAATGGCTATTATAGGACAAATATCATCATACTTTTCCCACATATGCCTTGATACCACGCCATGCAACTGCGAAACGCCGTTGGCAATCCGTGCAAAACGTAACGCTGCCAGCGAATGATTGAACTGGTCATCCGGCATGCCCGTCAGGGTCTTTACTTCCTCTACTGACAAGCCACAGAAGTAACTCATTTTGTGACAGAGATAGATATCGTGTTTTTCGTTGCCAGCTTCTTCGGGTGTATGTGTTGTAAACACCAAACGCTTTTTCACTTCCTCTTTCTTTCTGCCAAATTTCTGATACAAGTAAAAGGCAGCCGACAGACCATGCGCTTCATTCAAATGATACACTTCAGGATCGAAACCAATTTCATCCAACAACCTGGCACCACCGACACCCAGCAGAATAAATTGCGCCACCTTGGTTGCCACGTTGGCATCGTACAACCTGTGCGTGATGGTCTGCGAGATATAATCGTTCTCTGGAATATCGGTTGTCATCAGGAAGAGAGGGGCCGAATTAAAAGTCAGCGGCGGCAGGTACATCACCTTCACCCAAACCGGGTGTTCGTGAATGGTCACTTCAAACTTAATACCTGTATCTTCAAGAAAACTGTATTGTTTTTCCATCCAGGTAACCTGCAGGGTTTGATCCTGGTTACGGGCCTGGTCGTAATAACCATACTTCCACAAAATACCAATGCCAATAAGATTTTGGCGAAGTTCAAAAGCACTGCGCAAATGAGAGCCGGATAAAAACCCCAAACCACCACTGTAAATTTTCAGGGGCTGGTGAATAGCAAATTCCATAGAGAAATAAGCCACACTTTTGGAATAACGTTCATCAACCGGATAAGGAACTTTAAATGATCTGAAATCCATTTTTTCTTTTTTATAGCTGGGCAAATTAAAGAAATTAAAATAAACGTGTAGGATTTACACGACAAGAAGGCTTTATTTCTTTTTGCTTTTTTTAGCCGCAGGCTTGGGTTTGGCTTCTTTTTTCCTCGAAAACGTACCTTCCAACTTGCAATCCAGTCCCCGGTGATTGCCACAGCCTTCTGCCTCTTTTAAACTCACCGAAGTGGCCGTAAAAGAAAACTCCAGAACGCAGGGATCACCCCCCTGCCGGTAAACGGCTTTGGTGGAAGAAGTGAACAAAAGTTCTCCTTTTAATTCACCAATACAATCGCCTTCGTTGTTTTCGAGATGGACAAAAGCGATGGCCTGGTTAGCCGTTCTGCCATTCCGAATGGAAACGATGTTTCTTTTTCCTTTTACATAATCACCGGCAAACTTTCGGGTGCGTGGAAGGGTATCTATGGGGTTAATCAATTCTGCATTTTGCTCATCCAACAGATCGGTCATGATCAATGTAAATTGTTTGGCCTCGCTATTATACACGTAAACATTTTTGCCTTCGCCAATTATCTCATTGTTTTTCCTGCGTACAACATTCCGGGAAATGGTATAGGACCTATCCATTGAAGTACTTTGCGACGTACCGGCATCGTCATCCGGAACCAAAAAAGGAAGGGTTGCAGCATAATTGCCTGCCGCATCAAAACTTACTAAAAGCGCTGCTTTTTTAGAGCCTGCCGAAGCCTTTACCAGGAAATAGGTTTCGGCCTTAGGCTCCGGCACTTTCATAATGGGTGAAAATTTCACCCTGCTGCTTTTTGAAAATATCCTGTTCTTAATGGAATCCGGAATCAGCCTTGCAAACTCAGGAGAACGTATAACAGTAGTATCGTTGATCTTTTCCAGGCCGCTGTCCGTGAGCTGGTAAGGTAAGCTGGCGGCGGGAAACATTTTCGAAAACCCCTCATAGCTAAACCCGTTTTCCTCTTCCTTCACGTCTTCTTTCTTATCGTTGCAACTCAAAACAAAACAGCAAAACAAAACAAAGCCAAGCCTGCGCATAATATGTATTTACTGTAAAATAACGCAAATACTCCCAATTACGTTATGTTGCTACTCTAACCAAAAAAATTTAGATTTGTCTAAACTTTAAATTAGGCAGCCTTGAATTATACAACCAGTGAAGAAAACTATTTAAAGACCATTTTTCATTTACAGGAAACGGAAGGGACCGTCAGCACGAATATTCTGGCGGAAAAACTGCAAACCAAACCGGCCTCTGTAACAGATATGATGAAGAAACTGGACGGAAAAAAACTTTTGCATTATAAACCCTACTACGGGTTTTCACTCAGTACGGAAGGAAAGAAAATTGCCCTTGGAATTATCAGGCGGCATCGGCTTTGGGAATATTTTCTCTCCGAAAAATTAAAGTTCGGCTGGGAAGAAGTGCACCTGCTGGCAGAGGAACTGGAACATGTAAGCAGTAAAAAATTAATTGACCGGCTGGATGAATACCTTGGTTTCCCGCCTTTTGATCCGCATGGGGATCCGATCCCTGATCATAAAGGAAAGATCAGGAATATCAAAAAGATTTCCCTGGATCAATTGCCTTTGCAACAACCCGCAGAGGTTGTCCAGGTTACGAATCAGTCAGCAGAAATGCTGGAATTACTGCAACATAAAAACATCGGGATCGGGACAAAGCTGGAAGTAAAAAAATACTTCGATTTTGATCACTCCTTTGAGTTAAAAATAAAGAACGCCATTGTTACCATTAGTGAACAGTTAGCAAAAAACATATTTGTGCGGTATGAACAAAACCTTTGACCATAACTCCCTGAGCGAAGTACACCAAAGCGTGGACACCACCAACACTGCAAAGCCGGTATGGAGAAGAGTATTATCTTTTTTTGGCCCGGCCTATTTAGTAAGTGTAGGTTACATGGATCCCGGAAACTGGGCCACCGATTTAGCAGGCGGCAGCCAGTTTGGCTATACACTGATCTGGGTTTTATTAATGAGCAACTTAATGGCTTTGCTTCTTCAAAGTCTGTCTGCCCGCCTGGGTATTGTGCGGGGACGTGACCTGGCGCAAGCCAACAGGGAAACCTATCCCAAATCCGTCAATTTTTGCTTGTACATTTTAGCTGAAATAGCCATTGCGGCCACAGATCTAGCCGAAGTTCTCGGAATGGCCATAGGGATTCAGTTGTTAACAGGAATACCGCTGTTATGGGCCGTTCTGATTACAGTGCTGGATACGTTTTTATTGCTGCTGTTACAGCGCTTGGGTATGCGCAAAATGGAAGCTTTTATTATTGCCCTGGTCGCTATTATAGGCTTATCATTTTTAGCAGAAATCATCATGGCGAAACCCGAGCTTGGAGAAGTGGCAAAAGGACTTATTCCCAGCATTCCCAACAACACCGCTTTATATATTGCTATTGGTATTATTGGCGCTACGGTAATGCCACACAACCTTTACCTGCATTCGGCCCTGGTACAAACAAGAAAGATCAAGCGGGATGAAAAAGGAATTAAACGGGCCCTCAAACTAAACTTCATTGACAGCGCCGTGGCATTGAACCTTGCTTTTTTTGTAAACGCGGCCATCCTTGTTTTGGCAGCTACTGTTTTTTTTAAAACGGGCCGCACCGATGTTGCTGAAATAAAAACGGCGCATGAACTACTGGACCCCATGCTAGGTTCTAAGCTGGCTCCTACTCTTTTTGCCATAGCCTTAATTGCCGCAGGCCAAAGCTCAACAGTGACCGGAACCCTTGCGGGACAAATTGTAATGGAAGGTTATTTACGCATCCGCATCAACCCATGGATGCGGCGGTTACTGACAAGGTTAGTAGCCATCATTCCTGCTGTTATTGTTATACTGATCAATGGTGAAGATAATATCGATAGCCTGTTGGTCTTAAGCCAGGTTATTTTAAGTCTTCAATTAGGATTTGCCGTTATTCCCCTTATTCATTTTGTAAGCGACAAAAGAACAATGGGCATATTCACCATCAAACCTGTAGTGCAGGTACTGGCCTGGTTGATCACTGCAGTGCTGGTTTATTTAAATTTACGTATGGTAACCGGGCAGGCTTTGGATTATTTTGTAGCCAGCGATAATCTTTTCTGGAAGATCATTATCATTCTTGGCGGGGCATTGTTTATTGGATTGTTGGTAACTTCTATTATCTATCCCCTGCTTAAAAAACAGCCTAAAGATGTGTCTGTTGAAGTGCATAAAAAAACGCCGGTAATCATTGGCGAAATCTCGATCCCTTCTTATCAAAGGATCGCTGTAGCTCTTGACTTTAGTGAGCATGACAAACAACTGATCGCTTCTGCATTAGGCCAGGCCAACGGGTTAACAAAGATCATTTTCATTCATATTGTGGAAAGTGCTCCCGCCAAAGTATTAGGCAACGAATCGGATGATTACGAAACACGTCATGACCAGGAAAAGCTTGACCGCTATGTCTTGTACGTGAAAGAAAAAGGCTACACTGCTGAAAGCAGGCTGGGTTTTCGAAACCGCAATAAGGAAATCCCACGTCTTATAAAAGAATCCAACGCTGATCTTTTGGTCATTGGGGCTCATGGGCATAGTGGCGTGAAAGATTGGTTATATGGAGAAACGATTGATGCAGTACGGCACCAGTTGAAAATTCCGGTGCTGATAGTGAGTGGGTGACAAGAAGAGAAAGTTTGAAGGCTTACCAAAATGATAATTGATAGATGATAGAGAGGAAAGAGGCCATGGTCTCACGCCTGTCGTCTCACGTTTCACGATGGCGGCCTTGCCAGCGGTTGGGTATGAAAAAAAACTGCAAGCCTGTAAGCCGGATTCTGTGCATCGGAGTAGTTTTCACTAATCCCGAAGTGCTATCATTTATCTGCTTTCAACATTACTGTTGAAATGAATCTGCCTACCCACCCAACATCGGACGAGCCGCCCTCAGGCGTTGGTATACATGGCATTTCAGCACGCAAGGTTTACCCGCCATTGCTATTACTAACAACAGCCGTGGGCTCTTACCCCACGTTTTCATCTTTTCTTCCGCAAGGCGGAAGTAGTTATTTTCTGTGGCACTGTCTCGTTTTTGTCTCCTTCGACAAGCGCAGGATGACAAAAAGCCGGCTGTTAACCGGTGCGTTGCTCTGTGCTGTCCGGACTTTCCTATCCTACCCGAAAGTAGAATCGATAGCGCAGCTTGCAGTAGTGCAAAGGTAGTTCTTAAAAATTTGAGGGGATGTTAATGTAACCGGCCGTAGTGCCACTTTTTAACTTCTGTTGCGTCGCACTCTTGTACTGTAACAATGCTATTGAGCTTTATTCAGTTCATACACATCTGTCACTTCTCCAATCGTCTTCCACATTTTTAAATGCGTATCGTTCATTTCATAGGTAAATTCTCCTTCCAGAATCAGCGTCCAGTCAAAATCGGCGGTCCATGCACAGCCATTATTAAATTCTATTACACGGCCATTAGCTTCCCAACCACCATGGCAAATGGCAGGCTGCCGGGCATTGCTCGATTGCCCGGTAAAGCTGTTATCCTTTAAATTCAGGGAAACCTGTTGCTGCGGGTAGCCCCCGGTTGGAGATATCCTTTGAAACGTGCCTGTATAATTACCTTCCACCTGTTTTTC
This sequence comes from uncultured bacterium, assembly GCA_966095395.1. GTDB lineage: Bacteria > Bacteroidota > Bacteroidia > Chitinophagales > Chitinophagaceae > Flavisolibacter. Next base: position 22,926 of record CBHTSW010000036.1, on the reverse strand, counting down.
AAACCTTTCTTTATTGCAGCCTGACAAGCCAACGAATAAAATCCCTAACAAAAAAAACCATTTTCTCATCTTCCTTTTTTGTTTTTGACAAACAGCAGAGCTACAGCGTTGCATCAATACTGAAAATATATTTCCGTAGCGCCGTAACCAAAGGAAGGATGATACTGGTTCACAAAAGATTTTACTTCTTTTTTCAATCTCAGGATATCATGTATCTCGTCACGCAGCCTTCCGCTTCCCACGCCGTGAATGATGATTAATTGTGATTGGCGATGCGACAGGGCCAGCTCATACCATTTTTCAAATTCTCTTAGCTGCAGGTGTAATATTTCAGCATTGGATAAATGCTTCCAGTCGTCGGAAAGCTTTTCAATGTGCAGGTCCACTACCGTCCGGGCAGGTTGCAGGTGCTTACGTATATCTTTCAGGCTATAAATCTTCGCCCCCTTGGCCGGGCCCGCATCAATCGTTTCCTCAACAGGCCTGTCGGGGTACTGTTCAAACAACTTATACGTAAATGTAGCCTCGCCCTTTTGCTTAAGTTCTTCTATCCGATCAAACAATTGTTTTGGCTTCAGTTTTAAGGAAGCTTCATAATAATCTGCTTTCTTTTTATCCGGGTGAAGAAGGGAAAACTCGAACGTAAAATTGGGGCTGTCATTTATATCCTCGAAGGGAATATCGTGCAAGTAAAAATCACCAAAAGAATTTATCTCGTTTCTGATCTCAAATTCCGATTTACCAAAGAATTGGAGGTAATAACTAAAGTTGTAGGCTTTTTCTGTACGGTTGATCAAATGAATTTTTAGTTCCACCACCACGTCATCGCCAAATTCATCGGTTTCGAACTTGGGTAAAAAAGAAAGCCAGACGCCATCCGCCACTTTTTGTAAAGGGGTTTTTTCTTTCCTTACATCCTCCACAAACTTTTTTTCTTTTTTCGGGGGAAAAAGTTTTTTTTCTGTGAAGCGTTTGAAATACGGAAAGTCAATCTGATCCATGTAAGCCGGGAACTTTACACCTCTTACATCGATCATCACCATTTTATCATTGATGATGTCGATCACCTCGCCTTCCTCATTTGAATGCAACACAATTATCTTGTCACCGATCTGGTACTTCATACCGCAAAAATAAGAAACAAGTAGCGAGACCGTTGTTCGCCGCTTTTGTATTTAAGGCTTGCAGGCATTGACTCAAAGTTTGCCCATCAGCGTCGGTGCAGTTGAAGCGTGCGACGCAACCGAAGTCAGATTGCAGCAATACTGCCTGGTATATACTTACAACTTACCCTCTTGAGCACCTGCGCCTGGCAGGGTTTCTTTTGCCAGTCGGCTGTTGCGGTAACCATAGGTGAAATACACCACCAGCCCGATAGCCAGCCAAATTAAAAAACGGTACCAGTTGGAATGACTTTCCTGGGCCATTAAATAAAAGCAACTGGTAAAGCCCAATACAGGAATAAGTGAGAAATCTTTTACAAACGATAATACAGCAATAACGGCAGCCACCACCCAAAAAATGGCCATCGGGAAACTTTCTTTTGTCAGGGTATTTTGAAAATGGTTTGGACTATAAATGGCGACCAACGCTACCGAGGCAAGAAACAAAAGCGGAATAATATACTTACCACTTACATGCGGCACCCGGAACTTAGACTCGGGCCTGTTCTTTTGTTTTTGCAAAACCAATACACCGGCACAAACCAGCACAAAAGCGAACAAGGTGCCGATGCTTGTTAAAGCCAGCAGCACTTCAATGTTCAGAAACAGTGCGGGGATGCCCACTACCAGGCCCGTAAGGACAGTAGAAAATGAAGGCGTTTTATATTTCGGGTGAATGCGGGAAAATATTTTTGGAAGCAATCCATCGCGGCTCATGCTCATCCAGATACGAGGTTGTCCTAACTGAAAGACCAATAACACACTTGCGGTAGCGATAATGGCACTCACGGCTACAATTCCTGAAACCCAGTATAATCCGCGTTGATCGAAAACCTCCGCCAGCGGATCACCTACGTTCAGTTTTGTATAAGGGATCATACCCGTTAACACCAAAGCCAGCAACACATAAAGAATGGTACAAATGATCAAAGAATAGATCATCCCTTTGGGCAAATCCCTTTGGGGGTCTTTACATTCCTCGGCCGTAGTGGAAATGGCATCGAAGCCAATGTAGGCAAAGAAGACAGCCGAAACCCCTTTTAAAATACCGCTAATGCCATTGGGGGTAAAAGGCGTCCAGTTATCGGGGTTCACATAATAGGCGCCCAGAACAATAACAAGGAAAATGACCGCCAGTTTAATGATCACCATGATATTGCTCAATGACCTGGTTTCTCTGATGCCAATAAAAACTACGTAGGTTATTAATCCAACAATAAAGAAGGCAGGAATATCCATCAGCACCCTTATACCAAATAGTTGCGGGGCCTCATTCCATGCTCTTACCGCAGCTTCTGTCCCTTCGGCAAATCCTTTTTGCGCAGTTACGTAATCCATCGTCAGCCAGTCGGGAATGTGCATGCCTGCTTTATCCAGCAAGCCGGTAAAATATTCGCTCCAGGAAATAGCTACCACCACGTTGCCTATGGCATATTCCATCAACAAATCCCACCCGATGATCCAGGCAAAGATTTCTCCGAAGGCCACATAGGAATAGGTATAGGCACTGCCTGATACGGGAACCGTAGAGGCAAACTCCGCATAACAAAGAGCGGCAAACCCACAGGCAATAGCGGTGAAGATGTATAGGAAAATAACGCCGGGGCCGCCGTTGTAACTGGCATTGCCAATGCTGCTGAAAATACCTGCGCCAATGACAGCCGCAATACCCATGAAAGTAAGATCACGAACGCCGAGCACTTTTTTTAATCCTGCGCCATGCCCTTCTGCATCGTGTAATCCTTCCTTAGCCTCCCGTAAAATTGTTGGTATAGATTTCTTTCTGAATAATTGATTTGCCATCAGCCGGTTTTATTTAAAGCGGTTAAAATAGAAAAAAAATAATTGCGCTCGTCATCACATGAAAAAGTTTTCACCAAATGTTCCAAGAAAAACTGACAAAAATCAGTTTCGGGGAGTATAGCAATCATGTGATATGGAAATTCCCAGACTGAAATTTGTGCAACAAAAATGAAATGAAAATGGCAACAACAACATTGAATCAAACAATTTCTACAACTTATACTGAAAGAACAGCTTCTACCTCTTTACTTGGTAAATTTTTTGACTGGTGCAAAGGACAGCAGGAAAACCGCCTGCTTTGGCTGGGTATTGTATTGGCAGGCCATGGCTGTATCTTAACACCTCTTACCGTGATGGCCGTGCTTTTAGCCGGCACCAACATAACCCTTTTTATATTGACTATTGTGGCCATGGGAATGTCTCTGGTAACCAATTTAGCAGCCATGCCTACAAAAATCACGATCCCGGTTTTTGTCCTTAGCGTTTTAATAGATATCGCAATTATTATTTCATGTGTTGCAATAGGGTTTGATATTACCAAAACTTACATTTAACCCTAGTGTTCTCTTTGAGTCAGGTAAAGAGCCAGTTGTTTCAATGGCTCTTTTCTTTTTGACAACACGGCAATATCTTCCAAATGATCAAAGGCCTCCTGCATATATTTTTCTTTTAGCTCCCTGGCCCATTCATCCACCCGGCATTCCCTGAAGACAGAAAGTACCTCATCCACTTTATCTTCACTGTTGGTTTTTAACAATTGCTCCAATTGCTCCTTTTGTTTTGGCGAAGCCGTTTCCAGGGCATGGATCAGCAGGAAGGTTTTTTTGTTGGCCTTGATATCTCCGCCCACCTGTTTCCCAAATTTTTGAGGATCACCAAAGGCATCCAGGTAATCGTCCTGCACCTGGAAGGCCAATCCCATCTTTCTTCCAAATTCATAAATAAGGTTTTGATTTCTTTCCAGTGCCCCGCCAAGAATAGCCCCCATCTTTAAACTGGCTGCCAGCAAAACAGATGTTTTTAAATTGATCATGTCCAGGTATTCATCATAGGCAACAACATCCGCCTTTTCAAAATCCATATCCAATTGCTGTCCTTCACAAACTTCCCGGGCCGTTTTATTAAAAAGGCTGATGATAGAAGAGACATACTTTCCGGACACTTTGTTAAGGTAATCGTACGCGGTTACCAGCATTACATCACCTGCCAAAAGCGCTGTGCTGGAACCAAACTTTTCATGAACCGTTTGCACGCCACGCCTCAATGGAGCATTATCCATTATATCATCATGGATTAAAGTGAAGTTGTGAAATAGTTCAATGGCCGTGGCTACATTCCAGGAATCCTTATTGATCTCATCAAACAATTCATTTCCCATCAGGCACAATACGGGCCTGATCCTTTTGCCACCCAACTGCAAAAAATAGCGGTTCGGCCCATATAAGGATTCAGGAGACGGGGGAAAATGTTCTGTAGCAAATTTCTCTGTAAACTGTTTCGATAACTCTTCAAACGTGTGCATTACTCTTCTACTCTTTTCTTTTTGCGTTTTTGTTTCGGTCTTTCATTGGCGGGCTCCTCCACAGTAGCAGTAAGCACCCACTCATAATCCAATTGACGTTTTTCCAGACTGGCAGCAACCACTTTTATTCGCACCCTGTCTCCCATTCTGAATTTTCTCCCGCTGCGCATACCCACCAAACTGTAATCGGTATCTACCAACCTGAATTCATCGTATTCTGCCAGGCTGGCTATACTTACCATTCCTTCGCATTTATGCTCCACCGTTTCCACCCAAAAACCAAAAGCGGCCACACCACTGATCACTCCGTCAAATTCTTCTCCGAGAAAATCCCTCATGTACTCCACCTGCTTGTATTTGTTGGCCGCTCGTTCGGCGTCCATGGCAGCTCTTTCCCGTTCGCTGCAATGCTTGCACTTCTGCTCCATTTTTTTATCAGGCTTGATCTTTTTACTTAACACTTCTTCTAAAACCCGGTGCACCATTATATCGGGATAGCGGCGGATGGGTGAAGTAAAATGGCAATAGTGTTCAAAACCCAATCCATAGTGGCCAATGTCTTCAGACGTATAAACTGCCTTGGCCATGGTACGAATACCCAGTTGTTCCAATACGTGCTGCTCCGGCTTGCCGTTTACGTCCTTCAGCATGGTATTGAACGATTCTGCAATCTTTTCGGGCGTTGACGTATCAAACTTATGACCGAACTTCCTGGCAAAAGCCATGAAGGGCAACAACTTTTCTTCGGATGGCAGGTCGTGCACACGATAAGGAAAAGGAAGCGGTTTTTTATTCACCTCAATTTTAGAAACATTTTCTGCTACATGTTTATTGGCCAGCAACATAAATTCTTCAATGAGCTGATGCGCTTCTTTACTTTCTTTTACGATAATGCCAATGGGCTTGCCTTTTTCATCCAGCTTGAACCGCACTTCGGTACTGGAAAAATTAATGGCCCCTGCATCAAAGCGTTTTTTGCGCAAACGCTGGGCAATGTTATTGAGCAATAAAACTTCGTCCCTGTACAGACCGTCTTCCTTTTCAATGATCTCCTGCACCTCTTCGTAGGTAAAGCGGTGATTCGAGTGAATAACCGTCCTGCCGATCCAATATTGTTTTACCTGGCCCTTTGGCGTCATTTGAAATACGGCCGAAAACGTAAGCTTGTCTTCGTTCGGACGTAGTGAACACAAAAAATTGGAAATATGTTCCGGCAACATGGGGTTTACCCTGTCGGGCAGGTACACGGAGGTTGCTTTTTGGTAGGCTGTTTCGTCCAGGTTGGTTCCCTCTTGTACATAATGACTTACATCGGCTATATGCACTCCAATTTCGTAGTTGCCGTTTTTCAAGACCCGGATAGAAAGCGCATCATCAAAATCCTTGGCATCAACAGGATCAATCGTGAAGGTCAAAATCTCTCTGAAGTCTTTTCGTTTTTTTATTTCATCCTCCGAAATAACGTCAGGTATCCGTGCCGCTTCTTCCAAAACCTCGTCCGGAAATTCAATTGGAAAACCGTTCTCCAATAAAATTTCTTTCATGGCCATATCGTTGGGATCTTCTGCGTTTAATACATTTATCACCTCGCCAACAGGTCTTTTCTTACTGTCTTTTTCCCACTCCTTTATTTTTACCACCACACGGTCGCCATCCTGCGCATTATGAAAGCCTGCCTGGGGAATAAAAATATCCGGTATTTTCTTGTTGCCCTCGGCCACAAAAAAAGCAAAGCCCTTGTTCATTTCAAGTTTGCCCACGAATTCCATTTGCTTGCGTTCCAGCACGTCCACCACAGTTCCCTGCATGCGTTTGCCGCCTTTATAAGGGTCCACCTGCACACGAACGGTATCGCCATGCAGTGCGGTATTAAAATCATTGGGTTTCACCAGAATGTCCGTTTCCAGGCCATTTACAACAACAAAGCCCATTCCCGAGCGGGTGATCTCCAGCACACCTTTATACTCATCAAATTTTTGATCTTTTTTCTTTCCTGATTTTTTTGAATTTTTTCGTCCCATGATGGTTAAGCGGGTTGTTTAAAATTTTCAATGAACTGAACTACCCTATTGGTGAATTCATTTTCCTGGTTAAACAGGAATTTATTCTCAATTGGCATAACATAAAAAGGTATGCCATTTATTTCAGATCTGAACTTCATCAGCCGCATGGCATCTTTTTCTGTGGTCAAAATAATTTTCTTTTCTGACTCTATCCTTTCAAATTTTTTTTCAATGTCACGCCAATCATCAATCGTAAATATATGATGATCGTTATAATGCATCATATTATAGGTTTGAATACGGTCTTCCAGGTACTTTTTTAAAGGTTTGGGATTGGCTATGCCTGTAACCAGCAACACCTCGGTTTGCTCATCAATAAAAGTAAACGTCCGGTGAATAATATGATAGGGCGTACCATAGGAAATACAGGAAAAAAACACCATTTGGTGCGGCAGCGGCTTGATCTCTTCTATAACTTCCTCCCTTTCTTTCTGTGAAAGTTCGGGTCTTGATTTTGTTACAATAATGATATCGGCTCTTTTATAACTACCCGGCGTATCCCTCAAATCGCCGGTAGGCAAAAAGAAATCCCTGGTAAACAAATTATTATAATCTGTAAGAAGAATTTTCAATCCTGCCCTTAAGGCGCGATGTTGAAAAGCATCATCCAAAATAATCACTTGCGTCTCGGGCCGGTCATGCAATAATTGTGGAATGGCTACAATCCTTTCCTCGCCAACAGCGACCGGAATATCCGGAAATTTTTGATGAAACAGCATGGGTTCATCGCCAATATCAAGAGCCGTCGTGTCATCCGTTGCCAAAGCATAACCTTTTGTTTTTCGTTTATAACCCCGGCTCAGCGTAGCTACCTTGTAATGATTCTTTAAATGCATGACCAGGAACTCTACCATGGGCGACTTTCCGGTGCCCCCCACAGAAAGATTGCCCACACAAATAATCGGCAACCCAAAAGAAGTAGAGCGAAGAATATTCTTATCATATAGCCAGTTACGTATCCAAACAACCAGTCCATATAAAATAGCAAATGGAAGAAGGAGAATACGAAACGATTTTAAAAACCAATTAGAAAACATAAATCCGTTGCGGTGTGATACAAAGGTCTAAAGGTACGTCAAATTCGTGCCTGTCTTCTATGGTATCCACCGGTTCAAAATACGACAACCCTACCTTTAAACAATCCTCCCGGCATTCTTTTAGATAACGGTCATAAAAACCCTTGCCATAGCCTATCCTGTTGCCTTTTACATCGTAAGCAAGCATGGGAACAATCACCATATCCAGCAAAGAAGGTTCCACCGTTTCATTATCCAGCGGCTCGGGAATGTTATATTCGTTGGCTTCAAAAATACTGTCGGCATGACAAACAATGGCCTGCATGCTCAAATGGTGCAGGTCTGTTTTTGGATAACAAATAGTAAGGTTGGGGTTTTTAAAATGGAGGTAATCCGTGATTAAGAAAGTATCTACCTCGTTATTTTCCTCGATCGGATAAAAGCTTAAAATATGCTCTATGAAGGGAAGTTCGATGGTTTGAAACTGGATCAGCAAAAGGTCGTCCCATTTCATTTTCTCGGTGGATGTGATGGAATTTCTTTTTTCCCTAAATATTCTTCTGATCTCTTTTTTTAGCATGATATTGTAATTAGTGCGCCAGCGTCTGAACTACTATTTGACTTTCGTTGTTTCCAAATTGCTGCTTCGTCACGCAATTTGCTCACTTGTACGCCCTGTTCGCTATGTTTTTTTTCACACCGCGAACGCAACGATACAGCAGTGCAGCGTCGTTGCTCCTCTGCGTTCGCTTTGTGAAACGATGCAGCATAGAATGGTTGCCGTAAAAGCGTGCGACGCAACAAAAGCCCCAAGAAGCGATCAGCCCGGTACATACTTATCAGCCATTTTTTGTTTCATTTACAAAAACAGAGAAAACCGTAGTACCGTAATTACGTGCCGATTTAAAAAAGGGAAAATTCTCATAGTTGTTTCTTGGTGTATGTTCCAGGACAAACCACCCGTCTTCATTTAGTAATTCCTTTTCAAGAATGAGTTTTGGCAGGTCGTCAATATTTTGCAAAGCATACGGCGGACCGGCAAAAATGAAATCAAATTTTTCGGTGCACTGTTCTATAAAACGAAACACATCTGACTTGACTACTTTAAAATTTTTCAGCCCCAGGCTTTCCGATGTTTTTTTGATGAAGGAAAACATCTGTGTGTCCTTCTCAACAATGGTAAGATCCTGCACACCTCTGGAGGCCAGTTCGTAACTGATGTTGCCGGTACCACCAAACAGATCCAGTGTTTTCAGTTCTTCAAAATCAAGATGGTTTTGTAAAATATTAAAAAGGCCCTCTTTGGCTATATCGGTTGTAGGCCTTGTATATGGCATTTTTGCCGGTGGGTTAATGCGCCGGCCTCCCATATCACCACTTATGATACGCATGCAGCAAGGTTATAAGTTGATGTAAAAAAATGTTGCGGGTACTCGTGTTGCGGAAGTGAAACAGGCGGCGCCGGTGCAAAGTCTATGTGTAAAAAATAATGGTGCAGTTCTTTATAAAGCGCTGAGGCTTCTTCCACCAAACCCGAAAGAAGTAAATGAACATCGGACTGGTCTAATTGCCACTCTGAACAAATCTTCAATAAATAATAAATCACATCCAGCGGTGTTTTATAAGCATAGGTCTGCACCAATTGCACCTGTGCTCCTTTCTTTACCAATACCCTGAAGTTTTGGGTTGTGAAGTGAACAGAGATTTGATTTTCTGCAGCAAAACCATTGCTGGCTTTTATGGCTGGTGTATAGGCATGAATGAACCGGGCTGCCGGAAACTGTTTTTTGATCAGTTCAAACACGGCTGCCGGCATTGAGTACGCATTTACCATTTGCCATTCACTAATGACATCACTGAAGTGTTGTTGTGCCGGCTGATCGTAGATAACCTCCAGTAACGATTCACTGTGCTGTGCATGTTTCAGTGGCGTTAGCAAAGCCCAGGGAAAAGCAGAACAAACCAGTACTTCCGTAAAGTTGTGGTCCTTTATTTCATTAATGATAGCTTGCACCTCGGCTTCAACTTCAAATTCATCTACTGAAAAATATTTAAGGCCTGCTATGGAGCCATCCGCTTTGTTCAGAAAAGCATAGCTGTAATAATCCGCCCCTACTTCCATCAGCAACGTTTTTGCCTCCCCTGGCTGCACATCTGCCTGTATATGAAAAAGCGTTTTCAATCTTTTTATTTTTTGCAAAATACGTAAAAGGTGGTGTACCTGATTACATGCTGCCCGTTTTCAAAAGTCAAAATTCAAAAGTAAAAAGTGAAAAAAGAGCCTCTTACACAGGAGAAGCTTTTGAATTCAATGTGGTCAGGCACGCATGACCATAACTATTAAAAACGTATGCAGATAAAAATGTTTAGTAGCTTGCGGTCTTTTTTGTTATGGGCGAAAAGCTGCAGGTTGACATTACGTACAAGCAAATTTTAAAGATTGCCCTGCCTATAGGGCTTGCCTTGCTTGTACCCCAGTTCAACTTTATTGTTAACAATGTTTTTTTAGGCCATCTAAGCGAAGAGGCATTGGCCACCGCCAGCATTACAGGGGTTTATTACTTAATTTTTGCGGGTATCGGTTTTGGGTTGAATAATGGCCTACAATCCCTGATCTCGAGACGGGCAGGCGAAAACAGGCCCGAGGAAATTGGCAAGATCTTTAATCAAGGTGTTTTGATCTCTTTTGCCATCGCCGCCTTTGGCATTTTATTTACCTGGTTTGTGGCGCCTTCCATTTTTCGTTCCTCCATCCATTCGGAGCAGGTTTATCAGGATGTAGTGCATTTTTTACGGATCAGGATTTTCGGGCTGCCGTTTTTATACATCTACCAGATGCGGAATGCTTTGCTGGTAGGCATTAATCGCAGTAAATTACTGGTGATAGGGACTTTGGCGGAAGCCGTGGCCAATGTTGTTTTTGATTATGCCCTGATCTTTGGTCATTTTGGTTTGCCGCGCATGGGATTTAATGGAGCAGCCGTAGCTTCTGTCATTGCTGAATTCATTGGCATGTTTGTTATTTTCCTGGTCATACAGTCTAAGGGCATCAGCCAGCGTTTCTCCCTGTTTAAAAATTTCAGCTTTGATAAATATTATGTGAAACTGATCCTGGGCATTTCAGGACCCTTGGCGTTTCAACACGCCATTAGCATTGTCAGTTGGTTTTTCTTTTACATCCTGGTGGAACATCACGGCCAAACCAGCCTGGCCGTTTCCAATACCATGCGAAACATCTTTGGATTTTTCGGGTCTTTCATCTGGGCTTTTTCATCTACCACAAATTCCATGGTTAGCAATGTAATTGGCCAAGGCAAAAAGAATGAGGTTATGGGACTGATCACTAAGATCATGCTTATGAGTTGTACAATAGCCTTGCTGGTTTTTGTTTTTCTCAATGTATTTCCGAAAGCCTTTCTTTCCATTTACGGCCAGGGAGAAGATTTCATACAATTAGGCATTCCTGTTATTAGAGTGGTAGCGCTTGCTATGGTATTTATGTCTATTGGTACCATCTGGCTGAACGCCGTAACTGGCACAGGTAATGGCAAGATGACCTTCATTATTGAACTGGCAGCCATCTCCGTGTATTGTATTTATGTATATGTTGTATTGGAACTACAAAAACTTTCTATTGTGTGGGGATGGATGTCGGAACTCCTGTATTGGTCCGTGTTGTTTTCTCTTTCCTTTGCTTATATCAAAAGCAAGCGCTGGCATAAAACAGTTATTTAATCCCGATCAAGGCAAAGGCGTCTTCCTACCACTTTCCTGTTGACAAAGAACCACGTGAAACGGCAGACGTCAAACGTGAGAGGAGACTGCACTATGAAGGAAGCGCTTCTATGGTTTCACATCTGATGTCTGAGTCCGGCAGCTGACAGCTCACGGCTGCCCTGATTATTGTTTGGTATTATTTCAAAAAATAAAGCTCCAATCTTTTAAAGACAGGAGCTTTTATAAGTTCAAATAAATTGGTTTGCATGAATGCTATCGCTATTCTTTCGGAAAGGGCCAGGTATAGGTAACACCAACCGAACCGGAAAAGTTCGTGATCGGAGGATTTAATTTTCGGATGGAAATCGTAAGCTTTTCAATTTCCTGAAATTGTTTTTGCAACCTGCCGGCGATTTGCATGGCGCAGGTTTCCAGCAATTGCCGCCGGTGGCTGAATTCATCCTGTACTATGCGAAAAATTTCTGCATAGTTAACGGTCTGGTCAATGGACGAAATAACTTTCTCAGGCGCACTGTGTACAACAGAAACATCCACTTCAAACTCGTTGCCCACCTTGGCCTCTTCCTCATACATTCCATGTTGAGCAAAGAAGCGCAAGCCTTTTAGTTCTATGGTAAAATGCCCGGTCAACGTGTTGAAGTTTTTGAGATTGGTAGTGGTTGGATTTAATGGATTCCCTTCTCCGACAAATACCGTTCAGCGTCCAGGGCAGCCATGCAGCCGCTGCCGGCTGCCGTGACGGCCTGGCGGTAGATCTTATCCTGCACATCGCCTGCAGCAAACACCCCCTCCACATTGGTTTTGGACGTACCGGGAATAGTTTTAATATAGCCCGCTTCGTCCATATCCAAAAAGCCCTTGAAGATTTCGGAATTAGGATTGTGACCGATGGCCACAAAAAAGCCCTTAACGGGTATCTCTTGGGTTTCCCCCGATTGGTTGTTCCGGATCCGCACCGCCTCCACGGTTTTTTCTCCCAGTATGCTGTCTGTCTCGGTGTTCCAGTACATTTTAATATTGGGGGTATATTTTACCCTGTCCTGCATGACCTTACTGGCCCGCATTTCCTCTCTGCGGACAAACATGTGCACCGTAGAACAAAGCTTGGAAAGATACAGGGCTTCTTCGGCGGCCGTATCGCCGGCCCCCACAATGGCCACTTCTTTTCCCCTAAAGAAAAACCCGTCGCACACGGCACAGGCGCTGACCCCGTAGCCGTTTAAGCGTTGTTCGCTTTCAAGGCCCAGCCATTTGGCCGAGGCGCCAGTGGCAATAATGAGGGAATGGGCTTCTATTATTTTTTCCTCATCGATCCACACCTTATAGGGTTGGGCGGAAAAATCCACCTTGGTGGCCAGGCCATACCGCAGGTCCGCCCCCATGCGCTGGGCCTGTTTTTCAAACTGGATCATCAGCTCGGGTCCCTGGATACCTTCGGGAAAACCCGGATAGTTTTCCACGTCGGTGGTGATGGTCAGCTGCCCGCCAGGTTGAATGCCCTGGTAGAGCACGGGTTTCAAATTCGCCCTTGCGGCATATACCGCCGCTGTGTAACCGGCCGGTCCTGATCCAATGATCAATACATTTACTCTTTCTGTCTGCTTGTTCTCCATTGCTTATGGTTGTGCTTAGTCTGCGAAAATAGAAGGAATTAGGTTAATAGCTTGTTTAAGAAATTCACCTACTGTGGAATAATTAAAGTACGATATTGAGAAGCATACCCACCGAAATATCCCAGCGCCCCGTTGCTGATATTACTCATTACTTTTGTTGGCGTAGAAAACGGGTTGCCTACCGAGGCATAGGAAAACTCCATAGTACGCCAAAAATCGTAAGTAGTTTTATCTATATTGCTTAGTTTAAATGTTATTGTATCTCCCCGGTTATAAAAATCATCTTCTGTATTTGATAAGTTCCGGTCAACGCCCGGCGCTACCTGAAGTTCGTAGGTGGTACCGTCAACAAACAGATCATCAAAAGCAGAGTTGAGCGGCGGCAGAAACCGGCCGTTATTGATTTTGGTAAAATAACGAACATAATCTCCAAAACCTGGAGGATCCGTTGCTCTTAGCATTACAACGGCCTTAGTTGAGTCACGGTCTGGTGCAGGCTTTGACCACAGGGAATCTATTCTTTTAGTGATTTTCGGGATAGTGGTGGTAGCCATATATTCCCGCCCTTCAGCAACGATCCGTAAAGAATACTTATGGTTTAACTCACCTACAAATGCTGTTGCTAAATTGCCGGAGTCGATAGAATAATAATAAAGCATTATGCCACTGCCTACCGGCACGGTATGTTCCTTTAGTTTATGTGTTAGACTACCGTTGGAAACATATACCTCAGCACCATGTACAAAGCTTTGTGTTAACAGTTCGGCGCTGATCTTGGAAAAATAACCAACTGATTTCGTTAAAATTACCACTGGCGCCTGCCCGTTTTCTATTGTTCCTTCCACTACCAGTTTGGGCTCTGTATCATCTAAGTTAAAATTTATATCTTTTTCGCAGGACATAAGAACCAGGGCCAAAACTGCAGTTTCGAACAATATCCATTTCATAGAAGTGGCAAATTTACAAAAAGAAACAGCCCTGATTCGCAAAAGCGGACCAGGGCTGCTATAAACCCATCAATTTGCTATTTTACATGTGAGACGTGAATTCTAAGATGGGCTTCTTTGTGTTTTCACGTTTGACGGTAACGTCTCACACAGTTGTTATCCTAAATAAGCTTTCAAAGCATTGCTATATCTGGCTTTCTGCAAACGCTTAATAGCCCTTTCTTTGATCTGGCGGATTCTTTCTTTGGTCAGATCGTATTTCTGGCCAATTTGTTCAATGGTAGTACCATTTTCACCATCCAAACCAAAATAGGCATTAACAATCTCTGCTTCTCTTGGAGACAAGGACTTCAATACACGACGGATTTCGTTTCTCAAAGAATCTTTCATCACATCATCGTCCGTATCATCACTACCTTCCAAAAGATCCCCCATAGCCACGTCTTCGGCCTCATGCACAGGGGCATCCAATGAGGTATGACGTGTATTGCTTTGGAAAATATTGTTGATTTCTGTTTCACTCATTTCCAGGATATCGGCCAGTTCTTCCGTACTTGGCTCTCTTTCATGTTCCTGCTCAAATGCCATGTAGGCCTTGTTGGCTTTGTTATAGGTACCTATTTTGTTCTGAGGCAAGCGAACCAAACGGCCCTGTTCAGCCAAAGCCTGGAGGATGGACTGACGAATCCACCACACAGCGTACGAAATGAATTTAAAACCCTTGGTTTCATCAAAACGCTGAGCGGCTTTGATCAAACCCAGGTTGCCTTCATTGATCAAATCACTTAATGATAAACCCTGGTGTTGGTATTGTTTTGCTACCGATACCACGAAACGAAGGTTGGCCTGAACCAGTTTGTCCAATGCCCTTTGATCACCCATTTTGATTCTTTGGGCGAGTGTAGTTTCTTCTTCGGGGGTAATCATCGGAATTTTAGAGATTTCCTGAAGATATTTCTCTACCGCCTGCGAATCCCTGTTCGTAATCTGGGTAGCAATTTTGAGCTGCCTCATAAAATAAATCCTTAGTTATTAAAATGAATAAATAAACTTGACACTTGATTTTCACAGAAAGTTGCAAAAGGATAGTTAATCCGTCCAAGACTATCTGCAAAGGTAAGTTTCAAACTTTAAACCTCATAGAGATTTAGAACATATTCTTATCTACAAAAACTATACTACACCCAAATTTTACGAAATAATGACTGGTTAAGGTTTTCAAAAGATTAGATAAAAAATGTAATTGAAGTTATTCACAGCTTTTGTGGTGTGGTATGATATTTATTGCGAAGAAAAATCCAGAGCACAACGCCTGTTATCACCAGCCCGGTTGAGATCACTTCGGCCTGGGTAGGATGAAAGCCAAAAAGATCCAGGCGGTTATTGACCCGTATCTTTTCAATGAAAAAGCGTTCTAAGCCATTTAAGATGAGATAGAGGCAAAACAATCCTCCCGCTGGTTGAATTCTTTTTCTCAGGCCCCAAAGAACAAAGAACAGCAGGGTGCAGGCCAGAGTTTCATAAAAAGGCGTTGGAAAAACCGGGATGGGCAATTGATTACAATACTTTTCATCGCAACCATTTATTTTAATACCGGTTTCATTAACATTGTGCGGATAGTTGTAAGCAAAAAGCCAATTAGGTAAAAAACCGAGGGCGTCAGGTTTTTTGAAACTTGTGTGATGAACATCGTTCAAATTATCGTAATGGGTGGCAAAAAAGGAAGCATGTGCCTGAACCGAATCGCTAAAATCTGCAGGGGCCGCCAAAACAATTTCATTAGCCGAATCAATTTTATACGCACTGTTGTAAATGCCCCAGTCGCCATCGCCCGCTACCTGGCAGCCAATTCTTCCGATAGCATAAGCAATCATCAAAGACGGCGCAATGGCATCGGCCAAATGTCTTACTGAAAATTTATGCTTGCGGGCATACCATATTATAGCAAGTGTCGCACAGATCAGTCCGCCATAAAAAGTGAGGCCGCCACCTGAAAAAATATAATCCGCTGGTCTTTTTAAGAAATCGGACCAATTCTCAAAAATGTCAAACATTTTAGCCCCAATCAAACCCACCACAAGTGCAATGACGGTAATCTCCCCCACTCTGTCGTGCGGCCAAATACGCACTGTCCTTTCCTCCGGTTTGGCTAACTGCTGTTTTTTCCCATCCCGCCACTTGAGCCAGGCAAATAACAACCCTACTGCAAGACCAGCAGGCAGGCTTCCGGCACCAGAGAAAATATAAGCCTGCGTATCCTGCGTTGCCGCTGCATCTAAAAAGAACAAGGCAAGTATCTTATAGCCTAAAATGAAACCAAGAATAAAGTTTAACAGGATTTCGGTGGCGGATGCAGGTTTGCCAACCGTAATTTTAGATTCTGTGGGATGAAACAAACCAAGCTTGCTTTTTCGTCTGAGTTCCTGAGCCAACAAAGCGGCAGCTACTAAAAAAGAAATAGCCACAAAAAAGCCAAAGGAGTTAATAAACCGGAGCGCTCCGATCTTAACACCGAACAGATCTTTAAAAACGTAGTATAGGTTGGGATACATAAGGCGGTCAGGTAATGAACAGCAATGTTAGGGCAAAATTTGCGAACAATTAAAAAGCCTCTCATTGCGAGAGGCTCCTATCTCAAAAAAATCAACTTAATTACAATACTCTTCAAAAGCCTGAATCAGGTTGTTGGCAATCATTTGAGCCGAACGGCCTTCAATTTGATGACGCTCAATAAAATGAACTAACTGGCCATCCTTGAATAAAGCTACAGCAGGAGAAGATGGAGGATAAGGCAACAAATGCTGACGCAGGGTTTGCACCGCTTCGGTATCAAAGCCTGCAAAACTTGTAGTTAAATGATCGGGTTTTTTGGAAGCATTGGCCACCGCCATCAGCACACCCGGACGGGCTGTACCCGCGGAGCAACCACATACCGAGTTGATCATAACCAGGGTGGTTCCATTTTGTTTTAACTGGCCTTCCACCTCATCTTTTGTTACTAATTCTTTGAACCCATTATCAGTGAGTTCTTCCTTCATTGGTTGTACTATTTCTACTGGATACATTTTTAAAAAATTTCTGCAAAGTTAAGAAAGAATAGTGGACTAATCAGCATGATGATCGTACAAACTGTCATGCTAAAATCATTTAAAATGCAGTTCTGTCAGGCATTTCCCCTGTTTTTGGCAATGGAATAAACTTTGAAACTACCAATGTCGGAAGCTTAAATCTACTAACCAAAAATTTTATATTATGACACTTGTACGTTTGAAAAACCGGCCCACAGGATCTTTTAACAATTTTATAGATGACCTTTTTCCTGCAATGCCGTCTTTATTGCGTGATGATTTTACGGTTGCAGGTTCAAGGCAATTTGCTCCCGTGAACATTAAGGAAAATGAGCGGGAATATATTTTGGAAGTCATTGCTCCGGGTTTAGAAAAAGAAGATTTTAAAATTAACCTGGAACAAAACATTTTAACCGTATCTGCAGAAAAAAAAGCAGAGACGGAGAATACGAATGAAAAACAAGTGCGCAGGGAATATAAATACCTGTCGTTCAAACGCTCTTTCACAATTGATGAAAATATTGATGCAACCACTATTTCTGCAAAATATGTTAATGGTGTTTTGACGTTAAACCTTCCGAAGAAGGCTGAGGTCAAAGAAGCAGCAAAACAAATTACAATACAGTAATTCTAATTAATGATTTTCTCATAAGCAGTTGGTTTTGGTTTACACCCTCCGTTTCCACGGAGGGTTTTCTTTTATTGTTTAATATTGCAACCCGTAAAGCCATTTAGTTGCACATGAAGAACTTAATTACCTTTTGTATATTCTTTTTTTGTTTGTTCACGCTTTCCAGAGCGCAGGATACCACAAAATTACCCCGGCGGGATACCTTATATGTTTTATATCCCGATACCATTCCGCAACAATCCCATCCTGATACGGTTTTGCGGATAACAGATCTCAATCCTTATATCACACTGCATGTTGATTCCACTTTAAGTTATCAGCTGCAGATCAATAAAAATCCGGCTAACTATTTTTGGTTCTTAAGAAATGCTCCAATAGGACTGCGCATTCAAAAGGATAACGGCCTTATCAGTTTCAAAGCCGATAAATCCTATTTTCATTCGGGGAAACTGAAATACGATGTCAACTACAAGGTTTTTATCGGGGTTCAAAATGTGAACAATCCCGATGAAAGAATTGATACCAGCTTTTCCATTGTTTTTTACAACACTGAAATCATTCCTTCAAAGGTGAAGCCCACCGTAAGCGGAAATATATGGCTGGAAGAGGGAGAAACAGTGAGCTTTAAAGTGTTGTGCGAAAGCGGCAGCTTTCCCATTGAAGATATCATCACTGTTACCAGCACCCCGATCAGCAACTACACCAATGTACAGCAGTGCGGAGATGAATTCAAATGGACGCCGTCTTATGATCTGGCCAAGGACACCGATACCGGCAAGGCCAAAACGGTGCTGGTCTATTTTATCGGGTCCAATAAATTTAAAGTACGGGATACCGCCATGGTGCGTTTTATTGTAAGAGATGCTTTGAATTATCCCTTGGCCGTGGAAGACTACAACCAGGCTGTTAAAAACGTTGACCGGTATGTTTTGCAGTTAAAATATACTTTTTTACAACTTGATAAAAAGCTGAAAAAAACTAAAAACGCAAGAACCACTTTTGACCTGACTTCAGCCACCACTTCCTTAACCGGCACCATTCTTACCACTTCCAGCGACCAGGAAGCTCAAAAAACAGGAAAGATTTTACCAAGTGTTGGCTTAGCGCTTGTGCCCATAAAAGAAGCTTCTGTACCCAATAAATCAGTAGATCAAAACCAGGCAGCCATCATCCGTTCCTCTATTAAAAGATTAGAGTACATGCGCCAGGACAATCAGCTGGTGGGGGGAAAAGATCCGGACATCGCCCGTAAAACCAATAAGCTGAAAGAAGAGCTAAAACAAGTGCAGGTGCAGTTGATTGAGGTACCGGTTGAACTTACAAATGATTTTACTGAAGAAGAATTGAACCGTTATTTCAACAGTCCGAAAGTGAATAAAAAATACCGCTTGAAAGGATAACCCTCAATCACAGTATTCTTTTCTTCTTGTATCAATCAAATATTGAATCTTCCACTCACCATTTAGCTTCACTAATTGGTAGGAATCAACACCGCAATGGCTAAATTTTTCATCTACATAAAACTTGTAGGGTGTCCATGCAATGGCTAAGCCACCATCCACTTTTATAATATCGAAAGTGATCCTTTCGTCATATATTTCTTTATGTGGCTTGCCCACATATGCAATGAAGGAATCCAGCGGTTCTGACTGGACAAAAACCTTTCCTTCTTTGCTGTTTACAAGAGTTTGCAAAATGCCCTGCGGGGCAAAAGCGGACCGGATCATTACGGTATCTGATTGACGCAAGCCATTAAACAAATTGTTAATAGTTTGTTTAATAGCTGCTTCCTCATTTTGTGCTTTGGAATTGATGCTAAACAATAATGTTAATAGTACTAAAACTGTCTTCATATAAGATTTCTTTATCAATAATTGGCGGGGAAATTGAATTAAAAAGATAAAAAAACACGCCATGAAAAACTTCAGTTTATTATCAGCGGTCATTGCGGTTATGCTAACGGTTACGGCTGTAAGTTGTACCACTGCGCAGGGCGGGTACGACGATGAATATTATAACACCTACGATCGCCGCACGCCAAATAGAGTTTATGTAGATGATCCTTATTACGGAACGGTCGTTCTGGAAAGAGATCCTTATTCAGGCAGGTATTACCAGGTAAGCCCTTATGGCTATTCGTACCGGAATAACACACGTTATAATAAAGTGTATAGCAGAAACCGGAACAACTATTATTACAGGAATAATCAAAACACCAATACCAGGAATAACCAGGGGCAAACCGAGCAACAAAAAAAGGATTGGGAAAAGCAAAGAAACGAAGCAAGGAAAAAAGTTCTTGGTGAATAATACATTTGTTAACCGCTGGAGCAAGACCTAAATACATCAAAAACCCGCCTTTTCCGGCGGGTTTTTCTATTTAATATAACCTAATATTTTCAGCATGCTTTGCGCCGATTGCTCCTTGGCATAAACCCAGTCAATCAGTTTGCCGTTTTTATCATGCTCGATGATAATATGCTTGGGAGACGGGATCAGGCAGTGTTTAATGCCACCGTAGCCGCTGATCTGGTCCTGGTAGGCACCTGTATGAAAAAAACCTACATACAAAGGCTCTTCACCATGTGCCTTGGGCAAAAACACTTCGTTAATGTGTTCCTCCGAATCATAATAATCATGACTGTCGCAGGTTATCCCCCCTAAAACCACCCGTTGATAATCCTGGTCCCATTTGTTGATCGGCAACATCAGGAATTTTTCACCAATGCCCCAGGTATCGGGTAGCGTAGTAATGAATGAAGAGTCAATCATGTACCACATTTCCCTGTCGTTCTGAGCCTTTGTGCCAATGACACTGTAAATATGTGCCATGCTTTCACCCACAGTATAGCTGCCAAATTCTGTGTAAATATTCGGCATGGGCACTTTATTCCGCTTACAGGCCGCTTTTATATTACCCACAATTTCATTGATCATGAATTGATAGTCATATTCGAAGCCCAAAGAGTGCTTGATGGGAAAACCACCGCCAATATTTAAAGAATCCAGTTCGGGACAAATCTTTTTTAGCTGGCAATACAAGTTGATGATCTTGTTGAGTTCCGACCAGTAGTAGATATCGTCTTTAATTCCTTTATTCAAAAAGATGTGAAGCATTTTCAATTGAAACTTGTCTTCATATCCCTCAATATTATCAACATAAAATTCCAGGATGTCTTTTGCCCTTATACCCAACCGGGAGGTATAAAATGGGAAAGTGGGCTCTTCTTCTGCAGCCACCCTGATTCCCAGTTTAAAGGGTTTTCGAACAGAACGGCGATAAGCCAGAAGTTCCTCCTTATTATCCAGGATGGGTATGACGTTATTGAACCCGCCATTGATCAATTGCGCAACGCGCCGGGTATATCCCTTTTGCTTAAACCCATTGCAGATAATAAAAATATCCTTAGTGATCCTTTTTTTCTCGAAAAGTTTTTTAATGATCTCTATGTCGTAAGCAGATGATGTTTCCAGGTGAATGTTATACTTTAAGGCTTCCTCCACTACAAAAGAAAAATGGGAGCTTTTGGTACAATAGCTATAGAAGTACTGGCCTTCGTATTTATGCTTTTTAATAGCCCTGGCAAACATGTCTTTTGCTTTGTTGATCTGCATTCCTATCTTGGGCAAATAGGAAACCTTCATAGGCGTTCCGTATTTGTCAATAAGGGCTTTAATATCCAGGCCGTTAAAATGCAGGTAACCGTCTTTTACTTCTAAGCCTTCCTGGGGAAAGTTGAATGTTTGTTGTACGAGGTCGAGATAAGAGTTGTTCATTGACAGGTTGAATGGGTTAACTCAGCGAACAAAAAAATTGTTACAAATGTAAAGTTTGATTCTATACAAAAAGAAGGCCGTTCCCTTTTTGAGGGACGGCCTTCTAAAATGTTTATTGAATGTTCATTATTTAACCTGAGCAATCAATGCTTTAAAGCTTTCAGGATTGTTCATTGCCAGGTCGGCCAGAACCTTACGATCCAAACCGATTTCTTTTTTGCTTAATAAGTTCATGAACTGAGAATAGGTCAATCCTTCTTCGCGAACGGCCGCATTAATACGGGCAATCCACAGGCGGCGGTACTCTCTTTTCTTTAATTTACGACCTACGTAAGCATAGGTCATACCTTTTTCAACTACGTTTTTGGCAACGGTATATACATTTTTACGTTTGCCATAGAAGCCTTTGGCTTGTTTTAAAATCTTTTTTCTGCGTGCCTTGGAAGCAACTGCATTTACGGAACGTGGCATATCTTAAGAAGTTTAAAAGTTTTAATGAAATTGAGGTTTACTTTAAACGCAATAAACGCATTACAAAATCCATATTGGCTTTTGCAACAACGCCATCTTTACCTAATGCACGTTTACGTTTTTTAGATTTTTTTGTCAGGATGTGACGCTTGAAGGACTTCTGGTGCGTGATCTTTCCGGTACCTGTCACTTTAAAGCGTTTTTTGGCACTGGAGTTTGTTTTAACCTTTGGCATGGTTACTAATTATTATTGTTAAACCCTTGAGGCGATGGAGCACAGGCGCCATACTTATCGGGCCTCTTCAGGCAATTTCCGCAGAAGCGGGGCGCAAAGATAAGACAGAGAATCAAATTTCTGAAGTCAAAATAGGGATTTTTGTTAACCGATTGTTGGATTTGGCAATTCTTGGTTCACATTTACCCGCTGTCAATAACATGTTTTCATAAAAACAGCCAAAATCTCCTAAAACTATTTTTCATTAGTATCTAAGATATAGGTACTACGGTCTTCTAACAACGGTAAAGACTGATGGAAGTACTTATTTAATATAACCCGAAAAGTGTTCACGGGACTTATTCCGTTATAGAGTTTCGAATAGTCGTTATCAGAGAAATAATACGCATTCAAATTTAAAAATTTTCTGTTTTTTTCTGATTTATCAAAAAATTTATAACCATGATCGCCCTCAATAATGACTACTCTTCCCCGTTCTGCTTAACAGTTAACCAATGCACATATTTCACTTATTAAGGTATTTGAAAACTTCAATTGCTCTAAATACCCATCGCGTCGGTTAATGGCATTGCGTATTATGGCAGTGTGCGAAACTTGCTTCCCCTCTGCGTTTAGGTAGAAAGGTTCGTGAGGCAGCATTAAATGGGTATATACAAACTTAGGTTCCGAAGTTTTTCTCTTTTCAACTCGTTAATCAAACCGTTTAGATTAGAATTATTTCGTTGGATGTGATAATCTTTAGCCTTTTTAAATCCGAATTCTTAATTCTCCTGTAAAAAATTTTTTTACGTAAAATTCCACCAAATATCTGCTTTAATTCTTGAGTATAGCGTTTGGTTATCTATTATACCAGCTATAAAAGCATTATCAAAAAAGGGA
>CBHTSW010000035.1:0-50252 GCA_966095395.1 uncultured bacterium | reverse complement strand
AGCGCCAATGCTCTTGCATCGACACCTGTATTGGTTCTCGCCAATGCCTCGGCCAAATTCAATAACACTTCGGCCCATCTTATAACTGGTGAATAGTCAGCAGGTGAAGCGTTAGGGTATTTAGTAAGGTATTTTTTGCCCAAATTCGCCGTGGTTGTAGATGTATAAATAAAGGACCTTCTTTTATCAGCGGCACTCCATCCGGCATTACCAATGATACCAGCCGGATTTAAAGAGAAAATTGACCCAATACCGTTTGCGCTATTATAATAATAGCTTTGAAGACCATTTTGCGTGCCTGGTATGTCACCTGCTGAAGTACTGAAAGGCAGCGAAAAAATAGACTCCTTCGTTGTGTACGGCGATTTAAATACATTCGTGATGTCTGCCTCCAGTGCATGTGCCGCACCTGAAGTTGCTACAAATGGTGCTGAAGCCGGCACAATTTTATTTGCCTCAGTTATAACATTAGGGTATTTCTGCATACTGAGGTAAACCCTGGTTTTCAAAGCGATGGCTGTATTTCGGTGAGCTCTGGTTGTATTCAGTAAAGCTGAACCATTGGTGAGCGGTAAGTTAGCTTCAGCGAAATCAAGATCAGCCAACACCTGATTATAAACTTCAGCTACGGTACTTCTTGCCAAGTCAGAGGCACCCGCACCCTTTACACCTGTTAATCGCAAAGGCAAGCCTAACTTACTTCCACTCCCATCTGCAAAAGGTCGGGCATAATATTGTAACAAGCTATA
Organism: uncultured bacterium; assembly: GCA_966095395.1. Lineage (GTDB taxonomy): Bacteria > Bacteroidota > Bacteroidia > Chitinophagales > Chitinophagaceae > Flavisolibacter. The sequence continues at coordinate 49,503 of CBHTSW010000035.1, read as the reverse complement.
ATAAGACAGCGCCCTTATTAATTTGGCTTCAGCTATGTAATTGTTCCCCAGAGCTGTTCCCACTACTGAAGTTCCCTTGGCCTCCATTCCGTCAATGAACACATTACAACTGTTTATTACAAAGTATGCCTGGGACCATAAACCCACAACGGCGTTAGCACTATTAGTAGGATTGAGGCTCCATACATCTGCATTGGTAACAAGGTTGGGATCTTCAGATAAAAAGTCCTCTCCCCTGATGTCCCCGTACACGATATGTCTCCCACCATAAAAAGCACCATTCTTTAAAGTGGAATATAATGACAGCACCTGGTTAGCAATACGATAAGGCTGATCAAACGCCGTAGCGTCTGAAATGGAAGTTTCTGGGGCAGGATTTAGTAACTCTTTTTTACATGAAGTAAAAAGCGTCACTCCCATTCCTATGGCCAAAATATATTTAAGCTTTGTTTTCATTATGATTCGATTTATGAGAATTAAAATTTAATATTCAGACCCACAGTTATAGTGCGACCATTTGCCAGCGTATTTCTATCCACCCCTGAAGAAGTCGCAGAACCACCGTTCGATGAAACTTCGGGATCCGGACCTGGGTAGTTTGTTATGATAGCCAGGTTTTGACCACTAACATAAAATCTGGCATTGCTGATACTTACTTTATTTAAAATACTTTGTGGTAGATTATAACCAATTTGAACAGTTCTTAATTTTATGAAATCACCTTTATACACATTAATATCCAATGGCATAGATGAGCCGTTAGACACATTATCGCCATAAATAGGCTTAGGAATGTTTGTTACGTCGCCTGGCTTTTGCCAATGATTTAAAACATCTATAGCATTATTCCAGAATCTCTGATCATGTAACCCTGCGTTACTACCATAATAAATGTAGAAGCCAAACTGATAGGTAAACAAAAAGTTCACATCAAAGTTTTTATACCGGATTGTATTATCCCATCCACCTACATACTTTGGAATCGTATTTCCATACATTACCGCATCATCGGCCTGGTTAATGGCCAATGGGGTTTTAGATCCATCAGGATTTATTTTTTCGTAACGGGTACCATCAGCATTAGAATAATTGTATTGCCCGCTGGCAGAGGAATAATTTCCAAACTGATAATAAACAGGATTCCCTGCAGCATTTAAAAAGATTCTTCTTCCTGTAGCAGGATCAACGCCGCCGGTGCGAACCACCCATAAATAACCTGCAGGATAACCTGGCACCGTTTTACTTACTGTTTCCAAACTACTTGTTGCTGTTTGGATTTCCTTCAGGCCATTTGCCAATGAAGTAACTTCATTCTTATTATAGGCAAAAGTGAAAGAAGACGACCACGTCAGGTCCCTCTTTTCAATAGCAGTTAAATTCAATTGCACCTCTACCCCTTTGTTATACATTGTACCTACATTTTGAAAAATATTATTGGGCAAACCAGCAGACGGCGCCTGAGGTACACTTAACAATAAATTATCAATATCGTTTTTATAGTAGGTAAAATCCCCGGTCAGTTTATCCTTAAATAGTCCAAACGAAAAACCAACATCCGTTTTTTTACTGGTTTCCCATGTAATTTGATTGTTCCCTACAGAGCTAAAGGCAAGCGTAGCAGTCCCGCCATATAAGCCAGATCCGTATGTAGAATAAGTAGCATAGTTGCCGATGCCGGCTACGTTTCCAACTTTACCATAACTACCTCTTAATTTAAAACTGCTGAACACGCGGTCTAAACCAGAACGGGTCCAAAAATTCTCCTGTGCTATCTCCCAGCCTGCGGATGCACCCCAGAAAATACCTTTCTTAACTCCAAGCGCAGAATACTCATCCTGTCTAATATTACCACTTAAGAAATATTTCCGATTGAAATTATAATTCAAACGTCCAAATGACGAAAGCAAATAATTTTCGCCAAGGCCAAGCCCACTGGGATTATTGGTTGTAAATCCAGCTTGAACAGTTGTATATGCAGAATCCGATAAGGTTCTGCGAGCAATGCCAAGGCCACTGAAAGTACGCCTTTGCTGCTCATTTCCAGCTAACAAGCTGAAGTTATGGTTATTGAAAATAGAAAAATCAAATTGAGCTGTATTGGTCCATAGCCAGGTTTTGTCCTTTGAGAAAGTAGCTATACCGCCCCCCCCTGGGCCTAAACTGGTTCCGGCACCATCACCATGATAAGGGTTATAAAAAATATCATTATCAACTAACAAATTATCTATTCCATATACTGTTTTTAATGTAATCCAGCTAAGGGGTTTTAACTGCAAATAAGCATTGGATTGCAAATGGCTCACCTCATTATTGGAACGGTTTAGGTTCAAGAGCATAGTAACATTATTAAACGTGTATGGGTTAGAACCATTCACAACACTGCCCATATTCCCAATAGCAGTACCAGATGCTATATTATATGTCCCATCATTCTTATAAGGTGCCACATTGGGGGGAAGAGCCATCGCTAAACGGGCGGCCCCTGCAGAAGCAAAACCTTCTCCGGGAAGTGAACCAGAACTACCACCTATAAGGTTTTTTTCGTTAGAGTAAGAAAGTTTACCACCTATGCTTATAATTTTATTAACGCGGCTGTCTACATTGAGCAAGGCGTTTGCTCTATTAAAATCATTCTTTCTTAAAATACCTTGTTGATTAGTATAGCCTGCAGAAAAATAATAGGTTGTACCGTCAGATCCCCCTGATACATTTACATTGTGACTATTTGAGAAGCCTTGACGATATACTTCATCAAACCAATTTGTGTTAATTGGATTTCCTTGTGCATCCGTAGGGATTACAAAACTACCTGTAGTAGCTGGCGTAATGACTTTTAAATTATCAAGCGCCTTATTTTTATAGGCTACATATTGCTCTGCATTCAACACCTCCGGCAAACGGGTTGCTTTTGTAAAGCCTACCCATCCATCGTAATTTACCTTGGCCCTACCTTGCTTTCCTTTTTTGGTGGTAATAAACACGACACCATTAGCTGCGCGACTACCATAAATAGCTGATGCCGCTGCATCCTTAGCGATATCAATGCTTTCAATATCATTAGGGTTAATGCTGGCCAAGGCATTTGCAGGAGCATTTGTGGCCCCTACATCACCTGTATATGTGGGGACTCCGTCGACAACAATCAACGGATAAGAACTCAAAGAAATAGAATTAACACCCCTGATTCGGAAAACAGGTGGATTGTTTAATACCCCATTAGGTACAGTAATTTGAACCCCCGCAGCTTTTCCGGCTAACGCGGACTCAAAACTTTGTACAGGCTTTTGCGCAATTGCTTCGCCTTTTACCGTAGATACATTACCTGTTGTTTCCTTTCTTTTTTGTGTGCCATACCCGACCACCACTACTTCCTGCAGGCTGGCATCAGAGACATTCTGTAACGATACATTAAAAGAAGTTTGATTGCCAATGCTTACTTCTTGTGTAGTCATGCCCACAGAAGAAAAAACAAGTGTTCGGGCATTGGAAGGAACAGTAAGCGAAAAACTGCCATCGGTACTAGAAACAGTACCGGTTTGCGTTCCCTTAACCTGGATGGATACATTGGGTACCGGGACACCTTTGTCATCGGTAACCTTACCTGAAATGGTGCGCTGCGCCCATAACGAGGTTGTCATGGCCATAACAGCCATAATTAAGCATAGAAATTTTCTCATGTGCATGTGCTTTATTAGTAAAAAAATAAATAACAACTGTTATTCTTGTTTTTACAATAAGATATTGGATGACCTAAGAAATGAAAAAGCACCTGATCAAAATAGACAAGATGCTTCGTTAGGTTGCACTAATATAAGCTGAACAATGAATTGCCCGATCAATTTTTTAAATAAAATTCGACAAAAACCGTTTCCTGCCCGATGAACATTAGCTAAAAAGTACAGCTATTAAAAAATGATTTAATAGTAAGCCAGCTTCACTAACGCTTTTTCTTATACTAATCTATTATAACGTGTTGTGCGGTTGAAAAGTTGCCTTTTGAGTCACTGTGGCTGACTTCATCCACTCAATAGGAACAAAGGCAGGATAAAGACGGGCAGGAGCAAGGCGAAGATGAACGCACCATAGCCTATTGGTTCAACATACTATTTTACCCTTTTTCCCTTACTATAAAAACTAATGATCAGGGCAGGCAGAAGAACAAGATTGGCAAAAGTTGCCGTAATTAATGTTAAAGAGGTCAGCCAGCCCAGTGCTTTTGTTCCCCCAAAGCCGCTAAAGCAAAAAATCACAAATCCTGCAATAAGTACAATAGAAGTATAAATAATGCTTAATCCTGTGGAATGGATCGTTTCAATAACGGTTTGGTGTACATGGCTGTTCGCTTTCAACTGCTGCTTGTAGTTTACCAGGAAGCGGATCGTAATGTCAATGGCAATCCCAAGTGCCACACTGAAAATTAATACCGTCGAAGGCTTTAAGGGCACACCCATCCATCCCATGATGCCTGCTGTCAGGATCAACGGAATGACATTGGGAATTAAAGAGCATAAGAGTATCCGGCCTGAACGAAACAGGTAAAGCATGCAGAGTGCTATTAATAAAAAAGCCCAGAAGATGCTTTCTTTTAAGCCGTTTATAATAAACCGTGTGCCCTCTAAAAATGTAACACTGGTGCCTGTAAATTGAACCTTGTATTTTGTACTATCAAACAACTGATCTGCTTTTTGCCGGATGCTATCCAGCACAATGGGCAGCCGGGCGCTGCCGATGTCCTTCATACTAACACTTATCCGTGCCTCCTGCCGGCTGCTGTCCATAAAACCGGATACCAGTTTTGAAAAAGAATTTTTAGACGCTTCTCTTTCATTTGGAGCAGATAGATAAGAGCGCAACGCTAAAAGATCATTTTCTCCCGGCAAAGAGTAGCTGGCACTGTCACCTTCAAAAAAAGCCTGTTTTACAAATTTCAATCCTTCTGTAACAGACAGCGGACGGGTCATTTCGGGCATCGAGGAAATGTACTGTGATAAACTATCCATTTTCTGGAAGGTTGCCAATGCCCTGGAACCCCGTAAGCCATTTGGCTTCTTGGTATCAACCAAAATTTCCAGAGGCATTACCCCCTTAAAATGGGTTTCAAAAAACCTGAGGTCTGTGTAAACCTTATCCTTCTTTGGCAGATCATCAACAATATAACCTACACTTTTTAATTTAAAGATGCCCGCTATAGCAAAAACCAGGATAACAGCCGTAACGCTATAAATAAGTTTGCGGTGGTGGACCGACCATCTTTCCAGCCGGTCCAGCCAGGCTTGCAACCAAGCATTATCCAGGTATTTCGTATGCCTGTTCTTAGGCGGTGGCAGCAGGTTTAAGACCACGGGGATCAAAACCAAGGAAATAACAAACAAAAACATGATACTGAGCCCGGCCACCACGCCAAACTCTTTTAGAATAGCACTTTTGGTTAAGGCAAATACTGCAAAGCCAATGGCCGCTGCAATATTGCAAAAAAGAGTTACCACCCCCATCTTTCCTATCATGGCTATAATGGCTTCCTTTTTATTTCCTGTTTCCCGGTAGGTAGTATGAAACTTGTTTAGAAAATAAATACAGTTAGGAATGCCGATCACAACGACCAGGGGTGGAATAAGGGCGGTAAGAATGGTGATCTTGTAACCACACAGGTCTACTATTCCCATGCTCCATATCACACCAATAATGACTACGGCAAGTGAAAGAAACATAGCACTGAGGGAACGGAAAAAAATCAACAGGATCAGTGCCGATAATAAAACCGAACAGATCAAAAAGAATTTCATTTCCTTTTGAATGCGGTCGCTGATCACTGTACGGATGTAAGGCAGGCCGCTTAAATGAACCTCTGATTTATGTTTTGCTGCAAAATCATTTACTACCTGCACGATGTTATTCACGATAGTAGTCCGTTCGGGCGAATTGATCAACACGGTGTTTGTCCGCACCCCCATCAGCCCGGCGTTGGTTTGGCTGTTATAAAGCAGGCCTTTATAAAAAGGCAGGCTCAAAAAAACAGTGGCACTGCTATCAATTTCGTTCTGCGACAGAAGCGTATCACGAAAAACCGGGCGGGCCTCCAACCGCTCCTCTTCTTCACTTCGCACGAGATTAATAGCAGTAGGTACAGAAACCACATCATCCACACCTTTCAAACTTTTCAACTGGTGTTGCAGGGACATATAATCATTAAAAAACTGCTGCTGAAAAAATTTGTCGGTCTGTACGCCAACCACTAAAAGATTACCATCATCACCAAACTTTTTCCGGAACTCCTGGTAAGCAAGGTATTTCGGGTTGTCTGTAGGAATGGCCTTGGCAAATTCATAACTCAGTTTTACCTTGGTAGCTCTCCAGCCCAAAAAGGCGGTCAGTGCTAGCAAGGCCAGGAGCAATCCAGTACCATAACGTAAAATGATTTTAGCCAGGGAATTCCACATTTATCAATAGTTTGTAAAGCAAAGAAAAGCCAAGAGATCAAAAGAGCGAAGCAGAAAAAAGAATTTAACAGCCACCGCCTTCTTTTTACCCGACAGGGACTTTAGGCGGTCAGATCATCTGTAATAGTAAAGATTATATTGGCCGGCCCGCAGCTACTGGCATTTATCTTGTACTGGTTAAAGATGACGTAAAGGAAGAAAAAGCAGTGAAGATTGTTTTTTTTGGCAAACAAAAAGGTGATCCGTTCACAAGTGGTTCAAGCTATCTTAGCAGCCAAAGGCATTGCCGACTCACCATTCATCATTATGATTCATAAAACAAAAGGTATTGTTTTGCGCAGCGTCAAATATGGCGAGACCAGTTTAATCGTTACTGTATTTACAGAGCTGCTGGGGTTGCAGTCTTACCTGGTGAACGGCGTAAGAACTGTTTCAAAAAAAGGCAGTACAAAAGCATCTCTTTTTCAACCCGCAGCCATATTGGACCTGGTAGCGTATCATAATGATTTTAAAAATCTGCAGCGCCTGAAAGAATTCAAATGGGATTATTTATACCAGCATATTTTTTCCGATGTCCGGAAAAATGCTGTGGCCTTATTTATGGTGGAATTGTTAACCAAATGCCTGAAACAACCCGAGGCCAATGCCAATCTTTTTTATTTTACCGAAGACGCTTTTCATCACCTGGATACGGCCAATGAAACAGTAACGGCCAACTTCCCTTTATTCTTTTCCTTGCATTTGGCTGTATTTTTCGGCTTCAGGATCAGTGATGAGTATTCAGAAACAAACCATTTCCTGGATCTGCAGGAAGGAAGCTTTACCAGTGACCAACCTAAACACCCGCATTACATGCAGGACCGTGAAGCAGCAGCGGTTTCACATATTTTAAAAATCATGCAGCCGGCCGAATTAGAGCAGGTAGCCCTCAACCAGGAAACCCGCAGAAGAATCACCCATGCCTTGGAAGAATACTATAACCTGCATGTACCCGATTTTGGAACCATGAGAACCCTGCCGGTGTTAAGAGAAGTCATGAGCTGATCAAAGGATTCTTTTTGCCTCCAGGTTTTTTTCTTCAATCAATACAACAGCAGGCTTTTTGCCTTTTTCAAAACTGCCCAATTCACGATCCATCTGCAAGGCCTTCGCGCCGTTGATAGTGGCCCATCCCAGTATTTCTTCCAAAGGAATATGGGGAAAATTTGTTCGGATGGTTTTGATCTCATCCAGAATATTCAGGCTCCGGTTGCTGGCCAGGCTATCGGTGCCTAACACAATTGGACAATTATTTTCCCGCAATAATTCAATAGGCGGCAAGGCATTTTCAATGTATTGGTTGGCATTCACACAAAGACAAAAGAAAGTTTGGTGTTTGGCGTTTCGCGTTGCGGATTGTGTGTTTTCCTGTCTCACATTTGCCGTCTCACGTCTGACGTATTCAATATCCTCCTGCTTTGTAAATGTATTGTGTACAAGCAGAATGCGTGAGGCTTTCGTCAGTTTATTAAAATAGCTTTGAAGGCTGGATCGGTTTGTAGGCTGATGATGCGCATTGTCAATATTCATCAACTCATACATTCTTTTAAAATCGCCGGTGCCCTCCAGGAAAAACTGATCCTCGAACACGGTTTCCTGGTTGTGAATGCTCACTACTTTATTTTCAAAATAAGGCTGTATCTGCTGCCAAAGGTTTTCAGACACCGAATAAGGGGCGTGGGGAACCATGGAACAGTTGACAGTTGATAGCTGATAGTTGACCGTTGTATAAAGGTCAAAAACTTCCTTTGCTCTTTGAAATCTTACGTGTGAAACAGAAGGCAGCCAGCCGCTGGCTTCTATAAAATTATAATACCGCAGGGCGCCTTTTTGTTTTTGAGGTAAGGTGCTTGCATTATTACAAATATCGCCAACCGCTACAATGCCGTTTCTGATCATTTCATCTTCGGCTTCTGCAATGGCTTTTACGATCTCTTCTTCTAAATAATGCCGCTCCGTAACTACTTTAAAAACAAAATCTACCAGGCCCGTTTTTTCAGGGATGCGTCCTTTCATGTGGCTTAATTCCAGGTGGCAGTGACAATTGATGAACCCCGGGCTTAAGATCCCTTCAAAACTTTCTATATCCTCTCCCGCATCGGGTGCAGAAACCACATTTTCAATCGTTCCGCTTTCATCCGCTATCAAAACATGGTTCTCCAAAAACGTATATCCGTCAAATATTTTATTTGCTGTAAACTTCCTGTATTTCATCCGGCTTCTAAAATACACCCTTCTTAACGTTCTTATTCAGAGGCATGCCGTAATTTTGCCAGCCAATTTTTACCATGCTCGACAAACTGGAAGCGATAAAAGCAAGATTTGATGATTTAGGTGTGGCACTCACCAACCCCGAGATCATCGGAGATAATAAAAAGTTCAGCCAACTTTCCAAGGAGTACCGCAGCCTTGAAAAGATTGTTGTCTCGTACAACGATTATAAAAAAGTGTTGGATGACGTTGAATTCTATAAGGAAGCATTAAACGGTTCGGATGAAGAAATGCGTGAGCTGGCAAAATTGGAGCTTCCTGCTACAGAAGAAAAAAAGACGCAAATGGAAAGCAGCATCCGCCAGATGTTGATCCCCAAGGATCCGCAGGATGAAAAGAACTGCATCCTGGAGATCCGCGCCGGCACCGGTGGCGATGAAGCCAGTTTGTTTGCAGGCGACCTGGTAAGAATGTACCTGCGCTATTGCGAACGCAGGGGCTGGAAAACAGCCTTGCTTTCAGAAAACGAAGGAACAGTGGGCGGTTATAAAGAAGTGCAGATTGAAGTGATTGGCGAAGATGTATATGGCACTTTAAAATTTGAAAGCGGTGTACACCGTGTTCAACGGGTACCCGATACGGAAGCCAGCGGCCGGGTGCATACCAGTGCTGCCACCGTTGCGGTAATGCCCGAAGCGGAGGAAGTGGATTTTGAACTAAAGGAAAGTGATGTAAAGATGGAAACAGCCCGAAGCGGCGGCGCCGGGGGACAGAATGTTAACAAGGTTGAGACAAAAGTGCTTTTGACCCATATACCGACCGGTACCGTTGTCATTTGTCAAACGGAACGCACCCAGCTTGGCAATCGTGAAAAAGCCATGCAAATGCTGCGTACCAAATTGTATGAAGAGCAGGTGCGCAAACAGGAAGAAGAGATTGCCCGCCACCGAAAAAGCCTCGTCAGCTCCGGCGATAGAAGTGCCAAGATCAGGACGTATAACTTTCCTCAAGGCCGGGTTACAGATCACCGGATTGGTTTAACGCTCTACAATTTGCAGGCAGTATTGGATGGAGATATACAGGAATTAATTGATGCGTTGCAGTTTGCCGAGAATGCGGAAAAAATGGTGAAGCAAAATTAATGAGGCGTTTTTGTAGACATAATTTCTCGTTGTCTTTTACTTGATCTGAGTTAAATGCTTAGTGGTTCTACTTAGTAAATTGTCAGGCTATCGTCAAAGAAAATTCAAAACGTTTTGGAATTCAATGTAAAAGAATTTTGCTTCTTAATTTTGATTCTTTTGGCACCATTTTTTCTAATAACTACAAGCCAAAGTTCTTTCACCTGTTTTGGAAACCCTTAACACATTGATTGAAACAATTGGCAACATATTTGCGTTTAATAAATTAGTTCTTCTCACATAAGCAGTCAATTTTCTCATAAGCAGTTAGTTTTGGTTGCGACCCCTGTTTCTACAGGGGTTTATTTTTTTCTATTCACCCTTAACCAAACGAACACACCAAGCATACTGCCTCCTGCATCTGCCAACACATCATATAAATCAAATGACCGGTTCGGCACCCAATTTTTTTGTACAATTTCTACTACTAACCCATACGCTATCGCCACCATTAAAACCCACCAGATTTTTTTGAACAAAGGAGCAAAGGCCGAGCCCCATAAAAAAACAAGAACAGCAAATAATCCTACATGTACCCATTTATCCAGCTGAATGTCACTAAACCAGCCCGACTTAGGTAAGGCAGAGCCTGGTAACACAAAAAGTATGTTCATGAGAATGAACCAACTAATAGCCAACGCTTTCGACTTAAGCCAATTTGTTCGGAGCATTTTTCCCTGCAATCTAACTAAAAAGAGGATTTAGAAATTCCTCCTGGAATGGTGGCCTATCTTTTATTCTCCGCCTTCTGAATATAGTACAAATGAATTACGATCTGTGGGAGTCAGTGCAGGAGATGAGAACACGGAAAGCTGGTGAGTATCACCCGCATACATCAGTATCAGGATTTGCTGGATAAAACTGAAGATCCGGGTCAATTACAGTTAACAGCAGAACGTTAGAAATTTTCCAAGATGAAAAAAGAGATTCTATTTCTTTACATGAAGCACCTGTTAACTGCAACCCGGGATTTTAATTAGCTAACAAGGCTTTGGTATGCAGCAGCATCCATTAAACCATCGACATCCGCTGTATTGGCTACTTTCATTTTCACCATCCAGCCTTCACCGTAGGGATCTGTATTTACAAACTCAGGATTGGAGTTTAATTTAGGATTGATTTCAGTTATATTTCCGCTGACGGGCAAAAAGAGATCAGAAACCGTTTTCACTGCTTCTACCGTTCCAAAAACATCGCCCCCGTTCAGTTCCTGCCCTGCAGTTTCAATCTCAACATATACAATATCACCTAATTCATGCTGGGCAAAATCAGTAATGCCTATAGTAGCCACATCACCTTCCAGGCGAACCCACTCATGATCTTTCGTATAGCGTACGTTATCAGGAAAATTCATATGATTTATTTAGGTGCAATATTAACCACAGATTCATGACTAAAAAAGATTTCTTATCACAGATTTCAGGATTGGTCACTTGATCTATCGTGTCGTTCGCCTGGCATCCTTTAAAAATTCTTCTATACCCTGAAGGGATTGCTTAAGCGCTCAACCCTTTTTTCTCTTTACCAGCGTAGCTTTCACAATCCTTACATCCTGCAGAGGCCTGTCGCGGTCCTGTGCCTTACTGGTAGCTACGGATGCAATTTTATCAACTACTTCCAGTCCACGCACCACTTCTCCAAATACCGTATAATTTTGATCCAGTTGCGGCGTACCCCCGGTTGTTTTATAAACTTCCCGGTGTTCCAATGGCAATTTCCTTCCCTCCAACCGCACGATTTCCACCGAATCCAGCTCTTTGCCTGTAAACGTTTTGCCCTGCACAATATAGAACTGGCTGCCACTGCTTTTCTTTTCGGGGTTGACATTGTCACCCATGCGGGCGGCTGCTAAAACGCCTTTTTTGTGAAATAAAGAAGGCCGGAACTCGGACGGAATAGTGTAAGAAGGCCCGCCATTGCCTAAAGGCTGGCCGGCTTTTGCCGTTTTGCTGTTAGGATCACCGGCCTGTATCATAAAATTTTGAATGACCCGGTGAAACAGCATACTGTCATAGTAACGGGACTTCACCAATCTTAGAAAATTATCACGGTGCAAAGGCGTGGAATCATACAGCCGGAGCACAATGACTCCCTCGGTTGTTACCAATTCTACATCTCTTTTGCGGTCTTTCCTTTTGAGTTTTACATCCTGCTGGGCAAAAGCAGCCGTAACGTATAAGCCAAATAGTAGAACCAGCGCAATCCGTGAAATCATTTTCATCATAACAGTTCATGGTTTTGAAAATAGAGAAGAATATGATCTTTCAAAAAAGCCTCTTGTTCATGCGGAAGCATGTCTGGCATGGCTTTCAGTTGTTTAAAATGTGGCCAGCCGTCTTCATCCACATGCGAAAGTTCGTAATAACCGCTGGGAGAAAGAACGGTGCAAATCGCAATATGCATCAGGTCTTGCTTTTGCTCTTTCGAAAACTTTTTACGGATATCTCCCAATTCCTGGATGCCGATCAAAAACAAAACACTTTCAACATCCGGTTTTTTTTGAAAACGTTCCATTAGTTTTTCTTCCAGCTTCCACCAGCGAACCTGCAAATCATCGTTACCTAACATAGTTTTAAAATGGCCGCCAATTTAAAACAGGGTGGCCAAGACACGAAGGTAAAAGTACCGGTCGAAAAATGAAGAGGAATTCCACCCATGTAAAAGTTCTTGACCCCCATTTAAAAATCCTGTAAATCTGCAGTTATGGAATGGACAAAAGAAAACTATACAATTACTACCGATAAACTGAAAATCGATGTCGCGTTTGTACAGCAATTTTTAAGTCAATCTTATTGGGCGGAAAATATTCCGGCAGAAATTGTTCAGCGGTCCATTGAAGGCTCTTTGTGTTTTGCGGTTTTTTACAAACAAGAGCAGATTGGTTTTGCAAGAGTGATCACCGATGCCGCCACCTTCGCCTACCTGGCAGATGTATTTATTGATGAGGCCTGGCGTGGCAAAGGTTTGAGCCGCTGGCTAATGGAAGTTATTATCAGCCATCCGTCCTTGCAGGGTTTGCGGCGTTTTTTACTGGCTACACGGGATGCCCATGGGCTGTACACCAAGTTTGGTTTCACCCCTTTGAAAGACCTGACGCCGTGGATGCAAATTCATGTTCCGGGGATTTATAAAGAAATGGAGACGCCCTCGTAAAGCCCATAGAAAAAGCTCCTGCCGCTTCTTTTTTTCCTTAGCCATATCTTTGCTCACTTCAAAACACACGAATATGCTGCAGCTGGCGACCTTACGCAACGATACAGAGTTAGTAAAAGAAAGATTGGCGATAAAAAATTTCAAGGAAATTAATCTTGTTGACGAGATCATTGCCCTGGATGACGAACGAAAAAAACTAACCTTTCAGTTTGACGAAACAAAGGCTAAAATAAATGCGGCGTCCAAAGAAATTGGGGCACTGATGGGCAAAGGACAAAAAGAAGAAGCCGAAGCAAAAAAGAAAGATGTAGAATCTCTTAAAAACCAGTTGAACCCCATCCAGGAAAAACTGGACGCTGTAGAAAAGCAATTGAATGAACTGTTGGTACGCCTTCCCAATCTTCCTTCTTCAAAAGTTCCAAAAGGAAGGACCCCCGAAGACAACGAAATAGTAAGAACAGGAGGAACAAAACCAGTGCTTTATTCCGGCGCCGTTCCGCATTGGGATCTGGCCAAAAAATATGATCTTATAGATTTTGAGTTGGGTAACAAAATTACCGGCAGCGGCTTTCCTGTTTATAAAAACAAGGGCGCCAAACTGCAAAGGGCTTTGATCCAGTATTTCCTGGAATACAATACCCAGGCGGGATACACTGAGTACATGCCGCCACTTATGGTGAATGCTGCATCGGCCTATGGCACCGGCCAATTACCCGATAAGGAAGGGCAGATGTATCATATAACAGAAGATGAATTTTACCTTATTCCCACTGCGGAAGTACCCATCACAAATATTTACCGCGATGTAATTGTAAAAGAAACTGATTTACCCATAAAAATGACAGCTTACACACCCTGCTTTCGTCGTGAAGCCGGAAGCTATGGTAAAGATGTTCGCGGACTGAATCGCCTGCACCAGTTTGATAAGGTAGAAATCGTGCAATTAGTGCACCCTGATACTAGTTATGAAACTTTGGAAGCTATGGTGGAGCATGTAGAAAAACTGATCCAGTCTTTAGGATTGCACTATCGCATACTTCGTTTATGCGGTGGTGATATGAGCTTCACTTCTGCCCTTACCTATGACTTTGAAGTGTACAGCGCCGCCCAGGATAAATGGCTGGAAGTGAGTTCTGTTTCCAACTTTGAAAGCTTTCAAACCAACCGGATGAAGATTCGGTTCAAAGATGAAAAAGGCAAAAGCCAGTTGGTTCATTCTTTAAATGGAAGCTCTCTGGCACTGCCAAGAATACTGGCTTGCCTGCTGGAAAACAACCAGGATGAAAATGGAATAAAGTTACCCGTAGCCCTGCAAGGCTATTTTGGAAGTGAAATGATTTAACCTTTGTTAACCTAAGCGGCTTTTGTTTATTTGTTTCCGGCCATTAGCTTTAGCGTTCAAACATCAAACATGAAGAAAGCCGCCACGATCGTTACACTTGCACTGCTTATTTTTGCCTGCAGCCGAAAAACGGTTGACACGTCTCAAACAACAACCAATACACCAGAAGTTACAGAAGCTGCCAAAGCAAAGGCAGCACATGCAGCTTTGATAGAACAGGGCAAAGGCATTTTTACAACGAAATGTTCAAAATGCCATGCAACAAAAACCGTAACTGCGTACACCACTACCCGTTGGGAAGGCATTTTGAAAATGATGATTCCCAAAGCCAAGCTAAATGAAGCAGAAGCACAGCAGGTAACAGCCTACGTAATGGAGAACGCCGCAAAATAATGGATCCGGTAACTTTTCGTTAGGGTAATTCCTTTTTAAAGCAGAACGGTTTTGTTCTGCTTTTTCTTTCTGTGTTTCATATTAGTGAAAACAAAGTCAATTGCTCATGAAAAAATTTACGTTCGTAACAACAGCTCTTGTTGTATTCCTTGCCCTATCCTCGAATGGTCAAATTAACCAGGGAACGATTTTATTGGGAGGGGCATAAGCGGTAATTCTTCTAAAATTGGCGAAGGCCCTACCCAAACAAAAACTTCATGGTTTTCCCTTACCCCCTCCGTCGGGGTTGCCGTAAATAAGGTGTCCATTTTGGGTGAGCTTTGAACTTAGAGACCCTTTTGAGATTAAATATTTATGTTTAAACTTTTAAGATATTTATAAGTCTCAATCCAAACCATAACTTTCAGAATGGCTTCTACTCAACTCAAAAATCAACACCTGATGTGGCGGGCGGGCTTTGGTCCTGCTGCCGATCAGTTGGAACAACTAAAGACCCTTTCGCCTTCCCAACTGTTTAAAGCGCTCCAAAAAGCTTCTTCAAAAAAGCCTGGGTACATAGATGTAGCCGATGATTATCTCAAAGGCCTGTTCATGGGCGCCGGAGAAATTGGAAGGCAACAAAAAAAGAAAGAACTGGATGCCGGCGACAAAAAAAAAATCCGCGAACAAAACAGGGACGATATCAAAAGCCTTAATCTTTCGTGGCTCAACGAGATGGTGCAAAGCGATGCCCAGCTGAGAGAAAAGATGGCTTTTTTTTGGCATGGGCATTTTGCCTCCCGCAACATCAATATTTTTTTTCAGCAGCAACTGCTTCATATTATCCGGCAAAATGCGCTGGGCAGTTTCAGAGAGTTGCTGCATGAGGTTTCCAAATCAGCAGCCATACTTAATTTTTTAAATGCGCAGCAAAACCGCAAAGATCATCCCAATGAAAACTTTGCCCGCGAGGTGATGGAACTTTTTACCCTTGGCAGGGGTAATTATTCTGAGAACGATGTAAAAGAGGCTGCACGAGCTTTTACCGGGTGGAGCGCCAACGTAAAAGGAGATTTTATTTTCAGAAAATTTCAGCACGATGCCGGTACCAAAAAAGTGTTGGGCCTGTCGGGAAATTTTGACGGCGAGGAGGTGCTGGATATTTTGCTGGCCCAGAAGCAGACCGCCCGCTTCATCACCCAAAAGATCTATCGCTTTTTTGTAAACGACAATATTGATAAAGAAAAAACAGAATGGCTGGCCGATCGTTTTTACAAAAGCGATTATGATATTTCCAAACTGATGGAAGACATTTTTACCAGCGACTGGTTTTACGATGAAAAAAATATAGGATCCAAAATAAAATCACCCATTGAATTAATTGCAGGCATGCAACGGATGCTGCCCATGAAGTTGGAAAATGAAGAAGCGCTGTTGTTGGTGCAGCGTGTGCTGGGACAGTTGTTGTTTTATCCGCCCAACGTAGCAGGTTGGCCGGGCGGCAAAACATGGATTGACAGTTCCACTTTAATGATGCGTATGCGTCTGCCGCAGTTGATTAACGACCAGGATGAATTTAACATGCAGCCGAAAATGGATGATGACCAGATGATGGGCAGGATGAACGACGAACCGGCAAGGATGAAACGGGCAAAGACAATGGGCAAAGTGGGGAAGCCCATAAATGCTATTATTGATTGGGAAGTGTACACCAAAAATTTTGAAGTCATACCAAGAGAAAACGTACTGAATGCAGTGGCTGGTTCACTTTTACAACTGAAACCTGGTACAGCTGCAGACATCATAAAAAACTTTGCAGACAGCAGCAGCAGGGAAAGTTTCGTCAAAAGCATTACACTGCAATTCATGAGTGTTCCGGAATACCAAATGTGTTAAGGCTAACCTCCGGATACATTTGATCATTCCAATCTGCCATCGTCAATTTAAAATCTACAATTTGTATGCTTATTAAACGCCGCGAATTTTTACAAACAGGATCTCTGGCCACAGCTTCTTTTCTTGTTCCAAAGTTTTTAAAAGCCTTTGAAACAGGAAGCTGGGTTCCGCCAGGGAACAAAGTAGTTGTGGTGCTGCAATTAAGCGGCGGCAACGACGGGCTAAATACGGTTATTCCTGTACGCAATGATATCTACTACCGTTCCCGTCCCCGGCTTGGGATTGAAAGAACAAAAGCCTTGTCTGTTACTGATGAAACAGGCCTGCACCCCGCCCTTACGGCTTTTGCCGATGCCTACCACGATGGATCGCTAGGCATATTAAATAATGTGGGTTATCCAAACCCTGACCGTTCGCATTTTCGCAGCATGGACATTTGGCATACCGGCAGCCAAAGCAATGAATACCTAAGCAGCGGCTGGATTGGCCGTTACTTGGATGCCCAATGTAATGGTTGTGCGAAACCAACACAGGCCCTTGAAGTAGATGATGTGTTAAGCCTTGCTTTGAAAGGCGAACAGGCAAACGGTCTTGCATTTAAAGATCCGAAACGCTTATTCGGGACCAGCAATGAGAAATTTTTTAAAGAAGTTTCCAAACATCATGGTGATCATCATGATGAACAGCCAGTTGAATATTTGTATAAAACCATGGCCGAAACGCTTTCCTCCGCCGACTATATTTTTAAACAATCCAAATTACATCCGTCCACAGCGTCATATCCCAACTCTGAATTAGGAAAGAATTTAAAAACCATTGCATCCCTTATTTTTTCCGACATCAACACCAAGGTATATTATGTATCGCTGGGCAGCTTTGATACGCATATCAACCAGGAGGCACAACAACAGCGTTTGTTCAAAGAAATGAATGATGCGGTAGGTGCTTTTATCAAAGACCTGAAAGCCGCCAACCGTTTTAACGATGTATTGTTTTTTACGTTTTCTGAATTTGGCAGAAGGGTTTCGCAAAACGCCAGCGGCGGCACCGATCATGGCACGGCCAACAACATGTTTTTGATCAGTGGCGGATTAAAAGAAAAAGGCCTTCTCAATGCTATGCCCGATTTAACTGATCTGGACGAAGGCGATCTGAAATATAAAGTAGATTTTAAAAACGTGTACGCTACTGTTTTAGACAAATGGCTGGGTGCTGATGATGAAAAGATATTGGGAAAGAAATATGAACAGTTGAAATTCCTGTAGGGACGTGCTGCCGGCATGTCCTTCCCACCACCGGCATGTCCTGTTTTAAACATACACAACCCTTTGAACTATTCAATCGTTTCACCCATCATCACCTTGAGGTTGGTAATGAAACGGATTTGCCAATGGCAAATCCCTACGGGTTGCGTCTGCCAATGGCCACCCGATATAATGTAAATGCCATCAGTGCAAAAAACGCTACGCCTAACCATTTATAGCCCTGCTCTCCTATAGCACTTGTTATGCCATGTTCTGCATTCACTTTTTGTAAACCGGCGTTAGTGCTTTCAAAAGCCGATAGAAAAGCTACGATCACACCGGCCAATGCACCACCTGCTACCAGGCCGGTGGCAAACAAGTTTCCCTTTCCTAGGTCTTCTTCTTCGGGCGCCACTTTAATGCCTCTTCTTTTTTCCCGCATTTCAACCAGGCCGCGGATCGCACCTCCAATAAAAATAGGGAGCGTTGTAGAAAGAGGAAGATAGGTTCCTACGGCAAATGAAAGAGACTTGATACCACATAGTTCTAAGGTAATGGCAATGAACACTCCCACCAGTACAAACTGCCAATCCAGGTTAAACGACAGAATGCCTTTGATCAATGTTGCCATCAGGGTGCCCTGTGGCGCCGGGTACTTGTCGGTGCCTATGGCGTGTGTAATTCCCTGGGCAGCCATTTCAACCGTTGGCGTATCTAATATTTTTATAGTAGCGCCAATGGCCAGCGACGAAACGATGGCGCCAACAAAAAGAGCTATCTGCTGATTTCTGGGTGTAGCGCCAACAATGTAACCTGTTTTTAGATCCTGGGAGGTAGCTCCGGCATTGGCCGCTGCAATACAGATCATTCCACCCACGATCAGGGCCATAGGCTCATAAAAATGACCAGTCCATTTTACCGCAATAAAGATCAAACAGGTACCCATCAACGTGGCAATGGTCATACCTGAAATAGGGTTGTTGGAAGAACCGATCAAACCCACAATGCGTGATGAAACCGTAACAAAGAAGGCTCCAAAGATGATTACCAAAACGCCCAACAATAATTTGCTTCCGATGTTTTGCCCGGGGATCAACGTAGAAGGCATCAGGGCTACGCAAAGAACCAGGATCAAACTTCCAATACCCACGACCTTGATAGAAAGATCTCTTTCTGTTCTTGGCACGCTTTCTTCGTTCACCCCTTCCACACCCGATTTCTTTAAGGAACCGATGCTGCCTTTGAAAGAAGAAATAATGGTGGGGATG
This sequence comes from uncultured bacterium, assembly GCA_966095395.1. GTDB lineage: Bacteria > Bacteroidota > Bacteroidia > Chitinophagales > Chitinophagaceae > Flavisolibacter. Next base: position 30,360 of record CBHTSW010000035.1, on the reverse strand, counting down.
GTTTTGATCAGTGTGATAAAGCCACCTGCTGCCACGGCCCCGGCACCTATCTGGCGCACATAGGCACGGTAAATAGCATCAGGCCAGTCAGCAAAATTGTGTGTAACCGGGTCCCATCCCCCGGTGCCGCCGGGCTTTGAAAGATCAGCTATGTAGCCAAGTTTGTGCAACTGTGCCGCCACCACATCAGCACTCACCAGGGAAGACAACAGCGGAATAAAAACAAACCAGCTCAATACACCGCCAGCCACCAGCACACCAGCTATTCGCGGGCCAATAATATATCCCACTCCCAAATACTCAGGCGTGATTTCTCCGCTCAACCGTGCTGAAGGAAAAAATTTCTGTGCTTGCGTGGTAGCAAACCTTGGCACCTCGGCCACCACATGAAATACTTTTTGTAAAGCCGCGTAAGCTGCAGCGAAGCCCAATCCCATAAAGGCCGTCTTTGCAAACTCTCCCCCCCGCTCCCCGGCTTTCAATACCGAAGCACAGGCCGTGCCTTCGGGGTAAGGGAGCACCCCGTGTTCATTTACGATCAGTGATTTACGCAGCGGGATCATCATGAGCGTTCCCAGCATACCGCCAAAAATGGCAAGTATTAAAATGGTGAAATAATTAAAATAATTAGCGCTTGCCGGTTCGCTTAAAAACAAAAAACCCGGCAGGGTAAATACCACACCCGCTGCAATGCTTTCTCCGGCTGAACCCGTGGTTTGAATGATATTGTTTTCAAGAATGGTGGTTTTTAAAAACCGCCTTCCCAGGGTGATCGCAATAACGGCAATGGGAATGGAAGCCGACACAGTAAGTCCTGCTTTCAGCGCTAAATACACAGTAGAGGCCCCGAAAATGATTCCAAAGGCAGCACCTGTCAAAATGGATTTCAGGGTAAACTCGGCCATCTTTGTTTCGGGTCCAATGAAGGGTCGGAATTTGGTTTTTTGTTCAGCCATACAGCAATTAGATTAGTTAGTGCGTTAAATGTAAGCAATAAATGAAAAGAGGCGCCTCCTCATCGGCACCTCTTTTTATCGCAACAGAATATTATACCAAATTCAATTGGTCGGTATGGCGTTTGGGTTTACGAGATGAAAGGTTTAAGAATACCATACGACTTACCTGGAAATGGTATTAGCTTACTCCCTTTTCCCTCATTATCTTATTTAACCAGCGCAGCATAGCAAAACACACAATGGCAGCGGCCATCAGTAAAATAAAATTCAGCCAGAAATAATTGGCTTTGTTGTCATAGGTATCCCACATGGTGGCCAATACCCCCGACAATTTATTACCAATGGAGGTAGAGAGAAACCAACCACCCATCATCAAAGAAGTGATGCGCACAGGGCTTAGCTTTGAAACAAGGCTCAGGCCCATGGGGCTCAGCAACAGTTCACCTATGGTGATCACCCCATAGCTGCTGATCAACCACAACACACTGGCTTTTTCCGCTCCGTTTTTACTGGCATACACTGCCCCGACCATTACCAATGCCGACAGGGCTGAAATAAAAAGTCCGAAGGCGATTTTTGTTGCTGTGGATGGCTCCTTGTTTCTTCTTCGCAGGGCCGTAAAAAATGCTACGATCAAAGGCGTTAAAATAATTACCCATGCCGGGTTAATGGACTGGCTCAGGTTTGTTGCCCATAAACTTACTTCGTTACCATCTTCGGGTTTATCGGTTTCGGCAACGTTTCTAAAATAGGTTGGGTAATTGTATTCTTTAACCACCTGGCCATCTTCTTTCTGCAAACGAAACTGTTTATCATAAACCGCTATTGAATCTTTTTTATAGGCAAGTGGTTGCGATTGTTTTAAGGAATGAAAAACGGTTTCTGTTGTTCCGGTTACCGAACGGTCGGTATAACGGTCGGCCCAGGTATTCAGCGCCGATCCGTTTTGCTTGAACACCGCCCAAAAAAGAATCACCACCGCAAAAATAGCCAGCAGGGCCGCAATGGGTCGTTTCTCGTCCGGCTTGGCCTTGAAATAAAGCGAAGCGTAAAAATAAAGAACAGGAATACAGGCAAAGATGAACGCATCGGTGGAATCGGAACCAACCAGCGTACCGGGGATCAACCACCCAATCACCCCTGCCACAACCGCAGGGAACAGGATCAGCATAACGATCCTTGTCATCGGCATATCGTTTTCACCCACGCCTTTTTTAATGTCGTAAGCTTTGTAATGCCTTGTACCAATCACAAAAATGAGCACACCGATAAACATGCCTATCCCTGCTGAGAGAAAAGCATATCCCCACCCAAAAGCAGCATAGAGCGCAGCACTGATAAAATTGCAAATGAAGGCACCGATGTTGATGCCCATGTAAAAAATATTGTAGCCATCGTCTTTCTGATCCTTATACTGCGGTGTGGAATACACGTTTCCCAGCAGGGTGGAAATATTGGGCTTGAAAAAACCGTTGCCAATGATCACCAGCACCATGGAAATGTACAGGGTGGTAAGGCTGTGAACGAACATCAAACAATAGCCAACGCCCATCATCAGCCCGCCGGCAATGATGGACCTTCGGTAGCCCAAATAACGGTCGGCCAGCAAGCCGCCCAAAAAGGGAGTTAAAAAAACAAGGGCAATGAAGGTGCCGTAGAGGTCTGCCGATTCGGCTTCGGTCATGGCAAAACCGGCTTTTACATCTTTGAGGTACAAAGTAAAAATGCCGATCATCAAATAATAACCGAAGCGTTCCCACATTTCGGAAAAAAATAAAAAGGGAAGGGCCTTAGGATGCTTTTTGAACATGGTGGAAGTATTAATAAAAAATCAGGGCGACATCACCCGTCACCCTGATAAAAAAACAATAAATAAGATTATTTTCCGGCGTTCATCATCTTTTGTAATTGTTTGGATAACAAGAAAAGGATGATGGATGCGATGCCCGCCATAAATACAAACAACATGAAGAAATCATAATTGTTATTCATTTCGTACCCGAGGAAAGAGGTCGTTTTACCTTCTGAGGGATATAAAGCACTGAGCACACCAGCCAGTTTGTTGGCGGCAGCATTGGCCAAAAACCAGACAGCCATCAGCAAAGAAGCAAACTTTAATGGGGCTAATTTATTTACGAGGGAAAGGCCAATGGGAGATAAACTCAGCTCACCCCAGGTATGTAAAGCGTACATACCGGTTAACCAAATCATGCTCACTTTGGCTGTAGGAGAAACATCCTTCACACCAAAGGCAATCCATAGATAACCCAACGCAAGCAAGAACAAACCAATGGCCATTTTAGTAGGAGCGGAAGGCTCTCTCTTACCCATTTTCAGCCAAAGCCACGCAAAGATCGGGGCAAATGCAATTACAAAAATAGAGTTCAGCGATTGAAACAAACTGGCCGGAACCGTAAACCAACCCAAATCCCTTTGTGTTTGGCGGTCAGCAAAAAATGTGAGTGAGGCGCCAGCCTGTTCAAAGGCCGACCAGAAAAAGATCACAAAGAAAGCCACAATAAAAATTACACCGATTCTTTGCTTTTCGTATTTGTTTAATGATTTATCAGAAAAGAGGATGAAAGCAATAAATAAAACAGCCGCCAGGAGTAGATAAGACAGGAAGCTGAAAACATTGGCATCCACATACAGGGCGCCTATAGCTACTGCCGCAAAAGCTAAAAGACCAAGGATCATAAAAACCGGATTGAGCCATTGCTTTGGCGCTGTAGGAGAGGGTTCTCCTAAGGGTTCTCCTTCCGGAGAACGAAGGTATTTATCCTGGTAAAGCTTTTGAACCACTACACTAATCAGCATACCAATACCCGCTACCAAAAAAGCCCATTTGAAATCAGCAGGATTGCCGGTATCGCCAACCAGGCCACAAATAAAAGGCCCCAGGGCACCGCCCACATTAATACCCATATAAAAAATGGTATAGGCAGCGTCTATTCTTCTGTCTCCTTTTGGGTATAGCTGGCCAACAAGGGAGGAAATGTTTGGTTTAAAAAAACCGTTTCCGGCAATCATAAAACCCAGGCCCGAAAAGAAAAGCAAGGTGGATAAGGAACTGGAGGTCTCGTATAAAGACCCACAAAAAAATAAAAGGAACTCGCCGATCGCCATGATTAAACCACCAATAATGATGGAACGTTTATTTCCCCAATAACGATCCGCAATATAGCCGCCAATCAAAGGCGTTAAATACACCAAACCAGTATAGCTGCCATACAAATTAGAGGCAAAGGCATCACTAAAGAGCAAAGCTTTTGTCATAAACAAAACCAATATGGCACGCATGCCATAGTAGTTGAACCGTTCCCACATTTCTGTAGCAAACAAAACGTATAGACCTTTTGGATGGCCCTTGCCGGACGCATTTACCCTTATCTCATCCGATGCTGTGATTTCTGGCATAGATAATTAATTGATGAAAAAAAATTTTGTTAGTGTGAGTTTTCGACGTCCCAAAATACGGCAATTTATTTTTTTAGGTTAACTATATCCGCCATCTTTAACAATCTTCCCGATATTCGCAGCACTTTTATTTCTTCATTCATGAACATTCTTTTACTTGGCTCCGGCGGAAGGGAGCATGCACTGGCCTGGAAGTTGACACAAAGCAATTTATGCTCTAGCTTATTTATTGCACCCGGCAATGCAGGCACCGCGCAGTGCGGCACCAACCTGCCTTTTACCGTAACCGACTTTGAAGCCATCAAAAAATGTTGCGCAGAGCAATATATAGATATGGTGATCGTAGGCCCGGAAGAACCTTTGGTAAAAGGGATTGTAGATTACCTGGTGCAGGAATCGGGGCTGAACCTTTTAATCATTGGTCCTTCTAAAGAAGCGGCGCAGCTGGAAGGAAGCAAGGCTTTTGCCAAAGCGTTTATGGAACGCCACCAAATCCCTACAGCGGCCTATAAAGAATTCACTGAAGAAAACTTTGAAGAAGGCATAGAATATTTAAAACAACACCCTTTACCCATTGTACTAAAGGCCGACGGGCTGGCAGCAGGTAAAGGTGTGATCATTTGTCAAAACCATGTAGAGGCGGTGTCTGAATTTGAGCTTATGATCCAGCGCTCCAAATTTGGAGAAGCCGGCAAACGGGTGGTGGTAGAAGAATTTTTAAGTGGTATCGAACTGTCTGTTTTCGTTTTAACCGATGGTAACAACTTCGTGGTATTGCCGGAGGCAAAAGATTATAAACGGATAGGAGAAGGCGACACAGGCCCCAACACCGGCGGCATGGGAGCCGTAAGCCCTGTGCCCTTTGCAGACAATGCTTTTATGCAAAAAGTAATTACCCGCATTGTTGAACCCACCGTAAAGGGTCTTCAAAAAGATAACCTGGATTATAAAGGGTTTATTTTTATAGGCCTGATGAAGGTTGGCGGAGAACCGTTTGTAATTGAATATAACTGCCGCATGGGCGACCCGGAAACCGAAGTAGTGATGCCCCGCATAAAAAACGACCTGGTGGAACTATTGACCGCAGCAGCAAGGCAACAATTGCAAGACATCCGCATTGAAACGGATGAACGCTTTGCCACCACTATTGTTGCTGTAAGCGGAGGCTATCCTGATGCGTATAAAAAAGGTTTTGAGATAACCGGTCTTGACACCTCCATAAAAGATACCTTCCTTTTTCATTCGGGTACAAAAGAGGCGAATGGGAAGATTGTTACCAATGGCGGACGCATTATTTGCGCTACTGCTTTGGATACACAACTCGATGAAGCCATCAATAAATCAAGAGAGCTGGTAGAGGCCATACAATTCGAAAGAAAATATTTCAGACGGGATATTGGCTTTGAATTTTTAGCCACGTCCGCTAAAGGAGAGTTTGAAGAATAGTGTGAACTTTGTGTCCTTTCAACGATTGCTAATTCATATTTTCAATTATGAGCGATGTTCATTACCATGATTATCTTCAGCTTGACAAGATATTAAACGCACAGGACCCTGAAAGCGCCAAACAAAACATTTCCGCACATGATGAAATGCTTTTCATCATCATTCACCAAACCTATGAACTCTGGTTCAAGCAACTCCACCACGAAGCGGATTCTGTGGTCGCCATCATGCGCAAGCCATCGCTTAACGACAATTCACCGGAATTACAAACCGTTGTTCATCGCTTAAACAGGATGGTCGTCATCCTGCGGGTACTGATTCACCAGATCGACATTTTGGAAACGATGACACCCATGGACTTCCTGGATTTCCGGGATATGCTGCGGCCTGCATCGGGCTTTCAAAGCTGGCAGTTCAAACTACTGGAAGCCAAACTGGGGCTGAAGTTTGAATACCGTCATGGAAAAGAATACTACACATCCCAGTTAAGACAGGAACATATTGATCTGATTAAAAAAGCAGAGACAGAACATTCTTTCCTCCAGCTTGTAAATGACTGGCTGGAACGCATGCCCTTTTTTGATGAAAAAGAACTTTGGAAAAACGTCCCGGCTGAAAACGGGGAGCAGCCTTTCTGGACCAAATACAAAGAATGCTATGCTAACAGTTTAGCCGAAGCTGAAAAAAATAACCTGGCTGCTTTTGATGAAGTTTTTCTTACACAAAAAGAAACCCATTATACTCTTTCTGCCAAAGCCAACCGTGCCGCCTTATTCATCATGTTGTACCGGGGTTATCCTTTATTGCAACTTCCCTTTCAACTCTTAAATAATTTATTGGAGATTGACGAGCAACTCAGCACCTGGCGCCACCGCCATATGAATATGGTGCACCGGATGATCGGTACCCGCATTGGCACGGGCGGAAGCAGCGGAAAAGATTATTTAAAAGCTGCCGCCGACAAACACTACATTTTTAAAGAAATTGCACAACTCACCTCTTTTTTAATTGAAAGAAGAAAGCTGCCGCAGTTGCCCAAGGAAGTAGAAAGAAAGTTGGGGTTTAGTCATGAGTAACGAAAAATAGGATGCATTGACTTTTCATTTTTCATTTTACATTCTTCCATACCGGGTGTTTGATATCGTGGTAAAATAAAAAAGTCCATCCTTCCTTACTTCCCTGCTCCCACCATTCTCTTCGCAACTGCATAGCCTTATCCGGCTCGTAATCGTACTTGGTTTTGTACCGAACTTTCATTTGCTGCAATTGCGGGGCATCATCGGCGCCAAAGAAAATAATCTCGTTCCCTTCTCTTATCCAAAATACCTGGTGGTGCGGTGAGTGGGCGCCGGTATGACGATAGGTAATATACCCATCAATGACGCCTTCATCGTCGTGCAGGAATTCTACCCGTGAAGCAGTTTGTAAAACTTCAAACTCTTCAGGAATAAAAGAAGGCGCTCCTTTTTCCAGGGCAAAATCGAGTTCCCTTTTTTGTACATAATACGTAGCATTGGGAAGACTCAATTTTGAATGATCGTTTTGCAGGCTTAACCCGCCTGCATGATCTTTATGCAAATGCGACATCAGCACTTTTGTGACTTGTTCGGGCTGAATGCCTGCTTTTTTAAGATTCCCGTGCAATTGCATTTTGCCATCCGCCGCGTCGTAAAAACCCAAACCCGTATCGAGCAGCAAAATATCTTTTGACGTAACCACAACAAAGGGCTGAACTTCTACCAGCAAACTTCCTATCGGCCTTTCATTCAAAGCATGTTCCGCCTCATCGAACGGAACAAAAAGTTTTGTCTTATCAATCGTGAAGGAGCCTTCGGAAAGCGGAATGATTTTCATGGCACGAAATTAAAAGGAATTCGGTCAACCGTTTATCGCAACACCATCTGCCTGTCTGCATCCAAACGAATGAGGATGAAAAGAAGAATGGTAAAAGTTAGCAGGGCCGTACCGCCATAACTGATGAATGGCAGGGGAATACCAATTACAGGCGCCAAGCCTATGGTCATGCAAATATTGATAGCTACATGAAAGAACAGCACCGCGGCCACGCCGTAGGCATAACAACGGCTAAATACACTTCGCTGCCTTTCGGCCACTGCCACAATGCGAAATAGTAAAAGAAGATAAATAGCAAGCAGCACCGTGGTTCCAATAAAACCAAAGCCCTCCCCGATGGTACAAAAAATAAAATCGGTTCTTTGCTCGGGTACAAAATCGTAGCGGGTTTGTGTTCCCTTTAGTAAGCCTTTGCCAGTAAGGCCACCGGAACCAATGGCAATCTTGGATTGTTTTACGTTATAGTCCACATCTTTTTTCCCCGGCTTTTCTGTTTCTTTCAGGCTGCCGGCCTTCCTGTATTCATCAGGAATGTCTCTGCCTATAGTGCTGAAGATGCGTTCGACCTGGTAGGGCTGCATTACATGCTTAAATACGAAGGGAACACCAAACCTTTGAATGCCCACGCAAATAACCCAGGCAAACACCACCTTCATCAGGATCCCTCTTTTCCTCCTCGACTGCGTGTACATTATATAGGCCACCAGGCCTGCAATAATGGTTAAGGCAACGGCCAGTGCATTTTTTTCAACCAGTAAAGTCGCTACCACCAGCGCCGCCAAAGAAAAACCAATGATCAAAATGGTGGCGGGCAAACCTTCGCGGTACATCACGATAAAGAAGGAAAAATACACCAGCGCCAAGCCGGTTTCTTTTTGAAATATGGTGAGAATGGAAGGCAGCAATACAATGCCGGCTGCAATTAGCTGCGAACGGGTTTTACTAAAATTCAGGTTGGGCAGCGACAGGTATTTTGCTAAGGCCAGGCAAACACAGACCTTGCAAAACTCGGCGGGCTGAAACTGAAAACCGCCAAAGCGAATGATAGACTCCGTCCCCTTTACTTTTGAGTGAAAAGGAAAGACCAACAGCAAAAGCAAAATACCCAGCGCATACCAGATGTTGGCCGTAGCGGTAAAAAATTTACTATCGGTCAGTAAAATAAAAATGCCCAGTACAGCCGCAATAAAAAAATAAAACATCTGCTTGCTGTAATCGGTTTTAAAAGAAAGAAAACTGGCCAGGACAGGATCTCCCTCTTTATAGGTAACCGCAAATATGGCGGTAATGCCCACAATGACAAGCAGGAGATAGATCCAGATCAGGCTTACGTCAATTCCTTTTGATATTCCCGGATTATTATTGCGGTTCATTTAGGTAGTAGGATTTTTCTTTTTGAACAAAATGACTTTTTCGGGTTCTATCAGATCGGGCTTGCGGTAAACAATCTTGGTTTTGGGAAGCTGCGTATCTTTTTTTGCCGGCTGGGGAGTCTGTCCCCTGCGCAAATATTTTTTGATATAGTTGCTGTCCTTTGTAAGATTAAAATAAAAGTAAGCTCTTACTGAGTCTTCTTTAAACTGTTCTCTTGGTAAATAGGACGGCATCAAATTCGTTGCTGCAATACGGTCCACTTCCTTCAACCGGTCGGCTCTTAAAGAATCGGTCAGGAATTTTTCCATCAGCAGGTAAGCCATAGGCCCTGCCCAGGTAGAACCATAACCTCCGTTCTCCACGATAACTGCTATAGCGATCTTGGGGTCTTCCCTTGGTGCAAAGCAGGCAAAAAGAGAGTGATCCTTCAATTGCAATACCTTGCCATCGAGTACTTTTTTATTTTCCGCTGTACCTGTTTTTGCGCAAACATTGATGCCGGGTATTTTGGGAATGTACTTGGCCGTACCTATCGTAGTTACATCTTCCATGCCATCAATTACATCCTCGTAGTCGCTATCGGAAATATGAACCGGTATTTTATGGCGGGTCTTAAACTTATTTAAAACAGAATCCTGCTGCGTTTCATCTTCTATGCTTTTTACAAAATGTGGCGTATAAAAATATCCTTTGTTGGCTATGATGCTCATGGCATTGGCCATTTGTAAAGGCGTTGCCAGCATCATGTCCTGGCCAATACCAAGGGTAACGTTGGTACAGGAACTCCATGAACCGCGGTACACAGCATTGTATTTTGATGTATCCGGGATGTTTCCCTTGTCCTCACTGGGCAGGTCAACGCCCAAAGGATTCCCGTACCCAAAGGCATTCATATATTCCTTCCACTTGGCATAGCCTTTTTTTACATTCCCAATCTTTGGATTATCAACCGTCAGCCGATAGGTCATGGAGAAAAAAGAGTTGCAGGAATGCGCAATGGCTTCCCTTAGATTATCCGCATGCCCTGCCCATTTTTCTGTGCAGCGCACCGGCCGTGCACAACCGTAATAAGCCCCGCTGCAACCAATGCCAGAAGCCTGGTTGATCACCCCTTCATCCAAACCAATCAGGGCGCCAATAGGTTTGTACGTGGATCCCGGTGGATACTGTCCTTTGATAGCCCTGTTCAATAAAGGACGGGAAACGTCCAGTACAAATTTGCTGTAGGTTTTTTTAAAACTGGAACCGGTAAGGTCGTTAGGATTGAAAGTAGGTCCGGATGCCATAGCAATGATGCCGCCGGTTTTGGGCTCTATGGCCACAATGGCGCCGATTTTATTGGACAACAGCTTTTCAGCCAGTTGCTGCACTTCAATATCTATATAGGTATTGAGGCCCCGGCCCGATACAGGTCTTTCATCCAGGGCGCCTTTTTCATAGGAGCCTACCAGCCTGTTTCTGTGATCTTTTATCAGGTATTGAATCCCCCGTTGCCCCATCAGCACTTTTTCATAATACGATTCCAAACCAGACCGCCCCACGTAGTCCCCTGCCTGGTAAAAGCCTTCCGAACGGGCAATGATACCGGAATCTACCTCCCCAATGTAACCCATTACATGAGAGCCGGCGTTAAAAGGAAATGTGCGTACGGGCCTGTCCTGCAGGAAAAATCCTTTATCCTCAAACCGCCACATATTCTCCTGAAGCCGGGCATACTTTTGGGGCGTTAACAGGCCCTCGAAAGAAGAGGGACGGTAACGGCCGTTGCGCACAATCGCTTCGATCATGCGGGATTTAAACTCGGCCGTATCAATTTCCAACAACTGGCATAAATAAGAGGTATCCAGGTTTTTGACCTCCGATGGTGTTACCATCAGGTCAAACATCTGCACATTGTTAACAATGGCTTTTTTCTTCCTATCGTAAACAATACCCCTGGGCGGATATACAACTTTTTTGAAAACTGCATTATTCAGCGCATCCAATTTATACTTACTGGATACGATCTGCAAATTGAACAACTGACCTACCATAATGAGGAAGGCAACAAGAAAGATCAGTCGTATGATATAACTCCTCGATTGGTTAAACACAGGCATTGATTAATCCGAAGTCAAAAAATAGTTCAGGCGCACTGCAAAATAATGCAATACAAATTTGATAAAGGTTTGCTGATATGCAAAAGAAGAAAGAAGGAAGTTTTCTTATTTTTTTATTAAACCCTGCATGTTTTCGATTCCATGCCTGACGTTTTGAAATAATAGCCATTTTTTTGGTGATCGTCCTTGTTTTTCTTTGCTCCTGCAATTATTTAAACTGAATAAACCCTTAAGCCAAACGTGGTTCATTACTTAAAATATAACCCGTTTTAAGCAATTTCCGGCTTCCAACCTAAGCTATGCGGTATTCGTTCTAAACTTTACTTTTCTGGGAAAGAGCAGTTCTGTGGTAAAAATTAATAGCAGGCTTATGGCTGTTGTGGACAATACTTTAATGACAAAATCCAAAAAGGTTCCGAAATGAAGAAACTCCAATAAAAGCAGGTAGATGTTGTGTAAAAGAGTAAGCACAAAAACGTACACCCCATACGGAGCCCAGCCCATGGCCCGTGGCGAAGGTTCACGGTAATTGAATTCCGCAGTGTCTTTTGGTAATAAAATCGTGATGACGAAGGGACGGGCATAGGCTATCAAAACACAGGCAGCTGCATGCAGGCCGGGTGTGTTGGTAAAATAATCGAGCAGCAAGCCGGTAGCAAAGCCGGTAAGCAATAATCCCAGCCTGCTGATGCTAAAGGGCAGCCACAGTATAGAAAGAAAGTAGAGATACGGAACAATGTATCTGTGTAAATGCGGGATTTTATTCAGCACATATACCTGTACCAAAACAAAGACAAAAAGTCTGAAAATATTTTTAACCAGGTCACTCACTTCGTTGTAGTTTTTTGCTGCTCTATCTTTTTTTCCGTGTCCTTTTCCAGTTGCACCTGTTCTTCACGCTGCAGGTTCTCTACCACAAATACCTGCTGTACGTTGCTGAAATTAACAGCGGGCCGCACCTTCAGCATATAAAAACCGGTGGCCGGGTCATTGCCAACAGCGGTAATGGTACCAATCACCTTATCGGGCGGAAAATTATACGAATACCTGCTGGTTACTACCGTGTCGCCGATTTTTACCTGGACGCTTTTGGGAATGCCTTGCAGTGTAATGGTTTTGGGATCCTTGCCATCCCATTCCACCCTGCCCGACTCTCCGGTTCTTTTTAAAGAAGCGCTTACCGAACTTTGAATATGCAGCAAACTCATTACCTGGCTGAAATTAGGACTCACGTTAACCACCACACCAACTACAGCACCGTCGGAGCTTAAGACGGCCATATTGTCTTTAACGCCATATTTAGCGCCCCGGTCCAACTGCAGGTAGTTCTTGTCAAAGTTTATTGTATTGTACACCACCTTTGCGTCCAGCCAATAATACCGCCGTACGGCTTTTGTTGAATCAACCAGCACCGTGTCGGTAACGGCCTTTTTACCCGTATCGGGAAAGGAGAAATTGGTAGTTAACAGGTTTAATAAAGAATCATTCATCCGGTGCACCCGTTTGTTTTCTTCTCCTTGGTGAAAATAATCGTCCAGCCGGTCCACCTGTGTATTGATAGCGCCGGTAAACTGGTTGGCAACGCCTAAACCAACAGTGTGGTGAAACCGGTTGTAATTAAACAGCATCCATAGGGCAATGAACTGCAAGGCCAAAAAGGCCAGAAAGGTAAAATACCGCTGAATGAAAAGAAAAATGTTACGCATAGAGGGTTTAGAGGTTAAGGTTTAGGGTTTAAGGTGGTCTCCTATGCCATATGCCTTATACCTTTTACCATTCACCTTATCTCATTACAAAAGGATACCGGTCGTAGTTTTTAAGCGCCAGTCCTGTGCCCCGAACCACACTTTTCAGTGGGTCGTCGGCCACATGCACCGGCAATTTTATCTTCTGGCTTAACCGCTTGTCAAGACCTTTTAGCAAAGCCCCGCCACCGGTAATGTACAAGCCGCGGCGGTAAATATCTGCTGCCAGCTCCGGAGGTGTTTGCTCCAAAGCCTTCAACACCGCTTCTTCTATTTTAAAGATGCTTTTATCCAGGGCTTCGGCAATTTCCTGGTAGCTTACCATAATTTGTTTGGGAATACCGGTCACCAGGTCACGGCCATTTACCGGAATATCATCGGGCGGGTTATCCAGGTCTTTCATAGCCGCGCCAATCTGTATTTTGATCTGTTCTGCGGTGCGTTCACCAATCAATAAACTATGATAACGGCGCAGGGCCTCCATAATATCTGCGGTAAATTCATCACCCGCTATACGAATGGATTGATCGCAAACAATACCGGCAAGGGCAATTACGGTAATACCGGTAGTACCGCCACCAATATCAATGATCATATTACCCACAGGTTCTTCTACATCGATGCCAATACCGAGGGCAGCGGCCATGGGTTCGTGTATAAGGTAAACTTCCTTGGCCCCGGCTTGTTCAGCGCTATCCCTTACGGCACGCTTTTCCACCTCGGTAATAGAGGAAGGAATGCAGATCATCATGCGCCAGCTTGGAGGGAAAAGAGGTTTTTTGGGGTAAACCAGTTTGATCATTTCACGAAGCATGAGCTCGGCAGCGTTAAAATCGGCGATCACGCCATCTTTTAACGGGCGAATGGTTTTAATGCTTTCGTGGGTTTTTTCATGCATCATTAAGGCTCGTTTTCCAACGGCCAAAACTTCTTTCGGGTTGTTTCGGTTCAGGGCTACAATAGAAGGCTCGTTCACCACTACTTCGTCGTTATGGATTATCAAGGTATTGGCGGTTCCTAAATCTATTGCTATTTCCTGCGTGAACCAATTAAAAAGTCCCATGCTTCTGTATTGGATTTAAGGTTTTTTGAAGGTTGTGTGCAAAGTTGTGAGAAATAAATTGAAATGTCAAAGTAAAAAGCCCCGTGTAATCACATTTTTTTAAGAAAATCAATGGTTTAGGGAATGTTTACCAGTTAACCGGTTTGCAAGTTAACCGGTGATGCATCCACAATTTAGAATCCTTGTTAATTTTCCGGCATGTCAGCTACTTTTACCGGCGTGAAGATTATTAACCGAACGGTTTGGATTCTTTCTTTGGTAAGCCTTTTTGCTGATGTAGCCAGCGAAATGCTTTATCCTGTCATCCCTGTTTATTTAAAAGAGATTGGCTTTTCGGTTTTTCTGATAGGCGTTTTGGAAGGCGTGGCCAGCTTTACGGCTGGTTTGAGCAAGGGTTATTTTGGAAAGTTAAGCGATGAAAAAGGGCTCCGGATTCCTTTTATAAAGAGCGGGTATTTTTTGAGTGCTGTTTCCAAACCTATGATGGCTGCTCTTACCCTGCCCTTATGGATCTTTTTTGCCAGGACCATTGACCGTTTGGGTAAGGGGCTGCGGACAGCGGCAAGAGATGCCCTTCTTTCGCAAAACGCCACGCCCCAAACCAAGGCCAGGGTCTTTGGTTTTCACCGGAGCATGGATACCCTTGGCGCGGCCATCGGTCCGGCACTGGCTTTATTGCTGTTACTATTCTACCCTAACCAATATGCTCTTATCTTTTTGATTGCTTTTGTCCCCGGGTTAATTTCTGTAGCCCTGATCTTCCTTTTAAAAGAAAAAAGAGCACCTGCTTCCACGCTGGGAAAAGGAACTTTTTTTTCCTTTTTCAAATACTGGAAAATTGCCCCGCCTGACTATAGAAGACTGGTAATTGGGTTATTGTTCCTGGCATTGTTCAACAGTTCCGACATTTTTCTGTTGCTCAAAACAAAGGAAATAACGGGCAGCGACCAGTTGACCATTGGCGCTTATATATTATACAATGTTGTTTTTGCCCTGGCTTCTTATCCTTTAGGAGCATGGGCCGATAAAATCGGAATTAAAACGGTTTTCTTTTCCGGGCTGCTCTTGTTTGCGGGGGTTTATTTTCTTTTTGGCATGACCCAATCCGTCTATGTTATTTTCGGCGCCTTCCTTTTATACGGGATTTATGCAGCCGCCACCGAAGGCATTACCAAGGCCTGGATCACCAATATGGCCCACAAGAGCAATACGGCAACGGCCATTGGTTTTTACACATCCTGCGAAAGCATTTGCACCTTGCTGGCCAGCATCATTGCCGGGGCGCTATGGACTTCATTTGGAAGCACCACCACCTTCTATGTGACAGCCGTTGCAGCCATCGTTTGTCTGCTTTATTTGCGTATTATAATGGGTGAAAACACGGTTGCAGAAAAAAGTCAGAGGTCCTAACTTTTGGTATGCCTGCCACGGTTTATCTATGGAACAAAGCTCATTTATACGGCTGCTTCCTGCACTTACCGGCGGGCTTGTGCTGCAGTGGCAACTGCCGTTTTCATTTGGTTTTTTAGCGGCGTGTTTCCTGGTTTGCCTTACAACTGTCATTCTGTATTCGTTTCTGCCATTAAACCTGAAGTTCAGGTTGGGTGCGCAAAACGGAATAGGAACAATCCTTTCCTTCCCCTTTTTTGGAGCCCTCTTCGTGCGGGCAAAAGACATAAGACACAACAAGGAATGGATTGGCCACAATTACAGTAACAACAGTTTTGTGATAGCAGCACCGGAAGAACCATTGGCTGAAAAACCAAATCCCTTTAAAGCTTTAGCAAGTCTTACAGCCGTTCATACAAAGGATTCCGGAAAAACAGTAACGGGAAAATCATCATCTATTTTAAAAAAGATTCGTTGGTAAACCAACTTCGTTACGGCTCCTTGAAAAGAAAAAAGCTTTCTTATGGGTGTTCACCGTTTGCCTGGCCTTCTTCACCACACTGCGTCCTGTTTCCATGGTGGCCGCCCCTCAACAAAAAAAAATAATTGTTTATAATGTTGCTAAATACCAGGCTATGGGCGTGGTTGTGGCCAACACCTATCACTTTATTGGCGATCCGGCTTTGTTGTTCGACGATTTCATAAGAAATTTTCATATCCAGCCTTCAGGAATAGCCAACCGGTTGCCCCGGCCCGGGGAACGTCCTTCGGTAGCAAAGACTTTGATTTTGCCAATAAACCTGTAGCTATACTTGATAGCACTTTACACTTTTCGGCACAACCGCCAAAACAAGACATTGACGTGCTGATCCTTTCCAAAAACGCCAGGCTTTATCTTTCCAGCCTGGCAAGATCTTTTTCCATTGGCCAGATTGTTATTGATGGCCCCGTTCCGCCCTGTCAGGCAAGGCTTTGGAAAAGAGATGGCGACCCGCTTCACATACCCTGTCACGACCTTAGTGAAAAAGGCGCTTTTGTGATGAATTTATAGCACCTTACCTTTGCGGCTTCTTTCGATTGCCTGCCCACAAATTTTTTCCATGAGCAAAAAAATCACATCAGCCCTGATCTCTGTTTTTTACAAAGACGGCTTAGAGACTTTAGTACGTGAATTACATAACCAGGGTGTTACCATGTACTCTACCGGTGGCACGCAAAATTTTATCCAGAACCTGGGCATTGGCGTAGTTCCGGTAGAAGACCTTACCACGTATCCTTCCATTTTGGGCGGAAGAGTGAAAACCCTGCATCCTTCGGTTTTTGGAGGAATTTTAGGAAGAAGGGATAATGAAACCGACATCAAGGAAATGCAGGACTACAAGATACCTTTGATTGACCTGGTTATTGTTGACCTCTACCCCTTCCAGGAAACCGTGGCCCAAACCACCGATGAAAAACTAATCATTGAAAAAATTGATATTGGCGGTCCTTCTATGATAAGAGCCGCTGCAAAAAATTTTAGTGATGTTACCGTCATTGCATCAAAAGATGATTACCAAAAGCTGGTGGATCTGCTGCAACAGCAAAACGGAGAAATTACATTGGAACAACGCCGGAACTTTGCCGCGAAAGCCTTTAGCATAGTAGCCGATTATGACATTGCCATCAATAATTATTTTCATAAAGAAGCGCCTTTGACGGTAATTGGGGCAGGTGAACAAACCGTGTTGCGTTATGGAGAGAACCCGCATCAGCAAGCCATTTTTTACGGTAATCTTCATGCCTGCTTTGACCAGGTGCACGGAAAGGAAATTTCTTACAACAACCTGGTAGATATTGATGCGGCAATTGAACTGATCAAAGAGTTTAACGAAACCACTTTTGCTATTATCAAGCATACCAATGTTTGCGGCATCTCCAGCAGAACGTCCGTTGAACAGGCCTGGAAAGACGCCCTGGCCGGCGACCCCGAAAGTGCCTTTGGCGGCGTACTGGTTTGCAATAAAGAAATAGACGCAGCAACTGCAGAAGCCATCAGTGAAATCTTTTTTGAAGTAGTAATTGCGCCATCTTTTTCTTCGGAAGCGCTGGAAAAACTAAGATCAAAAAAGAACCGGATTTTATTGCAATTAAAAGATACCAATACCACCCCCAATATTTATAAAAACGCCGTGAACGGCACTTTGCAGCAAGGAAAGGATGTTGGGAATTATGAAAAATGGGAAGAAGTGGGCGGCAGGCTCACCACCAAAGCAGAAAAAGAAGATCTTATTTTCGCCAACCTGGTTTGTAAACATTTAAAATCAAACGCCATTGCTTTGGTAAAGAATAAACAGCTGAGAGGCAAAGGCTGCGGACAAACCAGCCGCATTGATGCCCTGCGGCAGGCGGTTGAAAAAGCCAAACAATTCAACTTTGATCTTAATGGCGCTGTCATGGCCAGCGATGCCTTCTTTCCTTTCAATGACTGCGTAAAGCTGGGCCACGAAGCAGGTATCACCGCTTTTATTCAACCCGGCGGTTCTATCCGGGACAAGGACAGTATTGAATATTGTAAAGAAAACAACTTAGCTATGGTGATGACCGGGCTAAGACATTTCAGGCATTAATACAGCGGTGAGTGGCAGATGACAGTTTATTCCCATGGCTGTTGTCTACCAACCATCCACCTTCAATTGAGCAGTGATCCTCACATACCAAAGCCTCTTATAAGTGATGCGCAAAATGGCCAGCATGTAGCGGCACGTTACATCTCTTACCTCAATCCATTGCAAATTCATAAACGCGGCACCAAAGCAAAAGCCTTCTTTGCCCTGGCACTGGTATGTTTTTTCTGGGGCACGACCTGGCTGGCCTCGAAAGAGGCCGTAATGCGAATGCCTGCCTTGCAAATGGCCGGCATTCGCCAATGTTTAGGAGGCCTGCTGTATGTGCTATACTTCATGGCCAAAGGAGCCCGGTTTCCCAAAGGCAGGGAATGGCAAAGCATCTTTATTCTGAGTTTTTTGAATTTTGCTCTAAGCAATGGCCTTTCTACTTGGGGCGTGAAATATATCTCTGCGGGGCTGGGTTCTATTATTGGCGCTATTTTCCCTTTGTGGCTGGTGGTTATCGGGCTGATCACTTCCAAAGCTCAATTCAAGCCCAAAGCGATTGCCGGACTGGTGTTAGGGTTTGCCGGCATTTGCATCATCTTTTTCGAACATCTTCATCATTTTTTGAACGCGGAGTTCCGCTTCGGAATTTTTCTCTCCCTTGCCGCTACGGTATCATGGGCCTACGGAACGATCTATACCAAGAAACATGCGGCCCATTTCAATCCTTATTTCGGACTGGGGTTGCAAATGGTGATCTCGGGCATTTTTTTATTGGGAACTTCACATCTTACAAAAAATGCCATTGCAGTACCGGCCATTCCATGGCAATCATGGGTGTCCATAGCTTACCTCGTCATTTTTGGATCGGTCCTTTCTTTTATTGCTTTTTTATATGCTTTGCAAAATTTGCCTACAGAGCAAGTGTCTATTTATGCGTATATCAACCCTGTTGTGGCTGTAGTATTAGGTTCAATGATCTTTGGAGAAAGGCTAACGCCTTTTATCATTGCCGGAGTGTTTGTTACACTATACGGGGTTTACCTGGTGAATAGGTCGGCGATGAAGATCAAATAATTTCTTTTGCCACCGATGCAATAAACTGCTGATAAGCTTCTTTCCAACCCTCAAACTCATCCCCGGTGCCTAAAAAATTATTGTGCCAGATGGTGATCATCGTGCCGTTCACTTGCTTAATCACCTGGTAATACTGAATCATCTCTGCCAGGGCTTCCTGCGCACTGAGGTTTTGTTCGTAGTAAGCGTTGGCATCCATAAAACAGAAAGGGTGAATCAGCAATTGCGTCCGTTCTTCCTTCTTTAGATCGTACCAGTGATAGGGGGTGGAAATTGAAGCCCTGAAACCATTGATACTGCCGTATCCCATGGAATAATCATGGGTAATGCCAGCAGCCAGCAGGTGCCTGTACGTGGCGGGCAAATCGAACCGGATGTAGTGCTGGCGGGAAGCATTCACTTTATGTTTGACCAATTGCTCCAGCCAGGTTTTTTCTTTGGACAATAAAGAAGGATTATCACCACTGGCCCATGAGGGATGCAAGCCTATTTCATATTCCGCTGCCATAGTTTGCACCAGCTGCCGGAATTCCTTATTCTCCACATCAATGTTCCTATCATATTTTCCTTTTTGCCTGGCTACCAAAAAAAAATATACAGGCGACAGCTTATACTGATGATGCAGGTCATCCATCCATTCATAGGCGTCAAACGGGTCTTGCCTTTTTTTGCGTAACACCGAAAGGCGCTTTGAAATATGTTGCCACTTACCCGTAAGGAATAATTTTAAAACAGCACCGGCATTTCTTTCAAACCCCTTATTCCGGTAGCTCCAGGCCATGTCAATATCATAGGTAGGAACAAACGAAAATGGGGGATGGAACGGTAAGAACTGGTCATTTTTTTCTGACAGCAAATCTCTGAAATCTTCAAGCCAGATATTCACCAGCGGCATTTGAAGAAACCCTTCCCGAAAGGCTATTGCGTTTTGGTGTGCATACCTTTCATACATATCTTTTTTATGCGGCAGGTACTCTTCATACCGTGTGGTGAGATAAAATACAGCAGCAAATAAATCGAACGCAACATCGCCTTCAGTTTTAAAAAAAACGGTGTGGCCCTTATGTTGAAAACACTCCGCCTTAACCTGGTGTATGGCCGATTCAAAAAGTAAGGCATGCGGATGTATCCATATCTCACCATTAGCTATACGATGATAGCTGTAATTGATCTTGCAGGCAATATCTGCTTTTGAAAAACTTGCCTCATCGCTGGAAAGTTTAAAAGGCAAACCATAGTAATGTGATAAAAAATCAACAATGTATTGGAGGCGTGGCGTAGTGCTGTGACTATAGATTAAGGCCGCATACATCATTTGGGGTTATTTCTTTCTTTCCACAATTGATTGAATGATTTTTGCGGGAATTGAAGTTCACTGCGGTGCTGTTTCCACTGTTTTACAAATGTGTTGACCACCCAGCCCTTGATTTTCGCTGACCCCATATTCATCATCTTCCTGTTTAACATAGACCGCTTCCAAAATTTCCAGGCCATTTTTTCTCCAAAGGAGGCGGCGCCTTCATCAACCGCTTCATGCCGGTTTTCCAAAAGCAATTCGTGCAGGTTGATTTTTACGGCGCACACTTCCGTACAATTTCCACAAAGCGACGAAGCATAACTCAAATGCTTCCAGTCACCCATTTCTTTGAGGTGCGGCGTAATCACCGATCCAATTGGCCCGCTGTAGGTAGTATTATAGGCATGCCCGCCAATGTTTTTATAAACGGGGCAGGCATTTAAGCAGGCGCCACAACGAATGCAGTATAAGGATTCTCTTGTTTTTTCGTTAGCCAAAAGATTGGTCCGGCCGTTATCCAAAAGGATCACATACATTTCTTCGGGTCCGTCATTTTCGTTCACCTGTTTTGGCCCCGTTATGATGGAGTTGTACGAAGTAATCCTCTGCCCGGTACCGTAGGTGGCCAGCAGCGGCCAGAATAATCCAAGATCGGTCATGGAGGGAATTACTTTTTCAATACCAGCAATGGCAATATGGGTTTTGGGCCAGGCTGTGCTTAACCTCGCATTGCCTTCATTTTCGGTAACCGCAATGCCGCCAATATCGGCAACAATAAAATTGGCGCCGGTGATGCCGATTTGCGCCTGCATGTATTTTTCACGCAGCTTTTGACGGGCTACCAATGTTAACTGGCCGGGTGTGAGATGCGGATCGGTTCCTAACTTATCGGCAAAAAGCTTCGCCACATCTTCCTTGCTTTTGTGCATGGCGGGCGTTACAATATGGTAAGGCGGCTCTTCATCCAACTGCTGGATGTATTCTCCCAGGTCGGTTTCTACACTTTCAATTCCGTTCTTCTCCAAAAATTTATTCAGGTGCAGTTCCTCTGTCACCATGCTTTTGCTCTTTACAATGGTAGTGCATTTTTTAGCCTGGCAAATTTTCAGGATCTCATTTAAGGCGTCTTCTGTTGTCTCGGCCCAAATAACTTTTGCGCCTTTTTTGGTGATCTGCGCTTCAAAAGATTCCAGTTGTTTATCCAAAGTTTCCAGGGCCCGCCATTTAAGATTCTTGGCTTTTTCCCTGGCCAAATTGACATTGGTAAACTGCTGCTTCCCTACCGGCACCACCGCATTGTAGCGGGCCATGTTGAAGTTGATCTTACGGCGGTGTTCTTTATCCGCGGCTTTAATCGTGCTTTTGGCAATAAAAACAGAGGATTGATCTGACATGATTACTTCTTTTGTTCTTCTTCAAAATGCTCTACGGCCACCTGGTGAAGGGCATTATAAAAATCATTTCCAAACTTACGAATGATCGGTTCTTTTAAAAACTGGTACACGGGCAATTTTAGTTTTTTACCCAAAGCGCAGGCAGGATTGCAAAGCGTTTCTCTTGGCTCATAATTCACCATCGTGTACTCTTTGCTTTTTTTAATCCTGATGGGATAAAGATGGCAGCTGATTGGTTTTTTCCAGGCCAGCTTTCCGTCATAATACGCCTGCTCAATACCACACTTAATAATTCCCTGCTTATCGCGGAAGCCATAAGCGCAAATACTGCCATTCACCGTGGGGGTAACCCAGCCAAACTCCCTGTCGTACAGGTATTTCCCCTGACGCTCAATTTCCTGCAGGCCTTCTTTGGTGAGGTAAGGTTTAATGGCAGCAAAATTTTCATCCAGTATCTGCTTTTCTTCTTTTTGAAGAGGAGCACCGGCATCGCCATCTTCGCAGCATCCACCCTTGCATTTGTGCAGATCACAAACAAATTTGGCCTGCACAACATCATCGCTTATCAAAACATTATCAATAGCAATCACAACAACTGTTTTGGCAAAGGTAACCGCAGAAAAGCAGGATTGATGATGGATTAACGGGATATTTAAGAAACAGGGAAGGTTCTAGTTGCAGATGGGATAAGCAAACCTATTTCCACTGCAATGTATTGATCAGGTGTCTCAGGTCTTCCTTTAAAAATTTATTGACCGGGGCCAATGAGTCTTCGTTAGGCGTAACGCTGAAATATAAAGCCCCCCGCAAGAAATGCTTTACGGTATCCGTAGCAAAAAATTGGTTGGAAGTGGCGGCATTCCCTTTTAGTGTAAAGAAAACCCCTTCAATGCCGCTGGGGGTTGTGAATGGTTCGGGCTGAATAGCCGACGCTCTATAAGTATGCTGTTTATAGGATAAGGTGTACGCATCATTCACCAGCGAATCAAATTTGTTCTTACCGATTTCTTTATAGCTGATGTGAATTCTTCCATTGAACTGTGGAAAATCAATGTTGATCCAGTAGGGATTTTCTGCCCGCTGTTCAAAAAAAAGAGAATCCTTTACAATTTGTCCGTAAACAGGGTATTCAAACGAATAGGGAAAGCCCGGCTGTTCAAATTTTTGATACTTTTTTTGGGGCAGGTCAATTTTATAATAGCCTCTCGGCTTTTGCGTATAATCGCTATTGCAGGCACTGAAAAAACATGCCATCACCAAGAAGCAGCAGGCGATAATGTTGCTTCCCATCCTGCCTGTTTTTCTCATTGCGGATGGCCAACCCTCAACTTCTTTTTTTCCCATCCTGGTTGCCGGCAGGCGCATTGTCCATTGCCGATGGCTGATTGCTCCCTTACCCTTCATGATTAATAAAGATCTTTACTGTTTTAATACGGTTCTTTTCGGTTTCCAAAACAGTAAAATCAAAATCACCGCTGCTTACTGTTTCATTAATGGCGGGGAACTCACCGGCAATTTCCAAAACCAGTCCGGCCAAAGAATCGCTTTCCCCTTTTACAGCATCAAACGTATCAATCTGCAAGCCCATTGCCCGGCACAGATCATACAACATAATTTTAGCATCTGCCACATAGGTATTATCATCAAGCTTACGCACGGCGGTTTCTTCTTCATCAAATTCATCTCTTATATCGCCAATGATTTCTTCTAAAATATCTTCCATGGTGACGATGCCGTTTGTTCCGCCAAATTCATCCACCACTACGGCAAAGTGAATCCGTTTGTTTTGAAATTCTGTAAGCAGATCTTTTATCAGTTTCGATTCAGGAACAAATAAGGCAGGCCGTATCAAAGCATGCCAGTCAAAATTGGTTTGATGTAAAAAAGGAAGAAGGTCTTTTGTGTTTAAAACGCCTACGGTGTCGTCTAAATTGGTTTTAAAAACCGGCAGGCGGGAATAATGCAGTTCCTCCACTTTTTTAATAAGGTCAGGAAAGTTTGTATTGTAGTCCACCCCACTCACATCCAACCTGAACCTCATAACCTGCTTTACCGTGATGTTGCCGAATTTGACGATGCCTTTCAGAATATTTTTCTCTTCCACAGAGGTTTGTACATTGTTGATATCAATAGCATCGTCCAGTTCTCTCATGCTGACAGCTTCGGATTCGTTGGCGCCACTGGTTTCGCTGATCTGATCAGCTATGGCCACCATGCGCAGGCTTATTCTTCTTAAAAGCAAATGCAAGCCTTCCACCACTGCCGAAGTGCTGTAGGCAAAGCGCAGGGTATTTTGAGTAGCCCATAATTTCGGCAGCATTTTTCCTACAAAAACAATTACAAAAGCAATGATGACGATCTTGATCAGCATGTCAACATTGATAGGGATAATGGTATGGATGGTGCCAATATGTAATACGGAAGAAAGCAAAAAATTAGCAAGAATAATGATGCTGATGTTGAAAACGCCCCCGGCTATCAATAAGGAGGTATAAACGGCCTTTCTTTCCTCCAGCAAACTGGTAATACGCCTTGCTGCGGCGTGTTGCTTGGTCTTCAGCATATTTAAATCCCGGTTCTGGAGGGAGAACAACGCTACTTCAGCCCCCGATGTGATAAAACTTAACAGGAGCAGCACCAGTAATAAAACAACAAGAAAAACACTGCTTTGCGGATTGGCAGCCAAAAATATGTAAGCCAGTGAATGTATAAAATTATTAACCGACGAGTAATCCAATGCAAAGGTTTTGGTGAAAAGATTTCATCACAAAGGCAGGTTTTGAGGCCTGCCCTTTATTCACTGTAAAATTAATTCTTTTCTTTAGAACGAAAGATCAGAAGGTTCATCTATGGGTGAAGCTGTTCCGGGATATCCTTCTATACCACTGTCTGCAGCTCCCCCGCCTGCATGCCCGGTGTCGGTACGTTTATCCAACATAATAAGATTATCGCCAACTACTTCTGTAGCAAACTTTCGGGAGCCTTCCTTGTCTTCCCAGCTCCTGGTTCTGAGCCGGCCTTCAATATAAACAAGGCTTCCTTTGTGCAAATACTTTTGTGCCAGTTCAGCCAGGCCGCGCCACAAAACAACAGTGTGCCATTCTGTTTGAGAAATTAGTTTTCCAGAGCGGTCTTTGAACGTTTCTGTTGTGGCCAACGGAAATTTTGCAACGGCAATGTTACCTTCCAAAAACTGTACATCCGGATCCTTACCCAAATTGCCAATGAGCATGACTCTGTTTACTCCTCTCATACAATTACAATTTATCTTGTTTTCAAATCGTCTAAAGGCTATTCTACATAAATTTAAAAAAAGATAATCAAATTTGTTGCCAGCATGTTTACTTAAATCACTTCAGGTGTTGCTCAATAAATTCTTTTAGGGTTTTAGGAAAGGCTAATTGATTAAGATGAAGCATTGGTTTCCAGGTGAAATCCCCGATTTTTTCCTTTTTGGCGGTTTTTAGTACTATAAAATTGAAACAGATAGACTGGTGCGAAAGCTTCTGCAGGGTGGGTTCAAAACTGCTAATTAGTGTGTAGTTGGTGATCCCGAATTGTTTTTCAAACTGCTTTAACAGCTGCTTTTGGGTAAAAGGCTTGTCGGTTTCTATTAAAACAAATTCGAACAATTGCTGCCAGATGTCCTTACCTGTTCGCTGACGCACCGCTACTTCGTTCGTATTTCTGAGAACTACATAATTCAGCCATCTTTGTTTTATCCGGGTCTTTTTCTCCTTTACAGGCAATAGTTGCTGCCTGCCTTCTAAATAAGCTTTGCAGTATTGGTTAAAAAAGCAACGGCTGCATTGGGGCACGGGCTTACAAATAACAGCGCCAAAGTCCATGATGGCCTGGTTGTATTCACCGGCCTTCGCCCCGGGCAAAATAGATTGCGCTATTTGGGCAAATTGCTTCTTTCCTTCAGCAGAGTCAATCGGCGTTTCAATATCCAAGATCCGGGCTAACACACGGAACACATTGCCATCCAATACTGCATAAGGTAAATTAAACGCAAAGGAAGCAATGGCTGAAGCCGTATAACTACCCACGCCCTTAAGCTCCAAAATAGATTCGTAGCTGGCAGGAAACCGGCCTTTGAGTTCTTTTGAAATAAAGCGGGCCGCTTCAATAAGGTTACGACACCGGGAGTAATAGCCCAGTCCTTCCCAGTGTTTAAAAATTTTTTCCTGCGGGGCTTTTGCCAGGGTGTGCACATCGGGAAAGCTCTTTATAAAGTTTTCATAATATTTCAGCCCCTGCTCTACCCTCGTTTGCTGCAAAATAATCTCGCTAAGCCAGATCTTGTACGGGTCTTTTTCCCCCTTCCAGGGCATTTTCCGGTTATTGCTTTTTTTATTCCAGTTCAACAACTCTTCAGCAAAAAGACTTTTTATTTTTTCATCTGCTTCCGCTCTTTTCATGCGCTGTCCTTTTATGTTCATAAATCGGGAACAATTTAATCGCAAAAAATTTCTATTTTATTGACAATCATTCTATATTGTATTATATTGGCTTCAAATTAAGCCTAAAACTTTGCTATGAGAAAAGCAGATTTAGTCAACCAGATCTCAGAAAAAACGGGCATTCCCAAGGTGGATGTCCTGGTAACTCTTGAACAAATGTTCAAAGAAATCAAGGATTCGCTTTCCAAAGGCGAGAATATTTACATTAGGGGTTTTGGCAGTTTTATCACCAAAAAAAGAGCAGCAAAGATTGGCCGTAACATTAAAAAAAATGTGGCTGTGCACATCCCCGAACATTTTATTCCTGCCTTTAAGCCCTCCAAAGAATTTGTGGCGGAGGTGAAGAAAACCAGTGCTGTGGAGTAACTTTGCCAACCCTGCGATAAAGGCAGGGTTTTTATGAAGAAACCTCAGTGGATAACTTTAAGCATTGCGATTTTACTGGTTATTGGTTTATATGCCGCTACACAAGCCCAGCTCTTTGGTGACAAAAAAAGATTAGCGCCAGCACCTGCCGCCTCCAGCATCGTTTCCATAGATACTATTTTATTTCACGCCAAAGAAACCCTTACACAAGAGCAGGTAAGCCGTTTAAGTGGCCTGGAAAACAGTATTTCAAGAGGCGATGTAGCGTCGCAAAAACTTCACCTTTATCACCAGCTGGCTAAGTTTTGGAAAGACACCGGCCGGGCCTTCGCCCCCTTTGCCTGGTACACTGCCGAAGCAGCAAGGTTGGAAAATTCAGAAAAATCCCTCACATTTGCAGCCCGCTTGTTTTTAGAAGGCCTCAAAAATGAAGAGAACCCTCAGCTAAAACAATGGGAAGCAGTTCAGGCGAAAGATTTGTTTGAACGTTCTTTGAAAATTAATCCGGCGAATGATTCATCAAAAGTGAACTTAGGTGCGGTGTATTTGTATGGCGGACTGGCTTCTCCAATGGAGGGTATCAGTATGATCAGGGAAGTGGCGGAAAAAGATTCCACCAACATTCATGCACAAATGACACTGGGTGAAGCAAGCCTTATTTCGGGACAATTGGACAAAGCGGCCGAACGCTTTACCAGGGTTGCCCGCATCCAGCCCGATAACCTGGAGGCTATTTTTAGAGTAGCCGACATTAAGG
The DNA here is from genome assembly GCA_966095395.1 of uncultured bacterium. Lineage (GTDB taxonomy): Bacteria > Bacteroidota > Bacteroidia > Chitinophagales > Chitinophagaceae > Flavisolibacter. Next base: position 3,066 of record CBHTSW010000035.1, on the reverse strand, counting down.
AGCAAATGCACAAGAATGAGGAAGCCATTGAATGGTACAAAAAAAGTTTACCCTTTATTAAAATACCGGGATTAAGAGAAGAGGTTGAAAAAAGAATCAGCCAACTAAAGAAATAAACTCATTTTAATTAATTAAAAAAATAGTAACGAAGTATGCCTTGTGGTAAAAAAAGAAAGCGTCATAAAATTGCGACGCACAAGCGTAAAAAAAGATTAAGAAAGAACCGTCATAAGAAAAGGAAATAGGTTCTAACTTTAACCGGGAGCGATCTCTATGGCTCCCGGTTAATCTGTTTTATAGCTGGTTGCCTTATTGCCGTTTGCACCTCCCATCAATTTGCCCCGCTTAATTTATTAAGAAAATTACTGCAGCAGTACGGTAGAAGCAATCAGCATTACCATAGACATATAAAAAAGCTGTAGTAATGTGAATAAGGAATTGATAATAAATTCTACCGCCCACGGCGTAGAAATTGCTTTGCTCGAAGACAAAAAGCTGGTTGAACTGCACAGCGAAAAAACAGATGCCCGCTTTGCTGTGGGTGATCTTTATTTAGGAAAGGTAAAAAAATTAATCCCCGGTTTAAACGCCGCCTTCGTAGATGTTGGTTATGAAAAAGATGCGTTTCTGCATTATACCGACCTAAGTCCCTATGCCAAGTCGTTATTGAAGTTTACACAACAAGCCATCAACGATAAATCCCCGGAAGGATTGGATTTTGCCCAGTTTCATGTAGAACCCGAGATCATTAAAACAGGCAAGATCAATGAAGTTTTAAGCGGCAAGCCCAATATTTTGGTGCAGATCTTAAAAGAGCCGATTGCCGCCAAAGGGCCAAGATTGAGCTGCGAGATTTCACTGCCAGGACGTTTTGTGGTTTTAACCCCCTTCAACGACATTGTTGCTGTTTCCAGAAAGATTCATTCTTCAGAAGAAAGAAAGCGGTTGCAGCGTATTGTAGAATCCATCAAACCCAAAAACTTTGGTGTGATTGTACGTACGGCGGCAGAAGGAAAGAATACGGCCGAGTTGCACGAAGACCTTTCTGAATTAACGGCTATGTGGCAAACCATTCAGACCAATTTGCGGGGGGCGGTAGCTCCTGCCAAAATCCTGAGTGAACAAACAAAGACCACCAGCATTTTAAGGGATCTTTTAAATGAAGATTTCAACCGTATTGTAACAAACGATAAAGGCATATACGCTGACGCCAAAAGTTATATTCAGCGCATAGCTCCGGAAAAAGCGGATATCGTTGCCTTTCATCAAAACGGCTCGCCCATTTTCGACACCTTTGGCATTACCAAGCAGGTAAAGGCAAGTTTTGGTAAAACGGTTAACCTGAACAGTGGTGCCTACCTTATTATTGAACACACCGAAGCCTTACATGTTATTGATGTAAACAGCGGTTATAAAAGCGTGAGCAATAACCAGGAGCAAAATGCTTTGGAGACCAACATGGAAGCGGCTGAAGAAATTGCCCGCCAATTACGCTTAAGAGACATAGGCGGCATCATTGTAGTTGATTTCATTGATATGAAGCTTCCGGAGAACAAAAAGAAGCTGATAGAGGCCATGGAAGCCTTTATGCGGCCGGACAGGGCCAAGCATGCGGTGCTTCCTATTTCAAAGTTCGGGCTGATGCAAATTACCCGTCAGCGCATGAAACCGGAAATGAACATCAACACCCAGGAGGTTTGTCCTACCTGTAACGGCACCGGCAAAATCGCTTCTACGCTGATACTGGAGGACGAGATTGAAAAGAACCTGACTTACTTAATCACCCATAAACATCGCAACCTTACTTTAAACGTTCACCCCATTGTGTATGCTTATTTAACCAAGGGATGGATGTGGAATTCAAAGTCGGCGAAATGGAACCGAAAATTCAAGCAAAAGATTACGGTTAAGCCGGACAGTACATACCACCTGACCGAGTTCCGGTTTTTTGATGAAAATGGTGAAGAAATAAAGATGTAAAATAAAAAGCCTCCGTTTGGAGGCTTTTTATTTATTATGATATTAATTATTGTCTGTCCCTTCCTCCCAAATAAATCATAACATACTGAATAAGAGTTACCACAGCCGCTAAAGCAGCTACTACATAGGTCATAGCAGCCCAGGTTAACGCACTTTTTGCCTTTGGATACTCTTGTGAGTTGGTAACATTGGTATGCTGTAACCAAGCCAAAGCCCTCCGGCTGGCATCAAACTCAACAGGCAGCGTCACTAGCGAAAAAAGAACCGTTACTGCAAAAAGCGCAATACCCACCAAAAGCAATGTCGGATTACCCGAACTGGCCATAAAAACGCCAATTAATAAGATCCAGTTCACTATAGTAGAGCTGAATTGAACCGCCGGAACCAGCTTACTGCGCAGGTTAAGCCAGGCATAGGCCGTGGCGTGCTGAACGGCATGGCCGGTTTCATGAGCGGCAATAGCCGCGGCAGCCACGCTATAATTGCTATAGACTTCAGGACTCAGGTTGATTGTTTTATTAACTGGGTTATAGTGATCCGATAAAAATCCCTGGACAGAAACTACTTGTACGTCATAAATCCCGTTTTCCCGCAGCATTTTTTCAGCTACTTCCTTGCCTGTAAGATGGGAGGAAAGCGGAATTTTGCTGAAAGCGGCAAACCGGCTCTTCAGTATCATGGATACCACCATGCTAATGCCAATAAAAAGTAACGAAACCAGAAAAATTGATGATGTCATGTTTAAAATCCTTTTCTATTTAGGTCTCAAATCTACAACCAAATCACAGTTCCGGCCCCCGAAATGACATTTCTCTAACGTTTTGTCAGCCAGCTTATTAAATGCCCCCGGCTTGTGACAGTTTAGCATAAACAAATTTTTTATAACCCGGAACTTCATCCTTAGTTTATTTTTGATTATCAACAAGTTATAATCTTTTTTTTGTTAAAAAACCTTATATAAAATGATGCAAAAGTTATGCACAAGGCCAAAAAATAATTTTGTAATGTGGGGCAGATTTGTAATTTAGTGTCAGAATTTAATGGGTTAGTAAGTAAAAGGGTTGGTCGAAAGATCAGCCCTTTTTA
>CBHTSW010000034.1:0-51695 GCA_966095395.1 uncultured bacterium | reverse complement strand
TCATTTAGCAATTGCTTCCAAAATAAGGGAAACTCATGCATAAAACCGCAAAAAATTAGCATTTTTTTAAGAGTTGTGCTTAAGCCGAAATTAACTTGCAAGCTTGCAGTTTTGTGCAGACTATATACGTATGCTGGCATCGCATCAGATTAAACGCGGGTTGTTTTATAATAGCAATTTGGTTCCCAGTCAAAAAAAAGCTTAAGGAAACAAGAGTAGTTCAAAATAAGGCAGGTTTCCTTTCAGTGGCATCAAAAAGAAAAGGATGGAAGTAAGTTTTGATGTTCCAAAGGCCGCCATTCCTCATTCAAACAGCTCATATTTAGTCTTAGGCCGGCGCTTCTCTAACCATTGAAATTGTGGCAAGCGCATTTCAGAAGGCTGTTTTTGCGATATGGGCCACATGGTTCCTTTTACGGTACTTCGCAACACCACTTTATTAATATCCCCTTTTATAAAATAAACATCCAGCATATCGCTACTGGTTTGATTTACGCTGGTAAATGCACTGTCCTCGTCCTGAATAAAATAAACTGACTCAGCCGCTCCTTTTGCCCGTACCGAATCAATCACACCTTCCTTAAAAAAACCATCCATGCGGGTTGATTTCACCTGGTTGTACACACCGCTTTGCACTTCATTCACCATAAAACTGTTTTCAAAGGCCTTGACGCGGTCGGCCTTTTTATTTTTTGTGTAGAGGTAAATGGTATCACCGGTTATCTGGCTTTTACGGCTCCATACAACCGGTTCCTGGTAAAGATGAAAAACGGAATCCTTAAAAGAATAAAACATGCTATCACTCACGGCCTGCATCGAATCGGAAAAGATGCGTACATGACGGTACGCTTCAAAATAACGGTTGGTACTGTCCTCTTCTTTGAGGTTGAGTTGCTTTAATAAACTATCCGAATTTTTATACAACTCCGTAAGCCGTGCGGAAAATAAGGTGTCGGCCGCTATGTAAAGCGAATCCTTCTCCTGCTTTATGATCATCAACGGCTTTTGTGTAGCCAGGTAAGCGCCGGTTTTTTTATTGGCAAAAATGCTGTTGGCTAAAATATTTACACCCTGTGCGGTATCAATTAAAACGCCACGGCCTTCTATCTGTATTATTTGGGTGGAATCATCGCTGGCAATCCTGTCGCCCACAGCCGTCATGGCTTTATCTTTTATGGTGGTCCGCGATGTGAATTCTGCACGCCTATGCGCTACATCATAATAGCCTTCGCTGGTTATGATCTCTCTTTTGGAGCTGTCAACTATATAGGTTTCGGCAATAAACCGGGCCACCTGTGTTTCGGTATTGTACAGCAGAGAGTCGGACTTTAAGAAGTAGGCCGGGTCTTTTAATTCCACATTTTTCTTAAAATAAATGTCCCGTATGTCGGTATAATAAACTCCTTCTGTACTGGTCAGCACCGATTTTTTATTGACCACCCGGCCTCCATTTTTATACGTGCCGATATTGTTCGCTACATCATATTCCAAATCCTTTGTTGTAAGGGTAGCATGCCCGTCGGTGAGCCGCACATTTCCGCTTAAATAGGCCAGTTTTGTATTACTCAGGTAACGTAAATAGTTTGCCCAGACGTTGGTGGTATCACTATCGTTTATATGTACATTGCCAAAGGCTTCAAACGTTTTAGCGCTATTATTGATAACGCAGCTGTCGCAGTCAAAAAATGTTTTCCCCTGCTTCAGCCGTACACCTCCGGCCAATATTTGCATGTTTGTTTCCGGCTTCAGGTACATTGTTTTTGCAGAAAGAATATCTACCCGTGAAGTATCATTGGCTGCTACCTGTGCATGTAAATGAATAATAGATAAAAGGAAGAAAACTAAACAAATGGAGAGCTTTTGTTTCATCTTATTGACTTGACCTCAACGTGTCTTTTAATACCGGCGAAGTTAGCGGCTCACCTTTGTTCCTGCCTCCGAAAACAGAAATATTAACGTAGCGTTTGGGATGCACACGGATGTCATCAAATAAAATCTCTGCACTTAACGCCACGGTGTTCAGGCGGCTGGCCATATTGTCGAGGCGGTCATACAGGGCTCTGTCATTCATCAGCAGGCCCATGGTTCCATTTTTTGAATTGATATTACTGACCGTATGTTTTAATTCGTTTATAGTTGCCTGTAAGGCTGCAATGGTACCGTCAATATTCGCATTGGCCAGTTTTGAGGTAGTAACTTCGACATTTCTGATGGAACTTGTTACCGCATCATTGTTACGGGCAAGATTAGCTGTAACATCATTGATATTGGAAAGAGACCGCGCCAGTATACCGCTTTGCGCATTCAGCATTTGCTGTAAATGCGCCGATGATATGGCAAGATTGGCAATAAGGGACTGTAAATTATTTTTTGTACTGGGATCAAAAACGGCATTCAATGCTCCAATGGTCAGTTTCAATGAATCAAGCGTTTCATTGACCCGGGTGATGGTGGGAGTAATTTGGGCTTTCAGGTCACTCATTAGCCCCTGGTCAAGCTTTGTGGAAATGGTGTCGCCGCTTTGCAAATACGTATTGGCCTCGCCTTTTGCAATATTGATGAAGGCACCACCCACCAGCGGACCGTCAATAAAAGCCACTGAATTTTTGGGGATGTTCACTTCACGGGACAAATGAAGTTCCACAATTATTTTATTGACCTCTTTATCTTTTGGCGTCATGGCATAAACAGTACCTATAGGCAAACCGTTTATTTTAACCTGATTGGATTTTTCCAGGGTGCCAATATCAGAAAACTCAGCAAAGAGAACGGGTGTTTTGGAGAATAAACTTTTTCCCTTTAAGAAGTTAAAGCCCAGAATAAGAATTACAATTGAGACGATAGCCAGTAAGCCTACCTTGGTTTCATTGCTTAATTTCATGTGAGATCTTTAGTTTTTTCAATAGCCACATGATTCTTACCATGCAATTATTTGTGTGATTAATTGCCAGGGCTTGTTTCATGATCAGTTTCCAATGCCAATTATACTGCCCGTTTCTATGCCAAAATAAGCAATAAATTTTCAACCCAATAGCGCTGGCAGTTAACACAAAGAACTTGAGGTTAAAAAACCATACCAGAAAACAATAGGCGAGGAGCAATTATCGGTAGGAGTCCGGGGCTTCAGGAGAAATTCAAAAGTCAAAATTCAAAAGGGATGTCCTATAGTTGAAGGCTTTCTTACTTTTTACTTTTGAATTTTGACCTTTTTTAGAAAGCTATTATTTCCCCTTGCTGTTTTTTTCTTTATTTTCTATGGCTTCCAAAAATGAGCGGGTGTCAACTGAGGCTTTAGCAGGTTGCGAACCGAATTTTGTAACGGTGTTGGTATTCGTTTGCCTTTTTTCAACCCAGTTCACATAATTTTTTAAGGCAATGGTAATACATTGCGCTATTTCATCCTGGCCGGCTTCGCTGTTCAGATATCTTTCTTCCTCGGGATTGGTAATAAAACCAGTTTCCACCAAAACACTGGGCATGGCTGTGGCCTGCAATACCCAAATACCTACTTGCCGCTGGTGGGCGCCGCCACTTTTACGGCCTACTTTTGCAAATTGTTCTTCTACCATTTCGGCAAGCGCTACACTGCGTTTGGCAAACTGCCTGGTTTTTACCAGGGACAGGGCTACGAACTCAGGTGAGTTAGGATCTATATCACCATATTTCTCCTTGTAATTTTCTTCTGCCAGCATCGGTGCATTTTCACGAACGGCCACTTCTTTGTCTTCACTTTTATGAGCTCCCCAAATATAGGTTTGCGTTCCCCTGGCGGTGGTGTTAGGTACTTCGTAATACCTGTATTGCGCTACTTTCCTTGTGTGCTTTTTTCTTTTTTTACCCTTACCGGTATAGTACACCTGGTTTTTATAGCCCACAAATTCTCTTTTCTGGATAGGAGGCATGGCATTTACATGAATAGATACAAATAAATCACCGCGGTTTTGATTGGCGATATCGGCTCTTTCATGCAGATCGGTAATATATTTGGTAGGTCTTGTTTCAATAATTTTTACATCGGGTAATTCTTTAGAAACCATCGCTACCAGTTTTTTTGAAATGGCCAGGCAGATCTCGTCCTCGTATGAATAGGAGCCCCTGGCCCCGTTGTATCCGCCATTTTTCATTATACCATGACCGGCGTCAATGACAATGGTCTTTAATACCTGCTGCTTTGGTTCCGCTTTTTTAAACGAATAAAAAAGCGCTGAGCCGGCAACGAAAGAAAGCAGTACTAAAGTTTTTTTAAGCATATCAAAATCTGTTTGGGGTTTACTGAGTTACACTATTTCATTAATGCAAACATCATGTGATACAATTATTCTGAATTCTGTGTTTTCTCATTTCGTTCAATAGATTGCAAAAAAGCCTCGGTATCCTTTACGGTGTTCGCGGAAACCCTGGTAGTGGTAGCAGGTGCTTTTTGCAACAAAGCCATATAGTTCTTCAAGGCATTGGTTATATTTTCTGCAATCTCATCCTGTCCCTTATCGCTGAGTAAATATTCTTCTTCTTTTTTGTTTGAAATAAAACCCGTTTCAATTAAAAGACTTGGCATACCCGTGGCATGTAAAACCCATATGCCTTTTTCATTTCTTTGTTTTACCCCCCGGTTGACCCGGCCAGATTTTTCAAATTCATTTTGTACCAGATCAGCCAACCGGAAACTGTTTAAAAAATACTTTTTGGCATAGATCATTTTCAGGGCGTTTATCACCGGGTCGTTTTCCGGAACGATAATCGTACTGTCTTCTTCCGGTGAAAATTCAGCGCTGACCATCTGTCCTTTGTGGGCGTTTTCTTTGGCTGTCCAGATATAGCTTTCGGTTCCGACGGCTTCGTTCACCACATAATATGTTTCATAAACAGGGATCTTTTTTACGATCTTCTTTTTCTTTTTTCCCTTGCCCTGGAAGGATACAACTTCGTCATAACCGACGACTCTTTTCTCCGACCAGCCGCCCGGAGCCTTACCTGCAGAATTACAATGGATGCTTATGAAAAGGTCGGCGCCGGACTGGTTGGCAAAACTTGCCCGGTACCGGTCTCCTTCGTTCTTGGTGGGTTTATTACCCGGGAAAATATCTGTAGTTCGTGTATAAAGTATTTGAATTCCCGGAATTTCTTTTTGGATCAAGTTGCCTAATTTTTTGCTGATGGCTAAACAAATTTGCGCTTCTGTGGAAAGTAAACCTTTAGCCCCCGGATCCTTACCACCGTGCCCGGCATCAATGATGATGGTTTTAACAACTGGCGCCGGCTTTTCATTAGTAAAAGAATAAACAGGAGTGAGCCCTACAATAAAAAAAAGCAGCACCAAAGTTTTCTTTAGCATATCAGATTTTTGCGGTGGTTTAGCAATCTTCACAAATTGTTTAATCTTCAAAGGGTTATTTTTGTCGCAAGCTTTATGTCCGGACTGCACAAATTTAGGCCAAAATACTTCTGTTTCGTGCTTGCTACACTGGCATTTAGCATTGCAATAACGTGGAGAAGTGAGGCGCAGCATATAGTATCTTCTGAAATTTACAGCACTTTAACAACTGATACCGTTCCTCTTCCTAAAAAAAACAGGCTTGTTCCTCTTCCCAAAAAAGATTCCGGAACTACTTCGCCAAAAGATTCTGCAAACAAAATTACACAGCAAGTTATAACCGATACAGCCGCCGGCCTCTCTGATACCGCGAGAATTACCGATACGATTCCCCCCAGGCAGCAAGTGGATACATTTTCTTTAAAGCTTTCAAAGGATACATTGGATGCACCGATCAATTATGAGGCGGAAGACAGTGCCGTGCTTTTGGTAAAAGAAAAAAAGTTCCTGTTATATGGAAATACAAAAACCGTTTATAAGGACATTACACTTACGGCCCCAAAGGTGGAGATGGACCAGAAAACAAGTATTGCAACCGCGTACAACTCCAGGGATAGTTTAGGAAACGTTATGACCCGGGCAAAATTTACCCAGGGCACAGAGCAAAGTTTTGAAAGTGACACCATCGCGTTTAATTTTAAAACACAAAGGGGGCTTACCAAAAACACCTACACCAAGCAACAGGATATGTGGGTACAGGCCAACCTGATAAAAAAAGTAAACGCCAATACTACCTTTGCAAGACATGTGATCATGACCACCTGCGATTTTGATGAGCCGCACTTTGGTTTTGTAAGCAGCAAAGGAAAATTCATCAACAATAAGATTGCCGTTACCGGTCCTATACATCCCGAGTTTGAAGGTGTGCCTATTCCCATTTATTTGCCTTTTGGGATCTTTCCTTTAAATCCCGGAAGACATTCGGGAATACTGGCCCCCACTTTTGAGGTGAATGAACAGTTTGGCATCGGCCTGGTAAACGGCGGGTACTACCATGTACTGAACGATTACCTGGATGTAACCTTCCGGGCGGATCTGTATTCGTACGGAGGGTGGAGGGCCAATCTTACTCCCACCTACCGCAAACGTTACCGTTACCAGGGTTCTTTCAACCTGAGTATGCAAAACACCAAAATTGCTTTTAAGGGAGATCCGGACTTTCAGCAAACCAGAACCTTTAATGTGTCCTGGAACCATAGCATGGATTCAAGAGCCAAGCCCGGCACCAACTTCCAGGCCAGTGTAAATGCAGGTTCTACCAAGTACAATCAATTTATTCCCAACAACCCAAGGAGAAATGTAAACAACAACCAGGCTTCTTCTATCAGTTATTCAAAAACCTGGTCGGGCAATACACCTCTTAATTTAAGCCTGAACGCCAACCAGAACCAGAACAGTAACACCCGTTTAATGAACATAACCCTGCCGGATGCTGGTTTTACGGTAGCTACTTTTTACCCGTTTCAACGTAAGGAAATGGCAGGCACGCCTAAATGGTACGAGAAAATAGGCATAGGGTATAACGGTACGGCCCGTAACCAGATCTCTTTTTACGATACGGCCAGAAATACGCTTAGCAGCCTGCTTGACACTTTAGAGTGGGGCGCCCAGCACCGGATTCCTATCAGTTTATCTTTACCTCCATTGGGGAAATTTATTGTGTCTCCTTCTATATCTTATGAGGAAACGTGGCTTACACACCGCATAAGGCGCCGGTGGAATTCCGTTTCAAAAACAGTGGATACCGTTTCCACCGAAAAAGGTTTTTACACCGACCGGCAAATGAGTTTTGGTATTGGTGTAAATACCAATATATACGGAACACTGAATTTTAAAAAATCAAGGCTGATCGCTATACGCCATGTGATGAGGCCCACGTTCAGTTTGAACTACAGGCCCAATTTGTCCAGAAATAAATATGATCTTATCCAGGTAGATAACATGGGGCGGACCACTGCTTTTTCCCAATTTGACAACAACCAGATATTCAGAGGCTATGGTTATGGAAAGTTTGGGGGCATGAGCTTTGGAATAGATAACAACCTGGAAATGAAATGGCGCAGCAAAAAAGACACAGGTGAGGCCGCCATAAAAAAGATAAGACTGATTGATGGATTTGGATTTACAAGCGGGTATAATTTTTTACAGGATTCCTTAAAGCTTTCGCCGTTTAATCTTTACCTGCGCAGCACCTTATTTGAAAAGGTAAGTCTTACGGCACAGGCCGTGCTGGATCCGTACCGGGTGGACAGTACCGGACGGACGATCAACCGCTTTTACTGGAGTGGCGACAGGTTCAAACTCGGAAGAATTACCAGCGGAAGCATTTCCATGTCAACCCAATTTCAAAGCAAGCCAAGAGACCCGAAGCAGGCTCCAAATCCCAATGCACACTTAAACAGAAATATTACCGATCCGGCCTTGTTGGCCGATGAACAACGACTGCAGGATTATATGCAGCGCAACCCGGCCGAGTTTGTTGATTTTAATATTCCGTGGTCTGTAAATCTTTCTTTTTCTTTAAACTTCAGCAAGAGATTTGATACGGATAAAAAAGATTTTGTAAGTAATGTATCGTCAAACATTTCATTTAATAATAGCTTCAGCCTGACGCCCAAATGGAACTTTAGTACAAACGGGTACTACGACTTCAACACCAAACAACTGACCCAGTTCACTATGTCCGTTTCCCGCGACATGCACTGCTGGCAAATGTCTATCAATGTAACACCCATTGGTGATTATCGTTACTTCAACATCACCATCAGCCCCAAATCATCCATACTGCAGGACTTAAGAGTGAACCGCACCAGAACCTTTGTTAATTATTGATGCTGCACATAGTAGTTTTTCATTAGGTCAAAAACTTCCTCTTTTAATTGTTGCGTGGTTTTACCAGGTACTGTAACCGGCGGTAAAAAATGCATCTCTACTTTGTGTGGCCAGAAGAAAAAGGTTTTATTCGCGGGAAGCACCTTTTTTGTGTTGAAGATCACGGCGGGGATGATGGACTTTCCTGTTTCCACTGCCAGTTTAAATGCCCCGTCGTGAAACCGTTGCAATGGTTCGGCCGTTTTATTTCTGGTGCCTTCCGGATAAATACACATGTGCAGGCCCATGTGTAAAACCTCCCGCATTTTTGCAAAACTGGCTCTCCGGCTTTCTTCACTTTTCCGGTCCACCAGCACACTGCCCCGTTTATAGATCATACCGAACAACGGAATGCGGGACATTTCTACTTTGGCAATGGTTTTATTTGGGCCGGGGATACCCGGGCTGGCCAGCGGAACATCCATAAAGGAATTATGGTTGCACACCACAATATAGGCTTCGCCTTTCTTAAAATTATTTTTGCCTTTAATGATCCGGCGAACACCGGAAAGGACAAAAAAGAAGGTCATCCACACATCGAAGATCTTAAATACATGCACCGTTTTTTTAGGCTCTTTCCACAAGCCAATGATCCATATAGGAACAAAAACGATCAGCAATGAACCTGCAAATACAATCAATGCCCACAAGGCAAAGATTCTCCCTAAACTATTTTTTAAAAAATTCATGTGCAATAATTACAAGGCCCAATCAATTGGATCGCGTCCCTGTTTCATTAAATAGGTGTTGGTTTTAGAAAAATGACGGCAGCCAAAAAAACCGTTTTTTGCCGCCAAAGGAGAGGGGTGAGCCGCTTTTAAAATGTGGTGTTTTTTGGTGTCGATCAATTCTATTTTCTCCTGTGCAAATTTTCCCCACAAAAGAAAGACAATGTTTTCTTTCTGTTCGGAAACGGTGGAAATAACACAATTGGTAAAAAGATGCCAGCCAATTTTGGAATGGCTCATGGGTTCACCTGCCCGAACGGTAAGTGAGGCGTTCAGCAATAATACACCCTGCTCCGCCCATTTGGTAAGGTCGCCGTCCCTAGGAATGGGAACCCCTACATCATCATGCAATTCCTTGAAGATATTAACAAGGGAAGGCGGCTCGGGAACACCTTTAGGAACCGAAAAGCTTAGGCCCATAGCCTGCCCCGGCCCGTGGTAGGGGTCTTGCCCCAGTAACACCACCTTCACTTTAGTAAACGGCGTTTTATCAAAAGCGTTGAAAATTAAAGGACCGGGAGGATAAATGGTTTTGCCCTGGGTCTTTTCCGTTTTAAGGTGTTCAACGATTTGTTTGAAGTAGGTTTTTTTAAATTCGTCATCCAATACTTTCTTCCACGATGCTTCTATCTTAACATTCATCTCTCTGGCTTTTAAAAAGATGAAGGTATTAATAAATAGGATTCCGGTTTTTATCTATTGTCCTTTGCATGTGAAATGGCGCCTGGTGTTCTTTATAAAAGGGGAATGGCACCGTACTAAAATAAAAGAGATACACTCGTGGCGGGTATGAAAAAGAGACAAGCACAAATAAATTTGGCTGGAAAACAGAAGCTCCGCTGCAACATTGTCTAATTGTCTTTTAAAAAATTGTCTATCATTTCGGCCCTTTCCTGTTCTTCGCTGAATCTTTTATATTCCATTAAAAAAAGACCTGAAATTATAATAGACAATCCAAAGGCAATTTCCTGTATGCTTGCTATAAGGTCATTTGCTATTTCCGCTAAGTACATAGTCGTCTTTATATATAAATAATCAAAAGCTTTGCCAAGACAATTGGAAGAGGCGACCGCTTTTTACCGGAAGCAGGGATGAATATCCCAAACCAATAAAACAAAGTGAAAACGGAGAGGCGTTAGCCCTATATAAAGGAAAAAAGCACCAAGTTTGTGTAAATACCCGCCGAAGCTTGTATTACTTACTAACCCGATGCTTTCCGTTTGATTTGGCAGCCATCTTTTTGAAGGACTTCTGCTTGTTCAAATTGCACTTCTAAGATAGTTCTGTCTGGCAAGCCAGGCCAATTTTTGCGCTTGTTCTTCTGCACCCGTTTTGCACTTTTTAATCCACACAATAGTATTGAAGAATACCATCATTAGATGATATAGAGAGCTCATCTGCAAGTGGTCTCATAAATGGGCTTTTTATAGGGTGAGTGAGGAGTAAGAGGGCTTTTTCACTCACCATTCACCACCGACCACTCACCAAAGACATTTGTAAGTGGTCTGCTAAACAAATGATGGGCATGCAGCATGAATATTTGCATGCATAGGTTTTCGATCGCTATTTAAAGCTCCTGTATACCTGTATTTTTGATATTTTTAAATTGATGACAAACAATAAAGCGGCCTCAAATTTGTTAAAGAGGTAGAAAAAATTTCTTCTCGATGAGAAAACTCACCCTTGTATTGGTTCTTTTTTTTATGGCACACAGTTCCTTCAGCCAGTTCCGCCTAGGCATTTTCGGCGGGCTTTCCAATTACCAGGGCGACCTGACAGACAAACCGTACAAAAGCTCCAAAGCGGCTTTAGGCCTGACAGGCACATTCCCCATCACTCAAAGATTTAGCATAAGAGCCGGTCTTACTTTTGGCAAGACAGCAGCGGCTGACAGCCTCTCTGACAAACCCGAACTGAAAGCCCGCAACTTAAGCTTTCAATCGAAGATCACAGAATTGAGTGTGTTGGGAGAGTACAATATTTTCAACCTTGATCAAATCCGGTGGACGCCTTATCTTTTTGGGGGCTTAGCCGTTTTTCATTTCGATCCTTATACCTACGATGAGGCAGGGATCCAAACGTATCTGCAGCCGTTAACCACAGAAGGGCAAGGGTTGCAAGGCTATCCCAATAAACCCTATTCGTTAACCCAACTGGCTATTCCATTTGGCGGCGGTCTTAAATATGCCATCAGCGAAAGAGTGCAGTTAGGTCTGGAAGTAGGGCTGCGTAAAACATTTACCGACTACCTGGATGATGTAAGCACCAACTATGCCGATCCGGCAGACCTGCTGGCCGGTAATGGGCAACGTTCTGCAGATCTTTCCTACAGAGGCGATGAAGTGGGCTTTCCCGATTATCCGGTTAAAGGATTTACCCGGGGCAATCCAAAATCGAAGGACTACTACTATTTCACGGGCCTGCATCTTTCTTTTGCTTTGGGAAGCGGTGAGGGAAAAGGTTCTGGCGGAAAAGGCTATGGTTGTCCCAAAGTATTTTAATTATTACACAAATTTTTTATCACGAATCACACGAGTTTTTCCCGCTCCAAAGTATCTAAGAACATAGCGCTACTTTTGCAGCCGCATGGCATACAAGAATCAACAACAGTTTATTGACGTATTGGAAGGAGCCGGAGAACTGGTTCGCATTAAAGAATACGTGGATCCCAAATTGGAAATTGCAGAAATCACGGACCGCATCAGTAAAACGCCGGGCGGGGGCAAGGCGCTGCTGTTTGAAAATACCGGATACGATTTCCCCGTGCTAATGAATGCGTATGGCAGCGAAAAACGCATGTGTCTTGCGCTGGGTGTAAATCATTTGGATGATGTGGCAAATGAAATTGAAAGGCTTTTTCATTTACTGGCTTCGCCGAAAGAAAGCATCATTGATAAGTTAAAATTGCTTCCCAAGCTGGGCCAGTTTGCCAGCTGGATGCCCAAAGTAAAAAGCGGGAGGGGAGAATGCCAGCAAACCATCTGGCAAGGTTCGGAGGCCACTATTGAAAAGCTTCCCGTGATCACCTGTTGGCCAAAAGACGGGGGTCCCTTTGTCACACTTCCGATCATTCATACAAAAGATCCCAATACGGGCTCACGCAATGTGGGTATGTACCGCATGCAGGTGTTTGGCCCGCGGCTCACCGGCATGCACTGGCATAAGCATAAAGTTTCTGCCAAACATTTTAATGAATACAAAAAGCTGGGTAAAAGAATGCCGGTAGCCGTGGCCCTTGGCGGCGATCCCGTTTATGCGTATTCAGCTACAGCACCGCTGCCGGAGAATGTAGATGAATACATGCTGGCCGGATTTCTTCGCAAGAGAAAAGTAGAGCTGGTAAAATGCATTACACAGCCTGATGTGCAAGTGCCTGCCGATGCCGATTTTATTATTGAAGGATATGTTGATCCAGCGGATGAATTGATCTGGGAAGGTCCCTTCGGTGATCACACAGGTTACTATTCATTGCCCGACTGGTATCCGCGGTTTCATATTACCTGTATCACACACAAACAAAATCCTGTTTATCCTGCTACTATTGTTGGCATACCGCCACAGGAAGACGCCTGGCTGGGTAAGGCCACCGAACGGATTTTCCTGGCGCCCATGAAAATGACCATGGTGCCTGAAATTGTTGATATGGATATGCCGGTGGAAGGTGTGTTTCATAACCTGGTTATTGCCCAGATCAAAAAAGAATATGCAGGACAGGGGCAAAAAGTAATGAACGCCATGTGGGGCGCCGGTCAAATGATGTTTAATAAAATCCTGGTGCTTGCAGATGAGCATATAAAGATCCAGAACTACGAACAACTGGCGCAGTATGTATTCAAAAATGTAAACCCCGCATTGGATATCTATTTTTCCCAGGGGCCAATGGATGTGCTGGACCACAGTTGCAGTAAATTAGGATTTGGCGGAAAGATGTGTATTGATGGAACAGCAAAGTTTGAAGAAGAGAGGGATGAGAATAGTGAATGGTCAATAGTGAAGGGTGAATGGACAGAAAGTTTTAAGAGTAGTTTTCCTGAAATTCATTCCGTCAACGATTCACTGCTTCAAAAAGACATTCCTGTGCTGATTGTTTCGGTAAAGAAGACCAGGAAGGGACATGTTCGTGACCTGCACCAGCACATTTGCGAAGCTAAAGAAACAGAAGGCGTGAAGCTGATCCTTTATGTTGAACATACGGTTGATGCTAATGATCTGACTGTGGCGCTTTGGCGGTTTTGCAATAACCTTGATCCCAAACGGGATAGCATTTTAGTGCAACGGCATTCTAAGGTTCATGAAGATAAATCCTTTGCCTGCCTGGGGCTGGATGGCACCATCAAGACAAAAGAGTTTGATAATTTTCAAAGAGACTGGCCGAATATCATTGTATCAGACGATGCGACTATAAAATCTGTTGATGAAAAATGGAACCGGTTAGGGTTAGGCAAATTCATCTCTTCACCTTCGTTAAAGTTTAAAGACCAGATGTATGGTGAAGAAGCAGTGGTTGCTGGATAAGCTATAAAAACTAAAAGGTGCCTGATAACCTTTGATTTCTATTGAGTGAGATTAATGTCTACAAACGACATATTTGCATATAAGAGGGCATTTTAACCATGATGCACCAATTGAATTGGTATAACAAAACGCAGTGGTATAAAAGCGGGAAGCCGGTATAAACCGGCTTCCCGCTAATCTTATAAAGAAGAATCAATAACCCGGATTTTGATCCAGATTATTTCCCATCTTCTTGGCGATTTCAATGACAGGATTGGGAATGGGGTAGTATTCATTCTTACCTTTTATGAAGCCCCCGGATGCTTTAAGGTAGCCTCTTCTTTCTTTCTCCTGTTGCAAGTAAGCGTTCAGCGTTTCCGCGGCAATTCCCCAGCGCACCAAGTCAAAAAAGCGATGACCTTCCATTGCCAGTTCCAGTCTTCTCTCAAACCGAACGGCGTTTCTGGCCATGGTTTGGTCCGTAAAGGGTTGCGTATACTCTTTTATTTGATAGTTAGCCGGTGCACCGGATACCATACTTCCCGGGTTGGCTGCACGGGCCCGCACACGGTTGATGTAGGTAAGGGCTTTGTCCAGAGTACCCACTTCAATTTCGGCTTCTGCTGCCATCAGCAACACATCCGCAAAACGAATGATGTTGTAGTTCTTCGCTGTTTGCCGGAAGTTATTTACGTTGGTAAAATTGCCCAGGTCTGAGCTTTTCGAAACGTGCTTCTTCGGACTGAACGGACCTGCATAAGCCTGGTCGCGAATCCAGCTACGACCCGGGTGCGGACCATAATCCCAGTAAGGTACGCCTCTGCGGCCAGCGGTCCAGTCGAGGCGGGGATCCAGAGTTGTGGTTACATCGTTGGTGAAAGGGTCGTTGGACGTAATGCCCTCGTCGCTTTTGAGGTTTTGGTTGTTGAAAGACCCGTCAAGAAAGGGTAGCCCATTTGCATCGGTTTTGAATGCATTCACCAGGTTTTGCGAAGGCTGGTAAAATCCGCAACAACCCCAAACGCCACCGTAAGGGTAAGCCAGTTCGTAAGAGGTTTCTGCAGACCCTGTAACCGTACCACTGGCTTGTGTTTGCTGAGAGAAAACAGCTTCGGCTGAGTTTTCAAACGCCACATCAAAGTTCTTCCAGTATTGATCCTGCAGGTCATACTTTTTACCATTTGATGTTTGTCCTGTGGGAATGATTATATCGTACAAGGCCTTTGCATCGGCATATTTTTGCTGGTACATGTATACTTTTGCCAGGTAGGATGCAGCCGCCCATTTGTTGGCCTTTCCGACCCAATTCTGGGTTTCCGGCAGGTTTTCGTAGGCAAATTTAAAATCAGCTTCAATCTGGGGCCAGATATCGGTTTTGTTATCATAAGTGGTTGTGTTCTCGTCAATATAAGGCACTTTGTTCCACATGCGTTTGGCTTCAAAGTGAAAATGGCCTCTGAGAAAACGGGCCTGCGCTATGTAGTCTTTCTTTTCCGCTTCGGTAAGTTCTGTAATCTTGTCCGCCAGTTTAATGACATCGTTGGCCCGGGAAACACCTTCGTACAGCGAGAGCCACTTAAAGCGGAAATACGTGTTGGCAGCCTGCGATGCATAGATTTCAATTTCGGTCATCTGCGGCTGGTCACCGGCATCGGTTCCTTTATAAGCATCGTCAGAAGCCACATCGCCATACACCCAGTTGGTAGCACCTACCATCCATCCGCTGGCCCCGGAAATTCCCTGACCATCGAGCATGCCATAGGTACCAATCAGCATCCCGTCAATTCCTTTTTTACTCATGAGCTGCTCTGCCGAATAACGACCGAAAGGCTGTGGTTCCAGGTAATCTTTTTTACAGGCAGTGAACCCGGCAAAACAAAGCCAGAGAAGGCAAAAGTTTCTGAAAGTTTTTGTTATGTGTTGCATAAGAAGTTTGATTTGAATCGTTTGGCAATACAGTTTAGAAACCTACATTGATACCGAAAATGAATTGCTTCGGTGTGGGATAGTTACCAGCATCCACACCCAGGTTTCGGTCGGCAAAGCGACGGGTGTAATCATTGCGCCCGGTATTGATGGTGGTGATCTCCGGATCAAGCCCGGTATACTTGGTTACCGTGAAAAGATTTTGCGCCTGTGCATACACCCGAATCCTATCCAGCCCAAACCGGCGCAACGCACCTGATGGAATGGTGTAACCCAATTGAAGGTTGCGCAAACGCAGGTAGCCACCGGGCTCAATGTAATAATCTACAGGTAGTGTACCGCTGGTAGCATCGTTACTGTTGATCTGGGGTAGTAATGCATTTTTGTTGTCCGGCGTCCAGCTTTCGTACAGTACGCGGCGAGTTCGGTTACCCTGGAAGGTGTTAAAGTCTGTCCAATAGCGAACATAATTGGCAATTTCGCCGCCGGCTTTCCAATACAGGAAGGCAGAAAAATCAAATCCTTTCCATGAAACGCTGCTGTTGAAGCCCATCACAAATTTCGGGTGGGGGTTACCGATAAAGGTTCTGTCAGCAGGCGTAATAGCACCATCGGGCTTTCCGGCAGGACCTGAGATGTCCTTGTACTTCCAGCCACCAATCAGCTTGCCTTTTTGGTCCAAGGAAGCCAGTTCGGCTGCATCATCAAAGAATCCATCCAACACATAACCATAAAAGCTGGAAATGGGTCTGCCAACCACTGAACGGTTGAAGGGGTCAATCCGCGTGCGGTCGCCTTCAAAGAAAGGATCGGCCAGGTCAAGCACTTTGTTTTTATACAAGGAGAAGTTGGTGCTGAAATCATATCGGAAATCTTTTGAAACACTGCCGCGATAAGAAATCACCAGGTCAATTCCCATATTGTTCATTTTACCAATATTAATCGGCTGTCTGGCCACACTGCCGCCGTATAAGCTTGGGTCCAGTTCGCGTTCAAACAAAAGGTCGGTAGTGGTACGATCGTAAAGATCCAGCGAGACATTCATCCTGTTGTTCAGCAAACTCGCATCAATACCGAGTGTGGCCGTTCTTGTTTCTTCCCATTTGATATCCGGATTGGCAATCGTCTGGTGGCGTACACCAGGATTGAAGTTTGTATTACCGCCATTCAGCGGGTAAGAAGCATCGTTGTTGATGGTGAAGAAGTTGAAAAAACCGAGTGAGCTGATGTTGTCGTTACCAAGAACACCATAGCCAAAGCGAAGCTTCAGATCGTTCAGAAAATTGCTTTTGGGGAAAAACGATTCTTCCGTAAGTCTCCAGCCTACACTAAAGGCCGGGAAGTTACCGTACTTGTGTGTTGGGCCAAATGCGTCTGAAGAACCATCTCTTCGGAAAGAAGCCGAGAGAAGGTATTTGTTCTTTAGGGAATAATTCACCTGTGCGATGATGGGAGAGTACTTCCTGTTGCGAAACTCACTACTGGTACCAAACGGTGTAGGACTCAGTGTTGAGCCCAATTGCCAGAAATTGCGGTCCAGGTTAAAAAAATCATTGGCATTGCCTGACAAGTTGCGTCCCTGGTTTTGCACAACTTCGGTTCCAATCATTCCAGCCACTTCATGAATGCCTTTAAAAGCGTTGGCATAGTTCAAAGTATTGTACCAGGTCATCTGGTAGCCATAGCTTTGCGCTTCGTTGAAAGTGGCAATATTGCTGCGGCCTTCTGCACTTTCATAAAATCCTTTTACAAAAGCAAAGCTGCTGTTGTTGCCATAATCAATACCAAGGTTGGAGCGGAACGTAAAGTTGTGCAGGAATTTTACTTCGGCAAAGATACTACCGATAACGCCTAACCGTTTTTCCTTTGCGTCTTTTCTTCGGTCCAGGTTTGCATAGGCGTTATGGGCATTCCCGAGGTTGGTGCCTCGCGTACCGGCATAGTTACCCGCAATGTCAAAAACCGGAACAATGGGTTGCATCCGGTAAGCAAATGAAATAGGATTGCCTTCGTCCTGGTTGGTGAAGCCTTGCACGCCGTTTCTGTCGGTAAAGTAAACCTGTAAATTTTCGCCGATCCGTACCGCTTTTTTAATGGTAAAGCTGGTGTTCGAGCGTAAGGCATAACGCTTGTACCGCGTTGTATATACAATGCCTTTCTGATCAAAATAATCCAGACCAAAAAGATAGTTGGCGTTATCGGAACCGCCGGAAACGCTAATCTGGTGATTCATCATCGGCGCGTCTTGCAGAATGGCTCCCAGCCAGTCTGTTCCCTGCTTGTTGGCAGGAACGATCAGGTAAGTGCCGGCTCCGTTTACATCAAAGGGATCGTACTTGTATTTGGAGGGGTCGGCGGCAGGGTCGCCTTCGAAAATAGCACCGCTTTTTCCACCCGGCTGGCCACCACCGGCGTAAATGAAATCAGGAATAATCGGCTTGTCACTCAGGCCTGTCGGACCCGCATACTGGCCATGCTTAAACCGGCCCTGCGCATCCAATAGTCCTGCATTTTTTTGTAACAAAAAAAGGTAGTTGCCGTATTCGGCAGTGTTCATCAAGTCGAGCCGCTTGTTGAAGGTTTGCATTCCATAATAGGCATCGTATGAAATCCTGGGTGCACCTTGCTTTCCTTTTTTTGTTGTAATGATAATTACACCTCCTGCCGCAGCTGATCCATAAATAGATGCGGCTGACGCATCTTTCAATACCTGCATCGTTTCTATGTCGTTGGGATTTAGTTCTGTAATGGAACCCACCCGTGCACCGTCTACCACATAAAGTGGTTCATTATTGCCGAAGGTGCTGTACCCATGAATTCGTACGTTGGAGCCGGCGCCGGGGATACCTGAAGTACCTACCGTTACCCCGGCGGCTTTGCCCTGCAACAGGTTTTGTACGTTAGAACCCGGGTTTGCGACCAGTTCTTTTACGTTCACTACCGAAACCGAACCGGTAATGTCTTTTTTGGCTTGCGATGAATAGCCCGTTACAACAATTTCATTCATGGTTGCCTCATTTTCGTTGAGGCTAACACTGATGTTGTTTTTCCCGGCAACCGCTACTTCTTTCGAGCCAAAGCCAACAAATGAAATTATCAGAATGCTTTGATCATTGGGTACGGAAATGGAGTAGCGACCCTGGACATCTGTGGTTGTACCAATGTCAGTTCCCTTTACGACCACCGAGGCACCAATTATGGGCTGACTGGCGGCATTGGTGATTGTTCCGGAAACTGTTTTTTGCGCTTTTGCCGTAGCGGCAAGCAGAAAGACGAGTGAAACCATCACCCATCTTAAAGGAGTCAAATTAACAAGCATACCGTAAAATTTTTAAGAATATTTAACAAAATATAATATCTGATAATGTGAAACAAAATTTTATTGCTTATTTTTTGGGGCTGTTAAAAAGTTGTTTACAACGATTAGGTAAAACCGAAAAACCGAATTTGAAGCAATAGAATACACTTACTTTCTGATAAGCAATTCATAGGTGGTGCACAGTAGAAGCTACTTGAACAGTAAAGAATAGTTTTGAATAGGTTCATCTGTACAGGGCTGTTTTTCAGGCAAAGTTTTGCCAATCAATTCCGCTACGGAATATTCATACGTATCAGTTGGTAAAGGATGTCAATGATTTAAAGGTTGATCTGTTTCTCCGCTTACTATATCCGGCAAGGAAAAAGAGATCCAAGGCTCTTTCACAGTATCTTGCTGTTCAAATTTCACCAGTTGAGCAAAGCCATACATATACTAATGACCGGAGCCGGTGCACCGGGAGCACCGGGAATTATTCAATGCCTGTTGAAGGATCCATCCATAAAGCTAACGGTTGCCGATGCCGATGAAGATGCAACCGGAAGATGGCTGCACCGTGATTTTGTTCAAATACCAAAAGCGGACGATGAAAGTTTTGCAGAAGAGGTGCTGAACATTTGCCGGCAGCGAAATATTGAAGTGGTTCTTCCTTTAGTAACAAAAGAACTATTCCCTTTCTCCGCAAATAAACAATTGTTTGAGAAGGCAGGCATCCGTGTTTTGGTTTCACCGGCACCAGCCATTCGCATTGCCAACAACAAATCGGCCTGCTATCAATTTTTACAGGAAAAAGGTATTGCTGTTCCGCAATTTCATGTTGTAAAAACAGCAGAAGAATTTATTCATGCAGCTTTTGAATTAGGCCACCCGCAAAAATCATTTTGTTTTAAACCTTCTATTTCCAATGGCAGCAGGGGTTTCAGAATTGTATCGGATTCGATCAATGAAACCGAACAACTGTTTAACTGCAAACCGTATAATGTCTATATCACCTATGCCCATGCTTTAAAAATTTTATCCTCCCAGGCCTTTCCTGAATTATTGGTCACGGAATATTTACCCGGGGATGAATATTCAGTTGATTGCCTGGCCCATAATGGGAAGGCAGTGGCGATTGTGCCCCGTCTTCGCAAAAAAATGATCAATGGCATTAGTGTGCAGGGCGAATTTGTAAAGGATGAAACGATACAAGTCTATTGTGCAAAAATAATTGAAGCCATTGGGCTGCATGGCAACATTGGCATACAGGTAAAAAAATCAGAAACCGGCAAACCGTTCATGCTGGAGATCAATCCAAGGGTGCAGGGAACCATTGTGGCTGCTTTAGGTGCTGGCATTAACCTGCCTTTACTTGCCGTTAAACAGGAATTGGGGCTTCCCATCACTCCCTCCGAACGGCACGTGAAATGGGGTACCCGGTTCTCCCGATATTGGACAGAAGTTTATTATTAAAGGCTGTTAAAGTCTGTTGAACAGGAATTTTAATTGAATTGAAAACGTAAATTGCCTTCATGATTATCGGTCATGACTTTTGGCTGTCCCGTTAAGTAACGCAAGCCTGTCACGGCAAGCTGTCAATCACCTTTCAAACAACTACATACTCTGATGAAAAGAACTTTATGGCTCGGTTTTTTTGCAGTCGTTGGCCTTTTAACGCATGGCCAGGCTCCTCAAAAAACACCTGCTGTCAACAATACCTTGCTTTGGCGCATCTCCGGCAAAAATCTTGCTAAGCCTTCTTATTTATTTGGCACCATGCACATGCTTTGTGCCGATGATATTCAACTAAGCGACAGCCTTGTCAATGCTATTGAAAACGCCGACAACGTGTACCTGGAGCTGGACATGGACAATCTTTTTGAAATGATGAGCGCCATGACCAAAATGAAAATGCGCAACGACACCACGCTGGCCGACCTGCTTCCAAAAACCGACTATGAAAAGGTAAAAACCTATTTCAGGGACAATAATAACCTGCTTCCTTTTTCCATGCTGGAAACCTTTAAGCCGCTGCTAGCGGCGTCCATGATCATGGAGCAACAGGCCGGTAAATGTGATAACATGATCTCGATGGAACAATTGATCATGCAGGAATCGAAAAAAAGTGGTGTAAGCATCAAAGGCATGGAAACCATGGAATACCAGATGAGTATTTTTGATAGCATTCCTTACGGGTTCCAGGCAAAGCAGCTGGTAAAAATGATAGATGACGGAAAGAGTGATGACTCGGAAATGCAGCAAATGACGGATGCCTACCGTAACCAGCAGCTGGATAAAATGGAAGAAATGACTAAAAAAGAAGATGTGGGCATTCTTAATTTTACGGATCTTCTTCTTTATAACCGTAATGCCAACTGGGCAAAAAAACTGGAGAGCCTGATGACTGATAAGTCTTTAGTGATTGCCGTAGGAGCGGGGCATTTACCTGGAGAAAGAGGCGTGATCAACCTATTGCGCAAAGCAGGCTATAAAGTTGAGCCGGTAAAAAACAATATGACCAAAAAGAAAACGAAAGAGATTTAGCCGGAACAGGCAGGAAAAAGAAGTCAAAAGTCAAAATTCAAAAGTAAAACAAGGTACAGCTACCCGGCTCTTCTTGCTTTTTGAATTTTGACTTTTGAATTTTGATCTAAAATTGCTCCAAACCAGAGAAGAAAAAGTCGCCTTCGATCTTTGCATTCTCGTCGCTGTCGCTGCCGTGCACGGCGTTTTCTCCAAGTGAAGTTGCAAACAATTTGCGGATCGTTCCTTCATCGGCCTTTGCCGGGTCGGTAGCGCCAATCAGTGTTCTGAAGTCAGCCACGGCATTGCTTTTTTCCAGGATGGCTGCAATGATCACGCCGCTGCTCATAAACTCCACCAATTCACCATAGAAAGGCCTTTCTTTATGAACGGCATAAAATTCACCGGCTTTCCCCTTTGTCAATTGTGTTTGTTTCAACGCCACAATACGGAAACCTGCTTTAATGATCTTATCTAAAATAGCCCCTGCATGGCCGTTCTTCATGGCATCGGGCTTAATCATGGTAAATGTTCTGTTGCTCATTATTCTTATTTTTCAAATTTGGCCGCAAAGATAAGCTGAACAGCTACATTTATTGAAATGAAAATAGCGTCATCTTCTTTTTACCTGAAACGGGCAGGAAGCTCATCCTAAGCCACTATTGGAACGATTTTTTTACTGGTCCGGGTTCAACCCTTTCTATGTTTACACTTGGAATTAATGCAGCGTTTCACGACTCCTCGGCCTGCATCATCCATAATGGAAAACTTATTGCCGCAGCGGAAGAAGAACGATTTACCCAAATAAAACATGGCAAGCGGCCTATTCCTTTCTCGACCTATGAACTTCCGTTTCATGCCATTCATTATTGCCTTGAAATGGCCGGCATCCATCTCAACGAAGTGGACCATGTGACTTATTCTTTCGACCCTTATTTGTTATTGCAAGAAGAAAAAGGAAAACCAAAAATTGAAATCCCGCTGGAACCCGGCATGGAAACCGGGCCTTCCAAATGGACGTCACCCTGGGACCCTTTGTTTTTGTCCTCTATTGTGAATGCCCCCGGACACTTGATTGACGGCTATCCGCATCATTTACAAAAACGCTTTAAAGGAACCCAGCCCAATAAATTGCAATGGCATTTTGTGGAACACCATATTGCTCATGCTGCCAGTGCCTATTATCCTTCGCCCTTCAAAAGCGCTGCCGTGCTTACTTTGGATGGACGCGGCGAAATGGCAACCACTACTTACAATATTGGAAAGGCAAATGAACTCATCCGCATTGCCCAGGTGAATATGCCGCATTCCCTGGGTTTACTATATGAAAGAGTAACCTCTTATTTAGGCTTTCTTCATTCTTCTGATGAATATAAAGTAATGGCCCTGGCGTCGTACGGAAAGCCTGTTTTTATTAATGATTTCAGGGAAATGATTTGTTTGGAAGCAAATGGTCAATACACCATAGGTAACGAACGCCTGGAAGAACGCTTTGGCCCTTCGCGGTTAAAAAATGATCCGTTCACCCAACACCATTTCAACATTGCGCATTCGCTGCAATATGTGCTGGAAGAAGTGGTGCTGGAGCTGGTGCATTGGTTGCACCGGCAAGCAGGAGAGGAGAACTTGTGCATGGCCGGCGGTGTGGCCCTGAACTGCGTGTTAAATGCCCGCATCCGTGACAGAGGCCCATTTAAAAATATATGGGTGCAGCCCGCCTCCGGAGATGCCGGCACCTCGCTGGGCGCCGCCATCTGGATCGATTTACAGCAGCGTAAAACAGCTAGCCAACATAATGAAATGCAACATGCCTACTGGGGGCCCGGATATAGTGATGAAGAAATTGAAAAATTTTTGCAATGGGCAAAACTGCCTTACCGGAAACTGAAAAACGTTGCGGAAGAAACGGCAGACTTCCTGCTGCAGGATAAGATCATTGGATGGTTCCAGGGAAGAATGGAGTTTGGCCCCAGGGCCTTGGGCAGCCGGTCCATTTTAGCTTCGCCCATCAACGCTTCCATGCAGTCAAGATTAAATGAAGTAAAAGATAGGGAGGACTTTCGTCCGGTGGCGCCGGTGGTACTTGAAGAAGATGCACCGGAGTGGTTTGAAAATGCTAGCTATTCCCCGTTCATGTTGTTTGTGCACCAGGTAAAAGAAGAAAAAGCAGCTAAAATTCCGGCGGTGCGGCACATAGATGGCACAGCCCGAATTCAAACCGTGAACAGACACCAACATGAAAAATATTACGACCTGCTGAAAGCCTTTAAACAAAAAACCGGCGTGCCGGTACTGGTCAATACTTCATTTAATACCTTAGGAAAGCCGATTGTTTGTACCCCCAGGGATGCGGTGGAATGCTTTTGGTCATCGCCATTCGATGCCTTGGTTATGGGATCTTATGTAATTGAAAAAAATCAGGTTCATTGACAAAAAAAGGTTTTTATGAAGCAAACGGCGTTACTACTTTCAGCAATGGTTGCGTCGCACTCTTGTACGTCCGGCAATTCTTTGCGGCACTACCATCATGGCAAACTTGTTGAAGACCTCGGAGGTTTTAAAAACCTCCGAGGTCTTTTTTCAAGCCGGTCCAATTCACTTAAATGGTCCTGTAACAGGATTACTAAATGAAAAGCATGTGTAATATTTCTGTTGTCATACCAACCTTCCGGCGTCCGCATTTGCTGCAAAACTGTTTGTCTTCGCTGATGAAGCAAAGCTTTTCCAAAACTGATTTTGAAGTGATTGTTGTAAGTGATGGCCCCGATGAAATGACCAACAACATCGTGTCGGCTTTTTCTTTTATTGATAACCGGTTTATCTGTCTGCAAATGCCTCAAAAAAAAGGGCCGGCCGCTGCACGCAATTTTGGTTGGTGCAGGGCAAACGGCGTACTGATCGCGTTTACCGACGACGATACCCTGCCCGATACCGATTGGCTGGAGAACCTTTGGAAAGCCTACATCGGGGAAAAAGAAATTGCTTACGCAGGAAAGATAAAAGTTCCACTTCCTTATCCGCCTACCGACTACGAAAAAAATACGGCCGGCCTGGAAACCGCAGCATTTGTTACAGCTAACTGTTGCTGCAGCAAAGCTGCGCTTCAAAAAGTGGACGGCTTTGATGAACACTTTTCGATGGCCTGGCGGGAAGACAGCGATCTTGAATTCAAGCTCCTGCTTCATAAAATTCCTATCGTTCGTGTGGCTGATGCGTTGGTGGTTCACCCCGTACGGCCGGCGCCCTGGGGCATCAGCCTGAAAGAACAAAAAAAAGGAATGTTCAATGCCCTGCTTTTTAAAAAACATCCCGGACTTTATCGGAAAAAAATTCAACCAGGGCCTCCATGGAATTATTATGTAATGGTGGGTTCGTTTTTATTGTTGCTGACAGGAATAGCACTGAACATGCAATGGCTTTCCCTAATAGCGGGTGGCTGCTGGTTGGTTCTATTGGTAAACTTTATTGGCAAACGGCTGAAGCATACCTCTAAAAACTTTACGCATGTTATGGAAATGATTATAACGTCGGTATGCATCCCTTTTATTTCTGTGTACTGGCAACTATACGGCGCCTGGAGATACAGGGTGCTTTTCTTTTAATCAAAAATTGCAGCGATGAAAATTCCTGAGCATAAAATAAAAAAGATAGCTGTTTTTAGAGCTTTGCAATTAGGCGATATGCTATGCGCTGTTCCGGCACTACGAGCTCTTCATCATGCCTATCCCAACGCTTCCGTTACGTTGCTGGGATTGCCCTGGGCGCAATCCCTGATAGAAAGGTTTCCACACTATATTCATTCGTTCAAACACTTTCCGGGTTACCCCGGCTTGCCTGAACAAAAGATAAACGTAAGATCTTTTACACCATTTTTAAAGGAAGTGCAACAAGAGCACTATGATCTTGTTTTACAAATGCAGGGCAATGGCTCTATTGTAAACCCCATGGTTGAATTATTCGGTGGAAAATACACAGCAGGCTTTTGTCTGAAGGACGATTATTGCCCGGATAAAAATTTGTTCCTGGAATATCCAACCGGCATTCATGAAATTGAACGGCATTTGCGGTTAATGAATTATCTGGGTGTTTCTTCCTGCGGCGTTGATCTTGAATTTCCCCTATACAAAAAAGATCAGGAAGAGTATGACCGCTTAGCTTTTCCTATCCAACCACAGGAATATGTTTGTGTGCATCCGGGTTCAAGAGGGGCGTGGCGGCAATGGCCGGCGGATTATTTTGCAGTCCTTGCTGAATATTGTTCTGAACAGGAATTACAAATTGTACTCACGGGCACCAAAGACGAAATGGAGATCGTTAATGAAGTGGCTAAAAAGCTAAGAACAGAAGCTGTTATGGCAGCGGGCAAAACCAGCATTGGTGCCGCGGGTGTTTTGATCAAAAATGCTTTACTGCTTATTTCCAACTGTACCGGGGTATCACACATGGCTGCCGCATTTGAAACACCCAGCCTTGTGATCAGTATGGACGGAGAACCGGAAAGGTGGGGCCCTTTGAACAAACAACTACACAGGACCGTTGATTGGAAAACCAATCCTGACTTTGAAAAAGTATTGACAGCATTAAAAGACCTGTTCAGCACTTGTTTGCAATGGAATCATTGCAGGGATAAAGTTGTCCCCGTTGCCAAAGAGCAGGTCCCGGATGGCTTGTAAAATATCTTCGGGCATAACCATTGGTACGTTTTTAAGGTGAATTTTTTCATCTACATGCCGTATCACTTCATTGCGACTTCTTAATGCTTCCGGAATTTCATAGATCAACACTTTGCCTGTAGCCATCCACGGAGAATGTTGCGGATTGCTTAACGCATACAACACAA
Organism: uncultured bacterium; assembly: GCA_966095395.1. Lineage (GTDB taxonomy): Bacteria > Bacteroidota > Bacteroidia > Chitinophagales > Chitinophagaceae > Flavisolibacter. Next base: position 25,647 of record CBHTSW010000034.1, on the reverse strand, counting down.
TAACAGGTGTTTCCAATGCCGCTGCCATATGGATCGTGCTGGTATTAACTGATACCACCAGGGGAGCCTTTTTAATAAGTGTAATGAATTCCTCCAGCGACAATAAACCCGCTGTATTAAAAGCGTTTTTGCCAATGCCTTGCTGCAAGTGTTGCAATATTCTCCTTTCCGTATAGTTACCTGTAAGAATAATTTGATGATCCAGTTCCTGTACAATTTTCCGTCCTGTTTCCATCCACAAGACCTGGGAATATTCCCGTTTTTTTTCGCTGACACCTGCATGCGCAATAAGCCATGGCTCTTGCAGATCCACACCAATGCCTGATAACTTTTTTACAACGCCAGGCCATACATTGTTGCGCAGCTGCAAATGCAATTTTTTGTTTTGTGTAACAGCTCCCACCGATTCTACCAATTGCAGGTCTCTTTGCACCTGGTGTTTTACAAAGCAATAAGGTTCTTTGTCCGGGATCCAGTGCGTTAATAGATCGTAAGGATTCTCACGACAGTACGCCAGTCTTTTAGGAATACCGGCCAGGTAAGCCAGCAGAGCTGATGGTAAAGGGTTTTGGCTGTACACGGTGAAAATTACGGCTGCATCAAACCGGCGGTTTTTTACTTCATTAATTATGGTATAAAAACTTTCTACCTCACTTATTCCCGTTGCTTTTATCCAGGGCGCATTCCATGGAATTATATCATCAATCTCCGGCAAAAAAGGAACGATACCGGCAGCCATGGAAGAGGTAAGGAGTGTAATGGTGCAACCCAATGTTTCTTTTAATGCCCGCATGGCCGGCGCCGACATGATCAAATCGCCCATGTTGTCCGGGCGGATGCACAAAATATTTTTACAACCTGTCCAATCCTTCATGAAAAAAGTGTTTTTTCAGCATTTTCCTTAATCACTAAAGCGGCCTGATATAAATCTGCTGTAGTAAAATGGGGTGTCCTCCATTCATTGATTATCCACTCCGTTTCGTTGCCCTTATCAAGTAAGACCGTGCGGCAGCCTGCTCTTTTCCCGGCTTCCACATCATTTAAAATATCACCGATCATCCATGATTGGGAAAGATCGATATTTAATTCCGCTGCGGCTGTATAGATGAGGCCGGGTAAGGGCTTCCGGCAATCACATTCCATGACATAGGGATTCATTTTCCCTTCAGGATGGTGTGGACAATAGTAATAATTATCTATGGATAGTTGATGTGGCTGCAGCAGGTCCGAGATTTTTTGCCATACTTTATCCAGATCCGCTTCCGAAAAAAAGCCCCTGGCAATACCTGATTGATTGGAAACAACGACCAGTAAAAATTCCTGCTCCTTCAATAGCTTCAACCCCTCGATCGTTTCGTTTTCTATTTGAATCAAATCAACGTTTACGTTATAGGGGATATCCGGGATGAGCGTGCCATCTTTATCAAGAAATACGGCTTTATGTTGGTGATGCGCAATCATAAAATTAGAACCAGTCTCTGCTACACGTTTAAAGTTTATTTGCGTCTTACATTCTTTTCAGGCGGACTACCTGGTTTTTCCTAACCGGAGCTCTACCGGTTTTAAACGAAACACAGGAGCCCTTTGTCCCGTTGCGTTTGTTTTATGGGCGTATTTTTCAATTACGTTTTCATAAATTTTTGCCATAGAACCGGCGACCTGGGCCCAGGTAAATAAATGATGTACCCGCTTTAATGCGCTGGCCTGCATTTTTTTTATAAGTACCGGATTGGATAGCAAATAATTGACTTTTACGGCTAGTGCCTGGGGATTTTTGGGCGGAATCAAATAACCGGTTTTACCTTCTTTTACACTGTATTTTATGCCACCCACATTGGCACCTATCACCGGTGTACCGCAAGCCATCGCCTCCAGGGGTGTAATGCCAAACGGTTCATACCAGGGGGTTGTGATAAAAATGTCGGCTGCAGAATAATAGTATCTCAATACGTTTCTGTTTTTGCGTCCGCTAAATGTTACCTGCGCTGACACGCCTTGCTCTTCTGCCAATTGCTGAAGTCTTTTTATTTCGGGGCAGGAAGCCAGGCCGGGTTGCTCTGTTTCTCCGCCAACGATCAACAGCCTTGTTGGTTGGTTGGTATTTTTTAAAAGACCTAGTGCCCTGATCACATTGTCAACTCCCTTTCGCGGCACCATTCTTCCCAATTGCAAAAGAATAGTTTCCTGCTGGTCCAATCCCAAAAATGACCGGGCAACAGAACGGTTGACAGGGTAAAATTCAGAAGGGCTAAAGCCACAGGGAACAATAGCGATCTTTGACGCATCTATATGATATAGCTGAATGAGGTCTTCTTTATCCTGCGGACATTCGGCAATAACATAGTCAGCTCTTTCTGCTGTTTCCTGTTCAATACTTAACCGCTCAAAGGGAAACTTGTCCTGCTCTTTTTGATGGATGCGCCGAACCGCTCCCAGGGCATGATAGGTAACTACGTAAGGCAGATCCATGATTTCTTTTAATTCCATAGCCACCAGCGCCGACATAAAGAAATTAGCATGCACCAGGTCATAGGCCAAATCTTCCTGCTCTATAAACTGTATCATATTCTTCCTGAATTCGGTCATATGAGACAGCAAGTCTTCTTTCTGAATGTAGGTTACGGGCCCGGCTTTTACATGAACTACTCTCACATTAGGCATCCAGTTCACCACCTGTGGTATCGTTGCGTCTTCCCATCGCGTAAATACATCTATATCGTAACCAATTTTAGAAAGATACCGGGCCAATTCAGCCACATATACATTTTGTCCGCCTGCATCAACGGAGCCTAACACTGCCAGGGGAGAGGCATGTTCGCTGATAAATGCTATTTTCTTTCTCATGTACTTTGGTTTAGGGTTAACGATTGTTATACTCTCACATTAAGAGTACCTATTTCCTTTATGCCCTGCACCTGTTTTTGTATGGTCCGCTCAAATAGCTCCTTCCATTCCTTGGTAAACCGATGAATATTAAATTGCTCTATGGCTGTTTTTTTTCCTTCATCACCTAACTGCTTAGCCAGGTTTTTATCTTTTAATAACAATTTCATTTTAGCGGTGAGGTAATTGAGATCCGTATGTATGTATCCAGATTTTTCATTTTTTATCACCGATGGCAGCTCTGTTGTTGCCATGCCTACTACGGGAATGCCTACCATCATGGCTTCTAAAATGGCAAGACCCAGGCTTGTCCAGCGAATGGGATTGAAAAAGAAACGGTACCTGCTTACAAACTCCGGCAGGTCAGGATGTAAGACTTCTCCCAGTCCCAGTGAGCCCGTACCCATACCCACCAGGTCCAATGGCACCTGTTTTCTTACTTCAAGAAAGAGGTCGAGCCCCAGCAGCCGTCCCCGCGAAGGAAGATTATTGATGACTACAATTCCTTTTTCCAGCTCCCCGCTATAATTAACCCGTGGCTGCATCACGCCATGCTCAATTACCGTGGTGTTTACCCCACCATTGTCCCACATCAATTGGTTAAAATGAGTGACGTGAACAAAGGCGACTTCACTGTCCTGCATAATATGCTTCGTGTCTGTAGGATGTTGCCGGGGCGGATCATGTTCCAAATAAATACGGGGTAAATTTTGTTGCTCTTCAGAAAGAATTTGATACTGATCAACTAAATAATTCTGAGCAGTTTGAAAAAGGATGCAATCAAACGTTTGATGTCTTACTTCATCAACAGGCACTTCAATAATATTTTTTCCAAAGGGAAATGTAAGGCCCCGGCCATAGTACCCTTCTTCTGATCTTGTTGGGCTTACTGGAATATAAATTTCATAGTCACCCTGGGAGAGAAAAAAAAGATAGGTTCCATGAATATGCCAAGTAAAAATCTTCATACTAAATAATGAGTGGACAACAATAGTGAGTGAGTGGACAACCAAGAAGCGCACCAAGGCGCAGAAGCGTTGATACTGTTGGTTTTGCGAAAAAAAACTCGTCCGTTTTTACCCGTTCAAAAAGAGAAAATACTTCTACAAGTGTGTAAGTTTCACTTTTAAAGCAGAAGTATGAAAAAACCCACACTTGTTGAGTAACACGTAAGGAAATGTTAGGTAGATCTGGTGTGCAAAAGATCGGGGAAGTTTTTATGCAGAATTCGTTTCTCTTTATTTATATTCCTAAATTCGGCGACTGGCCTCTTAGTATCGACAAGAAGTTTTCTATTGCATTTTGCCGTTTTTAATTTTGTGCTTTAAAGCTGATTTACTCTTTTTATCATTTATTCGATACGTTTAAAAATCCATTCATAAGACGGCAGAACAATTGAGCAGGGAGTTTGCTTTCAGCCTGCTAACCAGAAAAACATTCCAATTAACTATGAACCTGAAACCATCGGAATCCCTTTCGCATAGAGAAGTTACAAAAGGCCTGAATCTTGTCATCAAAGATGGCCTCGCGGCGGAAGCCATGACCGCCCTTACCGGGGGAACTTTTTTAGTGGCCATGGCCTTGCAGTTAGGCGCCTCCAACTTCCAAATAGGATTATTAGCGGCCCTGCCAACACTCACCAACGTATTTCAATTGCTGGCTATCTGGCTGGTGCAGAAATACAATAACAGGAGAATCATTGCCGTGGTCTGTAACGGCTTTGCCCGTTTCCCATTGCTGATTATTGGACTTTTGCCTTTTTTATTTACCTCCGGTACCAGCATACAGGTGCTAATTTTTCTTTTATTCTTTCACTATCTTCTGGGCTCTGTGGCCGGTGCCAGTTGGAACTCGTGGATGAAAGATCTTGTACCGGAAAATAAATTGGGAACTTACTTTTCTCACCGCAGCCGCTTAACACAAACCCTGAACGTGGTGTTAAGCTTACTGCTGGCGCTTGTTTTAGATTATGTAAAAGAACATGCACCGGGAAAAGAACTAATCGCCTATTCTATTATGTTTATTGGCGGTGGCGCCCTGGGCCTGCTGGGCACTTATATACTTTCCCGCACACCGGAGCCAAAGTCATACCTGGCAAAGGAAAACTTGCTGAAGCTTTTTAGCAGGCCGTTAAAGGACCGGAACTTTAGAAATCTTTTGATTTTTAATTCCTTTTGGTCGTTTGCCCTGAACCTTGCCACACCGTTCTTCGCAGTGTACATGATGAAGATCATCGGCTTGCCCTTATCCTATATCATCGGTTTTGGAATTTTAAGCCAGGTGGCCGGCATCTTTGCCATTAAAGTTTGGGGCCAGCATTCCGACCGGTACAGTAATAAAACCATCATCCGTATTGCAGCGCCGATTTACATTGCCTGTATTCTTGCCTGGTCGTTTGTTACCATGCCCTCATCGCAGATGACCACTATTTTATTGATCGGCCTTATTAATATTTTAAGCGGTATTTCAACATCGGGAATTAACCTTGCCCTTAGTAATATAGGTATGAAACTGGCACCGAAAGAGGAAGCCATCGTTTATCTGTCTGCACGGAATATGATTGTGGCGTTTGTTTCGGCACTGGGACCTTTGATGGGAGGGTGGCTAGCTGACTTTTTCTCTACCCGCAGCTTTGTATGGAACATACAATGGCACGGACCAACCGGCATATCGGCCTTTCACCTCCTGGAGTTACACAACTGGAGCTTCCTGTTTGTGATCGGTGGTGTACTGGCTATAGCAGCTTTGAGGACATTAAAAAAAGTAAAAGAGGAAGGTGAAGTAGAAAAAGTGGTGGCGGTAGCCGAAATAAGGATAGATTTTAAAAACAGGCTAAAAGAGAAAATAACAATGCAATCCATAGTGTCGTTGTTGTTATTCCCCGTTACCTACCCGGTTGTTTTAAAGAAAAAAATGGTTCATCGCATTGAAAAAAGAGTAGTAAGCCTGAGGAAATGGAACGAGTCCATAGCAGAAAAAAGAAGGGCCTAGGCCAAGTTTAACAAGCTTCCGGCTTCCTGGCATTAACAAGGGGGTTGTGTTTTTAATAAAAAGCCCGGGCAATATATTAGTCCTAAAAATACTAACGCTGGCTTCAAAAACTCAAAACACCAAACTTTGCGCTACTTTTGCCGCTCTTTATGCAGCCGATACAGGAAATCTACAAACAATTAGAACAAAAGAAAAAGATCGTCATCACCATGCATCAAAAGCCGGATGCGGATGCCATGGGTTCGGCTTTGGCCTTATTTCATTTTTTACTGCAGTTTGAACACGAGATCACTGTTATTTCTCCCACCAATTGGGCCCGTTGGCTAAACTGGATGGACGGCGTTGACGACGTGATAGATTATGAATTAAATAAAGCAGAGGCGGATAAAATTCTTGACCAGGCGGACTGGCTGTTTTGCCTTGACCATAATCATTTTAGCCGTGCCAAAAGGATGGCTCCTAAACTGGCTTCCATCCAATGCGTTAAGGTTTTGATTGATCATCACCAGGAACCGGATGCAGCATCTTTTGATTATGGGATCTCGAATACCGGCAAAAGCTCTACCTGCGAAATGATCTACGATCTGATTGTGAATTCGGGGCACCGTGACAAGATCACTAAGACCATTTCAGAATGTTTGTATGCAGGCGTGGTAGCCGATACTGGTTCTTTCCGTTTTTCATCCACCACGGCTAATGTGCACCACATGGTAGCAGCGTTGAAGGAGCATGGTCTGGAGCATACAAAAGTGCACGAGGCTTTATACGATAATTTCCTGGAGAACCGCTTGCGGTTTTTGGGCCATGTGCTTTCCAACCGCATGGAGATTTTTTATGAGCTTAACACGGCCCTCATTTATATTTCGAAAATAGAATTATTAAAATACGAGATCAAAACCGGGGATACGGAAGGGCTGGTGAATTATCCGCTCTCTATACAAGGCATAAAATTGGTGGGCTGTGTGATTGACCGGGACGAGGAAAGAAAATGGTCGTTCCGCAGCAAAGGATCTTTTGACTGCAATACGTTTGCCCGTAAATATTTTAACGGCGGCGGGCATTTTAACGCTTCGGGCGGAAATGATTCTGCTTCCCTGCAGGAAACCGTTCAAAAGTTTAAAAGGGCCATCAGCGAAAACAGTTCTCTATTACAATAAATAAACAACTCAAATGCAAATTTTAAAAAACGTTCTTAGTGTTGTTGTTGCAGCTGCGGCACTTACAGCTTGTAACAATGTTGATTTTAAAAAAACAAAGGCTGGTGTCCCTTATAAAGTTTTCAGCACGGGTAAAGGCGATTCGATCCGCCAGAATTATATCGTAAAATTTGAAGTGATCCGCAAAACAAAGGACACGGTTTTATTTAGTTCCTACGAACAAAAAATGCCCCAGTATCTACAGGTACAACCCGCTCCCGAGCAATTTAGCTATAGCGATATTGGCGGAAACCTGATGGAGATTTTTCCTAAAGCAAAAAAAGGGGACAGCATTTACATAACTGAATCAGCAGATTCGCTGTTAAAACAAAATCCTCAGCTGGCCACCCAAAGTCCTCTAAAAAAAGGCGACCAGATCATCACCACTATCAAAATCCTTGAAGTGTATAAAACGCCAGAAGAGGCACAAGCTGCTGTTAACAAGGATCGTGTAGCCAATGCCGATAATATGGATAAAGAGAACCTGGGGCAATTTAAAAAAGACACCGCCGCACAAGCCCAAGTAACGAAGGACAATAAGATCATTGAAGATTATTTGGCTAAGAATAATATACAGGCACAAAAAACAAATTGGGGCGTATATGTACAAATACTTGACCCGGGACAAGGCCCCAAGCCAGCCGCCGGCCAGTTTGCCTCCATTCGCTATAAAGGAAGCAATCTTGCAGGGCAGGTTTTTGATTCCGGCGTCTTTCCTTTGCAGATAGGCATGGGCGGGTCCATCAAAGGATTTGAGGAAGGCGTGAAGCAATTATCAAAAGGAGGAAAGGCCAAAGTATTTATTCCTTCCATCCTGGGCTACGGACCAAGAGGAAGTGCTCCCAAAATTGCACCCAATGAAAATTTGATTTTTGAAATGGAGTTATTGGATATCAGCGATACACCGCCCGCTCCTGAACAACGTGTTAATGTTGATACTACAGCACAAAGAAAATAATTGTATCAAATAATTCCCGAACTTTACAGCCCATCTCCGGATGGGCTTTTTTCATAGATTGAAAAACTTGTTTTGATGTCCCGTTTTTAGTCCAAACATCCTCTTAATCTGTGATCCTTTTTAAACTCGTACCACCCGTACTTTCTCAACCAGCTGCATCCAATATTCCTGTAAAAACTTCACCATCTTACACAATATATCATTGTCTGTTTGAGTGGATTGAAAAGAGCAGTGTAATGCTGCTCTTTTTATTTGTCGTATTCGCTCAACAGCTTTATGGCCTGCATGGCTTCCTTTACGTCGTGCACCCGTAATATATGGGCGCCATTCAATAAAGCGATGGTATTCACAACTGTTGTTCCGTTGAGTGCTTCTTCAGGGGTTATTTGCAAGGTCTTATAAATTGTTCCTTTGCGGGACAGGCCTACCAATAAAGGTTTTTGAAGTTGTTGAAAATAGGAAAGTTCTTTCAGCAGCCGGAAATTGTGTTGTATGGTTTTACCAAAGCCAAAGCCCGGATCAATAATAATATCATTAATGCCTGATTTTATAAGAGCTGCCATTTTGAAATTGAGCGCATCAAAAACTTCTGTAACCACATTTTCATAGGTGGGATTTAATTGCATGGTTTGCGGATGGCCTTTCATATGCATTAACACATAAGGCACTTTTAATTCCGCCACCATTGGCAACAATTCCTCGTCAATGGTCCCGGCACTAACATCGTTCACAATATGTGCACCAGCCTCAATGGCACCCTTTGCAACTTTTGCGTAAAAGGTGTCAATGGAAATGAATGCCTGGGGCCATTGCCGGGCAATGGCTTTAACAGCGGGAAGTATTCTTCTTAATTCTTCATCGGCGCCCACTTGTTTGCTGCCGGGTCTTGTACTTTGTCCGCCCACGTCCAGGATAACGGCGCCTTCCTTCATCATTTTTTCTGCCCGGAAAAGGACCTGGTCAAGCTCGCTGATTCTGCTTTGGGAATAAAAAGAATCAGGTGTTGTATTGATGATCCCCATCACTACCGGTTTATCAATCAACAACAACCGGCCCTTACAATTAAGTGTAAACATTACCTTGCGTTTATTACTTTTGAAAGCACGAATTACATGAATTTTCACCAATTACAGCAATTTCAAAAAAATGACAGATACGAATCAGCAATATGAGTCCATCATTAAGAAATGCGAAGAGATTTTTATTAAAAAAACAAAGGACTATGGAACCTCATGGCGCATATTAAGAACCATTTCCATTGTGGACCAGATCTATATTAAGGCACAACGCATTCGCACCATACAGGAAAAAGGGGAGCAAAAAGTAGGAAGGGTAGGAGACGATATCGCCTCGGAATTCATCGGCATCATCAATTACTCCATTATTGGGTTGATACAAATGGAACTGACAGAAAATGATCCTGAAGAATTGGATGTAACGGCTGCTGAAACGTTATACCATACCTATTTTATGGCGGCCAAAACACTGATGCAAAGCAAGAACCATGACTATGGCGAAGCCTGGCGAAACATGACACAGGAAAGTTTTGTGGACCTTATCCTGGTGAAGCTGCAGCGCATGCGGCAAATCATTTCCAATAAAGGAAAAACTATCATCAGTGAAGGTCTTGATGCCAATTACTACGACATGATCAACTATGCCGTTTTTGCCTTAATTTTAATGGACGAATCAAACTAATTGCGATGAGAATTCCTGTTCGGGTTATTCAAATTTTGGTAGGCGTTTTATTTATTGTTTCAGGACTGGTAAAAGCCAACGATCCACTTGGATTAAGCTACAAGATGCAGGAGTTCTTTGAACTGTGGAATGGAGAACTGGCAAACAGCCATTTCTTTCTTAAAAACGGTTTGATCTCCCTTTTTAATTTCTTGCACAATCAATCGCTGGCCTTGTCCATATTCATGATCACTCTTGAAATTGTGGCCGGCGTGGCACTGCTAACAGGATGGATGAGGAATTTTATTTTATGGCTGCTTTTAGCACTCATTATTTTCTTCACCTTCCTTACCGGTTATGCTTACCTGTCGGGTAAGTTTACCAACTGCGGTTGCTTTGGAGATTGCCTTCCCATCAGCCCCCTGACGTCCTTTATTAAAGACCTGGTTTTACTGGCAATGATCGTACTGCTTCTTTGGGGAAGAAAGTACATCACCCCGGTATTCAACAAAAAAACAAGAGGTCTGGTCCTGGTTTCTTCGTTGCTTTTCACCTTGTTATTGCAAGGCTATGTTTTAAACTATTTGCCTCTTGCCGATTGCCTGCCTTTTAAGAAGGGAAATAATATTGCACAGCAAATGAAACCGCCGCCCGGTTCTATCACAGACAGTTTTGCCATTCGCTTTGTTTATGAAAAAGAGGGAAAGCAATATGAGTTTGCCCCTGAAAGCCTTCCGGCAGATTATGCTACGTATAAATTTATTGACCGGCAGGACAAACTGGTGCGCAAGGGAAATGCGGAGCCGGCCATTAAAGGACTTTCCTTGTCCGGCGTTACCGGTGAAGATTCCACGCAGATCATGCTGTCGCAACCAATAGCCGTTTTAGTTTTTGCTCAGCACCTGCAAAACGCTGATTGGGTAAATGGCTTCAGGAAAATTACAGAAGAAACACAAAAGAAAAATATACCCGTTTATTTTGCATCCCAATCATTAACCGATGCGATGAATTTGTTTGAGCGCACCAAGGTTTCCGGCGTTCAGTTTTTCAATTGCGATTTTACAGTAGTGAGAACCGCAGCCCGTACAGATCCGACTATATACATTTTGAAAAACGGAACCATAGAAAAAAAATACAGCAGCAGGGAGTTTGATAAAGTAGTTAATGCCCTGTCATCACAAAAACTTTAAACATATTAATTTAATCCTGTGCTCAAATTCATACTTAAGAAAATCTTTTACGGGCTTTTGGTTTTAGGCGGAGTGGTGGTACTGGTTTTTGTTTTGTTCCAGGGCTTTGGCGATCCGGCGCGGCTGGTGATGGGACAAACCGGTGATGCAGCTACCGAGGCCAATATCCGTAAAGAACTTTACCTGGACCAGCCCAAATGGAAGCAATTCATTTTTTATTTGAACGACGTTTCACCACTAAGCATCCATACTAAAGAAGATATTCAGAAAAAAGAACTCAAGGGAATCTTTATTGGCGGCGACACCAAACTGGCGATCAAATTCCCTTACCTGCGCAAATCGTATCAAACCAAAAAATCGGTTAGCGAAGTGCTGCTGGAAGCCTTGCCCGGCACTTTATTGCTGGCTATTGCGGCCATGGTCATTGCCATCATCATTGGGATTCCGTTGGGCGTAGTGGCGGCTGTAAAACAAAATACCTGGATGGATACGACGGCTGTTTTTTCCAGCATTGTCGGCATATCGGCCCCTTCTTTTTTTATGGGAATTATTATCGCCTATGTTTTTGGCTTTGTCTTAAGCGACTGGACCGGCCTGCACATTACCGGTAGCTGGTTTGACATTGATGAGAACGGGGAAAAAAGATTAACCCTGCAAAACCTGATCCTTCCGGCCATTACATTGGGCATTCGCCCCCTGGCTATTATTACCCAGTTAACCAGGAGCGCTATGCTGGATGTGCTGGACCAGGATTATATCAGAACCGCTTATGCTAAAGGCCTCAGCAAGCGAAACGTTATCTGGAAACATGCCTTACGCAATGCGTTAAACCCGGTTATTACAGCCATTACAGGATGGTTTGCCGAGCTACTGGCCGGTGCATTTTTTATTGAATATATTTTTGGATGGAAGGGTATTGGAAAGGTAACGGTTGATGCGCTGGAAAAACTGGACTTTCCGGTAGTGATGGGCTCCGTTCTTATTTCGGCTACTTTTTTCATACTCATCAATATTCTTGCGGATATTCTTTACGGCATCGTTGACCCGCGGGTACGGGTAAACTGATAAAAATCACATAAATTTTTTCAGAAGGGATGGATTATCAAGTCCGGTAAAGCCTTAACTTAGTAAAGAGCCACCATAGATCACCACCATATTTTTTACATCATCCTTAAAAAAACTTGTCTATGGAAAGAATAGCTGATGTCTTGGACCGCAAGTACCCCCAGTTTAACACCGTGTCGCCCGCTTGCCTGGTAAGCGATGCCCTCTATCAAATGACCTGTGAGAACGTAGATCATTTGATTGTTCTGGAAGAGGATAAGTTTATGGGTGTGCTCACCGATCATGACATTGCCAGCAAAGTACTGTTTGATGAAAGGCCATTGAAAAAGATTTTGGTTAAAGAGGTTATGAATCGGACATTACCTGTAGCTACTTCCGGAGATTCGCTGGAACATTGTATGCAAATGATGGAACGTTTTAACGCCAGGCATCTGGCCGTATATGACAATTTTGTATTTAAAGGTGTTGTTTCTTCGCACGATTTAATGAAACAGGCGTTGAATAAGCGCAAAGAAACTTTTGAAGAAAACAATTATGTACGGCAGGGCTATCCGTGGAATTATTGAATTACAATTTCATCGATAACTTTTTCACCCAGGGCTTCGTTTACACGAAGCTTTATTTTTTCTTTTTGATACATAAGCTCCTGCTTAAGGGGGGCTACATGGGTAGTTATAAAAAGCGTACGGTTAATCACTCTTAACTGATCGGTATAGCGGGCAATGGTTTTACCCATAACATTTTCCCACACATCTTCAATTTGCAAGGCCTGTATGTCACCTTTTATGCGGCTTTGCTGGAGAAATTGTTTGATCGCATCACTCATCTTGTACTGGCCCATGGGGTAAAATTAGGGTTTAATCTTATGGCGTGAAAGGTACTGGCAAAAAAGCTTACAAAAGCCTTAAAAAGGCCTGGGAAAGAAAGCTAACAAGGTCGGTGGCTATCATGGCTTCCTGGGATAAAGCAAGGGAAGCCAGGTCGCCTGAATAGCCATGAAGATAAACGCCTAAAATAGCAGCCTGTGCAGGCTCATATTTTTGTGCCACCAGTGCCGTTATGATCCCCGTCAGCACATCGCCGCTACCTCCCTTGGCCATGCCTGCATTCCCTGTTGAATTGAAATACAAATTTCCTCCAGGTGTGGCAATAAGTGTGTGATGTCCTTTTAAAACAATAATGATGTTTAACTCTTCAGCTTTTTCTTTGGCTGTTTCAATGCGTTCAAAGTCGTTTTGATGATCGCCAAACAGCCTGTCAAATTCTTTTGGATGAGGCGTAAGAATGGAACAGGCGGGCAGTTGTTTTAAAATAGCTGGCTGAAGGGATAAACAATTCAAACCATCGGCATCCATCACCAAAGGTTTTGCATAACGCCTGATAATGAAGGAAAGCATTTTTTGTGTCTCCTCTTTTGTTCCTATGCCCGGTCCGATCCCAATAACCGAATATTTTTCAATCTCAGCCGGCAGTGTTGAGAGATGCGTTTCATTTTCATCCGTCATAACCATTGCCTCCGGCGCAGCTATTTGTAAAATGGAGTACCCGCACCTGGGTGCGTAAACAGTGATTAACCCGGCCCCGCTATGCATGCAGGCTTTTGTTGCCAAAGTAGCGGCGCCCATTTTTCCATAGCTGCCAGCTACCATCAATACATGCCCAAAGCTTCCTTTATGTGCAAAGGCATTTCTCGGCGTAAAGATGGCTTTAACCAACTCTTTATCAATAAAGTGCTGATTAAAATTGTTTTCTTTTAAAAATCCGGGGTGAAGACCTATGTCCAGGATATGGACCTGCCCAATAAAGGGGGCGTTTTCCTGGACCAGCAATCCCAGTTTATAACACTGAAAGCTAAGTGTATAACGGGCCTGTACAACTGTTTTTTCTTTTGAAGAAGCATCAATGAACAAGCCGCTTGGAAGATCAATAGAAACGACAAGGGAGCTGGAATGATTGATATGCTGAACCAATGCTGAAGACAACCCCTGCAATGGCTGATTCAACCCTGAGCCAAACAAGGCATCCACCACAATATCATTGCTATCAATAAAAGGAAAACTTTCAGTGGTTTGAATAAAATGAATATCGGGAGTGAGTCCGTGCAGGCGTTGCAGGTTGGCCTGGAAATCATCAGACCCCAGTTTGCCAAATTCTAAAATATAAACGGAGACGGAATGACCGGCTAAAAACAGGAGTCGGGCAATAGCCAGCCCGTCGCCGCCATTATTTCCTTTGCCACAAAATATTTTAAATGCCTTCTGCTGCCAGTTTTGTTTATCCATCCATTCAAAACATTTGCGGGCGGCTCTTTCCATTAAATCAATAGAAGAGACCGGCTCGTGCTGAATGGTGTACTGGTCCCATGCCCGTATTTGCGCTGCAGAAAGAATAAACATCTCTGCTAAGATAGTTCGCGAATGGGGAATGGGCAATGCAATCGTTAAAGCTCAGGAGGCTTTTCTAACCGGTTATTCTTTAGCTATTATTAATTATTTATTACTGCTAATTACAAAAGCCGGAGCGATTGAAGTTGTCAATAATCATTAATTAATAATCCATTTACAGCGGCGGCAGTCGGTTAAGCGGGAAAGATAGCGGTTCAATCTTCGCCGTCATCCTGCTTGCCATCATAATTCCCAAACAGGTTGTATAATTTTTTGGCGGTTGTGTACACGTTGGTGTTATACTTATTGGACAAAATAATGATCGTTGCATTTTCATCCGTAAGACGGGCAAAGGCCGAATTAAAGCCATGCCAGTGGCCGTTATGGTAAACTACTTTTTTATCGTTTGGATATAAAAGCATGCGCCACCCCAATCCATAATTATGTACGCCGGGCTTCTCATGGCTATAGGGTGTAAAGGCTGAATCAAGCATGGGCTGACTGAGTACTTTTCCCTCGTATAAAGCCTGGTCCCATTTTAAAAGATCCCTGGGGGTAGAGTAAATATTTTTATCGCCGTAAGGACCGTCAGAGAAATCCAAGGTCCACAAAGCACCGTTGCGCTGGTAGGATTGCGTAACTAAAGAATCGCCCATAGTATGCACAAACGTATTGGTCATACCTAATGGAGTAAAAATGTTTTGCTTCAGGTATTCGGGGAACAACTGGCCACTGGCTTTTTCTACGATCAGGGCCAGGAGTACATAATTGGTATTACAATAATTAAAACGCCTGTCAGGTTGATAGGCCTGTGCTGGTTTCCAATTGATCAACGTATTCAATACATCGGTATTGCTGGCTAATTGCGTTCTCGGCCATTTGCCCTCTTCCATATAATATAAATAATTGGGCAAACCGCTGCGGTGGTTCAACAGCATTTTTACAGTAACGGCTGTATAAGGAAACTGCGGAAAAAATTTGGTAACCGGGTCGTTCAGGCTCAGTTTTCCTTCCTCTGCCAGTTGTAAAATGGCAGCCGCGGTAAACGGTTTACTGGTGGAAGCAATTTGAAAAGGAATATCGGCGTGTAAGGAATCTTTTTGTTTCAGGTCGTGGAAACCTGTGTATTTTTCATAAACAATGGTGCCGTTTTTAGCTATCAACACACCGCCATTGAAAGAGCTGCGATACAAACTATGATTAAGCATATTCTCCACCGCATCATGGTACTTCGCTTTTTCTGCTTCACTAAGTGGCGGGAACAGGGGTTTTTTAACTAAAGAATCTTTTTCGGGAACGACATGGTTTCCCTGCGACGACGACTGACAACTCCACAACGCCAATGAAACAAGGCCAGCAATAACAATGTTTTTCAAAAGATAAGTTTTGTTTTGAATGATTGGATATAGGTTAAAATTATCATTTATGTTAGCAAAAACAAATCCAATTTCTTAATTTCTCCCTGCTTGTATTTCCATTATTGCGCATATTTGCAATATGGAGGCCAAAACAAGTTACCCCAAAGAAAAGATTAAAATTTTATTGTTGGAGAATGTAAGTGAGGTTGCTGTAAAAAATTTCTCAAGACAAGGCTATACAGAGGTGGAGCGATTAACCAAAGCATTACCTGAAACGGATTTGATAAATGCCGTTAAGAATGTGCACCTTCTGGGAATCCGTTCCAAAAGCCAAATCACTGCCAAAGTTTTAGAAGCGGCCGAAAAGCTACAGGCAATTGGCTGCTTTTGTATTGGAGTGAACCAGGTGAATTTGAGTGCGGCCACCGATAATGGCGTGGCTGTTTTTAATGCACCGTATTCCAACACCCGTTCGGTTGCCGAACTGGTAATTGGTGCGGCCATCATGCTTATACGCCGCATCCCGGATAAAAACACGGCTGCACACGAAGGCATCTGGTTAAAAGATGCAAGCGGCAGCCATGAACTGCGGGGAAAAACCTTAGGCATTATTGGCTACGGAAACATTGGCTCACAGGTGAGTGTGCTGGCAGAAGCCCTTGGCATGAAAGTGATCTTTTATGACGTGGAAACCAAGTTGCCCTTAGGGAATGCCACCGATATGAGAACGTTAAAGGATGTTTTGAGTAAGGCAGACGTTGTGACCCTGCACGTTCCTGAAACGGCCCAGACAAAAAACCTCATCAATAAGACCAATCTTAAATATTGCAAACAAGGCTCCATCATCATTAATTATGCAAGGGGGGAAGTAATTGAACTGGAAGACCTGCGCAAATTTCTCGAAAGCGGTCAAATAGCCGGGGCGGCTGTAGATGTTTTTCCTGTAGAACCCGAAAAGAACGGGGACCGGTTTACATCACCTTTGCAACACTTGCCTAACGTTATCTTAACGCCGCATATTGGCGGCTCCACCGAAGAAGCCCAGCAAAATATTGGCGAAGATGTAAGCGGTAAATTGCTAAGCTACTTGGAAAAAGGAATTACACTTGGCTCTCATACGGTGCCTGCACTGGCTTTACCCCCTCAGGAAGGCAGCCATCGCATCTTGCACATACACAAAAATGTTCCGGGCGTTTTGTCTGATATAAACGGTGCCTTGTCCCGCAACAAAATAAACATTGTTGGCCAGTACCTTAAGACAAATGACCGCATTGGCTATGTTGTGGTAGATGTTGACAAGCAATTATCCAGACGTGCCGCACAACTTTTAAAAGAGGTGCCTAATACCATCAAGGTGAGGTTGCTTTACTAAGGGGCTGATCAGGGTTTGTATAGCAGGTTACAATTGTTTGGCCTGCCATATAAACCCATCACTCACGTGCAGCTAGGTTCAATGAATCCTGCAGTACTTGTTTTTGTGCCGTTTTGGCCCAATCAATAATCATTTTTCTTTCAGCATCGCTAAGCCTGGCCTCATTATGAATCCATAAATAAGAATCCAGAGGCATTTCATGTTTCTCAATTTGCTCTGCGGTTTCTTCCAGTTTTTTATGTTTTCTTCGAAAGGAGCCATTAGCAAAAGTAGAAAAGTTCAATTCTCTCTTTCCTTCATCAATGTGATTTTTTAACCACCAGTTTACCGGTGTGATTTTACTGTACCATGGATAATTAGTATTGTTCGAATGACAATCATAACAAGAAGTTTTAAGCAGGCTCATCACGCTATCCGGTATCTGAACCACATGGGTGATGTCCGTGGCTGCTTCTGCATTGCCCTTATTGTGGGGGGGCTGAATAAATTGAACAATCACCAATACCACTAAAATACCGAGCAGAATCTTTTTCTTCATTTGATAGTTTTGAGTACTAATTTATTTTAAAACAGGGATTTAGAGGAAATAATTCATTTCCACATATTAGGATAACATCTTTGGGCTGTCTGTCAAATTTGAAAAAGTTGAACTTCCAGAAGAACAAAAAATAACCCGGCAGAAGGGTTTATTCCTCAAAAACACTTTTAAATGCCTCCGGATCCGGATCATTCCCCGCGAACACAACCAGCGGACAAGGTGCGCTAACGCGTTTTTTGACATTTTTAATGAACCAGACGGCAAAGGATAATTTTTGTTTTCCTGCAGGCCTGAGCGGCCTGCCTGTATCAAACCAACCTTCTTTTAAGGCGTTAAATATTTAAAACCGGGTTTATTTGGAAACAATTTTTTCACTAGGTTTGAAGACAATTACACTCTTAACATATGAGTACCAGAAAAACAAAAACGAATGGTGCCCTGAATGCACCTGTGCCTACTATATTGGAAGAAACGCCCATTGCCCCTCAAAAAAAATCGAACGGAAAACATACCACACCCAAGAAAACCTTTTCATCCAAACAAGACGGGTTGATTGACCAAAGGCAACTGCTTGGTGTTTTGGCTGAGATCAAGAATGGTAATTTTTCTATACGAATGCCCAATGACCAAATCGGCGTTACCGGTAAAATATATGATACCCTCAATGACATTATTGCCCTGAATGAAATCCTGGTACAGGAGTTAACTCAGGCGCGGAAAATCATTGGTAAGCAGGGAAAGTTGAACCATAGGGTAGAGCTGCCCCGCCTGGCAGGTGGCTCTTGGAGCACAGCGGTGGATTCGATCAATAGCTTGATCTCTGACCTTGTGCATCCAACCATTGAAATTGCCCACGTAATTTCTTCTGTGGCGAAGGGAAACCTGTCACAGGAAATGCCGCTCCAAATTGGCGATCACCTTTTGCAGGGAGAATTTGCCCGTATTGCATCAGAAGTAAACGACATGGTAAAACAGCTGAACTTGTTCTCCATGGAGGTAACCCGTGTGGCCCGCGAGGTGGGTTCAGAAGGTAAACTGGGTGGACAGGCCAAGGTAAAAGGCGTGGCCGGTGTGTGGAAGGATTTGACCGATTCGGTAAACCAGATGGCCGGCAACCTGACCGCTCAGGTACGGAACATCGCCGAGGTAACAACGGCCGTGGCGAAAGGAGATTTGAGTAAGAAGATCACCGTGGATGTACAGGGGGAGATCCTTGAACTGAAAAATACCATTAACACGATGGTGGATCAGCTCAATTCGTTTTCTTCCGAGGTAACCCGTGTGGCAAGAGAGGTAGGTACTGAAGGAAAGCTGGGTGGACAGGCGGAAGTGCCCGGTGTGGCTGGTACCTGGAAGGATTTGACCGATTCAGTAAACCAGATGGCTTCTAACTTAACAGGACAGGTAAGAAATATTGCCGAGGTAACAACGGCCGTGGCACGGGGTGATTTGTCAAGGAAGATCACGGTGGATGTAAAAGGCGAGATCCTTGAACTGAAAAATACCATTAACACGATGGTGGATCAGCTCAATTCGTTTTCGGCTGAGGTAACCCGTGTGGCCCGCGAGGTGGGTTCAGAAGGTAAACTGGGTGGACAGGCAACTGTAAAAGGCGTGGGTGGTGTATGGAAAGATTTGACGGATAACGTAAACCAATTGGCCGGTAACCTGACCGTTCAGTTACGTGACGTATCAAAAGTAGCGACCGCCATTGCCAATGGTGACTTATCACAAAAGATCACGGTGGATGTAAAAGGAGAGATCCTCCAGATCAAGGATGTAATTAACCGGATGGTGGATCAGCTCAACTCCTTTGCCTCGGAGGTAACGAGGGTGGCCCTTGAGGTGGGTACCGAAGGAAAGCTCGGTGGACAAGCCAAAGTGCAGGGCGTGGGCGGTACCTGGAAGGATTTGACCGATTCGGTAAATAATATGGCTGGTAACCTGACCGCCCAGGTACGGAATATTGCGGAAGTAACCACGGCGGTAGCCAATGGTGATCTTTCCAAAAAGATCACGGTGGATGTGGCAGGTGAGATCCTGGAACTAAAAAAGACCATTAATACAATGGTGGATCAGCTCAACTCCTTTGCCTCGGAGGTAACGAGGGTGGCCCTTGAGGTGGGTACCGAAGGAAAGCTCGGTGGACAAGCCAAAGTGCAGGGCGTGGGCGGTACCTGGAAGGATTTGACGGAATCTGTGAACCAGATGGCCTTCAACCTGACCGCCCAGGTACGGAATATTGCAGAGGTAACAACAGCCGTGGCGAAAGGAGATCTTTCCCGAAAGATCACGGTAGATGTAAAAGGAGAAATCCTCGAGTTAAAGAATACCATCAATACCATGGTGGACCAGCTGAACTCCTTTGGTTCCGAGGTAACCCGTGTGGCCCGCGAGGTAGGTTCGGAAGGTATGTTAGGCGGACAAGCCGACGTACCCGGTGTGGAAGGTTTGTGGAAGGATTTGACTGATTCGGTAAATAAAATGGCTTCTAACCTGACCGCTCAGGTACGGAATATTGCGGAGGTAACAACAGCCGTGGCCAATGGTGACTTGTCGCGTAAAATCGAGGTGGATGTAAAAGGTGAGATCCTCGAGTTGAAAAATACGATCAACACGATGGTGGAACAATTACGTGCCTTTGCCTCTGAGGTAACCCGTGTGGCCAGAGAGGTGGGTACAGAAGGAAAGTTGGGTGGACAGGCAAACGTACCGGGAGTAGGGGGTACCTGGAAGGATTTGACCGACTCAGTAAACGGTATGGCTGGTAACCTTACCGCTCAGGTGCGGAATATTGCCGATGTAGCCATTGCCGTGGCGAACGGTGATATGAGTAAGAAAATTACGGTGGATGTACGCGGAGAGATCCTGCAGCTGAAAGAAACACTAAACACGATGGTGGATCAGCTTCGTGCCTTTGCCTCCGAGGTAACCCGTGTGGCCAGAGAGGTGGGTTCAGAAGGAAAGTTGGGTGGACAGGCCTTCGTACCCGGTGTGGCCGGTACCTGGAAGGATTTGACCGATTCGGTGAACCAGATGACGGGTAACCTTACCCTGCAGGTACGTAACATCGCTGAAGTAACCAAAGCGGTGGCTTCCGGTGACCTTTCTAAAAAAGTAACGATTGATGTAAAAGGAGAGATCCTTGATTTGAAAAATACCATCAATACCATGGTGGACCAGCTGAACTCCTTTGCCTTCGAGGTAACAAGGGTAGCCAGAGAGGTGGGCACCGAAGGTAAACTGGGTGGACAGGCCGAGGTGCAGGGTGTGGCCGGTACCTGGAAGGATTTGACCGATTCGGTGAACATGATGGCCTCCAACCTCACCAACCAGGTGCGTGGAATTGCCAAGGTGGTAACCGCTGTGGCAACGGGTAACCTGAAACAAAAACTTTCTATCGTTTCCCGTGGTGAGGTAGCCCAATTAACCGATACCATCAATGAAATGATTGATACGCTGGCAACCTTCGCCGACCAGGTAACCACCGTGGCCCGTGAGGTGGGTGTGGAAGGAAGACTGGGCGGACAGGCATCCGTACCCGGCGCCTCTGGTATCTGGAAAAACCTTACCGAGAACGTAAACCAGCTGGCTGAAAACTTAACTACCCAGGTGCGTGCCATCTCCGAAGTAGCATCGGCCGTAACCAAGGGCGACCTGACGCGAATGATTCGTGTGGAGGCGAAAGGAGAGGTGGAAGAATTGAAAGATACCATCAACCAGATGATCGCCAACCTAAAAGAAACAACTTTACGTAACCAGGAACAGGACTGGCTGAAATCCAACCTTGCCCAGTTTACACAAATGTTGCAAGGCCAGAAGGACCTGAAAACGGTAACGCGCCGTATTCTTTCCGAGCTGGCGCAGGTAGTAAATGCCCAACAAGGTATGTTCTACATCCTGGAGCAGGATGAAAATGAAGAAAACAAAAAATTAAAATTATTCTCGGCCTATGCGTATAACGAAGAATTAAACCTGAATAAAGAATTTTTGTTAGGCCAGGGATTGGTAGGGCAAGTAGCCATTGAAAAAGAGAGGATCTTATTAACCAATGTTCCTAAAGATTATATCAAAATCGGTTCGGGGTTAGGAGACGCTTCGCCGGTGAGTGTTATTGTACTGCCGGTGTTATTCGAAACGGAGATCAAGGCCGTAATTGAACTGGCTTCCTTCAGCGAATTCAGTGAAACGCACCTTGACTTTTTAGGCCAGTTGACCGAATCAATCGGTATTGTATTAAATACCATTGAGGCCAACTCCAGAACGGAAGAACTACTGGAACAATCACAATCGCTGACTGAGGAATTAAGAAGAACCAACGAGGAATTGCAGGATAAGGCACACCTTCTTGTAAAACAAAAAGAAGAAGTAGAAGCCAAGAACAAAGAAGTAGAGGATGCACGGAAATCACTGGAAGAAAAAGCCGAACAGCTGCAGTTAACCTCCAAATACAAATCTGAGTTTCTTGCCAACATGTCGCATGAGTTGCGTACGCCGCTGAACTCACTGCTCATTCTTGCACAACAACTTTATGAAAACAGGGAAGGTAATTTGTCAGAAAAGCAGGTTCGGTATGCCAAGACCATTCACAGTTGCGGTGATGACCTGATTCAACTGATCAACGATATTCTTGACTTGTCCAAGATCGAATCCGGTTACATATCTACCGACTTTATCAATGTTCGTTTCAACGAGATCACGTCGTTTGTGGAAACCACTTTCAAACACGTTTCTGAAAGTAAGAACCTGAAGTTTGGGATTGAGATGGACACGCAATTACCGGAAGCACTGGAAACCGACGTGCAGCGTTTGAACCAGATCTTAAAGAACCTTTTATCGAACGCCTTTAAGTTTACCGAAAAAGGCGGTGTTCATTTACGCATTTACGAAGCTCCCAAAAAAAGCTGGAAAGCCGGAAACCCAAGCCTGGACAATGCCAAGCGGGTAGTGGCCTTCGAGATCAAAGACAGCGGTATTGGTATTTCCAAGGACAAACAAAACATCATCTTCGAAGCCTTTCAGCAGGCCGAAGGTTCAACCAGCCGTAAATATGGCGGTACCGGTTTGGGGCTTTCTATCAGCAGGGGCCTGGCCGACCTGTTGGGTGGTTCTATTGAACTGGATAGCGAAGTAGGACACGGCAGCACATTCACTTTATACCTGCCCATCAATTATAACCCATCTGTTTATAAAAAAGAAAAGCAATCGAGTTTAACGGTAAGTGAATACAAACTGGCAGAAACATCGGATGATGTGGCCATTCAATCCGTGCCTACCATTAAAGTAGAAGCAAAGGATCTGGAAGGATTAAACGAGATCATTAACGATACAGGCGATGACAGGAACAATATCTTCAGTCATGATAAAGTAGTATTGGTGGTGGAAGACGATCTTCGTTTTGCCAAGATCATGATTGACAAAGCCCATGAGGCCAATCTTAAAATTGTAGTGGCCACCAGCTTTGGAGAAGTATTTGACCTGACCAATAAATACAATCCTATTGCCGTTACATTGGATGTAAAACTTCCGGATGCCAGTGGCTGGCGAATCCTGGATCTCTTTAAAAACGATATTAACTTCCGGCATATTCCAGTGCATTTAATTTCCGGGGAGGAAAACCGTTTACTGGCCATGCAGAGAGGAGCCAGAAGTTTCCACCTCAAACCCCTGAAGAACGAAGCACTAAGTGTGTTGTTCAACGATATTGTGGTGTACTACAATCGCAAGCCAAAAGAATTGCTGATTGTAGAAGACAATGAAATTGATTCATCACAAATTGCAAAAATCCTGGACAATGGCGAATTGCTTAACATTACGATTGCAGCAACCGGAAAAGATGCGTTGGAATTGATCACTAATTATTCCTACGATTGCATCATAGTAGATTTTATGTTGCCCGACATTGCCGGTCTGGATTTTGTAACCGAGATCAACAGTATCAAAAAAATCCAGATGACACCTGTGTTGATTTACTCGGCAAAAGACTTTTCGCCAAAAGAAAGGACACAACTAAAACAATACGCCAACCGTATTCTTTTAAAAGATGTCAATTCCCTGGAATTGCTACTGGAAGAAGCCGTGCTGCACATGCATATTGATCATAAAGACCTGTTACCGGAAAAGCAAAAGATCATAGAGAACCTGCGTTCTAAGGAAGATGTATTGACCAATAAGACCATTTTGGTTGTAGATGACGATGTAAGGAACCTGTTTGCCTTGACTACAGCTTTTGAACGTTATTCCATAAATACCATTACGGCGGAAAGCGGCCAGGAAGCCATCAACATATTGGCAGAGAATCCTGCTATTGATATGGTGCTGATGGATATCATGATGCCGGAAATGGATGGTTATGAAACCACACAAAAGATCAGGAGGGAACATAAGGATCACAAGCTTCCGATCATTGCGGTAACCGCCAAAGCCATGAAAGGCGATAGAGAAAAATGTATTGAGGCCGGAGCATCCGACTATATCACCAAGCCTGTTAAAATAGATCAGTTGTTGTCGTTAATGCGAGTGTGGTTGTATAAATAATATGAGCCGTTAGCCGTGAAAGTTGTATCTGTATCGCTGGTAAAATGATAAGAACTCACGGTTAACGGCTTACAACAAATTTGTTAAATGGAAAGTATCAAGTCAGAGGATATAGTATATAAGAAACCTGTGAAGATATTGGCGGTTGATGACCGGGAGGACAACCTTTTATCCATTGAAACCATTTTGGAAAGAGAAGATTACACCATTGTCAAAGCCATTTCCGGCCGCGCCGCCTTAAAAATATTGCTGGCACAGCAGGATTTTACACTGATACTGATGGATGTTCAAATGCCTGACATGAATGGCTTTGAAACGGCATCCTTGATCTATGAAAGAGAAAAACTGAAACATATTCCTATCATTTTTATAACCGCCCATAACAATGGAGACGATAAAATGTATGAAGGATATAAGATGGGGGGTGTTGATTTTATTTACAAGCCTATCAACCCGGAACTGCTTCGTTATAAGGTAAGTGTGTTTGTTGAATTATACCAGAAAACACACCAGCTGATCAACCAGGAAAAGAAATTGTTAGCTGCCAACAAAAGCCTGGAAAAAGAGATTGAAGAACGCCGGGTTTCGGAAGAAAAGGTCAGGCTGTTAAACCAGCAATTGCTGCTCAATAACCAGCAATTAAAAAATACCATAGAGGAGCTGGATCGTTTTGCCTACGTAGCCTCACACGACTTGCAGGAACCCTTGCGTAAGATCCTTGTATTTAGCGATAAGATCCTGACAAAGTATAAAAATGCCATAGACGAAGAAATGGACAAAAGCCTGGACAAGATTGTAAAGGCTTCGGAGCGTATGCAATTATTGATCAGCGACCTGCTGCGGTTTTCCAGGCATACTACAACCAGTGAAGATTTTGCACCGATCAATTTAAATCAACTGATCGGCGATGTGCTTGCCGATATGGAAATAGATATCGAACGCAACGAAGCGCAAATTCAAATTGACCATCTGCCTGAGGTGTGGGGAATCCCCAGCCAAATGCGCCAGTTATTTCAGAACCTGGTCAGCAACTCAATAAAATTCAGAAGAAAAGAAGCCGTGCCGGTGGTGCATATTTATTCTGAGCCAAAAGTTTTAAGGAACGATACTACCAACGGCCGGCAACTTTGCCGCATTATAGTACAGGATAACGGTATTGGCTTTGATCCCAAATTTGCCAATGATATTTTTGTGGTGTTTAAACGGCTGCACAGTTATCATGAATTTGAAGGAAGCGGCGTAGGGTTATCTATTTGTAAAAAAATCATTGAAAGACATAACGGTTTTATAGAAGCCGAAAGTAAAATTGGTGCCGGATCAAGATTTATGATTGATCTGCCCGTTGCCACATTAAATACGCCAACACCTAAACTCGAAGCTTCAAAGATTACCTGAATCCGTGTTAAAAATAATCAGTGACAGACAGATTGATGTAAGGCTGCACTGGTTTGACTATGACAGAGCTGGCTTCAATGGTAAGCATTTTATCCTATAATTT
>CBHTSW010000033.1:0-53469 GCA_966095395.1 uncultured bacterium | reverse complement strand
TTATACTTTTTTAATGCCATGACTTTATTTCTTTTTCAACATTTGCGGCTGTTGAAGCCATTCTTGTTTACGAATTAGATGTTTGAATACAAATCAATGTTTTCACCTTCGGCTACGGTTACCATTGCTTTTTTATAAGCAGGTTTCTGGCCTTTTGTAAATCCTTTTTTTGTATAACGGGTTTTGTTCTTACCAGGAACAACAGCAGTGTTTACATCCACTACGTTCACTCCGTAAAACTCTTCGATCGCTTTTTTGATCTCCAGTTTGTTTGCTTTACGGGCAACCTTAAAAGCGTAACGACGCAGGCTTTCCTGCTGGCTGTTTGCCTTCTCAGTTAAAATCGGTTTTATCAATACTTCAGAAAGTTTCATCTGAATTCTGTTTTAAAATCTTTAATAATTACGCTGCTACTTCTTCTTCGCTACCGGCAAAAATCTTGGCGGCGCTTTCAGTTAACACCAATACTTCTGAGTTTACCAGGTCGTAAGTGTTTACATCGCTCATCAACATGGTCAAAACTGAGGGAATGTTGCGGGAGCTTACATATATGGTTTCGTTGTACTCCGGAAGAATGAACATCAGCTTTTTGTCACCTACTTTCAGGCTGTTCAAAATGCCCATGAATGTTTTTGTTTTTGGAGCGTCTAAAGTAACGTCCTCAACAACATAGATGGCATTTGCTTTAGCCTTGTGAGCCAGGGCCGACATTTTCGCCAGGTCCTTTACTTTACGATTCAATTTGATATCGTATTTGTGCGGCTTAGGCCCAAACACTGTACCACCACCTTTGTATAAAGGGTTACGGATATTACCTTTACGGGAACCACCGGTACCTTTTTGACGGTGTAACTTGCGGCTGGCACCTTTTACCTCAGCACGGGTTTTTACTTTGTGCGTACCCTGACGCTGAGCAGCCAAGTATTGCTTAACAGCCAGATAAATGGCGTGGTTATTTGGCTCGATACCAAATATATCTTCAGGGAGTTCGACAGTTCTACCTGTTTCCTGTCCTTGTATGTTTAATACTTTTACTTGCATGATTAACTTTTTTTAATCACCGGTCATGCCGGTGGCGTGACCCTACTTTTGGATTAAAACGATTGAACCATCGTGGCCTGGAACAGAACCACTTACCAATATGTAGTTTTTATCAGCGAAGATCTTCACTACTTTCAGACCTTTTACTTTCACCCTGTCCTGACCCATTCTACCGGCCATGCGCATTCCTTTGAATACACGGCTTGGGTAAGAAGAACCACCGATAGAACCCGGGGCTCTCTGGCGGTCGTGCTGGCCGTGAGAAGCTTCACCCACACCGGAGAAACCATGACGTTTTACCACACCCTGGAAACCCTTGCCTTTTGTTGTACCAACCACGTCAACCTTATCGCCTTCTGCGAAAATGTCAACAGTAATGGTATCACCAATATTTTTTTCTTCGAAATAGTTTCTGAATTCTTTTACACACTTTTTAGCCGGGGTATTGGCTTTAGCGAAGTGATTTTTTTCTGCACTGATCGTGTGTTTCTCTTTTTTATCGCCGAAAGCGATCTGGAGGGCATTATAGCCGTCTGTTTCCTGCGTTTTAACCTGGGTAACAACGCAAGGACCAGCTTCAATGATGGTGCAGGCAGTTTGCTTACCGCTTGCATCGAAGATGCTGGTCATCCCAATTTTTTTACCAATGATTCCTTTCATTTTTCTTACGGTTTTTCCCCGCAAGGTTGTGCAAGACATTCTTCGGTGGGAGGCTCTCGAATCCTGAGCTTGCCGAAGGGTCAATCCTGGTTCATCAGCCGACCTTTTCCCGAATCGTCCGAATTTTGGCGGACTGGGGAAGTACCGGTGACAAACAAACCTCGAAGGGCTTGTTTATATGTGACCGCGGATTTGCAGGATAGAGGGATTTGCCCCATCATCCTTCCGCGTTTTTTACTTAATTCAGAGCTCTTTTCTCAGCCGTTGCCGGCAATGATTGAGAGATGATACTATTTGATAAGAACTAATTTCTTTTTCCAAAAGACCTGTTTATCAGCAGGTCACCCGTCAGGCTTTAATTTCAACCTCAACACCTGAAGGCAGGTCAAGCTTTGAAAGCGCATCTACCGTTCTTGAACTGGATGTATAGATGTCCAATAAACGCTTGTGCGTTGCCAACTGGAACTGCTCGCGGCTTTTCTTGTTCACGTGTGGTGAACGCAAAACGGTAAAGATCTTTTTGCGGGTAGGAAGAGGAATAGGTCCTGTTACTACGGCGCCGGTGCTGCGAACAGTCTTTACAATTTTCTCTGCTGATTTATCTACCAGGTTGTGGTCGTAAGACTGTAATTTGATTCTGATTCTCTGTGACATATGCCAAACCCATTTTTGGAATGGGAGTGCAAAGGTAACGGGTTGAGTTTAAACAGACAAAAGTTTAATAAAGAAATTTTGCAAAGAAACCATTAAAGCCTGGTATTTAGCCGCTCCTCCCCGTCCGGTGATGCGCAATTGACGACCAAAGCTGGCCGCAATATAGTTGGTAGCCGGCTTCTACAAGGGTAATTCTTCTAAACTTGCCGCCTGTGACCTACCCGTAAGATGCAGCTATTCCTTATTCCGGGTGCCGGGTGGCTGTTGTGCCAGCCTATTTTATTCTTTTTATTTTTACGGACAGGGTTGCAAAACCACCCAACTCCGCATGCTCCACCCGGAAGTGATGGTTTCCGTCTAAAGCCAATCTTAGTTTTTTGTTGGGAGACTCATCGAATTTATACCGGGAAGGGTTCCATTCATCAACTACCAATTTTCCATCAACATAAACCCTGACCGCATCGTCCCAGGTCACAGCCAGTTCGTATTCGCCTTTTGAAAATTCTGCAGAACCTTCTGCTACAGTCAGAAACTGGTTGTACCACTCCTCTCCTGTCTTTATACCATTCCACCAGGTATAATCCAACCGGTTAGCCTTTTCGGTCTTAAAGGGCTGTTTTGTTTTCAATTGGTCCCGGTAATTGGTGTTGATTGGATTGGCAGAAGAATCAAAGGCATACCAGCTTACCGTAAAATTGATCGGCTGAAAGAATTTTTTAAAGGCAAAGCGGTAGGGCATTTTGGCTGATTGTTTATTACCAAACTGATCAATAAAGGCTTCACCGGTGTATTCCGCTATTATCTCTATGTCTGTTTTGGATTGTTTTTCTTTTTGAACCGTGATTTTTGAAGGGAGGCTGCCCTTTTTTACCGATACACTGTCCACCCCTTTTATACTAACAATCCTCCATTTTCCCTTTGGACCCAATACCTCAAACTGCATGGTCCCTGATGTATCAGCAGGGTTTGTGTTCCAGATAACCGGGTACCTGAAATCATAAGGCCCCCATGCGGTCATCATGATATTTTTGCGGCCGGCTAACCGGCCATTGCCTTTAAATGGTTCCACCGGATTTGAAACGGAGGGAAGGTCAGGCTTGAAATCCTCTGAAAGCTGGTACAGCAGTTCGTCATTGTAGGTGGTATCAAGATGGGTAACGGTTGTGTCTGTTTTATACACCGCATCGCATAGCGATACCCGGTTCACAAAAATTCTAAGACTATCGGTTCCTGATAAATTAAACACCAAAGGGTTTTTATTAAAACTGTTTCCTACTACCGTATAACCGGCACTGCGGGTATCCCTGTATTTTGCATAGCCCCAGTCCTTTGACTGCTCCTTCCTCGACCATAACCTGATGGCTTCCCTGTCCTCGTAAAAAAGATTGTGGTGAATGGTATTGTCCAGCCCGTGTTCAATGGCAATAGCAATGCGGTTATCCCGAAACTGGTTCCCTGAAATCTCGGTATCAAAACTATAGCCACCCCAAATGCCATGATCGCATTCAAAGATGCGGTTGTGAATGATCTTGTTGCGGCTAAAGGTGACCTCGATGCCATTGGTTGGCGCATAGGAAAAATCATTATCCATTAAAATATTATCATTGCAGCCGCCTTTGCCGGTGTCCATGGTTGTTTGCCCGGCCCAGAGAAAAAAGCCATCACCACCATGCGTAACCGAGTTTTTGTAAAACAGATTGCTATTGCTTTGTTCATATACCAAGATGCCGGCACTGTCCTGCCCCCGGTTGTAAACCCCATGGCTATAACCACGCACATTAAAATTGATCTTGTTGTACACTACTTTATTGAAACTGCACCGGTACATGCCTAAACCAATGCCGGAATTGAAGGAAAAATCATTGTTGTAGATCATACCGTTGTTGGATTCCACCATCATCAGGGCATTTTGCCCGCCGGTAACTTTGCTATTACTAATGATGGCGTTATTGCAGCCGCGCAGGTACATGGCCGCTCCATAACGAAGCCATTCATCCTTTTCATTTTGATGATAGCTCATCCAGTCGGATATATCTTCTTTTTCCTGGCTGCTGTTTAAGTGCTGGCGGTAGTTGTAGCTGAAATCACAGTTCTCCACTTTTAAGCCATCGATGTTTTGTGCCAGCAGGGCCACTTTATATCCTTTTGCCGTAAGATTTTTGATGGTGATATTCCGGCCATTCCTGATCAGGATGGCCACACCAAAAAATTCATCGGGGCTTTGCTTCCGGTTACTTCCTTTTAAAACAGCCTGGTTGAAATCAACCGTTATGTTGTTTCCTTCAATCACGATCACCGCGGTAGTTAAACTATCCTTACCATCTAATTTATAGGTGGCTCTTTTAATTTTTACAGACCTGGTAATTTTTGCTCCTTGTTTCAGCACCATTTCCTGGCCCGAAGAAATCATGGCTACAAAAAAACAAAGGGAAAAAAGCAGTATTCTTATATTCATCATTAGTGTTTACAATTGGTCATCAAGTTACTACAAGTGGTTTTATAAATGGACTTTTATAGCGTGAGTGGTGAGTGGCCAATGGTAAGTAATACAAACCCGCAGTCAACAAAACCATCATAAAATGTGAAACGGCAAACGTGAGACAGAGGCTTCTTTCCCCTTCTGTCGTCTATGAACTATCAACTGTCATCTACCATCTATCATCGCCCTCCTGATAGCCGGTTGGTATAAGAGAGCTTTTCCCTTCACCATTCACTACTCACCACTGACCACGCACAAAAGGCATTTGTGAGAGGACTTCTAATATAAGTTCAATGGTGTGATGGCAGAAAATAAAAAGGCCACCCAATAAAACGGGCGGCCTGAATGTCTTTAAATAAATAATTTATTTCACCAGTTGAACCGTATCAACCGTAGTAACGGTATTAGCCATAACCGTGATGCCGGTTTTATTTTGACTTTTATACGTTGTATCGGCTGGCGCAAAAGCAAGTGTATAGGTTCCTGCATCCAATCCTTTCAACATATAGCTGCCATTTGAAGTATAAGTACCTGTAATGGTATCGGCACCCTGAATCGCAAATACAGCCGTGTTCAAAGAATCAGGAAGTACATAGCCGCGAATGCTTCCGCCAATGGCTTCCAAACTGGTACGGATAACCGGTTTCAGGAGGTATTTACCGTTACCTGTTTTTACAATAGAACGTGCAGCATCAAAATCAAGCAACAACTTGTACGTAATTCCGGCATTTACATCCTGGTGAATGTTTAATTTCAAACCGGATTGCTGGGCACTTGGCGTTTGCAGGGGAATGGTTTGGCCATCCACTTTTACATAATTGTTTGACCCAAGGATCAACCGGATCTGCTCAATTTTTCCGGGATTCAGTTCCGCATCACCCAGCAGGGTGTCGCTGCCATTTACCAACTTTAAAACATCATAGGTTCCTGTTTTAACGGTAGATAAACTTTGCCAGCCGTCGGCTGTGTCGGAAGAGTAATTGATCTTGATGTCCTGTACATCAATAACTACTTCATCATAATTTCCCGGATCATCGGTTAGATATACCTGTAACCTGGCTTTGTCTGCAGAAGCCGAATTTTCTTTTTGACAAGCGTAAAAAATGGTTGAACCAATAGCCAGGCATGATAAGGCAAGGAGTGTTTTTCTTAGTTTCATAAAATACTTTTCGCTCCGACCGGCAAGTTTGGTGCCACTTTAACAAAATACAAAACAGTGTGAATAAAAATTGGGCTCAAATGAGCCCAACGTTCAATTTCTATTGGTGTTTTTCATAAGCCTGACGGCCGGATCAAACGGAATCCTGAAAATGGAAATCGAACACTTGCTCTTAACAAACGCAATGCCTAAAACAAAAGAGAAGATTGAACTAACTAAATTTTTACAAATAAAAAACCCCGGCTCGGATAAACCAGCCGGGGTTTTACTATTAAGATGATGAACATTTACTTATTCAGCCGAAACTTTTCCTTTCGACTTCGCAATTACTTCTTCAGCAATGTTGTTGGGTGCCGGAGCATAATGAGAGAACTCCATAGTAGAAGAAGCGCGGCCGGAAGACAAAGAACGCAATTGAGTTACATAACCAAACATTTCACTCAACGGAACTTTAGCTTTGATCACCTGGGCGCCGGCACGGGTATCCATACCTTCCATCATGCCACGGCGACGGTTCAGGTCACCTGTAACATCACCCATGTATTGATCCGGAGTGATAACTTCCACTTTCATGATAGGCTCCAGCAACACAGGCTTCGCTTTTCTTGCAGCTTCGCGGAAACCCTGCTTGGCACACAATTCAAACGACATGGCATCGGAGTCAACTGCGTGGAAAGAACCATCATATACACGGATCTTCATGTTGTCAACCGGGTAAGAAGCCAGTACGCCTGTACCCATTGAATTTTCAAATCCTTTTTGAATGGCAGGTACAAATTCACGGGGAATGGATCCACCAAACAGATCATTTACAAACTGGTAATGCTTGTCAGGATTTGCTTCCTTCCAATCAGCATCAACAGGGCCTAATTCAAACATGATATCGGCAAACTTACCACGACCACCGGACTGCTTTTTCAATACTTCCCTGTGTTGAACCGTGGCATTGAACGCTTCTTTATAAGCTACCTGCGGTGCACCCTGGTTTACTTCTACTTTAAATTCGCGGCGCATACGGTCCACAATAATCTCAAGGTGCAGCTCGCCCATTCCACGCAAAATGGTTTGGCCGGTATCTTCATCTGTATTTACACGAAGTGTGGGATCTTCTTCCACCAGTTTGGCAATAGCCATACCCATTTTATCAACATCAGCCTGCGTTTTAGGCTCCACTGCAATGGCAATTACCGGCTCGGGAATAAACATGTTTTCCAAAGTGATCGGATGGTTCTCATCGCAAAGGGTGTCACCGGTCTTGATCTCTTTAAAACCTACAGCAGCACCAATATCACCCGCCTCAATAAAGTCAATCGGATTTTGCTTGTTGGCAAACATCTTCATGATACGGGAGATACGTTCTTTCTTACCGCTTCTTACGTTCAACACATAAGAACCAGCATCCAGGTGACCAGAATAAGCCCGGAAGAAAGCCAAACGGCCAACAAACGGATCGGTCATGATTTTAAATGCCAGGGCCGCAAATGGTTCTTTGGCATCCGGCTTACGGGTAATTTCTTCTCCGGTATTGGGATCGGTACCCACGATAGCTTCAATATCGGCAGGAGAAGGCAGGTAGCGGCAAACCGCATCCAGCGCTTTTTGTACTCCTTTATTTTTAAAGGAAGAACCGCACATCATTGGCACAATGCTCAGGTCAATTGTTGCTTTGCGAATGGCCTCATGAATTTCATTTTCTGAGATACTGTTCGGATCGTCGAAGAATTTTTCCATCAGGGTGTCGTCGTATTCGGCAACGGCCTCAATCAACTGGCCTCTCCAGTATTCCACATCTTCCTTCATATCCTCAGGCACAGGAATTTCGTCGAAGGTCATGCCTTCCGTTTCCGCATGCCAAATGATACCCTTGTTGGTAATAAGATCAACCACACCTTTAAAGTTATCTTCCGCGCCGATCGGCAATTGAAGAGGCACTGATTTTGCACCCAGCATCTCACGCACCTGCTTTACCACATTCAAAAAGTCAGCACCGGAGCGGTCCATTTTGTTTACAAAACCAATACGGGGTACGCGGTAGCGGTTAGCCTGGCGCCATACGGTTTCAGACTGAGGCTCCACGCCATCTACGGCTGAGAATAAGGCAATCAAACCATCCAGTACACGCATAGAACGTTCAACTTCTACAGTAAAATCAACGTGCCCCGGAGTATCAATAATGTTGAAATAATATTTTTTTGTATCAGCAGTTGCCTTCCCATTAACGGTGGGGAAGTTCCACTGGCAGCTTACCGCAGCCGAGGTAATGGTAATACCTCTTTCTTTTTCCTGCTCCATCCAGTCGGTGGTGGCAGCGCCATCATGTACTTCACCGGTTCTGTGAATCATACCGGTATAGCGCAATATGCGCTCAGTTGTGGTAGTCTTGCCCGCATCAATGTGAGCGGCGATACCAAAGTTGCGTTGAAATCTTAAGTCTGCCATGAGTATTAAAATTGAATATTGTACTAATTTATTCCAGGTAACCGGCTGCACAGCCCTGTTCATCTTCTGTTGTGTCCCTCACTTCATCGTTCATCCGCTACCCGTCAATGTTTCAGCGGTTTCATGTACACACATTTCCCCAATCTGAAATTTGAGGGTGCAAAGTTAGGGAAATACCTTTCATTTCATGCATCTGCAGAAACATTGTTTGTTAAATCAATCCACATCTAACCCACACAATAGCACGAAAAACAAATCTTCCATACTCTTGTATAATTTTTGCAAATCATTTAATCATCGTAATTTCAAAAGATAAAATTTATTAACTCTCATTAAATCCCGTTAACAATGGCAAAATCAACCAAGAAGGCCGCAGCTAAAAAATCAGCGAGCAAAAGCTCTGGCGGCAGATCTTCTTCAAAAAGCGCAGCGAAAAAAGGCGCAGCTAAATCATCTAGCCGTACTGGTTCATCTTCAAGAAGCGGCTCATCTTCTGGTCGGGGAGGTTCGTCAAAAGCAGCAGCAAAAAAAGGCGCTTCTAAATCTTCAAGAGGCGGAGCAGCCAAAAAAGCAGCTCCTAAAAAAGGCGCAGCGAAAAAAGCAGCCCCTAAGAAAGCAACAGCCAAAAAAGCGGCTCCCAAAAAGGCAGCAGCAAAAAAAGGAGGAGCTTCTAAATCTTCCTCCAGCCGCGGCGGTTCTTCTAGCCGTAGCAGTGCCGGCAACCGCACAGGCGGAGCGGCAAAAAAAGGCGCTTCAAAGAGTTCTTCAAGCCGTAGTTCTGCATCCGGAAGTTCATCTTCCAACAGGGGAGGTTCGTCAGCCGACCGTTCATCTGCGAGCCGTGGCGCTTCAAAAACAGCTTCTAAAAGCTCAGGTGGCGGACGCAGCGCCTCAAGAAGCGGTTCATCTGCAAGCCGCGGAGGATCTTCTTCAAGAGGATTAGCTTCTGCAAGCAAAAGCACCAGGACTAAAGTCGCCAGCAAAGGTGGCTCAGCATCAGGCGGAAGCAGAAGCAACCGCGGAGGTGCCTCATCAAACCGCAGCGGCGGCAGCGCAAGCAATAACCGCAGAACTGCAAATACGTCCGGCGGCATGACCAACACTGGCAGCCAGTACCAGGGTTCTGATATCAACACAGGCACTCAAACGCCTGAAAGTGTAACTACCCCAACAGATGTATTTGATAGTGGCATTGCGGGCGGCACCGGAGGCGTGGATAATGCCAATGCATAAACTTTAAGGGCTCAGCATAAAAAAATCCTCTGTTTAAACAGAGGATTTTTCTTTTATAACAAATAAAATTGATCAATTATACCTTAAAGTGGGCAAAGGCTTTGTTCGCTTCAGCCATACGGTGTGTATCTTCTTTCTTTTTGAAAGCAGCCCCTTCACCTTTGCTGGCAGCAACGATCTCGTTGGCTAATTTATCAGCCATGCTACGGCCGTTTCTTTCACGGCTGTAACGGATCAACCATTTCATGCTTAAAGAAATCTTTCTGTCCGCACGAACTTCAGAAGGAATTTGAAAGGTAGCACCACCAATACGACGGCTGCGTACTTCTACAGCAGGTGTTACATTGGATAAAGCTCTTTTCCAGATTTCATAACCATCTTCACCGGTTTGCTTACCTACTTTATCAATAGCATCATAAAAGATATCAAAAGCAACGCTTTTTTTACCCTGCCACATAATGTTATTAACAAAACGGGTAACCAGTTTATCGTTAAAACGAGGATCTGGAGCTAATGGAAGTTTTTTTGCTTGTGCTTTACGCATGAAATTTAATTTTTAAGTCACCGCAGCGGCAGAATGTCTTCAAGCTTTAAAACTTTACTCTGCGCCGCGGTCGTTTTTAGAAATAATTATTTTTTCTTTCCTGCAGCGGCTGGTTTTGCACCGGCTTTTTCCCTCTTGGTACCATATTTAGAACGGCTTTGCTTACGGTCTTTTACACCGGCAGTATCCAAAGAACCGCGAACAATATGATAACGTACACCTGGCAAATCTTTTACACGACCTCCACGGATCAATACGATAGAGTGCTCCTGCAGGTTGTGACCTTCACCCGGAATATAGGCAATCACCTCAACTTTATTGGTCAAACGAACTTTAGCCACTTTACGGAGGGCAGAGTTTGGTTTTTTAGGTGTAGTAGTATACACACGGGTACAAACCCCACGACGCTGCGGACAGCTATCCAAAGCTCTTGATTTGCTTTTTGCACGGATGATCTCTCTTCCTTTACGAACTAATTGCTGAATAGTAGGCATTACGAACCTTTAAATTTTGGACGGCAAAGGTAGGGGAAAGATTTTAAATTTCAGATTCCGCAATTTAGATTTTTGTCTTTTTTTAAAGGAAATGAACCCGTTATCCTCTAAATAATTGCTTTTTGAAAAAAAATCCTGCCTTAAAAAGCAGGATTTTAATTCCGTTGCAGGCCAATGATTACCCTAAAGAATTTATTAGGAAACCTTCATCATCCACCCGTACCTATCTTCTCTCCTACCCTCGCGGATATCGGTTAACCATTTTTTTATGGTTGGGGCAGTTTTCCAGTTTTCCGTATCAAAAGTCATTACAAAATCCTTGTAGCGTAATTCCTTAATACAGCTTATGGTAGCAGCGGTGCCGGTGCCAAATACTTCATGCAGCAGGCCGGCCTTGTAGGCATCTGTAATTTCGTCAATACCCAGGGCTCTTTCTTCTATGGTGAGCCCGGCTTCCTTTAAAAGAGTTAAAACGCTGTCCCTGGTAACACCGGCCAGAATCGTTCCGGCACCCAGGTCAGGCGTAACGGCCTTGTCACCAATGATGAAGATCACATTCATGGTACCGATCTCCTGTACATATTTATGTTCAAAGGCATCTGTCCACAAAACCTGGTCATAGCCTTTTTTCTTTGCCTGCGCCGTGGCATACATGGCAGCGGCATAATTACCGGCCGCTTTTGCATAGCCTATACCTCCCGGCACGGCACGTACATATTGCTCTTCTACGTAAATGCGCATGGGCGCACTGTAATAAGGACCTGTCGGGCTTAACAGAATCAGAAACTTATAATTTTCGGAGGGACGAACACCGATCATTTCATCGGAAGAGAACATAAAAGGACGTATATACAAGGAATGGTCTTCCTTTCCGGGTATCCAGCTTTTATCAAGCGCCACCAATTGTTTCATCCCTTCCATGAACAAATCTTCGGGAACGGGGGGCATTTGCATTCTTTCGGCAGAAACATTAAAGCGGCGGAAATTATCCTGCGGCCTGAAAATATAAGCGTTACCACTGGCGTCTTTATACGCTTTAATGCCTTCAAAAATAGCCTGCCCGTAATGCAAGGCAGCAACCGAGGGACTTAAAAGCAATGGCTGATAAGGCTTGATCTCAATGTTTTTCCATTCCCCGTCTTCATAATCCGCTTCCAGCATGTGATCACTGAAATATTTTCCGAAGGGAATGTTTTCGAGGCTAAGATCCTGAAGTTTACTTCTTTCAATCTTTGTTGTAGCAATATCCATAGTAGCAAGCATAATAATTTAATTTAGCGCTGCAAAGAAACAAAAAAGCTTAGATCATTTATTATATAATAGCGGCAGATGAGCCTGAACCAGATACAATTAACGAATCAACAATTAGCCGGTTTATATTCCAGTGTGCTTATGGAATCAACCGTTTCAACTATTGAAACACCCATTTCGAACCCCGAACCTGAGTATAAGCCTGTAAAATATCTGGGAAAGAATGCCAAACATATTGTACTGCTTGTTAGCAATGCTACTGTACCTTTTCTCCCGGATGAGGAACTGAGTTTTTTAACAAACATTCTTTCTGCCTGCAAACTCAGCCTGGCAGATGTAGCTATTGTCAATATTCATTCCCTGAAAGAAACCGAGGTTGAAACGGCGATCAGGCCCCTGGAACCAAAAAGCGTTTTGCTTTTTGGCATTACACCTTTATCGATTGATTTACCTATAAATTTTCCCCAATTTCAACTGCAGCCATTCAATAAACGTACTTATTTGTATAGTCCCAACCTGCAGGAACTAGCCACGGATAAAACGCTAAAACTGCAATTGTGGAACTGCTTAAAAATCTTGTTTGGCCTATAATTATCCAGAATGAAATTAATTTTTGCAACAAACAATCAGCATAAGGTTGATGAGATCCGGTCTGTTTTGCCGGGAAACTTTTCTGTAATTACGTTAAAGGAAGCCGGAATTGATATAGACATACCGGAACCCCATGACACGTTGCAGCAAAACGCCGCTGAAAAAGCAAGGACCATATACCAGTT
This sequence comes from uncultured bacterium, assembly GCA_966095395.1. GTDB lineage: Bacteria > Bacteroidota > Bacteroidia > Chitinophagales > Chitinophagaceae > Flavisolibacter. The sequence goes on along the minus strand of CBHTSW010000033.1, from coordinate 40,739 downwards.
GACCCATACAAATTGTTTTAGTGAAGATACCGGCCTGGAAGTATTCTCTCTAAACAATGAACCCGGAGTAAAAAGTGCCCGTTATGCCGGGGAAGACAAGGCCTTTGAAAAAAATATTGAAAAACTACTTTTGAATTTAAGAGACAGTAAGGACCGGTCGGCTCAGTTCAGAACCGTTATCTGTCTTATTTTAAATGGGAAGGAATATTTTTTTGAAGGCATATGCAAAGGAGAAATTATGGATCAAAAAAAGGGGCAGGCAGGCTTTGGCTACGATCCGGTTTTTGTTCCGGAAGGATCGGTAAAAACTTTTGCAGAGATGGGTTTGAAAGAAAAGAATAGCTTTAGCCACAGAAGCAAGGCTGTTGGCCGATTGGTAGAATTTTTGAATAAATTAAATATAAACACACAATAATTTGAGCGACACACGCAACCAAATATTTAGTGATTCCGACTTAATTGAGGGCTGTATAAGGGGAGATCGTAAGATGCAACACGAGTTGTATCAAAGATTTGCTCCTAAAATGTATGGTGTGTGTTTGCGATATGCGGGCAATACGGAGGAAGCTGAAGACATTTTGCAGGAAGGCTTTATAAAGGTGTTCAACAAAATAGGAAGTTTTAGAAGCGAGGGATCTTTTGAAGGATGGATACGCAGAATTTTTGTTAACACGGCTATCGAACACTTCAGAAAGAAAACCTACCTGCAACCGATAACGGAGTATGAAGAGGACACGGTAGAAGGGAAATATTTATCTGTTTTAGATAGCCTGGCTGAAAAAGACATCATTCAGCTTGTTCAGCAATTATCGCCCGGTTACCGCACGGTGTTCAATATGTATGTGATAGAAGGGTATACGCATAAACAAATAGCAGAAGCATTGGGCATCAGTGAAGGCACAAGCAAATCGCAACTGTCGAGAGCCAAACTAATATTACAAGACCTGGTAAGGCAATTTATTGAAAGAAGAAAACAAGTTCCTTAAAAGATGAGCACTCAACTCCAGAATAAACTGTGGCATTATACACCTGAACCACCTCAACAGGTTTGGGATACCATTGCCAGCCTTTTGGATGAAAAAATGGATGCCGGCTTCCCTAAAAAATTATATGACTTTGAGGCAAGCCCTTCCCCTCTTGCATGGGACAAAATAAATGCCCGGCTCGATGTTCCCTCCCCAGCCAAAGTGGTTCCGTTCTTTCAAAAACATAAAAAACGTATACGATATGCTGCGGCCGCAGCTATTGTAATTTTTTTGGCGGTTACCACCACTTTGTTAATTGGAAATAAAACCGGGTCAGCAATCATTGCTACCACGCCGGCAGCTGTTCAAAACCAGCAACGCAACATGGATTCGAAGGCGTCTGCTGATCAAAGCCCTGCACCGGAAAGCAATTCCTTACTTGCATCATCCCGCCCTGACACGAACTATCAAAAAAATACAGAAGAAAAGAAAAACCCTTACAACAAGCTGCAACCTCAAACCAGGCTGGGGGCTGTAATACCTCACTGGGCTTTTATGCCCAAAGTAGCAAAAGCGAAACAAACCGTTGGTTCGAACATACCTTCTGAAAAATATATGGTGTATAGTGACGGGGATGGAAATGCCATGAAGCTTCCTAAAAAATTATTTGATTTCATAACTTGTGTTAAGGAAGATGTGCTGTGCAAAGAGGAAATGCAGCAACTGCAGCAAAAGGTGGCGTCTGCTGTGTTGACAACTGATTTTACCGGTGTGTTAGAAGTGCTAAAAAACCTCAAAGAAAATCAGTAACCCCGCAAATGGCCCGGATCAAGATTACACTTCCTGAACAATTCGTTTTTACAACTATTATTCCCATCCGCATTACAGATGTAAATTATGGCGGACATGTAGGCAACGATACCATCCTGACACTATTACACGAAGCCAGGATGCAGTTTTTAAACCACTTTGCTTATACAGAGCTGGACCTGGAAGGAACAAGCCTTATTATGAGCGATGTGGCTATAGAATTCAAATCGGAATTATTTTATGGCGATAGTGTAAAGGCGTACGTAACCGCCAATGATTTCAGCAAGGTTGGTTTTGATGTATGCTATAAACTGGTTAATGAAAAAGACGGAAAAGTGGTGGCCCTGGCCAAAACAGGAATGGTTTGTTATGATTACAAAATCAAAAAAGTAGTGGCTGTTCCCACGGAAGCCGTAAGGAAATTTACAACCCCTGAATCTTTGACCAGTAAACCACATGAAAAACCTTTATAAGGTTACTTCCAGCCTGGTAAAAAAATCGTATCAGCTTCTTACCCTGTTCCATATCTGCCAGCTCTCTTCCGCCTGGATCACCAGCATTTCATAACCGTTTGCGACCTGCGCCCCCCGGCTTTCGCCCTGCTGCAAAAACGTTGATTTCTCCGGATTATACGTCAGGTCAAATAAAAAATGCTGCGGCGTTAAAAACGCATACGGAATAGCCGGAGCCTCATGGATGTTTGGGTACATGCCCAGCGGAGTGGTGTTAATGATCAGCGTGTACTGCTTTAAAATTTCATCATTCACCTCTTCGTAGACCAAGCCGCTGAATTCCTTGCGTCTTGAAACCACCAGGAAGTCAATTTCCAATTCTTTTAAGGCGTATTTCACGGCCTTTGCCGCACCGCCGGAACCAAGTATCAATGCCTTTTTATGACCGGGTTTTAATTTTGGCTGCAGCGAATTCTTAAATCCCGTAACGTCTGTATTGTAACCGTGCAACTTGCCATTAACAATTTGAATGCAGTTACAAGCCCCGGTTTCCTGTACTACTGTACTTTTTTCATTCAAAAAAGAAAGCACTTCTTCCTTATAGGGAATGGTTATATTCAATCCTTCCAGATCTGGATAACAATTGATCAGGTGGGGCAGTCCCTCAATGGATGGCAATTCGAATATCTCGTATGTGCAATCGCTGATGTGCTCGTCCCTGAACTTTTGCGTAAAGTAATTTTTAGAAAATGAATGCTTCAACGTTTTTCCTATAAGGCCAAAACGTCTCATTACACGCTTTCTTTATTGAGGTACAAATGAAACGTATCGCCACGTAAACCAATGCGCATGGTTTCCATCGGGATCACTTCCGTAGGAGCAATATTGCCAAGATTTACATTAGCGCCTAACAACTCAATAAAATAAAGTTGCTGTGCTTTTTGCGGTGCTTCCCAAATAATTTTTTCCCCGGGAATTTGTGTCAGTATCTCCTGCACCAGTCCTTCTCTAACCTCGCCGCTTCCCCGGTAGATACCTACATTTCCAGCTTCACGGGCTTCCGCAATAACATAGGTGGCGCCTGCATTTAATTCGGCACGCATCAATTCAATCCATTTATACGGTGGAATAATATGGGCCGCATCCTTACTTCCCACTTCGCTCAATACAGTTCCGTGTTTTGTCAATTTTTCTATATAGCCGCATTTTTCAGCGTGTGGAATGGTAATGGAACCATCGCTGACTTCCATGTAACTGATGCCAAAATCTTTACAAACAGCGATATAATCATCAAACTGGTTTCTAACTAAAAAAGCTTCAAACAAGGTACCGCCAAAATAAATGGGTATGTTATAGGAACGGTACACTTCCAGTTTTTCTTTAAGGTTTGGGGTAACAAAAGAAGTTCCAAAACCCAATTTTATAATATCAACGTGCGGATGTGAAACACTTAAAAAATTTTTTGCCTCCTCTACGCTAAGTCCTTTGTCCATTACCATTGTAATACCAGAGGTACGGGGCTTTTGATTACGGTCCGGGATCTGTGAAAGATTAAAATTCATTATCGGGCAGTTAAATTATTGGCCGCAAAAATAGGGAAGTAAATAAAATGAGACCGTTATAATTATCTTTTGCCCTTTTTATACTGGGCGATCATATCCACTACCTGCGCATTTTGAAGAATAGAAGGATTTAGCTGAATAAATTTTTTCAAGTGTTTGGGCGTCGTTGCCAAGGCCTTCTCCAAATACAATAAGGCTTCTTTCGATTTATTCATGGCAAAGAGAATAGCACTCAGGTAATATAAGAACACAGCTTTATTATTGGTATGACTTAGCGCTGCCAACGCCTGCTGGCGGGCTTCCGTGTAAAAACCGGCTGCATGTAAACAACGCACCAACGCTTCCCAGCCTGAAATGTTCCTTGGCCGCACCCGGACGGCTGTTGATAAAAACTGAACCGCTTCTTTAATTTCATTTAACTGGAGTTTACACTCCCCCATTAGTAAATTGTACTCGGGTTGCAGGCGGTGAATTTTCAAAGCCGACTCCAATTGCTTTATGGCGCTGACCCACTGCCCTTCATTATAGTAGGTACAAGCGATTTTATAAAACAGTTTGCTGTCATCCGGATTTAAATGGGAGGCTTTCCTGTAATGAAATCTTGCCTGGGCATAGTTTTTCAAACGATCATAACAATGGCCAATGGCTTCATAAATCACTTCTTCGGGCTTGGAAAGTTCCAGTACTTTTTCCAGGGCTTCAATGGCTTCTTTATACTTTCTTAAACGGATATAGGCATCTCCTATATTACGATAGGCATAATCGAATTTTTCATCAATGGCCAGGGCATATTGATAGGCATCTATGGCCTTTTCATACAATTTCAACCCCTGGTAAGCGGCTGCCAGGTTAAACCAGGCCAGTTCATTAAAAGGATGCTCCTCAATAATTTCCAGATGCAGTCTGATGCTTTCTTCGTTGCGACCGGTAAAATCCGTCCAGAAACAAATTTTGTAAAGCGCCTCTTCGTTGGTAGGCTCTTCTTTTAAAATCACGGCCAGGCAGTCAAATACCTTGTCAAACTCCTCGTAGTCATCATATACGTCAGCCAGCTCAAACAACAACTCTATTTTTTCTTCTCCTTCAAAAGAGGTCAGGGCCTGTTCCAGTATTTCCACCGCCTTTTCCTGCTTATCCATGGCCAGGTAGGCATCCGTTTTCAAAATATAAAGGTTGATATCTGTACCGTCAAAAAGCTCGGCCTTTTCCAATAATTCAAGGGCTTCGTGGTATTTTCTGGTAGCCAGAAGAAGATCGGCCTTTTTTATTAAAAGCGGGGCTGAGTAAGGGAAATATTCTATAGCCATTTCAGCGGCCTCAAGCGCCTTGCTGATTTCTTCCTGGTCATCATAATATTCAATAATTTTTTCAAAAGCCTCTTCTTCCAAAAAAATGCTGGCCAGGCCATTACGAAGATTGTTATAATGCTTCAGCAACTCATCTATACTTTCCTTGTCGTGGTATGGATCACTAATCATTTAGAATTCTCCTTAAACAATTTACTCTTTCGTCGAAAATCTACCAAGTTTCTGCAACATATTCTTTCAATATGCGTTAAACAAATTGTAAAGAAAAGGATAAGAGGTTGAAAGAATGTTAATATTTATTACTATCTTTGTGCCAGAATGAACCCAACCGCCACAATAATCACAAGATTACTTAAAAGAAAAATAGCTACGGTTGTGCTGATCACAGCCTCTTTAGCTGCTTTTGCTGCTTTGGGTGACGGTGGTAAAAAAGACACAAGAAACAATACCTTAGCTCCTTTTTCTTTGAACGCAAAGAATTTCTCCTTACGCTCAGGCTATAATTACAGGAGTAACAACCTGTTCAGTTCGCCTTCTGAGAAAAAATTTATCATATTAAACACGGTAGCCACCTTTGAAAAGGGTAATGCTACTTACGTGTTACCAATCAAAAAGAAGGTTTTGCTTGATAAGATCAAGTTTAACCCCGGTCGTAATTAACTTCCCATTTTACTTTGGCTATAGCTTAAAACCCTGAAACCTGCTTTCGGTATGTCGAATTTTGCTGCAGGTACCGGGCTAAAGCTGATTTTCGAAACCGTATAGGTTACTTTTAAATTTCCCATATTCGTTTCATACTCCAGGGCCAGCCCCGGTAAAGACTTGTTGGCATATTGAAAATCCTTGTTTTCAGGGACAAGCTCGGTAGTGTACCAAACGGTAAAGGTGGTGCCGTCTTTAAGTTTGCCCACGGCCTTATTGCATTTATACCCTAAAATGGTCTTCGTTTCACCTGCACTATAGGTAAAGGTCACATCGTCATATCTTTTATTCGCATCCTTCCAGTCTTCCGGTTTCAGATTGATCATATACTTCTGCTCGCCATATTCTTTAAGAATAACGATAGCGTTCTTGGTTCCGTCAATGATAGTGGACTGGGTGCCCAGCGGGCTTACCATTTCCGTACGTGTTTTGGCTCCTTTTATGTAAACGGCACTGGTAGCACCATCCAGGAAATCAGCACTCTGGGGTTTATCAGACCCTGTATTGATTACGATGTCATAGGAAATGGTTCCTTCCGACAACTTTTTTTGTGCCAAAGCCGGCAAAACAAAAAGAAGCAGGGAAGCTGATAAAATCTGTAAACGTTGTTTCATAATGTATGTTATCAGGGTAAAGACGTACCAAATATCTGTAATAGTTGCGTAAACAAAAATCCCGCTTCGTTAAAAAGCGGGATTCCGTAATTTTTATTCAGGTTTAGTTGCGGTTCTTTTTTTGCATTTCCTGCATTTTTTTCTGTTGCTCCTGCATCTGCTCCATTCGTTCAGCCCATTTCGATTTTGCTTTCGGCTTTTTGCGGTTTATTTCAATTTTTGCAAGAATTTTATCGTGGTCAATAATATAATTCTGGATAACGAATTGCAAGGCCAGTGTTATGATGTTGGAAATGGTATAATACCAGGTTAAGCCTGAGGGTAAACCATTAAATACAAACAACAGGATAATGGGGAAAAAATAAGGCATGTATTTTAACACAGGATTACTTTGATCCGGCGTCATGCTCATACTGTAGATTGAAATCAGGAAGCTTGTGACTACAGCCGTTAAAGTAAATAAGCTTAAGTGATCGCCCAACAGGGGAATGTTAAAACCAAAGTTCAGTATGGAATCGTATTGCGATAAATCATCTGCCCACAAAAAACTCTGACCGCGCAGAGCCACATTGGAATTAAAGAAACTATACAAGGCAAAGAATATGGGAATTTGCAACAAGCCGGGAATACAGCCACCTAAAGGATTTACGCCCGCTTCCCTGAACAGCTTCATTTGCTCCATGCTTATTTGCTGCTGGTCGCCACCGTATTTTACTTTCAATTGTTCAATCTCAGGACGTAATACCTTCATTTTAGCGCCGCTTAAATAGCTGGAGTACGTAAGCGGAGAAATCAATAAACGAATAAACAGGGTAAGCAGCAGAATGACAATCCCATAATTGTTGGTAAACTTGGTAAAGAAATCAAACACAGGAAGAATGACCCAGCGGTTGATATACTTTACAAAGGCAAACATGCCGCTTCCAAGGTTCACCATATCTTCCATATCATTGCCATACTGCTTCAAAATTTTATAGTCGGTTGGACCATAATACAAAGCCAGCGGTACAGTGGCCGAAGCAGCAGCCGGCAATTGCACTTTCAGGTTTGCTATCGCCTGCACGATCGTCTTATTATCAGTGGCAGCAGGGGCTGTCCAGTTAATACTTCCGGAAGTAAAATTATTTTTTGCGATTAAGGTGGTGTTGAAAAATTGCTGCTTTACAGAAACCCAGTTTACAGGCTTCCCAAATTCCTCTGTACTGCTATTCAAAGCAGAACCATGATCATAGTCCCCGTCGACACGATACCCGATCTGCGATTCGCGTCTTTCGTAGGTAATATCCTTTTGCAATTGCATCGCCTTGTTCTGCCAGGTAAGATTCAGGGTATTATTGGAAAGCAACTGATTGACACCGTTGATCTGCAGGTTGAAGTCCACCATATACTTTCCGGGTTTCAGCACGAACTGGTGTACAATGGATTTACCCGGTGCCGACATTTCATATGTAATGGTTTGACTGCTATCCGCATTCGTCGTTACCTGCCCGCCCGAAAAATAATAGCTTGTAATATCCGCCGTGGAATTGGGCGCCGGAATGATCTTGTAATCGATCTTATCAAAATTGGTAGATGCCAGTTTTACATTATTGCTATCCGGTGCTTTGAAATGTTTGAGTTCTACTGACTTTGGCTGACCGCCTTTATTGCTGAAAACGATTTTGAGCACTTCGTTCTCTAACACAGTTGTTTGCTCGGCCCCGCTGCTGAATTGTTGAAAATCACCGGCTATGGCTGGCTGGCCAAGGGAATCAATTGTAGCACTATCGGTTCTTTGAACAGGAGTGCTTATTTTAGGCCGAGCCGCTTTGGCTATGGAGTCTTGTTTTGCCTTTTGTTTTTGAAAAGCGATCTGTTGCTGGTTATTAAAGTAGAAATAGCCAAAGAATAACAGTGCTAAAACAACAAAACCGATGATGGTATTACGGTCAAAATTCATCTGATAATAATGATTTGTAATGAATAAGGGCTGCCCGACAAAGGCCTGATTCCTTTTGCCCTTATTTAAAGGCGGCAAAGATAGGCAGAAGAAGCTACAAGCCCCAAGAATAAAGGCACAAGGAGAACTTAAAACTTCCCCGGGCAAACCGGTTCATGTCGCTATACCCGGGGTTCTGATCTCCGATCTATATCATTTCGGTTTGCAATAAAGGATTTTTTGCAATGGTTTTTTTGTCATGGAACTGCCTTGCGGCTCCTACAAAATGAACAAACAGAGGATGAGGGTTTTCAACCGTGCTTTTTAATTCCGGATGATACTGGCAACCAATAAAAAAAGGATGGTTGGTGATTTCCATAATTTCTACAAGACCCGTTTCGGGGTTGCGGCCACTGGCCAGCATGCCGTTCTGCTCGTACTGATCCAGGTAGGTATTGTTGAATTCATATCTGTGACGGTGTCTTTCTGAAATGGAAGTGCTGCCATAGATCTTATAAGCCAAAGACCCTTCTTTAATTTCGCAGGGGTAAGCACCCAGGCGCATCGTACCGCCTTTTGTAGTGATCTTCTTTTGCTCCTCCATCATGTCTATGACCGGCTCATCGGCATGCGGATCCATTTCAGCAGATTGGGCATTTTTGATGCCCAGAACGTTTCGCCCATATTCTATAACGGCCATTTGCATGCCCAGGCAGATTCCAAAAAATGGCAACCCGGTTTCCCTGGCATATTTCACGGCTGTAATCTTTCCTTCTACCCCCCTGTGTCCAAATCCGGGCGCCACCAATAATCCATCCAGGTCTTCCAGTTTTTCTCCCACATTTTCCGGGGTTATAAATTCAGAATGAATAGGGATCACCTGCACCTTACACTCATTTATAGCACCGGCATGAATAAAGGCTTCCAAAATTGATTTATAAGCATCCTGAAGCTCAACATATTTACCAATCAGTCCAATCGTAATTTTAACCTTCGGGTATTTCAGTTTATCCAAAAACTCTTTCCATTTGGAAAGCTCAGGTTCGTGATATTGGGAGATATTCAGTTTTTTCAATACAATCAAATCCAGCCTTTCATTCATCATTTGTAAAGGCACTTCATAAATCGTATTGGCATCCGGCGATTCAATGACGGCTTCTACCTTAACATTACAGAAAAGAGCAATTTTTTTCTTTATATCCAGGGTAAGGGCTTCTTCTGCACGGCAAACAATTACATCGGGGAACACACCGCTTTCGCTAAGCATTTTAACGGAGTGCTGCGTAGGTTTCGTTTTTAATTCTTTGGCGGCTTTTAAATAAGGCACCAATGTAAGATGAACAACCAGCAGGTCTTCTTCAGGCAATTCCCACTGAAGCTGGCGGATCGCTTCTATATAAGGCAAAGATTCAATATCACCTACCGTTCCGCCAATTTCAGAAATAACGATATCATACTCGTTACGCTGGCCTAGCAACACCATTCTTCTTTTTATTTCGTCGGTGATATGCGGAATGACCTGCACCGTTTTTCCCAGGTAAGCCCCTTCCCTTTCCTTATTAATAACCGTTTGATAAATACGGCCGGTTGTAGCATTGTTGGCCTGGGAGGTAAAAATGTTCAGGAAACGTTCGTAGTGCCCCAGGTCCAAATCTGTTTCAGCACCGTCTTCCGTTACATAGCACTCTCCATGCTCGTAAGGATTTAGTGTACCGGGGTCAACATTGATATAAGGGTCAAATTTTTGAATCGTAACTCGTAAACCTCTTGCCTGCAAAAGCTTTGCAAGCGAAGCGGCAATAATGCCCTTGCCCAAACTGGATGTAACACCGCCGGTAACAAAAATATATTTAGCCATAATAAATGGTTGACAGTTTTGAAAGTTTGTTTTATTGATTTGAAACAAGCTGAGAATCTTTACTCGTTTTTTGTTCCACCTTAGGCGGGCACTTTAACGTTCTTCACACTTAAACCGGCTTGTTAATGCTGACCAGCGGAATGGTCAAAAAAATTCCTGAAGGTCATGCAAACCTACAGCAATTTTTTAAGCAAGAAAAAGCTTTTAACAATCCTGTGGAAAAACGGTGGTAAAAATTAAAGCATTCCCAGGGCTCCTTCTGATTCCAGTTCCCCTGATAAGTGTTTTTCTATAGATGTATTATACAATTCCTTCCACTGTTGGATAGCACCCCATTCTTCTCCATCAATTTCCACCTTACCGGTACTTACAATTCCAATTTCCTGGTAGGGGAAATCCTTTACCAGGTTTTCAAACGATTCAAAATTGGCAGGGGCCACGCTTACCACCACCCGGCTTTGTGCTTCTCCAAATAAAAAAGCATCTTTTCTGAAACCATTACCGGTGCGTATAGTAAAACCTAATTCATTGGTAAACCCGCTTTCACAAAGCGTTACAAACAAACCGCCTTCACTGATATCATGGGCCGATTCTATTATACCCGCCTCAATCAATTCAGAAATCTTTTGCTGCAACTGAAATTCTTCCTGCAGATCAAAATAAGGAGCTTGCGAAAACTCCACTCCTTTTATTTTATGCAAATACTCTGATGAATTAATATCATTCCGCATTGTGCCGATGACATAAATGGAATCGCCTTCGTTTTTAAAGTTCAGCGTCATCTTTTTATCCGGATCGTCAACCAGGCCCACCATACCAATCGTTGGTGTAGGATATACGGGTCCATCGGGACTTTGGTTATAGAAACTAACATTACCGCCGGTTACCGGTGTATCAAATTTGCGGCAGGCCTCACCCATACCTTTAATAGCGTTTACAAACTGGTAATACACTTCAGGGTCGTAAGGGTTGCCGAAATTCAAACAGTTAGTAACGCCTAAGGGTTTCCCGCCACTGCATACAATATTTCTTGCTGCTTCCGACACAGCGATCATGGCGCCTTTGTAAGGATCGGCAAAAACATAACGGCTATTACAATCGACCGTTACCGCTAAAGCTTTTCCTGTTTCACGAACCAAAACAACTGCAGCATCGCTTGGCGCATTGGTAGAGGCATTCACCGTTCCTACCATGCTGTCATATTGATTATATACCCATCTTTTGGAAGCAATGGAAGGCAATTGCATTAATTGTGCGGCAATGCTTTTTAAATCTGCAGCTTCCTCAATTGAAGAAGCATCGAATTTTGCAATGTCCGCCAGATATTTTGGCTGGTGGTATTCCCTGTCATATTGCGGAGCGCCGCCACCCAACACCAATTCCTGTGCTGGTATTTGTGCTTCCAGGTTGCCACCAATATAAAAACTCAGGATTCCATCTGTAGTCACCTCACCAATCACGGAACTTTCCAGGTCCCATTTATCGAAAACTTTTTTTACAATATCTTCTTTTCCTTTCTCCACCACCAGCAGCATTCTTTCCTGGCTTTCACTTAAAAGCAGTTCCCACGCCTTCATGTTCTGCTGACGGGTGGGCACTTTATCCAGGTCAATCCGCATGCCCACTTCGCCTTTGGCACTCATTTCTGCGGTAGAACAAATAATACCGGCGGCACCCATATCCTGCATGCCTACTACAGCGCCGGTTTCAATTACTTCCAAACAGGCTTCCAGTAATTTCTTTTCCTGGAAAGGGTCACCAACCTGCACGGCGGGTAGTTCTTCAGCGCTTTCCTCTGTAATATCGGCTGATGCAAAAGAGGCGCCTCCAATTCCGTCTTTACCGGTAGCACTTCCCACGTACATCACCGGGTTGCCCTTACCTAAGGCGGTAGCCGAAACGGTTTTACCGGCTTTTACAATGCCCACACTCATGGCATTTACCAGGGGGTTGGTGTGATAGCATTCTTCAAAATAAATTTCCCCGCCAACCGTAGGTACACCAAAGCAATTACCATAATGACCAATACCATGTACAATACCAGCCAGCAAATGCTGCGTCTTATCTTCTTCCAGGTTTCCGAAGCGTAAGGAATTAAGGGCTGCAATGGGACGGGCGCCCATGGTAAAAATATCCCTGTGAATACCACCCACACCCGTGGCGGCTCCCTGGAATGGCTCAATGGCTGAAGGATGATTGTGTGATTCGATTTTAAATACCACACCATAGCCATCACCAATATCCATAAGTCCTGCGTTTTCCTCGCCTGCCTTTACCAACATTTTTCCCCCTTCTCTCGGTAAGGTCTTCAACCACTTGATAGAGTTTTTATAACTACAGTGTTCACTCCACATTCCTGAAAAGGCACACAACTCGTTAAAATTGGGCGTGCGGCCTAATTTCTTTTTTATTAATTCAAATTCTTCTTCTGTAAGGCGTAATTGCTGTGCTGTTGCTGCGGTAATTTCCATGATGTTATTATGAAAGGCGCAAAGCTAAGACATATCGGGTATGAAGTGGGCTGTTAAAAGAATGAATTTAAAAGTTGGTAATAAACTGTTTGAAACCTTTGCAGCGATCCCACAACTGCCTTTTGTGAGTAGTTAGTGGTGAATGGTGCGTGAAAAGCTCTCTTACTCCCCACTAACCTCTGACCACTCACCATTCACCTCTATAAAAAGTCCATTTATGAGACCACTTGTTGTGGGTTTGAGAATTGAGAAACTTAATACTTGTAAACTTCTTTTGCTATTTTGTGCCGATTAAACAAAAACGGGTTGGAGCATCTGCTGTTCGCTGCTTATCTTATTTTATTTGCATGGCTGGTCACTAAAGTAAAATTCTTTACGAATTCAGGCTTGACGACTTCTCAACTAATCATTATTTTTTTATTGAAAGTAATGGCGGGAATTCTTTACGGCTGGATCGGCGTGTATTATGGGCAGATGGCCCAGATGGTGGACACCTGGGCTTATCATTACGAAAGCATACAGGAGTATCATTTTCTCAGGACGGATCCGGGAGATTTCTTTACCAGCCTGCTCCGGAATACCTATGAGGGTGGCTATACAAACTTTTTAATCAGCAAAAATTCCTGGTGGAACGACCTTAAAGGCAATTTTTTTATTAAGGTCATGGCCGTTTTCAACCTATTTAGTTTCGGCCATTATTACGTCAACCTAATTTTTTATTCTTTCCTCACACTATTCGGACCTGTTGCTGTTTACCGGATCATGCAGGATGTTTTTCCAACAAGAAAAATGGCTGTTCTTTTAGCCAATTTTCTTATTCCTTCTTTTATATACTGGACAAGTGGCCTGCATAAAGACGGGCTTATTTTTTTAGGTTTCGCCCTGGTTGCCTATCATCTTTATTTTGGGTTTAAAGAAAAAAGGTTTCCTTTTTACAGAATTGCCTTACTGCTTACTGGCATTGCACTGGTTCTGATTCTTAGAAATTTTTTGATCCTTACTCTTGTTCCCGCCATTCTTGCATATGTTTTAGCCAATAAATTACGATACAAACCAATCGCGGTCTATGCTGTGGTTTATCTTACAGTAGCCCTTATTTTTTTTACGGCTAAATACATCCACCCAAAACTTGACTTTCCCGGCGCGGTGGTCACCAAGCAACAAGAATTTTTAAGCCTGGGCGGAAAGTCAGCGGTAGCGGTTACTGAATTGGAACCCACGTTTACAAGCTTTATACGAAACGCTCCGCAAGCGTTTACCCTGAGCACCATCCGCCCCTTTCCTTCCGATGTACATCATTTACTATCCCTGGCAGCAGCCGTGGAGATCGGTATTTTACTTCTCTTGTTTGTAGCTTTTCTTGTTTGGCGCAAAAACGGGGTCTCCCTGAGCCCTTTCCTTTTATTCTGCCTTTTCTTTTCTTTTTCAGTTTTAATGATGATAGGATACAGCGTTAACATCCTGGGAGCCGTCGTCCGGTACCGAAGCATTATTTTTCCTTTTATGATAGTACCCATGATTGCTGCAATTGACTGGAGTAAAATCAATAAACTGCTTTTCGGAAATATTTTAAATAAAAATAATGTTTAGTTATTTTGCCAAATAGCCTGAAATAAACTTGTCAACGCTCTATAAAACACATTTTATCCCCGTGTTTATCACATTTCCATAATTTTTTGTTTTAAATAATGAGATTTTAATTTTCTTTGCTCAAATTAAATCTCTATGTCGCTCCGTTTTTCCGCATTAAATAACCTTCTTACTTCCGCCAACGTTCAGCCCGAGGCCTCTACTAAGATCACAGCTATTTTTGCTGAAAATGTTCTTACTCACCAGGTTGCCCGTCAATTTTTAAGCGATGAAGCCTATAAAAGTTTAATGGGCTCTATTAAAGCCGGCCAAAAGATCGACCGCTCCATGGCCGCACAAATTGCCAACGGCATCAAGGCCTGGGCCGAAAGCAAGGGAGTAACCCACTTTACACACTGGTTTCAACCCCTCACCGGCACTACGGCTGAAAAGCACGACTCCTTTTTCACCTTAAAAAGTGATGGTACCCCCATCGAACAATTTGAAGGTGATGCCCTGATTCAACAGGAACCCGATGCTTCTTCTTTTCCAAGCGGCGGGTTGAGGGCTACGTTTGAAGCCCGTGGTTATACGGCCTGGGACCCTTCTTCGCCCGCTTTTATAATGGACATTGGAACCGGTAAAACGCTTTGCATCCCAACCATTTTTGTTTCTTATACCGGCGAATCGCTGGATTATAAGGCTCCTCTTTTAAAAGCGCTGGAAGCATTGAACCATGCAGCCGTGGATGTGTGCAATTATTTTGACAGGAATGTGGAAAGAGTAACACCTACGCTGGGATGGGAGCAGGAATATTTTGTAGTAGATGCCGGCTTATTCAATGCCCGCCCCGACCTGGTGGCTTGCGGAAGAACGGTATATGGTCATAACCCTGCTAAAGGCCAGCAGCTGGAAGACCATTATTTTGGTTCTATACCCGAAAGAGTCTACGCCTTTATGCGTGATTTTGAGAATGAGTCGTACAAACTGGGAATTCCGCTTCGTACAAGGCATAATGAAGTAGCGCCTGCACAATTTGAGTGTGCTCCTATTTTTGAAGAAGTGAATATCGCGGTGGATCACAATACCTTGTTGATGGATGTAATGACCCGTGTAGCGGCCCGCCATAATTTACGGGTGTTGTTGCACGAAAAACCTTTTGCAGGCATTAACGGTAGCGGTAAACATAACAACTGGAGCCTTGCAACGGATACAGGGGTTAACCTGCTGGCTCCCGGCAAAACACCAAAGACCAATTTGATGTTCCTGGCCTTTTTTGTAAACAGCATAAAGGCCGTTCACGACTATGCCGATCTTTTGAGAGCTTCTATTGCCTCCGCCAGCAACGATTTCCGCCTGGGAGCAAACGAAGCCCCGCCCGCCATCATCTCTGTTTTCATTGGACAATACCTTACCAAGGTGTTGCAGGAGGTAAAGGAAAGGGTAACGGAGAAAATGGATGAAACGGACGAAAGCATGCTGAAACTGGAAATTCACAGAAGCATTCCTGAACTCCTGATGGATAATACGGACAGGAACCGCACTTCCCCGTTTGCTTTCACGGGCAATAAATTCGAATTCCGTGCTGTGGGCTCGTCGGCTAACTGTGCCAATGCCATGACAACCTTAAACACCATCATGGCTGAAACATTGAGAGGCTTTAAAAAAGAGGTAGATGCATTGATTGAAAAAGGTGAGAAAAAGGAAATTGCCATCATGCATACCATTCGCCAGTACATTGTAGCCAGTGAAAAGATTTTGTTTGAGGGCGATGGTTATAGCGAAGAGTGGGAAAAAGAAGCAGCCCGGCGCGGCCTGCCTAATGTAAAAACCACTCCCCTGGCTTTAGATGCCATGGTTACGGAGAAGGCAAAGCGTCTGTTTGAAAACAACCATGTTTACACCCACGCAGAACTGGAGGCCCGTCATGAAATTGAACTGGAAAAATATATTAAAAAAGTGCAGATAGAAAGCCGCTTAATGGCGGAACTGGCAACGGGACATATCTTACCTGCAGCCATCCGGTACCAGAACATACTCATTCAGAATATCAACGGGCTGAAAGAGGCCGGGCTGTCTGAAAATGTTTGTTCCTACCGCACCAACTTGCTGAACAAGATCTCAGAACACATTAACCAGGTAAGTGAGTTAGCTATTGAAATGATAGAAGCAAGGAAAAAAGCGAATGGCCTGACCGATACCAGAGAAAAGGCGATCGCCTATTGCTCGGACGTAAAGGAAAAATATTTTGACGTCCTGCGCTATCACGTTGACAAACTGGAACTGCTGGTTGATGATAAAGAGTGGTATTTACCCAAGTACAGGGAATTGGTTTTCTTACGATAATCACAATAAGAAACCCGCTGCAGGCAGCGGGTTTCTTATTTTATTTTTTTAGCAACTAACAAGTTTCTTAATGCACCGCATTAAGTTTTCAAAACCAGTAAAACTCACCTTTACAGGAATACAAGCGAAAGTGTAACAATGATCGCCAATACAACTGCAACAATTAGAGTGTCCTGAATTTTTTCATCATGAAATAGGGAGTAAATTTTTTTCATACACAGTATTTTAATGTGTTAACTCAAAAGTGGTTTCACAAGTCTATCAGATGCTGGTTACTGTGTTTTTAAAGGGAAGGATTGTAGGGTAAAAATAGAAACAATATTCTAAAGTACAAATACGTAAAACTACGATGTTGCTTCACTCAACTCCAGCCAACGCAATTCTTTTTCGTCAATGAGGTTACCAATTGCATTTATACGTTCGGAAAGCTGCTGCAATTCCTCAAAGAGCAGGCTGGCATCTGAAAGCTTTTCATAGATTATTTTGCGTTCGGCCTCCAGCTGCTTTAATTCCGTTTCGAGTGTTTCGAATTCTCTTTGCTCCTTGTAGGAAAGTTTCTTTTTGACAACGGGTGTTGCTTCGGCCTTTTGCGGCGCCACGGGTTTGGCTTCTTCCGCCTCCCGGGCTTCTTTTTGTTTTTCCCATTCCCGTAGCTGGGAATAATTACCAGGATAATCACTGATCTTCCCCTCGCCTTCAAAAACAAATAAATGATCGACCAGCCTGTCCATAAAATAACGGTCATGGCTCACGATGATTAAACAACCGGCAAACTCCAGTAAAAAGTTTTCCAACACAGAAAGGGTGGGCAGGTCAAGGTCGTTCGTTGGTTCATCCAGGATCAAAAAGTTTGGATTGCGGAACAAAACAGTAAGCAAATGCAATCGCCTTTTTTCTCCACCACTTAATTTGCTGATGTAGGTGTATTGTTGTTCCGGAGGAAACAGGAAAAGGGTTAAAAATTGTGAAGCGCTTAGGGAAGCTCCATTTGCCAACGGGAAGTTTTCGGCAATGCCCTTTACATATTCGATCACCCGCATGTCTTCTTTCACGATCAATCCCTGTTGCGAATAGTTGCCAAACACCACGGTGTCGCCAATATTCACTTTGCCGCTGTCAACCGGCTCAATGTGTTGCAGGATATTGATAAAGGTGGATTTACCCGCTCCGTTTTTGCCCACTACACCTACCCGTTCGCCCTTTTTAAACGTATAGTCGAACCCTTTCAGGATAATTTTTTCGCCGTAGCTTTTATACACTTTTTTCAGTTCAACCGTTTTACCCCCCAGCCGGCTCATTTTGCTTTGAAGCTCCAGCTGCTGGTCCTGCATTTGCTGCTTTGCTTTTTTCTCTACTTCGTAAAAGGCATCGATCCTGCTTTTTGATTTTGTGGTTCTGGCCTTGGGCTGTTTGCGCATCCACTCCAGCTCTTTTCTGTAAAGGTTACGGGCTTTATCCACACTGGCAACCTCACTTTCTTCCCGTTGCGCCTTCTTCTCTAAAAAATTTTCGTAATCCCCTTTATGAATATACAAATTCCCGTCTTCCATTTCCCATACCTCCTGGCACACAGCATCTAAAAAATAACGGTCGTGGGTTACCAGTAGAAGGGTGATCTTTTCCTTATTCAAATAATGTTCTAGCCATTCCACCATACTCACATCCAGGTGGTTGGTTGGTTCGTCCATGATCAATAATACATGCTTGTGTTCAAAGCCAATATCAATTAAAGTTTTGGCCAGGGCGATTCGTTTGCGTTGTCCTCCGCTTAAGGTGGCTACCTTCTGGTTTAAGTGATGGATGTTCAGCTTTCCCAGTATCTGTTTCACCTTTGCTTCAAAATCCCAGGCACCTGCTTCATCCATCCTCACCAGTGCATGACCGATTTTTTCATCGTCCCCTGCATCTACAGCCGCTTCGTATTCCTTAATGATGTTTATAACAGGATGCGCCACATGGAAGATATTATCCAGCACCGTCGCCTCCTCCATTAATTTAGGATCCTGTTCAAAAAAAGCGACTTCTACATTTTTGTTGATCCAAAGCTTGCCTTCATCCGGGGTTTCTATACCGGCAATAATTTTCAATAAAGTGGACTTGCCCGAACCATTGCGGGCCACCAGGGCAATTTTATCGCCTTCGGAAACATGGAAAGAAAGGTTCTGGAAAAGAGGTTTTACACCGTAAGATTTACTCAGGTTCTCGGCCGACACGTAATGCATGGCGTAAAGGTAAGAATCGCATTTCTTAGTTAAGAAGGGATGAATAATTCTTAGCTTTAGCTTTTAACAAAATGAAGTTATCCCTTTTCTTTTTGAGCGCCGCCTTATGGGCATTCAGGGCAAACGCCCAAAGCAAAATCGATTCGTTCAGGATGGCGCAGGATGTAAAAATCACCATTGACCGGCCCCTGAAAATGAAGAAATGGCCCACCCTTCTCATTTTGTATGCGCTGCCCAATGGAAATACCACCGAACAAACCATGGGCAAGAAAATACAGCCAACCGACGATTGGCACTACGATATTCAACACATCAAAGCCCAAACAAATTTTTTGCGAAAAAAACTTACCCGGCAAAATGTGGTTGTGGCGTATTTGGAAAACAACTACCGGTCATGGCCCTTATGGAAAAGACAGCATTCCCATTACAGGCAAACCATCCCCCATATTGTGGATACCATTTTTCATTTGTTTGACGTACCGGCCAAAACGCTTTACCTCAATGGCCACAGCGGGGGCGGCAGCTTTATTTTTGGTTATCTGGAAAGCGTCAGTGCCATTCCGGATGCCATTGGACGCATTAGTTTTTTGGACAGCAACTATGGGTACGACAGTTCGTATTTTCCCAAACTTCAACGCTGGCTTCAGGCAAACCAAACAGCCCGCCTGACCGTGTTTGCCTATAACGACAGCGTGGCTCTTTACCAGGGCAAACCCGTGGTTTCCGAAAAAGGCGGCACCTGGTACCGATCACACCTTATGATGGAGCACCTCGGTAAAGATTTCGGCCTTGAAAACACAAGAAATGACAGTTTGATTTTTTTTGAGAGTCGGGATAAAAAACTCGCCTTCCTTCTAAAGCAAAACCCCGGAAGAGCGATATTCCACACCCAGCAAGTGGAACGAAATGGATTCATTCATTCCATTTTGTACGGCACAAAAAAAGAAAATGAAGGGTACGAATACTTTGACAAACGAGCCTATTCAGCGTTCATAGAGTAGTTATTTTCCCAAAGATCTTATCCAATCCACCACTTCGTCCTTGGTCTTTCCTAACTTGGTTTGCATGCGGCCGTAAAATTCATCGTCCTTGCCTTCTTCCCATTTCAGGTCGTCGTCGGTAAGATCTCCCTGAGCTTGTTTGGCTTTGCCTTTCAGCTCATTCCATCTGCCTCTTAATTCTAATTCGTCCATAATGTTATTTTTTTTTAACAGTAAAAATTCTATGCCAGTTTTGCCGGCTCTTCTTCGGCAGGCACCATAAGGGAAATGATTTGGGGAAGTATGCGGGCCTTTACATTCTTGGTTTTACCCATAAATTCACCATCGATCTGGAAATAGGCTTTGTGGTGAATATTCAACTCCACGCTTTTGGTGGAAAAAACTTCAATCTTTTGCGGGTGGAAAGACCGGTCGGTAAAAATAGATTTCAGTATTTCAAAAACGTTCAGCTTACGAACCACCACCACTTCAAACCGGCCATCAGCCACATTGCCATCAGGATTGATGTTGGCACCTGTGCCATATTTCCGGGCATTGGCCAGCGCTACCATATAAGCCTTGCGCCGGAAACGTGCTTCATCCGTGCTTATCGTCACATTTATTTTTTGTTTTTCCCACAGCATCCGGAAGATGGCTTTGCCATAGCCCCACATTCCCCGCTTTTTTGATCGCTCAAAGTATTTTACCAGCATGGCATTCAATCCAATATCACTTAAATGGATGCAAATCTCTTCTTCATTGATCTTTATAAGATCTATTTTTCTGATGGCCCCTTCCGTAATAATATTTAAGGCGCCTTCAACATCCGACGGAATATCCAGCTCTTTGGCCATGCCATTGGCGGAGCCGGCAGGAAGGATTCCCAGGGGCACCGTTGTTTCCATGAGCAATTCCGTAAGCATTTTTACAGTGCCGTCCCCCCCAACAGCCACTACCCTGCCTGGCTTGATGGCTTCTATATAATGCTGCACAGAGCTTTTATCATTATCACCGGTCAGTAAATAAAATTCAATAGCATAGGGCTTGTCCTGGAAATAATGCCGGATGGAAGCTTCCCAGTCATGCTTTTCCTTTCCACCTGAAACGGGATTGATCACAAATAATAATTTTATCGGCTCCTGGTTCTGCATGCTTCTTGTATAAGATTGATTATGCAAACAACCGACCAACATAACAGCAGTTGGAAAACCCGGTTATTGAACTGGTTAGGACTTACCAATGAACCAACCGTAAAGGTTTATCACGGTTATGGCCAGAATGATCGCTTAATGATTCATGGGCATGTATTTAAGCTTAGCCCCCTGCCCAGGAAGAAGTACAAAAAAAGCATGCTGCACAATACGCTGGCCCTTCTGCGCTTATTTATGGTGAAGCCTTTTGCTGATGTGCATGTATCTATGGAATGGGAAGGCGAGATTTTTTATGCCAAAACCGATAAGGATGGATTTTTCAAATTTGCCTGGAAAGACAAACCACCTTTGCCTAACGGCTGGCACGAAGTACCTGTAAAAGCCATGGTCAACCATAAATTAATTGCAGCTTCAACTGGAAGCGTATATGTTCCTCATGAAACCCAATATGGCTTTATATCTGATATAGATGACACCTTCCTGATTTCCCACTCGGCCAATTTGCGCAAACGTTTATTTGTTCTTTTTACCGAAAATGCCCGCAGCCGACAGCCTTTTGAGGGATCTGTAAAACATTACCAGTTGCTGGCAAAAAGCAATACCACAGACGACGCACCCAACCCCTTCTTTTTTGTTTCCAGCAGCGAGTGGAATTTATATGATTATATACTTGAGTTTACCATCGTCAACAAAATTCCAAAAGGGGTATTTCTTTTAAACCAGTTGAAAGTATTCAGCCAGCTGTTAAAAACAGGGCAAAATAATCATCAAACAAAATTTACACGGATAGCCCGCATATTGGAAACCTATCCCCGGCAACGCTTTGTTTTACTGGGGGACAGTTCCCAGCATGATCCCTATATCTACGAAGCAATTGTTAAGCATTTTCCAAAGCAGGTTCATGCAGTGTATATCAGGGATGTACACAAAAAAAATAAACAAAAAACGGCAGAGGTGCTGTACACAATTGAATCGGCAGGCGTACCCTGCTGTTTTTTCCAGCACAGTTCGGAAGCTATTCTTCATTCCAAAAAAATCGGATTGATCTCTGAGAAAGAAGCGGTGAAAGAATTGAATCAGCCCACCTAAGCTCTATGATTCATGGCATGCTATTTAATAGTTTTTATTACTAAAAAGCCGTTATGGAAAAGAATCTTCAGAATAAGGAAGCTTTGCAAAAGTTTAAAAAACTTGTAAATGATATAAACGTATGCATGTTCATCACCAATAACCATGAAAAGAATCACACCCGGCCCATGGCTACCATAGAAGTGGAAGACAATGGCACACTTTGGTTCTTTACCGATATCCGTTCCATTAAAGTGGAAGAAGTAAGCCTGGAAAATACAGTGCACCTGGTATATGCCCATCCCGGAAAAGAAAGTTATGTGGATGTGTGGGGAAAGGCCAGCATCATAACCGACAAACAAACTATAGTTGATAAATGGTCGCCCATTGTAAAGGCATGGTTCCCGGATGGCGTGGGCGATCCCAACCTGGGACTTCTAAAAGTTCAACCCGGCAATATTTATTACTGGGACGCCGAAACCGGGAAAATGATGCAATTCCTGAAAATAGCGGCCTCCGTGGTTAGCGGCAAAACACTGGCCGATGGGGCAGAAGGCAAAATCCAATTGTAATGCCCAAAAAGGACCGTGATATTATACCTGAAAATGAATCGGGCTTCCAAAGCAATACAGAAAGTTCAAAAACTTTTCATGATTCCCGGCAGGCCAAAGAATTTTATCAGATAGCTAAAAAAAGATTGTTGAATGTAAACGGATGGCAGGACCTGGCCGGACCGTCAACGGCTAAATTCCAGTTAACCGATAAAAAGGGAAAGGATGTGGATCGTATGGCAGAAGAGAACGATCATTTTAAAATTGACATTCCCGGACCCGGCCCCCTAACCGGGGAAGGTTTTGACTGGGTAAAGATAGAAGCCATAGAGGAGACCCGGGAGGGAGAAAACGAAGAGTTTACAGCCATTAGGGTGCGGCCGGCCACTAGTCCCCTAAATACCAAAAAGGACATAGCCCATTTTTTTAACGAAGAAGCCACTTCTTCTTTTGTTGTAAAACGGGAGAAGAATAAAGTAACCGCCGGTGTCTATGGAAGAAATGAAAAACCAAACACAGGTTCAGAAACCATAACCGACAAGGTAAGAAACACCGCCGTAGCAACCGGTGCCATGGGTGGTTTTTCAAAAATTCAATGGAAAAGTTTGGTGAATGGAATTTTAAAAGGCGCAGAGTCATGATGCTTATGTAGCCATTTCCGGGATTGTTTTTTCCTCGAATAATTTTTCATAAAGAGGACTTTCGGTCTTCTTCCATTTATCCCAGAATGTAAAGTATAGCCCGTAGTTGTACTTGAATTGTTTATGGTGCAGCGAATGGTGCGTAGCGCCGATGAACCATCTGCCCAAAAAATGCCTGTGAAAATTTTTGGGGTAAATTTCAATATCCAGGTGATTGATGACACTGCTGAACGTCATAATCGTTAGCTGTAGCACTAAAACATATAAATGCGTCGGAAGAACAAAAAGCAAAAGCGGGACAAATACCGCCTGCAACAGCCCTTCAACCGGGTGAAAAGAGAAGGCCGTCCAGGGCGAGGTAATGTTACTGTCGTGATGCACTTTATGCACAACCCGGAAGATTTTCGGATGGTGCATCCACCGGTGCAGCCAATAATAATAGGTTTCGTGTAACACCATGGCAATCACAAGGCTCACCGGCAACCACCACAAAGGATACAGGTCAGCCTCTGTATAAATTTTTGTATATCCCTTTTGCCAAAGCACGGCCATCGCTGCCCCGGAAAGGGCAAAAATGAAAGCCGTAATACAGCTCCACCCAACCTCTTTTTTGAATTGACCCCGTTTATAAGCCCGGCTATTCAGTTTTCTTTGCCGCCACCTGCGGGGGAACCATAAATAAAAGATGAGGTAAAACAGGCCTGCAATAAAAAGATAACGGCCCAGCACCACAACAAACACAATCACTGTTGTGATGAAAAACCAAAGCGGGTTTGAAAAATCGGGTAACTGCATCATTTTCCAGCCTTATACTAAACTGCTATCAAGCCATGGGCCTCAGCCATCAGACGTGAACCATAGCAACGCTTCCTTCCTGGTTCACGCTTGTCTCACCGCTGCCGTCTCACGTTTCACTTGCCGCTCCGCGGGTTTGGTATGAGATGAACCTGTCTTTTGGATTAGGTCAATGACGCAGCAAAAACGGCTTGCTCTGCTTATTGCTACCCTCCACCCACTACTTCTCCGCTCTTCGGAAAGCCGGCCCCTCTGCACATGGCGAGGGGAAGGACGACTCTGACAGCAGTAGAGTGATGGTGGGATGAGATTGAAAACCAGGTAGCAATCCTTATCGTAGTGATTCTTTCTATTTACCACTCGCGTCTCATCTCTTCTCCTGTCCACCCCCAAAGCGGCCCGGCGTTTCTAAAGCTTACAATTATAAAGCCGGAAATATTCAAAAAATTTATTTGACATATCAACTATTGATAAATCCAATTATATTTGGACCGAATTATGGAAAGACTGGACAGGGTTATTTTTTACTCGCTGGATAAATCAATAAAGACCTACCGGCAGTTTGCGCAAAAGAAATTTGTAGAGGCCGGGCTGGATATCACGATAGATCAATGGCTGGTGTTAAATGCCATAGCGGAGAAGCCGGGCATTAGCCAGCTGGAAATCTCGGGAAAAGTTTTTAAGGATGCGGCCAGCGTAACAAGGATCATTGACCTGCTGATAAAGAAACAATACCTGGTAAGAGCAGCGCATGACACGGACAGAAGAAGGTTTAGTCTGGAGTTGACCAAAGAAGGTAAAACGCTCATAAAAACCATCGCCAAAGTGGTAGAGCAAAACAGGGCTAAAGCATTAAAAGGCATTCATGAAAAAGATCTGTTGAAAGTGAAAGAAACCCTCAACCTGATTATTGATAACTGTAAATGACTTTTATGAAACAGTTCATTTTAAAACCCGCTTTTTTAGTAGTGACCATTTTAATGGTAAGCACCATTATTGGCACGCCCAGCACCAATGCCTGTGATAAAAAGATAGTAACAAAAAACGGCCTTCTCAAAAAACAAACAGGGCAGAAAAAGAACCAGGCAGCAGCTGCCGAAACAGAAGTCTATACCGATTTTATTCTGACCAATTCCATCCTTCGTTTTTAAGGACGGGCATACACGGAGTTTAACTACATAAACGTCTTTTCTTACACTCCGGCCCTTTCCAACTACAGTTTCGCATCACGGGCATGATGACGATTAGGCTGCCAAAAATATTTTCGCATGAACCTGCCTGTTCCTTCTTCTTTAAAATCAGGATCCCTGTTCCTCTAAAGGAAAGATTAAATTCCAACGTTTTGCAGTTTGCTTTAACAAATCCTTCTCTATAAAAATTTCAATTGGCACTTTTTTTCGGGATATTAGAGGTATCAAAAACTTGACTATGAAAAAGATCACTACCCTTTTGTTAGCTATCGGTTCTTTTATAGCCGTAAATGCCCAAACTTCAAAAGAAGAAGCCAGAAGGGTTATCCTGGGCGAACCCAAAGACGCACCCAAAACCACGCCTACGCAAAATCCGCGTGACGTTATTTTAGGCGGTGGTAATAACGGGGGCACCAATCCTACTTCTTATCCTGGCAATTATCCCTCCGGATCCCGGGAGGCACAAATAAACCAGATCAACAGGGAGTATGATGCGAAGATCCAATCCATCCGCGATAACCGGTATTTAACACAGGCAGAAAAAGACAGGGCCATCCGCCAGTTGGAAAGCGACAGGGCCCGGAGGATCAGGGAAATCAATAACCGTTATTATGGCAATGACCGCGACAAGGATTATAAATATGCCAAAAAGAAAGGAAACAATGGCAAGCATTTAGGCTGGGAAAAAGGAAAAGGAAATCCGCATAAAAATGGCGGGAAACCCCACGGCAAAAAAGGCTAAATAAAATGAGTGCGGGATAAGAAAACCAACCTGCTATATTCTTCCGTTTATAGCAAAAAGTGCAAAGTCTTATTCCGCATTCGCTATGTACCATACCCGCCATAGGAAAAGAGTAGCTGAACTGCGAAGCAATCGGTGTGGCTAAAAGACAATTATAAATAACACATCAGTACCGGCACCTGCAGCTGCTGTGCATAGCCTGACCATAACATTCCTTTTAGCACTCCAACCCTTACCGCCATACGCACTACCACCTGCAGCAAGCCTCTCACCTTGTTTCTGCCTGCGCACGAAAACTAAAAAATGATAGGGCTCTCATTCAGGCAGAACCAATCAATAGGAAATAGATGACCCTGAACTACGCAGCACAACTATAATAGAAATGAATACGGGAAGAGCAAGCCAACAATGATAAAGTAAGCGACCACCTAAGATCCGCTAAAAAGTAGTAGAGGGCTGCAGGGGCGCTTGCCTGCTGCCCAGCCGGGGGCCTTTGGGCAGCATGTCTTTTTTGTCTTCCTTTTTGGACAAGCAAAAAGGAAGACAAAAATGGTTGAACCCACAAAGAAAGGCCGTTTGAAAAAAAGAATAGCTTTATCCCGAACGCACCTTAAGTACAGGAACAATATCAAAATAAAAACCCCGGTGATGATCACCGGGGTTTGTTCTATTGCAGTTTAAAGCTTTCTAAAAACTTGGTATTAAAATCACCTTCCCTAAATTTTTCATTTTGCATTAGTTGCAGGTGAAACGGAATGGTTGTTTTGATCCCTTCAATAATGTATTCGCTCAGGGCACGGTACATGGTGGCTATAGCCTCATCTCTTGTTTGCGCAACCGTGATCAGCTTACCAATCATGGAATCATAATACGGCGGAATAACATAACCGGCATATACATGGCTGTCTACACGAACGCCATGGCCGCCGGGCTGGTGCAACACCGTTATCTTACCGGGTGAAGGACGAAAATCATTATACGGATCTTCGGCATTAATACGGCATTCGATGGCGTGCAGCTGGGGTTCATAATCCCTTCCTGAAATCTTCTCTCCCATGGCGATCTTGATCTGCTCTTTTATCAGGTCATAATTGATCACCTCTTCTGTTACGCAATGTTCTACCTGGATACGGGTATTCATTTCCATAAAGTAGAAGTTGCGGTGCTTATCTACCAGGAATTCAATGGTGCCTACACTTTCATAATTAATGGCAGCCGCCGCTTTCTTGGCCGCTTCTCCCATTTTATGACGCAGTTCCGGGGTCATAAACGGAGAAGGAGATTCTTCCACCAGTTTTTGATGACGGCGTTGAATAGAACAGTCTCTTTCTCCCAAATGGCAAACCGTACCAAACTGGTCTCCGGCCACCTGTATTTCTATATGGCGGGGTTCTTCCACGAACTTCTCCATATAAATGCCATCGTTTTTAAACGCGGCGCCTGCTTCTGCCTTGGCCGTGTTGTATGCCCTTTCCATTTCACTTTCTTCCCACACAATACGCATTCCCTTGCCACCACCACCGGCTGTTGCCTTTAAGATCACAGGGTATCCCATTTCCCTCGCCAGGCTCTTTGCTTCTTCCAGGCTGCTTAACAGGCCGTCACTGCCCGGGATAACCGGAACGCCGGCTTTGATCATCGTGTCTTTAGCCGTGATCTTGTCGCCCATTTTATTGATCATATCAGCTGTGGGACCAATGAATTTAATACCGTGGTCGGCACATATCTGGGAGAACTTTGCATTCTCGGCCAAAAAGCCATAACCCGGGTGAACGGCATCGGCATTGGTAATTTCCAATGCGGCCATGATATGCGGGATATTTAAATAAGAATCACTGCTCTGGGGCTTGCCGATGCAAACTGCTTCGTCTGCAAACTTTACATGCAGGCTGTCCCTGTCGGCGGTAGAATAAACGGCCACCGTTTTAATTCCCATTTCGCGACACGTACGTATCACACGGAGCGCAATTTCTCCACGGTTGGCGATCAATATTTTTTTAAACACAGTATAAGGATTTGAAAATTTGAAAATTTGAAAATTGTAGAAGCAACTTGAAACTTTGTTTTCAAATTTTCAAATTGCCGCATTTTCAAATTAGCTTGGTTCTACCAAAAAAAGCGGCTGGTCGTATTCCACCGGCGAAGCATCTTCCACCAGCACTTTAACGATCCTGCCTTTTACTTCACTTTCAATTTCGTTAAACAACTTCATGGCTTCAATCACACAAACCACTTTGCCCGGGCTTACTTCATCACCCACTTCAACAAAGGTGGGCTTGTCGGGTGATGGCTTGCGATAGAAAGTACCGATCATCGGGCTCTTGATCGTAACGGTATTAGCAAGTGCAGGTGCAGATGATGGAGCCGGGGTTTTGTCCGACGCTGCGGCAGGTGCCGAAGGCAAAGCCTGCTGTGGCATCTGTTGGGGTAACGGCCCGTAATTCATGGGGCCGGATGTGGCCACCACCTGTGTTATTTGTTCTTCTTTTTGCCTGATCGTTATTTTAAATTCCTTCTGTTCAATCGTTACTTCACCAATATTCGAATCATTGATCATTTTAATCAATTCCTGAATTTGCTTGAAATCCATTTGTTTCAATTTATTATGATTTTGGTTAATACAGGTGGGCTAAGATAGGAATTAATACCAAACGGCTATCAAGATGGCAGATGATCGTCGACAGATGACAGAAGGGAAAGAGGCTGTTTGTGTTTCACGTCTGCCGTCTCACGTCTCACGATTGCTGCCTGACAGCGGTTTAGCATAAGTAGCACCTACTCAAAAACTCCACCACAATAAAAAAGGCGTCTTTTGACGCCAATGTGTTTGAATTATATTAGAATTACTCCTTTACTCTTTCTACGTATTCACCGCTCTTTGTATTCACGCGGATCAATTCACCCTCATTTACAAACAAGGGAACCATCACGGTAGCACCAGTTTCCACAGTAGCCGGCTTTAATGTTCTTGTAGCGGTATCGCCTCTTAATCCGGGCTCGCTATA
The DNA here is from genome assembly GCA_966095395.1 of uncultured bacterium. Lineage (GTDB taxonomy): Bacteria > Bacteroidota > Bacteroidia > Chitinophagales > Chitinophagaceae > Flavisolibacter. Next base: position 11,820 of record CBHTSW010000033.1, on the reverse strand, counting down.
GGTTACCCTTACCACTACCTTTTCGGGTAATTCCACACTCATAGGTGTTTCTGTTTCGGTATTGAATAAAACGGATACGGCATCCCCGTCTCTTAAAAACTGGGGGGCATCAATTAAGTTTTCAGCAACGGCTACCTGTTCAAAGGTTTCATTGTCCATGAAATTATAACCCGTATCGTCTTTATATAAAAACTGGTATTCTTTCCTTTCCACGCGAACCGGATAAATGGTATCACCGCTGTTCCAGGTTTTTTCAATACTGCGGTTATTGTCAACACCCGTTAATTTAGCCCACACTTTCGCTGCGGCACGGGCGGTTTTGTTCTCACCAAATTCTACTACTTTATAAAGGTTGCCATCGAGTTTAAGTATCAAACCGCGGCTGATATCTGATGTAGATGCCATAAATGAATTAAGATTTACTACGTTTAGGCGGGCAAAAGTAAGGAAATAGACGGTGGAAAAAATCAGGCTTGTCCCGATTGGCATCATTTTTTGAACACATTAAGGGAAAAATAGTGGGAAATGAAACTGTGGTCTGCCAATTTAATACTCTTTGCCCTGTTCCTTTCCCTTTCCGTTAGCGGGCAGACCAGCACTATCGTTGATTCCACCAATCCCCTTCATAAAACCATTATTGCAGGCGCCGAATATAAAAAAACAAGCCTGTACCGGTGGCTGTGGGGTTCCGATTACCGAAAGGAATGGACAAGGCCTGTAAACATCCCCGTATTAAACCTCGATTCGGCCTTTGGAGGCCTTACCCCTGTAAAACTAGGCGGCGGCCGGCAAACCAAATCCTTGCATGTAAAAGACGCTTCCGGCAAACAATATGTTCTGCGAAGTGTCAACAAAACCTATTTAGGTGCCCTGCCCGAAATTGTACAGGGCACTTTTGTAGAAAACCTGGCCAACGACCAAATTGCTACCAATCATCCCTATGCGGCGTTGACCATTCCCCAAATGGCGGATGCCGCGGGTATTTATCATACCAATCCCCGGTATTTCGTTGTTCCCTATCATAAACGGTTAGGAATATATAATAAGGAGTTTGCCAACACCCTTTGCCTGCTGGAAGAGCGTCCCGATGAAACACAAACCAGCCAGTCCCATTTTGGAAGGCCTGAGGATATTGTCAGCTCAGAAAAAATGATGGACGATATTTTAGAAAAGAATGACCACCAGGTGGACCAGCATGCCTATATAAAAACAAGATTGTTCGACATGTTTATTGGTGACTGGGGTCGCCATAAAGACAACTGGCGATGGGCCAGGTTTGATAGCGGAAGCTGTAAACTATACAGGCCCGTGCCCAAGGACCGGGATCAGACCTATGCAAAATTTGAAGGCTCCTTTCTTTCCCTGGTCATATCCATTGGCAAGTTCAAGGAGTTGCAAAGTTTTGAGGGTGACATTAAAAATATCAAATGGTATAACTACCCCGCTTTTAGTTTGGATAAACGCTTTACCAACAATCTGGTACGGCAGGTTTGGATCGATTCAGCCAGGGCTTTGCAGAAAAGTTTAACGGATCGTGTGATTGAAAACGCCGTAAAACAAATGCCGCCGGAAATTTTTGAGATCTCCGGTGAAGAGATTATCCGCAAATTAAAATCCCGCCGCAACCACCTGGTTGATTATGCCGAAGAATACTATGCTTTCCTGTCCAAAGATGTGGAAGTGCCCGGCAGCAGGCAAAACGAATGGTTTGAAGTAAAAAGAGTGAACAATGAAGAAACGTCCGTAACCGTGTACCGGGTGAACAAAAAAGGAGAAATCAAAAGAGACAGCCCTCTGTTTTCCCGCACTTTTTTAACCGGTGAAACAAAAGAGGTCCGTGTGTATGGCATAGATGGCAATGATGTCTTTACAGTAGAGGGAGTAGCAGATCAGGGCATAAAAATTCGTGTTATCGGCGGCCCCGGAAAAGATTCGCTGGTGGACCGTTCCTATGTGGGCGGCTGGGGACATAAAACAAAGTTTTACGACAACCCCGGAAATGATATTTCCACATCGGCCGAAACAAAAGTGCATCTCTCAAAATTCCCTTCCATTAACCGTTACGATTACGAGGTATTCAAATACGATTCACGGGGCATTAAACCCGTACTGTTCTACAACCGCTTTTACCGGTTTTATGCAGGACTGGCCTACACCATAACAAAAGATAAGGCCAGGGATGGCTCCTTCAGTGCGAAGCATACCTGGGGACTTAGTTACTCCCTGGTGGAACGATCGCTTCATCCGTATTATACGGGAACATTCACCGGGTTAATCGGGAGGTGGAACCTGAACCTGAATGCAGGCTATGATGCCGTGCGGCGTTTTAATTATTTTGGCCTCGGTAATGAAACCACTGTACAAACAGAAGACGCTTCATATTACTGGCTCCGCCTGAAATATATTTACGGTACCGTTGGTATTGACCGCACCTTTCACAAACACCATAACCTGCGCCTCGATTTTTTATATAACGCCACAGATGTGATTGACAACCCCGGCCGCTATACCTCAAAGTCGGAAGGAATAATAGACTCCTCCAACTTTAAATGGAAACAATTCGGAAGTTCTGTAGTAACCTATTCGTATAACAGGGTAAACGACAAGGTGCTTCCTACAAAAGGCGTCAGCTTCCAGTTGCAGGGCTCCTATACAAAAAATATAAAGGAAGGGGATCGCCATGTAAGCAACCTCAGTTCCTCGTTGAATGTGTACCTGCCCCTGGCTAAACCATTTTCCCTGGCAATTAAAACCGGGGCGGCCACCCTGAGGGGCAATCCCGAACTTTATCAATACAATACCATCGGCGGCTTTTATTCCTTACGCGGCTTTTGGCGCTACCGCTTTTATGGCACTTCTTCTTTTTATAATCAAAATGAGCTTCGCTGGCTACCTACTGTAAAAGGTCATTTATTCAGCGGGCGACTGGGGTTGCTGGCCTTCTTCGACCAGGGCCGCGTTTGGCAGTCAGGCGAAAGCTCTGACAAATGGCATTACGGTTATGGAGGAGGTGTTATGCTGGTGCCCTTTGATAAAATTGCCATAGCCGCCACCTATGGCCTGTCCGAAGAAGGAAGAAGAATAAACATCCGGCTTGGAAAGTTTTTTTAGAACCGGCAGCGCAGATCAGGGCTTCCTCATGTGCCATACAGGAATGGCAAAAACAAACGGAAATTACCTAGGGCTCTTCCTTGCTGATAACACCAACATGCTATCAAGACAGCCCTGAAACGTGAGACGTTAAACCGAAGAAACTCTTCGGTCATAGATTCCTCTCCTCTCACGTCTGACATCTCAGGTTATACTTATTTCTCTGTCAGCTTTAAGGCGGTTTGATATAACACCCTATTTTTGAAAAAACATCTCCATGAAACAAGGGTTTTTATTTTTTTTGGCGCTGTGCGTTTCAATGACTTCGTTTGCCCAGGTAGATTCAACGACACCCCCTTATAAAAAGTTTCCGACCCTGCCTCCTATCCAGATTTTATTGGGCGACAGTACCACCAAATACACCAAAGAAAATATCCCGGCTAAAAAACCTGTGCTCATCATGCTCTTCAGCCCCGAATGCAGCCACTGCCAGCACGAAGCCGAAGAATTAACGGCTTATAAAGAAGAAATGAAAAACATCCAGGTGGTTATGATCACTTTTCACCCCTTATGGCAGATGAATGAATTTGTAGAAAAATACAAACTGAAAGACTTAAACAATGTTGTGGTAGGAAAGGACATCTACCTGGTGCTTCCCTCTTTTTATTCCGTGCACAATCTTCCTTTTCATGCCCTGTACGATAAAAAAGGAAACCTGGTCTCTGTTTTTGAAGGCTCCATGGAAATTTCAAAAGTGCTTCAAACCTTCCGGGAATAATTATGAAACAGACCTGTTATCGTATAAGTTGCGATCCGCGGTTGCCGGACGCAACACGCCAGGCGTTTAATAGCCCTACCGCCGTTACGCACCCGTCCCGTTTTCGAATTTTCAAACCCAAATTGCGCATTCCTGCTTAATTTTAGCGCCAATCTTATTTGCCTATGCCCTCAAATGCTAACAGACAATTCCTGGATTTTGAAAAGCCAATCAAAGATCTGATTGATGAGATCGAACGGTTAAAACACGTTTCCGAACAAAAAAAAATTGACCATTCCAAGCGCATCCTCGAACTGGAGGATGATATTCTCGAGCGGAGAAAAGAAGTGACCCAAAACCTTACGGCCTGGCAAAAAGTACAACTGAGCCGCCACCCGGACAGGCCCTACACCATGAAATATATCCAAAACATGACCACCAATTTTGTGGAATTGTATGGAGATAGGAATGTGAAGGATGACAAGGCCATGGTAGGCGGATTTGCGCAGCTGAACGGGGAAACGGTGATGATTATTGGCCAGCAAAAAGGAATTAATACCAAAACAAGGCAGATGCGCAATTTTGGTATGGCCAACCCTGAAGGCTACCGCAAGGCGCTGCGACTAATGCGGCTGGCTGAAAAATTTGGCAAGCCCATTATTACCTTAATAGATACCCCCGGCGCTTACCCCGGGCTGGAGGCAGAAGAACGCGGACAAGGGGAAGCCATTGCCCGCAATATTTACGAAATGATCCGCCTGAAGGTGCCTGTGATTTGTGTGATCATTGGCGAAGGCGCATCGGGTGGCGCCCTTGGCATTGGTGTGGGCGACAGGGTGTACATGATGCAGAATACCTGGTATACGGTGATCTCGCCGGAAAGCTGCAGCTCTATTTTATGGCGCAGCTGGGATAAAAAAGAAATTGCGGCCGAGCAGTTGAAACTGACCGCCGAAAATATGAAAGGCTTCGGCCTGGTTGACGGTATCATACCTGAGCCTGCAGGTGGGGCCCACTGGGACTATGTAGAAGCTGCACAAATTTTGAAGGAACATTTAGTAACCGTATTGCAGGAGCTAAAACCGCTTTCTCCCAACGAACGCATCAACCAGCGTATTGAAAAGTTTGGAAAGATGGGCTTTTGGGAAGAGGCTGCAACCTATAAAACGGAAGAACAGGATATAAGGATAGATCAATAAATACAAACTATAAATTACAACGCATTCATGTCATTAAGAGATGTATTAAAAGGAACAGGAGTAGCTTTGGTTACACCATTTAATGAAGACGGCTCTGTGGATTATGACGGGCTTAAAAAACTAATTGATTTTGTAATTGACGGCGGTGTGAATTACGTGGTGACCCTGGGTACTACAGGCGAAACACCTACCCTTGGCAGGGAAGAAAAGATAGACATCATCAACTTCACCTATTCAGCTGTGGCAGAAAGGGTGCCCGTGGTGGTGGGCATTGGCGGAAACAACACCCGCTCTATCGCCAGGGACATAGAAACCTTCCCGCTGGAAAAAGCGGCCGCCATTCTTTCCGCAAGCCCTTATTACAACAAACCTTCGCAGGAAGGAATTTACCAGCACTATAAAGCAATTGCCGGGGCCACGTCCAAATCCATTCTCCTGTATAATGTTCCCGGACGCACGGGCAGTAATATTAATGCCAGCACTACCATCCGGCTGGCCAATGAAGTAGATAACATCCATGGCATTAAAGAAGCTAGCGGCAACATGGTGCAGTGCATGCAAATATTGCGCGACAAACCACAGGAGTTTTTGGTAGTAAGCGGCGATGACAACCTGGCCCTTGCCCAGATTGCCTGCGGCATGCGGGGCATTATCAGTGTAGCGGCCAACTGTTTTCCCAAAGAGTTTTGCACCCTGGTAGAGGCCGCCTTAAACGATGACTACACGACGGCCAGGGGTTTAAACGGCAAACTGCTTGAAGGTTACGACCTCCTGTTTGCAGAGAACAATCCGGCCGGCGTAAAAGCCGTGTTGGCCGAACTGGGAATTATCAAAAACTACCTGCGTCTTCCTTTAGTGCCGTTGAGCCAAAGCGTTTTAAAACAGGTACAGGAATATCTTACCACGCTTAAATAGGTGAGATGTGAATTGTGAATGGTGAGTGGGAAGAGTCACTACGAAGGAAGGTTTTCTACGATTTCACGTCTGACGTTTCACGTTTGACGTCTGATTTCTCACCCCCATCACTATACAGTGTAATTTTTCTTTTAATGCAGTTCACAGATCCTTCCTTCTCCCGAAGTTTCATGAAGGATGACAAGTAAGAGACATTATTATAACAGTCACTCTGATATTCGTACTGGTTGAAACCTATAGCACTCTTGCTTGTCATGCTGAGGCACGAAGCATCTGTGGATGATGCTTAAGCGACTTATGCAAAGAGTAAAACGGGTTGTATAATTTCCCTATGGGTCAGTGCACAGATCCCTCATTCTTCGGGAGGACAAGGAAGATGGTTTGTTTTAGCAGTCAGCCTGATAAGGCAGGAGGCATACGCAGTGAGAAATGATTGAAACCAGTAAAGAAAGACTGTTTGTCATGCTGAGGTACGAAGCATCTGTGGTGACTGCTGCAGGAAAGATGGCCACCGGTTCTATCCCTCACTGCGCAGAATTATTTGAACGTTGAATAAAGAACATGCCTTATTTTGTGAGAACACTTTCACCAAAAACTGCAGACCATCCATGACAAAACAATCACTGTACAAACTCCTGTTAGCCCTATTCTTCGTTATACCGGTTTGCCCCGAAAGCTACAGCCAGCCGGCAAAAGCAGAAACAGAAATAAAAGAAATGATGAAAGAGCTGGATGTTGCGGGCCTGTCGGTGGCGGTAGTAAAAAAAGGAAAGATCATTTATAACCACTCTTTCGGGTTTAAGGATATAGCCGCCAGCCAACCGCTGACCAACGACCATATTTTCAGGATTGCTTCAATATCGAAATCTTTTTCTGCTACGGCTATCATGCAGCTGGTTGACGCAGGAAAGTTGTCGCTCGACGACGACTTCAGTAAGCTGGTGGGTTTTACCGTACGCAATCCAAAGTTCCCGCAAACTGTCATTACCCTAAGGATGGTAATGAGCCACACGGCCAGTATTAACGACAGCCAGGGATATTTTACCCTGGATGTTATCGATCCGGCCAAAGGCGCCAACTATGCAAAATGCTATAATGATTACGAGCCGGGAACAAAATATCAATACTGCAACCTTGACTACAACATGACAGGCACGGTTATAGAAAGAATCAGTGGCGAACGCTTCGATAACTATGTAAGAGACCGTGTGCTGAAGCCGCTAAAGCTGTATGGAGGCTATTGCGTGGACTCGCTGGATGCTAGCCTGTTTGCCACTATCTATGATTATGATTCAACAAAAAAGCTGGTGCCTTCTCCTGGGGCCTATGCCCCGCGCAGCCAGGAGATACAGAACTATGTTATGGGTTACAGCACGCCTGTCTTCTCACCCACCGGCGGCATGAAGATATCGGCTGCGGACCTTGCCCGTTACATGACCATGCACATGAAAAAGGGAAAGTACAAAGGCGTTCGGATCATCTCTAAAAAAAGCTCCCGGATCATGCAGACCACCGTCGCGGAAAAAGAAGGGTATGCGCTGGCCATTATGCATACGGACAAACTCATCCCCGGCAAAATGCTCACAGGCCATACCGGCTCTGCCTATGGATTATACAGCGCCATGTTTTTTGATCCAAAAGAAAAGTTTGGCATCGTAGTCATAACCAACGGTTGTAACCCTGTATATAAGGACGGCTATAACCTGGTGATCAAACGAGCGGTGAACAGCTTGTACGAGAGTTTGATAAAGTAGAAAGGAGAACGAATGTCTAAGGCGTTGTGATTTGCTTTCAACTTTTCGCGTCCGCCCTGACCAGCGTAAGGGAAGCCCCTGGCGGACAGAAAACAGGTACAGAAATATCTTCCACGTTTAAATAATTGGACGGCAGAGGCCTCTGTCTCACCTCTGCCGTATCACATCTCACCATGGTTGTCTTGGCAGCGGAACCGAATCTGCAAAACCGATGCGTCCACGGATGCAAAAACTCACCTGATCAACATTACCGTACCCTTTTCTGTTTTCACTTTTTATCTCCGTCTCAAATTTCATAATTGTAATCTGTTTAAGCGATAAATATAGTTCGAAACAAGTTTAAGTGTTAATATAGGTAGGAAATAAAAAGTTTAATATTTAAGTAAATTCAATAAATGCATTTGCTAGTTAATAGCTTTTTCTTTCCCGACGGGTCTCCCGCATGGGTATCCACGAATTTGTCTTATCCTGAAATAGGTCTCCAGCCCGGCTTGTGTCCGCACAAGCCGTTTCTATAAGGCTTTACGCTTCTTTCTTTTAAGACGGATGCCATGAAGCACCCTTCCCACCCCCCGCTGTCCTGAGTGTTCCTTTCCGTAAACGGCCATACACAATCAAGGGTTGGTTGTTGTTTGCAACGACAGCCCATAAAAAGAATGCCCTTCGCAACCAGTAATACAGGCAGCCGCAGGTCTGCCAGCCACGTTCTGGATGGCATGGGCAAAAACAATCCCGGTTCAAAAAGCATGGGGTTATACTACACTTATACTGGAGTTATCCTACAGGTATACTGGTCCTTTGCCGTGGATACTCCCTGGCGGCTCCCCGTATACTCCTTGGAAGCTAGCGGTCTTCGCCCTCACCATCCAGGTTCAGGGGATTAAAAACTTATGTAAAACAAAACCGCCAGGGCCTTAAAAGGAAGGAATGGAAATGAATGGGTTTAGGAAAAAGCAGTAGTTTCGGCTTATACAGAAATACTACTGTTAGTAGCCATTTTTTATGCAACCATCACTTAGACTTCTACTGCTTTTGAGTTTGACTGTTTTCTCTTGTGCGACAGACGAACAAAAGCAAGACCGAAAATTTGACACGAACATATCATCGGCTGACACAACGTTAAAGACAAACTCTGCAAAGACGCAAATAGAAGCACAAACAACTCCTGTGGACACAGACACGTTAACTATTGACAGGAAAGCAGCCGTTTTTTATCAGCCAGACAGTCTACAGATGGAGCACCGAATGAAAGAAGTCGGCGAAGCGGACTTTAGAGCGGGAGCGGACGACTACATTTACTACGTTAACACGTCGGCTGAATATCTTGAAAAGAAAGACTTGCCGGTACTTGACACTAAAAACAAGAAGTACCTGAAATTCATTTTAGCGGATAAGCAGGTGCAGGTTATCAAACTTGACACCTTGGAAGAATTGTGGGGTATGTACTTGTTTGACCCAAAGAAAAAAGCTTATGCTGCTGACATGACCATAATCGAAGACGAATATAAAAGCTACTATAAGTAATCGGCAGTATTCAAGTGACACGACTAAAATGGCTCCTAACAGCGGTTTTTGCGGCTATGCCGGCAGACGAAACGCAGCATCAACTTTTAGTTCCTTATCAGCAGCAGTTCCAGCGGGACCTAACGCTATTGAGCAACAGAATATATTTTGTACTTTGGTTTTTGAATCAGCTTCTGTTCCAGGCTGACGAATGTAAAATACCAGCACAGCAGCAAGCCGTCAACGTTAGCAGCACTCAAAAAGAACCCTCATGAAGAAATTTGCAACCTTGCTAATTGGACTACTTTTATTTGCTTATCATTCCTTCGCACAAAGTGAGCAAGGCAACATTATCTATATTGTCGACTCTATTCCAGTAATCGATGACCCCACGCCAGAAAACAATATTATTGAGGCTGATATTGCAGATGTAACAGTTGTAAAAAAACGAGATACTTTAAAATTGTTAGGCTATGAGAAGTTTGACGGAGTTATTTACATATTTACCAATGAATATCGCAGCCGGTCAGAAAGTTTAAAACAAATCCCCTCTTCAAGGCAAATGGAAAGGAAAGGCGGGGTTTGGTATTTTAGGAACAGTCCCTATAGCGGACAATTTATTGACTACTATTATAGTGGAAGAAAACAAGGTGAAGGCACTTTCAAGGACGGAAAAGTAGATGGACTTCGGAAAACATACTATCAGAACGGCAGCCTTTCAATGGAAAGAACTTACACCAATGGAATTGAAAATGGCCTGGAGAAGGAATACTATGAGGATGGCTCTTTAAAGCAGAAAGGCGAGTTTGTAAATGGAAAAGAAGAAGGTGCTTGGGAAATGTATTTTCCCAATGGGCAGGTAAAGCAAAGGAGTTCGTTCAAAAATGGCAATATGGAAGGTGAAACCACTGTTTTTTACTCTACAGGAAAGATTTTGGCTATAGAAATTACAAAGAATGGAAAAACCACCCCAGACAAACGATTGGAAAAAGTTAATCAGGCAATGAGCAAAGGGCATGCAAGTAGCCAGGAAGGAAACTACAAAGCTGCTATCAAATATTATTCAAAGGCAATTGATTTGGATAGCACATTTGCTGAAGCATACTTTTCAAGAGGAACAGTGAAACTAAACGACTTTCAGTTTGACGAGGCAATCCTTGATTTTAATAAAGCATTACAGTTCGAGCCGTATTATGACAAAGCATTAACCAATAGAGCGTTTGCAAGAATTAGAAAGCATCAGTTTGGAAACAGCAGGCAATTATCTAAAAGCAATGGTGTGACAATATTGGCTTCTAAGGACAATCCAGGCATTCCTGAAAGCGACCTTTCTCTTATTTGTACAGACCTCAAGCAAGCAATCTTTCTGGGTGACAAAGGAAAAATGATTATGGAAGCTGTTTCACAGTTCTGTGAGACAAAAAGCAACAGCTAACATGGGTGCTTGTTGCACGACTCAGAAGGGAGTTGTTCCTGCCCCGGCTTGTGTCCGCACAAGCCTTATAAGGCTTCACGCTTCTTTCTTTTAAGAGGGATGCCATTAAGAACCCTTCCCACCCCACCTTCTTTCCCTTCCGGGTGTCCCGGCGCTGGTTGTGTGCCAGGCGCACCCGGAACGTTCAGCAACCGTTTTCTGTCTTCCTTCCCCACCGGGCTCACTCATTCCCTGTATGTGTAAAAAAAGCAGATGTAGTTATCCTGGTCAACCCGCTTGAGGAACTATACCGGGATAAAAGCGGCAGTAGTGAATTGAATTGGCGAAATACAACAATTTGAAAAACGAAAGAAGGAAGGAATGGAAAGGAATGGGTTAGGAAAAAGCGGTAGTTTCGGCTAATATAGAAATACTACTGTTAGCGGTGAATTGAACATGGCAACCAAAACAACCACAGTCATATCATTACTTTTCGTTTTGATTTCTTCTTGCAAGCAATCCAATGAGAGCTTGCTGGGAATGGCTTCGCAGTATTATGATAGCCACAACTACCAAGATGCTATTCAATTGTGCAACAAAGTGATTATGGGAGACAGTACAATTCAACTCGCATATTACAATAGAGGATTGTGTTATTTTGATTAAAAAGCTTACCTAAAAGCGTTAAAGGATTTTGAACAGGTGCTGGCACTTCAGCCTAAAAGTGATTTCATCTTTATTCCAAACAAGAACTCTCCCTTTGCATCACCAGAAGACAAGCTAAAGGTCAATTTCTTAGATGCTATCTTTCGAAGGGCATTGACCAAGTACTTTATGGATAGTTTGAAAAGTGCCTTCACAGATTTTCAGACCTGTATCGACCGAGACTATGAACTGAAAAGTAACTGTTATTTATGGCAGGGAAGTATTTATGCAAGGGTTGGCAACAAACAAAAAGCTTGTGAATTGTATAGCCAGGGCAGATTTTATGCGAAAGACCATGAAGAATTAGGTGAAGCCGAACGGTTGATAAAAAATTACTGCAAGTGACTAACACCGCTAACACTGTATTGCCATAATACAGGCAGAAGTACTACTATGAAGCGAAAGAATTATGTGTTTACTTTACAACTTAAATCAACGATAGTCCCGCCAAGTCCTGTACTTTGGCAATACCTGTTACGTCAG
>CBHTSW010000032.1:0-54559 GCA_966095395.1 uncultured bacterium | reverse complement strand
GCATTTATGACTATTTTTCCTTCCCTACGCAGAATTGAGTATCCTCTCCATCTTGTAATACAACTCCATTTTACTGGGCACCCGTACCTTTTCAAAGATATTCTGCACATGTTTGGCGACAGTTCTTTCTGCGATGAATAGTTCTTCGCCAACTTCTTTGTAAGTATGGCCTTCACAAATGAGTTTTGCAATCTCTTTTTCTCGGCTCGTTAACTGGTATTGTATAGAATTTTCCTCAAAACGCCTTTCGGATGTGATACGTTCCAGCTCTTTCGTTCGCTTGGTGATCAACCCTGAAAAACCGTAAAGTAGATTAAATGGGTAGGCTGGCCAACAACAAGCTCCTTCTTCTCTCCCCAATAATTTCAATATACCTTCTCTTCCCTTCCTCACTCAAAAAACTTCTTTCAATCATCTCAATCGCTTTCAATGTTCCGCGGACAATATCATCAATAATCGTATTTGCCATCGTTAGTGAAACTCCGGCTTTCTCTGCAAAAACAAAAAACGATTGCCTTGTATATGTACCGTAATTTTGATAAGTGGGCTCATTAAAATCACCATCATACAAACCATCACGTAAAGCCAGGCTCGAATCGTCGATATGCAAAGCCGTGCACATTAAATCATAAGCCGGCGTCAGCAGGTAATCACCCTGCTCACTTTCCATCAACGCAAAATTTTTCAAATGCGCATCTCCGTTAGCAATTAGATAATTAAACAAGAGCAGGCGGAAAAAATGAATCAGTTCCACCGTAGCTGCGGGCACATATTGCTGAATCAGTTTCGCAATATCTAGGTAAGAAGCATTGTATTTATAATCATCACCTTCCTTTTCAGGAGTCTTCCCCAGCAGTGTGGCAAAATCTTCCAACTGGTATTTGTTGCCGTCCGTTTTGTAATCAAAGCGTCGTGTGATATAGGCAGGTGAACCATCATCAAAAAAGATCATTCCGCATGCGGCCGTTTTAATACCAAATACCTGCCTTGCTATTTGCATGCTCACATGCTCATTGGCCGGCATGTCATCTACAAGTTCCAGTCGCTCGGCCGGCACCGGTTTTAAAATATGGGAGCCTTTTGAAGACGTTAATGTCAATTTGTTTTTAGTAAGAATCAAACTGTATTTTTCCTGTACACCACTGATGCTAATCGATTTTCTTTTTTCATTGTATTCTCTTGTCAGCTCCGGGTTCTTACCGGGAGGGCCAAAAGGTAAAATGGCACTTACCTTTTTGCCGCGGCTTCCAAACAATGCCTGTTGTGCAGCAGGGCTGTACGTGCTAAATCCCGGTTGAAGGGTGGAGGGGCAATATTTGATATCAGGCAGGCGCATTGAATTCTTCTATGGTTATGGGGCCTATGCTGTCTACTTTTGCAGTGGCCAGTAATAAACTGAAATAATCATTTTCATCAATTTTCAAAAGGCGGCATTGCATACGCTTATTGGCACCTTCGCTCAACATGTTGATAAAAACAGGAAAGAGGTTTTCACTTTCATAAGCATCTTCTCTCAATGGCAGCGTAATGCTTACCGGGCGGCTACCGGCAGTAGCCCGGTAGGCTTGATCATAAGTAAAAGAATACGTATTGCCGCTCTTGTTCAATGTACCGGCAAGCCTGCCGTTGTACAATACTTTTGCCGACCGGTTGATGGTGCCTGCCATAATCAGCCTTCAGTTTTTTTAGTAAGGTTCTTTAGTACCAAGTGAAGGCTGAGGCCCAGCGGATCAATGATCTGGATTAGGGTACCCAGTGAGGGATTGGCCTTACCGGCTTCCACCAGCTGTATGGTACGGGTGCTTACCCCGGAAATGGCGGAGAGCTGGGGTTGCAGGAGTCCCAAAAGTTCGCGCCGTTTACGGATGGTTTCGCCTATTTTTGTACTATCAATACGCATTATGTTTCGCTTTGGCTGCAAAATACCTATAAATTTCTTTATTGTCAACAAAAAACGTAATTTATTTCGCTTTTTAGGATCAATTCTTTAAAATATCCATAAAAACAATCTAAACCGCAATATAATTTCGCATTTCCGGAACAGTTCAAAAGCCTTGTAGGCGGTTTTGACCGGACCAGGCTAATAAAACCAAAATCAAAAAAAGCAATAAACGATGCAGATATAGTAGTAGTAAGTAGAGCCAGCCTTAATCCTACAAAATGAAAAGTTTTTGTAGCAGGAACAGAAGTTTCCCCCCGGTACCGGATTTGACGCTGCCTGTTGCCCGGATAGATATTAAATAAGGTTTGTAACGGAACGTTCATTTTATCTATTAAGCCTGTTTAAACAAGACAAACTTTTTGAGTGACAACAAAAAGTCTTCTTTATCTATGGTAGAATAGTCTGTTTCCATATAAGCCTCAGCACACCACTCATCAGTCGCAGTAATTTTTCTAGTGACACTCAGTCCGGAGATACTCTTTCTGTTCACATAACTATCAAGCCAACGTATCTTAAAGTCTTCCCACTTATCATATGCGTCAACACGTTCTTTGTTTTTTCTCTTTACAAATCCGTCGTCTTTCCAGTAACCAAAATATGTCTCTTTATTCTTGGGATGGGGTACATACACTCGAAAAACCACAATTGCTGTGACTACCACCGTTATTTGTGTTGTAAACAAATCATCAGGCATGGACATAATTGCCTCCAAGGTGTGTTTCTGTAAAATCTGCTTTTTTAGTTCGAGAGTTCGTTTTTTCGCTTACATAACTCTTCCCATCGGAATAATAGCGACACAAATCCCATTATGCTTCAAACATTCCAAGTTGTTCAGAATAAACTCAAATTCGTTGATGCCAGTTACTTTGTCACTCGGATATGGAGGATTCTGCATTCCAACCGTTGGCGAGTATTCTTTTACAGCATCCATGATATTGCTTTCAAAACAGTCACCATGAATGAAGTTTGACTTGCCATCCTTATGAATGTACATATTGGTAGCAGCGAGAGCATAGATGTGTGATTGATACCCAACACCAATAAGCTGATGTTCTTTGATGTGCATTATTTTTTATCGTCGTTCTTAGCATCATCCTCCCCCCAAACCAACATACCTGTTTTATTTTTCCGGTTTGGTTTTGTCAGAAGGAGCGGGCAGGTTCCAATGATAACGGAGCGCCAATATCCGTAATGTAAAACATACAGTCAAGGCAATGACGGAAACCCAATCACCCGATAACCAGTTAAAGTAATTTCCCAAAACGACAATTACGGCCCCTATAAGGGCTGCCGATGCATAGATTTCTTTTTCCAAAATGATGGGAACCCGGTTAAGCAAAATATCACGCAATACGCCGCCGCCAACGGCGGTAGTAATACCCAAAAGAACTGCCACCTCTCCATTATGGCCATACGCCAGCGCTTTTTGTGCACCTGTTACGGCAAACAATGATAAACCCACGGCATCAAAAAGCAGCACCGGTCGGTAAAGCCGCCGTACAACGGAAAATAAACCCATTGTCAGGCCTGCAGCGGAAATGGCCACAACCAAATATTGCCAGTTCTTTAATCCGGAAGGTGGAATAGCCCCGATACAAAGATCACGGATGATACCGCCGCCGCAGGCCACTGTAAAGGCAAGGGCGCAAATTCCGAACAGGTCAAGGCCCCGCTGCTTTGCTGCTACGGCCCCGCTTATGGCAAAGGCAAAAGTGCCCGCCAATTCAAGAAAATAATAAAAAGACTGCAGTTTTTCCATTCTATAACCCGGCACAATTTAATTCAACCAGGCTGCGGCAGCTGTCATCATAGCCTGCAAACCGGTCTTTAAGGTTGGATGTAATACCGGCGCAAACTTAGGTGAATGATTACTGGGTATAGAATTCAACTGATTATTTTTTTTGGCTTCCAGGTAAGTTTTCGGATCGGTTCCGCCAACAAACCAGAAAACATAAGGCACTTTCCAGTTTCTTCCGAAAACACTGAAATCTTCACTGGCAGAAGCTGGTTTGGTTTCATATGATTTATTTCCAAACTGCGCTTCAAATGCTTTGGCCACTTTGGCTGTGGCTTTGGCATCATTTACGGTCATCGGATAACTGTCTAATGTGGTAAATTCCGGTTCCCTTGGTGCATTGGAAGCAGCACATTCCGCACAACAGATCCGTTTTATCGCTGAGAGTATATGATCCTTTACGCCATCATTAAAAGTGCGGATATTCAATTTCAGGGTAGCGTCTTCGGGAATGATATTTTCCTTGGTGCCCGCCTGAAGAGCGCCAATGGTCAGAACGGCATTTTCAATTGGCGCAACCTCGCGTGAAATAATGGTTTGCAAACGCATGGTGGTGGCTGCTGCCATGATTACCGGATCAATGGACGTTTGCGGCTGTGAGCCATGTGCGCCGCGGCCAAAGATTTTGACCTTAAGGCTGTTCCCTGCAGATAATATGGGCCCGGTTCGGTAACAAACCGTACCAGCCTCGCCCACCATTACATGTTGGCCCAGGATAATATCGGGTTTGGGAAAACGATCCATCATGCCATCATCTATCATACTTTGTGCACCGCGGCCAACTTCTTCGCCGGGTTGAAAAACGGCCATTAGGGTTCCCTTCCATTGATCCCTGTTTTCTGAAAATAACCGGGCAATACCCATTAACCAGGTTACATGCAAATCGTGCCCGCAAACATGAGACACGCCTACTTCCTTTCCTTCTTCGTCCCTGGACACTTTCGTACTGGCATATGGCAGACCAGTGGCTTCGGTAACGGGAAGGGCATCCATATCGGCACGAAGCATCACAACAGGACCTTCCCCGTTCTTCATAAGGCCAACCACTCCGGTTACACCTATGCCCGTTGAAACGTCGAACTGATATTTGGTTAAATAATCTGCGGCTATTTTAGCTGTCCGGAATTCCTGCATAGACAATTCGGGGTTGCGGTGAATATCTTTATAGATCTCTTCCAGCTCGGGAAGCAGGTTGTCAATGAAGCTGTCCATTTTTTCGTTGACGGTTTTAATTTGAGCGGTTTCCATAACTTTTATTATTTAAACGTAAAAACTAGGGTTATTCTTTTTTACTCTTTTCAGGGCGGCTCTTCGGGATTGTTATCGAGATGGCAATTATGGCTACAACAACCATAAATACGTTAAAAAGCAGTCCTATGCCTGCGGCATATCTTACCTCTATATTATCGGTCCTGCCCATGAAAAGATCTGCCATTGGCGGGGTGCCTTTCATCTTGCTTAGCCCGTAAAAGATGGCTGCAGAAATGGCAACGCCAAAGGCAGCTCCCAGCGATGAGGCCATCTTATAAATACCGGATGCAGACCCCGCCTTATTACCAGGCACATTACTTAAAGCCGCATCGGTAGAGGGTGTGGCGTAAAAGCCAAGTCCTACTCCAAACAACGTGAATCCAACAAAGGCAACCACAATATACTCCTTAGCCAACAGAAAGGTGAAGCTGGTAAGCAGGATTCCGAGCCCCGTTATGTAACAGCCCAGCAGCATTGGTTTTCTTGGCCCCATTTTTTGAAGTAATTTTTCGCCTACCCGAATGGTACTGAGTATGGCCACTAAATAGCCAACTGTTATTAACCCCGACTGCAAAGAAGACATGCCTGCTTCTGTTTGTACAAGGGCCAGCGCAACAAGCAGGGTTCCTGCAGCTCCGTTCAGCAGAAAATTGGATAGGGTAGCTCCGGAAAATGTTTGATTCTTAAAAAGCGATAGATCAACAAAGCTGTTTTCACTCTTATTTTCTATGCGCAGAAAAACAATAGAGGAGATGATAAAAATGACGCCGCAAATTAATATGGCAGGGCTTAACCAACCCAGGCCGGAGCCTTGCCCAATTACAATGTTTATGGCCAGCATGGCGATGATAAATGCGATAAGTCCTGGCCAATCGAAAGCTTTTTTGTCTGTAGCTGTTGATTTACTCTCCGGTGTTCCCCTGATTAATAAATAACTTATAATAGCCACCATGATAGAAAGAACAAAGATCCACCGCCAGCCAATGGTGGAGGCGATCAATCCGCCGAATAAGGCAGAGAGGCCCGAACCACCCCATGAACCAATAGACCAAAAGCTAATGGCACGCTGGCGTTCTTTACCATCATAATAAGCTTTCATCAACGCCAGGGTGGCAGGCATGATACAAGCGGCTGAAAGGCCCTGCAGAATTCGTCCGGCTAATAAAAAGACCGCAGTACCCGAAGGTGAAAGAACAATGAGAAGGGAACCAATGATACTAAGCAGCAAACCAAGGTAAGTCATTTTCACCCTGCCTGCGCGGTCCGCTAATCCACCGGCTACAACAATAAAAATTCCGGAAAACAGCGCAGTGATGCTTACAGCAAGATTGTTCAGGTCGTGGCTGATCTTTAGATCCGCACTCATGACCGGCGCAATGTTTAAGGTTGTTTGCGCAAAAAGCCAAAAGGTAATGACAGCTAGAACAATCCCTGTAATAAGTTTGTCTGTGCCATGGTAGTTTGCGGATGAAGCAACTGTTTGACTGGAAGATACCATACCCGCTTTATTATTTCGTTAAAGGATCTTACCCTAATCTTCACCTCCATGAATACAACTCTGAGCCTTTCAACAATAATTAAACAGCACACCCTTACTAAAATACTCAGCGCAGCATTTGCTTAAGTACTATACTAAAATTAGAGTTATTTACCAGATTTAGAACGACGATCTTCAAACAAAATTACTTGCTTAAGCATACCGTCAGTAAAAGGTTTGCATACTGTGCCATACAACCAGGATCAAGGGCTTATCAGGGCAGCGGTGAGTTGTCAGCCGTTAGCAGTCAGCCGTCGGACGTGAAACGGTAGTAGCTCTTCCTTAATAATGCATTCCGGTCTCACCTCTTACGTCTGCCGTTTCACGTGTTTGTGTCAACTTCAAAGAGGTTCGAAAGTTGCATGGTCCGTTGATGCTATATTAAAATGCTTGTGCTAAATACGCAATCCGAAATTGCCGGCTCCAAAAACATTAGCAAATTCCGGGTTTTATAACTGCCAAATACTTTCGACATTGCAGTACAAAACCGAAGGAAATGAATACGCAGGAAAATATTAATTATCATCGCATTGCAGAAGCAATTGACTATATCAAAGCAAACTTCAAAGCACAACCCAACCTGGATGAAGTGGCTGAAAAAGTGCATTTAAGCCCCTTTCACTTTCAACGTTTATTTACAGAGTGGGCCGGTACCAGTCCCAAAAAATTCCTGCAGTATATAAGTGTGGAGCATGCAAAAAAAATACTTAAGGAAAATCAAACAACGCTTTTTGAAACGGCCTTTGAAACGGGTCTTTCGGGCACAGGCAGGTTGCACGACTTGTTTATCAATATCGAAGGCATGACACCGGCGGAATATAAAAACGGGGGTAGAAATCTTGCAATTAATTACAGTTTTGCGGAAAGCCCCTTTGGCAACCTGATTGTGGCGACTACCAAAAAAGGAGTGTGTTATATGGCTTTCAATGACGACGAAGAACAGGCGCTGAAAGATTTAAAAACGAAATTTCCCAATGCAGTATTCAATAGAAAATTGGATTTGCTGCAGCAAAATGCATTATTTATTTTTCAAAACGACTGGAGCAAGCTACCGGAAATAAAATTGCATTTAAAAGGAACGGACTTTCAATTGAAGGTGTGGGAAACACTTCTTAAAATACCTATGGGACGACTTTCTACCTATGGCTCAATTGCCCGGAACATTAATGTTCCAAATGCTTCAAGGGCAGTAGGGTCAGCTATTGGAAGCAATCCTGTCGCTTTTTTGATTCCCTGTCACCGTGTTATTCAATCTTCCGGAATTTTTGGTGGATATATGTGGGGAAATACCCGGAAAACAGCCATTATCGGTTGGGAAAGAGCAAAAATAAGTGCAGACGTGTAAAGCAAAGGTGATGCAGGACCTTACATTAAAAACGCTTCCCTCAACTGGCAAAAATATGACAGCGGAAGTGGCGGCGAAAACACGCTGGAAATCATTTTTTACGATGCATTCATTGGTGATGATACAACATATAGATATTCCGCCAGCAGCGTTGCGAAGCAAAATCAGGCACGGCGAAATTTGTTTTGGCGGAAACCGGAAACTAAAAATATACGGAACGCTGCAATGCACATCGGGCAAGCATATGAAGTGGGAAAACAGGGTTTTCTTTTCATCGGAAAACGAAGCTGTTAAAGACGGGTACAGGCCGTGCGGACATTGTATGAAACCTAAATATCAAAATTGGAAAAATGGATTTATTCAGTAATGAAACCGGCAGAACAATAAATATTTTGCCCAAAGACGGAACTGTAAATTATTATGGAAAAATATTTCCGGCCAGGGAAGGGGATCATTTTTTACACTGTTTACTGACCGGTATAGAATGGCGGAATGACGAGGCCATTGTTTTAGGAAAACTGGTTGTTACCCGCAGAAAAGTAGCCTGGTACGGTGATAAAGGTTTTGAATACACGTATTCCAACATCACAAAAAAAGCCATGCACTGGACAAAGGAATTAATGGAGCTCAAAGCTATTGTAGAAGAGAAGACAGGTGAGACGTTCAACTCCTGTTTGCTCAATCTATACCATAGTGGTGAAGAAGGAATGGCCTGGCACAGCGATGCTGAAAAAGACCTGAAAAAGAACGGCGCAATTGGTTCTTTAAGTTTTGGCGCCGAACGCAAATTTTCGTTCAAACATAAAAAATCAAAGGAAACCGTTTCCATCATTTTAGAACACGGCAGCCTGCTGGTAATGAAAGGAACCACACAAACCAATTGGTTACACCGCCTGCCACCAAGCAAACGAATTACAAACCCCCGGGTGAATTTGACATTTAGAACAATAACCGGATAGCCTATGCGCTTTAGATATAAATTCATAAACCTGTAGGGAGCGAAGCCCGCAACAGGTCTGATGGCAAAGCACTTCATTTAGTTCAACCCATTGTTGCTTCCGGAATCCAATTCCTTAGGTATCTAATTAAAGCATGGAACTGATGCAGGTTTGGAATAACAAGAGTGGATTTTATTTTTCTTTTTTCCACCACTTCAGCGGAAGCTGTATATCCTTTACAGAACCTACCACCAGGTCAGGTTTAAAAGCGTAGTGGTTTAATTCTTCTTTTTTGGAAATGCCTGATAAAACCAGAATTGTTTTATAACCCATCTGCACGCCGCCCTGTATGTCTGTATCCATGGTATCACCAATAACAGTCGTATCGGCAGTTTCCAGGTTCAACGCTTTGCGGGCAGAACGCATCATGACCGGGCTGGGTTTGCCAATGGTAAACGCCTTTCTGCCGGTAGCTTCTTCTATCATGGCCGTGGTGGATGCAATGCCCAGGTTGTTCCAGCCCGGCTTTCTGGGGGAGGGGTCGCGGTTGGTTGTAATAAACTTGGCTCCGCCCAAAATCATGTCCACTGCTTTTTGTACCATTTCCAGCGTGAAGTTTCTTCCTTCTCCCAAAACAACAAAGTCGGGTTCCGTTTCAACAAGGGTCAGCCCATTTTCATGCAGGCTGGTAAGCAGTCCGCCTTCTCCCAGCACATACACTGTTTTATTCGGGGCCTGGCCGGCCAGGAATTGGCCGGTTGCCATAGCACTTGTAAACACATGGTTTTCGGTAATAGTAATACCCATCTTTTTCAATTTACGCACTACTTCCAGTTTGGTACGCTGGCTGTTATTCGTCATAAAAAGAAAGGGAATGTCGTTTTTCAACAGGTGCGCAATAAATTCATCAGCCCCCTGTATCATTTCATCGCCTCCATAAATAACTCCATCCATATCTATGAGTAAACCTTGTTTCATGAAATAAAATTTTTACGTAAAAATGAATCTGAACGTTTCAATAGGTAATATAAGCGTTTTTAATTCTTAAGATCAACCTTGCTGTAATCGTTATAATGCCCCGACAAAAAGAAATGAAGTCTTTGGTGCAGACAGGAAGCTTAATCTGAATAACCTGAAGCGTCTCCTCCCTTATTGCCATGCTTCAGAACCTTGGCCTCCTTGTAGTAAATGATTTCTTCTGCAATATTGGTAGTATGATCGCCTACCCGTTCCAGTTTCCGGACGACGGAGAGAAGATAAAGTCCCTGGTGCATGCGCTGCATGTTTTTGGGGAAATAATCCACCAGCACCTGTGTAGCATTATGGTTGATCTCATCCAGTTCATGATCCCGGGCAAATACCGACCTGGCCAGTTTACTGTCATCCTCACAGTAGGCCTTCACGGTGTCTTCCAGCATGGAAAAAGCAATGGCAGACATTTTATGCAAAGAGATGCTTTCAATTAAAACAGGATCAAATTCCTTTTTTCCAAGTAATACCAGCCTGGCAATGCCTTCTGCATAATCGCCGATTCTTTCCAGGTCCGCGTTGATCTTCAGGGTTGCAAAAACAAAACGCATGTCATTGGCTACCGGGGTAAGCAGGGCAAAGATCTGGGCACACTCCCGGTCAATCGAAAGCTCAAAGCCATTTATTCTTTTTTCATTGAAAATAACTTCATTGGCCAGGTCGGTGTCGGCATCCGTTAACGAGGCCACAGACTTTTTCAATTGATTGATGACCTGGTAGGCCATATGAGAAAGGTTCTGCCGCAGTTCTTGTAGTTTTTCCTCTAATTGGGTCATTGTATACTAGTTTTAGCCAAACCGGCCGGTTATATAATTTTGAGTTCTTTCTTTTTCGGGGTTGGTGAATAGTTTTTTGGTTTCATCGTATTCAATCAATTCTCCCAGGTAAAAGAAAGCCGTTTTTGTACTTACCCTGGCTGCCTGTTGCATATTATGTGTAACGATGATGATAGTGAAATTGTTTTTAAGCTCATAGATCAGGTCCTCAATTTTGGCCGTGGAAATAGGATCCAGCGCTGATGCCGGCTCATCCATCAGCAATACGGTTGGCTCTACTGCCAGGGCTCTTGCTATACAAAGGCGCTGTTGCTGGCCACCGGACAAGGCCAGGGCCGATTTGTGTAACAGGGAACTTACCTCATCCCAAAGTGCTGCTCTTTTTAAAGAAACCTCCACTTTATCTTTTAGTACGGTTTTATTTGTTTCTCCCTGTATGCGCAACCCGTAAGCCACATTTTCAAAAATGGATTTTGGAAAAGGATTCGGTTTTTGAAATACCATTCCTACCCGTTTGCGCAGTTCATAAACATCCATGTCACCATATATTTCTTCACCGTCTAAAAGGTACTGGCCTTCTATTCTTGTATTTTCAATAAGGTCATTCATGCGGTTAAAACACCTCAGAAGCGTTGATTTGCCACAACCGGAAGGGCCAATAAAAGCCGTTACGGTATTGGGTTCCACCCCAATTGAAATATTGCGTAAGGCCTGCTTTTCACCGTACCATAAATTGGCTTTCCTGGTTTCTATTTTAAACATAATTAGTACCTGATTTTTTTATACCATTTATTCCGGATGTAGATAGCAAATCCGTTCAATAAAAAAGTGATGAGCAACAACACAATAATGCCGGCGGCGGCATTGGCAATGAAGGCTTCCTGCGGACGGGACACCCAATTGTAAACCTGGATGGGAAGGGTGGTAAACTGGTCGGTTGGGCCTTCCGGAAGAAACGGTACATACACAAGTGCGCCAATAACCAGCAAGGGAGCGGTTTCGCCAACAGCCCTTGACATGGAAAGGATGGTGCCTGTTAAAATACCGCCCATGGCGGAAGGAACAATGACCCTTCGTATGGTTTGCCATTTGGTAGCGCCCATGCCATAAGAAGCTTCCCGCAAAGAATTGGGAACTGCTTTTATTGCTTCTCTTGTTGATACAATAATGATGGGAAGGATGAGCAAGGCCAGGGTCAGGGCCCCTGCTATCAGGCTGTTGCCCATGCCCAGCAGGCGTACAAAGATGGTGAGCCCCAGGATGCCATAAATGACCGAAGGCACGCCGGCCAGGTTGGCTATGTTAATTTCAATAAATCGGGCAAAACGGTTACGGCTTCCATATTCCTCCAGGTAAATGGCTGCCAGGATCCCTACAGGAAGTGCTATGATGATGGTAAAAAAGATGAGGGAGACCATTCCTGCCATGGCCGTTACAATCCCTGCTTTTTCAGGATGCCGTGAGGGCAGGTTTTTAAAAAAATCGGGACTCAGGCGGTGATAGCCTTTTAAAACTATATCCAGGATAAGAATCACCAGCACAGCCAGCACAAAAATGGTGCAGGCCATGGCAAGCAGCTTAAAGATTTTGTCAATGGATCTTGCTTTTTGATCTTTTCTTTTCTGGCTCATTCATATTTATTTTGAAATTTTCTTCGGACAAAAAAACTGATGTTATTGAGAAGGAAAGTGAAAACGAACAGCGTTAAACCGGCTGCAAAAATGGTCCTGTACTCAAGCGAATCATGGGGAACATCGCCCATGCTCACCTGAACGATATAAGTGGTTATCGTCTCCACCGATTCCAGCGGGTTAAAAGTGAGTTTCGGTTCCTGTCCGGCTGCAATGGCAACAATCATGGTTTCCCCCAAGGCCCGGGAGATGGCCAGGATGACCGAAACAATGATTCCCGAAGAGGCAGCAGGAACCATCACCTTAAAGGCGGTTTGAAACCTGGTGGCGCCCATGCCGTAAGAGGCTTCCCTGAGCGAACCGGGTACGGCTCTCAGGGCGTCTTCGCTCAAGGAAGTGATGTAAGGGATGACCATGATGCCCATTACCAGCCCGGGTGATAAGGCATTAAACCCCCTTAAACCAGGCAGGAATTGTTGCAGGAAGGGTGTGACAAACTGCAGGGCGAAAAATCCATAAACCACCGTAGGCACAGATGCCAGGATTTCCAATACCGGCTTTACCAGGGCCGTTAATTTTCGGGGAGCATATTCATTAAGATAAATGGCAATGACCAGCCCCAAAGGAAGGGCAACAGCAATGGCAATAACGGTAGTGAGTAAGGTGCCGCTTAGCAGCGGAAGAATGCCAAAATGCTTCTCCGAGAATAAGGGTGTCCATTGGGTATCGGTCAAAAACTCAACAAGGGAAACTTCAGAAAAAAACTTTACCGAGTCTACCACCAAAACAAAGATGATTCCAAGGGTGGTGAGTACCGTTACAATACTGCAAATCATCATAAGGCCTTCTATCATTCTTTCTTTATGCCGCATAATCACTATTGGTCTTCTGTAAGCAATTTTTCCAGGTCGGCGCCCACCGTCGACCGGTTATAAAAAAGGGTACCCTGTTTGTTAGCGAGGAACCGCTGGTAACTTAATTGGTAAATCTTTTGCGGCAGGGGAACAGATCCTATTTCCCGGGCCAGCGCTGCTGCATGGGCCATATAAAAACGCACGAATTCCCTGACGGCCGTATCCATGGCTGACCTGGAATTGATATAAATAAATTCGGGCCGCGAGAGTGGTGCATATACACCGGTCCTTACGGTTGAGTCGGAAGGATATACAGCTCCCTTGCCTGCATCTATCGCCAGGAGTTTTAGCTTGCTTTTATTTTCCTCGTAATACGCCAGTCCAAAATAACCCAGGCCGCCTTTATCTGAAGAAACACCCTGTACCAGCACATTATCGTCTTCGCTTGCAGTATAATCGCCCCTCGAAGATTTAGCCATTCCCACAACGGCCTCGGTAAAATAATCATAAGTGCCGGAGGAAGTACCGGCGCCGTATAGCCGTAAAGGGATATCGGGAAAGGAAGAACGCACCTGTTTCCATGATGTGATCTTATGCTGCGCTGCCGGCTCCCACATTTTTTTTAATTCCTCTATCGTAAGATGATCAACAAAATCATTGGAGGTGCTTACAACAATGGCCAAACCATCATAGGCTACCGGTAGCTCTATAAACGATATGCCGGCTTTGTTACAGGCTTCTATCTCGGAGGCTTTAATGGTCCTGGAGGCATTGCTGATGTCCGTTTCACCCCTTGCAAATTTTTTAAATCCACCGCCGGTTCCCGATACTCCCACGGTGATGCGTATATCAGGATGTTGATTCCTGAAGTCTTCGGCTACAGCCTCTGTAAGAGGATAAACGGTGCTGGACCCGTCGATATCAATACGTCCTTTATAGTGCCTGAAGCAGGAGGCCGTTAAAAAAACAAATACAATCAGCCAATAGGTTTTACGCATCTGTTAGGGTTGTTTCATTACAAGTGGATTCATAGATGGACTTTTTATAGCGTGAGTGGTGAGTGGCCAGTGGTGAGTAATGCAAACCCGCTGTCAGGAAAACCACCGTGGGGGACGTGAAACGGCAAACGTGAGACAAAAGCAGCCGCCGCTTCTTTCTTTTCTGTCGTCCATCAACTATAATGTGTCATCCTGAGCCATTTGGTATAAAAGAGCTTTTTCCCTCACCACTCACCACCCATCATTCACCACTCACAAAAGGCATTGGTGCGATGGCTTCCAATATCATGCCCGGTCAGTTAATGGTGGGCAATAAACAAGGAGGCATTGGTTTCCTCTAAAAGGGTATTGGAAAGACTGTTGTGAAACAAGGCAGCCAGGCCCTTCCTGCCAAAGGCGCCCATAACGATCAGGGACTGGCGGGCTTCTTCGCCAATAAATTCAATGAGCTCTTTTTTTAGGTCGCCTTTCAGCAAATGAATCGAAAGGTTGTTGAAATGAAGAAACAGCCATTGTTTAAGATGTTGTTCATTTTCGGTTTGAAGCTTAGGATTAATAGAGAGCAAGGCGCTGTTAAGCAGGTGCCATTGGGGGAAAAGGTAGCTATAGAGTTTTAATGCATAAATGCTGGAAGGAGTTTCGTCATAGGCCAGGATCACCCGGCCTGGTTTTTCAAAGTTCCGATGGATTAAAAAAACCGGGCAGTGGGCACCGGCAAGAAATGATTTAAAGGAATAATCTTCGAGTGCTTCTTTGGTATCGCTGATGACAAAATCGGCAAACTTGCTGTGCTCAATCAGCTCTTCAATGGAAACCCATGCTTTGGTATCAATGAAGCAATCCACATTTTTTGATTGGCAGGAATCAATGAAGAGTCGCCTGTTGGCTTCTAGGGTGTGCAGGTCTGCACTTTCTTCATCTGCTTTTGTATAGCCGGACTGGGCCAGCGATAAATCGTTAGGAAAAAGATATTGGCCTTCACTCAAATGTACCGGCTTTATAAAAACCGGTTGTAAAAGTGCATACGCACCGCTGGCAAGCCGTAGCGCAAATTCCGGTACATGCAAGGGGTAATTGGTTCCGTTAAAAACTACCAGTATCTTTTTCATGATGCCAGCATTTGTATAAAAAGTTACGCCTTTTTGTTAAGAACGAAAGGAGGCTTTAAAAAGTTAATGAAGAGATAACACAAGGGGGAATGCTCTAACACCTGCTTTGTTTAAATGATGGCCTGTAACAAACGTTTACATAAGATTGGCAAAAGGCGATGGAGCTTTTTCTACAGAGTCAGGGTTGGGCCTAAGTACAGCTAGCAAATAACTTTGCCTGACGTATGAAAATCCAGCTCCTATAAGATCCCCCTGGTCATTCCCGCATCATCAATGCCTTCTACATGCCGGGATTTTTCGATCGCTCTGACAATAAAGTGAGGGAAATCTGTTTTTGTATAATAGTGATGTGTGGGCTCGCCAATAAAGATATTGCCTGCAAGGTAGATTTTATAATAGCTGGGTGAATGGTTATAAAAAAGCAACGTTCAAATAACAACACGGGTTCCGTTAAGCAAAGTAAAATCCACCACGCGGCATAAAGCCTGGCTTCACAATAAGATAATGTTGCGGTAACATTGGCGTAATAGCTATGGAGCTATTTTGTATTCCGTGGTAGTATTCTTTTATTTACAGATCACCGCTTGCGCAGGCATCTTTTCCTGTCATCCTCCAACCTTGATATTATGAAGAATCAATCATTGCGCAAACTGGATATGGTTGTGATTTCTGATGTACACCTGGGTTCCTATGGTTGCCACGCCAAAGAGCTTCTTTGCTATTTAAAAAGCATCAAACCCAAAACACTCATCCTTAACGGAGACTTTATTAACATCTGGCAGTTCAGTAAACGGTATTGGCCCAGGAGCCATATGAGGGTGGTAAAGCATATCATGAAGCTGGTGTCAAAAGGGGTGAAAGTGTATTATGTAACCGGCAACCACTGTGAAATGCAGCGGAAGTTTGAAGGCTTTAAAATGGGTTCCTTTACCATCGTCAATAAATTACTGCTGGAACTGGAAGAAGAGAAAAAAGCCTGGATCTTTCACGGCGATGTGTTTGATGTTACCATGAAACATTCCAAATGGCTGGCTAAGCTGGGCGCTATCGGGTATGATACACTGATCCTTCTTAACAGCCTTGTAAATTATGTTTCGGAAAAAGTTTTTAAAAAAGGAAAGATCTCTCTTTCTAAAAAAATAAAGAACAGTGTAAAAAAGGCTGTTGCTTTTATCCACGATTTTGAACAAACCGCCGCTGAAATCGGAATTTTCAATCAATACCATTATGTGATCTGCGGACATATTCACCAGCCGCAAATAAGAACGGTTACTACACAGGAGGGAAGTATTGTTTACCTGAATTCCGGAGACTGGATCGAGAATCTTACCGCCCTGGAATATTCCAAAGGACAATGGGAACTCTATCAATACAAGGAAGAAAGGCAATCAGCAGAATTGCAGGAGGAAGAAGACCTCACCACCAGCCAGTTGTTTCAAAATATGGTCAGGGAATTTGAACTTTTAAAAGCGGTTTAAATCAATGCAATGAAAATTTTATACGCCATACAGGGAACCGGCAACGGCCACATCACCGTGGCCAGTGAAGTGCTGCCCCTGTTGAAAAAAAGAGCCGAAGTCGATATTTTGCTAAGTGGCACACAGGTAGATATCGACCTGCCTTACGAGATCAAATACCGTTTAAATGGTTTGTGTTTTGTCTTTGGCAAAAAAGGCGGCATTGATTATTTGGAAACCTATAAAAGGGGCAAGATCAAACAACTGTTCCGGGAAATTCAAAGCCTTCCGGTTGAACAGTACGATCTTGTCATTTCTGATTTTGAACCGGTGAGTGCCTGGGCCTGTTATATCCGCAACAAACCCTGTATCGGGTTTAGTCACCAGGCGGCCGTGGTCAGCAAGGGGTCGCCGAAGCCAAAGAAAAATGACTTGCTGGGGAAGGCCGTACTCAAATATTATGCACCGGTAAGTACACGGTATGGTTTTCATTTCCTGCCCTATGATAAAAATATTTTCACACCTATTATCCGCAGGGAAATACGCGACCTGCCTGTGACCAACAACGGGCATTACACCGTGTACCTGCCTGCTTACAGCGATAAAAAGATCATGCAATTGCTGTCCCTTTTTCCGGAGATAAAATGGGAGGTTTTTTCAAAGCACAGTAAACAAGGCTACCAGCAGGATCATATTTGTATAAGACCGGTGAACAACGACGCCTTCATTGCAAGCATGGTGGCGGCCAAAGGTGTGTTGTGCGGCGCGGGTTTTCAAACGCCATCGGAAGTGTTGTATTTAAAAAAGAAGTTGATGGCCATTCCCATGAAGGGCCAGTATGAACAGCAATGCAATGCAGCCGCCTTGAAACTTTTGGGCATTCCCGTGCTGAAAAACCTGAAGCGCAGGCAATACGATAAAGTAAAGCAATGGATAGATGGCGAACGGAATGGTACTTTGGATTTCCCCGATGAAACAGAATACATCCTTGGTGAAATTATTGAAAAGCATTACAGCGAAACAGAAAAAAAATATTTGCCGGAGCCTTCCATTAATACGGCTTCCAAATTCAGGGATCTGTTGCTGAAAAAAATTTTTTATCAATCCAAAGCCTGATATGTATTTGCACGCTGGTGATTTTGGCGATGACTTTGCCTGGGGCGTTTCCTCTTCTGCCTATCAAACCGAAGGCGCCTACGATGAAGATGGAAAAGGTCCTTCCATCTGGGATGTATTTACGGCTGCCGGCAATAAAATTCATTTAAGGCAAAATGGGAACATTGCCACCAATTTTTATCATCGCTACATCCAGGATCTTATTTTGATGCAATACCTGAACATCAAAAATTTCAGGTTCTCTTTGGCCTGGTCACGGCTGTTTCCGGAAGGAGTGGGAAAACCAAACGATAAAGGGGTTGATTACTACGACCGCCTCATTGATTTTTCTTTGGAATGTGGTATTGAACCCTGGGTCACCTTGTATCATTGGGATTTGCCGCATGCCCTGGAACAAAAAGGAGGGTGGACGAACAGGGATATCGTGGGATGGTTTGAAAACTATGTGCAGTTCTGTGTGCAAAAATTCGGTGACCGGGTAAGGAACTGGATGGTTCTGAACGAACCTGTTGTTTTTACAGGCGCCGGTTATTTTTTGGGCGTTCACGCACCGGGGAAAAAAGGCCTTGGCCATTTTCTGCCCGCCGTACATCATGCCGCCCTGTGCCAGGCATTGGGCGGAAAGATCATTAAGTCGCACAACAGCTCATTGCAGGCCGGTACTACGTTTTCCTGCTCGCAGGTCGATCCGGCCGATCTTTCCAAACTTTCTGTAGAAGCTGCACAAAGGGTAGATGTGCTTACCAACCGCTTGTTTATTGAACCATTGCTTGGCCTGGGTTATCCCTGGTATGATTTGAAAATACTGCAGCAGCTTGAAAAATACATGCAGCCGGGCGATGAGAAGGCAATGAAGTTTGATGCTGATTTTATTGGCCTGCAAAACTATACCCGTGAAGTAGTGGCGTACAGCCCGGTGATGCCTTATGTGAATGCCCGGATCATTAAAGCCAGCAAACGGGCCGTGCTCCGGACCGATATGGACTGGGAGGTGTATCCCGTGGGTATTTACAAAGTGTTGAAACGGTTTGATGCCTACCCGCAGATCAAAAAGATTATCATTACAGAAAACGGCGCGGCTTTCGATGATGAGGTTGCAGACGGGCAGGTGAAGGATGATAAGCGGATCCGGTTCTTTCAAAAATATTTGGAGCAGGTGCTAAGAGCCAAAAGAGAAGGCGTGAAGGTGGATGGCTATTTTGCCTGGAGCTTTACCGATAATTTTGAATGGGCCGAGGGTTACCGGACACGATTTGGGTTGGTATATGTTGATTATCCCACACAAAGAAGAATGGTGAAAGCATCAGGTTTTTGGTACAAAGAATTTTTAGAGAAATCCATCAATCACTTTCAGGCTAAAGCGGTATGAATTTCTTAAATGAAGATCTTTCTTCTTACCCAAAATGTCACTTTTTTAAAAAGCTTTTGTAGAACGGACCTGTTTCTTCCAGCGGCTCTTAGGCAATGGTAATGCTTTATGAGTGGGACAAGTTTCAAAGCACTTGAAAAATGGAACCGAAAAGTGGCGCAAAGCTGGGATTGAAAAAACTTTGCGTCTCTTTGCGCTGCTTGGTTTTCTTTTTGCGGTTTTAAAATTCCATTGCCGACCCGTTTTGTCCCACTGGTATAGCATTACCCAAACAATTATGCATAAGATGCATTGCGAAGAGCCGCATAAACACAAACCAAGGAAGACCTTGCTTAACGAAGGCATGTCCTTTGCTTACTTATTGCTTTTTAAGCTAAGCCATATGTCAATTAATTCCGTTCAGCAAGAAACAATAGAACAATTTTTTCAGCAAAGCCAGTTTTTTAAATGCGGAGCTGTCATCACAGACCTGGATGGTACGGCTATACACGAGTACCAGGGAAAGTATTCCATCCCAAACGAGGTAGAAGCAGGATTAAAAAAAATTTACGACCTGGGAAGGCCAATCGTCATCAATACCCTGCGGTTTCCCCTGTCGGTCATGCGGACCTTTGGAAAAGACTGGTACCGCATTTCCAACCGCCCCATACCTACGGTGTTGATGAACGGCAGCCTGTTGGGTTATGTGCTTGAGGATGAAAGAAACGAGTTGATCTACCAGGAAATAGCAGCCTTCCCGCTGACCGACACAGAGGTTGACGAAGTGATCTCCATTGTAAAAGACCTGGTTGATAAAAAAGCCGATGATATACTGGTATTTTTTTATCCGCGTAACTGGCAAATGGGAGAAATCATCTGGACGCCGTCAGAAGAAAGGAAACCCGCAGCAGCAAAGAAGTATTTAAGTGCTTCGGAGGTGATCAGCGGTCCGGTAGCAAGCCTGGAGAAAAAAATAAAGGAACAGGAAGTGTGTATGATCTTTTTGCTGATTGATGTTCCGCAGGACCAGTTAATGGCGTACCAGCATACTCGGCAAAGCAATTTTTTTACCCACAAAGGAGTTGATAAGGAATACGGTACGCATCGCCTTTCGGAATACCTGAAGTTTGACATGCTGCATTCGGTTGGTGCAGGTGATTCGGAAATGGATACGTTTTTAAAATCGGTAGGTCTTTCCATACAGGTGGGGAATAAATCCCTGCCTTACAAAGGCGTCCATTCTTCTATCTTTGCCTCCGGCTCTGGTGAACTGGGAGATCTTTTATTTACACTGGCGGGCTTTCAGCAAAAACTGGCTGTATAATGATGGCAAACCGAACTACCGCTCAAATACGAACGAAGACCCAATTGGTGCAAAAAGTTATTCAGCATCATTTTGGAACAGAGCCAAAGAAAATAGAATTCAAACCTGCAGGACTTACCAATTTCGTTTTTGAGGCCCAGTGTAAGGACGAAACATTTATTGTTCGTATTGGATCCTCTGCCCGCAAGCTAAGCGATTATTTAAAAGAGCAATGGGCAGTTGAAAAGGCGGGCCAGATCGGGGTTCCCGTAGCAGAGATTTTAGAAGTAGGAAGCGAAATCATAGGTGTACCCTACATGCTGCAGGAGAAAGTGGAAGGAACCGAAGCCGTGAATCATCCCCTGCGGCATGAAATACTGCAGGAACTGGGCACCTATACGCAACTGATACACTCTATACCTACAAATAATTTCGGCAATACCTTCAATTGGTCGAAAAACCGGTTGTCGAAAAACAACACATGGAGGGAATATTTGCACGGTGAATGGGATTTGCCCGGCCGGATGAAAACTTTAGAACAAACCGGTTTTTTCAGCAAAACAAAATGGGCCAGGATCGAAAAGGCGGTGAGGCAAATGGAAAAGTGGAATTTTTCTCCTTCCCTCAATCATGGGGACATCCGCTTGAAAAATGTAATGGTAAATGAAAAAGGAAAAATACTGGCCCTGCTTGATTGGGAAAATTGCGTATCTCATATTGCCCCCCTATGGGACCTTTCCATTGCACTTCATGATTTGTCCATAGACAACAAGCAGTATTTCCTGGAAGGATACGGTATTAAACCGCTGGAGTATGAAAGCCTTTCACAGGGCATCAAAATATTTAATATTTTAAATTACGCTTCCATGCTGGAGTCACTCAATGAAAAAAAAGACAAAGCCGGCCTGGAAGTTTTCCGCATAAGATTGAATGGAAGTCTTGATTTGTTTTCGGTTTAATTCTCCGCTTGCGCATCCTAAAACCAATAGCAGCATTTCATTTCAGTAGGCCGGCCGTGCCGGCGTTTACCCATCCACGTTTAAAAAATAAAACCCCCGGTGTTGAAACACCAGGGTACATACACATGAGAAAATTGAGGCTGCAAGATAGAACCAGTACTGCCCCACAGCTGTTAAATCATTATTAAGCTTGCTGCCATCAAATAAACCGGGGGTTGCCAGCGATGCACGATAACATTAAGTTAACCTGTACCTAATCTTTTAGTAACACCCGGCTGATACTTTCGCACCCATGAAACCAAACACGGCTATGCCGTTAACGGTTTGGCAGCGTAGATAAGAGTGAAACGACCCGTGTATTTGTAATTATTCCCATAGAGATAACGGGAAGCATAAGTTAAAAGTCCTATGAAATATTGACCATTTGCCAGCGTGTCCGTTAGCAGATCCCTCAGATTTCTTTCTCCATAAGCAGTCCAACACAGTCTCCGGTCCCTTTTGGGACCGGGTTTTTTATATTCACAATGGTAAGAAGACCGCTGACGAATATCATACAACCAACTTTCAGCCAAATAATCCAATCGGCCTATCTTCGCAGCGCAAATAATTTTTTTATACATAAAAAATCATCAATGAAAATTACAGTTGTAGGCGCAGGAGCAGTTGGTGCTACCACGGCCGATAACATTGCGCGTAAAGAATTATGTGAAGAGTTGGTGTTATTGGATATTAAAGAAGGTCTTGCCGAAGGCAAGGCACTGGACATGATGCAAACGGCCGCCCTGCTTGGTTTTGACACCAAAATTACGGGCAGTACAAACGATTATGCAAAAACAAAAGGATCAGATGTAGTCGTGATCACGTCTGGCCTTCCGCGTAAACCCGGAATGACCCGTGAAGAACTGATTGGAACCAATGCCAATATTGTAAGAGGTGTTACACAAAATATTTTGCAGCATTCTCCCGATGCTATTATTGTAGTGATCAGCAACCCAATGGACACCATGACCTACCTGACCTTGCAGTCAAGCGGCGTGGCTAAAAACAAGATCATTGGTATGGGCGGTATATTGGACAGTGCAAGGTTTAAATGTTATTTAAGCATGGCATTGAATTGTTCACCAAACGATTTGAACGCCCTGGTAATTGGGGGCCATGGCGATACCACCATGATTCCTTTGATCCGTTATGCTACATGGAACAGTGTTCCGGTAAGCCAGTTTTTAAGTGAGGAGCAACAACAAAAAATTGTAGCGGATACCATGGTGGGCGGTGCTACCCTTACAAAATTGATCGGCACTTCTGCATGGTATGCTCCGGGTGCAGCAGGCATGGCGTTGGTGGAAAGCATTGTGCGTGATGAGAAACGCTTATTCTCTTGTTGTGTGGCGCTGGACGGTGAATACGGGCAAAAGGATATTTGCCTGGGTGTGCCGGTTGTGTTAGGCAAAAATGGTTGGGAGAAGATTGTGGATTATAAATTGAACGAACAGGAACAGGCTGCGTTTAACAAGAGCGCTGATGCCGTGCGTAATATGAACGATGTGTTGAAGACATTATAAGGATATAAAGCCCATAAAGAAAAGCGGACCTTAAACAGTCCGCTTTTTTATTAAAAGACAATGAGTTTTTGATGGTACACATTGTTATCGTCAGAAACGATTTTTATAAAATACATGCCTGCGGAAAGCTGCATAAGGGGTATTGGCTGAAGAATGTCCTGTACAAAAATGGTTTTGATCAGTCGCCCATTGACATCGTATAGGTAGATGGAATATTTACCAACCTCTTGGGTGATGATTTTTATGGGTTCGTTGTGGTGTGCCGGGTTCGGAAAAACAAGCACCGGGTTACCCGGCAAATAATAAACCTGGTCGGTTGGGCTATAAATGGTTTGCCCGTTGGCCAGTTTGATCTGCAGTCTGTAAAAATTTGTTCCCTGTACCAGTAAGCTATCCGTAAAACTGAACGTTAACGAGGAGAGGGGCGGGAAGCTATGGATCGTTTGAAAACCACTGTTGGTGAATTGCTGGAAGTTAATTGCTGCAACATTATACACCGACCCGAGTTCGGCGGAAAGCAATGCCTGGTTGTTTTGCAAGAGGGCAAAAAAACTACGCAGGTAACATTCCACACCCTGGCTTGTATAATTTAAGGTATAGCTGCGCAGGCCTGTTTTATTGCCCACTTTGGGCGCCACGGCGTAATAAAGGGAAGGATGGCTGGCCTTTTGAAGGACTTTAATCGTGTCTGCTGTTTGAATAACCGGTTCAAGGTATTGCGGCCCCAGCTCGTATATTTGATAGTTGCTGACAGGCAACGTATTCCACCAAAGCAAAAACGAATCGGGGCAATTAAAGCCTATTTTAAGACGGAGCTCCTTTGAAATGGCAAACGTATCTGACACCATTGTTTTATTAAGTGATGGTACAACAAACCGGAGTAGCGCTTTGGATAGCGTATCCGGCGTCTGCCATTTAAAATATGGCTGGTTGGCATGCGCCGTTGAGTGAATGACATTCCAGTTTGTCCCGTCTAAGGAATATTCAATTTGTCCGTCGGCATCTATATTGCTTTGCCAGCGAATGGTACTTACAGAACCGGCGGGCAAAACATCCGAACCTGTAGGATAAGACCATTGAAAACTGCTCGTTGCGTCTATCTGGAAAGCAAGCGCAAAAGGCTGTGAAGAGTTCGTCACATGGCTGGCGGTGACCTCCAGCAAATAATCACCTGCCTGCGGATTATCAATGGTAATTTGTTCAACCGTATTCAACGTATCCCGCTTGCGGACAGCAGGCAGCAATAAGGAATCCTTATGGGGGAAATGGCTAAGTACCCAGGGCTGCCAGCTGGCCCCGGTGGCCGGCAGCTTTACTACGGCGTCAAGATCATTTACCAGCGCTTTTGAGGCATTCGCGTTGGCCGCTGTATCGCTCCAGGCAAGGGTAAGTTTTAGTTTTTTTGTATTGGCCGGAACAGTGATGCTAACTGTTTTTGTTTCATTTGGAGCAACCGTATTTTCAAAAAAATGATTGGCTTTTATTGTTTGTAAGGCATTGAACGCATTTAAGCTGCCATAGCCCGAAGCGTAATCAATTCCTTTAGCACCAATATCATCGGTACTGTTTAGTAACACTGCTTTTATTAAAGCCGCCGTGGGCAATGAATCCTGATGTAAAAGGGTATAGGCTTGCTGTACTAAGGCAACCGTTCCCGAAGTAAGAGCTGCTGCGCCGGAACTGCCGTCTTCTCCGTAAGCCACTAGTTCAGGCTTTAGCCGTCCGTCGTAAGCCGGGCCTTTGGAACTTAAGGGCATTACATTATTGAAAGAATCAACAGATCCAACCGTAATGATGTTCTTGGCCATTTTAAAACTGCCGGTAAGATTAGCAAACCCCGGCAGGCCCGCATAGGTTCCGGTTGGGGGCGTGGATGCTCCTGAATTCCCTGCAGAGAAAACATGCACTAAAGAAGGATGTATACGAACGCTTACATCGTATGCTTTTGCATCGGCGCCATAATAGTTTTCAATGCCGGTTCCATAGGAATGATTTTGAACCGAGATATTGTATTGTTCATATACGGCATCTGCATCGGGCAATAATGTTGCAAAGCTCGATGAGGTAATGGCCGCACCCGTAGCGGCGCCCACGGCATAAGGCGATGAATTACCACCTCCTGCCAGGATGGTGGCCATGATAGAAGCATGGGAAGTTTGGCTGTTAGCCCCGGTACCGCTATTAAAAAATCTTCCTTTCCAGTCAATGTCCATCGAATCTAAAAGCTGTTCTTTAACCGAGGCCCTGATCGTACTTCCGTTTATGGCAGGAAACAGATGATGAACCAGGTTGAGTTTATTCAACGTAAGATCAAATGCACCTGTAGTTAGCTCTTCTTTTGGCTGGCGCAGGATATCGGCAAATTCAATGGTAGGGTTTTCTAAAAAGCCCTGGATATCCTTCACCGCAATACGTATGATAATGGTTTTAGAAGAAGAGTGAACCGTAATGATTCTTGCGGGCGTTTTTTCAATTTTCAGCGATCCAAGATCTTTTACAGAACAAATAAGATCCGTACTGTCATTTGATGGCCGGCTGATGGCCGTTCTTAATCCATTTGAAATTCGGAGCTCCTTGTTTTCCTTCTGTTGAGCCAACAGTGATGAACAAATGAACAAAGTGGGAAAAAATATAACAAGCCGCTTCATAGTGAAGTACAATATTAGGTTCTTCTTTCAGAATTATGGGTTATGGGTTTCTTAGGTTTTTCCCTTAGGGATCCTCCGTTTTTAAGCTTAACTGCAACCGGGTTGCCTTAATTTATTTTAACAGTTTTTAACAGTTTGTAATTTAAAGAATCAATTAACTCTTTTTATTACACGAAACACTAAACACATGAAAAAAATGATCAAACCTTTTGCCGTAGTATGCGTTGCTGCTATGACATTCACCGCTTGTAAGAAAGAAACTAAAACCGTTACGGAAGAACAAATTTCACAGGAAACCCTTTCTAAAATTGAAGCCCTTGGATTTGGAACCAGCTCGGTTCAAAAACATGAAGATGGTTATTTGGTTGAAGGAGATATTATTTTGACTTCCGAACTCCTTAACAGCAATCCGACCTATTCATTATTGCGTGTTGCCAATACGGAACAGTACCGAACGACAAATCTTGTCAATGCGGGAGGAGGCAGAGTGATCACGGTAAGTATGTCAACGCAACTTCCATCATCGTATGTAGCCGCTTTGGATGAAGCCATTAGCCGTTACAATGCTCTTAACCTTACTATTACCTTCCAAAGGGTTAGTTCGGGTGGAAATATCAGCATTATTAAGGGTAATGGTAGCTATCTGGCCTCTGCCGGTTTCCCAACGTCTGGCGGAGATCCCTACAACCAGGTAAAAGTGAATTCCAGAGCCATTGGCAGTCAGCCCCAATCAACAGTGGCTAGTATTATTGCGCATGAACTCGGCCATTGCATTGGTTTCCGTCATACCGATTACATGGATCGAAGCTATAGCTGCGGTGGTTCGCCTACTAACGAAGGCGCCTCAACTGTAGGAGCCATCAACATTCCCGGCACCCCAACCGGTCCCGATCCCAACTCATGGATGTTGGCTTGTATCGGTTCAGGCCAAAACAGGCCCTTTAATGCAAATGATAAAACAGCTTTAAGTTATTTATACTAAACAACGTTTTCACATGCACATGAGAAGGCCCCGCTTAGGCGGGGTTTTATTTTGTGATCCGGAAACATTGCCGTTTTAGTTTTCCGGCGAAGTCGAAAGGTGTGGTAGCTTTTGTAATGTCTTTAATAGAAGAAGCTTTTATCTTTTCTGCATCGATTTGGAATTTGGTAAAGTTGGTGCTGAAGAAAAGAATGCCTTCCGTGCTCAAAATGCGCATGCAGTCATTTATCAGTTCCACATGATCTCTTTGAATATCCAGGAAATCTTCCATGCGCTTACTGTTGCTGAAGGTAGGAGGGTCCATGACGATCAGGTCAAAACTTTGATCCGGGAGTTTTTTTAAATATTGTTTTACATCGGCATGCCCTGTTTCATGGCCTGTAAATTCCGGGAAGTTCAGGTGCATGTTTCTTTCCGCCCAATCCAGGTAAGTTTTAGACAAATCAACCGACACCACTTTCGATGCATTGCCAGCGGCGGCATAAACCGAAAACGAACCGGTGTAACAAAACAGGTTCAGCACCTTTTTTTGATCCGACAGTTCTCTCACCATTTGCCGGGTAAGGCGGTGATCCAGAAAGAGCCCGGTATCTAAATAATCGCTTAGGTTAACGATGAACTTCAGCCCATTTTCATGAACAATGAATTCGGCCTTTTCTTCATTGAGTTTTTGGTATTGCCCCAGCCTGTTCTCCTTTCGTTGCCGGAGCTTTAAAAAAATATTTTCCAGGCGTATGCCCAAGGCATTTGCCATGATCTCCTTACAGTTTTGCAGCCACGCTTCATGTTCTTCATCCGTCAAGCTGTGTCTTCGTTTGTATTCGGCTACATAAAGTTTGTCTTCATAAAACTCGATGAGGAAAGGAAACTCCGGAAGGTCGTGATCATAAAGGCGGTAGCACCCGATGCCCTGCCGTTTCGCCTGTTTGCCAATATGCTTATACACCTTTTCCAGGCGGTTCCGGAACATTAAATATTTGTCAAAAGCTTGTTGCATTACTAAAAAATTTAGAACTTCGATGCCTTTCTGATTCCTCAAAAATACTCCAGGGTGATGTATGCAATTGTAGATATTGAAACGACCGGCGGCTATGCAGCAGCAAATGGCATTATTGAAATATCAATAAAGATCTTTGACGGGCAGAAGGTGGTGGAGGAATACGAAACAATGATCAATCCCGGTCAAAACATTCCAAGGTACATACAGGCCTTTACCGGCATTACCAATGAAATGGTTCAGGATGCGCCGCGTTTTGAAGAAGTGGCCGAAAAAGTATATACCTATTTGCAGGGGAATATTTTTGTGGCCCACAATGTGAACTTTGATTACTCCTTTATAAAAAGCCACCTGGATTTTTATGGCTATAGTTTTCATGCCAAAAAACTATGCACGGTTCGTTTGGCACGGCAGATCTTCCCGGGCTTTCCTTCTTACAGCCTTGGTAACTTATGCCACTCTTTGGGTATTGAATTAAACAACCGCCACCGCGCCGGCGGAGATGCAGCAGCTACTGTTGTTTTGTTCAGGAAACTTTTAGAAAATGATACGAAGGATCTGATCCATGCAAGTCTGAACAGGAATTCCAAGGAACAGGTGCTTCCTCCCAATGTGCCTAAAGCGCATTTTGATGCTTTGCCCAAAACGCCCGGTGTCTATTATTTTCACGATCAAAAAGGCAAGGTGATTTATGTAGGTAAGGCCGGGAATATCCGCACAAGGGTGAACAGTCACTTCAGCAATAATTCGGACAGCAGGCAAAAACAAAACTTTTTACGCCATACCTACTCCATCAGTTTTCACTCCACAGCCACTGAGCTAATGGCTGCTATTTTAGAATCAACAGAAATAAAAAAGCTATGGCCGGTTTTTAATACTTCCCAAAAAAGACAGGAAGACGTGTATGGCATTTTTATGTATGAAGATCAGAACGGCTACATGCGGTTGGCCATTGAAAAGAAAAGAAAGAATTCAAACCCTGTTTATACATTCCACTATAAGGTAGATGGGCATGGCGTGCTGCGCAAACTGATGAAAGAATACTCCTTATGCCCCAAGCTTTGTTTTATGCAAACCGATACGGAGAAATGTGTTGGCATGATAGAGGAGCATTGCGGGGGTGCCTGCGAAAAAACAGAGCCCTGCACGGCGTATAACGAAAGAGTATTGAAGGCCATTGCTTCTTTAACCAGGCGGCCTTCTTACGTGGTTTTGGATAAGGGATTGACAGAGCATGAAATTTCCTGCATTTTAGTAGTGCAGGGAAACTTTTTTGGTATGGGTTACCTACCTAAAGATTTTACCGATATCACTCATAAAACTGTGGCAGAATATATAAAGCCCTATAAAGAGAACAGCTTTATAAGAAACCTGCTTAATTCTTTTTATACTGGTAACCCGGCGCAGGTAAAACTATTGAACGACTTGCCTTAAGCAAAAGCCGCAGGGCAGCCGTGAGCTGTCAGCTGTCAGACGTGAAACCTGGCAACAACCCTTCCTTCACACAGCACTTGTCTTACGTTTGACGTTTCATCTTTTTTGCTGTCCACTTGAAAACAGCTTGTTATTTATTACTATCTTACCCCAACTATTTCTCCACATGGAATAAAGGGAAAGACGACTCTACTAACAGTACAGAGATTGTGGGGGTGAGGTTAAAACCGTAGCGCCCCTTCCTTCATAGTGACTCTTCCCACTCACCACTCACCATTCACCTGTTCTCCGTCAACTTACATGCTGCCAATCATATCCATTCAAAGTTTTCAGCCATGGGCATTTTGCTAAAAACTTCGTGCACTTGTTCCGGCGGGGACGTTAGTTTGCGCTGAAGGATATTCATCCAGGCCCCATCAACGGTTAATACGGCGCAGAGTACATCACCATTTTTTACAATCTGGTGCTGAATGCTCCACCTGGAAAAATCTTTCCTGGCACGGATCAATTGCAGGTTCATATTTATTTCATCGCCTAATTTGATCTCTTTCCGAAACACGCATTCTTCTTTAAAAAGGATAGGACCGAACTGCAATTTTTGCATGACTTCAGCCGTTAGCCCGTATTCATTTAAAAACTCCACACGGCAAAAAGCCCCCCAGTCATAATAAACAGAATGGCGCAAATGAAAATTGGGGTCAAGATCGGACCAGCGAATTTGAAGGTGGCGGCTAAAATCATTCATGGACAAACATTCTTTTTTTCAATAAATAAAATCCTGCAGCTGCAAAAATGCAAATAATAAAATCAATGATCCAAAGTGTCTTAAAACCGGCGTGGGAGGCGATTTGAGAAGCTATAGTGGGGGCCAGTACCATGGCTAATGAAAAGGACATCGTATAAACAGCCGCGTACTGCCCTCTTGTATTTTCTGTACTTCTGCTTACCCAAAAATTATTCATGAACGGGAACAGCAACATTTCACCCAGCGTTATAACGGCTATACTAAGCAAAACAATTAACATGACAGAGGAAACGTTAAGGAGCAAAAAAGAAAGTCCAATAAGGAAAGCGCCCAGCGTCATATATAAAACGGCATTGCGCCGGTTTTCCAATTTATACACCAATATCATTTCAACCGCCGCTATAATCAAACCGTTCAGGGCCAGTATCCAGCCTATGGTAGCTTCATCCAGGTGCAATTGCTCTTTATAATAAACAGGAAGGATGCTGAACATTTGAAAAAAGCAAATGCCCACGAGAAAAATATAGAACATGCCGGATAAAAATATCTTATCACGGTAAGCCGAATTCTTTTTGGTGTTTTGCAGGTGTTCCTTTTTGAGGGCTTTCTTTTTTTTATCGCCTGAAAACACAATGTATAAAAGCAGCGATGCAAAAATGCAGGTCAGCCCGTCGGCCCAGAATAAAAGAGAATAACTGACACTTGCCAAAATTCCGCCTGCGGCCGGACCCACAGCCCAACCCAGGTTTACAGCCAACCGGTTCAGCGAATAACACCTGGTACGGTTGCTCTCATTACTATAAACCGCAATAGCCGCCGCGTTGGCCGGCCTGAAGGCCTCGCCTAAACTGCTAAGAACAAATATGCAGATAACGATCTGCAGCATGGTCTGCATGTAACCAAGTACAATGAATAAAATACCGTTGATCAACAGGCTAAAGACCTGCACGTAGAAATGCCCGAATTGATCGGTCAGCCGCCCGCCCAGATAACCACCTAGAATGGCGCCGGTTCCAAAAGCTCCCATCACATAACCGGCTTCAGCCAGCGTATAGCCTCTATGGGTAAGATAAACCGTTAAAAAGGGAATGACCATGGTACCACACCGGTTGATAAAAATGACCAAAGCCAGCCACCACATTGGTTTTGACAGACCACTGTAAGCATTGCGATATAATTGAAGGGAAGCCTGGAGCATTTGCTAAATTAATTTATCGTTGACAACCTTTGACAGCCATTCCTTTATTTTTGTTGCTTAACATTAAAACATGAAAAAGTATTTCGTTGTTGGCTTTGCCTTATTTTCTCTGGCTGCTCAGGCCCAAAAGACGGTTGCTAAAAAAGCGGCTCCCGGGAAAACAGCTCCCGCAAAAGCAGGTTCATCTGCTCCTGCGCTAAAGAACTTAAACGATTCCGTTAGTTATGCTATAGGTATGAGTGTGGCCAATTTCTACTCTCAGCAGGGAATTAAAAACCTGAACACCGCCATTGTTTCCAGGGCCATTAATGATGTTTTTAGCAAAAAGAAAATGATGCTTTCAGAAGAGCAGGCCAACCTGTGCGTGATGCAGTTTTTGAATCCCAATCTTTTTAAAAATGTGGAGGCAGGCGAAAAATTTTTAGCACAGAATAAAACCAGGGCCGGGGTTAAAACTACTGCCTCCGGTTTGCAATATGAAGTGATTAAAGAGGGCAGTGGCCGGAAGCCATTGGCGACAGATACCGTTGAAGTCAATTATGCCGGCACCTTGATTGACGGAACAGAGTTTGACAATTCCTATAAAAGAGGTGCTCCCATTTCTTTCCCGTTAAATGGTGTCATTCGCGGCTGGACAGAAGCTTTGCAACTGATGCCCCAGGGCTCAAAATACAAATTGTACATTCCTTATCAACTGGCGTATGGTATGAATGACCAGGGGCCCATTCCGGGAGGGTCAGTACTGATTTTTGAAGTGGAGCTGTTAAATATTAAAGGGAAATAGGTTTAAAACTTAAAGGTGGTCTCATAAATGGACATTTTACAGAGTGAGTAGTGAGTAATGCAAACCCGCTGTCAGGAAAACCACCGTGGGGGACGTGAAACGGCAAACGTGAGACAGAAGCAGCCGCTTCATTCCTTTTTGTCGTCCATCATCTATGATCCCGATAGACGTCTGGTATAAGAGAGCTTTTGACCTCACCACTCACAAAAGGCAGTTGTGAGGAGGACTTCCGGATTCTTTAAAAGCAAAGGGATGATCAATTGATCATCCCTTTTTTTGAGCTAACCGACCTTAAACTATCGCTTCTTTAAATACGTTCTATTGTTCCTTTTTTAGGGGAATGGTCAGTTATGCAGTATGTTCCTGTAAATATTCTGATCCGGTGTTAAAGTGAAGGGCAGACAATTTGCTTTTCATCTGCAATAAGAGGTGCGAATGTCAATTGAGAAACAGAACTTTTAAGCCGGGAAGATAAATTCCATCAAAGAGATTTGCTGCTCTTTGATGGAATTTGTGCTTTAGTTATTGTACGATAAACTTTTCAACCGAAACCTGGTTGCTTTCTCTTTCTTTCACTCTTACCAGATATTGACCTTTTGGCAGGTTAGAAATTTGTTGGGTATTTCTA
The DNA here is from genome assembly GCA_966095395.1 of uncultured bacterium. Taxonomy (GTDB): domain Bacteria; phylum Bacteroidota; class Bacteroidia; order Chitinophagales; family Chitinophagaceae; genus Flavisolibacter. The sequence goes on along the minus strand of CBHTSW010000032.1, from coordinate 22,193 downwards.
ACAGCAGAAAACTCTTTTATAATTCTTCCTGCGTTATCTACTATCTGAATATCATACGTGGCAGTGGCATCAGCCAACACGATCGACACGTTAGCATTTGAAGGAGCGGGGTTGGGATAAACCGATATGCTGCCCGCCTGACTGCCGTTGCTTACCGATCTTACCATACTGTATTTTGCCTTGCCGTCTATGTCAACTTGTAAAATTCTGTATTGAACAACACCTTTGAAGTTGACATTATCGCTGTACGAATAATTCAGGTCTGCAGTGCTGTTGCCGCCGTCAGCCTTGGTTGCTATAAACATGATGTTCTCCCACTGCCCGTTGTAAAAACGCTGCACATAAAATCCTTTGTTATTGATCTCTGTGGAAGTGGTCCATTTTAAAGCAGTGGCACCGTTGGCTTTTGTGGCAGTGAAAGCTTTGAAGTTTACAGGCAGGGGGTTGGTGGCACATAAATTATTAATTAACCTGCTAACGCTATAGGTTGTACCATCGGTCATAGTGTAATAAACGACTACCCAATAAGCGGTACTTGGTTCACTGAGGTTGTTGTCGATATAACCTATGTTTGTACCCACAAAAGGATTGTCAAATCTAAGATCCGTAATAGGCATTGTGCCCGGCAATGTCACATCTACATCAGTGGAGGTATTAAAGGTGCGAACATTACCAATAAATGAATTATCGTCTTTGTAAATTTTATAGCTCACTGTTATATTAGTGGGGCTGGAAGTTTCTATACTAAAGCTAAGTGTTCTGGGGCTAGTGCAATTTCTAAAGCCGGTTGGAACGGTAGGATTGCCTAAAGAAAATTCGATGGAGGAGACACACTGAACTGAAGTGTTGGCGTTGTATGATCCTGCATTGGTTGCCCATACATCCCCCTTTACGGTCAATAATGAAACAGGGCATGACCCGTCGGTACTTTTTTTAACCGCTAATTTTATTCCGGTTATATTAAAATAAAAAGAGTCCACACTTGCATTATATGTTCTGGTACCGGCGCCGGTCCTTAAAAGGCGCACCTTAGACGCCGAAGGCCCGGAAGGATCGGAAGGATAGGTAGAATAATAGGTGACACTAACTGGACTGCCAGTGAAGTTATTATTAATCATAATGCTTCCAAGTGAGCCGGACAGTTGGGCCACGCTTGGCACATTGGCATAGGGCGGACGTACATAGTTTGTTTTTTCCCACAGATCAATGCCAATGGTTTTGTTGCCATTGTTGTTTTTCATGGCAAAGCTTAAATCAAATGTCACAAAGCAACTGTCTGTTGTGGTGGCGGTAACGATATTCGTTACATTGGGAATGCCGATGCTACATGATTGGGCATTTGCTTTAAGTAAGCCCAATGAAGTTAACAGGGCAACCGAGAGTAAAATCTTCTTCATAATTACACAGAGTTAGGGTTTAGAAAATAGTTTATAGGTGGTGTGCTCAACACCGGTATATGATGCGTTATTACATCCTGTTTTGAGGTTGTTCCGGAAAGTGGAAGAGGTAATTATGAATAGGATGGGTGGAACAGTATTGCAGCTAACTGCAATCAGTTTAAGTAGGGATTAGACAAAAAGGTTCACTTCTGAGGATAATCAGGAAAATTGAGGTTGCAATAAGTTTCGAGGATTTTGGGTACGGTCTTTCTAAGAAAAAAAGGAAGGGATGTGCTTGTGGGTGTAAAAATAGAAACATTATTGACAAAGTCAAATGCTATTGAAAGTTTTTTTTATAAAAGGTCAGTGAACAATGATTTTTTCACTTGAAACGCCTCCCGTTTGCCTGTCAATGACCCGGATGATGTAATTTCCCTTTCGCAAATTGTTTATTTGCTGGTTGGCGCTGTTTACCGATAACCATTGCTGGATCAATTGGCCGTTGATGTCCATCACCTGCACATCTTTAAATGAATTTGCATTTCCCAGCACTACGTTTACAGTTCCATCCGGGCTGGGATTGGGATATACCACTATCTTGTTAATAGCGTTTAGTTGATTCAGGGCTTGGATAGAACTATAGGATGAATGTCCGTTTATATCAATTTGCCGGATACGGTACTGGACATTTTCTTTTAGCAGGGAATTGTCGCCGTACAAATAATTCAGCGTTTTGCTGCTATTGCCATCTGGCGCCATGGAGGCTACATAAGCAACGATTGTCCAGGGCCCGTTTCCAATTCTTCCTTGAATTTCAAACCCACGGTTGTTCTCTTCCCGGGCGGTTTGCCAGGCAATTTGCGCGGCAGCATTATTGTTACGGATTTCAAAGTCTTTAAAAGAACCATATTGACTATTTCGTATAGGGGGTGTTGTTAATACGGTTTGGGCGGTGGAGATTATATAGCTACTGCACAAAAGGGTAATAAATAAAATCTTTTTCATAACCATTGTTTTAATCATCACAACTTCATCCACGCATAACCCCTGCAGGATCATGCGCCCCTTGAGCTAAAGAAACAATGGCAGCTTGCTTTTAAAATAAGAGAGCTATAATTGTAGAAAACAAAAAAAGGTCCAATTCTCAGGCGTACTGTTCAATATGCTCCAGCGCCCATTTGTAGGCTTTTTGAAACTGTTCTTTTTCTGTAAGGTTGGTGTTGTCCAGAATAATGGCGTCCTCAGCCTGCCGCAAAGGACTTATCTCGCGGTGCGAGTCGATATAATCTCTTAACTCCAGGTTGTTTTTTACTTCCTCCAGGGTAATGTTGGGGTTTTTCTCATAAAGCTCCTGGAAACGTCTTTCTACCCGTACGGCATTATCGGCTGTCATGAAAATCTTTAATTCGGCATCGGGAAAAACGACGGTGCCGATATCTCTTCCATCCATTACGATGCCCCTGCTTTTCCCCATTTTTTGTTGTTGGGCCACGGCATAATCGCGAACCTCTTTAATAGCGGCCACATCACTTACTTTTTCGGCGATTACCAAATCGCGGATGACGTACTCAACATTTTCATCATTGAGGTAGATCTCGGATCTTTCACTTTTGGGGTTGTAAACAAATTCAAGGGAAATGTCTTTCAGGGCTTTTTTTACTTCCTTTTTATCGGTCCAGTCAATATGGTTCCGTAAGAAATACAAGGTAATGGCCCGGTACATGGCACCGCTATCCACATAAATATAATTCAGCGCTTTCGCCAGTTGTTTGGCCAGCGTGCTTTTGCCGCAGGATGACCAGCCATCTATTGTAATAATGATCTTTTTCATATCCCTCCCTGCAAAAATGCAGTCAATAAATTACACAACAAAAAAAGATCGGTTTTCTGTAGTTACAGGAAAACAAATTCTGAAGGGGGCAAAAAAAATCCCGCCGGAGCGGGATTGTATGCGTTGTTGTTATTTTATGCTTTGGATTCTGCCTCGGCAGGTTGTTTTAACGTAAATATAAGTTTACCGTTTTCCTTATCAAGATCAGCTTCCAGCACATCTCCCGGCTTAATGTTCATATTCAGAATTTCTTCAGCCAGGGGATCTTCCAAATGTTTTTGGATGGCCCTGTGCAAGGGACGGGCACCGAATTGCTGGTCATAGCCCTTGTCGGCAAGAAATCCTTTTGCCTCTTCGGTTAGTTCCAGGCTGAACCCAAGATTGGTCAAACGTTTCATAACCCCCTTCATCAAAATATCTATGATCTCGAAGATATGGTCCTTTGTCAGCGAATTGAAGATGATCACATCATCAATACGGTTCAAAAATTCAGGGGAGAAGGTGCGCTTCAGTGCTTTTTCAATAACTGCTTTATGTGCCTCATCCTGGTTTTGAACCCGGGCTGCTGTGGCAAACCCTACCCCTTCACCAAAATCTTTCAACTGGCGTACACCAATATTAGAAGTCATGATGATCATGGTATTCTTGAAATCCACCTTGCGGCCCAAGCCATCCGTTAACTGTCCATCGTCCAGTACCTGCAATAAAATATTATAAATATCCGGATGCGCTTTTTCAATTTCATCCAGCAGGATGACGCTATAGGGTTTGCGGCGAACCCTTTCTGTCAGTTGACCACCTTCTTCATAGCCCACATATCCCGGAGGCGCACCAATCAGGCGGGACACGGTGAATTTTTCCATGTATTCACTCATGTCTATTCTGATCAAAGCATCTTCACTGTCAAACATGTGGCGGGCTAAAGCTCTTGCCAACTCCGTTTTACCTACGCCGGTCGGTCCAAGGAAAATAAAGGTACCAATTGGTTTTTTGGGATCTTTCAAACCCACACGGTTACGCTGAATAGCCTTCACCACCTTGCTGATGGCTTCATCCTGTCCAACCACCATGGCCTTCATTTCATCAGCCATCTTACGCAGCTTTTGTGTTTCTGCTTCCACCATACGTTTCACCGGAATGCCGGTCATCATGCTGATCACTTCCGCTATTTCTTCTTCACCAATGGGATAGCGTTTGTGCTTGCTTTCTTCTTCCCATTGTGCTTTTGCTTTTTCCAGTTCTTCACCCAGTCGTTTTTCCGTATCACGCAAGGCGGCTGCCTCTTCAAACTTCTGGCTTTTAACTACCTTGTTCTTTTCAACTTTTATATCTTCTATTTTCTTTTCCAGGTCCAGTATATTCTGCGGAACATTGATATTCTTTAAGTGGACCCTGGCACCCACTTCATCCATTACGTCAATGGCTTTGTCGGGCAACAAACGGTCTGTGACATAACGATCACTCAGTTTTACACAAGCGTCAATCGCCTCCTGGTCGTAAATCACGTTATGATAGTCCTCGTACTTAGACTTAATGTTATTCAGGATAGTGATAGTATCTTCCACGCTTGGCGGATCAATCATTACTTTTTGAAAACGACGATCCAGCGCTCCGTCCTTCTCAATATACATCCTGTATTCATCCAGGGTAGAAGCTCCAATGCATTGCAGCTCGCCACGGGCCAATGCCGGCTTAAAGATGTTAGAGGCATCCAAAGAACCGGAAGCGCCACCGGCACCTACTATGGTATGAATTTCATCTATGAACAGGATCACGTCACGGTTCTTTTCCAACTCGTTCATGATCGCCTTCATTCTTTCTTCAAACTGGCCGCGGTATTTGGTACCGGCCACCAGAGCGGCAAGGTCAAGAGAAATAACTCTTTTATCAAAAAGCACTCTTGATACCTTACGCTGAACAATGCGCAGGGCCAATCCTTCTACAATGGCGGTTTTACCCACACCGGGTTCCCCAATCAGGATGGGATTGTTCTTTTTACGGCGGGAAAGAATCTGGGAGACTCTCTCAATTTCTTTTTCCCGGCCAACGATGGGGTCGAGTGTTCCTGTTTCAGCCAACTTGGTGATGTCTCTGCCAAAATTGTCCAATACAGGCGTTTTACTTTTTGTGGCGCCGGCCTGCCTTGATTTTGATCCGGAATATTTCTTTTCTTCATCAAAATCATCGTCATTTTCTTCCTGGTACTCGGCGCGGGGGTCGTTTGATTTCATCACCCCAAGTTCCTGTCTGAATAAATCGTAATCCACGTCAAATTGATTTAAGATTTGAGTTGCAATGTTTTCTTTGTTCTTCAGAATGGAAAGCATAAGGTGCTCTGTTTCCACAGTAGCGCTTTTTAATGCCTTCGCTTCCAGAACCGTTACCCTGATCACTTTTTCGGCCTGCTTTGTTAGAGGTAAGCTATTGATGTTCGCAATGTTTTTGCCAGTCTTATCTTTTACGGCTAATTCTATTTCTTTTCGCAATTCGTATAAATCAACGTTAAAGCTTTTCAAAATTCGAACCGCTGTATTATCACCTTCACGAATTAATCCCAGCAATAAGTGTTCCGTGCCTATAAAATCATTGCCTAATCGTAATGCTTCCTCCCTGCTGAACGATATGATCTCTTTTACTTGTGAGGAAAAATTATTATCCATTTTAATAGTTGTGCTTTATACAATAATAAAAAATATTTTTGAGCAGGGGAAGACGGAAATGTTAAGTCTTTCCGCCTATTATATATGGAAGTCAAAACTGATACCAAAGAGAAATTTCATGTCATCCGTGTTGAAACTTCAAATTTGTCTGCTAATATGGCAGCAGAGTTGAACCGCCAGTTCGTAGAGCTACTTAAAGGTAATATAAAGAATGTTGTAGTCAACTTAAAGAATGTAGGAAATCTGGAAGAGGAAGCTGCCGAGGTTTTGGTAAGAGCCCAGCAAAAATTTTATGAGAATGAAGCTTCTTTTGTTTTTTGCGAATTGCCAAAGAACGTAGAAGCTTTCCTGGATGAAAAAGAGTTGTTGGAAATCATGAATGTGACCCCTACCGAAAGCGAAGCCTATGACATTGTTCAAATGGAAGAAATCGAACGAGAACTGCTCGGGGGCGAGGATTTTGACAGCTAGCATCCACTGAAATAAGAATTGGCTGCCCTGCTTTTTGCACGGTATTTTTTATCAGCCGGGTAGTACGATTAGAGGGCGGAGCTCGCACTCTTCCATGTCCTGTAATTCTTTAGGGGAATATGCAAATTTCTGTAACCATCCGGGCCGCCATTCAACAAAAGCTGGGAGAACATTTTCCAGGTGTGCAGCATTTGATGTTCCAGGCTGTTGGCGGTGGCAGCATTAACCAAACCTGCCGTTTGATGTTCCCGGATCATTCCGTTTTTTGCAAGATCAATTCTGCTTCTAAATTTCCACACTTGTTTCAAAAGGAAGCCAATGGCCTGGACCTGCTAAGGAAACAGGAGATTATAAAAACCCCGGGAGTGATTGATTGCTTTGAACAGGACGATGTCCAGATTTTATTGATGGAATGGATCGACACGGGCGAACGAACGGAGGCCTTCTGGAAAAGCTTTGGTGAACAACTGGCGGCCCTGCACCAGGTGTCTAACGAATATTTTGGCCTGGATGAGGAAAACTATATGGGCAGCGTGCCGCAAACGAACCGGCCTTCGGCTGACTGGGCCAGTTTCTTTAAGGATCAGCGGCTGCACCCCTTAGTTCTGAAATGCGCCCATAAAAAATTATTGACACCCCGGCATCAGCAGCAATTCGAAAACCTGTACCGGCATTTGCCCGGTATTTTTGATGGTGAATCAAAACCGGCTTTGGTGCATGGCGATCTTTGGAGTGGTAACTATATGTGCGGCCCGGCTTCGCAACCATTTCTTATTGATCCCGCCGTATGTTTTGGACATCCCTCGGTTGACCTGGCAATGACCACTTTGTTCGGTGGTTTCCGCTCTTCATTTTATGAAGCCTATCAGTATCATGCTGCTTTTCCCTACAATTACGAAGAACAATGGGAAGTCTGCAATCTCTATCCTTTGCTCATTCATCTTTATCTTTTTGGCGGCAGTTATTTGCCTCAAATCGAGCAAACTTTATCCAAGTTTTAATAGTTCTCTTTACTTTGGCAATTATCTTTAAAAAATGTTGTCTGTAACCATACTTGGAAATAACTCAGCAGTACCAGCTTTTAATCGGCACCCTACCAGCCAGGTAATCTCTCACGACGGCAATAATTATTTAGTGGATTGCGGTGAAGGCACTCAAATACAAATGATCAAATACAAGATTAGGAGAGGTAAGATATCACACATCTTCATTTCGCACCTGCACGGCGATCATTATTTTGGTTTGGTAGGTTTGCTTAACACCTTTGGATTGCTTTCCCACAAACAGGAGTTGCACGTGTACGGTCCTGCTCCCCTGCAGCAGATCATTGAAATGCAAATGAATGTAGCGGAAACTATACTGCCCTATCCTTTATTTTTTCATACACTTACGAAGCCTGAAGTATTGGTGGATAATGAAAAGATCAGGATCAGCTGCTTTCCTACCACGCACCGTATAGAATGTTATGGATTTTTATTTGAAGAAAAGGAAGGCAAGAGAAAACTGTTGATAGACAAGGTCCGAAAGCTGAATATCCCCGTGAGTTTTTATTCAAGCCTGCAGGAGGGTTTGGATTATATTACGCCCCGCGGACAGCGCATCAGCAACGACGAAGTGACCTCGGCACCCGAGCCAGGGAAAAAATATGCTTTTTGTGCCGATACAAGGTATGATGAGGATATGATTCCATATATCAAAGGCGCCGATATGATCTATCACGAAACAACCTATCACGCCAACATGAAGGAAAAAGCGTACGAACGTTTTCACAGCACCAGCAGACAGGCGGCGGAAATCGCCAAAAAAGCAGGTGTAAAAAAATTGCTGATCGGCCACTTCAGCTCCAAATATAATACGCTGGAGCAGTTTGAATCGGAAGCAAGAGAAATCTTTCCCAATACGGAAATAGCCGTGGAAGGGAGTTCCTTCGAGGTGCATTAAGTCCTGTCCCCTAAGGCGGCTTATACACCGTTTCCGGGGAGGGGCCAGGCTCGACCATTTACTTCATTTACTCTTCATTTACCATAGCCCTGTGAGATCCTGGGCTGAACGCAGCCCTTCACGACCTGTTTTGTACCCCAATGCCCTTATACGGTCCTTTGCGGCCGAAATCTTCCGTACCCCTCCTGGCTGTTGGCACGAAGCCTCCAGGCTACCTTTATTAAAACCTTTTAAGGGAAGAAGCGTAGAGCCTTATAGAAACGGCTTGTGCGGACAGAAGCCGGGGCATTAAAAGCATTGAGGGAGGCGCATCGGGTATAGAAAAACCGTTAGCCGAACGTTCCGGGTCCGCTTTGCACAAAACCAGGGGCTGTGAGACCTGCAAAGGAAAGAGAACAGCATTCACCGTTTAGGTCGCAGCCCTTTTCCAGATCAGGGGTAGATCATCAGGAATATAAAAGCAAATAAATTGACCAAAAGCACCACTCCGTAAACAATATTTGTTCTGCCGCTGCTAAAGGATAACATGACTGTAAATACCGATAGCCCCAACAGGATAATCGATTTAATGTCCAACCCCAGGATGACGGGCATATCCAAAAGGATACAAACGGTCGCTACACTTGGGATGGTCAATCCTATACTTGCCAGCGCAGAACCCAATGATAAATTTATACTTGTTTGAAGCTTGTTGTTTTTTGCAGCAATGATGGCTGCAATTGTTTCGGGTAAAAGAATGATGGCTGCAATTACAACACCCACTAATGTTTTTGGCAGACTATACCCAGTAATGATACTTTCAATTGTGGGAGAAAGTGTTTTTGCCAGCAGTACAACAATCCCTAAGCTTGCAACAAGTGATATAAGACTGGTAACGAATGTCCTGTTGTCAATTAAAATCGGCTCAGCTTCTTCTTCGTTTTCATCCTTTCCAACCGTCAGAAAATATTGCCGGTGCCTGCTTGTTTGGGCAAATAAAAAAACAAAATAAATAACCAGGCAAGCAATAGAAGCAAAAATGAGCTGGGGTGTAGAATAATAAGAGCCTGAAACACTCTTGGTAAAGGTGGGAAACACCAAAGTAAAACCAACTATGGAGACCAGCGAAACCAGCGCTATGGTGACAGAGGGTTTGGAAAAATTCTGTTCGTAATGTTTGAGGCTTCCAATTAACAGGCAAAGCCCTACGATGCCGTTAAGAATAAGCATCGTGGCAGCATATACGGTATCCCTTGCCAGTGAAGCAGCACCTTCCCCTTCCGACAGCATAAGGGATATAATGATTGAAACTTCAATAACCGTTATGGATATTGCAAGGATAATGGTCCCATAGGGTTCCCCAACCCGCTCAGCGATTATTTCAGAATGATGCACTGCCGACATAACACTCAGGATAAGCAGTACGCTGGCTACTACTTGAAAAAAAACACTATCCGGAATCAGCCCGGAAAAAAACAGGATCCAGGCCAGGACCGGAATAATAATTGTCCATTGAAGTAATAGTCTCATTTTCTGATTTTGTAAAACCCCTTACTTCTGCATGAAAATAGCCCACAGTGTTAGGGCTTGCGTTCGTGTGGGCATTCATTGAACGCTGGCCTAAGTTAAAGATATACAGCTAAATTGAAATACTGAACTTCAGCCCTTGTTCATCAGCCCACATAACGAATAACCCATTGTTAGCGGTTCGTTGTTTTTGCAGGTTCGTATGTCAGTTCTACCACTCCTGATTTAAAAACCCGGGTGCCTGTTAATTTTAGTTCAACTCGTTCTTTCAAGTCTTCAAACAAAGGCTTGCCACTGCCCAATGCAACTGGATGAACAGAGATTTTGTAAATGTCAATAAGTCCTGAGTTGATAAAAGTTCTAATAAGATTTGCACCACCGTAAAGCCAGATGTCCTTGCCTCCTTGTTTCTTTATTTCAGCTACTTTGCCGTCAATGTCAGAAGAAATGAAAGTGGCTTTTTCGTTAGTCTGGTTTTGGCTTGAAAAAACAAATTTGTTTTTAGCATGTATTCCCTGCCACATCAGTTTTTCCCCCGGGCCCGTATTTTCGTCTGGCTGAAAATTTCCCCAGGCGTCATAACTTACCCTGCCATAAAACACGGTGTCAACGCTTTCTATGAATGCACCAAAATTCATATCATCATCCATTATGCACCAATCAATTTCTCCGTTCGCACCTTCAATAAATCCGTCTAAGGTTACTGCAAGATTTAAAATGATTCGTTTCATTAGGCGGAATGTTTTGTGAGAGTGTTCTTTTTTATATCAATATTTCCGTTTCATTGTGGTAAAGACCTGATTGATCCCACTTTATGTGTATTTCCACAAATTAGTTTAGTCGATAAAAACCGTATCCTCCAAGTTCTTTTCAAAAGTCAAATTTACAGTTCGAATCAGGGCGCTTGTTTTATGAACTGTTTTAGAAGGAATTTTAATGAATTCTCCCGGTTTTAAAAATACAGTTTCATGGTCTTTTATTTCAATTTTGAGTTCCCCTTCCAATACGATAAAAAGCTCATCGGTATTATTGTGATAATGCCATCGGTATTCTTCCTGCATTACCGCCATTCTTAAGCAATGGTCGTTGATATCTTCGAGCAGAAAGTTGTCGTAGGCTTTATCAACTTTATCGCTAATTTCTTTAAAACTTTTTTTAGGTAAAATCTTCGGATTACTCATTTTAATTGCCTTAAAATATTCAAATTAGCAGAGTGTTGCTGTAATTTTCTGCCAATACGCTAATCTATGCTATACGCTGCAGGTCATTAAAAAACGACTATTGGTTCTTTCCCGGCCGGAAAGGAAAGAAGCAGACTGTAGCTTACGCCTTATAGAAACAGCTTGTGCAGACAAAAGCCGGTGCATCCGCTACTGACGGCTGGTGGTTTTTATTTTTTTAGCAACACATAGCTCTTAGGCTGCAGTAAGACTCCGTTTTTTGACAATACCGGTTTGTCCATACCCCACCAATTTAATAACAATGTAAACTGCTCAAACGCTGTGTCTACCCGGCAACTAAGTTTTTTCCCATCTTTACTCCACAGGATCTTTTTGATTTCCACCATCTCTTCTCTTCCGGTCTGTTGTCTGTCTTTAAATTCATAGAGAAGGGCCTTAAAGGTTTTTGTGGTGTCCATCGGTTCGGAAAATTCTAATTGCAGATTCGAAATATCTGTCTTCACGAAACTTTCCTTATTTACGTTAATCAATGTTGGCTGTGATATTTTATTTTCAATACGCTTGCACCATGTAAGCAGCGGCGTATATAAGCTTTCGATTTTTTTGTTGCCTTTTTTGCTGAAGTACAATTCCGATAATTTTTTGGCAAACAAATTTTGGGCAATAAAGCCCCGGGAAGCATTCTGGTATTGCCATTGTAAAGAAATTGAATCGGCAAACTTTGGAAAGTGCTCTTTGATAAAAAGATCGTAAACCGCCCATGTCATGTATTCATTAAAGCTGTGTATTCCCGGATAACCTGAGTTTTTGTCCCATTTTTCCAGGTTGAAATCTGCTGTAATCCTTTCCCGGTATTTATCAGATATTGGATTTATGTAACCATGATCCATTTCGGTGAAAATGGAATGATTGGCAACAATCCTTGTTTTTAAATTATTGTTCAGGTTCCCTGAAATCAGATCCTGGCTGATATTCGGAAAATCCACCGTGGTCAGGCTATCGATGTCCCTGTGGCAATTTTGTCCACCCACCAAGGGTGAAACCGCAATGACATATTTCTTCTTATTGTCAGTTGCGGGTTTTTCAGCAATTTTATCCAGAAAGGCCCTGGATTGGTTTAGAAAATAAAACGCTTTGTAATTGGAAATAATCTTATTGTAAAACTCAACATGGTTGTGGAAAAATGCCCGGTAACCGGATTTCGTAATGAAGTCGTTTATTAAGTCTATGTTTTTATCCGCTTCTTCCGGGCCGAATGAATTAAACGGGTAATCCCTTTTTAGTTTTCCGTTTTTATCAAAGGAAAACGCATACATATCTGTTCTGAATCCAAGGAATTTTTTCCATTCTTTTCTCGAATAGTTCACACTATCTAAAAGCGGATGATTTTTTACGGGTTCAAAATGGTTTAAAACCTCGTTGTAATACGGCGGCACTTTCTGCACATCCCATTTGTCTGTTCTGCCATACTGGGTAAGCGCCAAAATGATGTTAGAAAGCTCATAGCTTTCTGTTATTTCAATTTTTATATTGTCTTGCGAATAGGTTGTGATTCCAAGCAGGGCGAAAAAGCTTAAAACAATTGTTTTCATTTATCTCTAAAAGTTTGCAGGATGGATGCTAAAAATTTTGCTACCATGCTAATTTATACTATAAAATGAAGCTCATCAGGAAAAACGGGCTATACATTTCACACTGTTGTTGGGACAATCCACTACAGTAACATCTTGTATAGTTGATTTTACCACTCTGTACTGCCCTTGTCTTTTGATAAAGATTGGTATTCATGAAGTAAGTAAACCTGTGGAATGAATGGCAAAGAAGTCAAAGGCTTTCCGGTTGTAAACCTCCCGGCTTTTTTGAAAAATGGCTGGTTGCAAGCTACGGGCTGCCGGAGCCGAAATCTTCGGCTACTTCCGAACACTTACGACACCAGAGTTAGCCCTTTGGGTTTTGTTCCCGCCAGGCACCTCGTCTCAGCGCATAAACCAGTTCATCGAGGTATTCGCCGTTTTTGTAAAGCACTTTTTCAAACCTGCTCTCCAAAATAAAATGGTTCTTCTCCAGCACACGGTGAGAAGCTGGATTGGTCCCGAAGGGACGAGCAAAGATCCGGTCGATATCGTAAGTGGTGAAGGCAAACTCCACCACTTGCCGAATGGCTTCAGTGACAATTCCTTGTCCCCAAAACGGTTCGGCTAGCCAGTAGCCCAACTCTGCATTTTTGCGGTGAATGTCCGTTTGCGGTTCTATGCTAATGCCGCCCACAGCTTGCCCATCTGCTTCGATGGCAAAGATCTGTTCGGCTCCACTGCTTTGGGCAAATGCAAGGAAAGCTTTTCCATCAGCCTCGGAATAAGGATGCGGAAATCTGTCCATTAGGTTTTTCGCTATATTTCGGTTGTTGGCATATTGAATCAGGTTGTCCAAATCTGAATACTGCCAGGCTCTTAATTTCACTATCATTGCTTTATGGTATCGTTGTTGTCTCACAAATTCTGACGAACGTTTCGGACCTGCCCATGTACCGGCAATAGCACTGCGTCGGTCGGCAGATTAGGTGAAGCTAAACAGAATTACAATAGTTCAATGATTACATTTCAGTCCGTATATTTTCCCTCCACAGGTCTCCTGAAAGGGGCTCGTGGAAAAAGAAAAGGCTACATGCATTATGGTTATAATTCAGAGTCCCTGCCGTCAAAACCATGCGTTTTTTCCAGGTGCCCGGTACACTGCTTTACACAAGGCAACACGTGGACGAGTGCAACGGATTAAGGACGCTTATATCAAAACCGTGCAGAAACTGTTCGAAATCGAACACTTCAAATTCAAGGCTACTCCTACTTCATTATAAATCAATCTTTTAAGATTTGGCATGAATTACGTAATTTATCGTAATTAGTAATACTCCTGCCATGCTGCTAAATTATTTTAAGATTGCCTGGCGCAATATCAGGAACAATAAGCTTTTTTCCTTTATCAACATATTTGGACTGTCTATCGGCTTCACCTGTTGCCTGCTGATTGCCCTGTACATTGTTCATGAAACCAGTTATGATCATCATCATAAAAATGCTGACCGCCTTTACCAAATAGCGACAACCTTTGTAAAAGACGGCAAAGATGACCCGCAGCCCAATACCCCCGGGCCAATGGGGGCTGCCATGAAACAGGAGTTTCCTGAAATCGAAGAAACCACCCGCATACTCCAGCTATTTGCAGAGGATAAAACATTATTGCAGTACAAGCCCGATAACAAGGAAACAAAATCGTTTTACGAAACAAAGGGCTTTGCCGCTGACTCTACTTTTTTCCGGCTCTTCTCTTATCAGTTTATTGAGGGTGACCCCCGCACCTGTCTGGACGCCCCCAACACAGTTGTACTCAACGAAGAAATTGCCCAAAAGCTTTTTGGCAATGAAGCTGCTCTGAATAAGGTCATCAAGATAAGCAGTAACACCAATGGCGACACTTCATTTACAATAACCGGCGTCTTCAGGCCATCAAAAAAACCAACCCAGATCGATGCACGATTTTTCATTTCCATGAAAGGAGGTAATCTGCAACAGTTTATTGCGGAGCAGACAGACATGGCAGGCAACAACATGTTCCAGACGTTTCTGTTGCTAAAACCCGGTGCCAATGCAAAGGCGCTACAGGCTAAATTCCCCGCATTTGTTGATAAATACATTGGCGAGGCGCTAAAAAGCATGGGCTTTTACAAAAAGCAATTTCTCATCCCGGTAAAAGATATGCACCTGAATTCGGGATTGAATAATAATATTTCTGCAGTGGGCAGTATTGCTTCCCTGTATATTTTGGGTTCCATCGCCTTGTTCACCCTCCTGTTGGCCTGTATCAATTTTATGAACCTGTCTACGGCACGTTCATCAAAGCGTTCTGCTGAAGTAGGCATCAGAAAAGTTCTTGGTGCGGAAAAAGGTTCTTTGATAAAGCAATTTGTTGGTGAGTCTGTTTTGATGAGTTGTATTGCCCTGCTTCTTGCATTTAGTATCGCCTCACTGGCATTGCCTCTTTTCTCATACATATCGGGTACAGAATTAGCACTGGACGTTTCGGCTCAATGGCCCCTGGTGCTCGGCTTTACAGGCATTGCTATCCTCACCGGCCTGTTGGCCGGTAGTTATCCGGCTTTTTACCTGTCTTCCTTTATTCCTGTCAAAGTATTGAAGGGCAGGTTTACGAATTCGTTATCTGCTATTGCCTTAAGAAAAGGGCTGGTGGTATTTCAATTCATTATTTCCGTGGTGCTCATCATTGCCTCTGTTGTCATCAACAGGCAAATGCAGTACATGCGCACCAAGGACCTCGGTTTTCAAAAAGACCAGCAGATCGTTATACCCATGCGGAGCCGTAATGCAAAAAATATTTATACAGCGCTGAAAAACGAGATCCAAAGAAATCCACAGGTCCAAAATGTGGGAGCAAGTTTTTATTACCCCGGAATCATGAACCCCGGCGACATGGGCCTGCGCCGCGAGGGCACACCCCCTGGCGAATCAAAACTGGTGCGTACCAATTCTGTTGATGAAACCTTTTTGCAAACCCTGGGCATACAGCCCCTGGCAGGCCGCCTTTTTTCATCGCAGTTCCCTGCTGATACCAGTGGAAGATTGATCATTAACCTCGCCACCGTAAAAGAGCTGGGTTTTGCTTCACCCGGTGAGGCTCTTGATAAAAAATTATATTTCGACTGGAGGGGACAGAGCTTTGAATACCATGTAGTGGGTGTAATAAAAGATTTTCACTTCCAGGACCTGCATGTGCCCATTGCACCGTATGCGTTTTTTTTAAACAACCAGCCATTCTATAGTTACCTGGTTGTTCATGCCAAAGCAGGGAATCTTTCCCCGCTGTTGAACAGCATTGGAAATATATGGAGCCGTTTAAATCCGGCCGAGCCCTTCGAATACAGTTTTCTCGACGAGGATTTTCAAAAGAATTATGCAACAGAAGACCGGCGTGCAGCCATGGTGGACTTCTTTACTACCATTGCCATTCTTATTTCCTGTCTCGGCCTGTTTGGACTGGCCGCATTCAGCGCAGAGCAAAGAACAAAGGAGATCGGCATTCGCAAGGTACTGGGCGCATCTGCAGGCAGTATTGTTGGCTTACTCTCCAAAGATTTTATAAAGCTGGTGGTCATTGCCCTGTTCATAGCAGCGCCTATCGGCTGGTATTTTATGAACAAATGGCTGGAAGATTTTGCTTACCGTATCAACATTGGCGGGTGGATGTTTGCGGTGGCTGGTGTAATTGCTATCCTGATAGCGTTTGCCACCATCAGTCTTCATGCAATAAAAGCGGCACTGGCCAACCCTGTAAAAAATTTGCGAACAGAATAGGAATTGAAAAACAGGGTGAAGCCTGGGACACACTTTCCGGTCCGCCCGGCACAAAACCAGCGCTATGAGACCCGGAAAGGAAAGAAACAACAGCGTACCGATAAATAAACTTGTTAGTGTTGAGTAGAGATGTTAGCTGCAATATAAGCTCTTGGCGGCTTGCTGACACGGACGTGAGAAACAGTCTCACGCCAGCTATCCTATGATTGAAAGAACACTACTGATAGCCGGGTGCAGTTGGGGAGGGCTCTTCATCGAAACTGTCTTAAAGGGTCGAAGCGTAGGGACTTATACAAACTTCTTGTGCAGACACAAGCCGGGCATCAGGTTATCTTAACTGCCACAGCCAATCCCAAATTTGTTGGCTAACAATTAAGTATAAACTCATGATTACTATTATTATCCCAACCTGAATGAGCCATTTGTATTTTATAGTTGTATTATTTACCGTTGTCCTGTTTCTTATGCCCAATGTCACAATAAGGGTGATAACTAAATGAAAAATGAAAAAGAGCCATTGTTTCAATCCGGCTCCAATCGGGTCAGGAGACTTTTTGGTTACAAATTGAAAGTAGGTATATCCAAGATATAGTGTTGCAATTGCCAGATGAAGTGCAGTACTTTTAAGAAGATAAGTTTTCATTGCAATTAATTCAATTGCTAATTTATATTATAAGATAAAACTCATCAATAAAAATCAATATTCATTTTTAAACCTTTAATGCCAAACATTTTCACATTGCTGTGAGAACAATCCGCCCCAGTATACATTTTGTATGGCTGATGTTTACCGCCCTGCTTTGTCTTTATCTTTTGATAAAAGATGGGCAGTTGGTGCAGTAAGTAAACTTGTGGAATGAATGGCAAAGAAGTCAAAGACTATTTTTAGTCGTAAACTTCCCGGGTCCTGAAAAGTAGTTCGTTGAAAGCTGTCGGCAGCCGGGGCTGAAATCTTCGGCACTCCTCTTGCGCTGTTGGTACGAAGCCTCCAGGGTAACCTTAAACCTTCTAAAGCAAGAAGCACAGGCCTTATAGAAACGAATGATTCGGACACAAGCCGGGGCTGAAATCATTTTGTACAAACACCAACGGGGATTGAAAGTTTTCCCAAATTCCATTAAGTTAGTGCCTCAATAATCTTTTAATCAAAACTACCCGAATGAAACTGCTGTTTCTTGCCTTGTTCCTGCCTATGGGTTTTTGTCATGCCCAAAGCAACACCCCTGCCGATGTTACCCCTATTACCAAACTGACCTTCTTCAATCCCGGCATCAGCTATGAAGCCAGGGTAGGCAGGCTGCAGTCGGTGTATGTGCAGGCCTTTATGAATACCACCGCCTATTATACCTGGTCCACCAACTTCGGGTCGCAGGGGGATATTTATTTTGACCCTGCCGTCACGGCCCACTACCGTTATTATTACAATGCCGTCCGCAGGGAGGCAAAGGGAAAACGTACTGCCATGAACAGCCTCAATTATGTAGGCGGCATCGTGGAAACCATCTTTTCCCGTGCCGTCATGGATGAATTCAATTTACCCGAAGCGGAGCGCCGGCCCGTCACCACTTTGGGAGTGGTGTGGGGCCTTCAGCGCAATGGGCTCAGGCGTTTCAGCCTGGACCTGAACCTGGGTATCGGCTACTTGTTTACCAAAGGAACGGTTTATAAAGGCGGTTACTCTTACGAAACCCACACGGTGAATATTTCGCGTTTCACCACCCTGGGGCAATTGAACCTGGGCTTTTGGCTGAATAAAAAATAAGTTGAGGTCGCCGGCGGCGGTGGCCTGCAGAATACTTGATGCCCAAGCTATCGAACTCTCTTGTACGGTTGGAAAAGCGGGTAAGCTATCCGGCTGGTGCGGACATAAGCCGGGGCATTAGATCCCTACCGACAGCCGGATTCGTTCATTTATTCCATTAACTCTTCATTTACCATCCATTTACCTGCCTGGCCCTTACCTGGTCCTAAAAGAACTATATAGGGTGATGCTGCTGCCCTATCTGGCACCTTTGGTACATGATACCTCCCCGTAGGGAGTTAAGCCACCGCTACCTTTGGTTTTCTTTTCAGAACCAGTGCCGCAATCAGTGATACCAGTATCCCCACCGGCAGGATCTCCGCATACGTAAAGAGGATAAAGCCACCAGGCGTGGCATAAAGTTCCTTTGCCTGGTTGATCTCAGCGATCTTGTCCTGCAGGGCAGCCCCGGACAAAGAGGCCTTCGCCTGTTCGATCATGGCAGCGCAGTATTGATCCATATAGTGGGGAAGAAAGTTGGTGTACACAAGGGCCCAAGTAATAACATAGAGGGTAGAAGCGATCAGCGTAATCAACAGGCCCATACCAAAGGCTTTGCCAAAACTAATAAGGCCATTGGCCTGTTTGTCCCGGTATGATTTAATGGCTACAAAAATAGCGGTAAAGGCAAGGAGCATGCCCAGGTAGCCAATGACCATGGAAAGGGCACCGGTGCGCACCATGTCATCTTTAGCTATACTGAGCATAGTGATGGTCATAAAAGCAGATACCACGGCACCTGCCAGCAATCCGTAAATACTAACGGTTCGTTTCATGTTGAATGAGTTTAGCAGTCAAAAATGCGGTGAAGAGGAATGAGATCTTTCACTCAATAGTATGAATTCCGGGCCGCTTTTGCAAATTCATACCAAAGCAGGAGGGCCAGGGCCCAGCACATTGCGTTAAGCTGACAGGAAATAAAGGAAAGAAGCTGTCTGTTTTCCTTTGCCATAAAAAAAGCAAGAAATTCCTGGTTTGGTGGTTGTTTATTTTATGGGCTGTAGTTGCAAACGACAGCCGATCCTTGATTGTTTATGGCCGTTTACGCATAGGAACACTCATGACAGCAGAGGAGATGGCCGGGTGGGTTCATTTACTCCATTTACTTCCAGTTTACCATCCATTTACCTGACTGTTCGTAAAATTACTATACAGGTGAGTGAATAAAATCCTGGATTGGCTATTGTGACTTTCAAAATGTAAGGGGGATTTCCTGCCCCTTGCAGCCTGAAAGGTAACCGCAAAAAACTTTGAAGGAAACGCATCAGGGGAGAAAGGAATGATTATTTTAGTGCTGTCCGAACCCTAAAACCCTCCTAACATGAAAACAAAATTAATTGTATTGTTGATGGTCATCATCCTTGCTGGCTGTAACACGTCCAAACAAGGATGTCCTGGCGCCAGTTACCAGGGACCCAAATACAAAGCCTCCAAATTCAATTGGTATTAGGTACGCCAGTATTTCCCCATAGCCCTGCACTAACGTAAAAAGTGTTTGCGAAGCAGTGATAGTCCGTGTTACATCAGCCTCACTAACTTTCTATCGTTGAAGATTGGTTTAGAGCGGAAATGTAGACAGGTAGCCACTGTCTTGCAAAGCATTCATGTAAATGGGTAGCTTACCTTAACTAAAATTTGGAGGTAAGTTATGAAACAACTTTTTATTGGATTGGATGTCCATAAAAAAACGTGGGCTGTAACCATCCAGGAACAGCAACTCATTCTAAAACGCTTCACCATTGAAGCCGACC
Organism: uncultured bacterium; assembly: GCA_966095395.1. Classification (GTDB taxonomy): domain Bacteria; phylum Bacteroidota; class Bacteroidia; order Chitinophagales; family Chitinophagaceae; genus Flavisolibacter. Next base: position 2,306 of record CBHTSW010000032.1, on the reverse strand, counting down.
CTGACATTTTAGTTTCTTATGTCAACAAACACTATCCCCGTCACCAGGTGGGATGCTGCTATGAGGCGTGCTGCTGCGGCTATCACATCTACCATGACTTAACAAAAGCTGGCTGGCAGGTGCTGGTCGTTAATCCAGGCGACATCCCCAGAGGAAACAAACAAAGCACAACTAAAACCGACCGTATCGACAGTGCGTATTTGGCAAAGCAACTAGCCTCCGGTCATTTAAAAGGCATTTATGTGCCTACCCACAAGCAAGAGCAGTTTAGAAGCCTTTTTCGAAGAAGAAACGACTTGGTTAAAAATCTTCGTAGGATCAAATGCCACATCAAATCGATGTTACTATATTATGGTCTACCTATTCCCTTTCAGTATGACAACATCAACTGGAGCAAGGATTTTATACAATGGCTGCATAAAGTGAAGTGGTCCTATACTACGGCAAACGAAGCGCTACTTAGTCGTCTACAGGAATACAACTTTCTCCACACCGTGTATTTGCACATCTGTAATGAACTGAGAAGCTATGCCCGCAAACACTTTAGAAAAGACTATTACCTGCTTCGCTCAATTCCAGGGGTGGGCCCTTTTATCGCCATTGCAGTTCTTTCAGAAGTAGGCGATCTTAAACGGTTTCACGGCATTGACCGGCTCAGTAGCTATGTGGGGCTGGTCCCTTCGGTGCGCAGCAGTGGAGAGCGAAGCTTTGCCTGTGGCATTACCCATCACAGCAAAAACCTGCTTAGAAGCTATCTCATTGAAGGGGCCTGGATTGCTGCCAAAAAAGATGAAGAACTGATGCAGTACTACCAGCAAAGAAAAGGCAGCGACCACAAAAAACTCATTATCAAAATGGCAGCTAAAACCCTGAGCCGAATGTACCACGTAATTAAAACGGGCGAACCATACCAAAGGGTGCAGGGAGAAGCAGTGGTATAGAAGGTTTTGAACACACACAGAGAGAGAGAGATTACTTTATTACCTGAATGTCCTCATATAACAGTGCATGAATGAAATTAAAATTAAAAAAGTGGCGACTGTAAAACATCGTGTGCAGCTATCTCTGTATAGACTGCTTTTGCAAAGCATACAGCGCCACTTCCTTTTGCTTTGATAAATGCTTGCAGCGGTCTTTAGGTGCCGACTGCTTATAGGATGCCGAAGACAAAGGTAATAAGGAATGAAAAGACACTTTTTAAGGCAGCTGGCGTAGGAATTTTTAGTATTCAAAAGGGTTAGGATTAAATGATTATAGCAGCTGCTGAGACCTTATTGTGCCAATGAACGAATTATCAACTGTACAACAATGAAATATATTTTCTATGACCTTGAAAACCAACGTAACTTTAGAAAACACCCAGCTATCCCATTACATAGGACACCGCGTTAGCGGTTGTTATTGCAGTTTAAATTGTATTGGCAAAATAATGGCAGCTTTTACCGCTTCACCGTCTTCCATTCCGGGCTGCCATTTCGGCATTTTCCTCACAATCCGCATGGCTTCTTCGTCCAGTTCGTTAAAAACACTTTGAATGATTTTAATATCGGAAATAGTACCATTTTTATTTACAAAAAAACCTACCTGAACAAGGCCTTCAATTCCGGACCTATTTGCATATTTAGGATACTTTATTTCTTTGGATACATATTGCATAAGTGCATTTACGCCTCCAGGGAACTCGGGCATTTTCTCATAGTCATAATGACTCATGTCCCTTCCTTCCGAGGTCATACATTTGCCTTCAATTAATTTATCATTTTCATATTTATCTGCGCGTTTGAGTTTTCCGTTAGCCCAGTAGGTAAAAAGCTGTCCATTTTTTTTACCGTCCTTATAATCAATGTCTTTACGAATTTGGCCGTTTTCAAACCATTCTTTTAATTTTCCATCTAGTTTTCTGTTTTTGTAAACGGCGTAGTCTTTTTGTGTTTTAATTTGTCCTGATTTAAAATAAACCGTCTCGGTCGCACGATTTGGGTCTGCTTCGTTATACAAAACAGTTTTAAAATAGGTTGCGTTCTTTATTGACTCCGCTTTGTTCCAGTCATGGTCGATAAATGTTGTGTCTTGCCCCAAAGTAATTAATGCTGGGAGAAAAAAAGTTAAGAATAAAAGCGAAAGCAGAGTTGGTTTTTTGTTGATACTCATAGGGTATGAATTAAAGGCCGGCAAAATAAGAAATTAAATGGTTGGGTAATATGTTAGATACATTTTACTGTATTGAAAGTTTAAACACAAGCAAGATGAACAGGCGGCTCTCTATTGCTTCTGATATGAATAGGAAATTGATTACAGTTGCCGCT
>CBHTSW010000031.1:0-58241 GCA_966095395.1 uncultured bacterium | reverse complement strand
TTTAATAACGGATCGCAGATGGGCGGCGCCGACGTAGCCGAGATGTTTGATGTGGAGGGAGAGATGAAAACGTATGAGCCGGGAGATGTACTGGTTATATCGCAAACATCAGACAGGAAAGTTGAAAAATCCGGCACCCCTTATTCCACTTTGGTGGCCGGGGTGTATGCCACAAAACCCGGATTGGTTTTAACGGAAAAAAATGCAGAAAAAGACCAGTTGGAAGATATGATCGCCATGGGTGTCATCGGGGTAATTCCTACAAAAGTGTGCCTGGAAGGCGGTGCCATTAAAAGAGGCGATCTCTTGGTAACTTCCTCCAAACCCGGTGTTGCGATGAAAGCCGATCTTGAAAAAGTAAGAGTAGGGCAGGTGATTGGAAAGGCTTTGCAGGATTATACAACTGATGGCGTTGGCAAAATAAACGTTTTGGTAAGCATAAAGTAAAAATCAACTTCTATGAAACAAATAAAAAAGATCAATATAATCCTTGTAGTTGTTTTGTTATTTGGGTTAAACTCGGCTTATGCGCAGGCCATTCCAAAGAAGCCAATAATGGATGTGGAAAAAATAAGACAGCAAAGAGAAAAAATAAAACAGGAAAGAGAAAAAATAAAACAGGAAAGAGAAAAAATCCTGGCAAAAGCAACTGAACAAAAAAGTCAGCTAAAGGCGCTGCAAACGGGCCAAGCCCAAACTGCTGCTGAACAAAACACAACTCCTGTACAAACGGTCGTTCTGCCCGCAGATAATCAACCGGCATCAAGGCCAAAGCAGGATTAGACATGTAAAATGTGATGCAGAGTGATTTTAACTCTATAATCTTTCTGCATCGCATTTTCCTGAATACGAATTTTGCAGGTATGATAAAATTTATCATACCTTTCTTGTGTCTGGTAAGTTCCGTTGGGTTTGCCCAAGATGATTCTGCAGATATCAAACAACTGGGCAAAGAAACTGTTTTAAGCGAGGTGGTTATCCGCAACGATCTCGACGTGATAAATTTTTTATACCGCATAAAAAACGACACCACTTTTTATAAAGCCTTTCGCAGCCTGCGCATTCTTGGATTTACTTCGTTCAATGATATTAAAATGCTGGATAAAAAAGGAAACATCAAAGCCTCCTTATTCAGTAAAACAAAGCAGCACAGGTTCAATCATTGCCGAAGTATGGAAGTACTGGAAGAGAAAACTACTGGCAACATGTATGATGATAGTGAACTGAACTATTATACGGCAAAACTATATGCCAGCCTGTTCTTTACCGATGGAAGGGTGTGCAATGAAAACAATATTGTAACAGGCATTGAAAGAAACATACAGGGAAAAAGCGGAATAGCAAAGCATAAGGAACAACTAAAAATGCTATTCTTTAACCCGGGCAAAAAAATTCCGGGTATCCCTTTTATTGGCGACAAGATTGATATTTTCAGTCCTGAAGTGGCGCAGTATTATGATTATTCGGTGGACATGGAAGAAATGAACGGACAAAACTGTTATGTTTTCAAAATTCTGCCAAAGCAAACTTTAAGTTCATCACAAAAAAACAAAATCGTTTTTGACAATATTACTACGTGGTTCAATGCAAAGACCATGGAAATTGTAGCCCGCAATTACGATTTGAGTTATGATACCCCGTTTTATGATTTCAATGTGCACATGGAAGTAGAGATGACAAGGTTTGGAGACCTGTTGGTACCGCAAGTGCTGCGCTACAACGGCAACTGGAAAGTGGCGTTTAAAAAAAGAGAAATTGGCATGTTCACAGCTACACTGTTTGATTTTAAAACAGAATAAGAAAGAATAGTGTTCTGAGCAGCAGTCCTACTAGTAAGCTTCCGTTGCGTCGTACCCTTGTACGGCAACAATTCTATGCCACAAGACCCCGGAGGTTTTTAACACCCAAGCTCTTCAACCGCATGGCGAAACCGTCTTTCCGCTACTCAAGTCTCTGGTTGTTTGAAGCCAGATCTCTCATCCTTCAGGATGACAAGTAAGAGTGTTTATCGTTTTCAGTCTTTACAAAAATTGAAGTGGCAAAGGTGAATAACAATAGTAATGATTAAAAACAAGCAGTGACTGGTTACTTGTTATCCCGAAGGATGAGGGATCTGTGGATTGTTCAATAAAGAAGGTTGCCAACACTAGGACAACTACCACCATGGTCCATAGAATTACAAAGCGTACAAAAGTGCGACGCAACAGAAGTACGATAGTAGCAGCACAGCCGGTAACACTAACATTAGCCACGCACCGTCTTCACATAGCCTCTCCATTTTTCAATCACCTGTTTTATATCATCGGGCAATTCGGTCTCAAAAAAGACTTCCTGGCCGGTGGTTGGGTGTGTAAAGCCCAATGTTTTGGCATGCAAAGCCTGTCGCGGACAGATGGCAAAACAATTATCAACAAATTGTTTGTACTTACTGAAAATAGTTCCTTTCACAATTTTGTCGCCACCGTAAAAATCATCGTTGAAAAGCGGGTGGCCGATGTACTTCATGTGCACCCGTATCTGGTGGGTGCGGCCGGTTTCCAGCACACATTGTACTAACGTTACATAATTGAACCGCTCCAACACTTTGTAATGCGTAATGGCTTCTTTGCCATGATCACCTTCGGGATAGGCTTCAAATAATTTTCTAAACCGGAGGTTTCTGCCCACGTGCGCCACAATGGTTCCCTGGTCCTGCTCCACATCGCCCCACACCAGGGCCATATATTGCCGCTTTACCGTATGATCATAAAATTGTTTGGCCAGGTGCCGCATGGCTTTGTCGTTTTTTGCCAAAACCAATAAGCCGCTGGTGTTTTTATCAATACGGTGCACCAAACCAAAACGGGGCAGCGTTTCTTCTGAAATGGAAGGATTTTTTTGTTGCAGGTAATACGCCACACCATTCAGTAACGTTCCATTGTAATTTCCGCTGCCGGGATGCACTACCATACCTGCCGGTTTGTTGATCAGCAACACATCATCATCCTCAAAAACAATATTCAACGGGATGTTCTCGGGAACAATCTCGGTGGATTCAGGGGAAAGATCAGAATAAACGACGATCTGGTCGTAGGGTTTTATTTTATAATTCTGCTTTACTTCCTTATTGTTTACCAATACCAGGCCCGCATTGATGGCCTGCTGCAATTTGTTCCTGGTGGCACCTTCAATGCGGTTCATTAAAAACTTGTCTATACGATAAGGCTCCTGGCCTTTGTCAATACTGAACGTAAACCGCTGGTACAGTTCATCGCTGGTTTCGGCCTGCTCTTCGTTTACAGGACTTTGTTCCCCATTGTTCATAGGCTGCAAAAATAAAGGGACTAAAGTTGGTATTTTTGTATAATGGAAAGACAAATGGTGGAATTGAGGGATTTGGGCGCTATGGATTACAAAAAAGCCTGGGATTACCAGGAAGCCTTGTTGCAACAAAACCTGAAGGTGAAGCAGGCTTACAGTTCACAGTTTTCGGAGCAAAAAGAGGGGCCTGATGTACATTCCGGGCTGGTCACCCGCAACTACCTGCTTTTTGTGGAGCATCCGCCGGTATATACTTTAGGCAAAAGCGGCAAGCCCGAACATATATTGATAAGTAACGATCAGCTGGCAGAAAAAGGCATCCAGTTTTTTCATACCAATAGAGGAGGAGATATTACTTTTCACGGACCACAGCAAATTGTCGGCTATCCTATCCTGGACCTTGAAAAATTTTATACGGATATAGGAAGATATTTAAGAGAGCTGGAGGAAGTGATCATTCTTACTCTGGCGGAATACGGCATTACTGGCGGAAGGTCGGCGGGAGAAACCGGCGTGTGGATCGATGCGCATATTAAGGGCAAAGAGCGGAAGATCTGCGCCTTGGGTGTGCGGTGCAGCCGGTGGGTCACCATGCATGGTTTTGCCTTAAATGTAAATACGGACCTTGGTTATTTCGATCACATCATTCCCTGCGGCATTCAAAATAAGAAAGTGGCCTCTATGAAAGAAGAATTAGGGAGGGAGATAGATGTGGAAGAGGTAAAAGAAAAGATCAAAAGGAATTTTGAAAAAGTATTTCATGCGGAAATTGTTCCGGCACGGCAGCATCAAAATTCCTTTGACAGATAAAATTTATTTTTTTCAATCAGCTTGTCTTCGTTGTATAACTCAAACTTAAACCAGCCCGCGTGAATAAAATTGGCTTTGTCAAGCGTCAAGCCTGTTTCTTTAATATTTTTCAGTTCAAATAAAAAACTGTTATCCTCCTCAAAAAATTTGATGTGGTATTTTTTGCTGTCGGCATCGGGCAGGTTTAAAAATACATACCCGTCCCTATTGGTATAAACATAAAAAGAAGGAACAAAATCGGGCTTTTTAACCGGAGGCTTTTCTGCTATAACTACTTTCTGTTCTGGTTTTTTAACAACAGGTTTCTCTGCCACCACGGTGGTGTCAATCACCGGCCTTTTTGCCCCCGTAAAGAAAAATTCGCCTTTATCCAGATTAATGAACAAACGGTAGAACATATGATCGTTGGGCGCCTTTGTGTCGGCAAAACCATTTTGAATAGCGGAAGGATCGGTTACACTCAGGATTGTTTTATAATTCTTAAGACTGTCGAACGACCGCTGGATGCTGATTTGCTTTGTCACCGGGTAATTGTTCACCCAACCAACGATAACACGGTTATTACCTGCATTGCGAACCGTAAATTTTGGCAGGGTGTCCTGCGCCATCACCTTAACGCTTATCAAACCAAGACCCAGGAAAAAGGAAAGAAAACACAAACGATTCATATCAATATATTACCATTCATTAATTGAAATGTTACAAATATAATTGCAGGCAGCTTTTGGGCTTAAAAAATTAACGTTCCCTTCGGCAAAGAAAGATTGCCCTGCAGCCCCCCGCTATGAATGACCAGGATTTTGCTTTCAGCCGGGAACCACGATTTCATAATGAGGTCGTTCACCGCAAAAAATAATTTACCTGTGTACACAAAATCGGAGGGAATGCCGGTTTGAACATACCAGTCATTCATAAATTGAATTAATGAAGGCTTGTGTTTGGCATATCCTCCAAAATGATAGTCGTGAACCAATTGAAAGGATGGTTCAATTTCTTTTGGCAAAAGGGCTTCAATTTCTTTTTGTAAGGATAAATTATTTTTCAGCACACTGATTCCTGTTATATGTTGATGAAGATTAGCAGCAGCCATCAGGCCAGCCAGCATCGTGCCGGTGCCCACGGCAGCCACTATGTGTGTGTAGCGCGTGGCGTCCATACCAGTTAAAATATCTTTAGCTCCCAGCATGCCCTTAAGTCCATACCCACCTTCGTTAATTACATACAAATCATCTTCAGCGTACGCATTCAAACAGGCAGCCGGCAGTTGCTTTGTTTTATATGCTTCTCTTGAAACAAAAACCAACTGCATACCGAAAGAAAGCGCATCTTTCAATGTATGCGATAAACTTTCCGGTCGTTCCCCGCGAATGATCCCGATACTTTTCAAACCACATAATTTCGTGGCAGCCGCCGCTGCTACAATGTGATTCGAAAAAGCTCCGCCAAAGGTGACCACGGCTTTTTTATTTTGATGTTGCGCCTCCTTCAGGTATTCCTTTAACTTAAACCATTTATTTCCGGAAACGACGGGGTGGATCAGGTCAAGACGCAACACATCCACCGTGGTATGAAATTTATATAGAGAACTAAGCGAATCAATACGGCATCTTTCAAAATGGGAAAAACTCATCATTAGCTATCAAAAATCCTAATTTAGTTAATTTCGAACCCGATTAAAAAAAGTATATGAAATCAACATTAGTGATCATGGCCGCAGGAATGGCATCTCGTTATGGCAGCATGAAACAAATTCAACAGTTCGGTCCCGGTGGCGAAACCATCATGGATTATTCGATTTATGATGCTATAAAAGCAGGTTTTCAAAAAGTGGTTTTTATAATCCGTGAAGATTTTGCAGAAGACTTCAAGAATATTTTCGAACCCAAGCTGAAAGGCAGGATTGAAACCGAATATGTATACCAGGAAATGGACAAATTTTTAACCGACCATGAAGTTCCGGCTAACAGAACAAAACCCTGGGGAACTTCCCACGCCATATTGTGCGCAAGTGAAGTAGTGAAGGAACCTTTTGCCGTCATTAACGCCGATGACTTTTATGGCCATGATTCTTTCAAAAAGGCGTTCAGCTTTTTGCAAAACAATTGTAAAGAAGACGTGTATGCCATTATTGGATATGAATTAGCCAAAACGCTTTCCGAACATGGTTCTGTAAGCCGCGGCGTTGCCGAAGTAGATAAAGACAACAACCTTGTAGCGATCAACGAACGGCTGAAGATTTACAGGGAAAATGGCCGGATCGTTTCAGAAGAACCCGATGGCAGCAAACAAGTGTTACCGGAAGATGCAAAAGCTTCTATGAATTTTTGGTGTTTCCACCCTTCTATATTTTCTTTTTTGCAAGAAGGTTTTAATACCTTTTTGAATGAAAATATTGACAACCCGAAAGCGGAATACCTGATTCCTTTTTCTGCCGACCAGTTTATTAAAAAGGGGCTGGGCGTGATCAAAGTGATCCCTACTTCATCGCAATGGTTTGGTGTAACCTATAAAGAAGATGCACCTATAGTGGAAAAAAACCTGAATGAATTAGTGCAGAAAGGAGAGTATCCGGCCAGTCTTTGGGGCACCCGCTAATCTTTCATTGAATAAAATTCACAAAACGACTTTTATTAAAATTAAAGCTCTCAATGTTGAGAGCTTTAATTTTAATAATGTATGGTAACTATAAAAATTTAATCAGAAGGCCTTCTTCATAGCAAACCGGTTGAGCGGTTAATCCACCTTTACCATATAAACGAAATCCGATATCTTTTTTACCTGCTGCATCCTGTCCGTTCCTTTCAGGGTAGAAGCAGAAGGTGTTTTTACATTTTTATAGGCCGTATCTTTCTGCAAATCATTCAACGCATTGAAAATGTATCTTGAATGGATGGCAAAGACAGCACCTTCTATAGTATTTTGCTTGGCACTTAATATTCCAATGATCTCCCCGTTGCGGTTAAGAATAGGACTACCACTGTTACCCCTGTTGGCCGGAATGGTTATCTGGCAAGTTAAGGTGTCGCCATTGTAACCTGTTTTGGCAGAAAGATAACCTTCTCCGTAGACAATGTCATTCCGCGGATATCCTAAAGTATAAATCGGTTCAGCAATAGCGCCTCCGGTACGCTTTACAGAGTAGGGAATAGATCCGGGGGATTTAAAGTGTTTATCGGTAATTTTTAAAATAGCAATGTCACGCTGGGGATCATTATAGACCACGATGGCACTCAGGTCGGTACCATTGCTGCCCTGTACAGCCACATTTTTGGCGCCTTCCACTACGTGCTGGTTTGTTACCAGGTAACCTTTTGTATCAATCAAAAAGCCGGTACCGCCACTAATATATTTAGGTGGAATTGGTGTAGTGACCTGTGCCTGGTCTTTCACATTTTCAATCTTTTTATTCAGCTCGTTATTTTTATTCTCCAGCTTGGAAATGCTTTGACTCAGTTCCCTTCTCAGATCCTGCACTTCTTTACCAGGCTTACCCGGAGAAACCGACCACATAAGGGCACTCATGGTTAACGCTGTAATACCGGCAATTGAGGCTGCAATGGCGGCTACACGCTTATAACGGTTGTAGAGATAAACTACTTTAGCCTTTCCTTTGAGGCCCGGTGATTTGATCAGGCCTTTTTCAGCCAGATGAATATGGGTTTCGTTGAGGGTGCTTTTTAATTTTCTTACTTCCTCAAACCGGTTCATTTGCTGCAGAAAGAAGGTATGCTCCACCACCAACTGGTCAATTTCAGGATTGCTTTTACGCAACCCCTCAAAATAAACCCGCTCATCCGGTGTCATAGCGCCAGAGATGTAACGTTCAACCCCTTCCAATATGTTGATGTCTTCTATCACAGTGACTCATTTTTATATTGCGAAAAAAATAATTTTTTTAACCGCATCAGGCATTTGTATTTCTGGTTTTTGGCATTTTCAGCATTTGTATAGCCAAAGCTAGTAGCTATTTCCTGCATCGATCGTTTTTGTAAATAGAAAGCTTCCAGTAAACTCTTGCAAGGCTCACCCAGGCCGCTCATGGCTTTTTCCATCATACCAAACTCCGAATTGCGCTTTTCATGTTCTTCCATGTCCTCGTCAACACTCACTATTTCTTCATGACCTTCTGATAGGCTAAACCGGTTTTGATGCATCAGCCTTTTTAACCAAAGCCGCCTGCTGATAGAATAAATAAAAGTTTTGAGCTGGCAATTCAGTTCAAAACTACCGGACTGAACCTTTTCATACAGCACTATCATTGCCTCCTGAAAAACATCCTTGGCATCTTCGGCAGTGCCATTGTTATTTACCACCAGCGCCTGAACGATATTATAATTCTCCTTATAAATGCTTTCCACGGCCCGTTTATCGTTCTTAGCCAATCCCTGCAGCAATGATTTTTCGGTATTCTCAGCTTTCAACGTAATCCTTATTTAATACGAAAATCTAAAAATAGTAACCCATTGAGGTGTTAAAAAAAATATTTTAAAATTCAGGGTTACCTTTTTTTATTACCGGTATTAATTCCATTATCAGCAAGGATATGAAAAAAGCAGGATTTGTGATTTTGATGGGCTGTTTGGTGGCCGCCTGTACTAATAGCGGTTCATCTACACAAAACAAGATTGACTCGATCGGTCAAAAATTCGATTCCTCGGCCAACAGGATCTGGGATTCAACCAAGGAAAAGGCCAGGGATATCAAAGAAAAAGTTGAAAATAAACTGGAACAAAGAGATTCTGCCGTAAAAGCAGATACTAATCACCTTTAAAAATAGAAAACATGAAAAAATTATTCATCGTTTTAGCAGTAGCAGGAGCCTTAACCGCTTGTAATAACAGCGCAAATACTACAGGCAATGCAAAAGACTCTTTAGACTCAGTTGCCAAAGAAAGAAAAGAAATGGTTGATTCTACCACGAATGCCACTACCAACGCTCTGGATTCTTCTGCAAACGCAAGAAAGGACATGATTGATTCTACAACAAAGGCAAAAAAAGAAGTACTGGATTCAACTAAAAAATAATCTTTTGCAGATGAAAAAAAGTTTGGCTTTCCTTTTAATTCTCGGGTCTTTGACAGCATGTAGCAACGAGGCTGGAAACACAGGAAGTAAGGTGGATTCTCTTGAAGAAAGAAAAGACACTTTGCTGGAAAATGTTGACTCCACAGCAAATGCTAAGATCGATTCCATTAAAAACAAATCAGAAGAGCTAAAAGACAAATTTGATTCTTCTATCGAGGCAAAGAAAGATTCTGTTAAACAATAGTCATTTATAACCAACAACATAAAGTTTTAATCACATGAAAAAGATCCTTGGAATTATTGCAATCGCTGGTTCATTAGTAGCTTGTAACAGCAATACAGAAAGCACAACTACAACAGATTCAACTACAGTAACTACACCAGTTACTACAGACACAACTACAACTGTTACTACCGACACAACTCACACAATGACTACCGACACGACTGCTACTGCAGATACTACGCGTCATTAAGAGAGTTTGGTATTGCTGCAATAATTGTAGATAAGTCAAATATTTTTTATTGGCAAGCAATCGTTAGAAGCCATCCGCCTTTAGTGGATGGCTTATTTTTTGCACTTTACAGAAGAATTATCATGAATTTTACCTATTTTCTGTGAAATCCTTTTAGTTATCTGTGCCATCAGTGATTTAACTTTGCACAAATTTTTATATGAGTACGTTTGAAGAGTTAGGCCTACAGGAAAAATTGTTGAAATCTGTAGAAGAACTAGGTTTTACCCAACCCACCCCCATACAGGAGAAGGCCATCCCGGTACTTTTATCCGGAACCAAGGACCTTATTGGACTAGCACAAACCGGCACCGGCAAGACCGCGGCTTTTGGTTTGCCCCTGTTACAACTGATTGATTCCAAAGAAAAATATCCCCAGGCTCTTATTGTTTGCCCTACCCGTGAACTGTGCCTGCAAATTGAAAAAGAAATGGAGCTGTTTAAAAAACACCTGCCCGGCGTTCATATTGTGGCCGTGTATGGCGGCTCTTCCATTTCCATGCAGATACGGGATATCCGCAGGGGCGTGCAGATCATTGTGGCAACCCCCGGCCGCTTAATTGATCTGATTGAACGAAAAGCCATCAACCTGGAAAAGATCAAGTACGTCGTTCTGGATGAGGCCGATGAAATGCTGAACATGGGTTTTCAGGAGGACATTGAGTTTATTTTGCAAAACACCCCACAACGTGACAGCACCTGGCTGTTCAGCGCCACCATGCCCCAAGAGATCAGGAAGGTGAGCAAAAAATACATGCAATCGCCGGCGGAAATAACCGTGGGAAAAATGAATACGGCCAATAAAAATATTGACCACCAGTATTATGTGGCTTCTGCGCAGCATCGTTATGAAACACTTAAACGACTGATTGATTTCAACCCCGGCATGTATGGTATCATCTTTACCCGCACCAAGGCCGATGCACAGGAAATTGCTGAAAAACTGACCCGGGAAGGATATGATATTGATGCTTTACACGGCGACCTTACACAGGCGCAACGTAATAAAGTAATGGATGAATTTCGTGATAAAACCTTGCAATTGCTGATTGCTACTGATGTGGCAGCAAGAGGCATTGATGTACAAGGCATCACTCACGTTATCAATTATGAATTACCAGACGACGTAGAAGTCTATACACATAGAAGTGGAAGAACAGGACGGGCCGGCAAAACCGGTGTTTGTATGTCTATTGTTCATTCAAGAGAAACCGGGAGAATACGTCAAATTGAAAGAATCGTTCAGGTGCCCTTTCACAAGGTGGAAATTCCATCAGGTAAAGATGTTTGCAGAAAACAATTCTTTTACTTCATGGATAAATTACTGCAGACCGATATTAGTCATGGTGATTACGAAACCTACCTGCCGATGCTCCAGGAAAAGTTTGCAGATGTTAGTAAGGACGAAGTATTAAAAAGGGTAGCAGCGCTTGAATTTGACCGGTTCCTGAGATATTATGAAAATGCAGAAGATCTGAATGCCCGTGAACGCAGGGAAGAGAGAGGAGGCCGCCAGGCTTCATTTGAAGGCCGCGGAGATCGCTCTGGTGATAGAAGAAGGGATACCAAAGGACGGGAATTTGGCGGCGGCAATGGAAATTCAACCCGTTTATTTGTGAACCTTGGAACAAAGGATGGATTTTATAAAGCCAGTTTTTTACAATTCATTCTTGATATGAGCGACCTTAATAAAGATGTTTTGGGACGGGTGGATATGAAAGAAATGAATAGCTGGATTGAAATTGATAAAGGTGCGGCCAACAAAATGATCCAGTCTATTGACGGAAAAAAATATAAGGGCAGAAGATTACGGATGAATGAAGCGGATTCGGTAAGAAGGTAAAGAGTCGTTAGCAGCGGGTAAAAATTTCACCCCTGCTACCGGTGCACTAGCTGCCAATTCAGAAAATAATTTTTTTCTTTTAAATTCATTTTTATATTTGTTGCACAATGACAATTACAAAAGCATACGGTTGCTATTTTGGTTACTTCTATTTTAGTAGGAGCCGGGAGTGCTTTTGTTGAATAATAGTAAACCAATTCAGCATAAAGAAATCCCGGCCAAATGGCCGGGATTTCTGTTTTTAAAACTATGAACATTAAAGTTTCCATACAGGGTTTTGAGGGCAGCTTTCACCAAATAGCAGCACGGCAGTTTTTTGGTGAAGACGTTTCGGTAGCTACCTGCGCCACCTTCCGCGAAGTAGTAGACCTTACTAAAGCAGGCGAAACCGATGCCAGTGTAATGGCAATTGAAAATTCCATCGCCGGGAGCATTCTTCCCAACTACAACCTTTTGCAAAAATCCAATTTGAAAATAATTGGCGAAGTGTACCTGCCTATCAAACAGCATTTGCTGGTAAACAAGGGAGTCGCCCTGCAAGATATTCGGGAAGTGCATTCACACCCTATGGCCATTCAACAATGTCTTGATTTTTTGGTAAAGCACAACTGGAAACTGGTAGAAACAGAAGATACCGCCCTCAGTGCAAAACACATTCATCAGCATAAAAACAAGCATACCGCTGCCATTGCCGGTAAGCTGGCCGCAGAGTTATTTGATTTGAACATTATTGCTGAAAACATTCATACAGAAAAACATAATTACACCAGATTCCTTGTACTGCAGCAAAAAGAGATAGCCGGGGACAATGCAGACAAGGCGTCTATTAGTTTTCACACAGATCATTCAAAAGGCAGCCTGGCAAAGGTTTTAACCAAAATTGCAGAAGGCGGCATCAATCTGAGCAAGTTGCAAAGCTTTCCAATTCCGGGAAGCAACTGGAAATATAATTTTCATGCAGACCTGGAGTTTGAAACGAAAGAACAATTTGATGCAGTGATAAAAAATATAGAAGGGTTGACGGAAGCGATCAAAATTTTTGGCGTGTATAAAAATGGAAATTCAAAGTGATTATTTATGCAAATAGAAGTTGCTGACAGATTAAACGGTATAGGTGAATATTATTTTTCTCAAAAGCTGAGAGAGATAGAACAATTGAATAAAAGCGGTGAACCCGTAATCAATCTGGGCATTGGCAGTCCTGACATGCCTCCACATAAGGATGTCATTAAAACCTTGCAGGACGAAAGCCTAAAGCCAAATGTTCACGGTTACCAAAACTATAAAGGCATTCCGGCCCTGCGCCAGGCGATCAGCAACTGGTATCAAAAATGGTATGACGTTGATTTGAGCCCCGACACAGAAGTGCTGCCATTGATCGGGTCCAAGGAAGGCATCATGCACATCAGCATGGCTTATTTAAATAAAGGCGACGAGGTGCTGATTCCCAATCCGGGGTATCCCACCTACAGGAGTGCCACACAAATAGCCGGTGGCAAATGCATTGAATACGATTTAACAGAAGCAAATAACTGGCAGCCTCCGTTCGAAGAATTAGAAAAAAGGGACTTAAGTAAAGTGAAATTGATGTGGGTGAATTATCCGCACATGCCCACGGGACAACTGCCTACCCGCAACCTGTTTGAAAAGCTGGTAGCCTTTGGAAAAAAACACAACATTTT
This sequence comes from uncultured bacterium, assembly GCA_966095395.1. Classification (GTDB taxonomy): domain Bacteria; phylum Bacteroidota; class Bacteroidia; order Chitinophagales; family Chitinophagaceae; genus Flavisolibacter. The sequence continues at coordinate 45,066 of CBHTSW010000031.1, read as the reverse complement.
AATATGTCATGACAACCCGTACAGCTTTATTTTGAACGACAAGCCAATGAGCCTGCTGAGCGTGGAGGGGGCAAAAGACATAGCCGTTGAATTGAACTCTTTAAGTAAATCGCACAATATGGCTGGGTGGAGAATCGGAATGTTATGTGGCGCCCAACGAAGATTAGAAGAAGTGCTTCGCTTTAAAACTAATATGGACAGCGGGATGTTTTTGCCCATGCAAGTAGCCGCTGCCAAGGCGTTAACACTGGATGAGACTTGGCATAATGAATTAAACGCAACCTATAAAAGGAGAAGAGAAAAAGTTTTTCAACTGTTAGACGATTTGGATTGTGTGTACAGCAAAGAGCAGGCAGGTTTATTTGTCTGGGCAAAGATCCCCGCTGCCTATTCCACTGGTTTTGAACTGAGTGATACAGTACTGCAGCAGACGAAGGTCTTTATAACTCCCGGCGGAATCTTTGGTGACGCAGGAGAAAAATACGTCAGGGTGAGCTTGTGTACCACGGAAGAAAAATTGGACGAGGCATTAACCAGGATTACAAAAATTTCACTACAAAAAGCATGACCGTTACAGTAGTAGGCATAGGATTAATTGGCGGCTCCATAGCCATCGCAGTAAAAGAAAAAGGGCTTGCGCAACGGGTAATTGGTGTTGAAGCCAGCGAAGAACATGCCCGCCAAGCCATGCAATTGCAACTGGTGGATGAAGTAATGGAGCTGGACAAAGCTATCGCACAATCACAGCTTATTATTTTAGCCATACCAGTTAATGCGGTAGAGAAATTACTGCCTTCTATTTTAGACAAAATTGATACGCAGGTGGTGATGGATGTTGGTTCTATAAAAGAAGGCATCATGGCGAGCATTGAAAACCATCCCAACCGCAGGCGGTTTGTCGCCACCCATCCTATGTGGGGAACGGAATACAGCGGCCCCAAAGCCGCGGTACACGGAGCTTTTGCAGGTAAGGCGACTGTCATATGCGACAAAGACTCTTCCGATGAAGATGCCGTGGAAGGAGTTGAAAATTTATACAGGCAGCTGGGCATGCACCTGGTGTACATGAATGCAGTAGAGCATGACGTGCATGTGGCGTACATCAGCCATATTTCTCACATCACATCGTTTGCACTGGCCAATACAGTGTTGGAGAAGGAGCGGGAAGAAGATGCCATTTTTGAGTTGGCCAGCGCAGGTTTCGAAAGTACAGTGCGCCTGGCCAAAAGTAACGCCGACATGTGGGTGCCTGTGCTGATGCAAAACCGCGAAAATGTTCTGGATGTTTTGAATGAACACTTAAGCCAGTTGCGCAAATTCAAAGCCTGCCTGGAAAAAGAAAACTATGAGTATTTGCAGGAACTGATTGAGAATGCAAATAAGATCAAGCGCATCATCAAATAAGTAGTGGTAAAAAGTTCTTTGTAATAAATAGTATGTACTAAGCAGTATTGCTGCTATGAAGCTTCTCTTGCGTCGCACTCGTGTACGGCAACAATTCTATGCAGCACCGTTTCTCGAAGCGGACGCAGAGGAGCAACGACGCTGTGCCGCTGTATCGCTGCGGTCGCTGCGTGAAATAAAAAGCTGAATAGCGAACAATGCGTAGAAGGGAGTGAGACAACAGAAGTTCAGAAGGATTCCGAAAGCTGGTTAACAAAATAAATTTCATCATTCTTCATTGAAAAGAAGAGAACAAAGTAAACAACATGCAAACAATTCAAAATGCAAACACAGACAAAGTGCTGCAAACATGGAACAAACGTCCATTGATCATCTCTGGTCCCTGCAGCGCCGAAACCGAAGAGCAAGTGCTGGAAACCGCCACCCGCCTGGCTAAAACCGGGAAAGTAGATATGCTGCGGGCCGGTATTTGGAAACCCCGCACAAGGCCCGGAAGCTTTGAGGGCGTTGGAACAAAGGCGCTGGCCTGGCTGCAACAGGCAAGAAAATTAACCGGGTTGCCCATAGCTGTTGAAGTAGCCACTGCCAAACAGGTAGAAGACGCCCTGCATTTTGACGTGGATGTTCTTTGGGTGGGTGCCCGTACCACCGTGAATCCTTTTAGTGTCCAGGAAGTGGCTGATGCCTTGCGTGGGGCTAACGTTCCGGTGCTCATTAAGAATCCCATCAACCCCGATCTGGAATTGTGGATTGGCGCTGTGGAAAGAGTAGCCAAAGCCGGTATTAAAGAAATTGGTTTGATCCACCGCGGATTTTCATCTTATGGCAATACAGAATTCCGCAATGCACCCATGTGGCATTTGGCTATCGAAATGAAGCGCCGTAATCCTGAACTGCCCATTATTAATGATCCCTCGCACATTTGCGGAAGAAGGGATATTTTACTGGAAGTGGCACAAAAAGCTATTGACCTTGACTATGACGGATTGATGATTGAAAGCCATATTGATCCGGACAATGCATGGAGCGATGCCAAACAACAGGTTACTCCGGAACGCCTGGCTGAAATGCTGAATCAGATTGTGTGGAGAAAAGAAGATGTGGCTTCGGAAGAATACCATGCCGCGTTGGAAAAATTACGTCAGCAGATCAACCACCTGGATGATGAATTGATGTTTATTTTAAGCCAGCGGATGAAGATCGCCGAAAAGATCGCCCAATACAAAAAAGAAAATAACATTACCATTTTGCAGACAAAGCGGTGGAATGAAATTTTGGAGAGGGCCTGCACAAAAGGAGAAAAATTGGGGCTGAGTAAGGAATTTATCACCAAATATTTTGATGCCGTGCACCTGGAAAGCATTACGCATCAAACAAAAATTTTCAACGCCTGATGCAGAAAAAAAGTTTTCGCTTTAGCAACGCTTCGGTCGACTATTATTTTGGCGGCGGCATCTCGCATCTTAAAGGATGCGTTGATCCGAAGAATGCCATCCTCATCACCGATGAAAATGTGTTTTCTGCGCATCAGAAAAAGTTTAAGAACTGGAACACCATTGTTTTAAAACCCGGTGAAGAATACAAGGTACAATCCACGGTTGATTCCATTATTGAGCAGTTGATTGAAATGCAGGCCGACCGCACGACAACGCTTGTGGGTGTGGGCGGTGGTGTTATTACCGATCTTACTGGTTATGTGGCGTCGGTTTATATGCGGGGCATTCGTTTTGGTTTTGTTCCCACAACATTATTGTCGTTGGTAGATGCGTCTATTGGCGGAAAGAACGGGATTGATGTAGGCGTGTACAAAAACATGGCGGGCATTATTCGCCAGCCGTCTTTCATTTTGCACGATCTTATTTTCTTGAATTCACTGCCGGAGAATGAATGGCGAAACGGGTTTGCGGAGATCATCAAACATGCCTGCATTAAAGACGCGGCTATGTTCAAAGAACTGGAGGCTAAGAATCTTTCTTTTTATAAAAAACAAAAAGCCAAAACCTGTTTGCTCATTCAGCGCAATGCCTTACTAAAAACAAAACTGGTGCAGTTGGATGAATTTGAACAAGGGGATCGAAAGCTGCTCAACTTTGGACATACCCTGGGCCATGCCCTGGAAAACCAATACGAACTATCGCATGGTGAGGCCATTTCCATTGGGATGACCTATGCAGCCAGGCTTTCTCAAAAGCTGAACGGCTTTAAACAACCGCACCGTGTAGAGCAGGTGTTAGAAAACTATGGCCTGCCAACGTTGGCACAATTTGATAAAGACAAAGTGATCAACGTACTGAAGATGGATAAAAAGAAGGTTAAGGACAGCATCAATTTTATTTTGCTGGAGAGAATTGGCAGGGCTTTTATTCAAAACATTTCAATTGACCAACTTTACGAAAATTTATAATGCAGGCTACCATACAACCATCAAAAATAAAAGGTACGATTACCGCACCCACTTCAAAAAGTGCCATGCAAAGAGCCTGTGCAGCTGCTTTGGTCAAAGGCGGGGCAACCATTTTGCACAATCCGGGCAATTCGGCAGACGACAAAGCTGCTTTGGATATCATACAACAACTGGGCGCCACGGTTACCTATACAGATGGTACCATTGTTATAGAAAGCCATGGCGTGACACCTGTTTCTGATACGATCCATTGTGGTGAAAGCGGATTATCCGTTCGTATGTTCACTTCTGTTGCTGCCCTTAGTAAGCAAGCTATAACCGTAACGGGGAGCGGCAGTCTGGTTAAGCGTCCCTTGTCTTTTTTCAACGAAGTCCTACCACAATTGGATGTGCAGGTGGATAGCAATAAGGGTTTGCTTCCTTTGCAGATAAAAGGTCCCCTGCAACCAAAAAATATAACCGTTGACGGATCTCTGTCCTCTCAATTTTTAACGGGATTGCTGTTTGCCTACGCGGCTGCAAATGCAAGTGATGTATCGATTCATGTGGACAACCTTAACAGCAAACCTTATATTGATTTGACCTTGCAGGTAATGAATGGGTTTGGTCTAAAAACCCCGGTCAATAAAAACTACCAGGAATTTTATTTTGGCACCCAGTCCATCTCGCAGTTTGCCAACCAATCCATCACCTATACAGTGGAAGGTGACTGGAGCGGCGGTGCATTTTTATTAGTAGCCGGCGCTATTGCAGGTGATGTGGCAGTGCATGGCCTCGACATTTTTTCTACCCAGGCCGACAAAGCTATTTTGCAGGCATTGGTGCAATCAGGCAGCCTTATTAGTGTAGAAGAAAAACAGATCAGCGTTAAAGAAAATTTGTTAAAGGCCTTCCATTTCAATGCTACAGATTGTCCTGATTTGTTTCCACCGCTGGTGGCTTTGGCGGCTTACTGCAATGGGACATCGGTGATTGAAGGCGTTCATCGCCTGACGCACAAGGAAAGCAACAGGGCCCTGACCTTGCAGGAAGAATTTGGGAAAATGGGAGTGGAAATCACTTTACAGGATGACCTGATGTTAATAAAAGGCGGTGGCGTTATAAAGGGAGCGGATGTACATTCGCACCACGATCATCGTATAGCTATGGCCTGTGCGGTAGCTGCTTTGAAAGCGGATGGTGAGACCGTAATTGACGGAGCAGAAGCCGTCAACAAATCCTATCCTGATTTTTGGCAACACCTGGCTCAATTACAAAGTCCCTCCTGAATGAATCACTCCGCTAAAATATTAGAATCATGGGAAGCCAATGCGCAAAACTGGATTCACATGATTGATAACGGTGAAATTGAAAGCCGCATCACAGCTACCAACGATGCGATTGTCAATTGTATCGTTTCATATTTACCCAAAAAAGTTTTGGATATTGGATGCGGAGAAGGCTGGCTGACAAGAGCCTTAAGAAATAAGGGAGTAGCGGCTTTTGGTGTTGATGGGATTCAGTCCCTGGTTGATGATGCCGTAAGGAAAGATGGCCCCCATTACTTTCATTTCACCTATGAAGAAATGGTGCACGGCAGGTCTTTTCTTCCTTCCCCTTTTGATGCGGTTGCCATTAACTTTGCCTTGATTGATAAAGAAAATACGGAAAGCTTACTTAACTATATTCCAAACCTGTTGCGGCAGGACGGCCATTTGTTCATTCAAACCTTGCATCCTTTAATTATAGCTTCAGGTAATGCCTATTCTTCCGGATGGAAAGAGGGTAGCTGGACCGGCATGAAGCAAAACTTTGTCCAGCCTTATTTATGGTATTTCAGAACTATGGAAGATTGGCTGCGTTTGTTTAAGGAAAGTGGATTCTCCGTTGAAGAAACAAGAGAGCCAGTCCATCCTGATACCAGGAAACCATTGTCTGTTATTTTTGTTTTAAAACAATGTAATCATTAAAATTAGAGCATGAACTCATTTGGAAGAATATTCAGAGTGTCCATCTTTGGTGAATCACACGGACCCCAGGTAGGTATTACTATTGATGGCTGCCCTGCAGGAGTTTCTTTATCTGAAGAGGATTTTACAGTTGACCTGGAAAGACGCAAAGGGGGCATGCAAAAAGGCACTACGCCACGAAAAGAGGATGACAAACCCATTTTCATCACCGGGGTTTTTAATAATAAAACAACCGGGGCGCCGCTTACCATGCTTTTCGAAAATAAGAACACCCGTTCTTCTGATTACCAAAAACAAAGAGCTGTTCCCCGTCCCGGCCATGCCGATTTTGTAGCTAATAAAAAATTTGGAGGAAACGAAGACTACAGGGGCGGTGGTCATTTTAGCGGAAGGCTTACGGTTTGTTTGGTAGCAGCCGGTGTTATTGCAAAAAAATTATTGCAGAATATTTCCATTGAAGCCACGATAACGGAAGTAGGAGGGGAAAAGGACATTGAAGCCGGATTGAAAAAGGCGATTGAAGCCAAAGATTCGGTTGGCGGCATTGTGGAGTGCAAAGTAAGTGGACTGCCTGTTGGTTTAGGTGAACCCTTTTTTGATTCAGCCGAATCGTTGATCAGTCACGCTGCTTTTTCTATACCGGCTGTAAAGGGAATTGAATTTGGCTCCGGCTTTCGTGCCGCAACTATGTTTGGCAGCGATCATAATGATGCGATGGATGCCGCATCGGGCCATACAAGAACCAACCATGCCGGTGGTATTGTTGGCGGTATTACCAATGGGAATGACCTTGTTTTTCGTGTGGTGATAAAACCCACATCTTCCACACCGAAAGAACAGGAATCCTGGAATTGGGAAACCGCACAAATCGAAAAATTTTCAATTAAAGGACGCCATGATCTTTGTATTGCCTTGCGTGTTCCACCGGTTTTAGAAGCCGCAGCCGCCATTGTATTAGCCGATCTTATGCTGATGGAACAAAAAATCACTCGTGTAATGAGTTCTTGAAACATATTTTGAACTAATTTTTCTCTTTTGATTCAGGGGCAGCTTCACTAAAAAATCCTTTAGAACATGTTATTTTACGCCTGCTCGGTCTAGTATTTTTGCGAATCCTGGGCGGCATAGTATAGTATGTTGATAAAATAACGTCCTCTTATAAGCTTGAAAGCGTAAAATTTTTATCTTGTATGAAAATCTTTACGCAATCCTATGGTAAAACAGGACCCCAAGTCATTTCATTTTTCCAGGTTATATTGTTTTTTGTTTTTGGTTTTGGTCTTTGCGTCCTGTAAAGAACGTGCTCGCATTAGTGAAAAAGAAATTGTGGCAAAGCCCGAAGACATTGCAGTCAAGGCGGAAGAAATGATCCAGGGAACACTGAAAGATATCCTGCAAAACAATAAAGATATCAGTGATTCTGTCCAACTCAAAAACGTTCCTGCAGTTTATCATTTGTATAACGAACATTCTTTCCAGCCTTTATGGTCCGAAGAAGGCCGGTTTACCAGTTGGGGCGATTCGTTGTTTTTCTTTTTGGACAGTGTAAAGAATTATGGTTTGTTTCCCCAGGATTATTATCATACAAAACTGGAAGAACTTCAAAGGGAACTGGCTTTTGACACATCAAAAGAAAACAAATTGGATGCGGCGAAATGGGCTTATAGCGACCTGTTGCTTACATCTGCTTTTGTTCAAATTGTAAAAGACCTGTCCAAGGGAAGGCTTTTGCCAGATAGCATTTTAGCAAAAGACTCTTTGCTTACTCCTGCTTTTTATACGGCACAATTTGACCTGTTTAAAAAAACGGCACTTACTGAGTTCACGTCACAGTTAGAACCACAACACACGGAGTACAAAAAATTAAAACAGGGTCTCCAGCAATTTTTGGCAACGGCAAACTTCAAAGACTACACACGTATTAAAACAGAAGACAGTACACTTCTGCCCGCACTTGTTTACAAAAGAATTGAGGAAGAAGATACCACAAAACTATTGCAGAAAGAGGCACCTGATTCTGTCACTATCGCAGCCACTATAAAAAAATACCAGAAAAAAAACGGCTTAAAGGTCAATGGGAAAATCTCAGCAAACCTGGTCAATACGTTAAATGATACCGATAAGGAAAGGTTTATCCGTATTGCCATAACGCTTGACAAATTCAAAATGCTTGCGCCGCTTCCGGAGCAGTATATATGGGTTAATATTCCCGCTTTTTATCTGCAGGTAAAAGACAGCGATACGGTGGTCCTTACCTCCAGGATCGTTGTTGGAAAACCTGAAACGAAAACACCAATTATTACCAGCGCCATTACCGATATGATCACTTATCCGAAATGGCACATACCGGAAAGCATCATAAAAAAAGATATTCTTCCGGGTTTGAAAAAAGATCCGGGCTACACATTAAGCAAGGGCTATACATTAACCGACAATGAGGGAAATGAAATAGATCCCTACACAGTAAGTTGGGCAAAGTATAAAGAGGGGATTCCTTACAGGGTGGTCCAGGGAAGCGGGGATGAAAATGCACTTGGTGTTATGAAATTTAATTTTCCCAACAACCACGCTGTGTATTTGCACGATACCAATCAAAGATATTTATTCAGTAAAAGCAGCCGTGCCTTAAGTCATGGCTGTGTGAGGGTACAAGCCTGGAAGGAATTAACCGATTTTATTTTACGTAACGACAGCGCTTATAGCGAAAAAGCTATACCGGTTGACAGTGTAAATAATTGGTTGGCCTTAAAAGAAAAACATGTAATCCCTGTTCGAAAAAAAGTGCCGCTGTTTATTCGTTATTTCACCTGCGAGGCAAAAGACGACAAAATTGTTTTTTACGAAGACGTGTATGGTGAAGACCGCCGGATAAGAGAAAAGACTTTTTCAGATAAATAAATACCTATGCGATACCTGTTCTTATTTTATTGGTTAAGCCCTTTGGTTTTTGCTTTTAACGCAGAGTTGAAAGCAAACCGTGGACATGCAACACTGAATGTAAGTTCAAAACCCAAAGTATATTATGGCATTGCCAGTTATTATGCCGATAAATTTAATGGCAGACCCACGGCCAATGGCGAAATTTATAGTCACAAAAAAATGACTGCAGCCTGCAACATCCTACCATTGGGCACTTGGATACGGGTGACAAATTTAAATAATAACAAAACTGTTATTGTTAAAACCAACGACAGGCTGCATCCGCGAATGAAACGCATTGTTGATCTAAGCCGTATGGCCGCAGAAAAACTGGCCTACACAGGCAGAGGGCTGACACAGGTAAAGGTGGAAATAATAGAGAAAGATCAGCGATAAATTCCCTGTTTTTAGAAACGATAAATAATTTTATTTTTTCAAACCATTGCCTTTATTTTGTTTTGCTTAAACCAAATAACTCTTTATGAGGAAAATGCTTGCTTCCTTGATCTTTATTTTATTTGCTCAAATCATTTGTGCACAAAATAATTCCATCCGTCCGCCGGCCATAGGTATAAGTTTCTTCTTTGATGATTTTGTAACTCCGCAACGTATTCGCTCCGGTACTTTATCGGAGGTTTTAAGGAATCACAGATGGGCCAAGTTCAGTGAAATGTCTCCCGGAGTTGCCATTACCTATTTCCAGGGGGTAAGAAAATATATAGACTTTGCAGGGTCATTAGCGGTTTCTTTTCCAACCGTACCGCTTCCCGATAAGCCCGGTTCCAGCGATGCCATGCTTTTAGAAGCAGACGCTTCTTTCAATTTCAAAATGTTTTCAGAAGATTATTGGTTTACTCCTTATTTTATCGCAGGTGTAGGCGCCAGTAAATACAAAAGTTATTATGGCGCATTCGTACCGTTGGGGCTTGGTATAAAAGTTAACTTTTTTGACGAGGCTTCTTTATTTGTGGCCAGTCAATACCGCGTACCGGTAACTACAGAAACAAATAATTATCATTTTTTCAACAGCATTGGAATTTCAGGTGTTATTGGAAAGAAAAAAGAAGCAGAAACCAACGCCACTACGTACTGATACCATATGGAAAGGTAAGAACACATATACTGATCAAGATCTAACAAAATTCAGAACATAAAAAATGCGCATCAGTGATGCGCATTTTTTTATTTGGAAATAATTTTTATTTAAATCTTGAACCAACCACCAGCTCTTTATTCCCGGCCGTGTAGGTATAAAAACCTTCACCCGATTTTATTCCTAATTTCTTCGCTATAACCATGTTCACCAACAAAGGACAAGGTGCATATTTAGGATTGCCAAAGCCATCGTGCAAAACATTTAAAATGCTCAAGCATACATCCAGGCCAATAAAATCGGCCAATTGCAAAGGGCCCATCGGGTGTGCCATTCCAAGTTTCATAATGGTATCAATTTCTTCCACACCAGCTACACCCTCGTACAAACTATAAATGGCTTCATTGATCATAGGCATCAAAATGCGGTTAGCAATGAAGCCGGGGTAGTCGTTAACCACACAAGGCACCTTTCCTAATTGCTTACTCAGATCAACAATAACACGGGTTACTTCAGGTGTTGTAGCATACGCGTTAATGATCTCCACCAGTTTCATTACAGGCACAGGGTTCATGAAGTGCATGCCGATCACCTTTTCGGGACGGGAAGTAACGGACGCAATTTTAGTAATGGAAATAGAGGACGTATTGGTAGCTAAAATGCAACCAGCATGGGCATATTCATCTATTTGTTTAAAGATATTCAGTTTGAGCTCTGTGTTTTCCGTAGCGGCTTCTACCACTAAATCAACCTCACTTACGCCTGCCGCAATAGAAGTATGCGTTTTAATATGGCCTAAAGCAGTGTCCTTTACTTCCGGAGCAAGGCTTCCTTTTGCAATCTGGCGGTCAAAATTCTTCGTTATTGTTGCCACTGCTTTATTCAGTTGGTCCTGCGAAACATCAACCAGGTTCACTTCAAAACCATTTTGGGCAAACACATGTGCAATGCCATTTCCCATAGTGCCGGCTCCAATAACAGCAATCGTCCTAATATCCATAAAATAGGTTTATTTAAGAGCTCAAACGTAAGGAAATTTGGTTAATGACTTTGAAAGGTTTTACCCACTATTTTTGATGCATGCAAACTATTTTGATTACCGGCGCCAACGGCTTTGTTGGATATTATTTGTGCCAGCAGCTTTTGCAAAAAGGATATACCGTAATTGCTACCGGGAAAGGGGAGTGCCGCCTGCCTTTTAAGGAAAAGACCTTCGTTTATCAGTCGCTTGACTTTACCAATGATACAGATATCCAAAATGTTTTTGAAGAACACCGCCCCGAAACAGTGGTACACTGTGGCGCCATGTCCAAACCGGATGAATGTGAACTGCATAAAGAAAGTGCTTATTTAACCAATGTAACAGGCACCATTTATCTTTTGAAGGCTGCTGCAAAATGTAAAAGTTTCTTCATTTTTCTTTCCACAGACTTTGTCTTTAGCGGTGAAAAAGGGCTGTACACAGAAGAGGAGGAAAGGAAACCGGTCAATTATTACGGGGAAACTAAAGTATTGGCTGAAGATGAAGTAAAAAAGTACGCTTATGCTTGGACTATTGTACGAACCGTGCTGGTGTATGGAAGGCCATATTTAAACCGGCAAAATATTGTAACTACTGTAGCGACTGCCTTACAAAAAGAACAGAAGCTAAACATTTTTAACGATCAGGTAAGAACGCCGACCTACGTGGAGGACCTGGCAGCGGCTATTGTCTCCATCATTGAAAAGAAAGCAACAGGCGTTTATCATATTTCAGGTGAAGATGTGCATACTCCCTATGAAATGGCTATGGCTGTTGCGCACCATTTAAAATTGAATTCCTCCCTGATCACTAGAGTGGAAGAAAAAGACCTTGATCAGCCTGCAAGGCGTCCGTTAAAAACAGGCTTTGATATTTCCAAAGCAAAGAATGACCTGGGTTTTCAGCCCATTCCTTTTAAAGAAGGTTTGAAAAAAACATTCGAATGAAAGCTATTGGGTAGCCATTCTACCTTTTCGGCCCCTTCTGGCAACATATAAGGTTCTTTAAACGAACAAAGTCTTTACTCTTTACTGTACTTTTTTTCTCCCGCATTTATGGCAATGGCAAGGTTGTTTTCTTTTGGAGGAATAGGGCAGTTATACCGTCCGCTTACATAAGCACAATAGGGGTTATAGGCTTTATTGAAATCAATGGTGACCTGGTTATTACTGATATCCTCCGTTGTCAGATCAACATACCGTCCTCCATGATAGGACTCTTTACCCGTAGTGGCGTCTGTGAAGGGCAGAAAAAGATAGTTTTTATATTCGGCATTCTGCAAAAGGTCCTGGGATTGGTAAATATTCAGTTGTGCCGGTTTGCCTTTCACGGTAAAATGAAGAATGCCATACACGCGGTAAAGTTTTTTAAGAGGGCCCGAAGTGGGCATCAAAAACCAGGTACTGTTTTCTTTTTTTTCAAAAGAAGCTACCACACGATACGCCGGATCAACGGCAAAGAACTGCAGTTTGTCTCTGTCACTGCCTTTTACAACTTCGTGCTTGTCAACATAGTTTTTAATATGCAACTTCAATGCGTCTTCATATGTTGACTGGGCCGTTGAAATAAAAGAGATTGTAATAAAGGCAAACAGCAAACTAATTTTTTGCATACTGATAAATTATTGTTCAGAGAGGTCTGACACCTCCAGATGATGAGGTGCTAAGGTAGAAGAAAAACAAAGAAGGCCTTTGTCTTCCCACCTGGAAAATTTCAGTTTTTTACCTTCCTGCGCCAGGGCAGAGGGCATGTTCAGAATAAAGACAGAATTGCCGCAGTTGTTTGTGGCTGAAGAAAGGATGGAAACGTCCCTTCCGCATAAAAAGCGATGAAATTTAGGATCGGGATTATCAAGCCGTAGCAACCATGCATTGGGAGCACAGGATTGCTGCACCACAACGGTTCCTGTAATAAACGAATTTTTGTTTTTACTGCATCCCGCAACAAAAGAAACGAGGAGAAGAACAAGGACAGGTTTCATCTTTTTTCTTTTCCTGACAAGCGTTTCTGGCCTTCCGTTGCATCAGCTCATCATCAAAACATTCACGCTGCGCTGCAGGATGTTAAAGGCAATTTCGGACATCAGGTTTTCTTTATCCAGGGTGGGGTTTACTTCGGTGATCTCGAAACAGCACACCTTCCGGTTCTGCATAAACTTGCTGATCAAATCTTCGGCTTCCCGCTCTTTTAATCCATTATTTACCGGGGTTCCCGTGCCTTTGCTGATGGAGGAATCAAGGCTGTCCACATCAAAGGAAATATAAATATCCGAGCAGTCGCTGAAATAGCGGGTTACGGCACGAACGATATTTTCTGGTCCCTTGCTACGGACTTCCTTTGTGGTGATGACCTTCATGCCATACTTGTCAATCAATTTTTTCTCTTCCTTTTCAAAATCCCGGAGAGAAATAAAAACGACGTCTTCCGGCAGTACTTTAGGAGCGATCTTGCCAATGTTTTTCAAATAATTCCATTGTTTGGCCGTTTCCGGATCCAGTTCGTGAACGGCACTTTCCCGATTGTCCTCGTTGATAGAAACCGCCACAGGCATACCGTGTAAATTGCCCGAAGGTGTTGTGTAGGGCGTGTGAAGATCGGCATGCGCATCAATCCAGATAACACCGAGTTTGCTTTTGGGTTTGGCCATTTTAATGCCGGCAATGGTAGCACCTGCAATGGAATGATCGCCGCTGATAACCACCGGGAAAAAATTGTTTTTCATGGAATCACTTACCGCCTTGCTTACTTTGTCGTACATGCTTACAATGCCTTTGATGCGTTTGGCATAAGGCGACTCAATGGCTTCATATAACAGTTTATTTTCAGTGGGAATTCTTTCAGAAGGGAAATGAATAAAAAAATTACTCATAAAATCCAGGGCGGCGATCTTAATGGCTTCAACCCCCAGGCTGGCGCCTCTGGTACCGGCGCCAATCTCCGATGGAACCTCTATCAATTTAATATTCTTCATAAAATTTCGGCAATCGTAAAATAAAAAACCTCTTAATCCCGAAATTAGGTTAAGAGGTTCGTAAAAAAAAGTTGAGAACAGGCGTTAGTACAATGATACCCGGATGGCCAATGTGAAATACCACATTGCTACCATTTTTTCATTGTCAAATTATCTGATTATCTAATTTTCAAATTATTCGTGTGCGGCTAAGACCGGGATCGAACTTTCGAAAACCAGTTTTTTTGTATTATTTCCTTTAATCAGGTTGTTGATGAAGGAATGTTTCCTTGGGAACGTCAATACCAGGTCAATGTGCTTATCATCAATGAATTGGCGCAGGGTTTCATGAAAATCGTAGGTAGTGATAAAATAAAACTCCGGATGAAATTCCTGGAACATCTCCAGCATATTTTTTCTTTGTTCAAGGTATTCTTCGCTCAGCGAAACGTATATCTCGCTATTGATGTTCACTATATGCAAATTAGGCTGGAAAATGGCCAGCACTTTTTTTACCGGCACAAGGGGAATGGAATTCTGAACATCCTTGAAATCAGAAGCCAGGGCCACATTTTTAATCTGACTGTATTTGGCATTATGAGGAATAACCATTACAGGGCAAAGATTTTTGTCAATCATGCGCAGTGAATTGCTGCTGGAAATGACCTGTTCCATTCTTGACTTATCATTGATGGACATCACTACCAGCACCGCATCGGCGTAACGTACCTTCCTGTCCAGGCTTTCAATAAAATCATCGCTTTCTTCGGCTACGCATTCAATTTTTACAATACTATCATCCAACAACCGGTCTTTAAGTTCTCTTAGTTTGGCCTGAGCTTCATTCGCTTCTTTTGCATCGCTGTAAACGTGATAAAGGATCAGGGTGGCTTCATACTGTCCGCTAAGCATTTGGGCAGCAAATTGCGCTGCATTCAGGGATATAGGACTAAAGTCAGTTGGAACGATAATGTTCATAATGAGTTGGTTTTTTGTTTCTCAACAAAAATGGTAAAAAATATTCAGGTATGGTATGATAGAACTCAAATACTTACCTGCCTACTGTCATAATTACCGGATTGCTGTGAAAAAAATGGGCATAAACTGGGTTTGGCCTACTGTTAAAATGACTGTGATGTATGTCCATTCCGTTATATTTGCCGTCCCGAAAACTCGGGATTAAAATTGCTGAATAAGTGCGACTAAAATCTTTGGAAATCAAGGGCTTTAAAAGCTTTGCTGATAAAACCTATGTTAGCTTCGATGAAAACATCACCGGCATTGTTGGTCCCAACGGATGCGGGAAAAGCAATATTGTGGACAGTATCCGCTGGGTAATTGGCGAGCAAAAGATTTCTCATTTACGGTCTGAAAACCTGGAAAGCCTTGTTTTCAACGGCTCTAAAACACGGAGTGCCAGTGGATTAGCTGAAGTAAGCCTGACTTTTGAAAATACCCGCAACCTGCTTCCTACAGAATTCAGTACCGTAACCGTTACCCGTAAATTTTACAAAAACGGAGAAAGTGAGTACCGCCTCAACGATGTGCAATGCCGTTTAAAAGATATCCAGAATCTTTTTATGGATACGGGTATTTCTACCGACAGCTATGCCATTATTGAGCTGGGTATGGTGGATGATTTGATCAAAGACAAAGAAAACAGCCGCCGCCGCATGCTGGAACAAGCTGCCGGTATCTCCATTTATAAAACAAGAAAAAAAGAAGCCAAGCAAAAGCTTGATGCTACGGAGCAGGACCTGGCCCGTATTGAAGATCTTTTATTCGAGATCAATAACCAGTTGAAAACGCTGGAAAACCAGGCCAAGAAGGCGCAGAAATATTACGAGATCAAAAAAGATTATCGTGAAGTAAGCGTAGAACTGGCAAAAGCAGCCCTGGAAGGCTTCAACCTGACGTTTAAGGAATTAAACGAACAACACGAAAAAGAAACCGACAAGCGCATCGTACTGGAAGCGGCGATAGCCACTGAAGAAGCAGCTTTGGAGCAGGAGCGGGTAGGGTTTATTGAAAGAGAAAAAGAATTGCACACCCTGCAACAGAGCTTTAATGAATTGGTTCAAACCGTCCGCACAAGAGAAAATGAAAAGAACCTTGCTTCCCAGCGTTTGGAATATTTAAGGGAAAGAGAAACCAACCTTTCTCAATTTTTAACCAAGGCCGAGGGGCAGATTACAGGTATTGCGGAAAGCATCAGTTTTACCCAGCAACAAATTCTCGAAGAAGAGCAAACCTTACAGAACCTCACCGGTCAGTTGGAAGAATTGCGTTCGCAGGTGGATCGCCGCAGAAATGTGCTGGATGAAAACCGCACCACGTTAAACAACCTCCGTTCTTCTTATCAGCAGGTGCAGCGCAGCCAGTTTGATGCAGAGAAAAAAGTAGCGGTGGCCGATACCTCTATTCAAAACCTGCAAAGAACCATTTTCCAGTTAGAAGAAGAAAAGGCAACAAGGCAAGACCAGATTCACCAACTGGAAATGGAAAAAGAAGAAAAACAAAAAGTCCTTGAAGCAAAGCAGGTCGATCTTGAGCAACTGCAACAGCATCATAACAACACGAAAGAGCAGATCTTTCAAACCCAGGCTATTTTAGAAACCCTGCGTGGAAAGCTGGCAGAAGAAACCCGTAAGCTGGATTCTAAAAAGAATGAACACGACCTGTTGAAAAGCCTGATCGATTCTATGGAAGGTTATCCCGAAAGTGTAAAGTTTTTGCACAAAAATTCAGGATGGAATCATACAGCGCCTATTTTATCGGATATTATTTATGTAAAAGAAGAATACAGGGCAGCGGTTGAAAACGTGCTGGAACCGTACCTGAACTATTATGTAGTCAACAATTTAAGTGAAGGCTTGCAGGCCGTTCATTTACTGGATAACAATAAAAAAGGAAAGGCCAATTTTTTCCTTTTAGATAAGGTGAATGATGCCCTTGCCGTGTCCTCCGATCACAAACCTGCTGGTACAATTGCGGCGTTAGATGTTATCGAGGTAGATGAACAGTACCGCAAATTAGCCGGGCAATTATTGGGCAATGTTTTTATTGCCGATGATGATTCGGCGCTGGAAAACAGCAATGGCTTTGTGATTTTGGAAAAGCATGGCAAATACGTAAAAGGAAACTTCACTTTAAGCGGTGGCAGTGTAGGTTTGTTTGAAGGAAAGAAAATAGGACGTGCTAAAAACCTGGAGAAGCTGCGTGAAGAAATTGACACACAGAAAACAGTTGTTGATGACCTGAATGCGCAAATACAGGCCCGGCACAACGAAGTAATTACCTTTAATGCCGACTTGAAAGAAAATGTGATCCGCCAGACCGAACAGGAGATCCAGCAATTGAACAATCAATTGTATGGCCTGCAAAATAAACTGGAGAACTTACAACACTCACAAGCCAATGCCCAGAACCGCATTGAAGATATGCAGGGCCAACTGGATGCTACCCATAGTTCGATTGAAAATGTTCGCAATGAATTGGGCCAGCTGAACCAAACCCTTGCCGATTACTCGCAACAATTGCAGGAAGCAGAAACAGCCTACCGCAATATTGAACTGGAGTACAACGAGATCAATACCCAATACAATAACCTGAACCTGCAGGTAACCCGTGAGCAAAGTAAGATCAGTGCCCTGAAACAGGAGTTACAATTCAAAAGCAACCAGTTGAATGATCTGAAAAGCCAGGTAGAAACCAATACGGTTCAATTAAAAGAAACCACGGAAAATATCTCAGGCTCAGAAGAAAATTTAAGACAAGTAGAGGAAGGGTTGTACGAGCTGTTGAGAAGGAAAGAACAGGAAGAGCATGCCTTAAATGAAACAGACCAGGCATACTATAATTTGCGCAACCAGTTGGGCACAAAAGAAACGGAGCTGCGCCATAAGGTGAAAGACAAAGAGCAGATCGAGCATTTGCTTTCGGCCATTAAGGATAAACTAACCGATGTAAAGCTGCAATTGGCGGGAATGAAAGAACGGTTGAGTGTGGAATTTAAAATTGTGCTGGAAGACATCCTGGATGAACCCCGGACATCGGAAACGGCGGTGGAAGAATTGCAGGAAAAAGCAGACCGTATGAAAAAGCGGCTGGAAAATTTGGGCGAGGTGAATCCAACGGCGATTGAAGCATTTGAAGAAATGAAAAAGCGATACGATTTCATCGTTGAGCAAAAAGATGATCTGGTAAACGCCAAGCAAAGCCTGCTGCAAACCATTGCCGAAGTAGAAACAACGGCGAATCAAAAATTTCTCGAAACCTTTAACCTGGTTCGTGAGAATTTTAGAAATGTATTTAAAGCCCTGTTTACTGAAGATGACCAGTGCGACCTGATCCTTGAAAATCCGGATAATCTTGCGGAAACAGGAATTGATATTATGGCCAAGCCAAAAGGCAAACGGCCCAGTAGCATTGGCCAGTTGAGCGGGGGAGAAAGAACCCTGACGGCAACGGCTTTATTGTTTGCTATCTATTTAATTAAACCGGCGCCATTCTGTATTCTGGATGAGGTAGACGCCCCGCTGGATGATGCCAACGTGGGTAAGTTCACCAACATGATCCGCGAGTTCAGTAACAATTCGCAATTTATTATTGTTACGCACAACAAAACCACCATGAGCGCCGTGGATGTGATTTATGGTGTAACTATGCAGGAACCTGGAGTAAGCAAACTAGTACCGGTGGATTTCAGAAGTCTGAATTAAGTCCGCCCCTGTCCCTCTAAAGGGGAGACCTAGGTCAAGCTGACTTTACTCATTGCAATTAGTTCTTTAAAATAAAGTTGATCATTGTGTTACCGGCAGGGAGTGATTCTATCAGGCTTCTGTTGCGTCGCACACTTGTACCGCAACAATATTATTAAACTGTTTAAATCTAAGTTCCCCTTTAGGGGACAGGGGGAATGCTCCGAACAATTCTATTACTTACCGCTTCCAACATCTTCATGACCACCGCTTGGTATTACCACTTAAAACATACAGGCTGGCCTTTGTGGAAAGCCATTGCCCTGAGTTGGTTCATCGCTTTGTTTGAATACTGCCTGATGGTGCCCGCCAACAGGATAGGTTATGTGGGCGGCTTTAGCGCTTTTCAATTAAAAATGGTCCAGGAGGTCATTACGCTGATCGTATTTAGTGTATTTGCCGTCGTGGTTTTAAAAGAATCGTTCCAGCTAAAGTATTTGATAAGCTTTTGCTTTTTGCTGGCAGCCGTTTATTTCATGTTTAAAAAATAAACGGAAGAGCCATGCAACAAACTGTTAATTGAAATCATCTTTATACAGCGAATCCTTACACGGGTTAATTTTAAGATTACAATTCGTTTTATGAAAAAAGCAATTGCCACGTTTTTATCCTTCTTTATTTTTCTTTTCGCTTTTGCCCAGGAAAAGCCCGAGGGCCTGTTCATCAATTCCAAAGCATATGACTTTAAAGCAAAGGATCAGAACGGCAAGGATGTGATCTTAAAAGACCTGCGCAAGAAAGGGCCGGTTGTAGTGGTGTTTTACCGTGGTAACTGGTGTCCTTACTGCAGCAAGGAACTGAAACGCTTCCAGGATTCTTTGCAATTGCTGACCGCAAAGGGAGCGAGGCTTATTGCCATTACCCCTGAAGGAAAAGAAGGTATTGATTCTACCATTGCGAAAACCGGGGTTACCTTTCCCATCATCAGCGATGAAGGAATGAAGATTTCCACCAACTACGGCGTAGCTTTTAAAGTCGATGACAGAACCGTAGGACGTTACCGGAATGCAGGTATTGATCTTTTAAAACTCAATAATCAAAAAGAAGCTGCCTTACCTGTGCCGGCCATTTATATTATCAATGAAGATGGTGCGGTAACCTTCCGCTATTTTAATGAAGATTATAGGAAAAGGGCTTCCGTAAAGGAGATTTTGGAAGCGTTGTAGATGCGGAACTTTCCTGAATAAAGTATTATACCACCGGGCGAAATTTTCATTCTTTATTCCGGTTTCGTTTGGGCATGGGTATTCCTGGGCAAACTAAATAAGCAGGATTCTCCCCTGCGACTGTGCAAATACGAAATTTCTGCCTGTAGGGAAAACTTCCTGCGAATCAAAAAATTCAGTAAATCCGCGGTCAAAAGAAGCCCCTCTGAAAACAAAGGGGCGTACACCGAACCTGATGATATAAGACCATCAAGCTTCTTCCATTAATTTTTTCTTTTTATTATTCAGGTAGCGGTCGAACAGCATCAACCCTAATATCACATTCAGCATCATAAACACATTTACAAACGTATTGTTGAACATCTTGCTATAATCAGCATCTACAATTTTATCCAGTACGCCGCTATTCAAATCTCCCGGTGTTGACCAGTCAATTTGCGAAATGCCATAGATTAAAAAGGCAGCAATGACCGTAATAAAGAAGGCCCCAATACCCCAAATGATCTTCTTATTAATATACTGCCTGGCCGCCGGGGCAATGTGCAGCCTGGTTATTTCTTCCATTACATTTTTAGTAAAACGTAAAGAAGGTTCTTCCAGTTCTACCAAATTGATGGATTGGTGTACTTCCAGCAGCTCTTTGTATTTGGCCTTCCATTCCGCGTTTTCGGCAATCAGTTTCTCAATGGCCGATTTTTCCTCTGCCTTGCTAAAGCCATCAATGTACTCCCACAGCCTTACTTCTATTTCATTAAGGTCATTCATAACCTGTAATTTTAAAACGTTTAATAAATATCTTTTACCTCGGCGCTGAAGTGCTTTTGCATTTTCTCTTTCAACCTTCCCCTGGCCCTGTGCAGTTGCACCTTTACGGCATTTGTTTCCTTTCCCAGTATCTGCGCAATTTCCTCCAGCGTTTGCTCACCTTTATAAAACAGGGTGATGATCTGCGCATCATCGGGCCCCAGCATTTTAATGGCTTCGTTCACCATCGTTACCTTGCTTTTGTGTTCTATCTGGTTAGCGCTCATGCCGCTGTCCACATTATCCGCCACTTCAAAAACCTTTTCGTTATCCAAGGAATGCACCTCCAGTTTTTTCTTTCTCAAAAACGTAATGCAGGTGGTAGTGGTTACCGTATAAAGCCAGGTGCTGAACTTGGCGTCGCCTTTAAAGGAAGCCAGCGACCGGTAGGCTTTTATAAACACATCCTGCGCCACCTCTTCGGCATCCTCGCGGCTTTTTACATACCGAAGCACTATGGTAAAAACATAGTTTTGGTAGCGGTTCACCAGTGTTGCATAAGCGTTATGATCGCCTTTCAACACCAGGCTAATGATGTCCATATCGGCAGGCTCGGTGTGCATTCTGAGGTATAAGACTCTGTTCTGTATACGCAGGTTACAGCTGCAAGGTAATTTATAGTTTGTAGTTTCTGTTTTTTGGTTATCCGCTGGTGTAGTTCTGTCATCGTTCCTTGCGTCGCACTCTTGTACCATAACAATTCTTATCCTCTTTTTTAGCCCACAGAGAGCCACGGAGGGACACCCGGAGAGTAGAGACATTCCATATCTGGAGATATGAATGTCTTAGCTGCTTTTCAAGACTTCCCTGTGGTTCTCCTTTTCTTTCTCCGCGGTTCTCTGTGGGCTATGTTTGCTCAACAGAACTACCGGACGTGCAAGAGTGCGATCCGCCGATTAGTCGGACGCGACGCAAGAGAAGCTAAATAGGAGCCCACAGCTGGTTACATATAAATCTTTATAGTATTTTCATTGCCGGATGAGTTTTTTTAGAAAACCTGTAACCTGAACGAAAAAGCCGTAGTCTTATGCTTTGTAAACCAGTTCTTTAAAAATAATTTGAATTATCTGTAACCTGGGTCAGCAAGCTGTAGTCAGATTGTTCAGATGCCTTAAAAGGCTGGCAACCAAACAAAATTTTTAAAAGATAAACTTTATTTTATGTCTCCGTTCTTAATTCCAATCTTGATTACTTTAGGCGCTTTTGCCATGATTTTTGGCATTTACTATCTTAAAACAAGGGAAAACCTGGCCATGCTGGAAAGAGGCTTTAATCCTAAAGAATACGCTAATCGTCCAGCTCCGTACCGCAGTTTAAAAACAGGCCTTTTGTTTCTGGGAGCTGGTCTGGGCTTATTGATTGCTTATATTGTTGATATTAACATGACCAACCGCATGCACGATAATCCTGCCATTTATTTTTCTTTAATAGCTATAGGCGGCGGCTTAGGCCTCATTATGTCTTACTCTATTGAAAAGAAAGAGTGGCTGAACAAAAAAAGCGACATCTAAAACCAGGATCAACTATAAATGAAAGACCTCCGCTGAAACGGAGGTCTTTTTTTATTTTGCCAGGGTTTCCTTTGCTTTTTGCACAATGGGGTCGTACAAATTATTCACTTCATAAAAACCCTGTGTTCGCCACTTTAGCCTGGCCAGGTAAGCCTTTATCCGGTTTTGAATATTTCTTTTATCCGCCTCAGGAATTTTGGCAAGGCGGATGCTGTCTTTCATGGCATAGTTTACCAACTGATCCCATGCGTCTGCCGTGTTTTGATATTTGGTGGCCAGTTCAGAAGGTGTTTTATACTGGTTGAACTCCGGCTGATGCTGGATATAATATTTGTACACAAAATTATTGAAACGGCCATCCAGGTAAAGCCTGGTGACGCTAGGGGTAAATAAGCTGGTGTCAATAGGTACAAAAATGTCGGGCATGATGCCGCCGCCGCCATACACCGTTTTACCGCCATTGGTTTTATAAGGCTTATCCTTTGATAAATGAATAGAATCAGCCGTAAGCATTTCACCATTTTCATAGCGGTCGTACAATTCTTCCATGTACACTTTTTTGCCCTTGTCATAAGGCCGCTGAATGCTTCTTCCGGAAGGGGTGAAGTAACGGGCTACTGTTAACCGAATAGCCGAACCATCAGTTAACCCGTATTGCTCTTGCACCAAACCTTTACCAAATGTTCTTCTGCCTATGATGGTGGCCCGGTCCCAATCCTGCAGGGCGCCTGCTAAAATTTCGCTGGCACTGGCTGTTAATTCATCCACCAGTACTACCAGTTTGCCTTTCTCAAAAACGCCTTCCTTGCCGGCCTTGTAATCCTGTCTTTTAATGTTGGAGCCTTCCGTATAAACAATCAGTTTATCGCCGTCTAAAAATTCATCGGCGATATTGGTAGCCTGTGTAATAAACCCCCCGCCGTTTCCTCTAAGATCAAGAATTAATTTTTGCAGCCCGTGCTTTTGCAAATTTTCCATGGCCCGCATGAATTCCGAATAAGTGGTTTCGGAAAATTTATTGAGCTTAATGTACCCGGTGCTGCCATCCATCATATAGGCCGCATCTAAAGAAGGCAGGGGAATGGTGCCCCTTGTTACATCGTAATATTGAATGGTGGCGTCGCGCAACACGGTAAGCTTCACCTTGGAACCACTGGCCCCACGGATCAATTTGCGGATGTCGGCACTGGGCATGATTTTGCTTACAACGGAAGAATCATTCACTTTTAAGATTTTATCCCCTATATGCAAACCGGCTTTGTCACTTGGGCCATTGGGCACTACATAAAGCACATGAACGGTGTCATCAAATATGTTGAACTCAATGCCAATACCCTGGAAGTTTCCAACCAGGTCTTCGTTCATTTCGCTTAGATTGGAAGCCGGTATATAAACCGAGTGCGGATCTAAATGATTCATCACATCATTCAGGGCATCATTTTGCAGGGAGTCCATTTTCACGGAATCAACATAACGGTCCTGTATCAGGTCCAATGCTTCCTGTAATGCGGTCTTCTTGTCTTTTTTAAAAAAGCTTTCCCTGCTGCCTGTTTCCTGGTGGAGTTTGAATCCGAAAAACATGCCGCATATCATTACTATTGAAAAAATCAACGGAAGCCAAACCTGTAATTTTTTATTCCTCATCGTCTGCTGTTACTTTGTAAATTGTTGCAAAATACTTGTTTTGAAAGAATGATTAGATATTCGCGCCATATTTCAACAATACTTTAAACCATGGGAGTTAGTTTAATAGCCGATAGCGGGGCCACCAAAGCAGAATGGGTTTTGATTAATAACGGAAAAAAGAAAACCATTTTTACCCAGGGCATCAGCCCTTATTTTTTAAATACAGACCAGGTAGCCGAACTGGTTGAAAACGAATTAGCCAAAAAGCTGAAAAATATCACGGTGGAAGAAATCCATTATTATGGAACCGGATGCGCCAATCCTGAAAATGCCAAAAGCATAAAAAAAGCGCTGCAAAGAGTTTTTCAAAAAGCGCATATAAATGTAAATACCGACCTGATGGCGGCGGCCCGGGCGGTTTGCGGCCATGAAAAAGGAATTGCCTGCATTTTGGGAACGGGGTCCAACAGTTGCTATTATAATGGAAAGACCATAGCAAAAAACAGCCCCGGCATTGGCTACGTTTTAGGTGACGAGGGCAGCGGCGCTTACCTGGGAAAAAAAGTGATCCAGTATTATTTATACAACACGTTTGATGAAGATCTCCGCGCCAGGTTTGATGCCAAATTTTTGACAAACGGCGTGGAAATACTGGACAATGTTTATAAAAAACCTTTGCCAAATCGTTACCTTGCCGGCTTCACTATGTTTCTGGCAGAAAACCGCGGACATTACATGATAGAAAATATTATCGAAGACGGATTGAACGATTTTTTCTTTCAGCATTTATGCAAATACAATGAAGTTTGGAAATACCCGGTAAGCTTTGTTGGCAGTGTGGCAAACGGCTTTAAGGATGTCATTCAACAATTGTGCAACTCATACGAATTTGAAGTAGGCACCATTTTAAAAAACCCAATGCAGGGATTGGTGAAGTTCCATAACTCCTAAGAGAATTTCCAGGCATAAGGCATGCAGAACTTACCTATAAATTTCTAAACCTATCAACTAAAACCCTATACTTTAAACTTTTTCATGAGCAGATTTGAAAAGATTACCGAACAGCCAAGCAAGTACAGGCATTTGGAAAAAATGACGATCAATGAAATCCTTACCAACATCAACAATGAGGACAAAACGGTTCCTGAAGCTGTAGAAAAGGCCATTCCGCAAATCAAAAGATTAGTAAGCGCCATTACCGATAAAATGCTGGCCGGTGGAAGACTGTTTTACATAGGCGCCGGCACCAGCGGACGTTTAGCCGTGGTAGATGCCAGTGAATGTCCTCCAACCTATGGAGTTCCTTACGGCCTGGTGATTGCGGTAATCGCCGGCGGCGATGAAGCCATTACAAAGGCTGTTGAAAATGCAGAGGATAACCCGCAACGAGGCTGGCTTGACCTGACACAGCATGACATTAATAACAAAGATGTAGTGGTGGGCATTGCGGCCAGTGGCACCACACCTTATGTAATTGGCGCCTTGAAGGAATGCCAGAAACGGGGTATCATTACAGGCTGCATTACCAATAACCCCGGCTCTCCGTTGACGGATGTTGCTGATTTTCCCATTGAAGCAGAGGTAGGGCCAGAGTTTGTAACCGGCAGTACCCGTATGAAAAGCGGAACTTCACAAAAGCTCATTCTTAACATGATCTCTACCACTGTGATGATCCAGTTGGGAAGAGTGGAAGACAATAAAATGGTGAACATGCAGCTCACCAATGAAAAGCTAATTGACCGTGGCACAAAAATGATAATGGATAATTTGGGTTTGACAGATTATGAAAAAGCCAAAGAATTATTATTGAAGCACGGCAGTGTTAAAAAAGCGGTGGATAATGCCAATTTGAAAAATTAAAAATGGCTGGTAGCAGCAATTGGCTTTATTGATAAAAAGTTTGTAAAAATCAATGCGCTGTTGTGGCTACCAGTATGGCTAACAGCCGGGTTTTGAAGCACTGCTGAGCAAGAAAAACTGAACCCGGGTATGGCATTTTCAAATTTTCAAATTGACTAATTTGCACACCGGATCATGCATGACATTGAACCCTTCTATAATTGGCGGCATATTTATGTCAGCGAAGAAGATGAAAGATCCCCCTTTTATCAACGGGAATACTCTGAATTTGAATTTACCTCTGCCGTTTATAATTTCTACATTCACCCGCAATGGGATGAGTTTGGCAGCCGCACTCTTTATTTAAAAGTGTTGCAGGCCAACTATGACGAACAGTATGTGATCATTGAACTGATAGGAGAGTGGAACGATGCCATAGAGAATGATATCATGACACTAAAGAGGGATGTCATTGACGAGTTTGAACAACAGGGGATCACCAAGTTTATATTAATAGCTGAGAATGTATTGAATTTTCATAGCGGCGACCGGGATTATTATGAGGAATGGTACGAGGAGGTATCGGATAATAATGGATGGATTGTGTGCCTGAACATGTCTGAAGCCACGCAGTATGATTTTAAAAAGGCCCGGCTGAATTATTATGTGGAATTAATGGATATTTCTGAGTGGCGGGTTTATAAGCCTTTTCACCTATTTAAAAAAATTGACGAGGAATTGAACCGCCGTTTGCCCTTATAAAATTTGTGTTTGCTATTGACTGCGTGCATCTCCGTTAACGCTTGCCAGTTTCAGGTTTCAAGCATTATTTGTAAACAAAATAGCAGGTAACAAAGCAGGAATCTTTCGCCTCTTTATTGAATTGTTCATTTTTTTCCCGTTCAGCACTTACCTTTGCGTCAAATTTTTCAACCCCTTCCTATAGCTTATGAAATGGTCGTATTTCTTCACGTCCGCTGTTGGCAGAAAAATAGTGATGGCGTTAACGGGTTTATTTTTAATTGCTTTTTTACTGGTGCATGTAGGCCTGAACTCCTGTGTTTTTAATGATATTTTCGATCCTGCGGACAACGGTTCCATGTTTAACCGGGCCGCTCATTTTATGGGAGCTTCCCTGGTGGTCCGCATCATGGAAATCGGGCTCTTTGCCTTTATCATTTTACACATTGTACAGGGCTACGCCATTGAAGCTAAAAACAAAGCCATGCGTAAGCAGGGTTATCAGGTATCCTTGGGAAACAGGGGCAGCAAATGGTACAGCCGCAGTATGGCTTTGCTGGGTACGTTGATTCTTTTGTTTCTGATCATGCACATCTCGCATTTCTGGGTGCCCTCAAGAGTTACACATAACCTGGAGCCGGTAACGTATGGCTACACAGAAACGCATAATTTGTTCCTGCGCATGTACGAGGTTTTTCAACATCCTGTAATTGTACTCTTGTATGTGTTGGGCGTCATTTCCCTGGCCTTTCACCTGTTTCATGGATTTCAAAGTGCCTTCCGTTCTATGGGTGTGCACAACAAAAAATATTTAAACATGCTTAAGGCGTTGGGATATGGATTTACCATCATTGTTTGTGTGTTGTTTGCCCTGATGCCCATTAGTATGTATCTGAATTGGGTGAGCCCGTATTAGTAGGGGCACGCCACCGGCGTGAGCGATAATTATGAAGAATGTGCAACGTTCAAGAGAAAAGCTGAATAGAATTATTGAACGTACAAGTGAGGGACACAACAGACGATGATACGAATTACTAAAGTTGACAACATAAAAATATCATTGGCATATTTTCAGATTTTCAAATTTTCAAATTGATTTATGCTTGACGCAAAAATTCCTGCAGGATCCTTAGAAAAAAAATGGGAAGATTATAAAGGACATGTGAAACTGGTAAATCCTGCCAACAAACGCAAACTGGAAATTATTGTTATAGGTACGGGATTGGCCGGAGCTTCAGCTGCTGCATCCTTGGGAGAACTGGGTTATAAAGTAAAAGCGTTCTGTTTCCAGGATTCTCCCCGCCGTGCTCACTCCATTGCAGCACAAGGAGGTATCAATGCAGCCAAAAATTATCAAAACGACGGAGACTCTGTGTTCCGTCTTTTTTATGATACCATTAAAGGTGGCGACTACCGTGCAAGAGAAGCCAATGTGCACCGCCTGGCGGAGGTGAGTACAAACATCATTGATCAGTGCGTGGCGCAGGGTGTTCCCTTTGCCAGGGAATACGGCGGCTTGCTAAGCAACCGTTCCTTTGGTGGAACGCAGGTGCAACGTACGTTTTATGCCGCCGGACAAACCGGCCAGCAATTATTGATAGGCGCTTACCAGGCGCTGGAAAGACAAGTGGCTTTAGGAAATGTGGAGATGTACACCCGTCACGAAATGCTGGAGCTGGTGATGATTGACGGCAAGGCCCGGGGTATTATTGCCAAGGACCTGGTAACCGGTGAACTGGAAAGACATTTTGGCCATGCCGTGTTGCTATGCAGTGGCGGTTATGGAAATGTTTTCTATTTGTCCACAAACGCTATGGGCAGCAATGCCACTGCCATTTGGAAAGCACATAAAAAAGGCGCTTATTTTGGCAATCCCTGCTATACACAAATTCACCCCACCTGTATTCCTGTAAGTGGCGAACACCAGAGCAAGCTTACGCTGATGAGTGAATCGCTGCGGAATGATGGCCGGATTTGGGTGCCGAAACAAAAAGGCGATACCCGCAAATCAAAAGATATTCCTGAAGAAGAAAGAGATTATTACCTGGAAAGAAGATACCCTGCTTTTGGTAACCTGGTTCCCCGTGATGTGGCATCAAGAGCTGCCAAAGAACGATGCGACGCCGGATACGGAGTCGGTTCTTCCAGGCAGGCTGTGTACCTGGATTTTGGCGCCGCTATTCAGCGCTACGGAAAAATTGAAGTAAGCAAGCGCAACCTGGGTAATGCCGATGCGGCTACGATTACTGAATTAGGTAAAGAAGTAGTAAAAGAAAAATATGGTAACCTGTTTGATATGTATGAAAAGATCACAGGTGAAAATCCATACGAAGTGCCGATGCGTATTTATCCTGCCGTGCACTACACCATGGGTGGTTTGTGGGTTGATTATGAGTTAATGACCAATATTCCCGGTTTATATGCTTTGGGTGAATGTAATTTCTCTGACCATGGCGCGAACCGTTTGGGCGCTTCAGCATTGATGCAGGGCTTGGCCGATGGATATTTTGTCATTCCTTACACCATTGGTAATTACCTGGCCGATGAAATCCGCACAGCCGACATTCCAACTTCTCATCCTGCATTTGAAGAAGCAGAGAAAGCGGTTCGTGAAAGAACCGAACGTTTGATGGGTATAAAAGGTTCCCAGACCGTAGAGAGCATGCACAAGCGGTTGGGCAAGATCATGTGGGAGAAATGTGGCATGGCCCGCAATGCACAGGGTTTGAAGGAAGCCATACAGGAGATACGCCAGTTAAGGAAGGAGTTTTGGAACGATATTAAAATACCCGGCACCATCAATGAATTCAATCCTGAATTAGACAAGGCTGGCCGTGTGGCTGACTTTATTGAACTGGGGGAATTGATGTGCATGGATGCCCTGCAAAGGAATGAAAGCTGCGGCGGTCACTTCCGCGAAGAGTACCAGACCGAAGACGGAGAAGCCTTGCGTAATGATGCAGACTTTATGTTTGTGGCAGCGTGGGAATATAAAGGAGAGGAGAACTGGCAAATGCACAAGGAACCTTTGGTGTATGATGTGGTGAAACCAACGCAAAGAAGTTACAAGTAAATCCCCCTTTCCCCCTAAAGGGGAGAGGTCGGTGGATCAAACTTTTTATTTGGATAGTTCTTTAATTATAAGGTTGATAATTGTGTAGCCAGCAACAGTGTTACTCTGAGCCTCTGTTGCGTTGCACTCTTCAACAGTTTAATCTTTATTCAACAAGATAAAAACGTAAACCCTCGTCAAGTGATCGGAGGGTTTCTAAACTCCCCTTTAGGGGATGGGGGTAATATGGAACACTACAACATGAACCTGACGCTGAAAGTATGGCGTCAAGCAAATAACAAAAGCGAAGGAAAATTTGAAACTTACCAGGTGCAGGACATCTCTTCAGAAATGTCTTTCCTTGAAATGTTTGATGTCTTGAATGAACGCCTGGTCCGTGAAGGGAAAGACCCTATTGCTTTTGACCATGATTGCCGCGAAGGTATTTGCGGCATGTGCTCGATGCATATCAATGGCCGCCCGCACGGGCCGTGGCATGCTACCACTACCTGCCAGTTGCACATGCGGGCCTTCAAAGATGGCGATACCATTGTAGTAGAACCCTGGAGAGCTAACGGCTTTCCTGTGATCAAAGACCTTGTAACAGACAGAAGTTCTTTTGACAGGATGATCCAGGCTGGCGGCTTCATTTCTGTAAACACCGGTAATGCTGTAGACGGCAACAGCATTCCTGTTGAAAAAGATAAGGCAGATGCTTCGTTTGCGGCAGCCGCCTGTATTGGGTGCGGCGCCTGCGTAGCAGCTTGTAAAAACGCTTCGGCTTCCCTATTTTTATCTGCTAAGGTAGCACACCTGGCCTTGCTGCCCCAGGGACAGCCGGAAAGAAAGAACCGTGTGTTAAGCATGGTGGCACAAATGGATAAGGAAGGATTTGGCAGTTGTACCTTCACCGGGGCCTGCGAAGCGGTATGTCCAAAAGAAATTTCGATTACCAATATCTCCCGCATGCATAAGGATTATTTGATGGCGGGATTGTCGTCGGAGAAATAAAGTTCCTCCGTCTCCCCGGTGGGGGAAGCGGCTGGACACAAGCCTAACTTATTTGACCACGCTAAAAGCTCTCAACCTTTTTTTGAAGGTGAGAGCTTTTTATTTGCAGTGATGAATGATTGAATTATGGGTTTTGTGCAGTTGCTAAATTCCCCCACTGGGGGACTAGGCGGCCGTCTTTTTGTTTTGCCACTGAAATGTTGCATTTTTACAATACGTGAAAAACCTTTACTATTGACGCTTTTGAGACGTATACTGCTTATGGGTTTACTGGCTGTTCTTGCTATGGAAGGCGGGGCTCAACTTCCTCTTCAAACGTCTCCCCAATCAAATCTCCGGGTAAAAAAAGTTGCCGTTGCAGCGGACAGCGTTCTGTTGGATACGCTCAGCATCATCCCTAAAACGTTTTCCATCCGTGAAATAGATACAGCAGCTTACCGCCTGGATTTTGTCAGTGGCATTCTGCATTGGAGAACAAAGCCGCAAACCGATAGCGTTTTCATTACGTACCGCGTCTTTCCCTACAAGCTAAACTCCGTGGTTCAGCGCCTGCGTTACGAAAGTGTTATAAACAATGTTTACCTGGCGCCTTACGAGTTCAATGCCAATAGCACGGAAACTTCTAAAGGATTGTTTGATTTTGGCAATATTCAATACAACGGAAGTTTTGGAAGGTCTCTTTCCTTTGGCAACAATCAGGATGCTGTGGTCAATTCCACCTTCCAGTTGCAGTTGAACGGCATGCTGAAAGACAGCATTGAAATTGCGGCTGCCTTAACGGATAATAATATTCCCATTCAACCCGACGGTACAACGCAGCAACTGAATGAGTTTGACCAGGTGTTCCTGCAATTCAAAAAAAAGAATTGGCAATTGAATCTGGGGGATATTGACATTCGCCAGAACAACATGTATTTTTTAAATTTTTACAAACGCCTGCAGGGAATTTCTTTTCAAACCACCAACCAAATATCGCCTTCCCTTCAATCCACAACTTTGGTCAGCGGCTCCATTGCCAAGGGAAAATTCACCCGGAATGTTTTTCAGGGACTGGAAGGCAACCAGGGGCCTTACCGGCTAACCGGCGCCAATAATGAATTCTTTTTTATTGTGCTGGCTAATACCGAAAGGGTGTATATTGATGGAGAACTATTACAAAGAGGAGAGGACCGGGATTATATCATCAATTACAACACGGCCGAAGTGACCTTCATGCCCAAACGCATGATCACCAAAGATTCCCGCATTCAAATTGAATTTGAATATGCGGACAGAAATTACCTGAACGCCAATTTATATGCTTTCCAGGAAGTAGGTATTAACGACAAATTAAAATTCAGGATCAGCGCCTTTAATAACAGCGACGCTAAAAATTCCCAGATCAATCAAACACTGGATGACAGGCAAAAACAATTTTTGTTTGAAGTAGGAGACAGCATTGGCAAAGCTCTTTATCCTACGGCGGGACTGGATAGTTTTGCCAAAGACAAAATTCTGTACGAAAAACTTTATGACACAACAGCAACGGGTATTGATTCTTTTTACCGTTATTCTGTAGATCCTTCACTGGCACAGTACTCTTTGTCGTTTACCGACCTGGGGCAAGGGAACGGAAACTATGTTCCCGATTTTAACGGGGCCAATGGAAAGGTATTCCGTTATGTAGCGCCGGTTAATGGCATTAAGCAGGGCCGTTACGAACCGGTGATGGTGCTGGTAACCCCTAAAAAACAACAGTTGATCAGTTTTGGCGCCGACTACCAGATTGACAAGAACAACCTTTTGAAAACTGAATTTGCGCTAAGCAATAACGATGTCAATACTTTTTCACCGAAAGATGGAGGTGATGATAAAGGCATGGCGGCACGCATTCAATATGCCAACACCACACAGCTAAACAGCAAGGGCTTGCAACTCACGTCCCATTTTGATTATGAACATGTGCAGCAGAAGTTCAAACCATTGGAGCGATTAAGACAGGTGGAGTTTTCAAGAGAGTGGGGATTGCCATTGGTAACAACACCTGTTACTGAAAATATCATCCGTCTATCAACCGGCTTAAAAGACAAAAAAAACCAGGCACTGACCTACCAGTTTATGAGCTACCAGCGCAGTGATGATTATAAAGGATACCAAAACATTGTACAACACTCTGCCAATTTAATGGGATGGACTTTTAATAACCAGGTGGCCATTACCAACTTTAAAAATGCATGGAACCAGGGAACGTATTTGAGGCCCGTGGTTGATTTGAGCAAACAATTAAAGCAACTTGCTTCACTGCGCCTGGGTTTTAAATATGCATTGGAAAAAAACGATGTACGCAATAAATTCAATGACAGTTTATCTCCTTTAAGTTTCTCCTTCGATACGTATTCGGCCTATTTAAAAACCAATGAGGATAAGAAAAATAAATATGCGCTAACCTTTTTTACCCGTGTAGATAAATATCCAACCCTTAAAGAACTGACAAAAGGCGACAGAAGTTATAACCTGAACTTCCAGGCAGAAGTTCTGCAAAGCACAAAACACCAGGTTTTATTCAACGCCACTTATCGTGTGCTGAAAGTGTATGATAAAACCGTATCCAAACAAAAAGATGATAAAACACTTTTAGGACGAACCGAATATGTCATCAATGAATGGAAAGGCCTGGTTACCGGCAATGTTTTGTATGAACTGGGGACAGGGCAGGAGCAGCAAAGAGATTTTGCCTACCTGGAAGTACCTGCAGGACAGGGAGAATATACCTGGAATGATTATGATTCCAATGGCATTCAAACATTGAATGAATTTGAGATCGCCATCTTCCAGGACCAGGCAAAATTCATCCGCATTTTTATCCCTACCAACCAATTTACCAAAGCGGCCTACACCACACTGAATTACAGTTTCAATTTTAACCCTAAAGCTGTTCTCAGCGCATCGGATATAAGCGGCTTTGCCAAATTCATAGCCCGTTTTAACTGGCAAACCTCCATGCAAAAGACCAAGAAATCCATTGCTAAAGGTGATTTTGAATTCAATCCTTTTAAGTATGGCATTCATGATACGGCCCTGCTTACACTCAATACGTCCTTCTTAAATACCCTTTCCTTTAATCGTTTTTCAAGCAGGTGGGGACTTGATATCAGCAATTTGCAAAACAATGGCAAAGCCTTGCTGACCTATGGTTATGAAAGCCGGAAAATGAGCGACTGGATCTCGAAGATCCGCTGGAACATCAGTTCTTCCATCACTTTTGATGTGAATGCTAAAAAGGGCCTGACAGCACTTTACACACCCAACTTTGGCAATAGAAACTATGAATTGAATATTGACAATGTGGAACCCCGATTTTCTTTTGTGAAGGGAACGGTGTTCAGAATTCAAACCAGTTACAGGCGGGAACAAAAGAAAAATAAAGAGGAGTACGGTGGAGAAAAATCTTCATCCAATGCGCTGAACCTGGAAACGAAATACAATGTGCTGCAGAACAGTTCCATTACAGCAAAGTTTACTTACAACAACATCAGCTATAATTATCCCTCCAATACCACGGTAAGCTATATTATGCTGGATGGATTGCTCCCAGGCAGCAATTACCTGTGGTCGGTGGACCTGACCAAGCGCTTAATCAATAATATTGAACTGAACTTTCAATACGAAGGCCGCAAGCCTGGAGAGGCGAGGACCGTGCATGTGGGAAGGGCGGCGATACGGGCTTTGTTCTAATTTGTCTGAACTCGGATTTTTGGGATTGCGGGATTGGCAGGAATAGGATCACGCAAAAACTCCTCGATTTTAAGAAAAGCACTTTGCTTACTTGGCGCCTTTGCGAGAAATGGTCTAAACCATTATTTTTAGGATAAAGGATCCACAAGAAATAAAAAGAGCCCCCATTCGTTGAAGACTCTTTCGCTGATTTCTAATCTCTTTAATCCTAAAATCACCCCAATCCCGGTTCAGACGTTAAACCTGAAGTGCATTACATCTCCATCCTTCACAATGTATTCTTTGCCTTCAATTCGTAAACGTCCGGCCTCACGGGCAGCCGCTTCCGATCCGTATTTTACAAAATCATCGTAGCTGATCACTTCGGCTTTGATGAAACCTTTTTCAAAATCCGTATGAATGACGCTGGCTGCCTGCGGTGCCTTCCATCCTTCGTGGATGGTCCATGCACGAACTTCCTGCACACCAGCGGTAAAATAGGTTTGCAGCGTCAGTAATTTATAGGCAGAATGAATGAGACGATCCAGCGCCGGTTCCTTCATGCCATATTCTTCCATAAATAATTGCTTATCGTCTGCACTTTCCATTTCTGCAATCTGTGCTTCAATGTTGTTGTTCATCACAATCACCTGCGCCTTTTCATCTTTCACGGCTTCTTTCAACAGTTCTGAATACTTATTGCCTGTGTGCATGGAGGCTTCATCCACATTGGCTACATATAAAACAGGTTTTGCCGTCAGTAAAAACAGGTCGGCAATGGCTGGTAATTCTTCTTTGGCAAGATCCAGTTCACGAATACTTTTTCCTTCCTCCAAATGCTTTTTGCAGCGTTGCAAAACCTCCAGTTCCGCTTTTGCCTTG
The DNA here is from genome assembly GCA_966095395.1 of uncultured bacterium. Classification (GTDB taxonomy): domain Bacteria; phylum Bacteroidota; class Bacteroidia; order Chitinophagales; family Chitinophagaceae; genus Flavisolibacter. The sequence goes on along the minus strand of CBHTSW010000031.1, from coordinate 10,241 downwards.
GGGTCGGTCTTTGCCATTTTTTCGGTACGACTCAATTTTTTTTCAATGCTCTCCAGGTCTTTCAACTGCAGTTCTGTATCAATAATTTCCTTATCGCTTACAGGATTGATGGCGCCTTCTTCCCGCAGAATATTTTCATCCTCAAAACAACGGATCACATGGATGATGGCATCTACTTCACGGATATTTCCCAGGAATTTATTTCCCAATCCTTCGCCCTTGCTGGCGCCGCGAACCAGTCCGGCAATGTCCACGATCTCTATTTGAGTGGGCACAATCCGGTTGGGCTGCACCAGTTCGGCCAGTTTGGTCAAACGTTCATCCGGCACATCCACCAACCCTACGTTGGGATCAATGGTGCAGAAGCGATAGTTGCTGGCCTGTGCCTTGGCGCTGTTGCTCACCGCGTTAAACAAAGTTGATTTTCCTACATTGGGTAATCCCACGATACCTGCTTGTAAAGCCATTTTTAGTTTATAGTTTGAAGTTTTTTGTTTTTAGTTTGCTCTTTGTTCACCGGTCCTTTAAATTTCCACCGGTCTTTTATTTTTTTTTGATTATTAAACCGGCAGTTATACTTCTGTCATCGTCCCTTGTGTCACACACTTGTACGTCCGGTAATTCTATTCTGCTTTTTTGTCATGGTTTATAGATCATAGTTCATAGAAATTGCTGAAACAGCCGCTGCCATGAACTATGAACCATGAACTTTCTTTCGGGCCGCAAAGATAAGCATCTGTGGTTGCCTATTTCCAAATGAAACGTTTAACTTCCAGCCCCGAACAATTATCTTCGGACATCGAACCTCAAATCTCAAACACACCATGGCGCTAAGCAGAATCTGGTCGGCTTTTATTATTATCGCAATAATCGTAGCCAGCATTAAATGTTTTTTCTTTGGAGAAACCCAAATCTTTTCCTGGATGGTAAGCGGAAAGGCCAGTGATCCTGCTAATCCTTATAAGGTAGATGGTATTATTGAAACCTGCTGGGTGGCTGTAGAAATATGCTTAAAACTAATAGGTGTTCTGGCCCTGTTTATCGGTTTCATGAGCATTGCTGAAAGGGCCGGAGGCATTAATCTTTTGTCCCGCATTGTTGGCCCTTTTTTTTCAAAGCTTTTCCCCGAAATTCCAAAAGGACATCCTTCAATGGGGCATATGATCATGAATTTCTCGGCCAACCTCCTGGGTTTGGATAATGCAGCAACTCCTTTTGGTCTTAAAGCAATGGCGAGTTTACAGGAACTTAATCCCAACAAAGATGTAGCATCTAATTCCCAGATCATGTTTTTGTGTCTGCACGCAGCTGGATTAAACTTAATACCGGTAAGTGTTATTGCAGTCAGAGCGGCACAAAATGCATCTGATCCCACCGATGTTTTTATTCCCTGCATGATTGTAACGTTTGTTGGTACCATGGCTGCCATGATTATTGTTTCCATCAAGCAAAAAATAAATTTATTTCAGCCTGTCATCATTACATGGGTATTGAGCATTTCAGCAATCATTGCTTTGCTGGTGTTGTATATATCAAGATTGGATGCACCCGGCATTCAGTCTTTTTCCGGGATGCTGAGCGGCGGCCTGATATTACTTGTTTTTTTGCTGATCATTTTAGGAGGATTGTACAAAAAGATAGATGTGTTTTCAGCATTTGTGGATGGTGCGAAAAGCGGGTTCGATACGGCCATCAGGATCATCCCTTACATTCTCGGAATTTTGGTGGCTGTCAGTATGCTTCGTACAAGCGGTACATTCGATGCCGTGATTCTGGGCATGAAAAACTTTTTTGCATGGTTTGGCGCCGATACACGTTTTGTGGATGCATTGCCTACGGCAATAATAAGACCGCTAAGCGGGGGAGCAGCCCGTGGTATGATGGTCAGCACCATGACTACTTTTGGTCCCGATTCTTTTGCCAGCAAACTGTCAGGTATTTTTCAGGGCGCAGCCGATACCACTTTTTATGTTGTGGCGGTTTATTTTGGATCTGTTGCCATTAAAAACACAAGATATTCCATTGGGGCCATGTTACTGGCAGATCTTGTTTGCGTTGTTACTGCAATAATACTTTGTTATATGTTTTTTGGAGGGTAGGTGCCCGTTCATAAATAATAAACAGGCAGCAAGTTTTTACAGTTTGCTGCCTGTTTGCTTTGATAGGGTTTAATGTAAAAAGCAAGGATTGTTTTATTCTTTTGATTGATGTTTTTGTTCCTGGTAAATGCTTACACGATTTATTGTCCTTTTCTTTACTTGCCCAAATAAAGTAACCAAAGAAAGGGCCCGCTGCCATGAGCGCTCCGCGCATGCAGCGTTGCCAGCGCACAGGCGGACAGACTATTATTTATAGTCCTTATGCACAGGGAGTATCCGGGGAGTAACTACGGGAGAGGTCCAGTATAACTCTGGTATAACTCCAGTATAGCTCCAGTATAACTCTCCTTACATTTTTGGGCCCGTTGTTGTAGTTTGAAGATGCTATGCCGTCCGGAAACCGCCCCCGTGCCCGGGTGATCCCCGGGGATTATCTGCTGGTAAAAACCCGGCAGGGCAGGCATGGGAGAAGGAAGCGGGGCACGATAAGACCAGCCAGGCTCAGTACAGGGTTCCAGGCATCCTCAGAAGTGACCAAACCGGTAGCCCCGGCCTGCAAACGAATCCGCACGACCCTTGAGCCGTATTTAAGGGGCCTTCAGCCCGCCGGCCCAATACCCGGATGGGCAAAGTCCGCGCCGCAGTACAAAGGTTCATAAAATAAAACAGGCAGCAAATTGAAGTTTGCTGCCTGCCTGCTATGAAAGAGACGTAATTAAAACTTCAGCAAAGAGACCTTACCATCCATTGTCGTTACGATTAACTCATGACGACTAAAGGGAAGAAGGTTGGTTATTAAGCCGTTTGATACTTTATATTTCCATAAAAGCTTTCCTGTGTTTCTGTCCAATGCCACCGTAGTTCCCGATTGTGTTGGTACAAAAACAATATCATTATTTTCAACAATAGCGGTGGGACTGATCTCATAACCAAGGGAAACTTCGCCTTTCCAAACCGGCGACATATCATTGGCCGATGTGGAAATACCATATACATTACCTTCCATTGTTTTTACAAATACAAGGCTGCTGTCTTTTGATAATCCCATAGATTCCCTTACACGGAGATCCGGCATTTGCTTTCTCCAGATTACATTGCCTGTGGCAGCATCGAGTGAAGTCATGTAACGGTCGGGGGCCACAATAAAAACACGGTTGGCGGTAGCAACCGGGAAGCAGGCCGCCGGAGAAAACATCCTGTTGGAGGCGCCGTTGTTCCATTTCCAGATCTGCTTGCCGGTGGAAATATCCAGGCAATAAAAATCATTGTTCCAGCAACCGAAATAAATTTTATTGTTATAGATAAGGGGTTTTGTAACAACAAAACCTTTCACCGAATCAAAACTCCAGCGCAAAGCGCCGGTAGTGATATCAATGGCTCTGAAACGTCCGTCAGATGAACCAATATAAGCAACGCCTTTTTCAATAGCAGGATTGCCTAGCACGGCTTTTTCAGTCTCCAGTTTCCAGAGCAGCTTACCTGTTTTAGCGGATAGTCCGTAAATGTAATTGTCGGAAGAACCCGTCACTACAATGTTGTTACTCACCGCAGGCATGGCGTAGATCTTTCCGTTTGTCTTAAACTTCCAGGCTTGTTTTCCGTTTTTTTTATTAAGCGCCACCACTTCACCGTTGGTATTGGTTACAAAAACCAGTTTGCCATCGGTGGCGGTTCCCGAACCAATATCGCTGTTATCCTGATAGTTCCATTTTTCTTTTACAGCGGGATAATTTTTATTGATATCATAAGATGGGCGGTAGTATGTTACCGTTGAATTTTTGAAATGATGATCTTTCAATTCAATCGAAGCCCATACCGCTTTGGTTTCCACACCAGGTGTTCTTTCCTGGTAGGTAGCTATATTATTTTTGATGGTGACAATATTATAGCCGCCTACTTCTTTTTTTGCCCGAAGGTTTGACCGGCCCATTACGGCGGGTATTCCTTCAAAATTTAATTTGCGATTGGAGTGACCATGACCACAAAGGATCAACTGGATATTTTTTTGTTTTAGCCTGTCCAATGCTTCGTACCAGTTATTGAGGGAAGAGTCCTGCGGATAATGGTTAACAAAAACAATAGGAGTGTTGTTATCAGTTGCTTTTAAGACAGAATCCAGCCATACAATGTTTTCTCTTGGAATTTGCCCTGGGCTCATGCGCATATTGGGCCCCGAATGCGTGCCGAGAAAAAGATAGGGGCCTGCTTTAAATGCAAATGTCTCGTTACCAAAAACCTTTTTAAAAGTATTGGAGCCGTTTTCGGACCAGTTGCTGTCATGGTTGCCGGGAATGATATACCAGGGTTTATTTAAGCTATCCAATATCTGCTTCGCCAGGTTTATTTCTTCGTCTGATCCGAATTCGGTGATGTCGCCGGAGATCACCACAAACTGAATAGCGGGATTTTCGTTAATGTCTTTAACGGTTCTGCGCAGATCATCTGCTCCGCTGCTGCCGCCGATGTGGGTATCGGTGAGGTGGACGAATTGGATTTCTGTTTGGCCATAGGAAAATGATTCGGCTATTGTAAATGCAATAAAAAAAAGCAGGATTCTTTTTGTCATTTTTAAAATCGGTTATTATTTAAAATTCAAAATATTCTCTCATTATTAAATTACCTGGCGACCTATAGGGCCATTTGTGTTTAGCGCATCCAATTTTGTTAAATAAAAAGAAGCCGCCTTTTGGTGAGGCGGCCTCTCAAAAAATGATTGCTTCAATGAAAATGAATCAATAAGCTCTTACCAGCCTTTTGTCTGTGTAAGCGTAAAGCCTTTTTCTTCATATTGAATGATCTGGGCTTGCCCAACCGGAGACATGTAGGAACGGTCGGTAAAAGAAAGCCTGTTTTGTGCATTCTCAACCATCCAGAAACCAACCATCGAACTGGCATTGGTGCCATCCCATGTTACAATCGTTCCGTCAACTTTCTTAACTCTTATTTTCCCCTTGTTAGCAGTTGTAAGATAAGTGGGAATCTCAGCCTGTACATCTACCCACGGTCCAAGGAAATAATCCGCATTGGTGCTAAAGTCCATATAGTTAAGTTTTTTCCATCTCTTCAGGTCTAACAGCCTTGTGTGCTCAAATACAAATTCCATTCTTCTTTCCCGACGGATTTCCCAGATCAGCTCAGGTACATCGGCATCCCGTGCAGGGTCATTAGGGAGAGCAGCAAGCTGCAACGGAGCTGTTTTTTGTACACCTTTTGCAATAGCGGCTGCATCAAGAGGACGATTGCGAATGGCATTTATGGACTTATCCAGGTCAGCCTGTGAAACCGCAGGACCGCCCAAGTGTTGAGCCAACACTGCCTTTGCTTCGATCCAGTTCAGTACAACTTCTGCCAGGCGAATAACCGGCGCATCACTGGTATTGGTACTGCTTCCCCATGCCGGAGGATAGGTTTTTCCAATAAACGTTAGTGCTTCTCTTGACGCAAATTTATATCCATATAAAAGTGTAGCAGATGTAGGAAGCGGCTTATCATAGAATGAGGCTTCAAACCTTGGGTCCCTTGTTTTTGCCAGATCTGCAAATGTAAAGGTATTTGCACCCGGAACAGAAGAGTTCTGCCATACCTTGCCATCATTCACAATAAAAGACTTGATCAAAACCAGGTTTGGATCGACACCTACTATTTCAGTTCCATTAGAATACGAACCAACACTGTGAGTGACATTCAAAGCCGCATCATACGCCCTGTAAAGGATTACTTCAGGATGCCCCGCCAAACTTTCCGATGAAAATAAAGATTTAAAATCTTTGCTGAAATTGTACTTACCGCTATTCATTACAATTTCCGCTGCTTCCACGGCAAGCTCCAGGTATTTTTTTGCCCTCGCCGCATCTAAACCATGATAATGCTGAAAGGTTCCTTCAAACAGCATAAGCCTGGAAATGAAAGCCGCAGCAATGTATTTGTTTAAATACTGGACTCCGTCATTCACCCGGATATTTTCGAGTGTATATTTAAAATCGTCGTACACTTTATCCATCACAACACCGCGGTCATCCCTGTCTTTGTACAGGGTTTCAAGGTCTGTATTGGCAACTTCCTGGTCAAAATAGGGTACATTTCCAAATACACTCACTAACCGGCTGTATTCGAATCCCCTGAAAAATCTTGCAACAGCCATCCAATGTTTATAAGCCTCTTCCGAGATCTTGGGCTTTACTACATTGTCCAGGCGGTTAATAAAAATATTTGATTTGCGTACCCAGGCAAAGTCCCACGTGGGGCCGGCATACTGCGCCATCCAAGTAGCTCCTTCAGCTGTGGACCCTCTTGAAGTGGGAACACTGCTTTCAAAATTAGACTGGACATTTTTGCCCGTTAGATCATCGTTGAAAGTATAGCCCCTCACCGGAGTATAATCTGCTACAAATCCGGAATTGTAGCCGTTAAAATATTGGGGATAATATGTATTTGCATACAAGCGGGCATCATCTTCATTTCTCCAAAACCCAGGGCCATCAATGATTTTATCAAGCGGGGGACGATCTAACACTTCCTTATTACAAGAAAGGAAGAATAAAATGGCAATTAAACTATAAAGCGATTTAAAATATTTCATGTTGTAATTTTTAAAAATTCACTTGTAATCCGAATGAAACACTCTTAAAGGCCGGGATTCCCATACCTGTACGACCCGAATTATAATTAGAACTATTCCACATAGAGTAGCCACTAATGGTTTCAGGGTCTATCGGCAGATCTCCTAAATGATCCCAGGTAATAAAGTTTTCAAGGCCCACATATACCCTTGCAGAGCTCATCCAAATTTTGTTCAATAAAGATTTTGGCACTGAATAGCCCACCGTAAAGTTTTTCAACCTGAGATAGGACATGTTCAACAGGTAACGGTCCTGTATCTGCATGTTGTTAGTGGTATTACTAACGCCGTTATTGTAAGCTGCAGGGTAGAAGGCTCCAGGATTATCGGGAGTCCAAAAATTGCCGGCAATGGCTTCAGGCATCGCTCCATCACTGGAATTATATCCAGGTGTAGACAGCATACCGTTGCCCCATATCTGGCGGCTTCCTACACCCTGGAAAAAGGCGCTGATATCAAAACCTTTATAGTCGGCGCCCAACCGGAATCCATACTCATAGCGTGGGTTGGAATTCCCAATCACTTCCAAATCACCATGATCGGCCAAGGTTCCCTTTCCATTGTTAATCTCCCCATCGCCATTTACGTCTTTGAACTTAACATCGCCAGGGCCAAAAAAGAAGTTGGATGAATTTTGTAAATATGCCTGATAAACTGGTTGTTTCCCATCAGCACCGGCCTTTAATTTATAGGCTTTTTTGCCGGCATAGAGTGGGCTTTCTGCTGCTGTAAGGGTAATTAATATGGGCTTACCGCTAGCATCCAGTTCAAAATCTTCCATCTGGTACAACCTGTCGGTACGATAGCCCCATATCTCACCAATGTCCTTGCCATTATAGTTGCCGGTCACCTGTGTACCCGAACCATATGACGTTAAAATGCTTTTTGCATCGGAAATATTTCCTCTAAGATTGATGCCCAGGCCGTTATCGAACCTATGGTTAAAATCAATTGTTAACTCCCAGCCTCTTGTTGATAGGCCCCCATAATTTCCCAGAGGGGCACCTATACCAAATGTCAAGGGAACTCCTTCTTGCGGCACGATCATGTTTTCAGTGTTTCTTTCAAAAAGATCAAAGGAAACATTGACCTTGTTCTTGAATAGTCCCATATCTACACCAATATTTTTACTTATAATATCCTGCCATTGAATATTGGCGTCAATTGCATCGGGTGAACCCACGTAAAATACCCTGGTTCCATTGCCACCTATCCAGGTTAACTGGCCGTTGTCCATAACCGGGAGGTATAAAGAATTCGGTACAGTTTGATCACCAATAGAACCCCAGGATGCCCTGAATTTAAGAGAGTTGAGTACTGGTTTTGACCATTGCATAAATTTTTCTTCACTGGCTACCCAGCCTGCAGAAACAGAAGGGTACCACCTCCACCACAAGAACTCGGGGAATTTGGAAGAACCATCATAGCGTAAGTTTCCTTCCAACAGGTATTTGTTTTGAAAAGCATAGTTGATCCTGCCAAAATAGCCTATTTGCCCCTCCGATGCTTTACCTCCTCCAACAGTTTGCGTCCCCGTACCAAAGGGAATTTGAGGATTAGTGATATCCAATAAACCGGTTATTTGAGACGACTGCCATTCGGTGGTTCCAGTTACACGGTTAATACCCAGGAGAAATTTGAATGCATGGTCTTCTTTTATATTCAGATTATAATTCGAGACGGCATTGATGGTATGGCTATTAAAATTTTCGGATGACCGGTAAAAATGATCAGGGTTTGATCCCAATGAAGTATAGGTATTCAATGACAGATCAAAAGCAGGTATGGCGCCGGGAGCCGTTTTAGCCACCACTTGCCCTTCATTATTTACATAAACTGTATCGCCATTCCCGTTTAACCGAATTTTAGGCGCCGACCAGGAGTCTCTCGCAGTAAATCTTGTTCCCGGTCTTTTCCATATTTCTTCCTGGTTGGAAAAAGTATAATCGAAATCTAATTTCCAGTTGTTGGTGATATTGACTGTTGCCCCCAGGCTATAATTTGAATAATTCCGTAAAATGTTAGCCGTGTTTGCTGAAGCTATTTCACTATAAGGACTACGAATAATGTCTCCATTTTCATCCATCCCTAATGGATATGTTGGACTCCATCTGTATAAATAATACCATGGGTCGGCCGTTGTGGAACTGGTAGCGTAAGCGTATTCTTTATTTCTCCTGGAATAAATTGCTCCTCCGCGAACGGTAAGGTATTTATTCAGTTCACTGGATATTTTAAATGAAACATTATGACGTGTGAATTGGTCTGATTTTGCAGGTTTCATCATACCGCTCTGGTCTAATAAACCAAGCCCTATGTTATACGAGGTTTTTCCTTGAGTAAAGCCTACAGACAAATCATGCTTTTGGGTGGGCGCCCATTCCTTAACCATATAGTCGTATGGGTCATAGGTTCTCATACCCATTTTTTGATTTGAAGCACCTTGAACATACCAATCCCTTCCAAACACGGTAGGATCGTTTGGTCCGATGGTACTGCCGTATTTTTCTTTCCAGGCAACCGCTTTTTCATAGCTTGCTCTGTCCACATAGTAAAAGGCACCTGTCGGAGTGGTAACGCCAACCCGTTCGGCAGCCATTACAGTATATTTTATGCCGTTTACATCAGCCATTTTTAGATCTTTCCATACATTTTGGAAAGAAAAATTGTTGGTATAATTGATTTGAGGCTTTCCTCCCCTTGAACCTTTTTTTGTTGTGATCAATATCACACCAAAGGCGGCCTTGGACCCGTAAATAGATGCAGACGCTGCATCTTTTAAAACAGTAATAGACTCGATGTCGTTGGGATTCACTACCTGTATGCTGGGTATTTCAACGTTATCAAGTAATATTAAGGGAGCACTTCCTCCATACATTGATCCTATCTGTCCTCTTATTTTAATAATCGGATCAGAGCCAACTTCACCGCTAGGGATGGTAACACTAAGACCAGAGGCTGCACCCTGCAATCCTCTTCCTACATCTGCTATTGGCCTGCCTGCCAATGTTTTATTAACATCGACACTTGATACAGCACCTGTCAGATTACCTCTTTTTTGAGTACCATACCCTACTACTACAATATCTTCCATCGTACTGCCCTGCGATTGTTTAAGTGTTACGGAGATGGTATTGCCTTCTCCAATCACAACATCCTGCGCAACATAGCCCACGGAAGAAAACTGAAGCGTTTGACCGGTACGAACAGAAATTACAAACTTTCCTTGCTGGTCGGTTTGTGTTGCCTTATCCGTGCCTTTAATAATAACCGTAACACCAATTAAAGGTGTCTTCCCATCTCCGGTGACAGTACCGGAAACGGGCCTTTCCTGGGCATGCCCGGAAAGACTTAAGAATAACAACCCCATGCTTAGGATTGTCAGGCAGAGAATTCTTCTCATAAATAAGCGTTTTAACGTTAATTGTTCAAAAATTTAGATCCAGGTGATTTTCTTTTGGTTTCTATAGGTATAGGATGGAAACTCGTTACAGCACCTGAATCCCTGCTTTTATATAGGGTTG
>CBHTSW010000030.1:0-58714 GCA_966095395.1 uncultured bacterium | reverse complement strand
ATCCACACCCAGGTGGGCCTGGGCTATATCTTAAAAGAAAACACCTAAAGCATGCAAATGTTTGATAAAAATTAGAATCCGGCCCTTATGTATCGGCAAGAATAACCAGCGGCAGATGAAGTGATAAAAAATGTTGCTGGCAGGCAGAAACAGTGATTTAAAGAAAAAATTAAAGGCAAATTTTTATGAAGATAAACCTGGCGCTTATCGCTTCTATTATACTGGCTGTAGGTTTGGTGGCTTTCGGCTTTACGGTTTTTCAAATTTCTTCGGAAAGGCAGCAATTAAATAATGAACTAAAGACAAAAACCATAAGCGTTGCTGATGATTTTTATGAAAACCACCTCCGTGGTTTGGAAGCAGGAGATAGCCTGTATTCTAAAATAACAGACAGCATTATTACACAATACAGTTTTGCAGGCATTGCCATTTATTATAATACCGACAGCATTGTTTCCCTCAATAAAATAACCCAATCGTACCTGGAGGAATCCCAGGATTATATTTCCGAGGCCATTTCTGCCGATACGTCAAAAGGAAACATTCTTACTGTTAATGGGAAAAAAGTTTACCAGTTCATTAAAATTATTAAGAGAGCAGACCTGCCGGATGCCGCCGTTATTTTTTATTCGGATGCAGAGTATATAGAAAACATTCTTAACAATATTTGGCTGCGCAACTTTGCCCGTTGGTTTTTACAGGCCCTGATCATTTCTATCGTTACCCTTTTAATTATCAGGTGGGGCATTCTCACGCCTTTGAACAAAGTAGTGGAATGGGTAAAGGCTGCCCGTTCGGGAAATGTGGAGCAGTTAAAAGGACGGCCACCGATCAATTTTCTGGCGCCCTTGTACAAAGAAATTTCCGGCATAGCACAAGCCATGCAGGAAGCTAAAGCTATTGCTCGGGAAGAAGCAAGATTAAGAACCACTGCCGAATCGGTATGGACGCCGGAGCGGTTGAACGAAGAAATGAAACAGCTGCTGATGGATAAAAAGCTGGTTGTGGTTTCCAATCGTGAACCTTACATGCACATACGGGCAGGAAAAGAAATTCAATGCATCATGCCCGCCAGTGGTATGGTTACGGCATTAGAGCCTGTATTAAAAGCCTGTGGCGGATTGTGGGTGGCATCGGGCAGCGGCGATGCGGATAAAGAAACGGTAGACGAAAACGACAAAGTACAGGTGCCTCCCTATGAAAACAAATACACCTTGCGCCGTATATGGCTTACCAAAGAACAGGAAGACCATTTTTATTATGGGTTCTCCAACGAAGGTTTGTGGCCCCTCTGTCATATTGCACATACGCGGCCGGTGTTCCGCAAAATAGACTGGGACTATTACAGCGAAGTAAATGAAATATATGCCAAGGCTATTTTAGAAGAGATCAAGGACGAAGAAGAGCCTTTTATCCTGGTGCAGGATTATCATTTTGCTTTGTTGCCCAGGCTTATCAAGCAGGAAAGACCCGATGCCAAGGTGGCTATCTTCTGGCATATTCCCTGGCCCAATCCGGAATCGTTTGGCATATGCCCCTGGCAAAAAGAACTTTTATCGGGGATGCTCGGCGCCGATCTTATCGGCTTTCACACCCAGTTTCATTGCAATAATTTTTTAGAAACCGTAAACAATACGCTGGAGTCGCGGGTGATCTGGGAAAGTTTTTCGGTAAAGATTGGAAAGCAGTTTACACTGGTTAAGCCATTTCCCATCAGCATTGCATTTACCTTAAAAGATTATGAAGAACGCAGTACGGTCAAACCCGAGCCATCTGAAATTTTAAAACAACATGGCGTGCATGCACAATACTTTGGTATTGGTGTAGACAGGATAGACTATACAAAAGGACTGATCGAAAAATTTTTAGCCATTGAACGGTTCCTCGAAAAATATCCCGAGTACCAGGGTAAATTCACTTTTGTACAAATTGGGGCGCCAAGCCGGTCACTTTTAAAAAGTTACTCAGATACAATTAATGCGGTAGAAAGTGAAGCCAACCGTATCAACTGGAAATTTAAAGCCAAACACTGGCAACCGATTTTATTTTTAAAGAAACATCATAGCCATGAAGAGATCATTCCTTTTTACAAGGCAGCCAGTTTCTGCATGGTCACTTCTTTGCACGATGGGATGAACCTGGTGGCCAAGGAATTCATTGCTTCCAGGGACCAGAATGACGGGACGCTGATCCTGAGCCAGTTTGCAGGCGCTTCGCAGGAATTAAATGGTGCCCTCATCATCAATCCTTATGATATTGAGCAATCGGCCGACGCCATTAAAAAGGCGCTTCAAATGCCTGAAGAAAAACAACAGCGGCAAATGAAGCAAATGAGAAGGATGGTCATGAGCCATAACGTGTACTCATGGGCTGCCAGCATTTTAAGAACGATGGCTTCCATTCAAAACTGATGCTGGGGTACGGATGCTTGTTTTGGAAGGTGTTTGTTTAATTATTAGGGTGTCTGCATTGTTGCCAGTAATCATAAATCAGCCGTATCATTTTACCAATTTCTTTCATGTTGGCACCTTTTTCAAAAAAGCCCTGCACACTCATATTGTAAGCCTGCTTTACAGCCGAACTGCTTGCCGTAGTGGTCAGAAAAATAAATGGGATGCTTTTATTTTTTAACTCTTCATCTTCATTGATCAGGGCCCTGAGTTCAAGTCCGTTCATTAGCGGCATATTCACATCGCTAAAAATTAAAAATGGCTGATCGCTGGTTGTTTTTAAATACTGGAGTGCTTCCTTGCCATTGGTGAAACAAATCAGTTCGTTGCTGATATGGACCTGGTATAATATGTCCTTCATTAACTCCTGGTCGTCCTTATCATCTTCAATAAGTATGATGGGGCCTTTCTTCATCATAATAAACGCATTATTCCTGTTTGAACAATTATAGAAAAATACTTTCGCAGCTGACAAAGCCGCACATGTAAACTTCTAAGTTATATTATTTGAAAGGGAGATATTGTTGAGCTGAAGACCTGAAATTCTTTATGAACCTTATGGTTTTAATCTTGCCAGGGTGGCTTCTGCATCAGTCGCAGGCTTTTTATAGACTTCACATCAATTGAAAATTTTTGATTCAATTGATGTGAAGCTTGTTGAGATGGATATGATAAAACGTAGCGTAAATTCTTTGCCGGTGCACTGAATCAACTGATCTAAACAACATCCATTGGCGCGGGTTGTTTTTTATTCAGTGATCTGTCAGCAGTTGTATTCTTTTTTCCTGCAGAAAACCCTTTTATGGCATAGTACAAAATAAAAACATAACAGGGAACCATCAGGGCAAAGAACACGGTCTGAAAATTAAAGTGCTCTTTCAGACTGGCAAATATTTTTGGTATGACAGCACCGCCGGCAATACCCATGATCAATATGGCAGAACCTTTTTCTGTAAACTTGCCCAGACCACTGATGGCTAAAGGGAAAATAGCAGGCCACATCAGTGCATTCGCCAATCCCAGGGCGGCTACAAAACCTACGGACACATAGCCTTTGGTAAGAAAGGCAGCCGTTGTAAAAACAATTCCCAGAACAGCAGAAATGCTCAGCGCTCTTTGTTGTGAAATATATTTTGGTATGGTTAGCAAACCAATGATGTAGCCAATTAGCATGGCGCCCAGGGTGAAGGAGGTGTAATATTTGGTTTCATCGGTAGGTATGTCAAATCCCTTACCATACGTGCCGATAGCGTCTCCCGCCATTACTTCCACACCTACATATACAAACAGGCAAAAAGCACCCAGCCATAAATGCGGGAACTGAAAGAGGCTTGTTTTCTGCCTTGCGTTATCGCCGCCGCTTGGCTGTACATTTACTTCTGATGCTTTTACTTCGGGCAGGGAAGACTTGATGATCCACACAGCAAGCAAAACAAGAATGATCGCCATGACCAGGTAAGGCAAATACACCTTGGATGCAAACTCATTTAAAATAGATTCCTTTGTTTGAGGATCTGTAGCGGCATTAACTTTCTCTTCTAATTGGTTAATACCTTTCAGCACAACCAGGCTTAATAAAATGGGACTGATGATGCCCGCTACCTTATTGCAAATGCCCATAATGCTGATACGTTGCGCTGCACTTTCAATGGGACCTAAAATACTTACATAAGGATTGGAAGCGGTTTGCAACAACGACAATCCGGAACCAATGACAAATAAGCCGGCCAGCGAGGCAGGATAATTACGGTGTGTGGCAAACTGTCCGAACACAAACGTTCCTATGGCCATTACCAATAAGCCCAAAGCCATTCCTTTTTTCATGCCTGTTCTTTCCAGTATCCAGGAGGAAGGGAGGGCCAGGAAAAAATAAGCCATGTAAAAGGCCGTGGTCACTAAAAAGGCTTTGGAATCTGTATCAAGGCCGAAGGCCAGTTTTACATACGTGATCAACGGGCCATTCAGCCAGGTTACAAAACCAAATACAAAAAATAAAATACCAATGATAATGATAGCAGAGCGGTTCGTGTTGTTGTTCGTTTGCATACAATTGCAATTAAATAATGATAGTGGGATTTGAAAATAAGAAAACGCTTTTCGTTCAGCCTGTTCAAACGGTTGCGCAAATTAAATATTGCACAATCGTTTGCGCCAACAAACTGTATGTATTTGATATATGTTTGAAAAGAGCCAAAATAGGATCAGGGCTTTTAACAGCGTGTAATCCAAGTTGGCAAATTTAGTTTTCTCAAGGCAATCGTTTAGAGACGGCTGTTGTTTTTACAACGGCCTTTTTATTTCTGCTGCATTTGAAATTGCACTTTTCATTTAAATTCAGGCGATGAAACAATTGAAAATACCTTTTAATGACAAGATAAGTTATAACCAGGCGATTGGTGAAATAGCTGCACTTATGGATAAACCCGAGAAACACTCGTTGGAATTTGCACCCTGGCCCGGCTACCCGTACAAGCCCCGGGTACAGTTTTCCATAGCCTATTCCACCGGCGGCATGTTTCTGAAATATTTCGTAGATGAAAAATTTATCAGGGCGGCCGCAGGCAATATCAACGGGCCTGTATGGGAAGATGCCTGTGTGGAGTTCTTCGTTTCCTTTGATGAAAAAGGATATTACAATCTTGAATTTAATTGTATCGGCACGGCGTTAGCTGGTTTTGGAAAAGAAAAAGGAAGCCGGGTGCGCCTTCCCGAAGAGATCATCCGGAAAATAAAATATGGCTCTTTTATCACCAAGCGGGATGAAAACACTGTTCATTGGGAATTGACGGTTGCCGTTCCCCTGGAGGTATTTGCCCATCATGACCTTTCCTCATTAAAAGGCAGGACGGCCAGGGCTAACTTTTATAAATGCGGCGATGCCCTACCGGATCCCCATTTTATTTCATGGTCAGACATTGAGGCGCCGAAACCTAATTTTCACCTGCCTCAGTTTTTTGGAACAGTCGTATTTGAGTGAGATTAACAAAGCCTTGTTTCCCATAAGGTTTTCAATTTATAATTTTACAGATGCCTTCCGTCAAAAGTTTTTTCATTGCTGGATCCTTTCCTGTTTTGTTCTTTGCATGCAACGGGCAAAACAGGGAGGCTTCTTTGTCTGGTAAAAAAGATTCCGTGCATTCCTGCATGCAAACGCCTGCACGGTTTGCGGGTAGCGTTGATACCTCCTCTGTCACGAATGCAGATACAGCTGCTGAAGGCATGGTGTATATACCCGGCGGAACGTTTATGATGGGTGGCGATAACAACCAGGCCAGCGCCGATGAATATCCAAAACACCAGGTGAGAATAGATCCCTTTTGGATGGATGAAACGGAAGTGACCAATGCGCAGTTTCAAAAATTTACAGAGGCAACCGGCTACATCACCACGGCAGAACGCAAGCCAGACTGGGAAGAATTAAAAAAAACAGTACCGCCGGGTACACCTAAACCGCCCGATAGTGTATTGGTAGCTGCGTCCCTGGTATTTAAGCAAACGAATGGACCGGTGGACTTGAACCATTACAATGAATGGTGGAGTTGGGTTCCCGGTGCCGACTGGAAACATCCTGAAGGTCCGGGCAGCAGTATTAAGGGAAGGGAAAATTTTCCGGTTGTGCATGTAAGCTGGTATGATGCCATGGCTTATTGCAAATGGGCTGGTAAGCGATTGCCTACAGAGGCAGAGTGGGAGTTTGCCGCAAGAGGAGGGTTAACAAATACGATTTACCCCTGGGGTAATGAACATGTAAATGCAGGCAGGCCAAAGGCCAATAGCTGGGAAGGGAAATTTCCATATTACAACGAAAGGAAAGATGGTTATACCACAACTGCACCGGTAAAATCTTTTGCCCCGAACGGGCATGGTTTATACGATATGGCGGGTAATGTGTGGGAGTGGTGCAGCGATTGGTATGAAGCAGGCTATTATAAAACACTGGCCAATACAACCAGCGTTAATCCCAAAGGACCTGCAAAAAGTTTTGACCCCGGTGATCCATATACGCCTAAACGAAGTTTGCGGGGCGGAAGCTTTTTGTGCAACGATAGTTACTGCAGCGGTTATCGTGTAGCACGCCGCATGAAAAGCAGTCCTGATACTGGGTTGGAGCATACTGGTTTTCGGTGTGTGAGGGACGGGAAGAAATAAGATGGCGTGTGTTCATTGGGAAATGTACCCTTGTGTCTATATCCTGGTTAATGTTCAATACTCAATGTTCAATTTTCAATGCATTAATACGAAGCTCAAGGAGTGTTGAGGTTTCTCTTACGTTGAGCATCGTATGTTGCTCATTGAACATTTTTTAAAAAGAAAAGCCATGCTTCTGGCATGACCTTTTTCTTCTAACTCCTTTTGATATTCTTAGGGCAGGCTTTTAAAATCTAGTACCGGTTTTTCATTTGTTTTGGGTCTTTCAAAAGAACTTCTATAGGGTGTATATGCATTGAAGAAACCGCAATTCTTTAAAAAGAATTGTCCCTTCTCTGTACCGCCTGCATAATCCATGCGGTAACCTTTGGCGGCTGTATTGTCATAGGTAAACCCTGCTTTGTTTAACTCCATCCAGTTGTTGTCTGCATCAGCTATCCACTGGTTGCCAAACAACACTCTTCTTTCTTTGTCGCCTTGCTCCGGAATGAAATTTTCCAAAAACGAATGAAACCGTTTCAGGTGTGTATTTGTTTTGGGCCGCTTGAAGGAGGCGATCAGCAGCCACTCGTTTTTCTCCGGCGCAAAAAAATAAGCCGTGTACGTCGTGTTGTTTTGATGGTCCGGTTCTCCTTTTAGCAAAAACTTATACGTAGCTCCTGCTTTCCAGTTGTAGCGTAAAAAGCTCTGTCCGCCGGAACCTTCGTTGCCAAATTCCCCGGTGTTCACACCTTCGCCCTTTTTCAGAAGCGTTATGCGCATGTCTTCGGGAATGCTTTTTGGATCATCGGTTTGAAAAGGACTCCATACCGAAAATAAAACCCTTCTTTCCGTAGCTGAATTGACCTGGATTCCAAAATAACCTTCCCCAAAACCGTTGGCCATGTAATAAGAACCGATTACATCCTGGCCTTCCGGCACTGTGATCTCATTATAAAACCATTTGGCCTGTATGCTGTCGGCAAAGGGGTAATTCAAATGCACGGAAGGTCCGCGGCGGCCCCAATAGAAAAAATTCCCTTCGTTGTTTTTGACGAACGCTGTTTTGGCACTGATGGCCGTACCGCTGATCTGGTATTCGCTAATGTCGGCAAAACGGCCTCCCGTTTTTGAAAGACCTGTCAAGGTTATCTTAATATAGCCGGTGTCTTTTAGCTTCCATTCTCCGGCTTCATACAATTGAAATTCATTTGTTTTTACCGTTACTGTTTTTTTGATGTTGTTGATGGAAAGTTGCAACCGGCTTTTTCCGTCTGCTTTTGCTTTCAGGTTGATTTTTATAGAGCCGGGCTGATTGATCCGCAAATAGGTTTCGAATTGCGTTTGTTTGTCTGTCCATCCTGTAATCCCGGCATTGGTAATGGTTTTTGATCCGCCGGCAACAGGTTGTGCCCATGTGTTTCCCTCCAGGGGAAGTTGAATGGTTGAATCTTTAAAAATAAAAAGATCGTTTTTGCCGGCAGCCTTAGCAGGATTGGCAAAGGATATAGCTGACAAAAACAAGGTTGCGAATAAAACAAAGATTTGCATGATGGCCTTTATTGATTATTTCAATGGTTTGATCCAGTAACTGTATTGCTGGCTGCGATAAGGAATGCGGTATTGTTCCAGGGGCTGGGAGCCCCAGCTGTCAATGCCCTGCAAACCGGATTGTTGCAGGTCAATGTGCATATAAATTTCATTGCGTTTCGTCAACTCGCCGGAATGGTATTGTTTCTTTTCCACTTCAGGATCCAGATCATCCAGGCTATAGGGAAGCGCTGAAAAATTCAGCAGGCTGTCTGCAAATTCAAAACGCAATCCCTTTCCTTTTTTATTGGTCATGGTTACCCAGCGCACATCAGATTTGTTGCCACTCTCCTGCGGCCTGGCATAAGGGAAGTATTGCCCATCCAGGGGTTGCTTATAGATCCCAACAAACGAAGCGGTTTTCCTGTCCCAATAATTTTCCCAGGGACCGCGACCGTAAAATTGTATTTGATCCAATTGCTTGTTCAGTTGCAGATCATTGCCAAAACGGAGCAGTATTTTGTGGGTGCCTTTTACAGGCGTAAAACGATTTTCTACTTTTACCGAACCATCTCCATAAACTGAAAATACCTGCTCAACCGTTGCATCACCATTCACCAGTTCTTTTTTAAACACGATACCATAGCCTGTGGCCGTCTGTGTTACAGTGGCCTTTGTTGTTTTCCCGTTTTCATAGGCATTACGCCACATGCGCAGCGAACGGTTATAGCCGGCACCCATGTCGTTGTCGGTTGGTGCTCTCCAAAATGCCGGCTGAGGACCGTGTTGCAGCAACTGGTCTCCTTTCAGTGTATAGCTGCTTAGCATTCCGTTTTGCAGGTCGAAAGTGATGGCGAAATCTTTTCCTTTTATAGTTGCCTTGTTATCGGTTTGATCGACACTTAATTTTCCATTACGCAGGGAAGGGGTTTCAGCAACAGCATTACCACTCCAGCTAAATTGTTCTGATGCGATCTCATAGCCCTTCTCTAAAAAAGGTTCTGCATTTTTTAAATTGTAACGGATGTTTAAAAAATATTCCTTGCCATTCTTGGGAGCTGTTTTTACTGGTAAAGAAACCGTTTGGGATTCTTGTGGCTTGATGTTAACGGAAGCAATGATTCCTTTTTCAACTAGTTTTCCATTTTCCAGCAACTCCCAGTTTATTTGTGCATGATCCAGGTTACGGAAAAAATAACCGTTCCTGATCTCTATTTGATTATTGCCCTTGTAGATGGTTTTAATGTGCTGGTAAACTTTTTTAATTTCCACAGCCATGGGTGTTAAACCGCGATAGGCAGTGACTACACCTTTTACGCTGAAATTGTTATCGCTAAGGTTTTCATCCACAGGACCACTTAAAGGGAAATCGCCCCCATAGGCCAGGAAGCGTTTGCCGTTTCTCACCGTATCAATTCCCTGGTCAATCCATTCCCAGATAAAACCACCCTGCAGGTAAGGATGCGTTTCAATGGCATCCCAGTATTCTTTAAAGTTACCCAAACTGTTGCCCATAATATGTGCATACTCACTCATGATCAGGGCCCTGTCCGGGTTGCGTTGTGCGTAGCGTTTCAACCAATTGGGACTTGGATATTGCGGCACGATCATGTCTGTATTAAAATCATTTTCGGCACGTTCGTATTGCACAGGACGACTATCTTTTTGCTTCAGCCACTCATAGGCTTCGTAAAAATTAACGCCGTTACCAGCTTCGTTGCCAAGCGACCAGGTAACCACTGAAGTATGATTTTTATCTCTTTCATACATCCTTGTAATTCTGTCCAGGTGCGGCATGCGCCATTGCTTGTCATTGGCGAAGGTGTAAGCCAAGTCGTAATAGCGGCCATGCGATTCAATATTGGCTTCATCAATTACATATAGTCCGTATTCATCGCAAAGCTCCATCCAGTAAGGATCGGGAGGGTAGTGGGAGTGACGCACGGCATTTACATTGAGCTTCTTCATCATTTCCATGTCCTTGCGCATGTTCTCGCGTGTCAAGGTATGGCCCTGTGTGGCATGGTGTTCATGACGGTTCACCCCTTTCAAGAACACTCGTTTGCCATTGATCAGAAAATTGCGGTCAGTAATTTCAACAGAGCGGAAGCCAATGCGTTGTGGAATCACCTGTAGCGTGTTTCCGTTTTTATCTTTTAGCGTGATGTATAAAGTGTAGAGGTTCGGTGTTTCAGCAGACCATGTTTGTACCCCAAGAATTTCTTTACTGAAGGAAACAACGGTTTTATAATTACCCAATACGCTTTGAATATCTTTTGTTGCTTCTTTATAAACAGTAGAGCCTTTTGTATCGGTCAGTTCAATTTCAACAGAAAAACTATCGGGCCGGCTGTGCAGGGTATTCTGGTCAATCTTATAATTATTGATCTCGGCATTTAGCTGAAGAAGCCCCTTGGTATATGTTTTATTTAAAGTAGTTACCACTTTGAAATCACGGACATCCAGTCTGGGTGTGGAATAAACGTACACGTCTCTTTCAATTCCTGATATACGCCACATGTCCTGGCATTCCAGGTAGCTTCCATCACTCCAGCGATATACCTGCAGTGCTATCAGGTTTTCTCCGGGTATTACATATTTGGTAATGTCGAATTCAGCAGCCAGCTTGCTGTCTTCACTATAGCCAACTTTGGCTCCGTTCACCCAAATAAAAAAGGCTGACTTTACGGCTCCCAGATGGATGAATACTTGTCTTCCACTCCAGTCATTGGGTAAAGTAAACTTCTTGCGGTAAGAACCCACGGGATTGTTCTCCTCAGGAATGTCAAAAGGAGGGTTGAGGTTCTTACCCATTTTTTTGCGTCCTGTAAATTCATAAGGATGGTTTACATAAATGGGCAGCCCATATCCGTTCAATTCCCAGTTGGCAGGTACTTTAAAATTATCCCAGCCGGCGTCATTAAAATCAGTTTTATAAAAATCGGAAGGACGTTTCCGCGGATCCTGTACCCAGTTAAACTTCCAGGTGCCATTCAGGGAAAGAAAGTATTTTGATTTTTCCTTTTCCCGTTGCTGTGCCAGCTCCCTGCTTTCAAAGGCGAAAGCAGTAGCACGCATGGGCATGCGGTTTACAGAGACAATCTCCGGGGTTTGAAGTTCGGTAGGAAGCTCTTGTGCGTGTGCGAAACCAATGGATAAAAAAGCAAGTGTCAGGGCAATAGATCTCATTTCTAATGTGGCTTTTATATAAGAGAAATAGTGAGTGGGTATGCCAGGCTCACTAACTACGGATCGATCCTAAAGCAGTTGTCACCAATGATGAATGTTCTTTGCAGTCATGGAATTTGGAAAGAAGATTATCATGCAGAAGCAAGCTGCCAGGTTTGTTTCGATCTTTTTGCGCAATAAATCTATACTTATTGCTGCATGTATATAAGAACAAACGTTTGCACAGTTACGCATTCGTTAAAACTGTTGCCCCAAATCAATTCCGTTCGATGGGAACTACTATTTTTCCATACTTTGGGGCACCGCTTATTTCATGAAAAACGAATTACCTACCATAAAAGAAATTGCCAAACGGCTGAATGTTTCCGTTTCAACCGTATCAAGAGCCTTAAGCGATCATCCGCGTATTGGCCTGCGCACCAAAATGCGGGTACAGGAACTGGCGAAGGAACTGGATTATGTTCCCAATGCCAAAGCTATTTCCTTTAAGCAAAAAAAGACCTATGTCATTGGTGTGATTCTTCCCTACATCCGCGAGGAATTTTTTTCTGATGCCATCAGCGGGATTGAAACGGCCGCTATGGAACATGAGTACACCATTCTTTTCGGGCAGAGTTATGATGATCCCGAAAGAGAAAAGAAAGTGGTGGAAGCCATGAAAAAACAAAGAGTGGATGGGCTGATCATTTCTCTTTCAAAGCAAACCAACAGGTATGAACACCTGCAGGCTTTGGATAAATATGACATACCGGTGGTATACTTTGACAGGGTGCCTCCGTTTGAAAAAGTGAACAAGGTTTTTTGCAATTTATATAAGGGCACAATTGAAATGGTGGGCTGGCTGATCAGCAGGGGATACAAACGCATTGCACTGATCAATGGTCCGGATAAACTGAGTGCCAGCAAGGAAAGATTGAACGGATATATTGATGGGCTTTCCAGAAAAAAACTAAAAGCAGACATGCAGTTGGTGGAAAAAACGGATCTTTCAAAAGAGAGTACGCACCAGGCCATGAAAAGTTTGCTCTCTGTAAAAAATCCGCCTACTGCTATCATCACGTTCAATGACTACGTACACATGGATGCCGTGCAGTACGCACAGCAGCAGAATATACAGGTGAATAAGGATATTGTTTTCTTAAGTTATGCCAACCTTCCTATTACGAATTATACAGCGTATCCGCCATTGGTTTCCATTGAGCAATATCCTTA
Source organism: uncultured bacterium (assembly GCA_966095395.1). Classification (GTDB taxonomy): domain Bacteria; phylum Bacteroidota; class Bacteroidia; order Chitinophagales; family Chitinophagaceae; genus Flavisolibacter. Next base: position 46,205 of record CBHTSW010000030.1, on the reverse strand, counting down.
CGGACAGGGAGAAAGAGCTATGGAGATCATGATCAAATTATTGAATGATAAATCGGAGAATAAAAGCAACAATACATACTATATCGAAGAGATGCCCGCTACCCTGGTCATGCATCAAAGCTCCCGTTAGTCTTTTTGCCTGAGATCATCGTGCCATTTTCTTAAAAGAAGCGGATCTTATTGTGCCTCTGCCAATTCATACTCGCCCTGGTTGAATTACATTTTTTTCCGGTGATTAAAAATCGATCAGTCAATTGTTGATTTCAAACAACAGGAGATTTTTTTTCAAAAAATTGTGCAATCGTTTGATCGGTCAGTTCAATCGTTTGCACAGTATCCATGCGGGTTTCACAGCGATGAGCTTGTAATTTTTTTCCCAAACTTTAACAAAATCACTTCTCAGTAAAAAAGTGGTGGAAAAAATTTTCATTAAAAAAAACGGGCAATTATGACTGCTAAAAGATTGTGTTTGCTGCTGCTCTTCTGCTGGAATGCCATGGCCATGGCCCAGCAAAAAACGATAAGCGGTACAGTAAGGAATTCACGAGGTGAACCTTTGATGGGTGCTACCCTGCAAGAAAAAGATCAGAACTCTAATTTCACACAAACCGATGACAAGGGTTTTTTCCAGCTTGTTTTAAAAGGAACAAGCGGAGCCCTGATCGTCACCAATGTTGGATACAAGGAAACAACCGTTGACCTGAAAGGAGAGACTTCCATTAACATTGTGATGGAAGAAGAAGCAAAGGGAATGGAAGACATCGTAATCGTTGGTTACGGCACACAAAGAAAGGCAAGCCTGACCGGTGCTGTTAATTCCATAGATGCGAAAGGCCTTGCCAACCGGCCGGTAACTTCCGTTCAAAACGCATTGCAGGGGATTGCTCCGGGGCTTACGGTTATCAACCGTCCGGGCGATGTGGGTAATGATGCGGGAACGATCACCGTTCGTGGCCGCACCAACCTTGGCTCTCCTGGTCCTATGATTATTATTGATGGTATTCCGGCCTCCAGCAGGGAACTGGCTGCATTAAATCCAAACGATATAGAAAATATGTCCGTTTTAAAAGATGCTGCTTCTGCCTCCATTTATGGTTCCCGTGCTGCCAATGGGGTAATAGTAGTCACCACGAAAAAAGGTGCAACAGGTAAGTTGTCTATTGATCTGAATACAAGCTACGGCCTGCAATCGCCAACAAGAACGCCTGAATATTTGGGCTCTGCTGATTATGCAAGATTGTACAACGAAGCTATGGTTAATGCAGGCAGGCAACCGAAGTTTACAGAGGAACAAATTCAAAAATTTGAATCCGGCAGCGATCCCGATTTATATCCCAATACCGATTGGTACGACAGGGCGTTGGTAAAAAATCCAGCCCTGAAAGACATTCAGCTTGGCGTGAGCGGAAGTAGTAAAACTACGCGTTTTTACTTAAGCCTGGCGGGACTAAACCAGGAGTCGTTTGTTCAAAATAAAGATTACAGCCGCTACACCTTACGGTTGAATACAGAAACACAGGTATTGCCTATTTTAAAAATCGGATCGAATATTTCGTTTGTGAAATCTGATTTTGATACCAAAGGCGGCGAACTGAATTGGGTGGAGTTAAACCGGATGGTGCCCTCTTTAGTAGCCCAACATTCCGATGGTACATGGGGTACCATTAACGGCGGTAGCGCTGACGCTACGCTGTCGAAGAATAACCCCCTGCGTACGATGGCGGAGGGCGGAAAAAGATGGAACCGGGATCAAAATATTCAAACAGCTGTTAACGCTACCTTAACGCCCATGAAGGGCCTTAAGGTAACCGGTTTGGCCTCTTTGAAATATGATAACAGGCAGGGCTGGCTGTTTATTAACGAATTACCGGCTTTGACCAATTTTATTACCAAAGCTCCCATGACGTCCACTGCTGTTACGCCTAACGAAATGCAGGAACGCTGGAGCCGCCAGCAGGAATACCTCCTACAGGCCCATGCGGAATATGAAAAACGATTTGATCAGCATTTAGGAAAGATCATGGTGGGGGCTTCCCAGGAAAGCAATACATACAGAACGATTTATGCCGGCAGAAGAAGATTTCCGACCAATGACCTGGGCACTGTGGGTACCGGATCTTCTGATCCTGTTGATATCAGCAGCGGAGCCAATACGTCCACCAATACCGAATGGGCCATACGTTCGTATTTCGGGCGCCTGAATTATTCCTTCCGCAACCGTTACCTGCTTGAGGGTAACCTTCGTGTGGACCTGTCGTCCCGTTTTCATCCTGACCACCGGAACGCAACCTTTCCTTCTGTATCAGCGGGGTGGGTCATCTCTGAAGAATCGTTCATGCGGGATATTGACTGGTTGAGAAGCCTGAAGCTTCGTGGTTCCTGGGGTATTTTGGGCAACCAGGACAATGTAGCGCCGGGTAACTATTTTGGCTTGCTGAATACAGGGTATCAATACAATTTTGATGGTACACCTGTGGATGGTGTTTGGCAAAGCCAGGGAACCAATATCGCTGCAAGCTGGGAAAAAGTTCACATGAAAAATATCGGCGTTGATGCCAGCTTGTGGAATGGCTTACTGGGTATCACGGCTGATTATTTTATCAAAACGACCAAAGACATTTTATTGAACCGGAGAGCCCCGGCTACTTATGGCTTAACACCAGCTACGTATAATTTAGGCTCTACAGAAAACAAGGGGATTGAATTCGCGCTCACGCATACCAATTCCATAGGAAAAGATTTTCAATACAATGCCTCATTCAATCTTACAAAATATAAGAATACCATTTTAAACCTGGGTGAAGATCAACAACGCATCAACGGCCTGTGGATTGAAAAAGTGGGTGAATCAGTGGGCTCTTTTTTTGGATATAAGGCAGAAGGTTTGTTTGTGGATGCAGCTGATGTAGCATCGCATGCCTTTCAGTCAAATGCTGCCAAACCAGGGGATATCAAGTATAAAGATATCAGCGGACCGGATGGCAAACCCGATGGTAAAATTGATGCGAACGACCGTGTTGTTTTAGGTAATGATGTTCCTTCCTTCAACTACGGGTTTTCATTGGGGGCTTCCTATAAAGGATTTGACCTTTCTGTGATGGCCTACGGCGTGTCGGATGTAAAGGTGTACCTCAGTGGCGAATCTTCGCTTTCTTTCTTTAACGGCGCGGGGGTAAAACCAATGCATCTTCAACGATGGACAGGAGCCAATCCCGATCCGAATGCAGCTTATCCAAGGATACTTGTTAGCGCAGACGGTAACCATAACTACAACAGCACTTCATCTTTCTGGTTGTTCAATGGTTCTTACCTGCGCATCAGGAACCTGAGCCTCGGCTATACCATTCCTGAATCAGTTGCCGGCAAGATCTCTATGAAGTCAGCAAGATTTTATGTGGCGGCCAACAATCCGTTCACGTTCATGAACGATGATCGCTTGTCTGACTATGACCCTGAGATGGCCTCGGGCCGTGCCAGTTACCCTGGTGTAAAAACATGGGTGGTTGGATTGAATGTGAAATTTTAAGTGGGAAACCGGCAAGACGTAAAGAAGCTTTTCAATTGAAAAAAACAAAAAAATTAAGGATGAAAAAACAACAATATTTTTTAGCGGCTCTTGTGGCTGTTTCAATGATCCTGGGCTCCTGCCAAAAGGATTTTCTGGAAAGAGTGCCTCAGGACCAGCTTTCTGAATCCACCTTCTGGACCTCTGAGAAAGATACGTATGCAGCACTGAACGCCATTTACGGCGCCTCGCTGGATTATGTGGAAACAAGCATTTACCAGGACGGCGCTACCGACAATGCACATGCGCAATATCCATGGGAAAGTAATGCGACCGTTATCGCCTCAGGAGACGTTACCACCAATTTGAATGGAATATTGGGATATTATAACGGCATGTGGGAATTTAGTACCATCCGGAGAGCCAACTATTTTTTGGAAAACGTAGATAAGGTAACCCTCGACGCTGCGGCTAAGGAAAGGATAAAAGCTGAAGCCCGGTTTTTAAGGGCTATGCGTTATGCCGATTTGATCAATTATTTTGGCGATGTTCCGCTGGTTACAAAAACGCTAGAGCTGGAAGAATCATACATAGGCCGTACTCCAAAGGCCGAGGTGCTGAAATTTGTTACCGACGAATTAGACGCTGTTTCAAAAATACTACCGGACAGTTATAGCGGGGGCAAAAACGCTGAAAAGGGTCGTGTTACCAAAGGTGCTGCACTGGCCCTGAAGGCAAGGGTTCATTTATACAATGAGCAATGGCAGGCTGCCGTTGATGCAGCCCAGGCGGTAATGGCAATGGACTACGATCTTTTTAAAGTAACCGCTGAGCAGGATATTGATAAAGCCGATGATTATTCAAAGTGGGTATCGTTTGCCGATGCTGAAGAGGAAAAGAAGTTCCGGTTGGGCGTACGCAGTTACGAGCAATTATTCTGGCAGGCCAATGAAGACAATAAAGAAGTGATCCTTGACAGGCAGCACATTCCTGTAAAAGATGCCAAATATGATAATACGTATTTATTGGCCGATGATCTGGGCGGCTGGAGTTCGGTAACACCTACACAAAAACTGGTGGATGAGTACCTGGACTTCAGAACAGGACAGCCGGTAACTCCTGTTGATCCAAGCGTAAGAGCAACAAGGTATGCCAACAGGAACGCAGATCCGGCCTTCTATAACGAATATAAAAATCGCGACCCCCGTTTTTATGCTACCATCCTGTTTGAAGAGGCTCCCTGGAATAGGATCAATAACAATGGTGGATATGAATTTACCTGGGTAAAAGGTGGAAACAACTGTTCTAAAACAGGCTATAATTTCAGAAAGTTTGTTGATCCGGCCTCAGTGGTGTCACTGGTGGATAACAATGCCAATCATATCATCATCCGTTTTGCAGAAGTGTTGCTGATCTATGCAGAAGCAAAGAATGAGCTAAGCGGTCCCGATGCCAGCATTTATACTGCGTTGAACAGGATCAGGAACAGGGCAGGGATGCCTGATATAGATGCCGCGGTCTATAATACAAAGGACAAATTAAGAGAAGCCATTCGCCGGGAAAGAAGAATTGAACTGGCACTGGAAGGCCACCGTTATATGGACATCCGCCGCTGGAAAATGGCGCCAACCGTGATGATGAATATCTACGACATTACAAATGGACTGGCTCAAACAAGAAAGTGGGATAATAAATTGTATTTATTGCCGGTGCCGCAAGCTCAAATAGATTTGGTGCCTGCACTAAACCCTAATAATCCCGGCTACTAAAATTTATCGCAGTCACAAAACAAGTCTCTCAAAAAGCAACAAGAATACCCGATAGTAGCAATACTGCGGGTATTTCTTTTTTCTTCTGTAAGAAACGCTGCATTATTGTTTTATTTTCAAAGCCCATTACAAAAGGTATGAAGAATAAAAAATTGTCCCCTCTGTTTCTTTTGCCCTTGTTGTTGATAATCGTTTCGGTGTGGTCCTCATGCTCCTTATCAAAGAAAACGGCATCAACGGTTTCAGCTTCCGGGAAGCTTCCCAACATCATTTTTATTTTAGCCGATGATCTGGGCTATGGTGACGTGGGCTGCTATGGACAACAGCTTATTCAGACACCGAATATTGACCGCCTGGCCAGGTCCGGCATGCGGTTTACCGATTTTTATGCGGGCAGTACCGTATGTGCACCATCAAGAGCCAGTTTGATGACCGGCCAGCATACCGGTCATGTTTCTGTGCGGGGAAACGGAGAAGTGCCTTTACCGGCAGCGGATAGCATTTTGCCGCAGGTGCTGAAACAAAAGGGGTATCGAAACGGCATGGTGGGCAAGTGGGGACTGGGGTTAAAGGAAACCTCCGGCGTGCCGGAAAGAAAAGGCTGGGACTTTTTTGCCGGTCACCTGCATCACGTGGAAGGGCATTATCAAAAGCCCGATTCTGCCTGGCAAATGATCAATGGCGCCAGCACCAAAATAAAACTGCCCGAGGGCATGTATGCCAATGAATGGTTCAATCAGTCGGCGTTGGATTTTATACGTCAAAATCAAAATGATCCTTTCTTTCTGTATGTAGCCTATACCTTGCCCCATGCCGAATTGAATGTACCGAAGCAGTATTTGCAGCCCTATGTAAACACTGATGGCTCCAGCAAATTTGCACCGGAAGTGGCGCAGCCTTTGGGACAACATTATGGCCCACAGCCGTATCCCAAAGCCGCCTATGCTGCCATGGTCACGCAAATGGATGATTACATTGGCAACATCATGGATCTTTTAAAGAATTTACAACTGGAAGAAAATACATTGGTGATTTTTACAAGCGACAATGGAACACACGTTGAAGGCGGACGGAAAATAAAAGATGTCACGGATTTTTTCAAAAGCAGCGGACCGCTAAAAGGAACCAAGCGGGACCTGTATGAAGGCGGTATCAGGATACCCTTTATTGCTTCCTGGAAAGGACAGGTACCTGCCGGTACCACGTCTGCCTTTACAGGAGCCTTTTGGGATGTGCTACCCACCTTTGCCCAACTGGCAGGTGCCCGGGCTCCGGCAGGTGATGGCGCCTCTTTTTTGCCGGTTGTGTTGGGTAAAAAAGAAACGGTAAGGTCAGGGCCTTTGTACTGGGAGTTTTATGAGGGCGGATTTAAACAGGCAGTCAGAAAAAACAACTGGAAGGCGATTCGTTTTTATAAAGCCAAAGTGCCTGTGCGTACCGAATTGTATGACCTGTCATCCGATAGCGGGGAGAAGAATGATTTGGCAACACAACATCCTGAAATCGTAAAAGAACTGGAAAAAATTATGGAAGAGGAACGGGTGCCTTCTGCAAATCCATTGTTTCAAATAAAATAAGGCTGGTGGCAGCTTATGATTTTGCACAACCGTTTGCATGGAACTTCATCAGCTTATTATTTTATTTTCATAGCGCTGATCATTGGACAGGTGTGAACAAGCTAACGGTTCGTGTTCTCTGTGGGTTGCCAAACATTAAAGGCGGCATATGCAGGGTGGAATGATCGTCCTGCAACCCACATTTCAATATTAAAAAAATATAAACAAGCATCATAATTTTTTAAAGCATGAATAGAAAAGAATTTGTCAAAACAACTGCTATGGCTACGGCTGCATTTTCTATACCGGGAAGTAGTTTATTTGCCAGGCCCGCCGCTGCAAAAGTGCGGATGGCCCTCATAGGGGTCGGGCTGCGTGGACAAAACCACCTGGACCTTGTTTTGCGCAGGGACGATGTAGAACTGGTGGCGATCTGCGATATCGATAACCGTATGCTCACCTCTGCACGGGAAATGATCACCAAGAGCGGTAAGAAAATGCCACAGGTTTATACCGGAGATGTCTATGCGTGGAAAAGAATGCTGGAGAAAGAAAAACTCGATGCCGTGATCATTGCTACCCCCTGGGAGTGGCACAAGCCCATGATCCTTGGTTCATTGGAGGCAGGAATTAAATACGTGGGTACAGAAGTGATATTGGGCATTACGCTGCAGGATCATTGGGACGTAGTTAAGGCGGCGGAAAAATATAACGCCAACGTCATGATGCTGGAAAATGTTTGTTACCGCCGCGATGTAATGGCAGTACTGAACATGGTGCGCCAGGGATTGTTTGGAGAGATCGTTCATTTGCAGGGCGGCTACCAGCACGACCTGCGGGAAGTCAAGTTTAACGACGGTGTGCGTCCTTATGGTGGTGGTGTTGAGTTTGGAGAGAAAGGGTTTTCAGAAGCACATTGGAGAACCGAACATTCCGTTCATCGGGATGGCGACCTGTATCCTACTCACGGCATTGGCCCCATTGCCCATTACATTAACATCAACCGGGGTAACCGCTTTTTGACACTGAGTTCGTTTTCTACCAAAGCAAGAGGCCTGCATGATTATGTGGTAAAGAAGGGCGGCGAAAGTCATCCGAATGCAAAAGTGAAATTCAAGTTAGGTGATGTGGTGACCACGCAGATCCGGTGTGCCAACGGCGAAACGATCTTGTTACAGCATGATACCAATCTTCCCCGTCCGTACTCCCTGGGTTTTCGTGTGCAAGGCACAGAAGGTTTATGGATGGATGTAAATAAAGGAATTTATATTGAAGGCAAATCGGCTAAGCCGCACCAGTGGGATGAAGCAAAAACCTGGCTTGACAAATACGATCATCCTTTATGGGCTCGGTGGAGTAAAGAAACGCAAGGTGCCGGCCATGGCGGCATGGATTTCTTTGTTATACATTCCTTTGTTGAATCTATTAAACGCAAACTGCCCACGCCAATGGATGTATACGATGCAGCGGCATGGAGTGCCATTACACCCTTGAGTGAGCAGTCCATTGAATTGGGAAATGAAACCGTGGAGTTCCCTGATTTTACCGGCGGGCAATGGATGTACAGAAAGCCCGTGTTTGCTTTGAATAATGAATATTAATCTATAGGATTTGCGGTTCAAAACAACCGCAAATTTTCTTTTAGTAAAGGGAGGGGTTGTAAACAGTAATAGTTTCAATCACCGTTTTCCAACTATAAACCTGTAAACTGTCATTGCCAGTTGAATAATTTAGTGAGAAATAATTTAGACTATATGTCGCAATCCGTTTTGCCTGCTTACGGGCTGAATGAAGAAACTTTAAAGGTAGAGTCATTCGGCAGTGGATTGATCAATCATACCTGGAAAATAACCACCCCTGACAAAGCGTATGTTTTACAAAAACTAAATCATGCGGTCTTTAAAAAGCCGGACAGCATTGCACATAATATCAGGCTGATTGCTGATTATTTGAAACGGCATTATCCTGATTACGCCTTTGTGGCACCCGTGGCTACTCTTGATGGAAAAGAGATGATCTATTTAAAAGATGAAGGCTTTTTCAGGTTGTTTCCTTTTGTTGGCGGTTCTCATTCCAAAGATGTAGTGGAAAGCCCCCAAGAAGCCTATGAAGCCGCCGTACATTTTGGAAGATTTACAAAGCTGCTGACAGGCTTTGATGTCAGCCAGCTCCAAATTACCATACCCTGTTTTCATGATTTGAATCTTCGTTACCAGCAGTTTTTACATGCCTTGAAAAACGGTAACCCGCAGCGTATCAGCCAGTCGGAAGAGTTGATCAGGATACTGAATGACCAGGCTGATATTGTAGCTGAATTCAAGAACATCCAATCCAACCCCGAATTCAAACTGCGGGTTACGCATCACGATACCAAGATCAGTAACATTTTGTTTGATTCTAAGGGGAAAGGCATTTGTGTTATTGACCTGGATACGGTAATGCCGGGGTATTTCATCAGCGATGTCGGTGATATGATGCGAACCTACCTGTCACCCGTAAGCGAAGAGGAGCCTGACTTTTCCAAAATTATTATCCGCGAAGAGTTTTATAAAGCCATTGTGCAGGGCTATTATAGCGAAATGAAGGATGAACTGACCGCAATGGAAAAGCCATACTTTTTTTATGCCGGTAAGTTCATGATCTACATGCAGGCCTTACGTTTTCTCACCGATCATATCAATGGTGATGTGTACTACGGCGCTAAATACGAGGGGCATAATTTTACAAGAGCCCATAACCAGGTAGTATTGCTGCAACAGCTCATTAAAAAACAGGATCGCTTGCAAAAGATCATTTCTTTATAAGTAACTTGTTCCCCAATTTGCTTGAAGAAAGCGAAAACAAGTCATTTATTTTTTTTCATCGCCTCCGAATTATGAAAAAACTAATCTGCGTATTCTTCCTGTTAGCTAATTTACATGTGGGAGCCCAGGTTGCTGATACATCGTTTGCGCCTTACCAGCAGCAGATACCCGGTACCGGCATCGCATTTAAAATGGTTCCTGTGCCCTCAGGAAACTTTTTGTGGGGTAGTGATAATAATGACAAATGGAAAGAAGCAGACGAATTGCCGCAACGTCCGGTACAAATGGCAGCTTTTTGGATGGGTGCTTACGAAGTGACCTTTGATGAATACAATTTGTTTTTTAGTGATCCCGAATTCAGTCAGAATACAACTGCAGACGCCATTACCAGGCCAAGCCCTCCTTATATTGAATTGACATTAGGTATGGGAAAAGAGGGCGGCTTTCCTGCCAACAGCATGCAGCAGTATGCCGCATTAATGTATTGCAAATGGCTGTATAGGAAAACAGGTGTTTTTTACCGCCTGCCTACCGAAGCCGAATGGGAATATGCATGCCGGGCAGGAACGGCAACAACTTTTCCTTTTGCAAACGAGCCTTCCAAACTGGGGGAGTATGCCTGGTATGCCGCCAACAGCGAAAACAAATACCATAAAGTGGGGTTGAAAAAGCCCAATGCCTGGGGCTTGTATGATATGCTGGGCAATGTAGGCGAATGGACGCTGGACCAATATCAAACGGATTATTATGCTACGGTAACAGATGCTGTTTCAAATCCGGTACGGGTACCTGATGCAAAACATCCCCGCACGGTTAAAGGCGGAACGTACCGGGATGAAGCGAAAGACCTGCGTCCGGCCAACAGGCTGATGTCGGATTTGACCTGGAACCGCCGCGATCCGCAAATCCCCAAAAGCCGTTGGTGGAATGCCGATGCACCTTTTATCGGGTTTCGTGTGGTCAGGCCACTGGTACAGCCAACGGCAGAAGAAGCAGAAACATTTTTCTCAACCTATCTAAAATAAGGAGCTATATGACGCACAACAAAAGCAGCCGCAGGGACTTTGTAAAACAAACCTCCATTCTGGCCGGCGGTTTAATGGCCGCCCCTTTAATGGGCCAGGCCAATTTTTTTTCCGGTAGCGACGATGCTATAAAAGTAGCCTTGATTGGTTGCGGCGGCCGCGGAACCGGTGCGGCCATGCAAGCCTTGCTTTCCAAACAAAATGTAAAGATTGTTGCCATGGCAGATGCCTTTGCCGACCGGCTGGAAAGTTGTTATAAAACGCTGAGTGCCGAAGACCTTTCTGATTGGGGCGTGACAGGAAACATGAAGGCAAAGGTGGAGGTGCCTGCGGAGCGCCGGTTTGTTGGTTTTGACGGATACCTCAAAGCCATTCCACTGGCCGACGTTGTCATTCTGACAACACCCCCGGGTTTCAGGCCTATTCATTTTGAAGAAGCCGTGAAGCAGGGTAAACATGTGTTCATGGAAAAGCCGGTGGCTACCGATCCGGCGGGTGTAACCAGGGTGTTGCAGGCAGCTGAAGTGGCAAAACAAAAAAAATTAAATGTGGTAGTAGGGTTGCAGCGCCGCTACCAAAACTCGTACAGGGATTTATATAAAAACAAGCATCTGATTGGCGATATCACCTCGGCACAGGCGTGGTGGAACAATGATGGCGTTTGGGTAAAAAAGAGAAAATACAACCAAACAGAAATGGAGTACCAGATGCGCAACTGGTATTATTTTGTATGGCTTTGCGGCGATCATATCGCCGAGCAGCATATTCACAATATTGACGTGGTGAACTGGTTCAAAGGTGCTTATCCGGTAAAGGCGCAGGGTATGGGTGGCCGCCAGGTAAGAAAAGGAAAAGAATACGGAGAGATATTTGATCATCACTACGTGGAGTTTACCTATGCCGATGGATCAATTTTAAATAGCCAGTGCCGCCACATTCCGGGTACCATGAGCAGGGTGGATGAAATGCTGGTGGGAACCAAAGGCGTAATGCGGTGTAACGATGCTTCTGTAACCGACGCCAAAGGCAAGGTGTTGTTTCAGTTTGACAAGAAGAAAGAAAACAATCCCTACCAAACGGAGCATGACGAATTATTTGCGGCTATTGCCAAAGGCCAGTATAAGTTTGCAGACGCCGAAATTGGCGCCAAAAGCACCATGACCTCTATTATGGGAAGAATGGCAACCTACAGCGGACAGGTAATTGAATGGGACAAAGCATTGAACTCGGGTTTGAATATTATGCCGAAAAAATTTGACTGGAATGAGTTGCCACCGGTGGTGCCCAATGAGGAGGGCTATTACCCCATTGCCATACCGGGTGTTACAAAGTATATGTAAAAGTGATTAGGAAAATGCAAAGCTGCTCCACCGGGCAGCTTTTTTATGGTGTTCATTGATTCGATAAGGTCCATATTTTTTGGGTGTCGGCATTTGTGGTACTATCGCCGCCTGTTGTGTCACTCACTTGTACGGCCGCAATTCTATCCAGCAAGACCCCGGAGGTTTTAAAAAACCTCCGGGGTCTTTAAAGCACCTGCAGGTTCAGTCCACAGATCCCTCGTAACTCGGGATGACAACAACCATTCATTTTTGATTTCAATTCTTCCCCTATAGTTTTACCACAGATGCTTTGTGGCTCAGCATGACAAGGAAGAGTGCTATAGGTTTCAACCAGTACGAATATCAGAGCGACTGCTATAATAATGTCTCTTACTTGTCATCCTGACGAAGGGAGGACCGGTGAGAACCATTATAAAGAAGGAAGCCAACAGTGGTGACGTAACAACGATGCTCAATAAAGAATAGAACGCACAAGTGAGTGACCCAACGAAGGATGATAGCAGCCATGCAGCTAAGTTCATTATCACCTTCTTTCATAATACGTATCAAATCCATTCACAGAATGGAATACCAGCTTTCCTTTTTTCCATTCCGCAATCAGTAAAGAAGCATTCTCCCTGCGAACCAGTTTTTTGGCTTTTCGAATGGGTAAGACACTACAGGCCGTAGCCAGCCAGTCGGCTTTTGCGCCGTCATCAGCAATAACGGTCACGTTTCTGCGATGCAGCACACCATAACCGGTAGAAGGATCGATGATATGTGAATATTTTTTTCCGTCCTTTTCTATGTACTGGTACAGATCGCCGGAAGTGGCAACAGCTTTGTTGGATAACATAATTGTTTGCGGCAACAGCCCTTCCGATTCAGGGCTGTTCACAGCTACGCTCCATCCTTTTTTATCAGGCGGAGCGCCACTTAGGGCAATATCGCCACCGGCATCTACCAGGGCTCTATCAATTTCATTAGTATGTAAATGATCAATTAGTTTTTGTGCAATATACCCCTTGGCAATAGCGCCAAAGTCCAGTAGCATTCCGTCTTTTAATAATTGCGCTCTATGGTGAACAGTGTCCAGTAAAATATGTTTAAACCCTGTTTGTTTTTTTGCCTTTAGCACTTCATCATTTTCAGGAAAAACTTTTGCTTTTCTTGCGCGTCGCCATAGTTTTGAAAGCGGCCCAATGGTAACATCAACGGCGCCACTGCTCTTTTCCCAGGCTGCAGCCGACTCCCGGAGCACTTCAAACAAAACCGGCGAAACGCTTATCCATTCGCCATTCCCGGCTTTTTCACTAAGACGGCTGGTTTCACTTTGCAAATCATAGTCGCTTAGAATAGCATTCAGCGAATCAACCAATTGGTAACAATTCGCTGCGTGTGGTTTTGCCTGTACGCTGTCGGTAGCATAAAAGATAATAGTGAATGGCGAACCCAATTTGGGTTGTGAAAAACGAAACCTTTGTAACTGTGCAAACGATTGAAAACCGGTAAGCAGCGCTAAAAGAAAAAAAACTTTTTTCAAAAGATTACAGAAATAGAAAATGCAGGTAAATTTAAGACCAAACTATATCATGGAGAGAAGAAACTTTTTAAGGCAAACGGCCCTTGCCAGCGCCTCGCTGATCGGATTTTCATCCTTACAGGCTGCACCAAAAACGCAAGCCCCTGCAAAAGCAGAAAAACCTTTCAATCTTAATTATGCCATTCACGACGGCATGTTTAGGAGCAGCGCCGGCGACAATTTTATTGACCAGATAAAATTTGCGTACGATATGGGCTTTCGTTCCATCGAAGACAACGGCATGATGGGCCGCACGGTTGATCAGCAAAAAAAGATTGGTGATACGCTTGCGAAGCTGGGCATGACCATGGGTGTGTTTGTCATTACTTCGGATAACTGGCACTGGAAAACGTCACTGACAACCGGGAAACAGGAATGGATTGATAAAATGATCAGCGATTGCAAACAGGCGGTAGAAGTGGCCAAAAGATGCAATGCCAAATGGATGACCGTTGTGCCGGGCAATTATGAACGGAGTTTGTCGTTCGAATATCAAACGGCCAATGTGATAGAGGCTTTAAAAAAAGCGGCCGCCATTTTAGAGCCGCATGGTTTGGTAATGGTGCTGGAACCTTTGAGCGATAATGCCGATCTTTTTCTTCGCCATTCCGATCAAACTTTTATGATCTGTAAAGCGGTGGGCAGTCCTTCCTGCAAAATTTTGTTTGACATGTACCACATGCAGCGCAATGAAGGCAACATCATCAACAACATCAACAAAGCCTGGGACGAGATCGGGTATCTTCAAATTGGCGACAACCCCGGACGCAAAGAACCAACTACGGGTGAAATGAATTATAAGAACATCTTCAAACACATTTACAGTAAAGGCTTCAAAGGCATATTAGGGATGGAACACGGCAACGCTTTCCCGGGTAAGGAAGGAGAGATGTCTCTTATAAATGCGTATAGAAGTTGTGATCGTTTTTTGTAAAATAATTACACGAATTCGTGCATCAAATTCGCGTGTAATTACAATACATGTTTTTCAAACTTCTTATTGTGAAACAAAAACGGAATTAAGAATGCAGCGCTGATGCCCGTGATGATGACTACACCCAACAGCAATTGCCTGAATTCTGTATTCAACAACTGATCGGCAGTGCGGTGCACACTTTCGGCTTTCCATGCCAGGAAAATGGTGAGCAGAACAAAAAAGACGATAAAAATCAATTCTCCTTTTTTGAAGGTTTTTATAAAGCCATAATAGATGGCCCCGATAATAAGAAACACAAGGTTGATAATAAAAACCAAAGAAGTGCCATTGATAATTTCTGCCATCGTGAACCTTGTACTGTCCCTGAAAATAAGATTGTAAACCATGCAAACTATTGTGGCAACAAAGCCTGCAAAAAGGCCGGTTAGGATTGCCTTTGAAAGTGGCGACTGATGAAATTCGTAATCCATAATATTCATTTTAAGAAGTAAGGGTTAAAAAGAATACCTTGTTAAGGCAATATATTTTATCGCATGTAAGGGGTATTGTGGTACAAAATTATGACATAAACCATATAATTATCTTTCAAAATAATATCATTGGCTTAGTTTTGCGGCCATGCAGGAAGTTTTATGCAACCTCGGCGGCTGCTTTTTGTGCAGCTCTTGTATTCCTGAATGGAAGGAGGTTGTTGCCCTAAAAAAGAAAACCTTTCAATACAAAAAAGGCCGGAACATTTTTAGCGAAGGAGATAAAGTAACTGGTATCTATTTCATCTATGAAGGCTCTGTAAAAGTATATAAGCAGTGGGGTGATCTGAAACAACTCATTCTTCGATTTGCAAAAGCAGGAGACATCCTGGGCCATCGCGGACTCGGCGGTGAGGATGTGTATCCTATTACAGCCACTGCTATGGAAGATACCAGGGCCTGTTTCATCACCAATGATTTCCTGGAAGCTACACTGAAAACAAACCCTTCTCTTACCTATAAGCTCATGCATTTTTATGCTCATGAATTGCAAAGGGCTGAAAAGCGCATGCGTGACCTGGCCCACATGGAAGTAAAAGGACGCATTGCAGATGCCTTGCTGGAACTGGCTTCGGTGTTCGGGCAGGACCGGCATAAGTACATTGCCACTTCCATAACCCGCCAGGATATTGCTTCGTACGCTGGCACTACGTATGAAACGGTGTTCAAGTTTTTTAATGAGCTGACCGCAGCAAAAGTTATTTCCACCACGGGCAAAAACATTAAGATTCACAACACTGCCAAACTCAAACAATATAGTATAACGGCATAGTTCTTCAACTTTTTAATTAACGGCCGCCTGAAAAATTTTTGATTGATGAAACAAAAACCGCTCTCTCATAATGGTATCCCCATTTCAGTATCGCTGGATGAAACAATGGATCAGCAGGTCAATCCGCGTATTTCAGCCGACAAAACCCGGCTTTTATTTATCTCTTTGTTAGCTGTTGGCATTGGTGTATGTATCAGCTTTATAGCAAAGCTCCTGGTTCACCTGATTGATTTAATTACCAATCTTTCCTTTCATCATCAGTTTTCTTTTGCCTCTTCAAGCCCGGTCACCAATACCTACGGAATTTTTGTGATCATCGTTCCGGTCATTGGCGGCATCATTGTAGGGTTAATGGCCCTGTACGGATCAAAGGCCATTCGTGGCCACGGCATACCCGAAGCGATGGAGCAAATACTGACCAACAAGAGCAAGATCAGGCCATCCATCACTTATCTGAAACCCATTTCATCGGCAGTATCTATCGGTACCGGCGGGCCATTTGGCGCCGAAGGTCCTATCATTGCTACCGGAGGCGCCCTGGGATCTACGATCGGGCAGCTTTTAAAGATCAGTTCTTACGAAAGGAAAATATTATTGGCTGCAGGGGCCACGGCCGGTATGTCAGCCATTTTTGGAAGCCCCATCGCTGCTATTTTCTTAGCCATTGAATTATTGTTGTTTGAGTTTTCGCCACGTTCCATCGTGCCGGTTGCATTGGCCTGCATCACCGGTACCGCAGGCCATCATTTTTTGTTTGAAGAAGGCCCGGTTTTCCCTATGCCCTTTGTAGAAATGCCTGGTAATGCGGCATTGGCGGCTTACAGCGCCATTGGTATGGTGGTTGGGTTAATTTCTGCAGGTATTACCAAGCTTGTTTATTTTATTGAAGACTGTTTTGAAAAGCTGCCCGTTCACTGGATGTGGTGGCCGGCCATTGGCGGTCTGGCCGTTGGTATTGTAGGATATTTTGCTCCGAAAACGTTGGGAGTAGGCTACGATAACATTACCGGTATCCTATCGGGTAGTATGACCATGCAGGTGATTTTGTCGCTGTGCATTATGAAATTTATTTCATGGGCCATTGCACTGGGCAGCGGTACCTCAGGCGGAACACTGGCGCCTCTGCTAACTATTGGCGGCGCTACCGGCGCACTGTTGGGAACAGCTATTCTTTTTTTATTTCCGTCTTCAGG
Source organism: uncultured bacterium (assembly GCA_966095395.1). Classification (GTDB taxonomy): domain Bacteria; phylum Bacteroidota; class Bacteroidia; order Chitinophagales; family Chitinophagaceae; genus Flavisolibacter. The sequence goes on along the minus strand of CBHTSW010000030.1, from coordinate 29,210 downwards.
AATTACACTGCCTTTAGCAGCCTTAATTGGTATGTCGGCCATGTTTGCCGGCGCTTCAAGGGCTTTACTTACGTCCATCCTATTTGCCATAGAAACTACCGGGCAATCCAATGCACTATTGCCTTTGCTGGCCGCTTGTGTGGCTTCGTATTTTATTTCTTTTTTGCTGATGAAAAACACCATTATGACAGAAAAGATTGCCCGCCGCGGCGTAAAAACACCACACTCTTATGAACCAGATATGTTGGATAAGATCAATGTGCAACAGGTGGTAAAAGAGGAGGGAACAGTTTTGAGTTATAACACTATAATTAAAGAAGTGAGAGACTGGTTGGCGAAAACAAAAGAGCAGCAGCGCAGTTATTATATTGTTGTCAGCGAAGAAGGCGTATTTAAAGGGATCGTCAGTTCTTCCAACATCTTCAGCATGCATCATAATACAAACAATGCGGTGGGTTCGTTGATCAGGCGAAGAGCTGTGGCCATTACCAACGAAGACAGTTTGAAAACGGCGGTGGAATTGATGGCAAAAGAAAATGTAGATGTGTTACCGGTTGTTTCTGCCAATGATAACAAGATCACCGGCATTTTATCGTATAAAGATATTTTATCGGCCTACCGCTACAGGCTGGATGAGTACGAAGAGGGTGTGGCCATTTCATTAAAGCGAAGAACACTGAAAATATTGGTACACGGCAAAAAGCGAATTTCTGTTTTAAAAGATAAGAAGAATAAAGGCTGAGTGCGTTAGGCGACCGGTTAATGTTGAAATCCCGAAGGGATGACATTCGTGAATCAGTCATAGAACTCAAAAAGATATTGTTCCTCAAATGGTATTTCAAACTTTTGTAAGAGTTCATGATATTCTTCCCTGAAGGTTCATTTCTCATGGTGAATCTTTTGATTTTTGATGTATTCAATCACATTGCCAAAAGCGGAATGGGAATAAGAGAAGGAACCATAGCCGTCCTGCCGGCAAAACTCCTGTTTGAGCCAACCCCTATCATTGATAAAATTGATAGAATTGTTTTTAATGTCTCTGATAAGATCAGAAATGCGCATCGCAGGATTTACTCCTACCAATACATGAATATGATCAGGCATGCCGTTAACGGCCCATGGTTTTTGCTCCCAGCCTTTTATACTTCCTGCTATGGATTTTTAGAGTTCTCCTTCAAAAAAAGTTAAGATAAATTTTGCCTTCTCTTTACGGTAAAAATGCAGTGGATGTAGATCTGTGAAAATGTACCGGGCATGTCATGTTATTTTTACGACACCACTTCGTGGGTTCATGTTAAAATAACCATTTTCGTTCTATAGTAATAGCATCCCTTCGGGATTTCGATGACGTAATATTTCAACATCTTTTTTGAAAACATTCCTTTGGGATAGGTGAGCAGGAAATAATTTTCGGACTGGCCTTAATGTATTTTGAAGTTGTAAACTTTATTGCGAAGGTTATTGTACAGCATGAAATCCCAACCTCTACCTTAATCTTATCCTCCTTCTCCACCACTAATCAAACAACCGTACAAAATGGTTTTCCAGGTGATTGCGCATGGCATTGCGGAACAATTCGGGTGTGCCATCTTCGAGGATATCCACCAGTCCTTTATGTGATACGAAGGTTTTTAAAAGAGGTTGTTTTTTCAGCAGGCCGCTGTTGTGTACATAATCAAAAACCGGCAGCAGCATTTTTTGGAATTTCTTCATGGTGTTATTGCCGGTGATCTCGTACAGCTTTCCATGAAAAGCAATTTCATGTTCTATATTGAACAGGTGGTATTGTGTGGCTGGGGGTTCATTACTTACGATATTTTTTAGTTCTTCAATATCCTCTTTGGTAATGCGCTGAAAAATAAGATCGGCCATACCAATTTCAAGAACCAGACGGATCTCGAATATTTCCCTTAGCGTTTCCTGGTCCAGTATGTGAGGGTTCATGCTTTTACTCATCATCCCAAAAAGATCGGGGCTGGTAATAACCGAACCCTTTTTCTTTTTCGATTCAATAAGTCCCATGAGCCGGAGGCGGGTTAAGGCTTCCCGTACCACCGTTCTGCTCACGCCTAAAACTTCAGCCAGTTCAATTTCTTTGGGAATGACATCCCCCACTTTTAGTTTGCGTTCCTGCAAAAGCTCCACCAGGCTGGCTTCTACTTTATCTACCAGCGAACTGGTATCTACTGATTTGAGGGTTTCTTTTAAGAGGGGTAAGGTCATAATATGTATTACTTAATCAAAAGTAGAAAATTGCTTTGGAATTTTTTATAGGCAGGAAATAATAGGAGTATATGTTATTGTAAATCAATACGCTAAATAAAAAGTTAAAAAATATTTGGTGGATAACAAAAAAGCAGTCTATTTTTATTATGTCATACATAATACTTATAATAATTTAAAACTGCTTCACATGAAATCTCCTGCTTGCTTGAAAGTGTGGCTTTTGTTTGCCTGCTTTCTTATTGCTGCGCCGGGCTGGGCGCAGACCAAAAAAATTTCCGGTAAAATTTTATCCAGGGAGGATAACCAACCTCTTGCCGGTGTTAGCATTACCATAAAGGGTAAGAACGCCGGAACACAAACCGATCTCAAAGGTGAATTTTCCATTGATGCTGCCCAGGGCGATGTGCTGGTATTTTCGTATGCCGGTTATACCCCCCAGGAAATAAGCGTAGGAAGCTCTTCAACGGTTGATGTTTCATTACAACCTGGTGCTGCCAAAATGGATGAAGTAGTGGTAATAGGTTATGGCACAGCCAAGAGATCTAAGGTAACATCGTCCGTTTCAAAACTCGATCCCAAAGTCCTGGAAACCGGATTGCGTTCCAATCCCGCCCAGGCGCTGGCGGGAACAATCGCGGGGTTAAGGGTTTCTACAGGTACGGGCAGACCAGGCTCATTGCCTTCAATTGTTTTAAGAGGAGGAACGAATTTTGACGGCTCCGGCAGTCCGCTGATTTTAATGGACGGCCAGGTAAGAGGTTCCCTCAGCGATATCAACCCCGAGGATATTGGGAGCATGGAAGTATTGAAAGACGCTTCTGCCACCGCTATCTATGGTGCAAGGGCCAGCAATGGTGTAATTCTTATAACATCCAAAAAAGGTAAGTCAGGATCATCTTCTATCAGTTTAAAAGCCAACAGAGGTATCAGTTACTTAAACGTGCCTTATAATTTTTTGAATGCGGAGGATTATATCAAATGGACCCGCCTGGGTGTGGTGCAGGCTATTATTAACGGCACATTGGGTACAGTGGCTTCCAATTCAGCTTTATCGGCTGTTGGTCCCAGAAGTACGGGCAATTTGTATAAAGATGGGGCCGGGAATATTTTAGACGGCAACTACGACAACCGGGCTATCTGGAGCACTATGCGCCTGAATGATATTAACAAGGAGTTGTTGAACCAGCCGGGTTGGAAAGTGATGAAAGATGCGGTGCCTACCAATGCCGCTGGCAACTACGATCCCAATGGAACGTATGCTGACCTTATCTACAAGGATTTTAATTACGGCGATTACGGGTTGTACGATAAAGCCACTATCCAGGAGTATAATATCGGAATGAGCGGCGGTAATGATCGTGGTGGATATTTTGCCAACCTGGGGTATTACGATGAAGGCGGGTTGTCCCTTGCTACATTTTATAAACGCCTAACGTTTACCCTCAATGGAGATTATAAAATAAAAGATTGGTTGAAATCGGAGAGCAGTTTGCAGTTTAATAAGGCCAACTGGAGAGATCAATCCCTGCAAAATGGGGAAGCCAACTACTGGGGACGTATGCTTTCTGCTCCGCCTACTATGCGTGGTACCAATGAAAAGGGTGAATTTATCTTAGGCCGCGATGCCAGTGATGGCAATCCCATTGTCAATATTGATAAATACAAAAGGAGTAATCAAACAGACAAATTCACACTAAGCCAGTCTTTTCGTGTAGATGCAATGAAGAACCTTTATTTTAAGCTGGGCGGCATCTGGATGTATGACGAAGGATTTGGCGAATCATTCAACAAAGATTTTCGTACCGGCTTACTGAGCTTAACCAACCCAAATACCGGTTGGAACAGAACAAGATTTACAGAAGCTTATTTTGACAGAACAATCAGGCAAACGTATAATGCCATTGTTAACTACAATACTACGTTTTTAGGCAAAAATAATGTTGAAGCTATGGCCGGCTTTGAATATTACAATGCGTATGCAAAAGGTGTGTATGCTTCAGGAAGCCAGGCGCCTACGGATGATTTTCAGGATTTGCAATATACGCTCGATAATGCTACTACTCAAACCCGTGGCACTGACTCCTATCATAACCAGGACCGCATTATGTCGGGCTTTGGCCGTTTGCTGTACGATTGGGATGGTAAATACCTGGCCAGTTTTACAGTAAGGAGAGATGGTGTTTCACGTTTGACCGGTGACAATCAGTACGGAACCTTTCCCGCCGCTTCGATAGGCTGGATGGTGCATAGAGAAAATTTTATGGCATCTACAAGCAACTGGTTATCTTATTTAAAGCTGCGTGCAAGCTGGGGTAAGAATGGTAACATCGGTATCGGTACCAGTAATGCTGTCGGACTTTATGAGGTACAGGGTTCTTATAGTTCACAGGCCGCCTATAACGGGTCTATTGGGTTTTTGCAAACCAGCATTGCCAATCCTTCATTGAAATGGGAGAGAACAAACACTACGGAAGTAGGAGCCGATATGGGTTTTCTCCATAACAGGTTAAATGCTTCTGTAGCATATTACAACAGGGTTACAGATGATAAACTTGCGTTTGTAAGCCTGCCTACTTCTTCAGGTGTATCAAGCATTAGAACAAACAACGGAAGCATGAGAAACCGGGGCGTGGAATTGGAAGCAGGTTACAAAATTGTACAAAACAAAGATTTTACATGGCAGATAAATGCCAATGCAGCCTGGAATAAAAACACGGTTCTTAAACTTCCCTATAATGGTAATGATAAAAACAGGCAGGGGGGGCAGCAAATTTATGACCCGGCAACAGGGCAACTGATTTGGGTTGGCGGTTTCCAGGAAGGTCAGGAGTGGGGCGAAGTATTTGGTTTCGTATCGGAAGGCATCATTCGGGATGCAAAGGATTTAGCCGGGTATAATAAAATAGACCTGGCAGCCGGTCAGGTATGGTATGGTGCATCAGCAGGGAAGAGAGTTGCCAGCCAGCAATTGATTACGCAAAGGAATTTAAATGCAAGTGGATTTAATTTTATTGCCACCCAGTTGGGTGATATGAAGTGGAAAGATTTCGACAATAATGATACGATAGATTACCGTGACATGACCTCACTGGGCCGTACGCTTCCCCGTTGGACAGGTGGTTTCAATACAACCGTGTCATGGAAAGGATTCAGTCTTTTTGCCCGCCTCGACTTCGCGTTGGGTCATATACAACAGGATTTCATGCAAATGTGGGCATTAGGAAGTTTTCAGGGAGAGTTTAATGCAACGGATATTGTAAAGCAGACCTGGACACCTGAAAATCCCAATGCACAATACCCCAGATATACCTGGGCGGACCAATTGAACACCAAGAATTTTGACCGTCCAAGCAGCATGTTTTTTGTCAACTCAGACTACCTGGCAGTCAGAGAGGTATCGTTAAGTTATTCACTGCCCGCATCGTTATTGAAAAAAGCCAAGATCAGCGGCTTAAGGCTAACAGTTACTGGTCAAAACCTTGGCTATTTAACTAATGGCATGTTGAAATTGCCAGAACGTACCGGCTCTCAAAACAGCGCTTACACCGTACCTACCCAACTTGTTTTTGGTGCTAACCTGACTTTTTAATCATTTTATTAAACGAATTATATCATGAAGAAGTTGAAGTATATATTAATTGTGGCAATACTGGCTATTGCTGCTGTATCCTGTCGCAAGTCGCTGGATATTGCTCCGGAAGATTATTATGGAGATGGGAACTTTTGGAAAAATGAAGCCCAGGTTGCCAATTTTATGGTGGGTCTGCACAAACAATTTCGCGATAATCAATTTACGTTTGTTCGCCTTGGCGAAATGCGTGGTGGCAGCTTCAGTAACGTAGACAGACAAAATACGTCGCTGAATGAATTGCCTATTATTGAACAGCGCATTGATGAAAATTCGGCCGGTGTTGGTAGCTGGGCCGGGCTTTATGGCCCTATTCTGCAGCTCAATCTTTTCATTCAAAAAGTAGAGGCCGTTGATTTCCTTGCAACAGATAAAAAGAATTATTTGCTGGGACAGGCCTATGCCATGAGGGCCTATTACTACTTTCATTTGCTTCGCACCTATGGTGGTGTTCCCTTACGATTAGAGCCTGAAGTATTGAATGGTAATACGGATCCTGTGGCACTACGTAAAGCAAGAGCTACAGAAGCTGAAGTGTTAGCTTCCATTAAATCAGACGTAAATAAGTCCGTTACTTTATTTGGTCCCGCGACAGCTCCAGCTGATAAGAGCCAGTGGAATCCGCTGGCTGCATTAATGCTGAAAGGTGAAGTGTATTTATGGTCTGCCAAATTGTATAACACTACAGCGGATTTAGCCGAAGCAAAGGCAGCTCTTAATGCGATAACAGGGCCAGGTTTGCAAACTAATTTTGCTGACGTTTTTGGCTACACAAAGAAGAATAACAACGAGATCATTTTAGCCATTCGCTATCGTGTTGGTGAAGCGGAGATGGGTGGCTATTCTGCCTTTCTGTATTCCACCTTCAATTTTGATAACCTGCATTATAAAGACTCCTCTGGCAGCGGTTCTACCTTGGTTGATCCCTTAGTGATAGCGGCCACCAATTCGCAGCAGATCATTCAGCGTTACGGTTATACATTCGAGCTATTCAAGTCTTACGACGTAGCTGATAAAAGAAGAAATGCTACCTTCTATGATTATTATAAGGTTGATAAAAGTGTTAGTCCTGTGAAAGTAACTGTAAGAAATACCGCGTTAGTGAAATTTTTGGGAACGATTGATGCCAATAAAAGATATTTCTCCGATGACTGGGTTGTTTACAGGGAAGCGGACAGGTTGTTGATGCTGGCAGAAATTGTAAATGCTGAAGGCGGTGATCCCACTCAGTACATTAAACAAATTCGTGACCGTGCCTTTGGTGGTGCAGCTAACGATCCCACTCCTTTTATTAATAATGGTAAGGACGCCAACGAACTGGCCATATTTGCAGAACGCAGCAAAGAGTTTGTTTATGAAGGCAAGCGTTGGTACGATCTGCGCCGGATGAAGTATGGCAATGAGCCTCTTGTCTTCATCAGCCCAAATCACCCTTATGGGGTTTTAGACAAAGCAACGCAAGCCTATAAAATTTTGTGGCCTATAGAGCCTGCCATCTGGACAAACGATCCGTTAGTAGATCAAACACCAGGGTACCCAACTGCCAAACCCAAATAGTTCTTTAGCTTTTCTCATCGCAGCCTATAAGCAATCGTTAACCGGGGATAATCCTGTCCCTGGTTTTTATCTCTTTTTCTTAATTTTCTTATTTCAATAAAATGACTACAACTAAAACACAGCATTTGCAGGGATTGATTGCCGCACCCTTTACTCCTATGCAAAAAGATGGTTCTTTGAATTTGTCAATTATCCCTGCCTATTTTGAAATGTTGAAAGCCAACGGCGTAACCGGTGCGTTCATTTGCGGTTCTACCGGTGAAGGTGTTTCCATGACGGCTAAAGAAAAAATGGCGGTGGCGGAAGCCTGGGCCTCGTGTACTCAATCCAATCCCGATTTTAAAGTAATGACCCTTTTGGGCGGCACCAGCCTTGCCGATTGTAAGGAGCTGGCAAAACATGCCAAACAAATCGGTTTGTATGCCGTTTCCTTTACAGCGCCTTTTTATTTTAAACCGGCCAATGTGGATATGCTGGCAAAAGCCTGCGCCGAAATTGCAGCGGTGGTGCCCGATATGCCTTTTTATTATTATCACATTCCGGTGCTGACAGGAGTGAACTTTCCTATGATCGAACTGTTGAAGAGGATGGATGGTAAGGTGCCCCATTTTGCCGGCATCAAATACACCCACGAGGATTTTATGGATTTTCTTTCCTGCCTTCGTTATCAAAATGGTAAATACGATATGTTGTGGGGCCGGGATGAAAATATGCTGCCCGCATTATCGTTAGGAACCAAAGGCGCCGTGGGAAGCACTTTCAACTATGCAGCTCCGCTTTATTATAATTTGATCGATGCTTTTCATAACGGCGAATTGCAAAAAGCGCAGGAACTGCAACAGCAATCTATTGATATGATCACATTGTTAGGCAAATATGGCGGCATCGCTACAGGCAAAGCTTATATGAAATTGCTGGGGCTGGACTGCGGCGAATTCCGTTTGCCCGTAAAAAATATGACAGCTGAAGAATTTGAATTATTCAAAACCGATACCGAAAAAATAAATTTCAAAACCTTTGCTTCGCAACTGCCATCTGCAGTGAATGCTTAAAAACCTGATGGATCGAAAAGCCTTAATTATTTTAATACTATTGATGTTGACTACTGATGCAATATGGGCACAGAAGAAAGATGCTGTGCAATGGAAAATGGCCGGAGAACTGCCCGCTGCCAATGGACAGGAAAAATCACCTGGAGTTGCAGGGCCGGTTACAGGCCTAAATAACAATGTTTTACTTGTGGCTGGTGGCGCCAATTTTCCGGATGCCATGCCCTGGCTGGGTGGAAGGAAAAAATATTATGACGAAGGGTTTGTATTTAAAAAACAAAACGATTCGCTGATCCCTTTCAAAAACTTTCAGCTGCCTTTTCCAATTGGCTATACCGCTAATTGCTCTGCGCCGGCAGGCATTGTAGCGGCAGGAGGGGAAAATGAAAACGGCATCAGCAATAAAGTTTTGTTGTTGGTATGGGATGCTCAAAAGGCATCGGTTGATATATACCCTTTGCCCGATCTTCCCCTGGCCTTGACCAATGCAGCCATTGTCTGCAATGAAAATATAATTTACCTGGCCGGTGGCGAAACAAAAGAGGAGGTTTCCAATCGCTTTTTTAGTTTGGATCTTGAAAATGTTTCTGCAGGCTGGAAAGAACTTCCTTCGCTTGCCCAACCTGTTTCGCATGCAGTAATGGTGGTGCAATCAGGCGGCCACCATAATTGTATTTATTTAATCGGGGGAAGAAAAAAAAATACCGGAGGCACCAGCGATTTGTATGCAACCGTTTACCAGTTCGATCCTGTAAATAATCAATGGCAGCAAAAAAAACCGTTGCCTTATGCCTTATCGGCAGGTACCGGAGTAGCAACAGGTGAAAACGGCATTCTTATATTCGGTGGCGACAGGGGCAAGACCTTTCATAAAACCGAATTGCTGATCGCTGAAATTGCAGCCCAAAAAGATGAAGCAAGAAAACAGCAGTTGAATGAAGAAAAAGCTGCGCTGCAGGCATCGCATCCGGGCTTTAGCAAAGAAGTGTTGTTGTACAATACAAAAAAGGACAAGTGGACAAAGGCGGATTGCATTCCCTTTGAAACTCCGGTAACGACGACTGCTGTAAAATGGAATGGAGATGTATTCATACCAAGCGGCGAAATCAAAGCCGGTGTTCGTACGCCGGGAATCTTGTTGGTACGCACAGGAGCGGCCCATTAAGGTGCGGAACTTAGGGTATAGCAACCCTCATTGAGTTCAATTAGTTCTTTAAATAGATTGATAAATACGTAATCAACTGCATTGCTACTATTGAGCTTCCCTTGCGTCGCACTCTTGTACGTCCGGTAATTCTAATGTACAACGCCTGAACCACAGTAGAGGCATTGAAACATCGAATTTCCACATAGCATAAAACAGATCGAGCCTAGGTGAACACCTTTGTTTCCCATCTGCCTGTGTGGTTCAAAAAATGATGATAGAAATTACTGCTGTTGAACGGAGCGTCGCAAGCAAAGTCAATCAGGGACAGGAAGCCGGATAACAAAAAAAATGATTGTGGCTATGAAACAGAATGAATTTAAAATCTCTCCCGATAACATAAAGAACCCATCAAACCACCCTTTAGGGAATAGGGGCATCTATCCCTGGGTACTGGTTGGTTTGCTGTGGGTGGTGGCCCTGCTCAACTATATGGACCGGCAAATGCTGTCCACTATGAAGCCTTCGATGCAGGTTGACATTGCCGAACTGCAATCGGCCACCAGCTTCGGTTACCTCATGGCTATCTTCCTTTGGATTTATGGCTTTATGAGTCCTGTATCGGGCATTATTGCCGACAAGTTCAACCGCAAATGGCTGATCGTGGGGAGTTTGTTTGTGTGGAGCGGCGTTACCTTTTTAATGGGCTATGCCACTACGTTTCATCAGCTTTATTGGCTTCGGGCCATTATGGGTGTGAGTGAAGCTTTATACATTCCTGCAGGCCTCTCCCTCATTGCCGATTATCATTCTTCCAAAACAAGATCGCTGGCCATTGGTATTCACATGACAGGACTTTATATGGGCCAGGCCTTGGGTGGTTTTGGCGCCACCATTGCCGCGGAGTTTTCGTGGCAACGAGCGTTTCATTCTTTTGGCATCGTTGGCATTGTGTATTCACTTGTTTTAATTTTCTTTTTGCAGGAAAAAAAAGAAAGTGCAGCGGTTGAGGAAACAGATACCATAAAAATTAAAAACAAAGCATCGTTTTTTAAAGGATTCGGTTTGTTGCTTACCAATATTTCTTTTTGGGTCATCCTGTTTTATTTTGCTGTTCCCAGTTTGCCGGGTTGGGCGGTGAAGAACTGGCTGCCTACACTGTTTGCACAGAACTTAAATATCGATATGGCAACGGCGGGACCTATATCCACTATTACTATTGCGGCTTCCTCATTTTTAGGGGTCATCTTCGGTGGTATATTATCTGATCGCTGGGTGCAAAAAAATATCAAAGGAAGAATTTACACCAGCGCCATTGGGCTTGGCTTAACCATTCCCTCATTGATCTTAATTGGGTTTGGACATTCTTTGTTCAATGTAATTGGCGCCGCGTTTTGTTTTGGCTTTGGCTTTGGAATGTTCGATGCCAACAACATGCCTATTCTTTGCCAGTTTGTTTCTTCAAAATATCGTGCAACCGCTTATGGGCTGATGAATATGACCGGCGTGTTCTTTGGCGCATTTATTACCGACTGGTTGGGTAAATCAACCGATGCCGGCAACCTGGGGAAAGATTTTGCCATGCTTTCCGGCATTGTGCTGGCGGCGCTCGTCATTCAACTCTATTTTTTAAGACCCAAAGTGAATGATTTCGTAGATGCGAAGTGACGCAGTCGAGTTTTCAATTTTATCAGAATCAAAAAAATAAATCAGAAATGAGTAAATGGCTTTTTTGGGTATTCCTTTTCATTGCTAGCGTTGGCTGTTCGCAAAAAAATTATACAGGTGCAAACAAGAGTATAGCGATCGTGTCTTCAGCGCCTGTTCAGCCGGTATTGAAACGGGTATCATCTAACCCGCTTTTGCGTGTAGGTATTTATGTGCCTGCCGGTCATGCGGAAGCAGTGTATCGTAAACTTTTCGGCACATTAAATGCCGATGGTGTGAAGGCTGTTGAAAAACTGGAAGTTTATTTTACGGATGCCGAGCCTTTGTTTTCAACCAATAACTTAATTGCAACAATCACTCCCTCAACTACCCATTTTGAAATTCCTGCAAATTTCAATCTAAAACCGGGTTGGCATTACGTCTGGTTCAGCGCTGTGTTGAAAGAATCAGCCGATATGGATGCCTCAGTAGAGTTTCATATTACTAAACTTGCTGAGGCATCGGGTAAACAACAAATGGTAGTTGAAGAAAAAGGCGCTTATAAAAAACGTATTGGCATTGCTATTAGAAAGGCCAATGATGAAAATGCACACACATACCGCATTCCCGGCATCACTACCACCGATAAAGGAACGCTGATCAGTGTTTATGATATCCGCTATAAACATGCCGGTGACCTGCCTGCTAACATTGATGTAGGCATGAGCCGTAGTACCGATGGCGGTCAGACCTGGGAGCCTATGAAAGTGATCATGGACATGGGTGCCCCGCATGAGAATAATGGCATCGGTGATCCTGCTGTTTTGTTTGATCCTGTCACAAAAAAAATATGGGTAGCGGCTTTGTGGAGCAAGGGTAACCGCTCCATTGCCGGTTCGGAGCCCGGCCTGTCCCCTGACACCACCGGCCAGTTTGTATTGGTAAGCAGTGATGACGATGGGTTAACCTGGTCGCAACCCTATAGCATTACACCACAGGTAAAAGATCCCAAATGGCATTTGTATTTTAACGGTCCCGGTAATGGCATTGCCATGCAAAACGGTACGCTGGTTTTTCCTTCGCAATATTGGGATGAAAGCAAAAAGCCCGGCCTGCCGCATTCCGTCATTATCTACAGCGCCGATCATGGCCAGACCTGGAAAAGCGGTATTGGCGCCAAATCAAATACTACAGAAGCGCAGGTGGTGGAAACAACACCGGGCACACTCATGTTAAGCATGCGGGACAATCGTGGAACCTACCGTAGCGTGGCTACTACTACCGATATGGGCAAAAGCTGGACTGAGCATGTTACCTCTTACAATACCCTGCCTGATCCGGTTTGCATGGCAGGCTTTATCAAAGCCAACATGAATGTTAAAGGTGCAAAAAAAGATGTTTTATTTTTCAGCAATCCGGCTTCTTCCACGGCCCGCCTCAACATGACAGTGAAAGCCAGTTTGGATTTGGGAGAGACCTGGCAGGCTGCTAACCAGTTGTTGATCGATGAGAGAAGAGGGTACGGGTATTCGGCTATGACGAAAATTGATGACAACACCATCGGGTTGTTATACGAAGGCGTGAGGGACCTTTATTTTGTCCGCATACCTGTAAACGAAATCATTAAAAAATGATGAATAGCAGAGAATCATTCAAAATCAGGTACAAATCTTCTGTGAAAGATTTTTTTTTCTCCCTGTTATTTTCCCTATGTAGCATTTGTTCCTTTTCACAATCATCTGTCAAAGTTGCTTGTATTGGAAACTCTGTAACCTATGGCTTAACCCATAAAAATCCGCAGGTTACTTCTTATCCGTCGCAATTACAAAACCTGTTGGGTGAAAAATGCCTGGTAAAAAACTTTGGTGTCAGCGGCGCCACGCTTTTAAAAAATGGGCACAGGCCCTATTACAAAGAAGCGGCTTTTTCGGACATGCTTTCGTTTGCTCCGGATGTTGCCATTATTCATTTAGGCTTGAATGATACCGATCCAAGAAACTGGCCCAATTACCGCGATGAATTTGCTCCAGATTACGCCTGGTTGATCGATACTATTCGCAAAACCAATCCTTCCGTAAAAATTTTTATCTGCAAACTCTCGCCGATTCTCAGCGATCATCCACGATTCAAATCCGGCACCCGCGACTGGTTTTGGCAAATACAGGAATTGATCCCGCAGATTGCCAAAGCCAATCAAACAGGATTGATCGATTTTCATTCGGCGCTTTATTCCCGTCCCGATCTTTTGCCCGATGCCTTGCATCCCAACGAAGAAGGCGCCACCATTTTAGCGAAAACGGTCTATCAAAAAATTACGGGAGATTTTGGCGGATTGCAATTGTCTCCGGTCTTTGCATCACATATGGTAGTGCAACGCAACAAGCCCATAAAGTTTTATGGCGTCGCTAATGCCAGTGAAAAAGTGGTTGCCAGCTTTAACGGAAAACAGCAAACGGTTCTGGCTGATAATAATGGAAAATGGAGTGTTGGTTTTTCTGCCATGAAAGCAGGCGGACCTTTTACAGCCAGTTTCGTATCGGCGGAAAAGAAAATTGTTCTGGAAGATATTTTGGTCGGCGAAGTGTGGTTGTGTTCGGGACAAAGCAATATGGATTTTCCTTTGCAGGCGGCCATCAATGATAAAGAGGAAATGAAAGTGGCGGACAAGAATATCACGCTTCGTTTGTTGAATATGGAGCCAATTGCAGAAACAGATAACCAGGCATGGGATTCGGTAACATTGGACAGAGTAAACAAACTGCAATATTTTTCCGGCGCCTGGCAAAGATGCGATTCTGCGGCTGCAAAAAAGTTTTCAGCAGTGGCTTATTATTTTGGAAAGAAATTGCAGGAGCAGTTAAACGTTCCTGTGGGGTTGATACAGGTGGCGGTTGGTGGTTCTACCACCGAATCGTGGATTGACCGTTACACCATGGAACATCATCCCGTGCTGGTGAATGAATTAAGCAACTGGCGCATATCTGATTTCTATCAACCCTGGGTGCGGGAAAGAGCAGACACCAATTTGAAAAGTTCCTTGGACAAAAAACAACGCCACCCCTATGAACCCTGCTATAATTATGAAGCGGGTATAAAACAATTCACCCATTTTCCGATTGCGGGAGCCATTTGGTACCAGGGTGAGAGCAATGCTCATAACATAGAACTGCATGAAACGGTTTTTCCTCAATTGGTGAAAAGCTGGAGAGACCAATGGGGCTACCTGTTTCCATTTTACTATGTGCAGTTGTCTTCAACCCAGCGACCAACCTGGCCTTCCTTCCGGTACAGCCAGTGGCAATTGCTTAAAACCATTCCCAACTCAGGCATGGCCGTAAGCAGCGATGTAGGCCATCCTACTAATGTCCATCCCCGCCAAAAGAAACCGGTTGGAGAAAGGCTGGCAAAGCTGGCGCTCAACTTTACCTACCGTCAAAAAAATGTAGTGCCTTATGGTCCTTTACCCATAAAAGCAATAAAACAAAATAATGAGATCGTAGTTTCATTTGACTATGCAGGCGCTCGGTTAAAAACGAGTGGTGAAAAGCCTTTACGTGGTTTTAAGCTGGTAAGTGAAAAAGGGATTGAAAGAGAAGCAAAAGCGTTTATCCGCATACATCAGGTCATTATCCCAATTGCTAAAAATGAAAATGTAGTGGAAGTATTATATAGCTGGGAACCTTATACCGATGCCAATTTGGTGAATGCAGAGGGACTGCCGGCTTCTACTTTTAGATTGAAAATAAAATAAGATGACACGAATTAAAACACACGAATGACACGAAATTGTTTTAGAGGGTAATGGTTTTTCCATAAAGAATTAATTCGTGTAATTCGTGCCCAAAAAATCGTGTAATAAAGAATATATTTTATGAGTTACTCCAAACAAGACCTTGTTGCTTTAAAAGATTTTTATTCCAACCAACTCCTGAACGACACGGTTCCCTTTTGGTTCCCCCGTTCTTTTGATAAAGAATACGGTGGCTTTTTATTGATGCGTGACGCTGATGGCTCCCTGATTGATGATGATAAAGCCGTGTGGATTCAGGGCCGCGCCACCTGGTTGTTATCTACTTTATATAACACCGTTGAAAAAAGACAGGAATGGCTGGATGGTGCCAGGCTTGGTTATGAGTTTTTGAACAAACATTGTTTTGATACCGACGGGCAAATGTTCTTTCACGTAACCCGCGACGGAAAGCCTATCCGCAAAAGAAGATATTTTTTCTCTGAAACCTTTTATGTAATTGCTGCGGCGGCCTATGCTAAAGCCAGTGGTGATGAAGATGCGGCAAAAAATGCACGAAGAGTTTTTGGTGAATGTATTGCTTATGCAAGCGCTGAAATAAAGCTTCAACCAAAATTCACCAGCACACGTCCGGCAAAAGGTATTGGCGTGCCTATGATCATGATGAATACGGCACAACAATTAAGGGAAACTATCGGTGATGACCGCTGTGATGAATGGATTGCCAAGTGGATTGCAGAAATCGAAAAAGATTTTGTGAAAGATGACATCAAATGTGTAATGGAGCAGGTGGCACCGGATGGAAGCATCATAGATCATATAGATGGAAGAACCCTCAATCCCGGACACGCTATTGAAGGTGCCTGGTTTATTCTGCACGAGGCAAAACACCGCAACAACGATCCGCATTTGATTGAACTGGGTTGCAAAATGCTGGATTATATGTGGGAGCGGGGCTGGGATAAAGAACACGGTGGGATTTTATATTTCCGTGATGTTTACAATAAACCTGTGCAGGAGTATTGGCAGGATATGAAATTCTGGTGGCCCCACAACGAAGTCATTATTGCCACGCTGCTGGCTTTTTTAATGACAAGCGATGCAAAATATGCACAGTGGCATAAAATGGTGCACGACTATTCGTACCAACACTTCCACGACAAACAACACGGCGAGTGGTTTGGTTACCTGCACCGCGATGGAAGCATTGCCCAAACAGCAAAAGGAAATTTATTTAAAGGCCCATTCCATTTGCCCAGACAGGAGTGGTATTGTGTGCACCTGCTTCAGGATTATCTTCGGTAAATTTTTAACAAAGGGAAATGCATACAGGTGTTACTTCAAAATTCAGGTGGTTCGCAGCAGGATTAGTATTTGCCGCTTTATGGGCTTCGGCTTCCACGGCAACTAAACTGGGTCTTACAGTGGCGCAGCCCCTGGTGATCGCCCTGATGCGTTTTGGCGTGGCTTCGGCCATTATGTTAGCAGTATCGCATGCTATTAAAAAGTATAGATTACCTCAAGGTAAAGAATGGAGGCAACTCATTATATATGGCTTACTTAACATTACCATCTATCTTGGCTGTTACGTCATTGCCATGCAAACCGTCACAGCCGGTATTGGTGCGCTGGCCGTTGCTACCAACCCGGTCTTTATAAGTTTCCTGTCCGTATTTTTCCTAAAAAAGAATTTATCAACGCCGGTTGTTTTGGCCATCATTATATGTACCGCAGGCGTGGTTTGCGCCGCCTGGCCCCTGTTTGATGAAGCCGTGGTAACAACACAGGGTTTGCTGATCCTTTTATTCAGCATGCTCTCCTATTCTGTGGGAGCCATTTATTTTTCGGCAAAGGATTGGGGCGGCCTCGATTTGCTGACCATCAACGGCTGGCAAACTTTATTGGGTGGTTTAATGCTTCTTCCCTTCACCGTATTTTTTTACAAGGACCAGTTAAATCATTTTGATAAAACATTCTGGGGGGCTGTTCTTTGGCTGGCCATACCTGTTTCTATAGCTGCTGTGCAACTTTGGTTATGGCTGCTGAAAACCAATGCGGTCAAGGCAGGTCTCTGGCTGTTTTTATGTCCCTTGTTTGGATTTGTTTTTGCTGCCTGGCTTATGAAGGACAGCATCAGTTTATATACCATTATAGGCGTGGCCATGGTGATTGCCGGTCTATTGCTCTCTCAAAAAAAATAAAAGAAATGAAATGGTTTAGTCTTGCGCTGTTGATGTTTATCGGCACCAGCCTTTTTGCCCAGGTGCCTGTTTTTGTTTCAGGAACCGAAGGTCATAAAAGCTATCGCATTCCTGCTATTATCAGTTTAAAAAATGGCGACCTGCTGGCTTTTGCAGAAGGCCGTGTGCACAGCGCCGGTGATTTCGGCGATATTAATATTGTACTAAAGCGAAGCCGGGATGGCGGAAAAACCTGGAGCGCCTTGCAGTTTGTGGCGGAGTTTGACACCCTGCAAGCCGGCAATCCGGCGCCGGTTGTTGATCTGACCGATCCGGCGTATCCGCAGGGCCGCATCTTTCTTTTTTACAACACCGGCAATAACCACGAAGGAGAAGTACGCAAAGGAAATGGCTACAAGCAGGTGTGGTACAAAACCTCTACCGATAATGGCCGCACCTGGAGCGGGGCAGTAAACATCACTTCACAGGTGCACCGCCTTCATCAACCTGAAATTAACGCCGCCTGGAATTTTAAAGAAGACTGGAGAACCTATGCCAATACCCCGGGGCATGCCATGCAATTCCAGTCAGGAAAATACAAAGGAAGAATATTTGTGGCCGCCAACCACTCGGCCGGCAACCCGCAAAAGAAATTTGAAGACTACCAGGCGCATGGATTTTATACCGACGATCATGGAAAGACCTTTCATTTGAGTGAGAATGTGGCCATTCCTGGCTCCAATGAATCCACGGCTACCGAGCTTTCCCACAACCGGCTGATGCTGAACAGCCGCAACCAGCAGGGCGATGTTCGGGCACGGATTGTTGCCATCAGCAGCAATGGCGGGCAAAGCTGGGACACCACCTATTTCGATCACAACCTGCCCGATCCGGTTTGCCAGGGCAGCATTTTAACCATTGGAACCAAAAAAGGTAAAAACATCCTGGCCTTTTGCAATGCTGCCGATGCCAGGCGCCGCGACAATCTTACGCTTCGCATAAGCATGGACGATGGTAAAACATGGAGCCGGAATTATGTAATTGACAAAAGTACCGATGCTGGCCAAAAAGACTTTACGGCTTACTGCGACATCGTAAAACTTTCAAAAAACAGGATAGGAGTGCTGTATGAAAAAGACGGGTATAAAGAAATAGTTTTTAGGGTAGTGAAGTGGTAAGGAGTCAAACGTTTTACCCGGCAGATTGATCGTTGAGAAAAGAAGTCTGGCCGGTAAGGGTTTTGTTCCTTGATATGGCTAAAGAGGTAAGAAGTTGGTGAATAGTTCTTTCAAGCAGAGGATCATGTAGCCGCCTGCAGTGCTGCTGTTAAGCTTTCGTTGCGTCCGAAGCCTCGGACGCGCTCTTGTCATTCCGAATGGCTTGTGGTGACAGCCATCAAGAGAGCAGCCTGCTGAAATACAATAACAACAATGCTCCAAAGCGATAAGAACCTACAAGGGAGTGACACAACCGAAGCCAAATAGTAGCAATAATGATGAGAACAACCCCAAAAATCTTATTATTATGTAAGAATCATCAGCAAAGCCTTTTAATACAAAAGACCATGAAAAAATATTTCATCTTTTTTTTCGCCTTCATCACCACTCTTTGCCAGGCGCAGCAAACCGAAAATATCATCATTATTACTACCGATGGTTTGCGCTGGCAGGAAGTGTTTAAAGGTATGGATTCGGCCATTGGCAGGAACAAAAAATTTAACCAGGGCGACAGCGCTTACATTTTTGAAAAATACTGGAGTCAGGATGAAGCGGAAAGAAGAAAAAAATTGCTGCCCTTCCTTTGGTCTGTGGTTGCTGCCAAAGGACAAGTGTATGGTAACAGGACATATCATAACAATGTAGACAACGCCAACCCATACTGGTTCAGTTATCCGGGTTATAGCGAGATGATGACAGGCTACCCCGATACGGCCATCAATTCCAATGAGTTTGCACCTAATCCGCATGTGACCGTGCTGGAATTTTTAAACCAGCAGCCAAAGCTGAAAGGAAAAGTAGCCGCCTTTGGTGCCTGGGAGGCTTTTGATAGAATCTTAAATGAAAAACGCAGTGGCATTCCGGTAGTTTCGGCGTTTGACGCAACCGGCGGAAAAAATCCAACAGAGAAACAAAAATTGATCAACGCTATGCTGGCCAATTCGTATAAGCCATGGGGCAACGACGAATGCCTGGATGTGTTCACGCATTATGCAGCTTTGGAAGAGTTGAAAACAAAAAAGCCAAAAGTTTTGTACATCGCTTACGGCGAAACGGATGAATGGGCACACAGTGGTCAATACCGGCCTTACCTGGATGCGGCGCACCAGGTGGATGGCTGGCTAAAACAGATATGGGATTTTGTGCAAAGCGATCCCCAATACAAAAACAAAACAACCTTGTTCTTTACTACTGACCATGGAAGGGGAGATGTGATCAAAAGCGAATGGACCGATCATGGCAGTTCTATAAAAGATGCACATGAAATATGGTTTGCTGTCATGGGGCCGCAGGTCAGCAGCAAGGGCGAAGTAAAAGAGGAGATGCAGCTGTATCAAAAACAGTTCGCACAAACCATTGCCAGGTTAATGGGTTATTGGTACAAAAGCAATCATCCAATAGCAGCAGAAGTAAAGCAGGTGTTCACCAAATAACCACATAAAAAAAGGGCTCCGGAAGGAGCCTTTCTTATATTACGTATTCAGAATTAGGGTACGTTTTATTCCTGTTGGTATGCAGGTTGATTTTTCTGTTCCAATATTCGGCCCTTTTGGCAAGGGATGGTTTTTCAACTATTTTATCTATTGATTCGTCAAAAAATATAAACTTCCGTTTCTCCCGGTTTCCTTTATAGTTCAATTCAATAAAAAGTTTGGCAGTACTGTTTTTTGTTTCGTTGTTTACCCGGCTGATCTCGCAGTAATCTAACTCGGACAATGCTATGCATTCCTCCTGCCTGTTTGTCCTGTTATGATCTACAAATAAAAGTTTCCTGTTTTGTCTATCAAAACCAATTAACCTGTTGTTGAAAACATAGGTTTCTTCTATTGACAGCTTGTTTTTCATAACCAAACGTTCATAGGTTTTTGCCAGGCTTACCTGCTTTCTCTTTTCCTGTAGTTCACTATAAATCAATTTGCCAACAATCGTTAAAACTAGAACAAGTACAATAGCAAGAATTATAAAAATCATAATCAAGATAAATGGTTTGGTATCAAAAATTATTATTCAAACTGGTTGATCACTTCCATAATGGTAAACGTTTTATTGCCGGACGGTACCTGCCACTTCACTTTCTGGCCTTGTTGAAACCCGATCAGGGCGGTGCCAATAGGCGCCATCACGGAAATCTTTCTTTGTTTGATGTCGGCTTTGTCCGGTGTTACCACTGTTAGTTCCATCACTTTATCCTTATCTTCTTCCTTTATTCTTACCACAGAGTTCAGCCGCACCACATCACTTGGAAAGTTTTCGGGGTTCACCAGTTTGGCTTTTTTTATTTCCGTTTCCAGGTCTTCCAGATTTTGCCGGTCAAAGGCAGAACGCATCTGTCCGTTGCGCAGGCAGGCAATCAGGATTTCATAATCATCTTTTCTTAGCACGAGCTGATTTTTTAATTTTTGCATAACCTTTAATTTAAAAATGAACGGAGATTGTTTTTTAAGGCATTGCCTTTTTGTTTAAAATAAATTTGTTCAAAGCTTTTTGTTTCCTGTTCATTGATCCTTCTAAAAAATTTGGAGGGATGAACACTTTCGATGTTTTCAAAGGCACAGGCTTCCATAATTTCTTTCGTCGCTGCAATTGTTTTTGCATGAAAGTTGGCGACTCTTATTCTTTTGTCTGCCGGATGAAGCCCTTTGTATAACGACGGGTTTTGTGTGGCTACCCCCACAGGACATCTGCCGCTGTCGCACACCAATGCCTGGATGCAACCCAGGGAAAGCATCATGCCCCTGGCGCTGTAACAGGCCGATGCACCCAAGGATAAAGCCTTCAATATGTCGAAGCCGGTAATGATTTTCCCGGCCGCTAAAATTTTGATGTGGCCCGATAAACTGAACGCATCAAGTGTTTGTTTGACAAAGGCCAGTGCATCGTAAAGGGGCATTCCTAAATGGTCTGTAAACTCCAGTGGTGCAGCCCCTGTGCCGCCTTCCGCTCCATCAATCGAAATAAAATCAGGTATAATGCCTGTCGTTACAATCGCATGGCAGATGTCAACGAACTCCTGTTTATCGCCAATACATAATTTAAAACCTACAGGTTTTCCTTCCGATAATTCACGCATCAGTTGAAGAAACCGCATCATGCCCTCGGGTTCATCAAACTCGGTGTGACGCGTTGGTGAATGCACCGTGGTGCCCGGCACTACAAGACGTATGGCGGCAACCTCCGGTGTATTCTTGGCGGCCGGTAAAATTCCTCCGTGTCCTGGCTTGGCTCCCTGCGATAATTTTAACTCGATCATCTTCACCTCGGGCCGCAAAGCATTTTTTCTAAAGGCCATAGGATGAAATCGTCCGTTCTCACCCCGGCAACCGAAATAACCGGTTCCAATTTGCCATATCAGGTCACCTCCTGCAAGATGGTAATCGCTTATGCCGCCTTCCCCCGTGTTATGTGCAAAGCCGCCGATTTTTGCGCCTTCGTTTAAAGACTGAATGGCGGTTTTACTCAGGGCGCCGTAACTCATGGCGCCGATATTGTAAATGCTGGCATGATAGGGCTGCATGCATTGATAATTACCAATGTAAACCCTAAGGTCTTTTTCATTCAACTGAACTGGATATACCGAATGCGCCACCCATTCATACCCCGGGGCGCCAGGGTTGGCCTGCATTCCAAAAGCTACTGTTTGCTTTTGATTTTTAGCCCTTTGATAAACCACAGAACGCTGACGGCGGTTGAACGGTTTGCCATCCAGGTCGGATTCGAAAAAGTATTGTCTTAACTCCGGACGTATGGACTCTAAAAAATAGCGCAAATGCCCAATGATAGGGTAGTTGCGTATTATAGCATGTTTTTTTTGAAATCTGTCTTTTAAGGCGATGAGCAGCAATGGTACCGACACGATTAATGCCCAGTACCAGTTTTCGTTTCCTGTAAAAGCAGCTTTTAAAATAGCTGCATTAAGCAATACAACAAACAAAACGATCATGCCACTAATCGAAACCTCCTTGTGATTCCGTATCATAGCAATTTTTTTTATTTATAAATAATCAGAATGTAGAGCCCCTTGCCGGCAATCGTTATAAACAGGCAAGGGAGCAGCGCTTAAAGTCTTTAAACGTTGGATAGAAATTTAATGTTTGGATAATAGCATTGAACATTTTGGAACAGGCACACAAGGCTATTGCATTAAACAAAAAATGCTTAACGGAGGCAATAACACTGGTATGGATGTATTTTATCATTGTTTAAAAACGTTCAAAACAGCGGTTTTTTTATAGTATTTCTTTGGATTGATTTGTAAAGGCTGCACGAATCTTCAAAGTGAACTTTAAAGCGGCAGCCTTTTACACTCATGGCCTTTTTAACCTGATCGGATATATGATTAAGCTCTTTTTTTCTGTTGTTTGGTCAAAAGTTTTGAAAGAATGGCTTGCCATCCTTTTGCTTTTGTTTCCAGCTCTTTTATTTCAGAAGGGCCGTTAACGGCCTTGTCATAAAATGAAAGAGTGATGGGTTTGCGTATTCCATTTTTAAAATCAAACTGTAATACAATCGAATTAATAAACTCCTCTATTCCTTTTCTCTTAAGCTCTCCTGCGGGTATGCCGTTATATATTTTTTTAAGGGTACAGCTTTCAATTTCTCCCAAGTCAATCGTCTGGAGAAGCGTTCGTCCATTTACATCATCCATCAACAGAAGCTTGCGTTTTATTCCATCCAGTCCAATGATCTTGTTTCCAATCATCTCCTGGCTTGAAAAGCTCAGATCGTTTTTTGTTCCCTGCTCACTTAAATACAAAAACTGTTTCATTTTCCTGGTTTTTAAATGCCTTTGATTGATATAAACGAGTGTTTGTATCAGGCCTGCAATAACGAGCAACACAATGATGAAGGTTGTCATCATAAAACATAATTGTGTAATGAACTATTGACTACCGTGACAGATTAAAACTGCTTTGCCCCGATTGTGATTGGTCCTTCCAATCCAGACAATACAGGTACAGTGGTAAATATCCTCTCGTTTGAGATCGGGCCTTTTAAATGATTGTACAATTTTTGTGAACCAAAAGCCGGTCTTCATTGCATTGTATCCATTCACCTTTTAAAAGACCAATGGTAAATACAGATCCCCGAACCTTACTGGAAGGCCGGGGCTAGCGTGTTAAAGTCCTTAAAGTTTGAGAAGTAATAGAGTTTTGGGCAAAAGGGATAAAACTCTGTAAAGGAACAGGTATAGCAGTCACTCGTGTCCAGTACAGTGTACCTGGAGTGATTGGTTATAATATGAAAACGAATACCTGTCATAATGCAAACTTATCAAATAAATATACAGATAAAATCTTTATTGGTTTATACTAAGTTAAATATAGATTTTGCGTTCCGGGGAGCGTATTTTCAGGTTTCCGGCTTTATCCATTGATTTAACTTCTGTGGCGTCGCACTCTTGTGCGTCCGGTAATGCTATTGAGCAGGAGCAAGAAAGAGGCTGTCCATCTTCATTCGGGATTGTGAAGCGGCAGCCTCTTTAACCTGGCAGTGTTTACTGTTGGCAAACAGCAATATGCTTATTTACTTCAAATCATATCCTGATTATTCATAAAGTTGCGTGACTGCCATTATCGTGAAATAGCGTTTGCCGGAATGTATCTGCCAATTCACATCTTCGCCCATGCGAAATCCAAACAACGCAGAACCGATGGGAGCCAGCACGGAAACTTTTCCTTTCCTGTGATCCGCTTCTTCAGGAAGCACGATCGTGTAAACATAATTATAGCGGGCAATTTTATCTCTAAGCGTAACCCTGGTATTCAGGCGGATCATATCTTTTGGAAATTCTCCTTCGCTCAGCACATCTGCTTTTTCAATACTTTCCAATAGATTACTTGCGTACACTTTTTGATTCGGAAACAGGTTTTTGCTTTTTTTTACATAATTCATCAACAGATCGTAGTCTTCCCTCACTACAATCAAATTATTTTTTACTTGAATGGTCATGACTTTAATTTTACGAAGACGGTTTGTCTTGGTGAATAAGAGTTATTACAGGCAATTGCAATAGGCAATGCCCGAATAAAATTGATTCTGTACAAGAATGAAGTATCCCCGGGCCAGGTTACAGGGCCGGGGCCAGCGTATTAAAGTCTTTGAAATTTGAGAAGAAGTAAACCTTTCTGAAAAGGCTCAGAGATGAGATCTTTATGGTTTGACGGTTCATCATCGCGGCAAAGATAGCCATAAAAAATAGATTGGCCGGCTGCAACGGAGGTGAACCGCTTTGTTGTTATTTTGGGTATGCAAATGATGCCGCCGGATATTCGCATGAGGACAGAGCTAAAACCTGGTGATATAGGATATGTCATTTATTTGCACGGCTGGTTGTATCAAAATGAATATGGTTATGGTGTTTCGTTTGAAACGTATGTAGCACAGGGGCTTTATGAGTTCTATAAAAATTACGACGCACAAAAAGATGCTATATGGATCTGTGAGCATGAGGGCAGGATGGTTGGTTTTCTTTTACTCATGCACCGGGAAGACAATGCAGCGCAGCTTCGCTATTTTTTAGTTTTGCCGGAATACAGGAGTATTGGTTTGGGCAAAAGGCTGATGGAACTTTTTATGAAGCAATTAAAAGAAAAAGAGTATTCTTCTGCCTATTTATGGACAACCAACGAACAGAAAGCGGCAGCCTCTCTTTACAAAAAGTATGGATTTGAGCTGGCAGAAGAAAAGCCGTCCACTGCGTTTGGAAAAGCATTGACGGAACAGAAGTATATTCTTAAAAAAAAGAGACCGCCTGAAGATTTTAAATAAGCTAAAACTTATGGAAAAGCATTGTTCAAAATGCGGCAAGGACTTTGGCTGTCAAAACGAAATGCGGGGATGCTGGTGTGAGACCATTCATCTTTCTGCAGAAACGCTGACTAACCTTAAAGAGAACTACGACAATTGTTTATGTCCGCAGTGTTTAAAAAGCTTTGAACAACTACGCCCCGTTCAGGGCAACGATTAAGCAGGCTGTTTCTTTCTCAAAGATTAGGCTGTTATTTTAAACTCTTTTGGTTGCGGCACCCTGGCACGGATCTGTCTTCGGAAGATCCATAATTGCTTTACCTCTTCTTTTTTTAATGCCACCTGCGGATAGAGCCCTTCGTTATCAGAGATCAGCACCCATTCGCTATTTGATTTTTTATAAATCCTTTTGATTAGTAATTGATCCTGTGTGTGAATGATATAAACACAGAAGTCTTTAATGTCATTCCAGTCTTCTGCCGGAACCATGGTGGCCAGCACCACATCGCCGGCGCTTAGCGTGGGTTCCATACTATCGCCTTCAATTTCAAAATAACGCCAGATAGCGCCTATTGGATTGACACCCGGCGGCAGCGAATATTTTTCCAACGTGTCTATGTAATCCACATGGTCATACCCTTTCACATAGCCTGCTTGTGCCTTAATGCCAACCAAAGGAACCATGAACAGGGTGGCTTCATTCTTGTGGCCGCGGCGGGAAGCCAGGTAGGATTCGGTGTGACGTTTTTCGGAATGTGAAAATTTCCCTAAGATGTTCACATCTTGTGAAAAACTTTGTGGCGGATTGTTCTCTAAAAAGCGCTGGATCTTCTTCCAGGTAGGCTTTTTCATTTCCATTTTTCCATTTTCAATTTTACTCACTAATTCCCTGCTCATCCTCACTTTATGGGCGAAATCCGTTTGATTTAACCCGTATAACTTTCTGATTTCCAATAGGTTTTGAGGTTGTTGCATTTCGTTAAGTTATTGTGAATAAAAATGTGAATTTTATGTTGATAATGTGAATATTTGTATCTTTAATGGATCAAATTTAGCTTAAAAATTCACAATTCCCAACAATGAGAAAGACAAGAAAAAGCTTCACTTTCCACTATCCCTTAAAACATAAAGTGGTTCGTGATTTAAAGATCGTGACGGAGCACATTGGCAACCTGGAAGTGGAAGGCGTGGGTTATTTCAATTCTTCGGCTTCGGTACTGGACATATTTGACCGCTATACCGTGGATATCGATTTTGTTAAATGGAACGGCACTGATATAAAGCCTGTACTGGAAGTAACCGGTGCAATGGATGAAATTACTGAAGCTGCCATCCGGTACTTCGCCCATGAATTCGAGCATAGTGTTGGCAGGGCAGCGTAAAGTTTTAAGCCTTACCTAAAACTGCGGGCCATTATCCCAAAAATATTCTTCGACCCACGAATAAATCCTGTGTGTCATCCATTAAATAATCAGCGAAATCAGAAATATGCAATTAAGAAAAGCAACAAGAAAAAAAGCAAAGATCCGCCTGGGACTCTCGGCAGTTTCCGGCGGCGGTAAAACATACAGCGCTATTTTGATCGCCAAGGGTTTGTGCGGCGATCTTTCAAAAGTGGCCATAATTGATACTGAAAACGGAAGCGCCGATTTATACGCTCATTTAGGAGAGTATAACGTACTTCCCTTGACCGCCCCCTTTTCGCCGGAACGCTATATAGAAGCCATCCGGTCCTGTGAAAAAGCCGGTATGGAAGTGATCATTATCGATTCTATTTCTCATGAATGGGATGGCAAGGGCGGCTGCCTTGAAATTGTCGAAAGTCTTGGCGGTAAATACCAGGACTGGGCAAAAGTTACTCCCCGGCATCAGGCGTTTTTGGAAGCCATTCTGCACAGCCCCTGCCATATTATTACAACCGTACGCCGCAAGCAGGATTATGAAATGATCAAAGACGGTAACAAGATCAGGATTGAAAAAGGTGGCCTGCGGGAAATTACACGGGAAGGTTTTGAATATGAGTTGACCATCAACCTGGAGCTGGACACAAAGCATCATGCCACAACGTCGAAGGACCGCACCAATCTTTTTATGGACAAAGCGGCGTTTGTTCCCTCCGAAAAAACAGGAGAGATCATTGCGCAATGGTGCGATCAGGGCGAAGAAGATTTCAATGTCATCAAGCCCGGAAGCGATTGGTATAATAAGGTGGAATTGTGCAATACGCATAAAGAATTAGTGGAATTGTATCAAAAAAATAAGATGGATGTAGATGCCAATCCGCTGTTACAACAATTAATTGCTAACCGTAGAAATCAAATCAATGGCAAAACACTTAGTGCAGCATAACGAGTCGGCTCTTCCGTCCATAAAAGAAGGATTGACCAAAAAGCAGATTGCGGAACTGGCCATCCAGTCTGTGGAAAATGTTCTGGAAGAAGGCAATGTGTTTGAGGTAGCGGAAGCGCTGGCTGCCATGGAGGAATTTACAAAAGCAGTGCGCAAAAGCGAACGCTATGTGGAATTCTTGAGAGAAGAACTGGTGAAACACAATGGAAGGCTAATTACTACTTCAGGAGCTAAAATTGAGATCTGTGAAGCGGGTGTTAGTTATGATTATTCGCATAGCGCCGAATGGAGAGAGATTGAGGAGCAAATAAAATTTTTGCAGGATAAGAAAAAAGAAGTGGAAGAAAAGCTGAGAAAAGTAGCTCCCGGACGAATGGCGGTTGATCCGGAAACCGGAGAGGTGATAGAAGGAGCATTTAAAACATCGAAGTCAACCTATAGGATAACGCTGGCCAGATAATTTTTCAGGCCAATAAAAATGGTAACCATGACAAAAACAATTTTCCAGGAATGTGTTGATATAATAAAGGGGCTTGCTGGTCATGATTATTTGTACTTCAAAAATGCAGTAGAAGTAAAAATAACGCCGCACAGTTTTCCTTTCAATGCCTGGGCTGTATGTGTAAGTCCGAAAGATGAACTATATGTTATGGATAGCGATGAACAATGGCATAAGGCCGAATTGAGCGACGACAATGCAGCTCTTGTCATTGGTAGTTTATATCAGCGTTTGAAGATGATGCGCATCAATTATGCAAAAGCAAGCTAAAGAAACAGGCGAAAGACTCTCGTTGGATTTTATTTGAGAGAAGAAGCCGCTGGTTTTTTAGCCATTCACGAATTGAATTATACAGGAGATAACATGAATAACACGAAACTATTATCGTCTGGGGAAGCTCATTCAGGCGAAGATTCATCCGGCGAGATAAAAAAAAGCAGGAAGCGGTTTATGCGTTCCCTTGAATATGAGGTGATCGCTAACCTTGCCCTGCAACAATATGTAAAGGAGGATAAAGCCGATTTTGAACTTTTACTTTCTATTCCTTTGAAAGAACGCATTCCGGGCCTGGTAACTGAGTATGGCTTAAAACGGATGCACAAGCTGGTTAGATTAATCTTGCAGGAATTTTGTTATTCCGTTGCGTTGCCAAAAAGTAAAAAGCTGACCGAAACAAAAACTTCAGTTTGCGCCTGCGACCTGATCCTGGCAGCAGAAGAAGACCAGTTAAGCCTGGAAGACCTGATCGTTTTTTTTGAATTGGCAAAAGCCGGAAAGTATGGCAAGTTTAAGGGGGTGTTGACACATTACAGCATTATGCAAAAGCTGGAAGAATTCAGGCAGCAGCGCTTTGATGCTTATGTTCAGGCAAAAGCCCAAATGGAAGCCGACCAAAAAAAGCAGGGGCCATCGGAAAGAATAAGTCCTGAACCTACTGCCATCAAGCATTTGTTTGATAATTCCGATGGAAGGATCATACCGCTTAAAAAAATAAGTTAGGTTTCTCCCGGTTCGGCCGGGATTTTTTTTAAAGATTTTTTCAAAACCTTTTAGTTTGTTTTGGCTCGAATAAAAATCTCTCCTATTTTTGCAACCCCAACTAAGGATCGGTAGTTCAGTTGGTTAGAATGCCGCCCTGTCACGGCGGAGGTCGCGGGTTCGAGTCCCGTCCGGTCCGCGGAATAAGGATTACAGAAATGTAATCCTTATTTTATTTTAC
>CBHTSW010000029.1:0-59346 GCA_966095395.1 uncultured bacterium | reverse complement strand
TCCGGTCACCTCCACTAAAGTCTCATACGAAGAAAACTTAAAACCTGTAAATCAACGATTTACAGGTTTTTTTATTTTTTGACTCCTTGCTAATAACCGGCGTCTCATTTTTATCCATTATATAGATAGTACTCCCCAGTTCTGGATGAAAGGAAGGAATGTATTTAACGTATCCGAAATCATGTAAGTCTTTCATGCATTTGTTGTACATAGAAAGATTCTTTATTCTGGACATTTGGATTACAATTTTACTGGTAAGGCAATGGGATTTTGATATTTGTTCTGCACCCACCAGTAATAGATTCCGATAAATAAATTCACATGTTCCAGATCGATCCGGTCATCCCGGACCATTCGTTCGTACAGTTCCCAACGGTGCTCCTTATTTTTCATAATTAATTTGAGTTTGCTGCTCATAAAGCTAACAACTACACAAGACGCCTTACCTATGATTTCAGAAAAACCTATTATGAATTACACAAGACAAACCAAGGCCAGTACAGGTGATGAACCACAAAAGGACAGATGGCAGGTGCCACCTGAATTGCTGGTAAGCATGGTTTTCATATATGGTACAAGAAGCAGGAATGTTGTAGTATTTATAGCATTGATTCATCCACTAAGCTTGGTTTTTCCCTCAGCAGGCTTACAAGGAACTACGGCATAAACAGGAGCGCCCCACATCACAAGGCCTTCCTTTATTCCGTTTCCCTAGAATTACTTAAAAAAATCCCACAACTGTCAGTGCCACTCAAGTCGGTTTCCCCATGCGGGCGTACGCTTGTTACAGGAACAAGCATAGAAAAGAATAATTGCTTATCCCCGAAAGGTCTCCGTGAGGGTTTGCTGCAACGGCCGGAGTGGAAAAAATGAGAAGAGTATTCGTGAATACATTTTCAAGGAAGAGCAATTTATAGAATTCATTAAGTGGAAGTTTGAGATACCGGGCACCTAAAGTATTGTGGTATCCTGTATGTCTATCAGGACAGTGATCCAAATACTAAAATTTATTTTTACCCCAACTTCAATAATTGTGAAGCCGAAATATTATGCAGGCAATTTTAGGAATCATTTTTCATTTTGTTGGCGGATTTGCCTCCGGAAGCTTTTACATGCCGTATAAAAATGTTAAGGGGTGGAGTTGGGAAAGTTTTTGGATTATAGGTGGACTTTTTTCATGGCTTATTGTCCCACCTATTGCTGCCTATCTTACACTACCCGGTTTTGCTGAAATTATCCGAAGTGCTGAAAGCAGTGTAATTGGGGCAACTTTTTTCATGGGCTTACTATGGGGTATTGGCGGTTTAATGTACGGCCTGGGAGTCCGGTACCTTGGTATGAGCTTAGGAAACTCGGTAATACTGGGTTTTTGCTCGGCATTTGGCGCTTTGATTCCTCCACTATATTACAACCTGGTACCCAAAGAAGGCAAAACATCGTTTTCAGACATGTGGCAAAGCAAAGGGGGGCAATGGATATTGCTTGGAGTGGTGGTATGTATAATTGGTATTGCTATTTGCGGAAGGGCCGGTATGCGAAAAGAAAAAGAATTATCTGCCGAACAAAAGTTAAAAAGTGTAACGGAGTTCAGCTTGGTAAAAGGGTTAATCATTGCCAGTATCTCCGGTATTCTAAGCGCCTTCTTCAATTTTGGAATTGAAGCGGGTAAGTCCATGGCAAATGAAGCTGTACTGCTGGGGCACAACCCGCTTTTTCAAAACAATGTCATTTTTGTGGTTATACTTTGGGGCGGGCTTACGACTAATTTTATCTGGTGCATCGTATTGAACAGCCGCAACAAGACCTTTGGTGATTATACCAACAAAAAAGCCCCCCTCATAAAAAATTATCTGTTCTGTGCCCTGGCAGGGTCGCTTTGGTTTCTTCAATTCTTCTTTTATGGGATGGGCGAAAGTAAGTTGGGCAATGGCGCCAGCTCCTGGATACTGCATATGTCCTTTATTATTTTAGTTGCCAATTTATGGGGTATTCTTTTGAAAGAATGGAAGGGGGTAAGCAAAAAAACAATTATAACCATCATTACAGGAATTGTAACCATCATAGCCTCGGTCTTACTAGTCGGGTATGGTAATTCACTCACCTAATGTAACGGGATAAAACATCGGAAATGGGAATGAAATTTAACATGAATACTACTGGCACCTTAGATGCAGTTACGACTGCGGGAAGGTCCTTTAAACACGTAAGCTATTTATGGGATGAAGCAAAGGCAGCCTCCCTGAACGCAGACGAAGTGGAACTCTTAATTTATCGGTCCAATTTGTTGGGCGCTGATTTACGTTTAACCAATTATGGAGGTGGAAATACTTCCTGCAAGGTCAGTGCCGGGAACCCCCTGACAGGAAAAGAAGAAGAGGTTATGTGGATCAAAGGCAGCGGAGGTGATTTGGGCAGCCTGCAAAGAAATGGTTTGGCCGCTTTGTATGTGGATAGACTGCGTTCTTTAAAAAAAATTTACCGGGGCCTTGAGTTTGAAGATGAAATGGTGGAGCTTTTCCAACATTGTATATATGATTTACATTCAAAAGCTCCTTCTATTGACACCCCCTTACATGCCTTCCTTCCTTTCAAGCACATTGATCATCTGCACCCCGATGCAGCTATCGCAATTGCAGCTGCAAAAGACGGGAAAAAAATTACGGAGGATTTGTTTGGAGGAACTATTGGCTGGGTAGAATGGCAGCGGCCTGGCTTTGACCTGGGCCTGAAACTAAGAGCCTGCCTGGATGAAAAGCCGGATATCAGTGGTATTATGCTGGGTTCCCATGGCTTGTTTACCTGGGGAAATACTTCTTATGAATGCTATTTAAATACACTGGAAGTCATAGAACGTTGTGCCCACTACGTAAATGCCCATAACAAAAAGAAAGACAAAACGTTCGGAGGCCAGAAAATACCATCATTGCCAAAGCAGAAGCGGTTGAAACAAGCCGCCGCACTGGCACCCATACTTCGTGGTTTCTGCAGCAGTGCAGACCTTTTTTCAGAAGGAAGAAAACCAATTCCTGTGATTGGCCATTTTTCAGATGATGAAAGAGTATTGGAATTCATCAATTCCCATGACCTGGAAAGGTTAGCAGCGTTGGGCACGTCCTGTCCAGACCATTTTTTGCGAACCAAAATAAGCCCGCTGGTTTTGTCATTGGATGCCGAAGAAGATGTAAACAATTCAGCCTTTATCAAAGAAAAATTAGCCCCTGCATTTCAAGCGTACCGTAAAATGTATGCTGAATATTATACCGCCTGCAAACATCCCGATAGTCCTGCTATAAGAGATGCCAATCCGGTTGTGATCCTGTACCCCGGCATCGGTATGTTCACTTTTGCAAAAGATAAACAAACAGCAAGGGTGGCTGCTGAATTTTATATCAATGCGATTAATGTAATGAAGGGCGCAGAGGGGATTTCGGAGTACACTTCCCTGTCCCGGCAGGAAGCCTTCAATATTGAATACTGGGTATTGGAGGAAGCCAAATTGCAGCGAATGCCTAAAGGCAAACCTTTAAGCGGGAGGGTAGCCCTGGTAACAGGAAGTGCAGGCGGCATCGGCAAAGCCATTGCTAAAAAATTCGCAGAAGAAGGCGCATGCGTTGTTATTAACGATATTCATGAGGAACGACTTGCGGCCGCGACCGGGGAATTTCAAGCCCTTTTTGGTAAAGACACGGCTATCTCTGTCCGATTGGATGTCACCAACCAGCAGACCATAATGGAGGCCATGCAGGAGGCAGCCCTTGCCTATGGAGGGGTAGATATTATTGTGAACAATGCAGGAATCAGCACATCCAAACCTATTGAATCATACAGTATAGAAGATTGGGACAGGTTGTACAATATTTTAGTAAAGGGCCAGTTTTTGGTTTCACAGTCAGGCATAGAGATAATGCGTAAGCAGGGTCTTGGAGGGGATATCATTAATGTTGTATCAAAAAATTCAATCGTAGCAGGTTCCAATAATGCCGGTTATGGTTCAGCAAAAGCGGCACAGGCACATCTTTCAAGATTATTGGCAGCAGAATTGGGCCCGGATAAGATCCGTGTAAATGCCGTGAACCCCGATGCCGTTATTGCTGACAGCAATATTTGGGCTGGAGGATGGGCCGAAGGCCGAGCCAAAGTTTATGGTATTCAGGTAGAAGAACTTCCAGCTTATTATGCCGAAAGAACTTTATTGAAAGAAACCATATTGCCGGAGGATGTTGCCAACGCCTGTTTTGCTTTTGTAAGTGGGTTGCTGAATAAATCCACAGGAAATATATTGAATGTGGATGGAGGGGTAACAGGCGCTTTTGTAAGATGATAAATGTTTTCTTCGCTAGCAGTCAAAAAAGGCTGATGGTTCTCTAACCGGTCAGCCTTGCTTTTTCTTTAAAAATGTGTGAATGGAGTGGGATATGCGGCCAAAATACAGGAATGTATGGGTCGGAGCCGTAAAAAAGTGTCATGCATTTTATAATCTAAAGAGGGGCTTAAAATGAGGGAGGATAAGGAATATTCCATCTACAAAAGGAGATAATGAACAGGATTATCTTACATTTTTTTTATTTTTTAGCGTAAACCTCGATTCAGGTACAATAAAGCAACAGCAAATGGTATTGAACAAGGAGTTGATTCAGCAAAGCAATAGCAATGGTATGGCTCGCCACAAAAAGGCGTATGAATTTATTGCCGGGGATATAAATAAACCGGATGATGTAATCAAAAAATTAGTCGACTTTCAGGTTGCTATTCCAACCTGGGCCCTGGGGACGGGTGGTACCCGTTTTGGGCGTTTCAGCGGAGGCGGCGAGCCGGGAAACCTGGAACAAAAACTAGAAGACATTGGTCTGTTGCATTCACTTAATAAATCAAGCGGGGCTATTTCGTTACATATTCCCTGGGATACACCTACGGATGCCCATGCGATAAAGAACCTGGCAGCCCAGCATGGATTAATCTTTGATGCGGTGAACTCAAATACATTTCAGGATCAGCCGAATCAATCAGGAAGTTATAAATTTGGTTCCCTGCAGCATACAGATAGGACTATACGTCAGCAAGCCATTGATCACAATATCGAAGTGATAAAACAAGGTATCGCTTTGGGCTCAAAATCCTTGACCGTATGGCTTGCCGATGGCTCTTGTTTCCCGGGTCAGTTGAATTTCAGAAAAGCCTGGCAAAATACATTTCACAGCCTTCAACAAATTTATAGAGCCTTACCTGCTGACTGGAAAATGTTTGTTGAGTACAAGGCCTTTGAGCCTAACTTTTATTCCATGACGGTTGGTGATTGGGGACAATCCTATTTATTTACTTCCAAACTGGGCCCTCAGGCTTATACACTGGTGGATTTGGGTCATCACCTGCCTAATGCCAATATTGAGCAAATCGTTTCCCTGTTGATGATGGAGGATAAACTGGGCGGATTTCATTTTAATGATAGTAAGTATGGAGATGATGATTTGACGGTTGGCAGTATTAAACCCTATCAACTTTTTTTGATTTTCAATGAGCTGGTGGAAGGAATGGAGGCCAAAGACATGAATCATGCTACAGATTTGGCATGGATGATCGATGCCAGCCATAATGTTAAAGATCCTTTAGAAGATTTACTGCAGTCCGTAGAGGCTATTATGATTGCGTATACACAGGCTTTGATTATAGACCGAACGGCACTTCTCCAAGCACAGGAGGAGAATGATGTGGTAAGAGCTCAGGAAATATTACAGACTGCCTTCAGAACGGATGTTCGTCCATTAGTGGCCGAAGCAAGGCTAAGAGCCGGTGGGGCTTTACAGCCCTTGCAATTGTTCCGCTCCTTAAAATTAAGGCAGCAGTTAATTAAAGCAAGGGGACAAAAAAATATTGCCACGGGTTTGTAAAAAGCACTATGAGTCCTACCGCTGTAATTGCCTTGTTTGATGTGGGTAAAACCAATAAAAAAGTTTTGCTTTTTGATGAGCTGTATCAACCGGTGTGGGAAGAAACGACGCAATTGGAAGAAACCATTGATGAGGACGGATTTCCGTGCGAGGACGTTGACGCGTTAACAAAATGGATACGGCAAAAGTTTGCTGAAATTCTGGAAAGAAAAGATGTTGAAGTGAAAGCCGTAAACTTTTCAGGGTACGGGGCAAGCCTGGTGCATTTAGACCGCTTTAATAAGCCTATTACTCCTTTATATAATTACCTGAAGCCCTATCCTGAATCTTTAAAGAAACAATTTTATGATGGCTATGGAGGGGAATCTCTGATATCCAAACAAACCGCAACCCCGGTACTCGGGAGTCTCAATTCGGGCCTGCAATTGTACCGGCTGAAATATGAAAAGCCAAACCTGTACACCCAAATCAAACACTCTTTGCACCTCCCTCAATACCTTAGTTTCCTTCTTTCCGGAAACGTGGCAGCAGATCTATCCAGTGTCGGTTGCCACACGCATTTGTGGGATTTTAACAGGAACAACTATCATGGTTGGGTATACAAGGAAGCGTTGGATAAAAAACTTCCACCGCTTTATAAGGGCGACAGGGTTATAGGAGTTTATGATCGTGGAAAGATTAAGGTTGGCATTGGCCTGCATGATTCATCGGCTGCCCTCATACCTTATCTTTCTTCTTTTCGGGAACCCTTTATCCTGTTATCGACAGGAACGTGGTGTATCAGTTTGAATCCTTTCCCTGGCCAGCAACCAGATCAGAAGGCTATGCTTTCGGATTATGAATTGCAAAACGATTGCCTGTGTTATCTTACCTACCAGGGGGTACCTGTTAAAGCTTCACGACTCTTTGCCGGACATGAGCACGAACAACAAATAAAAAAACTGGCAATTCATTTCCATAAAAAAACAGATTATTATAAATCTGTTTTGTATGATGCCACTCTTTTAAATCATCTGGATTTGAATGAATGGCAACCGGTGGGAAACCCTGCCCTGGGGCAAAAAACAGCATTCGCACAAAGAGATCTCAATGGCTTTACAACATATGAAGCGGCTTATCATCAGTTACTCTTTGATATTGTTTCCCAACAGGTAAAAGCCACCCGGCTTGTATGCCAGGAAACGCCGGTTAAGCGAATATTTGTAGATGGTGGTTTTTGCACCAATCCGGTTTATATGAACCTGTTGGCTCGTGCTTTTCAACATATGGAAGTATATGCTGCCACCGTTGCGCAGGCTTCCGCCCTGGGCGCTGCCCTGGCTATTCACAGTCACTGGAATCATCATCCCCTGCCGCCTGACATCCTCGAACTTAAATATTATGCAGTACGGAAATGAATGATTCGCACAGCCAGTATCTGTTACAGCGCCTGGAAAAACTTACGGGCAGAATAAACGCCGGGAAGCCCAATTTAAATAGCAAGTATGAAACAAGATCAAACCACTTTTCCGTATAACCCCCTTTATCCCTCCATACAGGACCTGAAGAAAAAAGCAAAAACGCGGATACCCAAATTTGCTTTTGATTACCTGGAAGGCGGGTGTAACGAGGATATCAACTTAGCAAGAAACCAGGCGGACCTGCATGATATTCGTTTAATGCCTCACTACTTAAGAAAGTTTGCTGGTCCTGATATGCGGGTAGATTTATTCGGTCATGTCTACAACGCTCCCTTTGGTATAGCTCCTATAGGCCTGCAAGGGTTAATATGGCCCAAGGCCCCGGAAATATTGGCAAAAGCGGCCTTACAACACAATATCCCTTTTGTATTGAGCACGGTATCGACCAGCAGCATAGAACGGATTGCTGAATTGACAGAGGGCAGGGCCTGGTTTCAATTGTACCATCCTGCCAAAAAGGAAGTCAGGGATGATATCATTAGCAGGGTGGCTGCAGCGGGATGTCCTGTATTAGTGGTATTGGTAGATGTTCCCTCTTTTGGTTACCGGCCAAGAGATATCAGGAACGGCTTGGCTATGCCACCAAAAATGTCCGTGAGAAATGGTCTTCAGCTTTTGCGTACACCGGTATGGGGACTGGAGACTTTAAAAGCTGGCCTTCCCGGTTTTGCCACCCTTAAACCCTATATGCCTGAAAACTTAAATCTTGCCGGCTTGGGCCGGTTCATGAACCAAACCTTTACAGGGAGAATTGATATGGACAAAATAAAACCCCTTCGGGATCGGTGGAAAGGGGCATTGGTGTTAAAGGGAGTGGTGAGTGAAGAAGATACCCAAAGAGCCATCGGTCTTGGAGTGGATGGGATTATTGTTTCGAATCATGGCGGCAGACAGATCGATGCCGGGGAATCCTCCATCCAATCACTGGGAAACTTATCCCAAAAATATGGCCACCAGATAAAAATTATGATGGATAGCGGTCTTACATCCGGAGTAGATATAGCAAAGGCACTGGCGTCGGGCGCCTGTTTTACCTTTATGGGCAGATCCTTTATGTACGGTGTCGGAGCTTTGGGTTCAAAAGGCGGTGATCATACCATTGCTATTTTAAAAACGCAGCTGCAACAGGTAATGGAGCAGCTTGGCTGCGAAAAAACAGAAGATTTGCCACAACATTTGATTTTAGAAAATAGACCTTAAATTAAAAAGTAAAGGTGTGTTCGTCAATAGGGGGGATAAGAAGGACTGCCGAACCTGGAGGCAATCAACAGGGAGGAATAAACATAGAAGAACAGGATCCTTTCCCTGATGCTGCCCGTGATCTGGCGCAGGGCTGACAACAAGGACATTGAAAGAACCTTTGTGGAAGTACCGTAGTGGAACAAGCGCAAAAGAGCATTAGATTTAACCATTCAACCGTGCTATGGCCAAAACGAATATTCTTGATCTTCTAAAAATTGATGAACATTCCAGTACATCAAAATATTTACAAATTGCCAACTCCGTAATTCGGGAAATTGAAAACGGAAATATCCAGACAGGCGATAACATGCCCTCTATAAATGAATTGAGCATTGAGCTGGATCTGGCAAGGGATACAGTGGAACGGGGCTATAAGCACCTTAAAAACATGGGGATCCTTGATTCGGTGCCCAGAAGGGGGTACTTTATACAAAACACCGAGTTTCACCGGCCTCTGAAGATTTTTTTACTTTTTAATAAGCTGAGTCAGCACAAAAAAAATATTTACGACGCCTTTTTTACGACACTTGGCAATAAGGCCTTAATTGATTTTTATATTTATAATAATGATTTTTTGCTGTTTAAATCGCTGCTTTTAAACCGCAGGGATGATTATACGCATTACGTCATTATTCCTCATTTTATGGAAGGCGGTGAAAAGGCTCATGAAATTATCAACACCCTGCCAAAAGACAAACTGCTGTTGCTGGATAAGCTGTTACCAAAGGTTACCGGTGAGTACGCGGCGGCCTATGAAAATTTTGAAAATGATATTTACGGGGCCCTTACCGAGGCGGCCGACAGGCTTTCCCGGTACCACACCTTAAAAATTATTTTTCATGAGAATAGTTATTACCCGCCGGAAATAGTAAAAGGGTTTAAAAATTTTTGCCAGGATTTTGCTTTTCCCTACAAGGTGGTCCATGATATCAGCAGCGAGCCCATACAGGAGGGCGAAGCCTATATCAACGTTATGGAGGATGATCTCATTTTGCTGGTAGAAAAAATACTAGGTCTGGATTTAAAAATAGGCTGTCAGGTAGGGATTGTTTCCTACAATGAAATTCCCATTAAAAAAATTATCTTAAACGGGATCACTACTATATCTACTGATTTTCATCAAATGGGTAAAATTGCTGCTGAATTGATTTTATCCAATTCCAAAGAGCATATTGCGGTGCCTTTTAGGCTGACCCTCAGGGCCTCCTTGTAGCAATGCCGTCCATAATGGATCGGCGCATTAGATGGAGCCGTTAGTTATGTCCTTATTTAAAGATCCGGCAGTAGGTCATTTTTCGTATGTTCTACCGGGTTGTTTCGACTGCATCAGGTGAGCTGCCTGATCATGGCTATCCAGCTGCCTGTCCATGGGGGTGGTTGATTGTAATAAGCGTGATGCATGCCCGGGAGGCGCAACTGCTTTATTTGTTCCCCTGTTGTGTTCGCGGCTTTGGTTGTATGATCAGATGTAGTGCCCCCTTTCCCCGATGGTATCATGACCGGGCATTGGCGGAGCGTTTGGTATTCTTAATTGTTTATCTACTCCACGCTCCAGTCTTTTTGATCATGGCATAATGGACTTTGGAGTTCTGTCGCATGCAGCCTCCGGGCGGGTCGCTACACAAGCAATGCATACCATGAAGACATGCGTGGCTATGCAAAAGGGAATGGTTATTTAAATGGGGTGTTACTTACCATTGAGTGTATTTTTTTTGGAAAAGTCCTGTATTTTTTGCCCATTTATTCACTGATTGGTTTTCCCTGATAATTCATTTTTCTATAGGGTATGGTTTCAGTTTCATCGACAACATAGTTCCATTTTTTTACATACTCCATGCCAGGTTTAAATTGATCACCTCTTTTATGCAACAGAGTCTTTAATTGTCGCTCAAGTTTATATTGAATTTTCCGATAAAGTGGGTTGTCGCATAAATTTTGAAGTTGCAAGGGATCTTTGAGGTTATCAAACAGAAGCCATGGACCATTAAGATCTTTTACATAAGTATATTGTTCGGTAACAATCCCGCGGAATTCCTTGCCTCCTCTGCTGCGACTCCATTGTCCAAAAGGCTGGACGCAAGAGAGGAGTGTTTCTTTAACCTTGCTTTTTTTGATTCCTTTCAAGACAGCTGAAAAGTCAACGCCTTCAACCGTTGCAGGGATTGGAAGTTCGCATAAACCCAGCAGGGTTGGCATGATATCCGGTGAATTGAGCAGGATGGGTGAAGACCGCCTAACATTTCCAAACAACGCGGGAAAATGAATAAGAAAGGGAACCCGGATGCTTTCTTCGTAAGGCTGCTGTTTATTCCATTTGCCGTGGGCACCCAAGAGGTCACCATGGTCGGAAGTAAATACAAGTATTGTATTGTCTTCTAAGTTTTCTTTCTTGAGTGTTTGCCAGATCTTGCCGATGCATTCATCTATTGCCGAGATGTGTGCATAGTAACCTTTCAGGTCTTTTTGAGCTTTTTCCCTCATCGAAGCAGGGACGTTCGCATTGATTTTTAATTCTTTGTTTTGATATATTTTTCGATACTCTTCAGGTGCAGTCTGATATGGATCATGCGGCGGAGCGAGTGAAAGGAATAACATAAAAGGACTGTTTTCAGCTGAACGATCTGCTATATATTGACAGGCATCATTAGTCTGGGCTATGGCATCATAGCCCTCCCACTGTAGTTTCTGATCAGAATTGCCAGCATAGTAGTAGGATTTGTTGTAATCATGTGTGCATTCAAGCACTTTCCAATATTCGAATCCTTGTCTTCTCGTTTCAGGAATATAGCTGCTTCTTCCGTGTCCATCAATGTGCCATTTCCCTATGTAACCCGTATTGTATCCATGCTGTTTGTATACTTTGGCGATGGTGAGCTTGCTGGTATCCAGCATCACATCATTCATAAAAACTCCATGGGTTAATGGATATTGGCCCGTAAGTAATGATGCTCTGTATGGAGTGCATACGGGCATTCCCGAAACTGCATTTTTTACATTTACACTTACAGATGCCAGTTGATCAAGGTTCGGTGTGTTGACATTTTTATCACCTGCATAGCCGGTAGCCTGCGCACGCCATTGATCGGCCATGATGAAAACAATATTAGGTAATTTTTTTTGTGGCTGCGCGAATGAAAATGACTGATTTATTATCAGAAAAAATAAAATCAGCAAGTAAACTTGAGTTTTTTTTTCCATCATAAATGAACGGTTAAAAAAGAGAGATCCTTGTTAACATTTTTCAATTGAATCAAAGATAGTTTAATGAAATGCTCATTAAACAGTCATGTTAAAAAAGTATAAACATTTGAGCGATTATGTGCAATCTGCATACTGTATGATGGTATATATTTGTTTGAATGAAGACATTTTATATTCTTTCCCTTCTGTCAGTATTTTTTTGCATGGCATCCTGTGCAGATCATCCAAAGCCTGGAGAAGGAACCCAAAAAGTATTATATGTTGTTAATTCTAACCAACAGGAAGCTATAAACAGCAGAATGTTCCTGATGCCTTATATGGCGCATTTTGGGATACCTTTTGATACACTTGATTTGGCTAAACAGCCAATGCCTAAGGACATGCAACAATTCAATCTAATAATCCTTTCTCATAAGAATCTGGCTAATGGAGATGCAGGAAAAAAACAAGATTTGGAAAAACAGATATCACAGGCTTTAAAAGAAGGATGCGGCGTTGTAAGTTTTGATGCCAATTTCGCAAGCGCTTCGGACAGTTTATTGTCTGGCGCTGCATTGGCGAGCGACACAATGCAATTCACAGATGCGAAACATTTTATTACTGAGACGCATCGTCCCGGAGAAAAGCTGAAATTATTCGGTAAGTTAGAACTACCTTCTTTGCCTTCATTTAACGGAAAGGGATTGATTTTTTCCAATAAGCACCAGCCACTGCTGTATGTGCGGGAAGAAAATGGCGGCCGGATTGCTCAATGGACAAGTGCAGAATGGATGCAGTTGAAAATACTCGGCCCTATTGGTGGTCTTGATGATTGCCTCTGGCGCTCCATTGTTTGGGCCGCAAAAAAACCGTTTGTAATGCGCGGTCTGCCACCCATTGTTACCATGCGGGTTGATGACGTATTGGGTTCAGGTGAAAGATGGAACAAAAGCCCATTATTCTGGGTTGAAACAGCAAATAAATATGGTTTAAAGCCCTGGCTCGGTTTGTTCATTTATAATTTGAAGCCCAATGCCATTGATGAATTGAGAGGATATATTCAAAGCGGAAATGCAGTCGCTTTTCCACATGGCTTTGGCCGACCGATGAGGCCGAATAACCCGCCTTACGGAAGTAAAAGCCGTTATGTTGGTCAGCGGCCAGGGCAGGAGCAACTTGATTCAGGTCTTTATTATAATCCTAAAGCGCTCCCGCTACGTGCCTTGGAAGATGATGAATATATTTATTTTGATCATCATAATGCCAGACCCTGGAGCGATGCCGAAGCCAAACGGGGGCTCGAAGCTGTCGACCAATGGTACGAGGACAACAAGCCTTTGCCCATGTCGAAGTATTTCCTGGCCCATTGGGGAGAAGTAGGCTCGAATGTTATAGAACACATATCTAAAAAATGGGGTATTGAATTTATTTCTTACAAGAAACCTGTTGATAAGCCATGGGCGGATACCATTCTTTGGGTGAAACAAGGTCCGTTCCGCTATTATGAAAAGCAGGGTACCAGCACAAATGCTACTACCCCAGGTTTGATGGGTGGACGTCCTACGTATTATGCGGATTTTTTTGAAGTCAATGGTCACCGGTTTTTTAATTGTGTAACGGAGATCAAAGATGTTGCAGGCTACGAATGGGCGCCTGATAATGATGTGAAAGCAACTGCTGACAGAGGTATCCGGATGTTATCGAGGGCGTTGAACAGCATGGCGCCGGCCTTTCTTTTTACACAT
Organism: uncultured bacterium; assembly: GCA_966095395.1. Classification (GTDB taxonomy): domain Bacteria; phylum Bacteroidota; class Bacteroidia; order Chitinophagales; family Chitinophagaceae; genus Flavisolibacter. The sequence continues at coordinate 45,834 of CBHTSW010000029.1, read as the reverse complement.
GAGACGGATTTTATTTATCGCATCACGCCCGAGAATTGGGACAAAGAATTGCAATTGGTTACAGAAGGAATACAGTCATTCCAGCCAATGTATTTAACAATAGACGATGGGGTGCGTCTTGTTCGAACGACCAAAACTTCAAAGCTGGAAAATATAAAATTCAATTCGGCTGATAATCACTTGCGGGTGAGCCTTTCGGGCAAAACAGATGTAACTTCTTATTTCTATTTATTTACAGAAAAGGAAGGAAACATTGAACATGAATTGGTGCAGGTGCCCGTTTTTAATGAAAAAACGGAAGTAACCACAACGCTTAAATAAATTAGATAGAGTTAGACACAGCCGTTCTCTCATTTAAAATTTAATTCTTCTGACAGACTCTATGAAAATAAAGAGACAATTGCGAAGCCAGAAATGGTTTTGGGGTGAAAACGAAACCGGGCTTCTTCACCGGGGAGCACTTCGTTCCGTTGGGATTGACATGGATGAATATAAAGGCCAGCCGGTGATCGGAATAGCAAATACATGGTCTGAGCTGAATAATTGCAACATGAGCCTGAAACTCATAGCGGAGGAGGTCAAAAAAGGGGTGTATGCTGCAGGGGGAATACCGTTGGAATTTCCCGTGATTTCATTGGGTGAAGAATTGATGAAGCCAAGCGCCATGCTCTATCGAAACCTTCTTTCCATGGACCTGGAAGAAAGTTTAAGATCCTATCCATTGGATGGAGTAGTATTATTAGGTAATTGTGATAAGACGGTGCCCGGTCTTTTAATGGGTGCGGCCAGTGCCAATATCCCCGCAATTCAATTAAATGCAGGCCCAAAAAAAGTGGGTGTATTCAAAGGGCAAAGATTGGGAAGCGGGACAGATCTTTGGAAGTTCTGGACAGATCTTAGGACAGGTAAAATTACCGAGGAAGAATGGGAAGAGATTGGCAAAGGTTTAAGTTGTGGTGTTGGATCCTGTAATACCATGGGATCAGCCTCTACCATTAACGGTATACTCGAGGTTTTGGGTATGATGCCGCTTGGTTTAAGTACGATGCCGGTAGATGATCCGCAACGCTATGATTTATCGAGGAAAGCCGGGAAAAGAATTGTTGAAATGGTATGGGAGGATTTAAAACCTTCGGATATCATGACATTGAAAGCTTTCAGGAATGCCATAAAAGCTTGCATGGCCTTGGGCGGTTCCACCAATGCTATCATCCATCTTACTGCCATTGCTGGCAGACTTGGTATTTCACTATATCCCCACGAGTTTGAACAAATAGGAGAAATGGTACCCTGCATCTCTGATGTGCAACCATCGGGTAGAAAACTGATAGATGATTTTCACAATGCGGGGGGCATTCCTGCCTTGCTCAAACAGCTTTGGCCGCTGCTAGACCTTTCCGTAAAAACTTTTTCGGGCAAGCCGTTGGAAGAGGTCTTGGCACCAGAATTTGTAATAGATAAAACCATCATCAGAGACCTGGATAAACCCATTACGCAGACGCCTACATTGGCCATATTGAAAGGGAACCTTGCACCCAAAGGTGCATTGATCAAGGTTTCTGCCGCTTCCCAACATTTACTTGTTCATAAAGGACCGGCCCTGGTGTTTGAGAATTATTCAGATATGCTTAGCCGAATTGATGACCCGTCGCTTGACGTAGATGCCAATTCTATATTGGTGCTAAAAAATGCCGGGCCAAAAGGTGTACCCGGCATGCCTGAATGGGGAATGATTCCTATACCGAAAAAATTAAGTAAACTGGGTGTTGCAGATATGGTAAGGTTGAGTGATAGCAGAATGAGTGGAACCAGTTTTGGAACGGTAATCCTACATGTAACACCGGAAGCTGCAGCGGGAGGTGTTTTCGCGGTAGTAAAGACCGGAGATCTAATCCAGGTAGATATTCCCAACAGGCAAATATCGTTACTGGTAGATGAAGTCGAGTTAGCAGCAAGGCTTGGAAACTGGTCTCCTCCTCAAAGTGCTCATTTGAGGGGTTATCCTTTGCTCTATCAAAAAGAAGTTTTGCAGGCTGACGAAGGTTGTGATTTTGATTTCTTAAAACCAAAGAGCCCGGAAGCATTGCAATTTATTGAACCTATTGTTGGGCGCTCATAATAACACCTGGTACTATTTAATGACTGTTCTGAATTAAGCTAAAACTAATTGCATTATGAAAAAAGTTATTCTTGCATGGGCTTTATTGTTTGCATGCAATACAATGTGGGCTTTGCAGTTTACCTCTGTCAAATTAATACAAGATCAGGTAGGGCCTTATTTTGGTGTTTTTGGTCCTATGCTCTTTGCAACAATATTATTAGTTCCATTTGTGTATAAAGATTTTAAAAAAGGAGGAAAAAAAAACTGGCGCGATGTTTTGGTGTTTGTACAACTTGCCTTGCTGGGGGCTTTCCCTGCACAGGTTTTCATGACCTGGGGTGCACAGTATTCCCTGGCAAGTAATGCGGCCATACTTTCCCTGAGTCTTCCTGTAATTACGGCCGTATTTGCATTTATTCTACTAAAAGAAAAAATGAATGCGATAAGATGGCTGAGTTTTATTATTGCCATTGTTGGGGTTATACTTTGTTCCACGGGGGATGTAAAGCAGATGGACTTCGATTCAAGGTATGCAATTGGGAACCTGCTCATTTTCATATCTATTATTGGAAGTGCTTATTACAATGTTATTTGTAAAAAAATCGGGGAACGGTATACCGAATATCAATTGCTTTTTTATTCAAACATTTCCCTGCTAATCCTGATTTTGCCTTTGGTATTTATATTTGAAGGTGATGTCTTTCAAAAAATTCCGGATTTTACAACACAAACCTGGACAGGTATGTCGATGCTGGGCATCTTTCATAATTTCCTGTCAATGATCCTGTTTTTTAAAGCTTTGAAAATGCTGGAGGCTACGCAGGTGGCCTTGTCTAATTACCTCATAACGTTTATGGGCCTACCAATTGCAGCTATCTGGCTTGGTGAAAAACTGAACAGCGGAGCCATTGTAGGTGGTATACTGGTTTTAACTTCAACCTTAATCATTACTGTAGTGGATTACAAATTGAGCAGGCGAAAGGCTGTTGAAAAACCATTGATAAAAGTTGTTTCTTAACTTATTGCTACGGGGTTATTAATGTAAAGATCAGCGGTTATGATCAGGGGGTTTTATTTACCAGGAACCTGTTGCGGTAATCTTTTGGAATCAGGCCTGTAATTTTCTGGAAATGCCTGTAAAAGTTGGATAGATTTTCAAACCCGCATAAGTAACTTATTTCTGAAATATTCTTGTCTCCGTGCATGAGCATTCTGCATGCGTGGCTTATTCGTATTTCCGTAACATAATTTGAGAAAGTTTTGTGCGTATGGTGTTTGAAATACCTTGAAAAAGAAGCGCTGCTCATATTGAGCATAGCAGCAATTTCAGTTATATAAATTTCCTGCGTATAATTTTTCATAATAAACTCAAAGACCTTATCAATTCTTTCTGTATCCTTCGTATTGGAAATATGATGGGCATCAAATTGGGTAGATAATAAAGGTTTTAGTTCTTTGCTTTCTGCGAGCCTGATAAGGATCTCCAACAGGCTGACCAGGCGTTGGGGTGGATTCTCGTCATTCATTCCATGTAATTTGCGAATCGTGTAATTTTTAATCTTGCCTTGGATTTCGAGTGCCAGTGAAGCACGGGCAAGAAGCTTATTGACCATCTTCAGTTCAGGTAATTTTAAAAAATCATCTCCTAAAAATGTTTCAGTAAAATGAATGAAAGTGGAATGAGCTTCCAGTTTTTTGTTTTTGGAATAATAGTCTTTGTTGTTTCTGAATAAGTGTGGAATGTTTGATCCGATCAGCAGAAGGTCTCCTTCTTCAAAAAGACTAACATGATCACCAATGAATTTAGTTCCGCGGCTTTTATCGATTAATACGAGTTCGTATTCTTCATGAAAATGCCAGGGTTTATCAAAATAATCACAGATCCATTTATTATAAAGAAAAGATGAATTGCTGACCAGAGGAAGTTTATGTAATTGGGGCTTCATTCGTTAATTTATTGTGGCAAGATTACAAATTAATCGGGTGATGTTAAAAAAGTATAAATATTACATGGATTATTAGATTTTTTGTTTATCCCCACGTGATAAATTTGTCAACTTATCAGCTTCGTCGTTCAACGCAATCGTGAAGACGCTATTAACAAGAAACCGCAGTTTATTTTAATTGAAAAAATAGATATGAAAAATAGAAAAGAACTCTCTGGTGTCATACCTATCATTCCAACTCCCTTTACTGAATCCGAAGATATTGATGAAGATAGCTTGAAAAGCCTGGTTGATTTTGCAATTAACAATGGAGTGGAGGCGGCTTGCCTGCCTGCTTATGCAAGTGAATTTTATAAATTGAGCGATGAAGAGAAATTACGGGTGGTAAAGGTTGCCGTAGAGCATTCCGCTGGCCGGATGCAAATCATGGCCCAGTCGAATCATCCATCTTTAAAGGTGGCTATCAAACTGGCACAGGCAAACGTTGAAGCAGGCGCTGATATTATATCATTAGCCGTTCCCCGTATATTTAATTTATCTGAAATTTCTCTGAAAGAATACCTGTCTGAATTTCTTCAATCCATCCCTTCTACGCCTGTATTAATACAAGATTTCAATCCCGGTGGCGCTTCCATCAGTGTAGGTTTCATTAAAGAATTAATGGACAAGCACAGCAATTTTAAGTATCTAAAACTTGAAGAGCCTTTGTGCGCACCTAAGTTTGAAGAAATTATCAAAACCACGGCTGGTAAAGTCGGCCTTTTTGAAGGATGGGGAGGCTTGTATATGCTTGAACTGATTCCTGTAGGTATTACGGGTGTAATGCCAGGGTTGGCTGTTTCGGATATACTTCAGCGGGTTTTCGCGCTAAGAAAAAATGGAGAACATGAAAAGGCATTTGATCTCTTTGAGAAGGTAATGCCCCAAATATTTTTCTCTTTGCAAAACATGGAGCTTTTTCATTATGCTGAAAAGGAATTGCTAATTGCCAGGGGCGTACTAAAAAATAATATTGCACGTAAGGCTGCGTATAAACCTGATGCTTCAACGGTGGCATATATCAAAGAGTTAAACAATAGAATACTCCGGTTAGTATAAGAACACCCTATCGTACCGGTAATTGGTTGTGGCAAACCCATGAAAGACCAATTATGGTTATTACGCAAAAACGAAACATCAATTGAGCAAGCCGCTTAAAATTTAGTTGATAAAAAAGCAAAAAAGGATGCGAGATTTTAAAGGACAAACAGCGGTGGTTACAGGGGCCGCTTCCGGAATAGGATTAGCAATATCGCATAAGTTATTAAGCGAAGGTGCCCGGGTAGCACTGCTGGATATAAATGAAACGGCACTCAAAGCTGAGTTCAACAAGTATAATGGGTCGGCCAAGTTATTTTCCGTTGACGTTACACAATCAGATTTAATTAATGAAATGATTGCAGAAGTGGCAGGGGTATTCGGAAAAATAGACATACTTATTAATTGTGTGGGGATAACGGGCACCACCAATGTTTTAAGTCATGAGGTTTGCAGCGAAGACCTTCATCGTGTATTTGAAATCAATTTTATGAGTTGTTTTTCGATTACAAAGGCAGTGCTTCCCCACATGTTGAAAATGAATTATGGCCGTGTGCTGCATATCGCCTCCATTGCGGGGAAAGAAGGGAATGCAGGTATGCTGGCCTATTCAGCTTCCAAGGCAGCTGTAATAGGCATGACCAAAGTGCAGGGTAAGGAATATGCTGAAACAGGAATTACTATCAATGCTTTGGCACCGGCCGTGATTAGGACACCCCTTGTTGATGCGATGCCGGAAATCCAGGTCAAATATATGACAGACAAAATACCTATGAAAAGATGCGGAACCCTTGAAGAAGCCGCAAATGTTGCCGCCTATATTGTATCAAAAGAAAATAGTTTTACAACCGGTTTTACTTTTGATCTTACTGGTGGTCGGGCCACCTATTAAATCACTATATTGACAGCGTATCCAAGAAATGAAATTACTTTATTTTAGACATGAGAATAAACTGTGGCCGGCCATTGCTACTAATGAAGGGGTTATCGATCTGCGGCACTATTTCAATGAAGCCACGGGCAGGGAATATGATGATCAACCACTGGCCCTTGACGATATGGCAGGGCTTAAGAAAATAGCAGAAAAAGCTGCTCAAAAATCGCAGCGTTTAGTTGCCGAAGAAACACTCGTTATCGGACCGTGTATACCCCGTCCTTCCAAAATCATTTGCATCGGTTTAAACTACCGGAAACATGCCGAGGAAAGCGGTATGGCCATTCCAACCATTCCAATTGTCTTTACCAAATACAACAATACGCTTACTGATTATGGATCTGATATAGTGCTTGGCGCAGAAGGGGAACAGTTTGATTATGAGGTGGAACTTGGTATTGTCATTGGACGCAAATGTAAAAATGTTTCAAAAAAGGAAGCACTGAATCATGTTTTTGGTTACTGTGTAGCCAATGATCTTTCCTGTCGGGATCTTCAGTTCAAAACGTCTCAATGGTTGTTGGGTAAAAGTCTTGACCAGTTTTTACCTCTTGGCAAATATCTGGTTACGGCAGATGAAGTAGGTGATCCCCAAAATTTGCAACTTCGGTGTAGTTTAAATGGAGAATTAAGACAGGATTCAAATACTGCAGACATGATCTTTTCTGTTGCAGCAATTATTGAATTTTTGTCCCTGTATATGACTCTTGAACCTGGCGATCTTATTTTATCGGGAACTCCCGCAGGAGTCATCATGGGTCTTCCCGAAAAAAAGTGGTTAAGGCCTGGTGATGAGGTTAAAGTTGAAATTGAGAAACTTGGCTATACTACTAATACAATGGCTTGATCATGTTAAAAATTAGCGCTTCTTAAAAAGCCAACTATGCAAAATAAAACTCGCTTCAATGAAAAACATGTATTGATCACAGGTGCTGCCAGAGGAATAGGTTATGAGATTGCCAGGCAGTTTGGTCTCGAGGGTGCAGTTCTCTCTTTAGTTGACAATAATGCTGAAAATTTACAAAAAACCGTTTATGAGTTTGAGAATCTTGGGTTCAAGGTTTACGGCTATACTGTAGATGTATCCAAACGCAGCGAGGTCGAAGAGGCTGTTGAGAAAATTGAAAACAGGCTCGCGGTAGATATACTGATTAATAATGCAGGAATAGCCTCAGAAACACCTTTTCTTAATATCACTGAAACAGAATGGAAAAGAATTTTGGACATAAATCTTACTGGTATGTTCCATATCAGTCAGGCAGTCTGCCGTAAAATGGTGCTTCGCAGGAGCGGGGCAGTCGTAAATATGGGAAGTAAAAATGGACTGGATGGGGAATTCGGGTATGCGCATTACAATGCTTCAAAAGGTGGGGTTATCATGTTAACGAAAACGATGGCTCTGGAACTGGCGGGCTTCGGTATCAGGGTAAATGCAGTATGTCCAGGTTATATTCAAACACCGTTGTCAATGGAAATTGACTCACCGGAGTTTACGGATGATTTCGTAAAAAAATACATTCCACTTAACCGGCCCGGTCGTGTTGAAGAAATTGCCTCTATATTTTTATTTCTTGCCAGTCATGAAAGTAGTTTTATAGTAGGTCAAACAATCGTTGCGGATGGTGGTCAATTAGCCGGTCAGAAACCCGGAGTTGAACTGTTGCAAAAAACGATTCTTCCCAGTCAATAACGGGAGGTTACGAAATTCGAGCAGGCGTATTTTGGGTTCAATTAACGATGATTTTTCCGAACCAGTAAATGATCTTAAAAACTGATGGAAAAGCATTTTCAAAACCTTCGGCAATCTTTTACGGGCGATCTTTACTATGATAGCTCTTCAACGCATCAAGCCTATCTGCTGGCTTATTCAACAGATGCTTCCGTTTATCAGCAGAAGCCTCTTGCCGTTGCTATCCCCAGGAATACTGATGATATTAAAATACTTATTCACTTTGCCACATCTCATGGTGTTACATTAATTCCAAGGGCGGCAGGAACGTCCCTTGCAGGACAAGTTGTAGGTAATGGGATCGTCGTGGATACGTCTATACATTTTAACCAAATTACGGAAGTTAATGTCAAAGAAAAATGGGTTAAACTTCAGCCAGGCGTTATCAGGGATGATCTTAATCATCATTTAAGCGGTTATGGATTAATGTTTGGACCTGAAACATCGACTGCGAACAGGGCCATGATTGGCGGAATGATAGGCAATAATTCCTGTGGGCTGCATAGTATTGCCTGGGGAGCTGTACGGGACCATCTGTTAGAAGTAACAGCTATTTTAAGTGATGGTTCTGAAGTTATTTTCGGGGAGGAGGAACTTAAATATACTGCCACACCAAAAGATTTTAAATTCAAAGTATATAATAAGGTTTTCGAATTGCTGTCAGATCAAAACAACCAGCAATTAATTCAGAACAATTTCCCCAAGGCTTCGGTTGTTCGCAGAAATTCAGGGTATGCGCTTGATAGCCTGATGGCCATGCACCCCTTTACCGATAAGGGAGAGGCTTTCAATCTTTGCAAGCTCATTGCCGGTTCCGAAGGCACATTGGCCATTATAACGGAAGTTAAGTTGTCTCTTATGGTCCTGCCACCCAGGGAAGTAGCCGTAGTTTGCATTCATTGTCATTCTGTTGATGAGGCGCTGAGAGCCAATATCACAGCGCTTAAACATTGTCCCATGGCCTCTGAACTGGTGGATAAATATATTCTGGATTTTACTATCAATCATCCTGAATATCATAAAAACAGATTTTTTATAGATGGGGATCCTGCCGCAATTCTCATGGTTGAATTTATGGAGCAAACAGCATCTCTTGCTACCGCCAAGGCTACGGAGCTCATTGTTAGTTTACAGCAGGAAGGCTATGGTTATTCATGGCCGGTTTTATATAATGAACAGACAAAATTTGCCTGGGAGGTAAGAAAAGCGGGGTTAGGCCTTCTGCGGAATCTTAAAGGAGATACTCAGCCTGTTAATCTTATTGAGGATTGTGCTGTAGCGCCGGATGAATTACCTGCTTATATCCAGGACCTTCAGCAATTATTGAAGCGGCATAAAGTGAACGCTTCTTATTATGCCCATGCGGGGGCTGGCGAGTTGCATGTGGAGCCAATGATCAATTTGAAGACAAAAGAAGGGCTGACGACTTTCAGAGAAATCCTTTCTGATACCGTGCAGCTGGTAAAAAAATACAACGGATCACTGTCAGGTGAACATGGCGATGGCAGATTACGCGGTGAATTTATTCCTGCTGTTGTTGGTGATGAAACGTATGAACTTTTTAAAAAAGTAAAGGATTGTTTTGACCCTAAAAATATTTTCAATGCAGGCAAGATAATTGATGCGCCGCGTATGGAATCTAATTTGAGGGTCCATTCAGGCGAGCGAAAGCCTTCTGTAAAGACCCATTTCGATTTCTCGGCAGCAGATGGCATACTTCGCCTGGCTGAAAAGTGTTCAGGATCCGGAGATTGCCGGAAAAGCGCCCTCTCAGGAGGCGTCATGTGTCCGAGTTACATGGCTACAAGGCAGGAAAAAGATACTACACGGGCGAGAGCAAACGTTCTGCGCCAGTTTTTAAGTAACGAACAGGATCAACAGCCATTTAACCATAGCGAGATCAAGGAGGTGATGGATCTTTGCCTGAGTTGTAAAGGATGCAAAACAGAATGTCCTTCCGGAGTAGATGTAACCAAAATGAAAGCTGAATTTTTGCAGCAGTATTACGACCACCACGGTATTCCTTTCAGAACAAAATTAATTGCCGGTTTCAGTAAACAAATGAAATATGCTTCGCGGTTTTCATGGGCCTGTAATTTTGTTTTTCAAAATAAAATTTTGCGCAGAACTGTAAATAGGCTGCTGGGTTTTCATCCCGACAGAACGATGCCGCTTGTCAGCAGTACCACACTTCGAAGCTGGCTCAGAAAAAGAAAGAAGGGAGGCTTAAAACTGCGAAAAGTCTTTTTATTTTGCGATGAATTTACCAATTATAACGACGTCGAGATTGGCAAAAAGACTATTCTTTTGCTTGAAGCGTTGAACTTCGATGTGCAAATTCCTGAGCACCTGGAAAGCGGCCGCACCTATCTTTCAAAAGGGCTGGTCAAAAAAGCAAAAGAAATTGCAAATCAGAATATCCTGTTGCTGGCGGAGCTTGTTTCATCATCCAGCCCATTGATTGGCATTGAACCTTCGGCTATTCTCACACTCCGGGACGAATACCTTGATCTTGCCGATGAATCAAATAGGGCAAAAGCCATTGCCCTTTCAAAACATACCGTCACGATAGAAGAGTTCATATCCCAGGAAGCGAAGTTGGGTAATATCGGACTTGAGAATTTCACAACGGAATCTAGGACAGTAGTCATTCATGGGCATTGTTACCAAAAATCCCTGTCCTCCCAGGCGCATATTGAAACGATGCTTTCACTTCCTGCAAACTATATTACATCCCTGATTCCTTCTGGGTGTTGCGGAATGGCCGGTTCCTTTGGTTATGAAAAGGAGCATTATCAAATTTCCCAACAGATCGGTGCACAGGTGTTGTTTCCGGCTGTCAAAAAATTACCTGAAGACGTGTTGCTCGTTTCTTCAGGAACTTCATGCAGGCATCAGATAAAAGACGGTACCAGCCGGCGTGCCTTGCATCCCGCAGAAGTGCTTTACGATGCACTGTGCCATTCTGATTCTGCCAATTAACAACATTGTGAATGCGGGCTTTTAAAAATCTGCATTGTCCCTTATGCCGGTGCTTTCTTCCAGGCCGATCAAATCGATTTATCGTATGAGTTGCGGAGCGTATGGATGATTCAATGAAGAAAAATGGTTATTTGGTTAGGATAGCTTCATGATGTTAAAAAAGTATAAACATTAGCCAGATTATAGTATTTTTTATTCTTGATAGAGGATTTATATTTGTTTAAGAAGATGTGAATATAGGGTTTATTGAAGTTGAAAAGCCGGTTAATACTAACCGTTAGATTGATTGAGAAAAAAGACCCTTTAGATAATCACATAACTTGGAAAAACGATTGCGTTCGCTGAGAGGTGGGAGATATATGTATACAATTTTGACATAAAAATATCAGGCCCGAAATAACCTTATTCAATAAAGCTTTTAAAGATGACCTACTTAAGCACCGGAATTGTTGTCTGGACGGCTTGGTATTCTATTAGATTTATAGACATGTTTTGACTGAACGATTAACCAACGTGCTTACAGCTAAAGTCACATTTATAAATATTCAAACAGATTAAAAAGACTAAGTATGAATCGAAGAGATTTTGTTAAGAATGGATCCCTTGCAATGGCTCCGTTAATGTTTGGCAGCACAATAAATGTATTTGCCAAAAAAGACAAAAAAGTTAGGTTGGGATTTGTAGGCGTAGGTGCTCGTGGCACTGATCTTTTAAAAGTTGCCTTGTCTATTGATTACATAGAAGTACCTGCCGTTTGCGATATCATTGAGGATCGTGTGAAACGGGCTCAGAAAATGGTAAAGGATTCAGGACGGAAAACACCGGCTGGTTTTTCCAGGGGAGAAGAAGATTTCAGAAGGCTGGTAGTACGGGACGATCTGGATGGTATTATCATAGCCACGTCGTGGGAATGGCATACACCCATCTCAATTGCTTCTATGAATGCCGGAAAATATGCAGGAACCGAAGTCCCCGGAACTCTTAAGGTTTCCGAATGCTGGGAGCTGGTAGATGCTTATGAAAAAACAGGTGTGCCCTGCATGTTGCTTGAAAACTATAGTTATGATAGGGACAGGATGGCCATACTGAACATGGTCAGGAAAGGTGTTTTCGGGGAATTGACCTATTGTGAGTGTGCTTATCAACATGATACCAGGAATGTAAAGTTCGGACCCAAGGGGGAACTTCTTTTTCGCGGGGAGTACGCACTTAATCATGATGGAAACAATTATCCAACTCACTCCATCGGACCTATTGCAGGGTACCTTGATATAAATCGGGGAAATAAATTCGAGTATATAACATCCATGAGTACGAAATCGCTTGGATTAAATAAGTACTTGAAGGAAAAGTTTGGTAAGGATCATGAAAATGCAAATTTACCTTTTAAAATTGGTGACGTAAACACATCCCACATTAAATGCCATAACGGTGAAGTAATAACCATTAATTACGATACGCAATCGCCACGACCTTCCTCAGGAAAATACCTTGTACAGGGAACCAAGGGGATATGGGAGTACGACAGAAAAGCAGTTTATTTGGAAGACAGGGCGCCTTCAGGAAAACATATATGGGAGCCATTTGATAAATACAGGGAAGAATTTGAACATCCTTTATGGCAAAAAGATAGCAAGGCCGCAATGAAGACTGGTCACGGAGGTGGTGATTATTATGTTATTCGGGAATTTGCTGACGCTATCCGGGACAAAAGGCAAACTCCTATAGATGTATATGATTGCGCAACGTGGAGTGCCATCGTTGAGTTGTCGCAGGAATCGGTTGCAAAAGGCAGCATGCCCATAGAATTTCCGGATTTTACAAGAGGAAAGTGGAAAACAAACAAGCCTATTTTCGGACTGGTTTAAGTCTATATTCTTTCAATCAGACCCTATATTTCCTTTACGGATAAGAACACCTTGTTTTATGAACAAGTGTTCTTATCCAAAATTCATTGCAATTTTTCGCAATCAGGTCTTTTTGCCTTTCAATTACGGGTATTTAAAGAACGAGCCACTTAATTGTTAAATGTAGAATAATGAATACTAACTACTTGCTTATCCTTTGCTTAATAAAGCGATCCTGCCTTTCATTGTTGTTCATTATTCTTTCGGTGGTTGGCTTTTCGCAACAGAAGAATGTTACAGGATTGGTTACTTCAACCGAAGATGGGAGACCGTTGTCCGGCGTCACCATTCTGATTAAGCCATCTCAAAAGGGAACCCAGACAGGAGTGGATGGCAAGTATGCAATTGCAGTAAACAGGGGTGCTACCTTAGTCTTCACAATGGTTGGTTACGAAACCCGTGAAATAATAGTGGGCGATAACCCTGTGATTAACGTTGTGCTCCATCTTTCTTCAAGTTCTTTAAACGATGTAGTTGTTATAGGATATACTACTCAGAAAAAATCTGAAGTTACAGCCGCCATCAGCTCTATTTCCGGCAAAGAGATTCTAAAATCACCTGTAACGAATGTTACCAATTCTTTAATGGGAAAGATTCCGGGGCTGGTTGCAAAACAGGAAAGTGGCCGCCCGGGTAATAATGAGTCCAACCTGTATATCCGGGGCAGGGTTTCTGAAAATTCTGCGGCACTTATCATTGTGGATGGAGTGGAAAGACAATCGTTTGGTGATATTGATCCTAATGAGATTGAAGAAATTACTGTATTAAAAGATGCAGCATCCACCGCTATTTATGGAATAAAGGGCGCTAATGGTGTATTTGTTATTACTACAAAATCAGGAAAAGAGGGAAAGGCAAGGGTTTCAATTAGCAGCAATGCGGGGATTGTTTCTCCTACCGCCTTACCTGGTATTTTGCGGGCGTATGAAAGCGCCATGCTGCATACAGAAGGACAGATCAATGTGGGTCAGTCTGCATCAAGATTATTTAGCGATGATGAACTGCAAATAATGAAAGAGGGCACCGGCGATCCTTTGTTATATCCCGATGTTGACTGGTATAAAGCACTCACAAGGCCACATTGGATGCAGACGCAACAGAATATCAGTATTTCAGGCGGTTCAAAAATTGCCAAGTATTTCACTTCTTTCGGATATACATTCGAAGATGGTATGTTCCGCGATTTTAAGAGTCCTTCCGGCTACAAAACCACCCCTACTTTTGAGCGCTATAATTTTCGTTCCAACCTTGATCTTAATTTAACCAAAACGACAACCGTTGGGATACGCATGGCCGGGCGGTTAGAGAACAGGCATTCTTTGCAGGGAAATTCATCGGGTGCTGACCTGAGAACCAGGTATACAACAGGATTGGAAGGATTGGTTAGCCGGATCATGGCTATTCCCGCCTGGGGGGTGCCTTTCTTCCCGGAATATACGAATCCCACTACTCCTGAGATGGCCCGATTGGATGCTACCTATAATCATATTGAGGACCGCACGCTTGGACCAAATAATTTTAATCCTTATGCAATGCTGCTTAGGGAAGGATACGTTTCTTATGATAATAACGCAATTGAAAGTATTTTAACGGTTAATCAGCAACTCGACAAAATTACCAAAGGTCTTTCGGTAAAAGGGTTATTTGGGTATGATGCTTACCTTGGTTCTGCAAAAAAGCAGGAGGGCGGTTTTGCCTCATATAAATTAGATCGAACGACCAAAGAGTTGTCCTTAATACCCGGAACGTTTGAGGATCCTCTTGGGCCCATCGCTTCAGAAAGCTTCGGCTATGTTAAAACGTCGCTTCAGTTTTTTATTAATTATGTGCGGTCATTTCAAAAGAACAATGTTGCCGCAAACCTTATTGCAACGCAGGACTTGCGTGGGGCAGAAGGAGCGCAGGCTCCGTTTGCCAATCAGGGCCTGGTTTATAATTTTACGTACAACTACGCTCAAAAGTATTTTGTGCAGGCGAGCGGCGCTTACAGTGGCTCGGAAAATTATCCTAGAAAGGCCCGCTACGGTTTCTTCCCCTCGCTATCCCTTGGCTATACCATCTCTAACGAAGATTTTCTTAAAGATGCAAAATGGCTACATAAGCTTAAAGTTCGAGGCTCAATTGGTTTAACAGGAATCGCCGGCGCAGGCACTGGGAGGTTTTTGTACCTCGATGCGTATTCCAGTACAACTTCATTAAATTTCGGTTATCCAAATTCGATGGTTGGCGTGCCCAGGTACGTACATTCGCAAATAGGCAACGAATTCATTACCTGGGAGAAATCCTTAAAGCGTAACGTTGGTATTGAAGTAGCTTTCTTTAAAAATAAGCTGAGTTTTATTGCAGATATTTATGATGATAAGCGTTATGACATCTTGTTGCCGCGCAATAATACAGGTTTTGCCACTTATGGAGAAGACCTGCCAAATGTAAACTACGGGGAGAACTATAACCGCGGATATGAAGTGGAACTTACTCATCAAAACAGGTTGGGGAACTTCACCTATTCTTTAAATGCTCAATTAAGCTATAACAGAAACGAGATAAGGGTAGCGGATGAAGCTGCAAAGGAAGATGCCTATAGAAAAAGTGTAGGCCGCCCCATCGGTTATATTACAGGGTATAAGGTACTGGGCTTTTATAAAGATGCAGCCGATATTGCAGGTAGCCCAGAGAATAAAGTCACCACAAATGCCTCCATTCCAGGAGATTTCAAATATGCGGATTTAAACGGTGACGGTATTATAAATAATCTTGATCAAACGGCCATTGGCTATTCTGAGATACCTGAATACGTAGGTGGTGTAAATATTTCATTGGGATATAGAGGTCTGAGCATAAGTGCCTTACTCCAGGGGGTTGATCACGTTAGTTCGACGCTCATTTATCATAGTGATACCCAAAAACAGTACTATGAACCAATGCTGGGCCGGTGGACGCCTACCAACCCAAACCCAACCTGGCCGGTCATTCGCCCGGGTGGTAGCCCCGGAGGCAACCCCAATGAAAAAGTAAATGATTTTTTACTTCAGGATGCCAGTTATATAAAATTGCGCAATGTGGAGATCCGGTACAATTTTCCTAAAAGTTTGATTTCTAAATTAAACCTTCAGAGTTTGAGTATTTATCTCAATGGTCAAAATTGGAAAACCTGGACTAATTTCTATGGTGTTGATCCGGAAAATTTTATGAGATCAACAGGCTTTGCACGCCCCCAAACAGCATACCCAACTACCAAGGTTCTGAATTTCGGTTTACAAGCGCAGTTTTAATTCTTTAAAAATTAAGTATGAAAGGAAAACAATATTTATTTATTCTTTTATTGCTGGTATTGTCTGCGTCTTGTAAGAAAGACTTTCTGCAAAGAGATACAGGTGTTCCTATTGATAAAGATAAATTGTTCGGAGATCCGCGTACCGCTGCCGGATTCGGTAATAACAGTTATAGCTTTCTTATTAAAGAATATAGCCGACTGGCAGCTCATAGAGGAACTACAGGGCAATTTTCAGATGAAGCTATTTCGAATGATGGAGAGGGCCCCATTTCTGTTATGAATACGGGACAATTTTTACTGTTTAATGCGGTGGATGTGGTGAATGTATATAGTAGTATGTACGAGGGCATCAGGAACACCAATATCATGCTGGAGAACATTGACCGCGTTCCCTGGACCGCTGATTACAATGCTAATTACATCAGAGGTGAACAGCTTTTCCTGCGGGCTTTCTTTTATTTCGAATTAATGAAACGTTTTGGTGGGGTTGTGTTACTTGATAAAGCCCAAACTGTTGAGGAATCAGGCACTGACCTGAAAAGGAGTACCTACCAGGAGACGCTGGAATTTATCATCAAAGACCTTGATCAGGCTATCGTTCTATTGCCGGCTGACTGGCCGGCCGCCAGTTATGGTAGGGCCACAGCCGGAGCCGCAATGGCACTCAAGGCCCGTTCTCTACTGCATGCTGCCAGTCCTTTGCATAACCCATCATCCGAGGCTTCAAAGTGGAAGAAGGCAGCAGACGCAGCCAAAGCTGTTATTAGCCTTAATAAATACTCCCTTGAACCAGATTATGCCAATGTATTGACACAGCCAAGCTCAAATGAATATATTCTTATTCCTATAAAGGGGCCCACTGCTGCTACAGGACTAGGTTTTATAAATGATTTTATTTGTCCACCCAGTTATGGCGGGCAGAGGAGCCTGATTTCTGTCACGCAAAATCATGTTGATCTGTATGAGATGAATAATGGCAAACTTATCACTGATCCTGCATCAGGGTATGACCCACAAAAACCTTATGTAAATCGCGATCCTCGTTTCTACACGAATGTTATTTATAATGACCAGATGTGGCAGGGCAGAAAAGTAGAAACTTATGTGGGAGGAAAGGATATGGTGCAGACCTCTCCTTTTTACACAAGAACGGGATACTATGTTAAAAGGCTATGGCCCGAGGTCCTTAAGGCTGGAAGCGGAAATACTGCCCAGTTAAATTTTATTTATTTCAGGTATGCAGAGATTCTGCTCAATTACGCCGAAGCACTTAACGAATCAGACGGGCCAGTACAGGAAGTATATGATGCTGTTAAGCTGGTTCGTACACGTGCCGGAATGCCAGACCTGCCTGTAGGTCTTGACAAAGCGCAAATGCGTGCGAGGATCAGGAATGAAAGAGCCGTTGAGTTTGCCTTCGAAGAAATGAGGTGGTGGGATATATTACGTTGGAGACAGGGTGTAGAACTGGTAACCCAACCCATGAAAGGAATGCGTATTACCAAATCCGGGACTGTATTTACTTATAATGTAGTGGAGCTGGCGCCCAACTTTCAAAAAGTATTTGAGGATTATATGCATCTGTATCCTATTCCGCGCAACGAAATATTAAAAAGCCCGGGTGCCCTGGTACAAAATCCTGGATGGTGAGTAAATTAATAAGGTACACTTATAAACTTAAAATCAATCATCAATGCTATTTATAAGATATTTTGCGCTTTTCACCATTTTGGCTGGATTGGTTACTACAAATACCCTGGCACAAAATGAACCCGCCATTATTATCCAGGGACTGGTGACCGATACAAATCGGCTTCCTCTAGCCGGTGTAACGGTTGAAGTACAGGAACAAAACAAAAGAACCACTACCAAAACCGATGGGAGTTTCGTTATTAGTTGCTTGCCTGTAGATATACTGGTTTTTAGTAAGAAGCGATTTAAAACAATTCAGAGAAAGGCCAGGGATATTAACGGGGCGACTATTGTAATAGAATTTTCTAAAATTGACGGCGGCGAAGAAGATGAGGTGCAGATTCCGTTTGGCATCCGGAAAAAGAGAACCCTTACCTATGCCGTCTCCTCCATAAAGGCTGACGATTTGCCTCAATTACCACTGAGTAACATTACAAACAGCCTTGCGGGGAGATTAGCAGGGTTGTATGTACAACAAACCGGCAACATGCCCGGTTATGAGAATACAACTTTACAGATTCGCGGCCGCTCTACGTACAATGATGGCAACCGCCCGCGGGTACTGGTTGATGGGGTCTTGAGGGATTTTGATGATATGGATATCAGCCAGATTGAAAGTATAACAGTTTTGAAGGATGCTGCTGCATTAGCCTGGTATGGCCTCAATGCCGCAAACGGTGTTGTGCTGATCACTACTAAAAGAGGCAGTAATCAAAAAGCAGCCATTAGTTTCAATACTCAAATGGGATTTCAGCAGCCAATGAAATTCATCAGGCCGTTGAATTCTTATCAATACGCTTCTTTATATAACGAAGCTCTTACCAATATAGGGCAGCCTGTTATTTATGACCAAATTGCTTTAGATAATTACAAACAGGGCACGGACCCTTATAAGTTCCCGGATAATAATTATCTAAAGAGTTTCATAGGAACGCAATCGCCTGTTCAACGTTATGGTTTGACGGCAAGTGGTGGAAATAATTCCCTGCGGTATTTTACCACAATCAGTTATTATGATCAGGTGGGGTTGTTTAAGCAAACCAAGACAGATGATTTTAATTCAAACGTTAAGTACAGCCGTTTAAATTTTGCAGCCAACCTGGATTATGATGTAAACAAAAATTTTGTCGTAGGCTTAAATACAAATGGCCGCTCAGAAAATAGAAAGGGGCCGGTAGGAGGAGCAAATGAACTATTAAATAATATTTATAATCTCCCTCCCAATGCCTTTCCTATTCTTAATGAGGACGGCAGTTATGGGGGCACATCCATTTACCAGAATAACCCGTTGGGCTGGGTACAATCCAGGGGGTATCAAAGTGACCTCACCCGTGTGCTATCAGCAACTATAACAGCAAAACACAAGCTTGATTTTTTGGCAAAGGGATTGTCGGCGAACTTGCTTTTTTCTTATGATGTTTCCGGTGTATATACATCCGGCCTTACCAAGAACTATGAAGTCTACGATCTTACAGCGGCTCCTGTTAAGTTCAGAACTGCAACACCCTTAGCCTACAGCAACGCAACCTTTAGTGCGAACGTTCGTCGGAATGAATTGTGGGCGGGTTTTGATTATGACAGGTCCTTTAACCAGAAACATACAGTAAATGCATCGTTGCGGTTTCAAAGATCAATTAGTAACTGGGTAAATCGTCTGGATTATAGGGGGCAGCAAATTTCCGCCCGTGTTGATTATGGATTTAATGACCGGTATTTTTTAGGACTGGTTGGCAGTTATGCAGGTTCAGAAGATTTTGCCCCAGCCAATCGCTATGGATTTTTTCCGGCTGTATCTGCCGGATGGATAGTATATGATGAACAACTAATGAAGGCTTCCGGTGTTTTGAATTTTTTTAAACTGAGAGCTTCTTATGGCCAAATCGGTAACAACGAAATAGGTGGGAACCGTCTTCCTTTTAGAGCTTTATATAACAGGGCTACAGGCTATGGCTTTGGAACTACATTTGCCAATTCGGTGGGCGCCATTGAATCTTCACCGGCAAATCCTGATATTACCTGGGAGGAATTAAACCGGTTCAATTTTGGTACAGATGTGCAGTTATTTAGCCGGAGCCTGGTTGTATCGGTTGATTATTTTAATGACAGGAGGAGTAATATTTTAACCAGCGCCAGCATACCTGGCATCCTGGGCATTAGCGTGCAGGCTGTTAATGAAGGGGTGGTTACCAGCAAAGGAGGAGAGATAAACCTTACCTATGACAAACAACTTGGAGCGGTGTCTTTATCCGTAAACAGCAATTACACCTACGCAAAAAACAAAGTGATTTCCAGAAATGAAGACCCTGGCACCCTTAAAACGCAATCGGCAATAGGATTGAATACCGGTAATGTTGATATAGCTGATACAAAGCGTTTTTATATTTCTGATGGTTTATTTCAGAGTGTTGACCAAATTAATAATAGCCCTGTACAGCTCCTGGCTGGAAATGTATACCCTGGGGACATAAAGTATAAGGACATTAGTGGACCCGATGGGGTGCCCGATGGTATTATTTCAAGTTTTGATGCCGTTCATACGAATTATACGGATATCCCTGATATGTATTATGGTTTCGGGTATTCACTTTCTTATAAGGGCTTTGATATAAACTCCCAATGGCAAGGCGTTCATGGCCGGACAATACAAATAAAAACGTTGGTTAATTCGGGTCCTGATAACCTTAATCAATTTAGCCTCGACCGTTGGACTGCCCAGACGGCGTCAACGGCAAAATGGCCACGGCTGGCCGTTTCTGACCGGGGAAACAATGATGCCCAGTCGGATTTTTGGTTACGCTCAGGAGATTATCTTAAGTTAAAAACCATTGAAGTTGGATTTTCCCTGCCACAACATATGATAGACAGACTGAACCTGCAAAGAGTGCGTTTTTACATCGGAGGGTATAATTTATTAACCTTCTCTAAGCTAGATATTGATATTGATCCTGAAATGCCTTATGCAGGATTTGGCTCCTCCTATCCGTCACTTAAGGCCTATACACTGGGCTTGAATGTTCAATTTTAAGGTCGTGAATTATGGTTACACAAAATGATATTATGAAAAAGAGCAAACAAATACTTCCTGCATTTTGCCTGTTGATTCTCCTGTTTACAGGATGCAAGAAAGATTTTCTCAGCTTTGATTTTAACGAAGGTCCTGTTTCAGAAGATGATGTCTGGAGCTCCGACCGCCTTGCCAGAGGATTTCTCAATTCCTGCTATAGCGGACTCCAGGCGCGTTATGATCTTAGTAGTGGTGCCATGCTATCCATGGCCTGCGATGAAGCCGTTTGTTCAAACCTAAGTAATTCGGTAAATATTATGAACAATGGGACCTGGGGGCCTTTACGCACATTTGATGACCGCTACAGTACTTTGTACGGCGACATTCGTGCGACGAACATCTTCCTGGAAAAAGCGCCGGGCAGCTTTATATTTCCTGCTACTGATATACCCCGGTTACGAGGTGAGGCATTTTTCCTGAGGGCGTTTTTTCATTTTGAATTATTTAGGCGGTATGGAAAAATTGTATTGGCAACACGTTCCTTTAAACCGGAAGAAAACCTAAACCTGCCGAGGAATACCATTGAAGAAGTGGTAAAACAGATTAGTGATGATTGCGATTCTGCTGCGAATCTTATAGAAATTATTTGGTCCAGGGACTGGGATAATGCCAACAAAGGAAGGGCAACACAGGCCGCAGCCCTTGCGCTGAAATCAAGAGTATTATTATATGCTGCCAGCCCTTTATACAATTCTTCAAACGAAGCTGCTAAATGGAAGGCAGCGGCGGATGCTGCTAAAGCGGTAATAGACATGAATAAACATGGACTATTATCCAATACTGATTATGGGAAACTTTGGGATTTTTCCAACGGGGCTACCCAATACAATAAGGAGGTAATTTTTGCTACAGTAGCTGCGAATACAAACAGTATCGAAAGTAATAATGCTCCTATTGGATTTACAGGTGGATTGGGCAGAACAAATCCCACGCAGAACCTGGTGGATGCATTTGAAATGAGCAATGGTAAACTAATTACCGACCCGACTTCCGGTTACAACCCTTCGAGTCCCTATACGGGCAGAGACCCCCGGTTAAATAGGTTCATTGTTTATAATGGAGCTACTTTTAAAACAGGTGCGCTCAGCAGGGCCGTAGAAACGTTTGAAGGTGGAAAAGACAACCTGACCATAAATGTGAATTCTACCAAAACAGGATATTACATGCGTAAGTTTTTAAGTGAGGGTGCCAGTTTTAATGTTACCGGACCGGCATCTGTCCGTAGGCCCTGGGTTATTTTCCGATATGCAGAAATACTATTAAACTATGCAGAAGCTTTGAATGAAGCCAACGGCAATTCCCCGGAAGTGGAGGATGCCGTGAAACAGGTAAGAGTAAGGGCAGGTATGCCTGCTTTGCCTGCCGGGCTATCGCAGAGTGAAATGCGTGAGCGTATCCGTAATGAACGTCGTGTGGAACTGTGTTTTGAAGAACATCGGTTTTTTGATGTAAGAAGATGGAAAATGGGAGAAACGTTTTTTAATGGTCCTGTCAGAGGGATGAAGATTACAAAAGATGGTTCAGTGCTCACCTATGAGCCCTTTGTAGTGGAAAATCGCATTTTTGAACACAAAAATTACTTGTATCCTTTGTTACAATCGGAAGTTAATAAGGCACCGGAATTACAACAGAATCCGGGTTATTAATGATTTGAGCTGGAGGACCATTGATCATGAGATTAAAAAACATTCTTTTACCAGCACTTTTTGTAGCAATATATGGCTGCGTGGTAAAGAAATCAAGTCATGAAATCTTTAACCTAAGCACATTAGAAAGCAGGGCTGCTTCTTCTGAAAACCTGCGTGCAGAGAAAGGCGCGGGAGGAATGGAAAAAGGCGGGCTTAAAGGCAGCCCGGCTATAAAGGACCTTAAAGCAGGAGCCACTGCTATCCTTCTGGATAAGGAAGGGCCTGGGATGATCCGTCATATCTGGTGTACTGTAAAGCCTAACCGTTCTTTTGAAATAAGAAATATTATCATCAGGATGTATTGGGAAAATAGCAAAGTTCCAAGTGTGGAAGTTCCTTTATCTGATTTTTTTGGCATTGCCCACGGAGCAAAGACGGTGATGATGTCCAGAATGATCACGGTGCAGCCCCAACTGGGTTATAATTGTTATTTCCAAATGCCTTTTAAAGAGAATGCTTTAATAACTATTACGAATGAATCCGATAGTGATCTGGATTGGTTCTTTTACCAGGTCGATTTTACATTAGGCGATAAGATCTCCAGGAACGATGGCCGTTTCCATGCGAGTTTTAACAGAGAAAACCCTACAAAATTGGGAAAAGACTTTACGATTTTAGAAACGGATGGAGCAAGAGGAGTCTACATTGGTTGTGTGATTGGAGTAAGGCCTTTGACAAGTGGATGGTGCGGAGAAGGCGAAGTCAAAATGTTTATCGATGAGGATACGAACTATCCAACCATTTGCGGAACCGGCATGGAAGATTATATCGGAGCGGCCTGGGGTTTAAAGACGCATTCAACGCTGGCACAGGGAGCGCCTCTGGTGGAACCGGATTATCTTTCCTTGTACAGATTCCACCTGGATGATCCCGTCTATTTCCAGAAAAAGATAAAAGTTACACTCCAGCAAATGGGCATCACCCAAAAAGAGGATGCCCTGAAAAAGTATGGTGATAGCCTTATTTTCCGGCATATGGAACATCCCAGGCGCGATTCTAACCAGGTGTTTTACCTACGGTCTGATGATGTCTGTGCAGTTGCGTACTGGTATCAGTATCCGTTAATCAAAAAAAGAAAACCCTTGCCCGATAAAAAATCAAGAACCGCGCAGTTGTATAAGGAATCGGGCAAAACAGCCGTGCCGGCTGATCTTTAACGACAGTATTTTTTGGTAATTCGGTTAGCTGTAGCATTAGCCTCAATGTTGATCCGCAGTTGACTTTAAAAAAATTACATGAACAAAAAAGAACAGGCTTTTTTTTCAAAAGAAATGGATCGCCGGAGCTTTCTTCGCAAATCGGAAAAGGGAGTACTGCTTGTGGCATTCGCTATGGCAAAAACCAATCCCATCTACAGTTTTTTGGCCTCCGGGAGCACTGACATTCCTAAGGGCAATAAGCAAAAGGGTTTGATGATTCCTTCCGTTTGGTGGCGGATGCTTTCCACCACTGAAGATGGCCAGCTCGCTTATTGGGATACGGCAAAACTGCATGATGTAAAAGCCAATTGGGTTTCCGCATCGTACCGGCCTTTGGATGCTCAGAATAGTTTTGTAGGAACAAGCTGGGTGATTCCCCCAGGAATGATTGAGAAAGTGATGGAACTGGCCAAGCCGGGTCTTAAAAGCGCACATAATGCCGGTATCCAGGTGGTAGGGACTACTGATTCCATGCAGTTCAATCCTGAGGTAATGAAGAGTGTAGGCATCGATCCTGAACTTTTGTATGGACGTAGTCTTAGTGGTAAACCAATTGAATTCGATACGTATCAAAAAGGGAACCACATGTCCTGCCTGATGAATCCGCATTGGCAGGAAATTGAAACAACGATCGCTAAGGCTCATGCGGAAGCAGGCTTTGATGGAATATTCCTCGATCTGTTTCCATACGTAGTAAGAGAAGGCGTTCTTTGTGGTTGCGATCACTGCAAAAAGGGATGGGAAAGCTATTCAGAAAAAGTTTTTGGGAAAACGAAAAGTTTCCCCAAAGCCGCCCTTCACCTAAAGAACACGGTTGACAGAACTTTCTTTTCATGGAGAATAGAAACGATTCACCATTTCATGCAAAAGATGCAGGATGCGGGCCGGAAATTCAACCCTTATTTTAAAGTACTTCTTAATTGTAACGCCGATAATCCCTGCATGGCCTACCTGCTGTTAATGGGGATGCTGCAGCCTACCTCCGAGTTGGGGCAGATAAATGCCGGAAATGAATCCTCCTTATACTTGTACAGGATGATTGATTCAGCGAGCCAGGATCCTTTGTTTTCGCAGTTCAACGGGCCGAAACAATATTTGCCCGTTTATAAATACAAGACAGCACTTGCAGAAGCCTATGCGGCGGGAGCGGCGCTGATGCTGGCTGTAAAAAATGAGGCAATGGGTGATATCAACAAGAGTTTTACGGATTTTCTCTTTGATAACCGTTCTGCTTTTGAAGGAAGTGTTTCTGATGCACGTGTTGGTATTCTTTTTTCCTGGAGGGACCATACATTTCTGCAAAGCGACCCTATCATAAGGACCGACAGGATGTTATGGAGCAGAAACAGTGCACGAAGGACGTCCGCCTTATTAGCCGCAAAAGGAATTCCGTTTGACTATCTTTTTGTTGAAAAAGGGCTTACAGCAGATGCACTTTTAAAATATGATGTAATTATTGCTCCCGAGTTAAAGCTTTTAGACGATAAAGAGGCAACTGTCCTAAAGAGATTTATGGAGAAAGGAGGGAAGCTGCTTGCACTTGGTGCTTTTGGAACAATGGTTTCTAAAGGGATTGAGTATACCATACGGAACAACTCTCTTCTTAAAGGATGGTTATCCGCAGATGGCAACATCAACTACAAGGAAGCATCGGTTGGAAAAGGAAAGATCTGTGCAGTTAAATCATATTCGACGGGGAATAATGAAGCAAATCAGGCTTCAACAACAGACTTTGACAAAGCTGCTTCTTTTCTTGGCCTCGGTTCACAGATAGAAATTCAAAATAAAGGGAATGGCCGTGTCGAATCAACCATTCGAAGAAATGGCAAAAACAGGTTTATTCATTTAATCCGCTATGGATGTGCGGGAGATGCAGGGGCTACCGGTGTCCATGTGGCTTACCGCCTTCCCTCTAAGCTTAAAGTACAAAGAATAACTGGTTCATCTCCCTTTACAGGAAATAAAAATGAAACGTTAAGCTGGAAAGTAAACGGTGATGCCATAGCCATTGAAACACACGTTGATATTTATACCATGATCCATGTAGAATTTAAAGCCTAGTAATCGGTCTTCCCCCAATGGTGTAAGTAAAAAGCTCCTCAGCCTTTGGTCTTAGTAAAACAATACAAATAACCTTCATACAATTCCTTTCTTTAATCAAAATCAAAACAAATCATGCGATTAATTGCTTGCCGCCGGTTGAAACGGTTGTTGCAAAAGCGTTTGCTTAAAACGCTTTTGATTATGAGTCAAACTATTTGTTTTCTTTTAGCTATTTGCGCAAATGCCAGCCCAAAAGAGTTCTCTCCAGGAATGATTATTACGGGCAAAGTAACAGATGATAAAGGGCAACCCCTGGAAGGGGCAACCATTTTAATAAAAGGCAAAAAGAATGGCGTAAGGTCCGGCGTAAACGGCAATTTTTCGATAGATGCAGAACCGAATTCAACTTTAGTTATCTCTTATGTAGGGTTTGAATCTATGGAAGTTAAAGTAGACAACCGCACAACGATAGTAGTGCAATTGAAGCCATCTGTTGCCACCGGTGAACAGATTATTGTTATTGGATACGGAACCGCAAAACAAAAGGATATTACAGGTTCGGTAGCCTCCGTTAAACTGGAAAATACACCGCTGGCGCTTCTTCCAAACTTCAGTGCGCTTGAATCACTTAAAGGAAACGTAGCGGGTTTAAACGTAGGCGTTGTCAATAGTGCCGGCGGAGAACCGAGTATTGAAGTGCGGGGACAGAAATCGATCAGTGGCTCCAACAGACCTCTTATTGTATTGGATGGAGTCATCTATATGGGCAATATCAGTGACATTAATCCGAATGATATTGCCAGTTTCGATATTCTAAAAGATGCTGTTTCTGCGGCTTCTTACGGGTCCAGGTCCGCCAATGGTGTTATTGCTATCACAACTAAAAAAGGACGGTCAGGAAAACCTGAGATAAGTTTTAATACATCTGCCGGTATACAAAAATGGCAGAATAAACCGGTGATGATGAAAGGCCCTGAATGGTTCGCCGTGGTAAATGCCCGAAACCACTATCCTGAGGGTACTACAAGCTGGTTAAAGGCGGGGGAGCTGGCTAATATGAATGCAGGCAAGGAAACGGTTTGGCTGGATGAAGTAACTCAAAGGGGTGTGTTTCAAAACTATCAGGTTGCTGTTTCCGGCGCTGCCGAAAATGTGAATTACTACCTGTCTTCTTCCTATAATAATAATAAAGGGATTATTGTTGGTGATAAATTCAGCCGTATTTCGGTTTTTGGCAAGGTGAACACGAAAATCAGATCATGGCTGGAGTTTGGCGTGGATGGAAGCTATTCAAAAATCGATTACTCAGGCAATGTAGCTAATGTCGGGGAAGCTCAAATGATGTCTCCCTACGGTGTAATGTACCGCGATAGCCTGGGAAATCTGGAAAAATATCCTTTTGCCCAATCTGCGGTCAATCCATTATGGGGCGTTGATGACGGAACCCGTACGAACAAGGACATTCGAAGAAATTACCGTTTAAACACCTATGGTGTTCTCAGCATTCCCTGGATTAAAGGATTAAGTTATCGTGTAAATCTGCTTTCAAACATGGATAAGGATGAGTCGGGCGGCTTTACCTATGAGAACTACTATATTCAGGAAGGAGAATCGGCCAGCAGATATTACCCCTCTACCATTCAGGGCTTTTTATCTAAGGCAAATGGAAACATGGAGAATAATACAACCAGAAGTTATGTATTCGATAATATCCTTAATTACAGAAACACATTCAACAAGCATAGCGTCAATGCCACATTGGTTGCCACAAGAGATTACAGGCTGTATGAAGAAGTAAACTCCACCGGCTCTGATTTTGCGGCAAATGGTAACACCGCTCTGGGCATGTGGGGGCTTGCTAAAGCAACGGTTCAGAATGTCGCCCTTAATAGCAATGAAAGCTCCAATATCGGCTATTTAGGACGCCTGATGTATTCTTTTGATAACAAATACTTCCTTACAGGGTCTTATCGTCGCGACGGAGCATCCGTATTTGGAGCCGACAGAAGGTGGGGAAACTTTGCTGCATTAGGCGCCGCATGGAGAATATCCCAGGAAGCATTTCTGCAAAATTTTAAATCCCTGGACAACTTAAAACTTAAACTTTCATGGGGGCAGAATGGCAACCAGGGTCTTGGTCCCTATGCTACATTGTCCACTGTTTTAAACAGCGGGGCTGCCAATGCACGATATGAGTTTTCCAACCTGCCGGGAGGAATCCAATACGGTTTAATTCAGAGCACATTGGGTAATTCAGAACTGGGTTGGGAAACGACCGAAGCATGGAATACCGGCCTGGAATCGGTCTGGTTTAGGGGCCGCCTGTTTGTCGACCTGGATCTTTACTTGTCCAAAACCAAAGACCAGATATTCACCCGTACTATTCCGGTGATGACAGGCTTTAAAACTATTTTGGCTTCTTTAGGGCAGATAAATAATACCGGCGTGGAAGTTTCTGTAAGATCTGTCAATCTGAAAACCAGGGATTGGAACTGGGCAACGACTCTTGTCTATTCGAAAAACAACAATAAGTTAGTCCGTCTTTATGGTGAAGATAAAGATGGTGACGGGAAAGAGGATGACGATCTTGCAAACAACCTGTTTATTGGGAAATCACTGGGAGCTATTTACGGTTTTGAGCAGATTGGTATTGTACAGGAAAGTGATACGGCATACACAGCGTTAACGGGTGCGGCGCCTGGGTCTCCTATGTATAAAGATCTGGATGGTGTTCCCGGTTTGACAGCTGCCGACAGAAAAATTTTGGGTTATACCAAAGCCAATTTCAGGTTAAGTATGAGCAATACCGTGAAATACAAAAACTTTGAATTGTATATGATGGTTACGGGCATATTTGGCGGTGATAATTATTATCTTAAAAACAATGCAGCCGCCTATATGTCTACAGGCGCCGGCCGGTTTAATACGAACATGTCTTCCAAGCCCTATTGGACTCCGGAAAATAAGAGCAATGTTTATCCTTCCGTCTATTTTACGGGAGACAGTCGCTTTAAGGGACTCCAGTCTCAGGCATTTGTCAGATTTCAGGATCTTTCACTGTCATATACACTCGATACAAAATGGTTAAAACAGGCTCATATAAATGCAGTGAAGTTATTCTGTAGCGCCAAGAACTTTGCAACTTTTACAAGATGGGATGGAGGCGATCCCGAAAAAGGAATTACAGTGACAGAGAATACGCTTCCTGTTGCAACAACGTACACAATAGGTGCAAATGTTAGTTTTTAACCCTTAAAAATAGCAGAGATGAAAGATGTTTTATTTAAAAGGCAGATTTGGTTTTATGTTTTTTTATTGGTCGTAATAAGCTGCAAAAAAGATAAAAAATTCCTGGAAGCAGTTCCCCGCACCTTTTATACGGTTGATAATGCATTCTCCTCTTCAGTACAGGTTGATCAGGCAGTAGTCGCTATTTATTCTCAGCTCAGAGATATTTGGGCAAACCCTGGAGGTAGTAATTGGGCTTATATATTCCGCGGCAATGGCACGGACATGTATGACGTTCCCAGTATCGGGAGAAGCCGCACATTTAATGATTATGGTCTTATCAATGCAAATAATTCTAATTTTTATGATGCCTTTAGTGCATGGTATCAGATAATAGCCAAGGCCAACCTGGCGATTTATAGTGCCGGGCTACCCAACATAACCTGGGCATCCCAAACGGAGAAGAACTATACCACTGCCCAGGCCAGGTTTTTCAGAGCTTTTGCATACCGCAACCTCGGTGAACTTTTCGGGGGTGTGCCCATTGTAACTGAGATCTCGACGACTGCCCGGTATGATTTTAAGCGTGCAACGCGGGTAGAGACCTACCAATATGCTATAAACGAGCTTTTGGCAATTGAAAATGACTTGCCCGAAGTAACAGCTGTGGGAGGACGGATCGTAAGAGGGGCTGCCCAACACAATCTTTGCGAACTCTATCTGGCTTTAGGCATTCAGTTAGAAGCTGAAGGCAAAACTGCAGAAGCAAAAACAGCGTATACCAGTTCTGTTAGTTATGGTGATAAAGTAATTAATGGAGGTATTTATAGTTTGATGACCTCCAGGTTTGGCAGCCGTAAAGCGGAATCATCGATTGTTATTAATGTTTATAAAAATGGCGTTGCAGGATCTCCTGTAGATACTATTCAGGCAGCCACGAATCCATATTGGGACTTGTTTCAGGAAAACAGTGTAAACTACCAGGATGGAAATAAAGAGTGCATCTGGGCCATGCAGATCGACTATGAGGCTTACAGAGCCGAAGATCGGAAGTCTAAATTACAGAATACCCGTGCTTACGGCCCTGCGTTTCGGGGTAGTTCTCCGGCCAACCTGACGGGAACACTGGAAGATGTTGGCGGACGCGGCACTATAGTAATCATTCCGACAATGTATGCCAGAGATAGCATTTACGCAGGTAAATGGGGAGACGACATGCGAAACTCAGAAATTGTATTTCGTAGGAGATTCAAAGGAAATGTTCCTACATCGGCCTACTATAAAAAAGTTGTGCCCTGGAGCGTACTGTATAACAACATGGATAACCGAAGCCGTGGCTTTCCTGTTTCGTGTAAAATTTCAACCGATAAGTTCACAGGCCTGGCAGAGGGAGAGGATATGAGCAACCTGTTTCGCGACGATTATTTTATCCGTCTTTCCGAAACGATTCTTTTGCGTGCCGAAGCGAAACAACGAAATGGTGATAAATCAGGTGCTGCAGCAGACATCAACCTGTTGAGAGACCGTGCAAAATGCAGCTACAAAGTTACAGCGGCTGATATGGACGACAATTTTGACATGATTCTTAATGAGCGTGCCCGGGAGCTTATTTATGAAGAGTGTCGTTGGAATACGCTTTTGCGCATGGGTGGTACTATTGCTGTTGATCGCATTAAAAAGTATGCTTATTGGCCTACTGCGCAAGCTACCCTTACATTCAATTACAACCTGTGGCCCATCCCTCAGACCGTTATCGATGCAAATAAGGATGTGAAACTGGAACAAAATAAGGGCTGGTAATAATTTAGTGCTTTTTTACAGGGACACTATTAAATAACATTGTCCCTGGTGCTTTTTGCAAGGATTAATATCAATTATCTATCAGGTTGTAACCGGTGTGTTGCTGCACATGGGAAAAATAGAAGCTCATCATTTAATAAGTTCAACCGGTAACTGTATATAATTCGGTGGAATCACACAACCGTAACCTAAATATGTAGACCATGGTAATCAGGCTGATTTATTTATTAATAGTGGCTTGTTCTTTTTCGCAGCTTGCCTCTGCCCAGGAAAAGACAGAACTTTCCGGACTCAGGACAGATCTTATGGAGCATTCGGGACTAATATGGCAAAATGGTTACCTGGCGCAGGTGAGCCTGGAAGCATTTTTACAGGACACGGCCGGTTATCAGGCTGTCAGGATCATGAGCAGGTATCCTTCTTTCAGTTGGGTATTAAATGACAGC
This sequence comes from uncultured bacterium, assembly GCA_966095395.1. Lineage (GTDB taxonomy): Bacteria > Bacteroidota > Bacteroidia > Chitinophagales > Chitinophagaceae > Flavisolibacter. The sequence goes on along the minus strand of CBHTSW010000029.1, from coordinate 14,724 downwards.
AGGTCAAATATTTTTCAGAAAAGCTACCAGATCATTGTTGCCTCCAATCTGAAAAACATTCAAAACAATAAAGGGGATGTCTGGGACAGCAAGATGGTTCTGTCATCGAAGAGTACGGGCGTACTTTACAAAGGACCGGCGCTTAAACCTGATCAGGTTTATTACTGGAGGGTAAGGGTGGTTACGAATAAGGGGGATCTAAGTGCGTATGCCCCCTACAGTTCTTTTGTCACCGGTTCCCATATGGTAGATTATGCAACGCCCTCTTATCCGCTGGAAAAAAAACGACAGCTGCCTGTTACTATTAAACAGACTGCAACACATTCCTATCTTGCCGATTTTGGAAAAGATGCTTTTGGTCAATTGGAATTGGTATTGGAAAGCGATACAGGTGATGACTCGTTAACCGTCGAACTCGGCGAAGCGCTCGATGGTTCCGGATGGATTCATCCACGGCCGGGGGGCAGCATCCGCTATAAAAAGTATGTGCTCCGGCTGCAACCAGGAAAACATCGTTATCCTATCCGGCTCAAGCCTGACAAACGCAATACCGGCGGCGCGGCTATAAAGATGCCTGCCTATATTGGCGAGGTATTGCCCTTTAGATATGTAGGTATAAGTAATTATACCAAACCTATTTCAGATAGTGCCGTCGTACGGAACATGGTTCATTACCACGTGAACGGACAGGGCGCTTCTTTTACCTCTTCTGATACTGTCCTGAACCAAATCTGGGATTTATGCAAACATTCGATGCTGGCCACCAGTTTTGCCGGAATCTACGTCGATGGTGACCGGGAACGTATTCCCTATGAAGCTGATGCACTCATCAATCAACTGTCTCATTATGCTACAGACAATGAGTTCAGCCTGGCCAGGAGATCGCATGAATACCTGATTACTCATCCTACATGGCCAACCGAGTGGATTTTACAGAGTGTCCTCATGGCATGGAATGATTACCAGTACACCGGAGATGTAAGGTCGATGAAAAAATATTATGCCGATCTGAGGGCAAAATTATTAATCCCCCTTGCAAGGCAAGACGGATTGATCAGCAGCCGCACTGGTAAACAAGATAAAGCCTTACTGGATGCGATACATTTTAAGGGAAAGCAAATTCGTGATATTGTAGATTGGCCCACTTCAGAAACGGATAGTTTCGTTTTTACTAATATCAACAGCGTTGTCAATGCCTACCATTACCATGCACTGGTACTTATGAAGAAAATGGCGCTGGTGCTAGGGGAAAATGCAGAGGCCAGGTTCCTGGAAAAACGGGCAATTCTTGTAAAGGAATCTTTCCAAAAGAAACTAATCGACCCTGAAACCGGGCTTGTAAAGGATGGCGAAGGTACACGCCATAGTTCATTACATGCCAATATGTTTGCCCTTGCGTTTGACCTGGTTCCTTCTCAAAATTTGTCAAAAGTAATCAGTTTTCTACGTTCAAGGGGTATGGACTGTAGTGTATATGGTGCACAATTTTTAATGGATGCTCTTTATCAGGGAGGGGCTGCTGATCATGCTTTTACCTTACTAACTTCTACCAATGACCGGAGCTGGTATAATATGTTGCGTGAAGGTGCTACCATGACCATGGAGGCCTGGGGAAATAAGTTTAAGCCAAACCAGGATTGGAACCACGCATGGGGTGCTGTGCCTGCAAATATTATCATGCGAAAACTTGTCGGGGTTGAATGCACAAAAGCTGGCTTCGAAGAAATAAATATAAAGCCCGAATTGGCTGGACTTTCTTTTATCTCTGCCACGCTTCCCACTATCAAGGGAGTCATTTCCGTAGATATCAAGGAAGATATAAAAAGCTATTGGATGAAAGTTGAAATCCCTGTAAATACAAAAGCAAATATTTACCTGCCGGAAAAATTTTCAGGTAAAACACTGCTTTTAAATGAAAAACGAATCCGGACTACCAAACAGGGTAATGCCTGTTTTGCGGGGAGTATTGGTTCCGGTACCTATATCATTAAGTTGCTATAAAAATTATTAAAATAAATACTCCCTGAAAAATGAAAGCAGAAATATTATATGCTTCGGGATGTCAACTTGGAGAGAGTCCTGCCTGGCATCCTGAAAGGGAAAGCTGTTTTTGGGTTGATATTGAAGGGCGAAGCCTGCATGAATATAAATGGTTGGAAAAAAGCCTTATCACTTACCAACTGGACTACCGTGTTTCTCTGGTCATACCTGGTAAAAACAATGAAGTAATCCTTGGCTTGCAGGGAGGAATTGCAAAATATAACCTTGACTCCCGTACGCTTTTGTGGGTAACCGACCTTAAAATGAACTGGGAAAACCATCGTTGCAATGATGGCATCTGTGACAGCAAAGGAAGGTTATGGATCGGTACTATGGCCATGGATTTTACACCCGGAGCCGGTTCTGTTTTCTGTATTGATAAAAATAAAAAGATTCAGAAAAGAATTCCCAAAGTGACTATTTCCAACGGGATGGCCTGGTCCAATGACAATAAGCGCCTGTATTATATTGATAGTTCAACCCGCAGAGTCAGCTCCTTTTTTTATGAAGAAGAATCAGGTAAAATCGTCTTTGAAAAAATGGCTGTCCATATTCCGGAGGCAATGGGCCTTCCCGATGGAATGGCAATCGACGAAGAAGAAATGTTATGGGTGGCATTATGGGGAGGATTTGGTGTCGGGCGTTTTAATATGAAAACCGGCAAAAGGGTGGGATTCATTAAAATACCAGCTCCGCATGTTTCATCCTGTTCATTTGCAGGAAAAGATTTGGATCATTTGGTTATTACCACGGCAAAGGAGGGGTTGACCCCGGAAGATATTGTGGAATACCCCGAAAGCGGGAATGTATTTATTGTAAAACCAGGGGTAAAAGGTAGGCCGGCATTTAACTGTGAATTGTAAATAGTAATTCAAAAGTAAAGCCTGTTTAACGGTGGTTTAATGATCAAAAAGGTAACTATGAAACAATTGTTTTTTTTAATCCTCATTTCATTTTCTTTGAGGAGTGCAGGCCAGGAAAACTCAGGATTTAAGATCAATGAAATTAAAAGTATTTTCATAGATCCGGGTATTATAAATGATGCTGCTATAAAAGCATCTGTTCAAGATCTGGCGGAGGGATTGGGATTTCCTCTTACCATCGGGGAGACAGCAAATTCGGTTAAACATTATTCCCTTATCATCGTTCCTGGGTCCAGCCCTTTAAGCAGGAGGAAAAATAAAACTGCTTCCTTAGCTGAAGAGGCCTTTTCTCTTACAAAAAAAATAATTAACCGTGTTCCTGTTATGGTTGTAACGGGTGGAAGCCTCAGGGGAATTTGCTATGGAATCTATTTTGTAAGGGAGCAGTTCAAATTACAAAATTACACAGTCTTTGCCGGTGACCATCTTTTAAAAGTTCCCGACTTTAGTTTTCGCATGATCACCCAACCTTTTGAGGCAATTGGATTTAAGCCGGTGTCTTTTCTTGTAAAGCCTGCTATCCAGACAAGACAATTCGATCCTATGCGCCCCTTTGATGGTGCTGGCTACCATGCAGAAGACGAGGCGAGGAATATCCTTCGGTCCGGTTTAAATACTATGTATATAGGCAGCTATACTTTTGCTACTACCTACCGGCATTTCTCTGGTGAGATTTTCCCTGATGGCAGTGAAGGACGTAAATGGGTGGACGAAAGAAGACGCAGATTTAAGGAACTAATTGCTGCTGCACGAAAATATCATTTAAATGTTTGTGTTAATAGTGACGTATTTGCTTACCCGAAGTCAGTAAAGGCAGTTGATAAATGGAAGGCTTTGGCTGCTTCACTGAATGAGATACTGACAGACTTTCCCGACATTGACTATGTCATCGGCAGGTTTGGCGAAAACTATACGTACTTCAATCCTTTTTTTACCGGGGAAGGTCCGGGTAACATTGATGAAATGGCCAGGACTATTGACTTCATCTCCAATATTGTTGTCAATAAGTATCATAAAATTTTTATTCCCCGTACCTGGTCGCTTAAGAACAATTCCATTCATGCAGATCCTGATTTGTACTTACAGTTAACCAATAAAATAAAGGCACAGGAGAATATCTTTTTTTCCATCAAAAACACCCAAACAGACTTTTGGAGGTATAATAAATTCAATCCTTCTTTTGGGACGGGCGCAAAAAAGCAGGCTATAGAATATCTATGCCAGGACGGCTACCATTTTAAATCTTCTGTTCCCTATTATGAAGTGATTCGCATGGCCAAGGGTAGTAAAGAGGCCGACAGTTCCGAGACAGGTATGAAGCGTGCAAAAGAGATGGGAGTAGGGTATACCTGGGGATGGTTGACTGCTGATGGATGGTGTGGTCCTTACCTGGCTCGGGAGGAATGGTTGAAGGCCAATATTTATGGTTATACCCGTTTGATGTGGAATGTTGAAGAAGACCCGGCGCAACTGGCACGGAGATGGGCTGCAATAGAATTTAGTTTGCCTTACGATTCAAAGGCTTCAAGAAACATCGCAGACATTCTAATGATGTCAGAAGATATGATTATAAAGGCCTGCTATTTTGAAGATTTCAGCAGGAAGCATTCCGGTTGGTTGCCAGCTTCAAATTGGGAGCGGGATGATGTGTTGGGTGGCGGAGAGATTTCTCATAAAAATAAAGAGTGTATTCATTCCAACAGGCCGGGGATTCTAAAACCCATTTTTAACCCTAATACCGTGGAAGCTGATTGCAAAGAAAAACAAAATGCCCTGGCCATAGCGGAGCAGATGTTGGTAAAATATGATGAAATAATATCTGCAATTCCTGATAGAAAACAGGCAGAAGAAGTTAGAAATACGCTTTTGGCCAATAAGTATTTAATAGCCACGATCAATTTTTATATCAACGGAATGTTTAGATACTATAACGGAGAATTTGATAAGGCTCAATGGAACCTGGAACAGTGGCGAAGTTCCTGGGACAATTATATTAAAGTTTCTTCATTTCCCGGAGCTCCTACTCAAATGGTTAACGGGGGCATGGTAGAAACAGTCACAGAAGCTTTAAAAAATCTAAAAGTGAAAAGGTAAAGTGACTACTGAGAAATAAACTGTAGGCAATCGTTGTCAGTGTTGTTCTGAAAAGGAACAGAGAATAAAGCCTTTGTTCAGCTCGTGTTCAGCGGTAATTATTCTTCTAATCTGAAACAAAATCTATTTCATTTTAGGTTAAACCCCGATAAATTATGGCGATATAAAAGAAATTCTTTCGCATTTGAGGACTTCTGGAATGCCGACCCTTCCTACCAAAGTACGGTCAGTAGCGCATTACGGGACAAAAAGATCCAACGCTGTTGGCAGGCCATTTTGGATAACGAAACGGGGCGACCGGTGTGCAACCGGAGCACAGTGGCCACCATTTGAGTTCCGAACCTTCTGTTTAGATTGTTCTGTAAGAAATGAAATACTGGATGTGATGCAAAAGGCAAGGGAGTTTGTTCAGCAATACAAGAAGAATTAACTACTTAACAGGGCATTCATTTATCCTAGCGGGACTACTTATCCTTGCCCCCATGGCTCCCAAATCTCACCTTACTGATCCTTAAAATCCTTTCGGCTCTGATTTTTTTTCATAAGAAATCCTTCCTGAATCATACCCTTAGCGCAGGCGTAACATGGTAGTTTCGAAGGGGTGTTTGTGGCGTTTATTTATGAGTGCTAATCCAGCATTTTCTAGAACCAACTAATGTTAACGGTTAGGAATATGCGCATCAACATTTTTTAAACCTGTCGGAAAATTGAATGATGAAGAAAAGGTACCTGTCGCAGCCTGCCTACTTTGTCGCAGTCAGCAAGATGTACGATTGTCGGACAATCGTGGTCCTCTCACTCCGGAGTCGCTGCGGATGGAGCACCGGTAACATAAAAACGAAATAGCAGCAAAATGGATAAACAAACTTCCAATAACCAAGCGTTGAAAAGAAATAAGGGGTGGAAATCTTATTACTGTATTAATAACGGATGCACCAGCCGCTCGTGATAACCTCGCCAGGATAAAAAATTGTAAGCCTGCTTCATACATTTTCCTTTCTCATTCGTCTTTTACATGCTGTTTAGGTTTTGTATGGCTGACCTTATTGATTAAGGCCTGTGGTCAGCTGCATTTTGGTTTAGTAAGGTTTTTTCATGTGAGCCGTTCGGTCCCCGGGATTTCTGTTTAGTTATCCTGCTATCGTAATGTAAAGAATCCGGAAGTGGGGGACACTTCCTGCGGGAGCAGTGTCTACTGCTCCCCACTATTTTTATGATGGTATCGTTTAACAATAAATATCAAAGCTTGTTGCAGTCGCTGGAACACTGCCGGCAGCAACCCTTTAGCCAGGTGCAAAAGATTGAAACAAGTTTTCAAATTTGTTTTACCTATTACAGGGTACTGGAAGAAGAGATACACAATCTGGATGTAAAGAGTAGGGAATTGATCCTGCTGAATAAAACTGTACGATCACTTTTCCTGGCCAGGATCGAATACTATGTGCTGCTGTATCATGCTGTTTTATTTTGTCCATTGGAAAAGGGAGCGGCTATTCGGTTTTGGACCCAGGAGTCGGTGCGGCTGGAAAAATTCCGCAAAGAACATGCAGCCTTTTATGGTTACTACAAAAGCGGTTCTGTGCAGCATGATGAGAAGTATTATTCCTGCACGGCACCACTTGACAACCCTGTGGAGGGTGGCACCGTTTTACTTGCAAAGCTCCTGGCTTTGGAAGAGTATCGTCCTTATGTAAAGGAAAAGCTTCTCTATTTGGGTCTATGTAAAGGTTCCCAAAAATAAGTAGGTACAAAATAGGGGAGGTTGATCCTATTTAGGTGCTATGACTGTCCGGAGATACGCTTTAGGTTATGCAGGTAGGGCAAGAATCCTTTTGGCAAGGAGATCAGCAAAGTGATTAGAAATTGCAAAAGGAAATTCATATCCATCGAAGTCCCTTCTATGCAAAACTCAAAGACTGGCCTTGGTTAAAGTGGTAAAGGGGAGACTTTGTCTATTAAGATTATAATGCCATCAAAAATCGGAGTTGATATTTTTAAAATGGAGGTTTTGGGAAAAGAACAGCCTTTACGATCAATTCAGGTGGATCTTACCCTGCTCCCTATTAAATCGTTGCACCAGCCAGTGATAGACTTTTCCTTAGTCATTGGTTTGAGGTAGTTTGTCCAAAAGTTTTTTGTTCCTTTCGGAAGACGCTGCCCATTTTTCCAATGCTTTTTTTTCATCCTTTGAAATCGTTCCTTTCACCTGCTTGATGATCAGGTCAGCGATGTAAAGCAACCAGGTAGACTCATCATCCAGGTCTATTTTCCAGGGGCTGAGCAGGACGCTGGGCCATTTCCAGGCACTGTTCAAAGACTTCAACATTACCTTCGGAAGCTTCGACCCATTCATCCAGTTTGTCATGCTCTTCAGGTGTCAGCGTTTTTTGGAAAAAACCTACTATAAGCCGGGTAATGTAAAAGGGTATGCTTCTTTTCATCTTCCATAAACGATGATTTCTATTGTCTATATAAAGATAGAAACAAGGAGGTTTAGATAGATAACGGCAGGAGGTCTGCTAAAAACAAAACCCCTAAAAAAGCTCCGACTGCATAGGTTACGGAGCTTTTACCAAAACTCTATTAGCCCCCTATAAGCCTGGACTAAAATGGTAAATCATTTTAAAACATCTTAAATTAGGGTTATGGCAAAACAACACCGGAAGTGGTCGGAAGCTCAGAAGCTTCAGATCATGCAGGAAGCCGAGTAGAACGGACTTACATCGATAATTGGGGTGATGTTATCAGTATGGACCAGCTGGAAGCCAATTTACACGAACAATGTTCAGCAGCAGAAAGGCCGGCTGTTGGCTATCCGGAAATAGTGCAACTAATCTCTGATGCAGAGGTATTTGACCTGATCTAAGGAACAGCAGGCAAGTCTGATTAGTTTATAGCAAAACAAAGGGCAATAAGATGGCCTGGGAATTGCGCCAAAACTTATTGCCTATTATTTACATTAAGACGCTCTTGTTATGAAATTGAAATCTTCATCGCCGGCTATTCTTGCAATGGAGCAAGCCAAAGATCCGCTATGCATATCCATCATTGTTCCCACAAAACGCAATGATGCAATGAATAAAGAAAACAGCATCAAACTGAAAAATGCTGTAGAGAATGCAAAAGATCAATTAATACAGGGACTCGGTAAACGAAACGCTTCAAGGATGATTGAAAATTTAGACGATCTGTACAGCCATGTACATATGAAGGGTCATAAGGATGGCGTAGGACTGTATGTTTCTGATAAAATGAAGATGGAAAAAATTTTCCCCTTCCCCGTAAAAGAAAAAATTGTTATTGGAGATAGCTACGAGGTTCGTGACCTGATCGTTGAAGAACAATACTCAGACCCTTATTATTTGCTGGTTTTTTCTCAAACAGCAGCAAAACTGTTCCAGGGCAAACTGGATAAGCTGGAAGAGACCACGGATGAGAATTTTCCAAAGCAATTTAAAGACGATTACGAGTATCAGCACCCCTCGCCTGCCTCTTCTTACTCAGGTTCCCGACTGGAAAAAGGTTTAGAAAAAGATAAGTCCATTATAGTGGAAATAAGAGTGCAAAGATTTATAAATGATATAGACAAACATTTAGAGCATTACCTTTCTCCTGATAATTCCTTATTTGTTGTTGCTGAAGAAAAAAATATTGGCTATTTCCGGGAAATAAGCAGGCACAAAAAAAATGTTCACGGAGAGATACATGGTAGTTACATCAACACCAGTGCAACGGAACTGGGTGAACTTGTCTGGGCGGAGGTAAAAAAATATTTGGACAGCCTGGAAGAAAATATGATCAGGGAATTACATGAGATGCCTACAGGCCGTGTTGAAGCAGGCTTAGTAAATTGCTGGCGGGCGGTGGCCGAAGGAAGAGGTCTCAGGTTATTAATTGAAACAGACTACAGCCGTCCAGCCTATTTTGATGCAGATGGCCTTACATTGACGCTGGAGGAACCGCAGAATAGGCATACTTTTCTGGTTGACGCGGTAGACGATCTGGCGGAAAAAGCAGAGCAAATGAATACCGAAGTACGCTTTGTTCAGAATGGCAAGCTAAGTGATTATGAGCAGGTGGGCCTGACAACAAGGTATTAATACGCAGAGAATGTGTTGCCCGTTTCCCTATAAGTAAGTTGTTATACGTGCCTGATACAAAAACGATGGAATCCATCGTCGTATTGGTAGGAGATGGATAAATGCGATGTGTCGGCAATCCGTTTTGCGATGGCTAACCCTAAACCGGTGGAAGGATCCGTGCCAATTTGGGAGGCATGGAACCGCTGAAAAAGGTCCTGTGCATCAATGGCAGGAAGCTGGCTGGTGTTGCTGAGGCAATACTCCTTGTTTTTAACCTGAATATTTAATTTTCCGCCATTGTAGTTGTATTTAATGGCATTGCCCAACAAGTTGCTTACCAGTGAATCCGCCAGAAAGGGATGAAGCATAGCGGTAAAGTCCTGTTCAAAATGTATTTCCACGGATAGTTTTTTGTCTTTAATCATTTCATCAAAAAGGCGCAAATATTTTTGAGTGGTAGCTGCCAGGCTGATGGTTTCAGTGCCTTCAAACTGGTGGTTTTCAATTTTTGCCAGTAATAATAACGATTGATTCAGTTTGCTTAACCGGCTTAAAGCCTCCGTCGCCTGGACAATCGTGCCTAGCTGGGCGTCATTCAGGTTCCTGTCCTGCAACAGGAGTTCGAGCTTGGAAAGGGCAACAGAAAGAGGAGTCTGCATTTCATGAGCTATATTCTCTGTAAACTCTTTCATATTCAGGTAGTCACTCTGAATTTTTTGCACCATGGTATTCAGTGTGGCATTCAGCTCATTGAACTCTTTAATGTTGGTTTCTTCAAAGCGAATACCTTCTATTTTCTGCAGTTCCAGGTGGCGCACCTTTTGGAGGGATGCCTGGAATGGCCTCCAGATACGTTTGCTGATAACCCAATTGAACAGAAGGGTGGCTCCAAATAATCCGGCAAAGACCAGCAACAGGATGGAGGTAATGTTCGTCATCAGGGCCAGTTTTTGTTCCTGGGATTTGCGGATGACGATCTGGTACGTGATGCCGTTGACGTTAACCACATGTGCCAGCTGCCGGTACGGAATCTGCACACTGGCTCTGGCCTTGGTGCCGCTGGTGTTGGATAACTCCGGGTAGGCGGTGGGTGGATCCTGTGTCGGGTATATGAGCAGGTCGGGTGACCTCAGAATGAAATTGGTGCCGTCGGCCGTTGCCGTTTCCAGATACTGCAACCATTGTGCTTCTTCATACACCAGCTCCTTGTCCGCCTGCTCATTGATTTGCGCACTGTACAGCCGGAACAGGAGATAGCCGGCAGCCACCAAAAGGGGAACCATGGCCAGTAAGAAATAAAGCGTTGTTTTTGTCAGTAATCGCATGCCATATTTTTTGTTTTCCTGCAAGAGTCCAGGTGGCTTTTATGCATTTCAGCTTTTAGTTGTCCGTAAACCGGTAACCCACTCCGTGAACCGTTTTGATATAGTCCGCAGCGCCTGCATCGATCAATTTCTTGCGCAAATTTTTTATGTGAGTATAGATAAAGTCATAATTGCTTACCTGTTCATATTCATCGCCCCAAACGTGGGTGGCAATAGCGGCTTTAGTTAAGACCCGCCGCCGGTTGGCAATAAAATATTCCAGCAGGCGGTATTCTTTTTCGGTCAGGTCTAACCCCTTATTATGAACACTTACTCTTTGTGCATCGGGCTCCAGCCGGATTTCATGAAAGGAGATGGCTTTGCTGCCGCTAAAGTTGCGCCGCCGGATAATGGCCTGTATACGGGCGCTAAGCTCGGAGAGATGAAAGGGCTTGGTGAGGTAATCATCTGATCCCAGTTCCAGGCCGGTAAGTTTATCCTCCAGCGAGGTGCGGGCGGAGGTGATAATAATACCTGCCTTTGTTTCTATAGCTTTTAACTCTTTCACGATGTCCAGTCCACTGCCATATGGCAGGTTGATGTCAATGATCACGCAATCATAATCGTATTGCCGTACCTTTTGCAGACCCGCTCTGAACTCGGATACAGCTTCACAGACAAACCCCTGTTGTTCCAGGTAGGTCTGCATGGACTCCCGCAAGGCAGGTTCGTCTTCAATGATCAAAAGTTTCATGGACATAAAAGTACCCCTTTCAAAAAACCGGTGCATAAAAATGCCCCACCACAAGGATGGGGCTTTATAACTGAAACCAACATGAAAATGAGTTTGTTACTGAAGGTCATTCAATGCATATTGATATTCCCGCTGGGGATTGTTTGGGTAAATCCCGCTCATGATCGCACTGCTGCCGGCTTTTTGCAGGGCCAGCCTCAGCTCGTCAACAGTTGTAATTTTTTGGTTATTGATTTTTGTAATAATAAAGCCTTCTTTTATACGTGTCTGCTCCGTCAGGGCACCTGGCGCCAGGGACTTTACAGTCACACCACCTGCAATGCCCAGTTGGGCGGCTTGTGCTTTGGGTACGGCTTCAAATGTGGCACCCAGGCTTTCTACGGCTTGTTCTTTCAGGCTGGCATACACTCCGGATTCACCTTTCAGGGTAGTAGTGGCTGTTTTCTCGGCACCATTGCGCTGGAAACCAATGCTCACTTTATCGCCGGGACGCATACTCGCAATCTTTTCAATGATCTGTGTACCACTGGTAACGGATGTGCCGTTTATTTTGGTAATGAAGTCACCTTTCTGAATGCCTGCTGCGGCAGCAGCACTGTTTTGGGCCACCTCCATTACAAACACACCTTCACCCTCCTTCACATTATACTTTTGGCGGTCTTCATCGCTCATTTGATCGTTGCCAAACATAACACCGAGGTAAGCTCTTTTTGTACTGCCGTACTTAACGATATCCGTAGCAATTTTATTGACCATATTGGAAGGAATGGCGTATCCGTAGCCGGCATAGGAGCCGGTAGGTGAAGCAATGGCACTGTTGATGCCAATCAGGTCCCCATCCGCATTTACCAGGGCGCCACCGCTGTTACCAGGGTTGATCGCAGCGTCCGTTTGAATAAACGCCTCTAAAGGGGTCTTGCTGTTCTGGCTGTTGATACCGATACTTCTGGACTTTGCACTAACGATTCCTGAGGTTACCGTCACATCTAAGTTCAGCGGATAGCCTATGGCCAATACCGACTGTCCCAAATGTACATTGTCCGAGTTGGCAAAGTTCAGGTAAGGAAGGTTGGTGGCTTCGATTTTTACAATCGCCAGGTCACTGCTTGGGTCTTTACCCACTACTTTACCCTTGTAGGACTTGTTATTGCTCAGGGTAACAGATAATTCATCGGCGCCATCTACCACGTGGTTATTGGTAACGATGTAACCATCGGCACTGATGATCACACCAGAGCCGGAAGCACGCCTGGGCTGGGCCTGCATATTTCCCTGGCCTCCAAACATGTCGTTAAAATCATCGCCAAAGAAATCCTTGAACGGATTGTTTTGCAGGTCTGGCGCACTGGTTTGCTTGGCTTTTGTCAGGGTTTTAATGTGTACCACTGCCGGTACTGCTCTGTTAGCCGCTTTTTCAAAGTCTATCGCAGGGTCGGCTGTTGCGGTATAGCTCGCATTTTTGAATAGAGAAGCCTTTTGGCCACTGTCTAGGCCAAGCAAATGATTTTGCTGGTACTGACTGAAGCCCCACAGACTTCCAAGGGAAGTGGCGGCGGCAACTGCTACCGTTGCAAATGATTGTTTTATTGTCATGGTTATGATCCTTTTGTTTACAATGCAATCTTACCATGCGGTTCTGTAGCAGTTCTGAAGATTTCTGTAAAGAGGTTGTTAAACGCTGATTTCTGAATGTGTTTTTATAAAATGCGTACCTATCCATCGCCTGCGTATGAGGGATCTATGGCACCGGAGGTTTTAACCTCGGTGACAAAATTTACTGGCAAATCGCTTTAGGCGATGGTTGACCAACGCTTTGTTATATCCCAGCCATCGCCTACAGGAATGTAAAATGACAGCACCTGTCGTGCTGCCACTTCTATAAATCAGTAAAGAGCATCCATTTTCAGAGAGACCCTAATTCATCGTATTTTAATTAAATTTATCTTGACTAGGATAACCAGTTCACTTATTTTGCTCTGACATCATTTTTCAAGTTCTTTTTCAGCCTGGTGTACTTGAAGAGACCAGTTCAAAATTGCGGGTTTTTATAAGCGCGTAATTGATTAAAAAACAGATAATCAAGCAGCTAAACACTGTTGATTTGCCGATATTGAGGGCCGTTCAAAAACGGTTGCTCCACCAAAATGGTAAAATGACGGTCACACAGGTGTATACTAAGCTCAATCTGGAGCAACTAGTCGCATCGCAGCACCTCGCCATTCTGCGAAAAGAAGGCTTTGTTTCCACGGTACGCGACGGATGCTGCATTTACTATTTTGTCAATTATGCACGGGTGGCAGAAGTTCACAAAAGTGTTACGCTTCTGTTGGCACACTCTTAGTGTCCATTGTTTTTGGTATTCTCTTCCCGGTTAGTGAATGCAATGATCAATTAAATTGACCTTGTTGCTTTACTAATGAGTTGGTTAAAATTCACAGGCTTTACAGAATGGGCAGTATTGTATAATGTACCAATATTGTACCTACCTTAACTAAACCCCTGATAATAAAACATCGTTGGAATCCCTAAGGGACTCGAACCCTATAGGTTTTTTTTAAAGACAAATCGCTGTAAGCGACATTGGGTAGCTTTTTAAGAGTAAATCACAACTATTGATTTTTTCAAAGAAGAGGGTCTAATTAATAGACCAGGCAACATTTTTTTTAAAGTACCCCGGAGCGGACTTGAACCATTGTATTTTTTTTAAAACAAGGGCTAGCATAAAACTGCCAATAGCCCAAAGAGTATCAGAAAGAAAGTTTATGAGTATGTCTTTAAACAGTTCCACTGTGAGGCACAAAAATAAGGAATGATATCACTATTGAAATGTTTTGGAATAAACTATATACATTAGTCCGGAACAAACAGTGATTCAAGTTGGCTCTGTGGCCACCACAGAGGAGGTGCTTGAACCGGGTTCAAATCCTGTTATTTATAGCCATTGATATATCATTCGAGCCCGCAGCAGACTCAAAAGCTGCCGCCTCTCCGGGGGCTCGACTCCCTCTCTCCGCAGAGCATCTGCCTTACCAGCAGAGGGTCAGCGGTTCGAACCCCGTCAACTGCCACTTCAATTGCAGCAAGGGATTGACTCCTTTCAAATCCTTTTTTATTTTGGGTACTTCATCGAAAGGAAAACCAAAGTGCAGCTAAGGTAGGCGGCTACAACAACTCCTTACTACCCCTAAGGCAAGGAACTTCTATATAACTGCTACGCCACTTCCTTTTGGAGTTCATTGAGTTTTCGCTGCAAGTAGGAAATCTTCGCCAGCTTATATTTCTGTTGATACTCTTTTAAATCCAAAGGGTTGAACTCCACTTTGTTCTGAACCATTTTGTAATAGATGGTTGCAATTTTATTTGCTGTTGCAACCATTGCATATTTATTTCCACCTTTAACCTTCATCCGCCGAAAATAATCGCCGGCAAGGTTTACACTACCAGGTATTTGGAAAGTGCCAATAACGCCCCGACACTTATAAATCTGGGTGCCGCTTTCCCCAATCAATTGGTAACGGTGGTAATCT
>CBHTSW010000028.1:0-62878 GCA_966095395.1 uncultured bacterium | reverse complement strand
CCTGCGTTCGTCCATAGCGTGTTACAAAGGGCTAATTTAAACCTTCAGGAGGAGCCCTGCCTCCTTCTAATTATTTTCTAATCCCGGCTTAATGAGGGCCTAATCCTGAAAACATAGTTTTATGCAATTGATTATAAAATGCAATTTTCCTTCAAGACAATATTAGTTCCGGTTGATTTCTCTATCAATACAGAAGTGGCTATCAATAAAGCCCTGGAAGTTGCAGATAAAGAAGGAGCCACAATTCATTTGATGCATGTGTTAAGCGATAAGATATCGTGGCGTTCGTTGCAAAATAACAAAAAACCAGATCAACCAATTGCTAAACTTGCTACGCCTTCAACAGAACAAATGATCATGGAGTGGAAAAACACCATACAGGAAACAAATCCACATCTTACTGTATGTTGCTGGACACTTCATCATTCGTCTATTCAGCAAAGCATTGAAAAAAAAGCAGAAAAGCTAAAGGCGGACCTGATTGTAATAGGGAAAAAAAACAATCATAGTTGGTTTCCATTTTTAAGTACGGTTTTATCAAGTGATTTGGCCAAAACAACCGGTTGTGCTGTTTTAACAGTGAAACCGGGTTCGTTACACAACAAGATAAAAACCCTGGTGGTACCGGTAACCGAAGACCTGCCCAGGCACAAAATGGAAGCCATTGCCGCCTTATGTAAAATGAAACGGCCGAAGGTGCATCTTATTTCTTTTAGGAACGAGGATAACGAACCCGTGCAGTTTTCTTCGTCTGCCCTGTTAAAATTATACCAGTGGCTGAAGGACACCCTGCATTGCCAGGTGGAGTACACCGTTCTTGATAAGGATCACAAAGCAAGGGCCTTGTTGCTGTATGCAGAAAAGGTAAATGCAGATATGTTGCTGGTCAATCCCGTTTCGGAGACAAGGATTGGCTGGATGAACAGGCACATTTCGGACGTGTTGTCACCCCATTCGAGGGTTCAGGTGCTGACGGTACACCAAACGCATTAATTTATTAAAACAACCATGGACATGAAAAAACTACTTCTTTCAATCAGTTTAGTGGCGGGTACAGCCGCCTTGCATGCGCAATCGCTGGAAACAGCCAATCAGCTTTTCTATTACGAGCGGTATCAAAGTTCGGAAACAAATTTTCATACTATTTTAAGCCAGCAACCCGGTAATGCCGAAGCCTGGTATGGTTTGACAAAGGCTTACCTGTTGCAAAAAGAAGGCGCCCAAGCCATGGATAGTTTGCGCTTAGCGCCATCGGGTATTCACTCCGAGCCTTATTATGTAGCAGCTTTGGGTTATGCGCTGTTGGATCAAAGTAAAAAAGACAGTGCGGCCCTGTATTTCAGTCATGCCCTAAAGCAAACAAAAGAAAAAGATGAAAACATTTTGGCTGCCGTAGCTCAGGCACATGTCAACAGCAAGAACGGCGATGCCAATTATGCTATTGAACTGATAAATAAAGCAATTAAAAGAGATAAGAAGAATGCAGCCTGGGATGTTTTATTGGGCGATGCCTATAGAAAATTAAACAATGGCTCAGAAGCCTATAAGGCCTATAAATCCGCAATTGAAAAAAATGAAGGGTATGCAGCCGCTTACCATAAAACAGGGGAGATCTTTTTAACGCAAAAAAATTCAGAGCTCTACCTGGAGTATTTTACTAAAGCCATAACTGCCGATGCGAACTATGCTCCATCACTCTACCAGTTGTACATTTATTATTTCTACCATGATGTGCCGAAAGCGTTTCAGTACTACAATGACTATGTAGCAAAATCAGATCCGTCCCTTCAAACGGAATATGACCTGGCGGATTTGCTATACCTGACAAAGGATTATAATAAGGCCATTCAAAAAGCCAACAGCCTGGCCGCCACGCAAGGTGATCAACTGAAACCACGCATTTACAAATTGCTGGCCTACAGCTATGTTGAATTAAAAGATTCGGCAAAGGCCATCAGCTACATGCAGCAATACTTTAACAAAGAGGAAGACAGCAATTTGATTGCAAAAGATTTTGAGACCATGGCCTTACTTTATGGCAATACAGAAGGGAAACAAGATTCGGCAATCGTGTTTTATGAAAAAGCTGCCAGCGTACAAAAAGACTCTTCCGCCCTTTTTGGCTATTATAAAAACCTGTCCAACATGGCCAAGGCCAATAAAGATTACGCCGCACAGGCAAAATGGCTGGAAAAATATTACACAGGAAATGAAAAGGCAACCAATGTTGATCTGTTTAACTGGGGCCTGGCTAATTTCCTGGCAGAAAATTATGCAATGGCAGATTCGGTTTTTGGGATGTATGTCACTAAATACCCCGAGCAAAGCTTTGGTTTTTACTGGCAGGCCCGCAGCAACGCGGCATTGGACAAAGAGATGACAGCGGGAACGGCCATACCCCATTATAAAAACTTAATTGCAGCGTTGGAAAAAGACACGGCCAACAGCAATTATAAAAAATGGATGGTAGAAGCTTATGCTTACCTGGCAGCTTATGAAGCCAATACGGAAAAAGATTATCCAGAAGCGGTAGGTTATTTTCAAAAGGTTTTAGAAGTGGACCCGGAAAATGCCGATGCTAAAAGATACATTGCCATCCTGGAAAAAAACACTGCAAGCGAGGGTAGTAAGTAACGTTGTTATGGTGTTTTTCTCATGTCCTCTGGTTGGTTCTCGGCCCCGCTTAGTGCGGGGCTTTTTTAACCAAACTACAGGTCGGAAAAGTCAGTTGGTGTTAAAAACACAATCTCGTTCCTGGAAACGTTGTTCTTGTACGCCGGCATGGCGGAGAGTTTTTTCCAGGCAGCATCCTCGCCAAAAGCTTTCCAGTGTGCATCCCGTGCGGCTTTGTTCTCAAATGAGGTCATATACATCAGGTTGGGCATCCTGCTTCCAAAAACCACTTCGCCATAAAAAACCGCGTTAAATCCAAGCCGTTGAAAAATATCAATTTCACCGCCCTGGTTGAACATCTGCACCTTGTTCTTATATAATTTTTCCGTAGGGCCCTCATAGCTGCGCAGTTCATACACCCGGTTGCTTTTCATACCAGTCAATCCCGAAGCGGCCACTTTTGGCATCAGCTCAAAAGCCTTCAGCAAAATGGTCTCAAAACGCTTATAGGGTGCCTTGTTGTATGTGGCATTTAAATAATCACTTCCGTCATTTTGATATTGTGCATCTTTTTCCAGCTTGCGTACCACTTCCTCCCTTTTCTTCAGCGATGAAAACGGAGTAACCACATACACTTTTTTATCTGCTGCCGTATCATTGCCTATTGCTGTAAACACGCCAACCGTTTTAATGCCCTGTTTGTGCAAGGCCGGCAGGTAAGCCGTTTGCAAAAAATGGTTGACCGAATTGAGTTGCGCCGTATCGGCAAGGTGGTACACCCTTAGTTCTATATATTGACGTTGTTGTGCCTTTGCATCCGGTCCACAACAAATAAGCAAAAAGAAAATTAAAAAAGAAGAAAGTTTGGTAGCACGTTTCATTATAAAAAGTTTTATGTAAATATAAACCCTGCCACGATCCGTACCGATTCGTCTTCCCAGGTAATTGAATAATCGCCAAAAGTATTTTTAACCAACGTGCTGACTTTTCATCTCCTAAACATATTTTCATTTTAAATATTTACAAATCATTGAACCTATCTTTGAGCCATGCTAAAGATTGCGGTATTTGGTACAGGACATTTAGGCAAGTTCCATTTAAATAACTGGAAAGAGATCCCCGGTGTTGAACTGGTTGGATTTTATGATCCCAATGACACCATTGCGGAGGAAGTGATTGCCCAATATGGTTTAAAACGTTTTCACAACGAGGACGAGCTCATTGCTGCCTGCGATGCCATTGACGTGGTAACCCCAACACAATACCATTTTGCAGTTTGTGAAAGGGCCATTAAAAAAGGAAAGCATGTTTTTGTAGAAAAACCCATGGCAAACTCCATGGAAGAAGCAAAAACCCTGGTGAAACTGGTTCAGGAATCGAAAATAAAATTCCAGGTGGGACATGTGGAACGGTTTAACCCCGCTTTCCTGGCGGCCAAGGACCTGGACTTAAATCCGATGTTTATTGAAGTGCATCGTTTGGCTCAATTTAATCCAAGAGGTACCGAAGTAAGTGTGATTCTGGACCTGATGATCCATGATATTGATGTGATACTAAGCCTGGTAAAAAGCGATGTAAAAACGATTTCTGCCAACGGCGTGGCCGTCCTAACCGACACACCTGATATTGCCAACGTCCGCATTGAGTTCAACAACGGCTGTGTGGCCAATCTTACATCCAGCCGGATTTCTATGAAAAAGATGCGGAAGATAAGGTTGTTTCAAAAAGATGCCTATATAGGAATTGATTTCCTGGAGAAAAAAACAGAAGTGATCAAACTGAAAGAAGAGAAAGACGAGAATGTTTTTGCCTTCGACATAGAAACGCCCAATGGCACAAAGACCATCGCCATAGCCAATCCGCAGGTGCCGCAAGTGAACGCCATTAAAAAAGAACTGGAAGAATTTGTTGCCGCCATTCAAAATAACAGGCAGCCTATCGTGAACGAAATTGACGGCTTCAGGGCCATGGAGGTAGCACACCAGATTTTACATAAAATCAGTCATAATCTTATTGCTTCGTAATTGTGTCATTAAAAAAGCCCATCCATCCCGCCTGGTATGCACTAACTGATTATGTAACCACCGCTGTAAGCTGGTGCTTTTTTTATTTTGCCCGCAAACAACTGCTCGAAGAGCCGCTTAGCACCGATGCCAAATTCTGGCCTGGCGTTTTTCTCATCCCCCTGGGTTGGCTGATCCTTTATGCACTGGCAGGAAGCTATCATTCCATTTATAAAAAGTCAAGGCTTATAGAAACGGGCCGGACATTTGTCTGTAGTTTTCTGGGATGCCTCCTTTTGTTTTTTCTTTTTCTGCTGGATGATGGAAAGAATGATTATAACTATTACTATAATGCTTTCGGCGCTTTACTGGCCATTCATTTTTTCATCCCCTATTTCGGACGCCTGGTTATTTTAACCATTGCCAAACAACAATTGGAAACCAAAAGCATTCGTTTCAAAGCCGTTATTGTTGGCACTTATGAAAACGCACTGAACATTTATAAAGAAGCAGAAAGGAAACTGGAACGGGAAGGCTATTATGCAAAAGGATACATCCCGGTAGGTAAAGAGGAACGAAAAACGCCATCCTCCCTGCAGCATCTCGGACAAATTGAAGATCTGGAAACCATCATTGACCAGCACAAAATAGAATTGGTAGTTATCGCTATTGATAAAAAAGAACAAACCTTAATTGAAGAAATCATTAACCGCTTATCAGAAAAAGACGTAGCTATAAAAATACAGGCCAACACCCTTGACATTCTTGCCGGCTCGGTAAGAACAAGCAATGTGTTGGGAGCGGTGCTGATAGACCTTCACACAGGCCTGATGCCGGAATGGCAACTGCACATTAAACGGGTGGTGGATGTTGTTCTTTCTTTTTTATTTCTGGTTTTATTATTGCCACTTTTCATCTATATAGCCCTACGGGTCCGGCTGTCCTCCAAAGGACCGATTTTTTTTGAACAGGATAGGGTTGGTTACAAGGGCAAAACATTCTCCATGTATAAATTCCGGTCCATGTACACCAATGCGGAAAAAAACGGCCCGGCCCTGTCCTCCGACGGTGATCCCCGCATTACGCCGTGGGGAAAAACCATGCGCAAATGGCGGCTGGATGAACTGCCCCAGTTATGGAATATTTTATTGAACGAGATGTCGCTTGTAGGCCCAAGACCCGAACGACGATTTTATATTGACCAGATCGTGGCCCGGTTCCCTTACTATAAGTACCTGCTGAAAGTAAAGCCCGGCCTCACTTCCTGGGGCATGGTGCAATACGGCTATGCCGAAAATGTGGACGCCATGATCGAACGAAGCAAATTTGATTTAATGTACATCGAGAACATTTCCCTGCTCCTGGATTTTAAAATACTGCTGCACTCCTTACGCATTATTTTCCTGGGCAAAGGCAAGTAATCACCAATAATTTCTCATTTGCCGTTTCAGATTCTATTTTTGATGAAACGATTTTTGTGAAGAACCTTATTTCTTTTTTGTTGGTTAATTGCCTGTGCCTGTTGGCCCGTTCTCAATCTCCCTTCTGGCAACAACAGGTTAACTACATCATTGATGTGTCCTTAAACCCCAAAGAAAAGACCCTCGATGGCTTTGAAAAGATCAACTATATAAACCATTCTCCCGATACCCTCACTTACATCTGGTTTCATGTATGGCCCAATGCTTATAAAAACGACCAGACGGCTTTTAGCGATCAATTGCTGGAAAATGGAAACACGAAATTTTATTTTTCCAATAAAGAACAAAGAGGATATATCAACCGGCTTGATTTTAAAGTGAACGGAACTACAGCAAAAACGGAAGACCATCCCCAGCATATCGATATCATTAAACTTCTTCTTCCAAAACCCTTACCACCAAAGCAGGGAATAACGATCACAACTCCCTTTCATGTTAAACTGCCTTTTAATTTTTCCCGTGGTGGCTATGACGGTGAATCCTTCCAGGTAACACAGTGGTACCCCAAGCCGGCCGTGTATGATAACAATGGCTGGCATCCTATGCCTTATCTGGACCAGGGGGAATTTTACAGCGAGTTTGGGAATTTTGATGTGCGAATCACCGTTCCAAAAAGTTTTGTGGTAGCCGCCACCGGTGAATTGCAAAATGAAGAAGAAAAGGCCTGGTTAAAAACAAGAGCTCTTATACCCAAGGCTTCACAAAAAAAATTGCCATCTCATTCTAAAAACAGCACCATTAAAAAAACTACGCCAACTAAACGAACCCCTGAAGCTTACGAGCCTGCAGAAACAAAAACGTTGCATTATATACAAGCCGATGTTCATGATTTTGCCTGGTTTACTGATCCAACGTTTATTGTCAACTCCGACACCTGCCAACTGCCATCGGGAAAAACAATTGAGGCATTTACCTACTACACCGCGGCAGAAGAACCGAGCTGGAAAAACAGTGTTCAGTACGCTAAAGATGCTGTTCGTTTTTATTCAGCTGAAGTGGGGGAATATCCCTACAACACAATTAGCGTTGTGCAGGGGCCGCAAAGCTTTGGCGGCGGCATGGAATATCCCACCATTACCATCATCTCTCCCACTGCTGATAAAAAAGAACTGGACGTAACGATGGCCCATGAAATTGGTCACAACTGGTTCTATGGAATTTTAGCTTCCAATGAAAGGGCACATCCGTGGATGGATGAAGGCATTAATTCTTTTTATGAAAAAAAATACACCTTACAGAAATACGGCAAGCAGCCGCAGGAAGAAGAGCTGTTTTTCCAAACAAAAGCGGTAAGAAAAACAGATCAGCCTATTGAAACGCCTTCGGAAAAATTCAGCGAAGCCAATTACGGCCTGGTGGCTTACCATAAAACAGCAGAGTGGATGCAGTACCTGGAAAACAAAATGGGCAAAGATGTTTTCCAGAAAATGATGCAGCAGTATTATCAGCAATGGAAATTCAGGCATCCCCAAACCAAAGATATTAAAGCGATGATAGCAAGCCGGTTGACGAGTGATACCGCAGAGGCTTTCCGTTTATTAAATACCAAAGGTATATTGCCCGATCATCGGCTCAGTGGATTTAAAATCGTATCGCCTTTTAAAAAGAATTCCATCAAGGAATACTTACAACAACCCACAAAAAATGCGCTGCTCATTTCGCCTTCCATTGGAATCAATGCTTATGATAAGCTAATGATTGGTGGGATAGTAACCAACTATAAATTACCACCGACGAAACTCCAGTTTTTGGCCATCCCCATGTATGCCACCGGCTCCAGGCAATTTACAGGCCTGGGAAAACTTAATTACACCATTGCATCCGATGGTTTCATTCGCAAGACAGATGTCTTTGTCAACGCTGCCCGGTTTTCTATGGATGAATTTTCCGATACGGCTGGTAACAAACTAAAAATGCAGTTCTGGAAAATAGTGCCGGGGTTGAAATTCACTTTCAGGGAAAAAGACCCAAGAAGCACGGTTGTTAAATATGTGCAATGGAAAACGTTTTTTATCAATGAAGAATTTATCCGTCTCATTCCGGATACTATTTTTAATGGACCCGACACCTCGCTGGTCACCCATTATTCCACGCCGCAAAAAAACCGTTACCTCAACCAACTGCAATTTGTTTATGAAAACTACCGGGCCCTGTATCCTTTTGATCTAACCCTTCAGATTGAACAAGCCGAAGATTTTCTTCGTCCTGCGCTTTCGGCCAATTATTTTTTCAATTATGCAAAAGAAGGCGGCCTGCAGGTTCGTTTTTTTGCCGGCAAGTTTTTTTACCTGGGTAATAAAACCATTTCCAAACAATTTGCCACTGATCGTTATCATTTGAACATGACGGGTGCAAGAGGATACGAGGATTATACCTACAGCGACTATTTTGTGGGACGCAACCGTTTTGAAGACGTGGAAAGCCAACAGATCATGATCCGCGATGGAGGTTTTAAAGTTAGAACCGATCTGCTGGCCGATAAAATCGGCAAAACAGATGAGTGGCTAATGGCGCTGAACTTTACTTCCAGCGTTCCGCAAAGCATTAACCCGCTGGCTGTATTGCCCATCAAAATTCCTTTACGTGTCTTTTTGGACGTAGGTACTTATGCCGGGCCCTGGAAAAAAGGCTCGGAGGAAGACCGGTTTTTATTCGACGCCGGCTTTCATATCCCGTTGTTTGACGAATCGCTGAACATTTATATACCTGTTTTATATAACAAAGTGTATGGGGATTATTTTAAATCCACCATTCCAAAAAACAGGTTCCTAAAAACCATTTCCTTCAGCATCAATCTTTACAATAAACACCTGAAAAAATTGAACAGGGAAATCGAGTTTTGATGCAACAGGCCAACATACAATATCTCACCAACAACCAAATTGACAAACAGCAATGGGACCGGTGTATGGAGGAAGCATCAAACCGTTTGATCTATGGTTTCTCTTATTACCTGGATGCGATGACAGACAATTGGGATGCCCTGGTATTAAACAATTACGAAGCGGTGATGCCGCTGCCGTGGAGAAAAAAATGGGGTGTTTATTATTTGTACCAGCCGGCCTTTGCAGCGCAGTTGGGGTTATTCGGTAATAACATCAGTTCGAACCTGCTCTTACATTTCTTTCAGGCCGTTCCAAAGAAATTTCAATACTGGGACCTTTCATTGAACCACCAAAACCTTTTTGCCCTTGAGCAATACCCTTTGTACCGGCGAAGCAACTTTGTTTTGGCCTTAAATAAACCCTATGAAGTTTTATACGGACAGTACAGAGAGAACACCAAACGCAATATTAAAAAAGCAGAGAATTACGGTTGTTCCATAAAAACAGCAATTGAAATTGAGTCCATTATTGAACTGGCTAAACAGCAACCGCAGCAAAATGGAACGACCGAAAAAGATTTTGAAAACTTTGCCCTGCTCTATGCCTGGTTAAAAGAGGATTCAAAGGCCGTGAGTTATGGAGTGTACTCAAAACAAGACCAGCTTTTAGCATCCTGTGTGTTCTTTTTATTGAAGAACAGGGCTTATTATATTTTGGTAGGTAATCATCCCAATGGCAGAACCTTAGGCGCTTCGCATGCGCTGATCGATGCATTCATTAAAGACCATGCCGAAGAGGACCTGCTTTTAGACTTTGAAGGAAGCGATATCCGCAATCTTGCTTTTTTCTATAGCAGTTTTGGTGGGGTGGAAGAAAAATATCCGGCCATACGGTTAAATAAACTGCCCTGGTATGTGAAATGGTTAAAAAACTAAAGCCTTATTCTTTCACGAAAAGAATAGGAGCAGGTAAAGGCGTTGCTTTATGCCTTTGCTCCTTTGCTTTGCGTGAACCCTGCTGAAAGTATTACAGGGCCCTGAAAAGTGCGAGACGCAACAAAAGCATTAAAGCAGTACCACCGCCGGGGACCCGATAAAAAGCTTTTCCTCAGTCTAAACCTCAACCTTCCCCCTATCTCAAATTCTACCTCTCGTCATATTCATCTCCTGTCTATCTTTGCGGCAAAATTTTGATACATGAACTTGCACGAGTACCAGGCTAAAGAACTTTTGAAAAAATACGGCGTTCCGGTGCAGGAAGGCATTGCAGTAAGCACTCCGCACGATGCTGAAGAAGCCTACCGCCAGATTAAAACCCAATACGGCAGCAGCTTTGCTGTAGTGAAGGCACAAATACACGCCGGTGGCCGCGGTAAGGGAAAGATCCGCGAAACGGGCATCAACGGGGTAAAAGTGGTAAAATCACTGGACGAGGTTTCCGAGGTGGCGCAGAAAATCATCGGCGGCACGCTGGTTACCATTCAAACAGGAGAAGCCGGGAAAGTAGTGAACAAAATTTTAATCGCTCAGGACATGTACTACGATGGCCCCAGCGATCGGAAAGAATTTTACCTGTCCATTTTATTGGATCGTGCCAAAGGCGAGAACGTTATTATGTACAGTACCGAAGGCGGTATGGACATTGAAGAAGTGGCACACAAAACACCAGAGAAAATTTTTAAAGAATGGGTTTTCCCCGGTGGCGGACTGCAGCCTTACCAGGCAAGAAAAATTGCTTTTAATCTTGGCTTGAAAGGCGATTCTTTTAAAAACATGGTAAAGTTTGTTACCAATTTATACAAAGCTTACCTGGGCCTGGATTGTTCCATGCTCGAGATCAATCCGCTGTTCAAAGCAGCCGATGATAAAGTGGTTGCCGTGGATTGCAAAATGAATCTTGACGATAATGCGCTGATGCGCCACCCCGACCTGGCCGCCATGCGTGATGTAGCAGAAGAAGATCCAACAGAAGTGGAAGCTGGAAAGCATAACCTGAACTTTGTAAAACTGGATGGCAACGTGGGTTGCATGGTGAACGGCGCCGGCCTGGCCATGGCTACCATGGACATGATCAAATTAAGTGGCGGAGAACCTGCCAACTTTTTGGACGTAGGTGGTACCGCCAATGCGCAAACGGTGGAAGCCGGTTTCCGCATCATTATGAAAGATCCAAAAGTAAAAGCGATCCTTATTAACATCTTTGGTGGTATTGTGCGTTGCGACCGCGTAGCGCAAGGCGTGATTGATGCCTACAAAAACATGGGCAACATCCACATCCCGATTATTGTTCGTTTGCAGGGCACCAATGCAGAAGAAGCAAAAAAGCTCATTGATGAAAGCGGCCTGAAAGTACAATCGGCTATTTTGTTGAGCGAGGCAGCCGAGTTGGTGAACAAAGCAGTGGCAGCGGCCTAAGAGATGTAAAAGGTAAGATTGAATATGTACTATTTTGAAGCTACAGAAGTTTATCTTTTGTAGCTTTTTTGTTTGGCAACCCGCAGTGCTACTATCCTCCTCTGTTAGCTCGCACTCTTGTACGCCTGGGAACGTTGGTTGGCATTGTGTCGCAACCTAATGGCAAACGGCTATTAGATGCGTGTGGGTAGCTGACAGAAGGAAAGTGGCACTGTCACACGTCTCACGTTGGGTTCCTTGCCGGCACTTGGTATAAATGGCGATCCCCTCCTGTGGCCAGGAAGGGATCAATTCGATCAGGCGGAATACAGCGACTTGTTTTTTCAAAGGGTCAGACGCCTGGGTTTTCAACAGACTGGACTCATTTAGTTTTTCTTAGGTTTAGATCCGTCTGGCTTTTAGGATGATTGGATCTTAGTGGTTTTTCATATTGAGTATGTTTTAAAAATCAACAATTCAAACAAATTTTACAACTAATTTGCCGGTGCATTTTATGGGGTACCGGATAAATTTAACCGGCGCTAGGAATTATCACTTATTTTGATCCATTTAATTATATAAAACATGAATACGTCTGAACAGGCACCCATTTCTCTTGCATCTTTCACCATCAGAACCATTGAAAAAAAAGATAATGCGGCCATGGCCAGGATTATTCGTGCAACTCTTGAAGAATTTAACGCCAATCATCCCGGCACCGTTTATTACGATGCTTCAACAGATGCACTGTTTCAATTATTCTCTCAAACGCCGGGCTCTGTTTATTATGTAGCCGAATACCAAAATGAACTGGTGGGTGGCGGCGGTATTTTTCCTTCGCCGGGATTGCCGGATGATACCTGCGAACTGGTAAAAATGTATTTACTAAAAAAAGTGAGAGGGCTCGGCTTAGGTAAACTGCTGATTCAAAAAGCACTGGATTTTGCAAAGCAGGCCGGTTATAAAAATGTGTACCTGGAAACCATGCCGGAACTAAACCAAGCATTAAAAGCATATGAGAAGTTTGGCTTTGAATATATTGATCATCCCATGGGGAATACCGGGCATTTTGGATGTGGTTTGTGGATGCTGCGTCCCCTGTCCCCCTAAAGCAGAGAGGTAGGTTGTAAAGACTTCATTAATTAGCAACTTGTTTTATAAGGGTAAAAGCCAGTGATGATGTTGCCAGCTTTTACCATTCTATTAGGCTTCTGTTGTGTCACTCCCTTGTACGACTGGTAATGCTATTTGGCCAGATGTTTTAAAAAAATCATTTCTAAAAAGCAAGAACAGTAAAGAAAAGCAGGATTGACCTACCTCTCCCCTTTAGGGACAGGGGGTAGCTTCATACACCGGGCTAAATAAATAGATCCTTTTTGTTTTTACTTCTTCGCAACGAAAACGCTTCCGTATCTTCTCTCCTTTTCGAAAAACCTTTCCATCATGGGTTTTAAACAAAGTCCCTTCCGGAATTTCTTCTACAAAAACCAAATGGCTTTGTTTTTCATCATAGTTCTTCAGGGTTTTTAAAAGCAGTTCATCGGCGCAGCTGGAGGCCGCAGGATTATGCAGAGATTGCAGCAAGGCATTCTTTATATCAGCGGGAAAAATATTGTGTTCAATAAACTGCGCCAGCAATTGCCCAAAGACCATCTTCCATTCCTTACCATGAGAAGCGACACGGTTGCCAAACTTTTCAAACGTAAGCAGGTGCGCCAGCTCGTGCAGCAGCGTAATTAAAAATGCATATTTATTCAGGTTACCATTTACACTGATGCGGTGGTTTTTAGCCTGCGTTCTGTGGCGGTAATCACCTAAAATACTTTTACGTTCCCGGGCCACGGTTAAGTGCACATGGTAACTTTCCAGGTAATGTAAAACCGCATCTAAAGTATCAGGCGGCAGGTAGTGTTGAAGTGCGGAAATGGGTGCTTCTTTCCTGCTCATTGATTTTTTTCCTTCAGCAATTTCATTAAAACAGAAACTTCCATAAAGGTGTAAACTAAATATAAGCCCATGCAGGCAAACAAGGCCGGCTTGTTCAGGTTATCCCTGTACATAGAAATGTAAATAAAGGCGGCAATAATGCACAGAAAAAGTTTGAGCATCATGCTGGTATACACAGACCGCACAAAAGCATGCGGATTTGGATTCTTTAATCCCCGCAGCCCCAAGACAAATGAAATAAGGGTGATCAGAAATAAAAGCAGGTTGCCAATGATCACCACATCCTGGTCAACACCCCACCTTGCCAGCATATTTTTACCGGCAATAAAAAAGCCATTCAAAACAATAAAAAAAATCACCACCGGTGCAAATGACTTAAACCTTCTTTTGATCATTATCTGTTTTCCTTTTCGAAGTTTCTTTTATTAATTGGTAAATCATCAGCACCAGTACCAAAAAGGGCAGTATCCACACCAGTAAAGGAGTAGAAAAACCAGCCCATTCATCTATTTTACCGCCGCCATACACCGCCAGGGCCAACATGACAAATAGTTGTGTGCCCCACCCTGCATACTGCATCAGGCTGGTTGAATTTTTACTTGGCTGTTGCTGCTTTTGGTTCATCCGTTGTACTCATTAAAACGACATTGGCCGCCTGTACACCACCCATCTGGCACTGCCCGTTGAAAACGGCAGAAGGGTCAATTTGCAAGGTTGCCGCGTTGATGTTACCTTTTACATTGCATTGCCCGCGAAGCTGCAATACCTCCTGCACAGCAATATTTCCAATTACTTTTCCGGTAACATCGGCCTGCTTTCCATGGATATTGCCTTCTACCAGTCCGTTGGGGCCTATTACCACTTTGGCAGAACTGATGACATTACCCTGGATGGTTCCATCAACCCGCAGATCGTTTTCGCTTTTTACATCACCTTGCAAAACGGTGCCTTCGCTAATGAGGGTGGCGCTGTTGCCTAATTTTTCTGAAATGCTGTTGGATTTGTCTTTGTTGAACATAGGATTGGTTTTATTGGATAAAAATAATTAATCGTTTGATATTTCGTCCTTTGGAACCTGCAATTGCGTAGTATCCAGCTTTAATTCAGTATTTCCACTTAACACTTTCTTCAGTCCGTCAATATACTGGCTCTGGTAGGTCACTTGTTTCTCCAAAGAGTCCGTCACATATTTTAACTGACGGTATTCCCGGCCAATCCCTGCATTGCCATAACCCGGAATATAGTACTTAAGCGGGGTAAATACAATTAAAGCCACGGTTAATCCTGTTAAAAGAACAAAAATGGTACTTAGTACAATGTAAACACTCATGCGGGAAAGGCGGAAAGTCACCACTTCTTCATAAGTATCATCGTTCATTACAACAAGCCGGTATCGGTTTCTCAATCGTTGGAGGGTAGAGCCGGCATCCAGTTTGGCCATAGACAGAATTTAAAAAAATAAAGATAGGGAAATCCGGCCCTCACCATCCCCTGGTCTAATCTTAAATGCCTAATTATCAATTACTGGTCCCGCCGGTCTGGTAAATGTCATTGTACCACGGAGGGATGGCGGGTAAACCGAACGGGAATGAAGTTGCAGCAACCGGTTTCAAAAAATTCCCCCTCTATTTATACTAAAATCTTTGAATTTCAGTTTATAACACTTTAGTTTGCGACCGGAAAATGAGAGAACGCTGCCATTTTTTTATTTGTTTTGTAACTATCCTCTTTGGGGCTGCCTTCCAGCCCCTGTCGGCGCAAATGGGGTTTAACCTGGAGGTTAAAAAGCCCAAGCCTTACGAAGAGCGGGTTTTAAAGGCAGAAAAAACCCCCACCGATAAAAAGATCAAAGCGCCTAAGCGGTTCTTTCAAAATCTTACCACGCACTATAATTACTTTTTCAACGCCAACAATAAACTGAACGAGGTTATCGAAAGAGCCAAGGCCAGCCATAGGGACGATTATTCAACACTGCTCCCTTTTTACAACTATAGCCTGGACGCTACAGCAGGCGATGAAATGGAACTGGATTCCGTTATCTATAAAGCCCAAACGGGCCTGGTCATGCACGACCTGCGCAGCGACTGGGCCGATAACCTGTATATGCTTTGGGGTGCCTCCTATTATTTTCAAAAGCAGTTTGATTCCGCCTCGCTGATGTTTCAATTCATCAATTATGCTTTTGCCGAAAAAGAAAAAGATGGCTATTACAAATACATCGGCAGCCGCATGGACGGCAACAATGCTTTAAGCATTTCTACAAAAGAGAACAACAGCCTGGTAAAAAAAGTTTTTTCTACCTCGCCCAGCCGCAACGAAGCTTTTATCTGGCAGATCAGAAGCCTGATGCAACTGGGTAACTTAACAGAAGCCGGCAGCTTGATAGCTACCTTAAAGAACGATCCCAATTTTCCGGAGCGGTTACACGACGAACTGGAAGAAGTACAATCATACTGGTTTTACCAACAGCAAATGTGGGACAGCTCGGCCATGCATTTATTGAATGCCCTGGACATGGCCAAAAACAAACAGGAAAAAGCAAGATGGGAATACCTGGCCGCCCAGATGTTTGAAAAGACAGGAAATTTAGACCGGGCACAGGAACTCTATGCAAAGGCCATCAGTCATGGTACCGATCCAATACTGGATGTGTATGCCCGGTTAAACCTGGTGCGTATCAACAAGGAGGGCGGAGAAAATTATATTGATAAAAATATTGCCGAATTGCTGAAAATGGCAAAGCGGGACCGGTTTTCAGAGTACCGCGATGTGATCTATTTCATGGCCGCACAAATGGAAATGGACCGGGGCAACCTGGCTGCAGCGCAGGAGCTTATGCTAAAAGCTTCCAAATACAACAACGGCAACCTTTCCTCCAAAAGCAATGCTTTTTTATTGATCGCCGATCTTTCCTATGACCGTAAAAGGTATTTGCAGGCAGCTTCTTTTTACGATAGCATACAAACAAACGAGTTAAAAGAAGATGAACAAAAAAGAGTGGAAAGCCGCAAGCCTTCCCTGGCAAAAATTGTGGCCGGCACCAGCATTATCAGCCGGCAGGATAGCCTGCAGCGCATTGCCGCCATGCCGGAAGAAGAACGAAAGGACTACATTACAAAGCTGGTAAAAAAACTGCGCAGGCAGCAGGGTTTGTCTGATGAAAATGCCGGTCCGTCTTCGGGTAATGCCAATCCGTTTAACAATGCAGCCCCTACCGATCTGTTTACGAACCAATCCAAAGGGGAATGGTATTTTTATAACAGCAGTCTGAAAACACAGGGAGCCGCCCAGTTCAAACAAACATGG
Source organism: uncultured bacterium (assembly GCA_966095395.1). GTDB lineage: Bacteria > Bacteroidota > Bacteroidia > Chitinophagales > Chitinophagaceae > Flavisolibacter. The sequence goes on along the minus strand of CBHTSW010000028.1, from coordinate 46,310 downwards.
GGCAATCGTCCCAACGCCGACAACTGGCGCCGGTTTTCGCAGGTTTCCAACCAATTGCGGGCAAAGGTACCAACAGCTGCTACCAGCGATGTAGCCGGCCCAAACACCACCGCCGAAACAGATAATTATCCGACCTATACCTCCCTGTTAAATAAACTGCCGCTTACACCGGAGGCGCTGCGGGCATCAGACGATTCCATAAATAATGCGCTGTTTGACCTGGGAACCGTTTATTTAAATGAATTGGAAGATTATACCTCTGCCATTGAAAGTTTTGAAAAGATCAGGGCCCGTTATCCGGCTCATCCTAAAATGGATGAAATTATTTTTGGGCTTTACTATGCCTATACCAAATCGGGCGATGCCGTAAAGGCGGCGGAGATGAAAACACTGCTTTCCAAACAGTATGCGTCTTCCCGGTTTGCCTCCATTGTGACTACCGGAAAAGATCCTGCGGCCAAGTCAAAAACTTCTCCCCAAGCCACAAAAGATTACGAAGCCATTTACGATATGTTCATCGAAGGCCGTTTTGGTGAAGCAGAGACAGCTAAAAAAAGAGCCGACAGTATTTATCAAACCAATTACTGGCAGCCGCAACTATTATACATCGAAGCAGTGTACAACGTCAAACAGCGAAATGACAGCAGCGCTAAAAACATTTTAAATACGTTGATTGCACAAAGCGGCGGTTCTCCGTTGGGAGAAAAGGCAAAAACCATGTTGGATGTACTCAGCCGCCGCCAGCAAATTGAAGACGAATTGACAAGATTACAAATTCAGCGGCCGGCAGAGGATACAGCCAAAGTGGTGCAGCAACCCGTAGCACCTGCAGAAGAACCCATTGTATCTCCTACCGTAAAAAGAGATTCGGTCATTTCAAAACCAAAGACTGATGTTGTCATCAGCACGGCACCTAAAAACCTGGGTGATACCATGTCTAAAAAACAGATTGTTACACCACGAAAAAACAATACTGTTTACACCTTCGAGCCCTCGTTAAAACATTTTGCCGTCGTCATTTTAGATAGGGTGGATGCCGTGTTCAGTGGTGAAACCAAAAATGCTTTCGCCCGCTTTAACCGTGAGAGATATTATAATCAAACCTTGCCTGTAAATTCCGTTGACCTGGATAGCAGTTATAAACTAGTGCTTATCGGGGAGTTTAACAGTGCCCAGGAAGCGTTGGATTATATGCAACAGGCAAAACGCCTGGCCCCCAGGGAAATTATCCCATGGCTGAAACCGGAAAAATACTCTTTCTCTATTTTAAGTCCCGAAAATTTGGAAGTATTGCAAAATCTTAAAGATTTGTCGCAGTACAGGAAGTTTTTGGAGCAAAACTTGCCGGGTAAATTTTAACCTTCCATTACACCCTATTTTATAGCTTTGAGCAGAAAGAAACAGGAAAAAAAATGGAAAGAGGCTTCTAAATCTCTTTTCTCTTTTTCGAACTCTTAGCCTTAATACAAATATTCTCATGAAAAAAAACATACGCATTTTCTGGATCATCTTTTTTTCCGGTTTTGCCTTTATTGTACTTGTCGTTTTGTTATGCATGTTTGGCGCTTTTGGCAAACTGCCTTCTTTAAAAGAATTAGAAAACCCGACCATTTTACAATCCTCTGAAGTATATGCCACCGATGGCACTTTAATGGGAAAATATTACCGGGAAAGAGGAAACCGCAGCAATGCCAGCTACCGCGATATTTCGAAATATGTAATTGACGCACTGGTAGCTACCGAAGATGAACGGTTTTACGACCACTCCGGTATTGATTTTAAAAGAACAATTGGCGCTGTAGTAACCCTGGGCAAAAATGGTGGTGGTAGTACGATCACACAACAATTGGCAAAAGCTTTATTGGACCAGGGCAGCAAAAACAAAGCTACCCGGGTCATTGAAAAATTAAAAGAATACATTGTTGCCATCCGTCTGGAAAGAAATTTTACCAAAGAAGAGATCATTGCGCTTTATTTAAACGCTGTTCCCTATGGCGATAACATTTATGGTATCCGCAACGCCGCCCGTACGTTCTTTCAAAAAGAACCCGATCGTTTAACCAAAGAAGAAGCGGCTCTTTTGGTGGGAGTGTTAAAAGGTAACTATATCTACAATCCCCGTGTAAATCCCAAAGCAGCGCTCAACCGGCGCAATGTCGTGTTGAGCCAGATGGAAAGAAACAACTACATTACTACTGCAGAAGCCACCCGCTTAAAAGCCCTGCCGATCAAGCTCAATTATAGAAAGCTGGATGAAAACAACGGCTTTGCGCCTTATTTCCGTGAGATCCTGAAAGACGAAGTAGATGAGGCATTAAAGGGACTTACTAAATCTGACGGTGACCCTTATAATATATACGATGATGGCCTGAAAGTGTACACCACTATCAATCCAAAGATGCAGCAATATGCAGAAGAAGCCGTGTCCCAGCAAATGCCCGTGCTTCAAAAAGCATTAAACAACCAGCGCAATATAAAAACGGGCAGTGTGTGGAAAGGGCATCAGAATGTGCTGGACGCCGCCATGAAGGCCAGCGACCGCTGGAGAAACCTTAAAGAAGACGGACTGACCGATGCTGAAATAAAGAAAACCTTTTCGGTAAAAACACGAATGAAGGTTTTTGCCTGGAATGCCAAAAGAGAAAAAGACACGTTGATGACGCCAATGGATTCCATTAAATACCACCGCCAGATGATACAGACAGCCTTCATGGTGACGGATCCCATCACCGGTGAAATTCGGGCCTGGGTGGGTGGTATTGACTTTAAAACATGGAAGCTCGATCACGCCAATATCAAAACCAAACGCCAGGTAGGTTCTGCCATCAAACCGCTCTTGTATTGCCAGGCTATGGAAGAAAGGGGCTTTACACCCGAAACCATGGTGGAGGATGTACAGCAAACTTTTGGAAAAGATCAACTGGTGCCAGCTACGGGTAAAACCTGTACCGGCCGCACCATGACGATGGCTTCCGCCCTGGCCTGGTCACGCAACTGTGCCACGGCTTATATTATGAAGCAGGTAGGCCCTGCACAATTTGCCAACTTTTTAGAACGCATCAATATCCCCACAAAGGTGGATCCCTACCCTTCCATCGCCCTGGGTTCCTGCGATCTTTCGCTTTATGAAATGATGTGGGGTTACTCCATTTTTCCGGGTCATGGCTTTTCTACAGAACCCGTTTTTATTACCCGTATCGAAGACCGTAACGGCAATGTGCTGAAGCGTTTTGATGCAGGCGCCAACCGCAAAGAAGCGGTAAGCGAAGTAACGGCTTATAACATGAGCAAAATGCTGGAAGGCCCTGTTACCAAGGGAACCGCCGCCGGTTTAATGCAGGCCTTAGGCGCAGCAGAAATGGGCGGAAAAACAGGTACCACCAATGATAACTCCGACTTTTGGTTCATGGGCTTTACCCCGCAACTACTGGCAGGCGTATGGGTTGGATGTGATGACCGTTTCATCCGCATCGAAAGTTCCTCTTTTTATGGCGGTACCGCCGCCCGTCCCATCTGGCAGGCTTTTTTCAAAAAGGTTTATGCCGACAAATCATTGGGTATCGATAGAAATGCTGGATTTATAAAACCGGCCGATCTGCAAAACGAGATCAACAACGCCGACATGATGCGCATCATTGATGAAACCATTCCATCGGATGAAGGCGATGCCATGGGCGCCGATGATTATACGTTAGACACCTCGCATAATATTCCGGGAGAATCGCAGGCGCCGGTGGATGAAAATGCACCTAAAAAAGATAAAGACACCAAAAAGGATACGGTCAAAAAAGCGCCTAGGATCGGGGAGATGAATCAAACCGATGAAAAGAAAGAAAAGAAGGGATTTTTTAAAAAGCTGTTTGGTGGTAAGGATAAGAAGAAGGAAGAAGAACAGAAAAACGGAAATGATTATTAAATCAGTTTTATAGGAAGCCTCGTTTTATACGGGGCTTTTTCTTTGTACCAAGCGGCAGTGCTGCTCTTGAACGCCTGTTGCGTCGCACGCTTCAACGTTCTTAATTCTATTGAGCCAAGAGCCACAGAGAACCGCTCAGAAAAAAAAGGGAGAACCACAAAGAGATTTTGAAAAGCAGCTAAGGCATTGCATTTCTTGAAGAAATGGAATGTCTCCCTAACTCTCTGTGGCCCTCCGTGTAAATATCCGCGGTTCTCCGTGGGCTAAATAGGATTAAGGCTTCAGCACCACTTTCACGCAATCATCTTCTTTGTTCTTGAAAATATCATAGCCATGTGCCGCCTCGGCCAATGGAATTTTATGTGTGATGATATCATTCAGTACTACTTTTCCGTCTCTTACTATTTCAAATAAATGATCCATGTATTTCTGTACAGGCGCCTGCCCAAATTTCATGATCAGGCCTTTGTCGAAAATCCGATGAACCGGAAAATTGTCATACGGACTGCCGTACACACCAACGACCGAAACAATACCCCCCCGGCGCACTGCCTGCGTACACCAGTCAATTACTTTCATGGTCCCTTTTTCTACATTGATCACAGCCTTTACTTTTTCCATGAACGAACGTTCTGCTTCGGTGCCCACGGCATCAATGGCCACATCCGCTCCACGACCATTGGTCATTTCCCGCAGCTTTTCCATCAAATGCTCATCATGGGCATTTATAGTTTCCACTTTGTTTACTTCTTTGGCTTTGTTCAAACGATAGTCCAGCGGGTCTACGGCAATCACTCTTTCGGCGCCACGCAGCCAGGCTGATTTTTGCGCCATCAACCCCACAGGTCCGCTGCCAAAGATCACAACGGTTTCACCACCTTTTACCTCAGCCCAATCCACCGCTGTCCAGCCCGTAGGAAAAATATCGGTCAGAAACAAAACCTGGTCATCACTTAAGCCATCCGGAATGACCTTGGGTCCATAGTTGGCCTTGGGCACACGCACATATTCTGCCTGCCCACCGTTATATCCACCATAAAGATCAGTATAACCATATAATCCGCCCCCCTTTCCTTTCATCATGTCACCTTCGGGACCGTAGTGTTCCGGATTGGTATGCTCGCAATGTGTAGGCAGATCATGTGCACAGAAATAGCATTGTCCACAAGCAATTGGAAACGGCACTACTACCCTGTCGCCTTTTTTTACTTTGGTTACAGCTTCACCCACCTCTTCCACAACACCCATGAATTCATGTCCTAAAACCTGGTCCCGTAACTGAGGAAAAAAACCATCATAAATATGGAGATCAGAGCCACAGATAGCTGTGGACGTTACTTTCAAGATAACATCATCCGGCGCTTCAAGCTTCGGGTCTGCCACATTCTCTACACTGATATCACCGATCTTATGAAACACTGCTGCTTTCATGACATTTGTTTTAATTTCTGAAAAACTTAATGGAGAGCAAAAGGACGAAACAGTAAAAATCAAGCCATTTCCAATACTCAGTCCTGTGATTATGGCAGAGTCGGCACAACATTTTCTGTACTATTGAAAAAGAAGTTATGAATCAAACAAATAATAATAGGGACAGAGAACAGAAAAACCCGCAGAACGATCCTTCCAAAGCTATGGACAGCAAAAAAGAAGTAGAGGAGTCAAATGATGAAAGAACAGACCAGGACATTCCGGGTTATCCTCATTATCCTGCCAAAGAAGATATTATGGATCAGCGCACCGATTCGCACCGTGTTGACATGGATGTGGAAAATCTTCCCGCAAACCGCAATACCACCGGTGTTAGCCAGCGCTTTACCACCGCACAAGGCAATGAAAGAGCGGAAGAACCCCGGCAACCCGGATTGGGAAAGGATGACGAGCTGAATTTGCGTATGGGCACAGAAGCAGATGTAACAGAGGATGATCTGGCTGTTTTAAACTCAACCGATGCAGAGATAGGACTACCGCAAAATGTCTCAAATGAAGACCTTAACACCGACCTTGATGTTCCCGGAAGCGACCTGGATGACGAGAATGAAGAAATAGGCGAAGAAGATGAAGAAAATAATTATTACAGTTTAGGCGGCGACAGGCACGAAGCGCAGGAAGAAGATCCGTATTCGGGCCCGCAAAGAGGAGAACCATAAACCTATGAAATACCGTTTTGTTATTTTACATATCATGTGTTTTGTGTTGTTGGGTTGCAGCCCCCAGCGCAAAATCAACATGAAGAATGCGTCGGGGGATGCCGTGGAAATTACCTGGACGCTAAAAGAATTGGACAGCCTTTACCTAAGTCCTTTTTTCATGAGTAATTCAAGAACGGTAAAGTTTGAATTAAAACCCCAAAAGCCTTATGATGAAGTGAAGATGTCCTTTGGTATGGGCTCCTGGCCAAAGGACACCTTGGCCATTATAACAGACCGGCTGGAATCGCTGGAAATAAAATCAGCAAACGGTACTATCCTGCTTAATTCATCAAAAGATATTTACTCTTTTCTCTACAACAGGAGAAAAGGCATGGGAAACCGAAAGATTGAAATTCTGATCACCAAATAGCCTGGTTTGTTTCCTTTTGGCATTGTTATCGTTTGATACACTTAAAAAAGATTTTACCTGTAACTTTAATCGTCAACATGTTATTGAACAAACTCTTTTTTTAACCACCCTTAAAGAGGATAGCAAATTGAGTTTCGTGCAAACACAAACCAGGTCCTTTTTGGAAAAGCTTCATTACCTGCCCGGTTTTGCGCACTACTTGCTATTGCACCGGCTGGAAGACCTGGCGGTTATTCAAATGCGTATCGGGGAAGAGACCAAGCTCCCTTTACTGCAATTTTTCCAGGAAAAACCGTATGACCAACGGTTGACCCTTATTAAAGAAGCGCTTTCAGAACTTCTGACCTATCTCTCACAAAATGAGGCAAGGCAGCTAATTGAAAAATCTTTGCAACGCTGGAAGGAAAACCGGTTGACTTTTTTAAAGAAGGACGATATTATAGCTGATGATATAACCCTCATCGCTTACCTGCAAAAACAATCTTTTTTATACTTTTTGCCGGACTATTGCGCCGACACAGCCCAGATGATCGAACTGATCAGGGAAATTGATCTTTTCCTGCTGGAAAGCCAAACAGCTTACAGCAATTTTTATGTTGATCTTTTAAAAGAAAGAATAAACGAACACTCTCATTTCATTGAAAAGATCACCAACACTACGCCGGGAATTATTTATGTGTACGATGTCATCAACAATAAAGAGTTGTATGCCAACAGAACAACGACTGATTTTTTAGGCTTCCGCCTCCAAGATATTACAGCTTTGGCCAGCAAGTTTGTAGAAACACTCATTCATCCGGACGACCTTGCCCGGCTTAAACAATACGAAGAAGAATTTAAAACCACACGTGATGGTGAAGTACGTTCTTTTAAATACCGCATAAAAAACTACCAGGGCCAATACCTGTGGTTAAGAACGTATGAAACCGTGTTTAAGCGAAATGCACAGGGGGAAATAAGTGAGAAGATCGGAATTGCTATAGATGTACATAAGCAAAAAATCACAGCAGATGAATTACGCAAAAGAGAAAAAGAACTTTTGGAAGCTCAGGAAATTGCACAACTGGGAAGTTTTACCTGGGATTTTGAAAAGGAAACTCTGGAAGGCTCACCGCAAACAAAAAAAATTTTAGAAGCCGAGCTTAGCGATAAAGCATTTTTTCTAAGCAGGATCCATCCCAACGATCAGAAAAAAGTGGAAGAAGCCGTGCAGGATGCACTGAGCACAGGCCGGTTTGAATGTGAATTCCGGTTCGCAGGCCACGCAAGCGAAAAAACAATATGGGCCAGGGGCGTGGTTACGTATCAGGAAGGCAAGGCAACTAATATGCACGGCACCTTAATGGATGTTACGGAAAGGGAAAGGCTGGTTCAGGAACTGCAGCAAAAAGAATCTTTATACGAACAGGCTGAAGCCCTCACACACATTGGGAACTATACATGGAATATAAAAACAAACACCATCCAGTGGTCGGATGAGCTATTCCGCATCTATGGATTAGAGCCCCAATCTGTCAATCCTGATTTTGATCTCATAAGGGCCTTTAATCACCCCGATGACAATAAGCTGGTTGACAGAAGCCTGCAACAGGCATTGGACCAAAGGCAACCTTTTGAGTTTTACTATCGCATTCATGCAAAGGATGGCACACTAAAAATCCTGCATGCAAGAGGAAATATAAAACCGGATGAAGCGGGCAACCCGGAATGGGTGATCGGCACCACACAGGACGTAACGGTTCACCAGCAACTGGTGGAAAAATTGCAAAAAAGCGAACAGCTTTATAAGCAGGCGCAGACACTTGCCAATATTGGCAACTGGACGTGGGAAATAGAAACAGGTAAAATACAATGGTCGGAAGAGGTGTACAGGATTTACGAGCTTCCTTATGATGAAGAAATAAATTTTGCAAAGCTCGTTGCCTTTATACACCCCGATGATAAAGAAGCTGCATTGGCTGCCATGCAGGAATGCATTGAGAAAAGAACGACCTATGATAAACACCACCGCATTGTTTTACGGAATGGAAAAATAAAAACCATCCATCGCAGAGCCGAGGTGGTAGTGGAAGAGGGACAGCCGGCCAGAATGATTGGCACAACGCAGGACGTCACTGAAATTTACCGGATTCACCAGGAATTAAAAGAAAATCAAACTTTTCTGCAGAAAATCACAGACGCGACTCCTTCCATCATTGGATCTTACAACATTAACACCGGTAAATATGTTTTCATCAACCAAGGCCTGGAAAAATTATTAGGCTATTCTACCAAAGACCCTATGGAACAGGGTGTTTCCTTCTTTACGGCTATTATGCATCCTGATGATGCGGCGGACATGGCTGAAAAAAATGCAGCAGTCCTGCAGGAGGCCAATGCCCATCCCGACAAAAACGATATCGTGATTGAATTCACATACAGGATACGTCATAAAAATGGTGAATACCGCTGGTTTCATACCTATGGGACCATCTTTGACCGTAACAGCGAAGGCAAGGTGGAACATGTGCTCAACATTTCACTGGACATAACAGAGCAGAAAGAGGCCGCACAAAAGATAGCGGACCAGGAACACTTCATTCAGCAAATTGCGGATGCTTCCCCTACTATTTTGTATTTGTACGATGTGGAAACGCAAAGCATTGCCTACATCAATCGTGAAATATTTTTTGTGCTGGGTTATTTGCCCGATGAAATAATTCAAGCGGGTGGGAACGTCACAGCGTTATTGTATCACCCCGATGATTATAATTTATTACCGGCAAGAAAAGAGAGTACCAAAAATTTTCAGCAGGTTGATTCGATGATGCAATACGAATGCCGCATGAAAAGCAAAGAAGGAGACTGGCGGTGGTTCCTGGTACGGGAAATTGTTTTTAAAACAAACGGACAGGGAGCGATTGAGCAAATCCTGGGAGCGGCACTGGATATTAACCGCAGAAAGGATATGGAAAAAACCATTTTGCAAAACACCATGCTGCTGGAACAATCCAACGCCAGCCTGGAGGAGTTTGCTTATGTAGCCAGCCACGACCTGAAGGAACCCTTGCGTAAAATATCCACTTTTGGCGACAGGCTGGTGGCCACGCACATGGACAACCTGTCGGATGAGGGGAAAGTTTACCTGAAAAAAATTGTAGATGCATCGCAGCGGATGCAAACCATGATCAGTGATTTGCTTTCCATTTCCATGATCACCGGCAACCGCTCCTTTGAAACCTACAGCCTTCAAAAAATATTGGATGAAACATTGCAAACCCTGGAATTCAAAATTGAACAACAAAATGCCATCATCCGCTCCGATGCCTTGCCCGAAGCCAACATCATTCCATCGCAGTTCCGGCAGCTCTTTCAAAATCTTTTAAGCAACTCTTTAAAATTTGTCAGGGAAGGGGTTCAGCCTTTAATCACCATCCGGTATTTGCTGGCAACCGAAAACGAAGTGGTGCATTACCAATTAACACCCGCCAGCCATTATCATAAAATAGAAATTTCAGACAACGGAATAGGATTTGAAAATGAATTTGCAGGAAAGATCTTTGCCATTTTTCAACGCCTGCACGGAAGAAGCGAATACGAAGGCTCGGGCATTGGTTTAGCCATTTGTAAAAAAATTGTAGAGCACCACGGCGGGATCATTTATGCCAGCGGCGCATCGGGTGAAGGAGCCACCTTTACCATCATTCTACCGGCATGACCCATCCAAAACAAATATTGATTATTGATGATGATGCCGATGACAGGGAAATGATCAAGGATGCTTTTACTTCTTCAGATAACCGGCAATATATGTTTTTAGACAATGGTGATATGCTTTTAGAATATTTAGAACGCCGGTAACGGCCTTCCGCCCTTGATCCTTCTGGAATCTGAACATGCCCTGAAAAGACGGCCGTAAAACCTTAAAAGAAATTAAATCAAGCAAACGTTATGCCCTATCCCAACCATTGTCTTTCCTACCTCCGCTGCTCCGAAGGACCGTAGTACAGCCAACGAACAGGGCGCCAACCAATTTATCAACAAACCCCATTCGTTCATAAATTGGTTGGGCTGGTCCGTTCCATAAGCGGTCTTTGGCTGCAGTAAGGCTTGATAATACCAAACGGATATCAAGATGACAGATGATGGATAATAGATGACAGAAGGGAAAGAGACCGCTGCTTCTGTCTCACGTCTCACGGTAGTGGCCTTGACAACGGAAAGAATGAGACCAGGAAACGAAACAACCACTCTGTTTCAGTAATCCTCTGGGCTTCCACCCCATCTCTGGTATAATTATTTAATCTATACCTGTTGAAATGCAAAAGATCAAATGGCATATTGGTTGTTCGGGGTTTCATTACAAGGAATGGAAGAACGAGTTCTATCCCCAGGGGCTGGTGCAAAGCAAATGGTTTGATTTTTATACGCAACATTTTAATACCCTGGAATTAAATGTCACCTTCTACCGGTTCCCGACTTTACAATCATTAAAAAGCTGGTACGGTAAAGCACCCAACGGCTTCCGTTTTTCCTCAAAGGTTCCGCGTTCCATTACGCATTTTAAAAAATTCGAAGAAACGGAGCAGATGCTGAAAGATTTTTACCAGCTTTTAAAAGAAGGGTTACAGGAAAAATTGAGTTGCGTATTGTTTCAGTTGCCACCGCAATTCAGTTTTTCAGAGGCACGGCTGGAAAAGATCCTTAGCCAGGTGGATGCTTCCTTTCACAATGTCATTGAGTTTAGAAATGAAAGCTGGTGGCGTGAGGATGTAAAAGCTATTTTAAAAAAGAATGATATCAGTTTTTGCGGTGTCAGTTTTCCCAAAATAGGGTTTGATGATGCGGTTATCAATACGCCTCTTTGCTACTACCGTTTTCATGGTGTGCCCCGGTTGTTTTATTCAGAATATGATCCGGCTTTCATCGAAAAGATTTTTCACCAAATTAAAACGAATAAAACAGTAGAGCAGGCCTTTATTTATTTTAACAACACCGCTTCTTTGGCCGCCCTGCATAATGCCCGTTACTTTCAGCAGTTGATTGCAGAATAATTTCTAACTTAAACTATGATTCAACAAACGCCCTGGTTTGAAAGAAGCTTCCGCTTTGATTTTCCGGCTGGGTTGTTCCCGGTTATTTTCAGCCGGCTGGAAGGAAGCATATTCCGCCTGCACAGCATTTTGCTCAATGCCGATGATGAATATTGCAGCCACAGCACCCAGGGCTGGTCGGTAAAAGAACACCTTGGCCATTTGTATGACCTGGAAGAACTATGGTGGAAACGCCTGCTGGACTTTCAGCAAAATAAAGTGCTGCTGTCAGCCGCCGACCTGACCAATAAAAAAACGGCTGAAGCCGGGCATAATGAAAAAACGCTGGAGCAGCTGTTGCAGCAGTTTACCCTTGAGCGGCAGAAACTATTGGAGACGGCCTATGGCTTTGATGCAGAATTGTTATCCAGAGTCTCTGTGCATCCCCGCCTCAACCAGCCCATGCGTCTTATTGATTCCCTTTATTTTGTGGCCGAACACGACGATCATCACATTGCCGCTATTTCAAACCTTTTGCGCAAACCCCTTTGAATGGGAGGTTGAAGCCTTTGGCTGTATTGAGCTATAAAAATTTCCCATAAACAACGTTCAATGTTCTATAAACAAAATAGAGAAGGCTGACAATTTATGAGACGTCCGCTTAGTTGAACATTGAACGTTGAGCATTGCCTGTTGAATATTTCAACGCATAACAACAAGTGTTGGTTTATTTACCCGCTTCTGCACCCGTCCTGGTTACTTCTTCAATTACATTTCCGATTGTAGCATTTGGCATTTGGATCTCCAGCAAGGCGCTTACCGTAGGTGCAATATCTGTCATGTACACTTCGCGGTATGATTTGCCGGGTTTTATTTTCCATCCAAACCAAAGCAAAGGAATATGAGAATCGTAAGGATTCCATAAACCGTGCGTGGCGCCTACCCTCCAGCTATCAATGCCCGAAGGCTTAAATATAACCTGTATATCGCCGCTTAGCTTGGGATTAAAACTATTGGAAAGGACAACTTTCAAATCAACCGGTAAAGATGAAGCGCTGATATCGGTCATATCAACCGCATTAAACACGGCAGGTTGTTTTATCAAAAAACCAATAATATATTCCTTAAGTTGTTTTCGATCGATATGATTCTGAGCCACCACGCTGTCATCCAGGAAATACTGGTAATTGATGTAGCGGCTGATCAGGTTTTTGGAACCAAAGTTCTTTTGCAGGCTGTCGTTCAACTCACGGCGCACCTTTGCTTCATCAAAGCTTCCTACCGAAATTTTATTGTCCCTGAGAAAGGAAGCATTGTGTGCTGCACCATGATCGGCCGTAAGAAAAAACAGGTACTGTCCCTTTCCCACGGTAGCATCCAGGTGCTTTAAAAAACCGGCCAGTTCCCTATCCAGGCGCAAATAGGTATCTTCTACTTCTATGGAGTTGGGTCCAAAGGTATGGCCGATATAATCAGGAGAAGAAAAACTCAGGGCCAGAAAATCCGTTACACCTCTTTTGCCCAGTTGTTCGGCTTCCAGGGCTGTTTTAGCCATTTCAAACGTATAGCTATTACCAAAAGGCGTGGTTCTGAAACTTTCGTATTTGTTGGAAGTGATGCTGGCCGTTGTATGCGGAAAGGTGTAGTCTTCTGTACCTAATTTTCCCTCATAGGCATTGCTGTCCGCCGTGCTTTGCTTATAGGTTTCACTTGGGAAAAGCGTATTCCAGTTCTGGCTTAAATACGTATCGGGCAGTTTCCTGTTATTAAATTTTTTCACCCAGGCAGGCAGGTCCTGCATGTAAAAGGTGCTGCTGATCCAGCCGCCTGTTGCATTATCAAACCAGTAAGCCGCATTGGCCATGTGGCCTCCGGGCAGTATGGCGCCCCTGTCTTTTAAGGCAATGGCAATGGTTTTACTTCTAAAGTTGGTAGCCAGCCGCAGTTCATCAGTCACTGTGTTGGCCCACATATTTTTAGGGGACATCTTGCCTGCCACAGAATTGCTTCCAACCGTTTGCACGCTGCTGTCATCGGTGCAGTACACGGTTTTTTTTTGCGCCTCGTCATACCAGGTATTCCCCATAATGCCATGCAGGGCAGGCACGCTGCCAGTATAAATACAGGTGTGCCCCGGAGCGGTGTGTGTAGGCAAATAAGGAATAAAAGTGTTCTCGCAACTAAATCCTTCACGCAGTAAACGTTTGAAGCCATCATTGGTATAGCGGTCGTAATAGCGATAGAGATAATCCCAACGCATTTGATCTATCACCATGCCTACAACTAGTTTGGGGCGGTTTAAATTTTGTGCCTGTGCTGAGAAAACGACCAATAAAAGAAGAAAACCAGTTAACCTCTTCATGTAAATTATTTAAGCGGCAAATTTACTAGCTGAACAGTGAACCGGACCCGTTCAATAATAATTTTAAGTAAATACTTTTACGGTTATACAAACCACCATGAACAAATCATTTATTTTCTTATTGGTTCTTTTCATAACACAGAACGCTTATTCACAAAAAAGTTTGGACGGCCTTATTCAGGCAGAAAGAAGCTTTGCCGCTTATGCTGTAACGAATAACACAAAGGATGCTTTTCTTGCATTCCTGGATAGTACGGGGATTGTTTTTGAAAAAGGCCAGCCGGTGAATGGAATAGATGCATGGAATAAAAAAGAAGCCCGCCCTGGTATTCTGAACTGGCATCCGCAGTTTGCCGAGATAGCCAGCTCCAATGAATTTGGTTATACCACCGGCCCTTGGACGTTTCAACCAAAATCCCTTACCGACAGCGTGGTGGCCACAGGGCAGTATACAACGGTTTGGCATATAAACAAAAACGGCGAATGGAAGTTTTTGGTGGATTTGGGTGTAAGCAATGTACCCCCTACAGATTCGCAGGAAGTGCAAAAGATCACTGTGGAAAAAATTATTACTAACCCTATTGACCTGGCATCCCTGGTAAAAGCAGAGGAAAAATTCATCAAAGTGTTTAAGAAAAACAGGACAACCGCTTACAACCGGTTTCTATCGCAGCACAGTATATTGAACAGGAACCAGCAGTTGCCTGCAACTTCGACGGCTGAACAAAAAACAACGATTGAGGCCACGCCCCAAAAGATGAATTTTACAATCAACGGATCGCGGATAGCTAAAAGCGGCGACCTTGGTTTTGTATTTGGCACCACTACGCTGAAGAACCAACCGGAAAATTACCTGCGCATCTGGCGAAGGGAAAAAGAAGGATGGAAAATAGCCCTGGAAGTTCTGAGGCAGTAAAACTGAGTGTGAGTGGTCGGTGGAAAGTAATACGCACCCGCTGTTAAGAAAAGCATTGTGAGACCTGAGGCGGCAGACATGAAACAGAAACAGCCTCTTTCCCTTCTGTCATCTGTCGACGATCATCTGCCATCTTAATAGCCCTTTGATATAAGAAAGCTTTCCCTTCACCACTTACAAAAGGCATTTGTGACGATGGCTTCTAGTGTAAACCCTGCCTGAAATGCCTGTAAATGCCTTTAACCCGGCCTTTCTGCCTGTGACCAAACCCCTATTCAGCCTGAATTGCTTATTTTTGCGGCAATTTTAAACAAAACCGTCCTGGTGATATCCGGGATGTTGATGCTGAGTATCTCCGTTGTTTTGCTCATAGCCCAACAGAGTTGGTATACCTGAAGTGTGCGACGCAACAAAAGCTGATAACAGCACCAAAGCCGACACCAAATAATAAACTTTAAATTTTAAAATCTCTATGGCAGATCTTTTTGAACGTCTTGTGAAAAACTATGGTCCGATAGGACAACACCGCGAAAGAGCGCATGGCTATTTTGCCTTTCCCAAACTGGAAGGAGAAATTGGAAGCCGCATGAAGTTTCGTGGCAAAGATGTAATTGTGTGGAGCCTGAACAATTATCTGGGGCTTGCTAATCACCCTGAAGTCCGTAAGGCCGATGCGGACGCCGCCGCCGCCTACGGACTGGCTACGCCCATGGGTGCCCGCATGATGAGTGGCAACACCAATTTTCACGAGCAGTTGGAAAAAGAACTGGCCGAATTTGAAGGCAAGGAAGATGCCTGCCTGCTGAACTATGGCTACCAGGGAATGGTGAGCATTATTGATGCCCTGTGCAGCCGTCACGATGTAATTGTGTATGACGCAGAAAGCCATGCCTGCATTATTGATGGCGTTCGTTTGCATCCCGGTCACCGCTTTGTATTTAAGCACAACGACCTGGAAGATTTTGAAAAACAAATGCAACGGGCCACAGCTTTAATTGAAAAACAAAACGCCGGTGGTATTTTGGTCATTACCGAAGGAGTATTTGGTATGGCCGGCGACCAGGGCAAACTAAAAGAAATTGCCGCTTTAAAAAGCAAATATGAATTCCGTATGCTGGTAGACGATGCACACGGTTTTGGGACCTTGGGTAAAACCGGTGCCGGCGCCGGGGAAGAACAGGGCGTGCAGGATGCTATTGATCTTTATTTTTCCACCTTTGCCAAATCCATGGCGTCCATCGGTGCTTTTGTTGCTGGTGACAGGGAAATCGTTGACTATATCCGTTACAACATCCGCAGCCAGATCTTTGCCAAGAGCCTGCCCATGCCCTTAACGCTGGGTAATTTAAAGCGTTTGGAACTGCTGCGCACCAAGCCCGAGTTGAAAGAAAAACTGTGGGAGAATGCGATGAAGCTGCAAAAAGGTTTGAAAGAAAGAGGTTTTGACATTGGCAACACCGACACACCGGTAACACCTGTGTATATGAAAGGGGGTGTGGAAGAAGCAACGGCCATGGTGATGGACCTGCGTGAGAAATACGGCGTATTTGCCTCGGTGGTAGTGTATCCCGTTATTCCAAAAGGACACATTATTTACCGCCTGATTCCAACCGCGGCACATACCGATAAGGACATTGAAGAAACACTAAAAGCATTCAGCGAAACCAAAGCCAAACTGGATGCCGGGGCCTATAAAGCCGAAGCCATTCCTGATATGGCGGAAACAAGATAATTGGAGTTGAAAAGTTACCTAAGTTGACTGATTGAAAAGTTTACAGCACCGCGGAAGCGGTGCTTTTTTATGAACAGTGGCAAGTGAATCGGTTTATTTGTTTTGTACCCGGCTGTAAAACGATCCTTAACGTTTGTTGCCTCGCACTCTTGTACGTCCGGTAATTCTATGCAGCAAGGCCTGCCACAGGCGCCATGTATAAGTTGGACAATGAAGGAATTACCGAAAACCTAAGCAGAACAGTACCAGCCACCTCCACATCACTTAACGTGCTGGATAAAAACCAGATACCTGATGATTGGGCGCCACACCTGGTAAAGATCAACTAAAACAACTCCTTAAAACTGTGCATGCCGGCAAATTCAGCATGTGCAGGTTTACGTATTATTTTTATGCTATTGTTGGGATTCCGCCCAGCCTTGTGCTAGGGCTGCACCAACAACGGCAAAAATGCTTTATAATGATTCAAGACCTATTCACATAATCACTAAACCTGTTGCGTCTTTGAAATAACACAAAGATGACAAGCACTACACCCCATGTAGCAGCCAGTAACCAGGTGCTTCCTTTATGTGCCACCAGCGACTCAGTTTGCCATAATGAATTGGTTGACTCAAAGGCGATGTTTGCGCCCCAATGAATACCGAATGCCAGCCAAAGAGATTTGGTGTTCCATACGGCATACGCCAAAACTAACCCAAGTAAAAAAAGATAGAGTATGACGTCAGCGCCATCATTCAGGCGCCAAATATGATTGAGCACAAAAACAGCAGCAGAAAGCAATATCCATGTGTATTTGTTCATCGACTTACTTAAATGTCCAAATAGGTATCCTCTTGTTAAGATATCTTCGGCAACAGAAGGAATGGAAGTCATTAAAAGAATCATTGGCAATTGTCGGACGATTGCTTGCATGGATGGGAAAGAAGCAACCTTCTCATAGCCCCATTGCAGAGACAGCAAAAACGAAAAGGCAAAAGCAGTTAGACCGACCAATACCCCTTTTAGCAGGTTACGCCACCAGGCAGGCACCAGGCCCAGGCCATATCCTCCCAATCCCTGCCAACCCTGAAGCACAGCTAAAATGTAAGCAAGGAGCAGAAATCCAATTTTAAAAACAGCCGTTATCCAAAAAGCTGAAAAAAATTCCGGAAAGTGATATACCGCGAAAAGAAGAAGAAACCCAATTAGGAATGAATAATTTTTTTTAGCAGGCACGAACTTATTTTAAATCTAAATTATAGAATCCTGTGTGATTCAAAAAGGCAGACTTGTTTTGTTTGCAAGCTTCATTTTTTGACAGCCGGCGGTTCGTTCCAGTCCGGTAATGTACCCAATAACTTCAACTCACCCTCCGTTTTTTGCCAGCCAACAGTGGCGTTACCATTCGTAATCACAATAAACTCCACCGGCACGCTGATTTGGTAGCGCAATACCTGTTGCAGCACTTCTTCGCTTAAGGCCACTTCCGGGGCCTTGCACTCAATCATCATCCAAGGCTTGTGTTCTTTATCGTACACCAGAATGTCAAACCGCTTCTTTAATTCGTTCAGCACGATTTCTTTTTCAATGGCAATCAGGGTGGAAGGATATTTTAATTCGGTGATAAGATAGCTCACAAAGTTTTGCCGCACCCACTCCTCTTCTGTCAATAAAAGCCATGTCTTGCGTATAGCATCAAAAATATAAGGCTTGCCGTTTTCTTTTTTCATCCGGAATTGCGGCTCAGGAAACTGCACGGTTATCATCCTTCAAACCTAATGATTAAATTCGTAGCCATGAAGACCAAAGAAGACATCGTACACAACTGGTTACCCCGCTACACCGGGCAGCCGCTCGATCAATTTGGAAAATACATTTTGCTCACCAATTTCAGCAACTATGTACAAATGTTTGCCGAATGGAATGGTGTTGAAATTATCGGCACCGACAAGCCTATGCAATGTGCCACGGCAAACGGCATTACCATCATCAACTTTGGTATGGGCAGCCCCACGGCCGCTACTGTCATGGATCTTCTGACCGCTATTCACCCCGAAGCCGTTTTGTTTTTAGGCAAATGCGGTGGTTTAAAAAAACGCAACAAACTGGGCGACCTGATCCTCCCCATTGCGGCTATCAGGGGAGAGGGTACATCGAACGATTATTTTCCTCAGGAAGTTCCGGCTTTGCCTGCTTTTGCCCTGCAAAAAGCCATTTCCACCACCATTCGTGATTATGAAGTGGATTACTGGACCGGCCCTGTTTATACCACCAACCGCCGCGTATGGGAACATGATGAAGAGTTCAAGGAATATTTGCAAAAGATAAGGGCCTATGCCATTGACATGGAAACCGCTACTATTTTTTCTGTTGGATTCTATAATAAAATACCCACCGGGGCCCTTTTACTGGTTTCCGATTCACCCATGACACCCGAAGGTGTAAAGACCGAAGAAAGCGATAAAAAAGTAACCGAACAATTTGTGGAACGACATTTGAAAATCGGGATTGATTCGTTAAAGCAGTTGATCAATAATGGCCTTACTGTAAGGCACCTGCGTTTTTAAAGTAAACCTGTTTAAATTATTACGGATGAAATTTTTAGTCCTGTTCGGCTCTATCGTTTTGTTATCCTCCTCTACCTGCAAAAACAAAAAAACAAGCAGCCCGCAGCATTGTTATAAAGGAAAGCTGGAGATCAAGGCCGCCTGCATGAATTATACGATTAGCGTTTTAAAAGGAAATATAGATACGACTCTTTTTGCAGCAAATTGGACAGATGAAAGCACCGGCAAGGCCTATCAAAATGTATTTGCCCTGGACAGCCGTTGCAGCTTTCCTTCTACCATCAATGAAGGGGATGAATTTTATTTTACAATTGACAGCACCACGGTGCAGAATTGCGCGGTATGCCTGTTGTATTACCCCGTGCCGCCCAAAAAAGTAAAAATAAAAGTGTTGCCTCAACCTTGTGATCAATAATTTTACGCATGCAGCCACTTTTAAAATTGGAAAACCTCTCCGTTGATTTTGTTACAGAGAATCAACGGACCAGGGCGGTAAAGAATATTTCACTGCAGGTAAACCGGGGTGAGATACTGGCCCTGGTGGGTGAGAGCGGCTCAGGGAAATCGGTTACCTCGCTTTCTATTTTGCAGTTGCTGCCACAGCCGCCTGCCCAATACAGCAGCGGCCAGATAGTTTTTCATGAAGAAGGAGAAGAGCCGGTTGACCTTCTCCGTATGGCCCCCAAAAAGATCCGTGAGATCCGTGGTCATAAAATTGCCATGATCTTCCAGGAGCCCATGACCTCATTGAATCCTGTGATGAGTTGTGGCAAGCAGGTAATGGAAGCCTTGCTGGTTCACCGGAAACTTTCCGCCGCCGAAGCAAAAAAACAAACCATCGAATGGTTTGAAAAAGTAAAGCTGCCCCAGCCGGCCGTTATTTTTAACCGCTACCCGCATCAATTAAGCGGCGGGCAAAAACAAAGAGTCATGATAGCAATGGCCATGTGCTGCCAGCCTTCTTTGCTTATTTGTGATGAACCCACTACCGCTTTGGATGTAACCGTACAGAAAACCATCCTGCAACTCATAAAAGAGTTACAGCAACAGCAAAACATGGGCGTCATTTTTATTACGCACGACCTGGGCGTAGTAAAAGAAATTGCGGACCGGGTGGCTATTATGTACAAAGGAGAAATTGTAGAGCAAAATGAAGCCTCCGCCATTTTTACGCACCCGCAGCATCCCTATACCCAGGCGTTGATCGCCTGCCGGCCGGCACTTCATCCGAAAGGAGAAAAGCTTCCGGTGGTGAGTGATTTTTTACAACAAACTGAAACCGTCAAACAAAAAACGGTCCTACAGGCTGTAAAGCCAGCCAATGAAAAAGTTTTATGGCAGGTAAAAAACCTGGTGGTACAATTTCCTGCCAAAACAAACCTGCTTGGCAAAACCCTTCGTTATTTCACCGCGGTTGACGATGTAAGCTTCGATATGTATAAGGGAGAAACGCTGGGCCTTGTGGGTGAATCGGGTTGTGGTAAAACAACTTTAGGAAGAACGCTGCTTCGCTTGACAGAGCCGTCTTCGGGGAAAATCATTTACAACGGCCATGACATTACACAGCTTTCCAGAATCCAGGTAAAACAACTGCGAAAAGACGTACAACTGGTTTTCCAGGATCCTTACTCTTCCCTCAATCCACGGTTAACGATTGGTGCCGCTATTGCAGAACCCATGAAAATTGCCGGACTGGAAAAAGACAACCAGGCACGAAAGAAAAGAGTGGCCGACCTGCTCGACCGGGTCAATCTTTCAGCTGCTATGATGAACCGTTATCCGCATGAGTTTTCCGGCGGTCAAAGACAGCGCATTGTTATTGCCAGGGCCCTGGCACTGCGTCCTGATTTTTTGGTTTGCGATGAATCGGTATCGGCGTTGGATGTGAGCGTGCAGGCACAGGTGTTAAACCTGTTGAACGAGCTAAAAAAAGATCTGGGGCTAACCATGCTGTTTATTTCGCATGACCTGTCTGTAGTCCGTTATATGAGCGACCGCATTATGGTGATGAATAAAGGAAAGATAGTGGAAAGCGGCGCAGCTGAAGAAGTGTACAGCCATCCTAAAAACAGCTATACGCAGCAATTAATTGAGGCGATTCCCAGCCTTTGACGATAAGCTTTGGAATGTTTTCTTACAACAGGCTATTTCCCCTGTTTATTCATGCTCCCGTCGCCACATTTGCATTCTGGTCTGATACGAAACCCATCAGGTCGGGGAAGGACTGGGACCACGAAGTGGTCTAAAATGAATAGCCGCCGGTGCAGCCGGTGGAAGGATATGACAAGAGAATAACCAACCAGGCAATGGTTGAAGGTTTGCCCGGAGGGAAGAAGGGTGCCAGCCCAAAGGGAACGAGGGACATTCGACCCTTTCAGGGTCGTGGTGCTCTGCTGCCGGTTGTACCAACAGTTATTCCTATTTGAAGCCTTTCAGGCTTTTGCCCTCTTAACCGCACGATCCCCTTTGAAAGCGGTTTGGTGTGATCAGTCCCGTGAACTAAAGAAAGAACTAAACTGGCTGTATTTATTTTCCTCGTCGTAGAATTCTGCACCGCTTTTTCTTTTTGCATATACTTTTTTCTTCAGCACTTTTTGCAATTGCTCTTGCAGCGGTTCGTCTTCATCAATCTTTGTTGAGGTCAGTTCAGTAAAGTTGTATTCATATTCTTCTTTGACACTGCCCTTCTTTTCAAATTCAAACGCCGAGGGGTCAGAAGGGATCAAACCAACCGTTGCTAGCTTCCAGTGGTTGTCATCTTTTTTCTGTCTGTATTTAAAAAAATAAATAAATCCATCCCTTTCCTTATAATGAAGAGAAAGCCTGTCAACGAACGTGATGGTATCCGGAGTTTCATAACTATTGAGGCCGAGCAGTTTGCTTTTCGCCAGGTCAATATGATTGTTGTAAGTGGCCGGGAAAAGATGCTGTTGTTTTATTTCCTTCAGGTCTGCGTATAATTCATAGCGGAACTCGTCCTGCGCACTAAAAAATTTCAAAAGAGAATCGGGCAACGACTTTTTATGACGCACCAACAAAATAGCGGTGTTGTATTGCAAGCGCTTATCATTGCTGCGCAGCATCTGTTGAAAGAACTGCGGCACAGATGGATTGATCTCCCAAAAAGGCATCAGCAAGGTTGCGTAGGAGCTCAATTTATCGTTACCATAATCTCTTTCCTGCCTGGCCTTATAACTATTTTTTCTTGCATTGATATCGGCCTGCGCTTTTTCAATCGACTTGTTCTTTTCGCTTATTACCTGTTTTTTCATTTCCTGCTTGGCCTCTATTAAAAACTTTGGAAAGTAAAACTCATAGTCTTTGGCAGCTACCAAATTACTATCCACCATGGTTTTCAAAAGATCCATCATAGACTGTTCATAATCATTGATGTTGATCAGTGGCAGCAGGTCCTTAAAAATGGTTTTAGTCAGCAGCAGGGAGTCTTTCAGATCATCCATAAAAGAGCCATTGCCGTAATCCTCAACGGTATCATATCTATCCAATCTAAAAGCGGGTGGGGCTTTATAAGTTGTGTTACCGGAACTAAGATCCAACACCGGCGGTTCATCCACCATAATGTCTTTGAACACCTGGTAAGCGTACGCTGTCTTCTGCTGCAGCAAAGCGCCCAGGGCCGTGTATTGCATATCCACCGTATCGCCGGCTGCATAATAAATATGTTTCAGGTAATCGGCCGCCGCTTTGGTTGGCATACTACCCAATTTACCAATGAACTCATTTTTTACATCCAGGTATTTTTTCTCTTTCCAGGTAAGTGACTGTATCACATTTTTTAGGGGCACAAAATCGGAAGAGTCAACCCTCAGCATGTAAATATTTTTCACAGCCCTTTTATGGAGCATCGTATCGGTACTGAAAAAATCGGCAAAGAAAAGACCGGATTTTTTTTCTAAGGGATTGGCACCTTTAACCGTATTCGCAGGGGCAAACGTGCTGAAAAATCCATTGACAAACGAACTCCATTTTGTAAGCGTATCGCCCTGCACCAACATCAGATAACTTACACCCTCTCTTTTAAAAGACTTACCCCGCACGATCCTGCTGCTCCTGGGGTCACCCAGTTCATATTCCCTTACTACCGTCTTGTTAGGCAACTCATATTTTTTCCGGCTTCTGACTACCCAATCCTGCTCGTCGGTCTTGAAATGCGTGGAATCTGTTGTTGTCACTTTTTCTTCGTCAAACTGGTAACGGGATGGTTTGTAAAGGGACACATAGATCTTTTCACCTGTGGAATCGTTGGCGATGATCTTGTCTTTATACGTGCCGTTCTCTTCAAATAAATCATCGTCATCATTCATGTCGCCAAAACGATAGATGTCCTGCGGATACATATCCAGCTTTTTATCTTTTTGAACCGCCACGGGCGACGACACGGTAAAGTACAAGGAAGTATCAGTCTGGTTCTGCGCCTGTTTATAAATAAAAGGCTTAATGGAAAATGATTGGAGAAACTGGGTCATTTTGCTGTTTTCCGATGCGGCATTCGCTACCAATGTGTAATAATGCGGCCCTTGGATAATGAACTTTATCAAACCCACGGAGCCATCCTTGTATTTATATTTTGTTTCCAAAGCGGCATAACCATTTTGGCTGGTGTGCCTGCGGCTTAGTTGCTTTTCAATAAACTCAGAAGACCCAAAGCTTTCTTCCAGCAGATTCAGGTCAAAAGAATCTTCCTCTGCAAATTTTATGTTGTGAACATCCGTGCGAATCACTTCGAAGTTGGTGGCGGTGGCTTTGTCGTAAGCCATGAACTGCCAGTTACCCGCATTGTTGATGATGGGCTGATGTGGCATTTCTACTTCAAAGCCACCAAAGGACGGGCTGTATTTTTTCCAATCTGTTTTATATTCTTTCAACTCAATGGACGTAAAGAACTGGCCGGCCTCTTTACCCAGTTTCACATAATCGCCGTTGCCGCTTACCTTAAACAAGATCACTTCAAATGGGGTGATGAAAATATTATAGCGCTGATAATCGCCACGGCGGGTCCGGTTCAAAATATCAAAGCCTTTATATCCGTTTTTTATAATGGGCTGTTTGCTTAAGATCTTTCCGGGAATATTTTCATACAACACGCTGTCAATTTTGCGTTGCACCATTTCAGTGCTGTGCCCCCACAATGCAGCATTGGTATAAATTCTTGAAACCATGTAATAGCTGCCGTTACTCATGTCGGCATACTGTTGCTGCTTCATCAGTCCAAAAGACCGTGTGAAGCTGTACAACTTACCGGGAAGGTTCACTGAAAAAAACCCATCCTCGGATGTTTGCCTGGAGAACTGGACCGGCACCCGGATCGCTTCAATTTCGTCCTTATGCCGGCTGTCTCTTTCTGTCATTTTTATAGGACGCAGTCTGTATCCCATTTTCCGCAGCATTTCAATCACGCCTCTTCCACCGGGCAGGTGTGCCGCACCCACGCCAACAAAAAGGGAAGCTTTCGTCTTTAAAATAGAATCAATGGAAGCTGCCTGGATCTCGTTTCGTTTGTACAAAAACTTTTCATCAAAAGCAACAGACGTGCTGTTCACTTTATTGATCGTATCCAAAAGGTCAAGGTTGCCGGTACGGTACGCTTCTTCCAGTTTGCTATAAGAAAAGTCGTTGTCTGTATCATAACTTCTCTCTTTTACATTCTTGTCCTTTGCCGCATCGGCATAGGCTTCTTTCATCAGCGCCATGCTTTGATGAAAGTTCTCCACGCCGCAAACTTTCTTGTTCCACTTTTTGCCTACCTGGTAAATGTACAGGTCAAGGTAGGTGTCTTCTTCAAAATCGCTGGAGGTTTCAGAATTTGTGCGGTATAGAAAACTGTTGATGATAGAAGGACTGCTGTACAAAGCTTTCTCCATTAACTTTTCGTAAGGAAAAGCTTTTATGCTGTTGATGGATAAATAATCATTAGGCTCGTCGCTTTTGCCCCGAAAAGCATAATTGTAATAATTCCCTTCCAGGTCGTAGCGGGAGAAATCTTCCTGCCAGTTACCGGGATTTGTTTCCAGGGCCACTATATCGGCGTTCTTTAAGCCAATGTAAAACGAATCGGAAAGATGGAACACCATTTTGTTGCTGACATGCATGGTGCCAAACAAATACGAAGGCTTTGCCGCTCCCTTGCCCGTGATCTCCCAAAGAAGGCTGGGGTATTTCTTTGCTTTTAGTTTTGAACTTTGGGCAAAAGAGGTAAGGTTGAAAAAAAGAGCCAAAGCAGCCGCCAGCAAAGTCCTTGTAATGGTTATCATAGATAATTAGAATAAAACTTTATTAGCCTCAAGATAGGATAAAGAGCAGGATTAACGGTTCCTTCCATAAAAAATTCATGTCATTTTTTCTAAAAGTCCTATTTTTGCCGCCTTTAAAGCTAATGACCATCCCGGTGCCGTAAGACCGAGGTGTACGCTAAGAGTATAAAAGAGAATTCCCCCCTGTCCGCCTCTCCTCCTCTTAGCCAGCCGCAACTGCTGCACGGTTTGTGTCAAAAAGCTATCAATAAATCGTAAACAATACATGAAGCTTTCACAATTTAAGTTTGACCTTCCGTTAAATCTTATTGCCCAACATCCTGCTAAAAAACGTGAAGATGCCCGCATGATGGTGGTGCATCGTAAAACAGGACAAATTGAAAATAAAACCTTTAGAGACATTCTTGATTATTTCGAT
Source organism: uncultured bacterium (assembly GCA_966095395.1). Lineage (GTDB taxonomy): Bacteria > Bacteroidota > Bacteroidia > Chitinophagales > Chitinophagaceae > Flavisolibacter. The sequence goes on along the minus strand of CBHTSW010000028.1, from coordinate 20,571 downwards.
GACAAGGATGTGTTTACCGTAAACAACACGAAAGTTTTTCCCGCAAGGATGTACGGACGTAAGGAAAAAACCGGCGCCAAGATTGAGGTTTTCTTATTGCGTGAATTAAACAAGGAACACCGCCTTTGGGATGTGATCGTTGATCCCGCAAGAAAGATTCGCGTAGGCAATAAATTATATTTTGGCGATACAGAAGAGCTGGTTGCCGAAGTCATTGATAATACCACTTCCCGTGGCCGTACCATTAAATTTTTACACGAAGGAACAGACGAAGATTTCCGCCAGGTATTGGAAAAATACGGGGAGACACCGCTGCCTAAATACATCAAGCGCAAGCCCGATGAGGAAGACCGTGAACGCTACCAAACCGTGTATGCCAAGCACGAAGGAGCTGTAGCGGCTCCAACAGCAGGCTTACACTTCAGCCGCGAACTGATCAAACGTTGCGAGATCAAAGGGATCCGTTTTGCCGAAGTAACGCTTCACACCGGTTTGGGAACCTTCCGCCCAATTGAAGTGGAAGACCTGAGCAAGCATAAAATGGATGCAGAATACTACCGCATTGAAGAAACAGCTTGTAAAATTGTAAATAAAGCAAAAGAAACAGGTCACCGCATTTGCTCTATTGGCACGACCACCATGAGGGCTATGGAGTCTTCAGTAACGGCGCAAAAATTATTGAAGCCATCCGAAGGATGGACCAATATGTTCATACATCCTCCTTATGATTTTAGCATTGCCGATTCACTGGTAACGAATTTTCATTTGCCAAAAACCAGTCTGCTGATCATGACCTGCGCCTTTGCGGGTTACGACCTGACAATGGAAGCGTACAAAAAAGCGATCAAGGATAAATACCGCTTCTTCAGCTATGGGGATGCCTTGCTGATTGTCTGACCAGGATTTTCAGGATTAGGGGATTGGCAGGAAATTAGGTCCCCCGCAAAAGACGCCAAGGCGCTACGATATTAAGAAAGCCTTTGCCTCCTTTGCGCCTTGGTGAGAAATGGTCTGGGATTGGGGAAGATTTTTTAGGGTTAACATAGAGATTGGAGACATAAATAATAAAAAGAGGCTTCACAAGTGTGTAGTGCCCCCAAAAAGTTAGACACTTTGGGGGCATTTTTTATTTTCCTATTAATTTATAACTCCTAAGAACCCGGTTCAGAGATTACAAACCAAACAACCCGCTGTTCAACTGTTGCAGCACCTGCTTTTTTTGCTCTCCGGTAACCAGCACAGAAATATTATGGACACTGCCCCCGTAAGAAACCATGCGCACATTGATATTACTTAAGCTGTCAAATACTTTTTTCAGGGTATCGGGATGAGCCGCAATTTCATTTCCCACGATAGAAACAATGGTTTGATTTTTATCGATGGCAACGGTGCTGAATGTTTCCAGTTCCCTTATGATTTGGGGCAATGCTGCATCGTTATCGATGGTTAGGGAAACAGCGACTTCGGAAGTGGTGATCATGTCAATAGGCGTACGGTATTTTTCAAACACTTCAAACACCTTTCTCAGGAAACCATAGGCCAGCAGCATGCGGCTGCTTTTGATGTTGATGGCAATAATGCCGTCTTTGGCTGCCACGGCTTTTACGCCTTTCGAAGTAGCTTCTTCGGCAATTAAAGTCCCTTTGGCCGAGGGCTCCATAGTATTGAGCAGTTTTACCGGCACTTTGTATTGTTGTGCCGGCCAGATGGAGGCCGGGTGCAAAATCTTTGCACCGAAATAGGCCAGCTCCGCTGCTTCATCAAAACTTAATTGCTCTATGGGAATTGTTTTATTTACAATACGGGGATCGTTGTTGTGCATGCCACTGATATCCGTCCATATTTCGCAGGCACTGGCATTGATGGCGGCGGCAATTAAGGAGGCGCTGTAGTCACTGCCGCCGCGTTTTAAATTGTCCACTTCTCCCCTTACATTACGGCAGATATACCCCTGCGTGATAAACAGGTTTTGACCCGTATGCTGTTTTAAGAGCTTTGCAAGCCTTTCACGAATGATCTCCACCTGCGGTTCATCGTTCGCATCAATGCTCATAAACTCCAGCGCAGGTAACAGTTCATGTGCTATGCCCTTCTCTGTCAAATACACGCTGAATAATTTGGTGGAAAGCAATTCGCCCTGGGCAAGAATGTCTTTGTTTAATGCTTCGTTGAACGATATTTTAAGAATGATATTTAAAAACTCGAAATGCTCTTTTAGAATGTTCTCTGCTTTTTGAAGGGCTTCGGGTTGCTTCACCAGCTCCCTGATAAATTGCTTATACTGATTTTCCAGTGCGTCGATCTTTTGCTTTGCTTCCTCTTTCTTATTTTCAGACAAAAGCGCACCAATTTCCACCAAGGCATTGGTAGTGCCCGATACAGCACTTAATACAACTATTTTCGATTCAGCATCTGATGTGATCAGCCTGGCCACATCATGCATACGTTGTGGCTTGCCTACAGAGGTGCCACCAAACTTCATTACTTTCATTTTCCAAAGAGGATTTTAATTGAGCCGCAAATATAGACTACAGAAGCTTTTAGGGCTGAGAAACCCTCAGGGTAATGCTGAATTTTTCGGCCAGGTACTGCAGGTCGTTCACCACCGGCCCCAATAAAGGAATGCCTTTCTTTATACGCACCTCTTCCATTTCTCTTTCAGGATCACCGGGAATAATCACTTTTTCAAAACCTTCAGCGGTTTTTGCCGCTCTGAAGCGCTCTATCCATTGATCCATGTGTTGTTTAAAATCTTCTGCAGGACGAAAAGCGTCGATACGCATGGCGCCAAAAAAATGCCCGATTCCCTTGCCCGGCATATTGGTAGGCATGGGCACATACGCCGGAAAGGGCGGCACCCAGGGACCATAATTCGCCCCGCTTAATACAGCAGAAAAAATGTCCACCACTGCTCCCAAAGCATATCCTTTATGACTGCCGTGTTCCCTGTCGCCACCCAAAGGCAATAAGGCGCCACCGGCTTTTAATTCGTGCGGATCGGTAGAAGGCTTGCCTGTTTTATTCTGGATCCAGCCTAACGGGGCCACACCACTTTTACGCTGCAGGATCTCCAATTTACCGTTAGCGGCTGTGGTGGTGGCCATATCGGCCACAAATGCAGGCTGCTTACCGGCGGGTATCGCTACGCAAATAGGATTGGTTCCCAATAACCGTTCAACAGAAAAGGTAGGCGCTACCAGCGGACTGGCATTGGTCATGCAAATGCCGATCATATCTTCCTCCAAGGCCATCATGGAATGATACCCGGCAATGCCAAAATGATTGCTGTTTTGTACACTTACCCAACCCGTGCCTACTTGTTTGGCTTTGTCAATAGCCATCTGCATGGCTTTGGGGGCCACTACCAGCCCAAGGCCGCCATCGCCATCCACGGTTGCGGTAGAAGGGGTTTGATGGAGAATTTTTATTTGGGGGCAGGGGTTCACCCGTTTGGCATCCCACAGCCGTACGTACCCGCTTAGCCGGGCAATACCATGGGAATCCACTCCTCTTATATCAGCCGACAATAAAACTTTTGTGGCAAGATCAGCGTCCTCTTCACTGCAGCCTATTTTTAGAAAAACCTGTTTGGCAAAATCGAATAATTGCTGGTAACTGAATAGTTGAGACATGCGCAAAGAAACAACAAAAGGAAAAAGTATGCAGCAGGCCGCTTTTTTCTTAGGAGTTTTTTAGCCTGGTTTTCTTTATTTATCAGGAAAAATATAGGTAAAGAGCATCAAAAAAATTAATTCGCAATAGCACCATCACAATCACAGCATCACAAACAAAAATGCTCCTGTTTCCAGGAGCATTCACTTTTAATACCTTACTATTTTTAGAACGGCAAATCATCTGTTACACCTTCATCAATTCCTGCCGGTGCAGGTGTGTCCTGGCGTCCGGAAGAAGGAGCTTCGTATTGTGCATGGCTGCTGCTGCCGCCAACGTTATCACCTTTACGTCCCAGTAATTGAACTTCCCTTACTCTTAACGAAAGAGAAGCGCCGGCTGTACCATCGTTACGGGTAAAGCTGCGAACCTCCGGAGCCCCTTCCACAAATACTTGTGTACCTTTTTGAAGATAAGGAGCAACAGCTGTCCTGTCGGTCCAGTAGGCACAATCGACCCAGGTTGTTTTTTCCTGGTTGTTACCCTGGCTGTCGCGGTACTTTTCAGTATGGGCTACTGTAAAGTTGATCACATTTTTTCCGTTTACCGTGTTTACTACGCAATCTTTTCCAAGATTGCCGATTACTTGCATTTTAATCATAGTGCTCAAAAATTAACGTGTATTAATAATAATTTAAGATACGCTTTTTCCGCGTTTTTCAATGCGGTAAAAGTAGAGGTTTTGTTATGTTTTGACAGTTTTATTTTTACACTTTTTACGTTCAGATGCCAGATCTTATTCCTGAGTTTTATGTGGATATATAGATCGGACTGTCAGCTACTCCTCCACCCTGGCCGATCCTGCATCAACAATTTTTCCAAAAAAAATGGCATTCATCATGAGCTTACTGCCGCCCAGCCAAAAAGCCCTCAGGTTGGGGTTATCTGCAATGGAAATGACTCTTCCGCTGCCTATTGTGCTGACCACAACGGCAGCCGAGTTTTTTACAGCCTCATAATTTTCTTTGCTCAGCCATCCGCTTTGCAGCGGTTTATCTTTATAATAAAAAGGAGTGGCATAAGGATTTTTGCTTTTCTCCATGTACACCCTGTTGGCTTTAAACAAACTCACCAGGGGTTGCTGGTAACCGTAGGCCAGCGGATGGGAAAGATCGGCTTCGGCCTGAAAAATAGCGCCGCTCATTTGCTGCGATCCCTCTACCTGTTCTCTGTCCACGTATGAAAGAATCTTCGTGCTGTCAGCAGGTTTTTGCTTTTTCAACACTACATTCGATATACCGTTTTGGGAAGCCCAGCTAACCGCTTCTTCTGTCAAGACCAGGGTGCCGCCATTTTGCACCCAGGTTTTTAGTTTGTCTTTGTTAAGGTCAGAATAACTGCCGCCTACCATGATCAGTGTATTGTATTTACCCAAATCAACCCGGTTAAAAATGGAGGTCTCCAAATGTGTTGGTGGCATGTTAAAGCGTTGGTCCAGCAAATGCCATATTTCGCCTGCATCCAGGGCGTTTACGCCGGCCCCGGTAATCATGGCAACAGAGGGTTTGGAGACCGTTACAAATTTATTGCTGCCCAAATCACTTCCGGAAAGCACAGAACCTGACGCCACGGACTGAACCTTTATTCCGTATTTTTTGCAAATCGTGTTTACCACCTCATACACTTTACCGGCTTCCATATGTTGCATGGCCACGGGTATTACAATGGTTCCATAGCTGTATTTTTTAGATTGATTGTTTATGGAAAGTTCAAAGGGGTTAGTAGCCACCTTAGTAATTAAGCCCGCCGTTTGCAGTTCATTCAAAGCACCTGGTGCAGCAAACTCGGTCCACTCCATGATATAAGCATAACTGCTTTTTCCACCTGTTACTTCTCCCCGGGTTGCTAATTCAGCCTGCACTTTTTCGCCCAACAAATTAGCGTTGAATTGCGTGGCGCTTAATTCTGCATAGGGCAGTCCAAAGGCCAACGGCATGGTCCAGGCTGTAATATCATAAAATAAACTATCCTTATAATTGAGGGTCTTTTCAAACACAGCCCTGATCAAACGGTGCTGTGGCTGATTCGCCGGAATGATGTAGGCCTCGCCTTTATTGAAATTTTTGCCATCGGCCCTGATCGAATTGTTCAATGCATAAATATCAACCTGGTGACGGCGAAGCATGTTCACGAAAATCTGGGTCTTTGTTTCATCAGTGGCATCACCAAATACATAGGCCTTTACAGGATAGGCCACTGCTTCAGTACCAGCCGAACGGTAAAAATCCCTTTGCATATTCAGCAGATCTTTTCGCAAGGCCTTTGCCGCTTCAAGCGTGGATAAGGTAGTTGTAAACTGATTTTTGATGGTAAACGGAAAACGCAAAACGCCGTTGGCGGTTTGTTGTGCATGCCCTCGGGAAGAAGCCTGTTCAAATAAAATCCCAATGGCTCCGTTTACATCGGGATAGGTAGATCCCTTGCCGTAATAAAAATCATCATAGTTCTCTTTGGTAAAGTAAAGCGAGCCGATGCGGTCAAGAAAGGCCGCATGATATTTAGCAATTTTAGCCGTGAGCTCCTGGTTTTCTTTTGGGGTCAGGGGGTTTACCCGTGAAGGAACACCGGGCTGAAAGAAAAAGGTGGCATTGCTGCCTTGCTCATGATGGTCGGTTAAAACATTAGGCTTCCATTTATGAAACCAGGCCAGCCTGTTTTGGCTTTCCACATGTTGTGCCGGCAACCAGTCACGGTTCAGATCAAACCAATAATGATTGAACCTGCCGCCGGGCCATACTTCATTAAACTCTCTTGAGTTGGGATCGGTCACCAGGTTTTTACTCCTGTGCTGGTTGGCCCAGGTAGAAAAACGCTGCAGGCCGTCGGGGTTAAAAGAAGGATCAAAGAGTATAACGGCACGATCTAACAGTTCGTCGATTTGCTTGCCCTGTGCCGCTGCCAGGTAATATGCACTCAACAAAGAAGCATTGGCCCCGCTGGGCTCATTGCCATGAATGGAATGCCCGATATATAACACCACCGGCATGTCATCAATATTTAGTGCCGCCGATTTTGCAGGATCGGTCAACAAAACATGCTGTTGCCGTATCTGTTCTAATTGCTGATGATTTTTGGGCGAAGTAATGATTAACAAGACCTGTGGCCTTCCTTCGTAGGTAAAGCCCATGGTCTCCAGCTTTACCCGGCCCGGAGCTGCCTTGGCAACAGCCTGCATGTAATTTACCAACCGGTCGTGGGTAACATGCCATTCCCCTACTTCATGAAAAATAACATCTTTTGGTTTGGGAATCGCAGGATCATAATTCACGCTATCAGGCAGGTAATACCTTAGGTCCTGCGAAAAACTAAGGTTTGAAATGAAAACAAAAATAAGTGCAATTAATTTTCTCATGGTGTATGCTTGAAGCATGAAATTATGAAAGTTGAAATTGAATAGTTTACTTGCAAAAAATAAAGATTCTAAATTTATCCATCAATCAAGCCTTATGCATAAATACTTTTTTGCTTTCCTTATCGTGCTTTCCAAGTTTTCGTTTGCGGGCAAGGTGGATACGGTTAGCATTTACAGCCCCGCCATGCAAAAATCTTTCCACTGTGTTGTCATTACTCCCGATGCCTATAAAAAGAAAAAGGATTTCCCTGTGATTTATTTATTGCACGGACACGGCGGCTCTTATAGCAACTGGATAAAAAGAGTTCCTGAATTATCAAATTATGCTGATGAATATCAAACCATCATTGTGTGCCCCGACGGCGCCGCTAGCAGCTGGTATTACGACAGCCCGGTGGACAGCACCATGAAGTTTGAAACCTACATTGCCCAGGAAGTTCCCGCTTATATTGACGCACATTATAAAACCATTAAGGACCGGGAAGCAAGAGCCATTACAGGTTTAAGTATGGGTGGACATGGCGGATTGTTTTTAGGCTTTCGCCATGCCGATTTCTTTGGCGCCTGCGGCAGTATGAGCGGCGCACTGGTCATTGATTATATTACCAAGGGATATAGCGTGGAAAAACGCCTGGGTGATACCATTACCAACCGGCATTATTACCGTGATCTATCCATTATGCATGAGATGGAAAACTATCCCAAAGATTCCCTGGCCATTATCATGGATTGCGGTACCGAAGATTTTATTGTGGAGATGAGCCGCATGGCACACCGGAAAATGCTAGAGTTGAAAATTCCGCACGATTATATTGAACGGCCCGGCAAGCATGACTGGAAATACTGGGCGACAGCAATAGAATACCAGCTGTTGTATTTCAGAAATTATTTTGACAGCAGATCCGCACGATTGTAGTTTGGCGACTATCCTGCTACACGCAAAACAGTGCCTAAAAAATCAGATATGGCAACTCTGTTTAGTTTCAATTTGCATACAAGTGATCGCCTAAATAGACTCTTTGTAGCGTGAGTGGTGAGTCCTCAGTGGTGAGCCATACCCAACCCGCTGTCAGGAAAACCATCGTGAGATGTCAGACGGCAGAGGTGAGTGAGACAGCCGCGCTTCCTCTTCTATCAACTATTAACTATCATCTTGAGCCGTTTAGTGTAATAGAGCTCTTTTCCGCTCACCAAAGGCATTTTGTGAGATGGCTCCCAGGCTATCCCCCGGTCTGCCCGGTCCTTACTTTCGTCTTCTTTTTACCTGCATTTTTCTTTTCAAAATCCAGGACGGCCTGGGGTTTGGTCATGTTTTTCTTTTCTTCTTTTTTCACCGAGGCCTCACCGGTAGCCGGGTCAATAGGGGCTAGATCATCGTCGGTTGAAGCCACTGCTTTTTCTTTTTCCTTGGGTCTATCCATTACCCACTGTTCTGTTTTCTCGATGGTGCCCATTTGCGGATCATAAAACTTCCAGGTGCCGTGCTTGTAGGAATTGGGCTCCAATTTTATAACCTGCTTTCCGACTATTTTAGTGGGATCATTTAAGTCATACACATTCACTGTATCATAAGGATTCTTCGGATCAATAGCCCGCCAGGATTCTTCACGCACCAATTCGCCCTGGTAATTAAAATAAGTGTTCTTGCCATCCTTAAAACCAAAGCGGTAATTTTCTACAGCAATCAAATCGCCTTCTAAAGAAAAACGTCTCCAAACACCTTCCTTTTTATCATCCCGGAAAATGCCTTCTTCTTCATAACCTCTTTCACCCCTAAGGTCATCTACATGAACCACCCAGGGACCCTGCTTCAGGCCTTTCATATCCACACGGTTTAAAGTGTCTCCCTTTGCTCCGATCATATAATTTTTCCATTGGGCGTGGGCAGCGGCAGAAACAAAAAGGAGTAGTGCAAATAGGTAGCGCATTGTTTAGTATGTTTGATGAACAGCCGGGCCTGACCCGGACGGAATTATTATTCAGCAATTTATTAACGAAAAACTGCTTAGTTTATGCTTCGACTGTTAAAATTCTATGTACCCTTCTCAAACATTTGTAAAACGGGACGCTTAGGTATTCTCGCCTTGGCCTGTTTGCTCATTGGCACCTCCACACCCGCCCAGGTAAAGCCCACTTCAGCAGCCGACCGGATGAAAGGCTTACAGCAGAGGCAGGTGCTGGAAAAACGATCCGCTATCAATCATATAAAATTTAGAAATATTGGCCCTACTGTAATGAGCGGCCGGGTAGATGATATTGAAGCCAACCCTGAAGACCCTACTGAATTTTATGTAGCCTATGCCACCGGTGGTTTATGGCACACCACCAACAACGGCCAGTCCTTCACCCCCATTTTCGACAGTGCCGATGTCATTGGCATTGGTGATATTGCAGTGAACTGGAAAACAAGAACCATTTGGGTTGGAACCGGCGAGGTAAACAGCAGCCGGTCTTCTTATGCAGGTATAGGGGTTTATAAAAGCACGAACAATGGTAAAAGCTGGAAATACCTCGGGCTGCCGGAATCACATCATATTGGCAAAATACAGTTACACCCAACGGATGAGAATACAGTGTGGGTAGCCGTTTTGGGCCGCTTGTATTCACCCAATAAAGAAAGAGGCGTTTATAAAACAACAGATGGCGGCGCCACCTGGAAACAAACCCTGGCTATAGACGACAATACGGGTGTTGTTGATCTGGACATCAATCCGCAAAACCCAAATGAAGTATACGCAGCTGCCTGGTACAGAACCAGAAGGGCCTGGAACTTTGAAGAAAGCGGAAAAACTAGCGGCATCTATAAAAGCATGGATGGTGGTAACACCTGGAGCTTAGTTTCAAAAGAAGGCTCCGGTTTACCTAATGGCGAACATGTAGGAAGAATTGGGATCACAGTTTATCCAAAGAACCCGCAAATTGTATATGCCATCGTTGACAACCAAAAAGCAAAACCGGACACGGCCAAAAAAGACACCCTTGTGTATGCTTTGGATGAATTGAAAAACCTGTCCATCGAACAATTTGCACAACTCAATGACAACCGGCTGGACACGCTTTTAAAACGCAACCGCCTGTTTCCAAAATATACGGCCAAGCAGGTAAAAGAAATGGTGGCGAACAACCAGCTCAAGCCCACCTCTTTATATGATTACCTGTATGTAAACACCGGCTTTGAAGGCACGCCCATTGGTGCAGAAGTGTATCGCAGTGATAATGGCGGACAAAGCTGGCGCAAAACCCACGTAAAGGAAATCCCCATCTTTTTTACCTATGGCTATTATTTTGCCAAGGTCTATGTGTCGCCTTACAACCCGGATAAATTGTATGCGCTTGGTTTCTCCTCGCAGCTTTCTACCGATGGGGGCAAAACCTGGAAGAATATGGATAAACCAAATGTGCATGCCGATCATCATGCCTTGTGGGTTAATCCAAAAAGAGATTCGCATTTGATAAACGGAAATGATGGGGGCGTAAACATCACCTACGACGATGGCGAGAATTGGTTCAAAGCCAATACGCCACCCGTCGGACAGTATTATGCCATAACCCTTGATAACGCCAAACCTTATAACGTGTATGGCGGCTTACAGGATAACGGGGTGTGGTACCTGCCTTCAGCCACCTCCCGAAATTCGTTTGCCAATTCCGGTCTGGGGCTGGCGGATGGCGTGGAAAAAAACATTGGCGGCGGCGATGGTATGCAGGTGCAGGTGGATGGAAGGGATAACCTGACCACGTATTATGGTTCGCAGTTTGGCAACTACGCCAGAACCAACCGGTTGACTAAAGAAGGAACCAAACGCATCACGCCGCGTCATCAATTAGGTGAAAAGCCACTTCGCTTCAACTGGCAGGCGCCTATTTTGTTAAGTCCGCATAACAACGACATTCTTTATTTTGGGAGCAATAAATTCCATCGTTCCTTCAACCAGGGGGATACCATGATTGCCCTAACAGGCGACATAACCAAGGGAGGAAAAGAGGGCGACGTGCCTTATGGTACCCTGACCACCATTTCCGAATCGCCGGTTCGTTTTGGATTGATCTATACCGGCACCGATGATGGAAACATTCATGTAACTAAAGATGCAGGTGCCACTTGGACCTTGATCAGCGCACCGAAAAAGAAAGGATTCAGCTTGCCCCAGGATCTGTGGGTAAGCCGTATCACCGCATCAAAATTTAAAGAAGGCCGGGTGTATACTTCCTTAAATGGCTACCGGAATGATGATTTTTCGCCATATTTATTTGTAAGTGAAGATTACGGAGTAAACTGGACAGCGGTTGGCAAAGACCTGCCAGCAGAACCCATCAATGTGGTGAAGGAAGATCCCAAAAACGAAAATATCATTTACGTGGGAACCGATGGAGGGCTGTATGTGAGCTTTAATAAAGGGCAAAGCTTTATGATGTGGAATGCAGGTTTGCCCAGGTCCATCCCCATTCATGATATAGCCATACAGGAAAGGGAAAACGAAATTGTATTGGGCACACACGGAAGAAGCATTTACATAGCCAACCTGGAAGAGGTGCAAAAGGCCGCCCGGTAACTTATTGTATACCAAACTAAAAAGCGCCAATTGCATAATTGGTGCTTTTTAGTTTACAGTGCTTTATCAATAAGAAACATCAAGAGTTTTTCCACAGCGATTTAACCGCCCTGATCAATCAATAGAAACCCTTACCGTTGATAAATTGGTAAGTAAAATTTTGTCAGCCTATTATCGATAGCGTAATTTAATTATATAAATTACCATAAGACATCCGGCCGCGATAAGGCTTATGGGGGAATATATACAGGTGATAAAAATAAAAGCTAACTACACATGAAAAGCCGCTATATCATTTTTGCGGATGATGATGCAGACGACCTGGAACTCATTACTGGCTTTTTCAAACAGTACAACCAAAACGTCAATGTGCTGGAATTTAAGGATGGTAAAGAAGTCTTGAAGTTCCTGGAGGATTTCGCAGTCAGCTCAATCCAACCACTGCTAATTGTTTTGGATATTAATATGCCCCGCATGAACGGCAGAGAAACCCTTGTCGCCATTCGCAAACATGCCATTTTTCGGAACACGCCTGTGGTGGTTTACACCACATCGGCAAGCAAAGAAGACCAGGAATTCTGTAAAAAACATAATGCCAGCTGGGTGAATAAGCCCTATAACATTCAGGATGTAAAAAAAGTTGCCAAGATCATTGCTGACTTTTGCCAGGAAACAGCGTAAAAGGCCTTGGAGTGGAAAGAGAACAGGTGCGTAGTGAATGGTGAGAAGGAAGAGTCACTACGAAGGAAGCATTGCTGCGCTTTGACGGCTGGCAGTTTCCCAGCCTGCAACGCATTACTCGGTTATACGCAAAGTGTATCTTCCCAGCATACCATAACGGCTTTGATTTTCATTGGCTTCCGTTTCTACCCCCACATAATATTTATCCTTGGACAAGGTAGTACTCACCGATAAAGAAGAAGGCGTATCAATTGTTTTTATAAATACACCATGCTTATCGTATAAGTTCAATTTTAAATTAAGGTTAGCGCCTTCCTCGTTTTCCAGGCATTGCGGTTGGGCAATAACAAGGGTAGGATTTTTTATATCCAGAAGATAATAGTCTATATCATCGGGGTTGTTGATCATTCCCTCTGCCTCGGTATCGAGTTTTTTAGAACGGTTCATGCCGGTATTATCATCCGGTCTTAAGCCCAGGGTGTTTGAAATTACAGCCACATCGTCCTGAATGGCATCGCAACCCAATACAGTAGGGCCTTTATGCCAGGTAGTAACATTATGATAATAACCGATCCCCATAATAGGCGCCCAGCTGGTTACCCCTTCACCAAAACCCAGGTTATACTCCGACAAAAAATTACAATCATTGTAAAGGGCCTGATGCAATAAACCAAGAGTATGGCCTGCCTCATGCGAAATAGCTTCTGCAATAAATTTTTCATTGTAATTAAGCAGTGTGCTGAATATGAAACAAGGCGTGTCATCGCCCCATGCAAAAGAGTTGACATAAGCAGTGCCCCCTACTACGCCAAACCATTCCCAATTTTCGGTAATAACTACCCGTACTCTTTTCAAGGGATTCGTTCCATTGTAAAGCGCTTCATCTGTGGTTATGTTTACATCAAAAGGAGAGAAATCTTCACTTACCCTCTGTAGTATTTTATCAATTTCAATTTCTCTGAGGTTGGCAGGGGTAGCATTTATTTCACCAACACCGGCGTTCCATATTGTATTCGAAACGACATGGCCGTCAAAATCAAGAAGTATGGTTGCATTAGAGGTTATGCCCGGTTCGCCTCGCGGCTTTTTCTTCAGGGTGTAGGTTTCATGCGTGGGGGCTCTTTTGGTTTTATTAAAAACCTGGATACCGAAATCACAGGCTTCGGCTTTTTTATCACCAACTGGCTTAGTTTTTCCGGAAGGTGGATCAATAGTTTTTGTGCAAGACACTAATAAGGCCAACAACACAATTGGTGAAATTTTCATGTTAACTCCTACACTTTAAGCTTCCGTAATGAACCCGGTCAAAGTACGTGGGCGACCAGGAATATTCAGAGGAAGTGGCTATATAAATTTAAAGAAATTATATAGCAATAAAAACAAAAGTGTGCCAATTGTTTTGCTGCTTTAAAATTAATTTTTTAAAGCTCAGCCCTCTTGTAAATATGTAGAAGTGTAGAACTAACCTGGCAATTTGCGGTGTTGCCAGGCATAAAGTTCTTCTATAAAATTTTTTGCACCGGTGCCGCAGAGCTGCTTAAAAAACATTAAAACGTTCAAAGCAAGCTTTCTCTAACAGCTCCCTGTCATCAGGATGTGCAATATTGATCAGCGCTTTGGCCCTTTGCCTTAGATTTTTTCCAAACAGGTAAGCGATTCCGTATTCGGTAACTACATAATGCACGTGCGCCCTTGTGGTAACCACGCCGGCGCCGGGTTTTAAGAAGGGAACAATCCGGGCAACCCCTTTTGCTGTTCTTGAAGGCAGGGCTATAATGGGTTTGCCTCCTTCGCTTAAAGCTGCACCCCGCATAAAGTCCATTTGGCCGCCTACTCCGGAAAATTGATAGGTGCCGATGGAATCGGAGCAAACCTGGCCTGTTATATCAATTTCAATAGCACTGTTGATCGCAACCATTTTATTGTTACGGCGAATGTCATGCGGGTCATTTACATAATCAATATCCAGGAACTGGAAAGCCGGGTTGTCATCTACATAATCGTATAAGCGTCTTGTGCCCAGGGCAAATCCTGTTACGGTTTTGTTGGGGTGAATCCGTTTGTATTTGTTGTTTATGATATCTTTTTCAATAAGATCAACAATACCATCGCTGCACATTTCGGTATGGACACCCAGGTCCTTGTGGTTTTCAAGAGACCGCAACACGGCATCCGGAATGGAACCAATACCAGTTTGCAGGGTGCTCCCGTCTTCTATTAAAGAAGCCACATATTCTCCTATCCTCATTTCGCCGGGACCGGCTTTATCCCCAAACCTTGCTTCATACAAAGGCTCAACGCATTCCACCATGGCATAAAAACGACTGCTGTGAATTAATCCGTCACCATGGGTGCGGGGCACGTTGGGATTGACCTGCGCAATCACATATTTTGCGGTGTTTACTGCCGAACGGGCTACATCTACGGAAACACCCAGGGAACAATAGCCGTGATCGTCCGGGGGCGAAACCTGTACCAGGGCGACATCAATGGGAAGAATGTTCTGCTTGAACAACTCGGGGATCTCACTTAAAAAAACAGGCACGTAGTCTGCCCTGCCCTCATTGACCGCTCCCCGTATAGAAGCAGAAACAAATAGAGAGTTGATCTTAAAACTATTTATCAATTCAGGCCTGTCAACATAGATATCCCCATAAATGCTGATGAATACCAACTCCACATCTTTTAACCGGTACGCCTGTTTGGCCAGGGCCCGCAACAAACACGTGGGGGTTTGTGCACTGCCCTGTACAAATACCCTGTTGCCCGACTGTATAATATCCAATGCTTCTTCCGGAGTTTTATAAATAATAGGAACTTTCATAAGTGGTGCAAAAAGAATAAAAAAATAGGCTCCTCCACCTGATTTAAATTATTCAACAAGCTAATTCTAATCAAGGGCCGTTTGAAGGCTTTGCCCATATGGCAAATTTCATGCAAACAACAGGACTATTTCACGGTTATCCGGACATTACAACTATTAAAAGCCTTAATTAATTCATTTTTGCAGGTACGGTTTTAGTAGTTTCAGGACTTTAGAAAAAGAATAATGCAGGAACAAACCAAAGAGATCCAATACTTTTTTTACAGCCAGGCTTTTGCCGATGGTTTTCGGGGCACACTTGCTATTTTACTTCCTGCTTTAATAGGATACTATTTCAACCAGTTTGAGATTGGAACAGCCATTTCTTTAGGTGCCATGTGTGTGCGGTTGAGCGATTCGCCGGGACCTATCCTTCATCGCAGAAATGGAATGATCATTTGTTGCTTTTTTGTTTTTATGGTAGCCCTGCTAACTTCATTTGCCCGGTTGAATGTGTATACGATGGGATTGGAAATTGCCATCGTGAGTTTTTTCTTTTCCTTACTCAGCGTATATGGCAACCGGGCCACTTCGGTAGGGAATGCCGCCATTTTGGTAATGATCCTCACCATGGACCGGCCCGGTGAAACCAACGGATTTCTTTTGCATGCCCTGTTCATATTAGCGGGGGGTATCTTTTATACCATCTTCAGTTTGCTGATGCATACCATCCGGCCGTACCGCATTGCCCAAAGAGCTCTTGGTGATTGCATCAGGGAAATTGCCAAGTACCTGTCCATTAAAGGCGACTTCTACGATACGGCTACTGATCTTGATGCAGATTACAGGAAATTGGTGGCACAGCAAATTGTTGTTAATGAAAAACAGGACGAGGTCCGGGAACTATTTTTTAAAACCAGGCAAATTGTGCAGGAATCAACCCTTCAGGGAAGAAGGCTCGTTTTTACTTTTGTGAAAACCGTTGATCTGTTCGAGGATATTACCGCCGCCTATTACGATTATGCATCCCTGCGAAAGCAATTGGCACACACGGGGGCACTGGAAGAGATCAGCCGGTCTTTAAAAAAAATGGCTTACGAGCTGGAAGCCGTTGGATTTGCTATTCAATCCAACACAGCTTTTAACCGCACCATGGATTATGATGCGGAATTAAAGCAACTAAAAGCCAAAATAGACCTGGTGGCACCCAAAGGACAGGCCAATACCCTGGTACTGCGAAAAATATTAGTGAACCTGCGAAAATTGCTCAACGGTCTTAACGACCTGCAGGAATATTTCAACAGGAGTTCGAAAAGAAAAAAATCAGAAGTAGATCATTCGCATTTTGTATCGCATCAGTCGCTCGATCCAAAAATCATCTGGAATAACCTGTCTTTCCAGTCCTCTACCTTCCGGCATGCATTGCGGGTTTGCATCGCCTGCCTGGGCGGATTTATCGCTGTAAAAATCATTTCCTACGGCCACCACAGCTATTGGATTATAATGACCATTTCCTTCATGTTAAAACCCGCCTTCAGCCTTACCAAGCAAAGAAACATCGAGCGGATCATTGGCACTTTTGCAGGTGGCATCATTGGTGTTTTGATCCTGATCTTTATTCCGAACAAAACCGTGCTGTTCATTCTTATGACGCTATTTATGATCGGCACCTATTCTTTTGCCCGTATTCAATACCTGGTAATGGTAATCTTTGCCACGCCTTACGTGCTGATCTTATTCTCCTTTTTGGGAGCGGGTTATAGAACCGTAGCGGAAGAAAGAATATTTGATACGGTTTTGGGCTGCACCATTGCATTGGCGGCAAGCTATTTATTATTCCCCCAATGGGAATCGGACCAGCTAAAAAAACACCTGCAGGGCATTGTCAGGGCCAATGCCGCCTACCTGCAAAAGATCATTGAAGCTTTGCTGGGAAAGAAAGTGAACATGCTGGAATACAAGCTGGCCAGAAAAGAAGTATATGTGAATTCAGCCAACCTTTCCGCTGCCTTTCAGCGCATGCTATCGGAACCTAAGAGCAAACAAAAAAATGAGAAAGACATACACCAGTTTGTAGTACTTAATCATATTTTGTTTTCCAATATTGCCACGGTGGCTACCACCCTGTTAGCCAAAGAACCCCGTGTGCATGCAGCCGAACTAAGCCTGCTGGCCAGAAAAGCATTGGCATCTTTGAATGAAAGCAGTAAAAAATTTGAAGACAACAGTCCTGTGGAAGCGCCAAAGGCTGAAGCGACAGTTGTGAATGAAACGAGTATGGATGCAGATGATATGCTGATGAAAGATCAGCTCAATTTTATTTGTAAAATAAGTGCTGATATAGACAAGACCACGACGGCCATTATGGGTTGATAAACCACTGCAGGGCCAATTCATAACCTTTTAATCCCAATCCGAAAATGCTTCCTACGGATTTGCCGGAAACATGGGAAAGTTTACGAAACTCTTCTCTTGCATGCACGTTGGAAATATGCACTTCAATAACAGGGGACTTTATGGCAGCTATAGCATCGCCGATGGCCACAGAAGTATGTGTGTAACCGCCGGGATTGATGATGATGCCTTCATATTCGTAACCTTTTCGTTGCAGTTCATCGATCAATTCACCCTCTATATTACTTTGAAAATAGCTAAACTGAACCTGCGGGTATTTTGACTTTAATTGATCCAGATAGGTTTCGAAGGGCATGTTGCCGTAAATATCGGTTTCTCTTTTTCCAAGAAGGTTTAAATTAGGCCCGTTGATGATGGCTATTTTCATGACACGAATTTAAAGCACGAATCACACGAATAGAAACAAGTTATTCCAAATTCTGTTTTAACGCCGAACCAAAGCATACATAAGAAGGCTGATGTATCTGCCGTTTTTGATTTCACAATCCCGCATAGTACCCTCATAAACAAAACCCGTTTTTTCTAAAAGTGTTGCACTGGCGTCGTTACCCTGTTCTACAAAGGCTTCCAGCCTGTGTAAATTTCTTGCCGTTTGCCAGTACCCGATAGCTGCCTTTAAAGCTTCGGAAGCAATTCCTTTATTCCAATAAGAAGGCAGTAGCCAAAAACCAACTTCAGCCTTATTGTGTTCAGGCTTGAAATGATAAACTGAAATGACGCCTGCATGTTCTCCCGATGATTTGACAGTGATCTTCCAGGGAATTCCGGAACCTTCGGTCCACATCTTTTCATACCATTCCATTTGAGCACCGGTGGCTTCATAACAATGATATTGAACACCATAGAAAGGAATCACTTCCGGATGACTTAACCCCTTAAAAATAAATGGCTGATCCGGGGGAATGATCTGCTGTAATAAAAGCCGTTCAGTAGTTAGTTGCGGGAACATAAAAAATCCCGCCGCAGCGGGATATAAAATTAAGCAATATGTTCATTGATCATTTGAATAAATTCATCAAACAAATACCGGCTGTCATGCGGGCCAGGCGTACTTTCGGGGTGATACTGCACCGAAAAAGCCTGCTTGCCTTTTACACGGATACCTTCGATCGACTGGTCGTTCAAATTGACATGCGTGATCTCAATATGATCGGCATTTCTCACTGCCTCCGGATCTACGCCAAATCCATGATTTTGTGTAGTGATCTCACACCTTCCTGTCACTACATTTTTCACAGGATGGTTGATGCCCCTGTGTCCGTGATGCATTTTAAAGGTGGGAATGTCATTGGCGAGGGCCAGTAATTGATGTCCCAGGCAAATTCCGAAAGTGGGTTTATCTTCTTTTAAAATATCTTTCATGGTGGCCACGGCATAATCCATGGAGGCCGGGTCGCCGGGACCGCTGGAAATAAAATAACCTGCCGGGTTAAATGCCTTTAATTCTTCAAGGGATGTCTTGGCAGGAAACACCTTAATATGCGCACCACGTTCTACCATGCAGTTCAGAATATTTCTTTTTGTGCCATAATCAAGTACCGCAATTTTTATGGGAGAAGCCGGATCGCCTAATTCATAAGGAACCTGTGTGCTTACAATGGAAGCCAGCTCAAGTCCCGACATGTCAGGCACTTCCTCCAATTTCTTTTTCAGCACTTCTGCATCCAACTCTTCAGACGATATGATACAGTTCATAGCGCCTTTGCTGCGTATATGCGTTACCAGAGCCCTTGTATCAACACCTTCAATAGCCACAATGTTTTGTTTTTTCAGGTATTCATCCAAAGACATCTGCGCCTTGCGGCGGGAAAACAATTCCTCCAGGTTTCTTCCAATCAATCCTTTTATTTTAATGCTGTCACTTTCCACATCAAACTCCGCCACACCATAATTACCAATGTGCACGGTGTTCATAATTAATACCTGTCCAAAATAACTTGGATCGGTAAATATTTCCTGGTAGCCTGTCATGCCGGTATTAAAACAAATTTCGCCGCCGGTGGTGCCAATAGCCCCAAAGGCTTTACCGTAGCAGGTTGTACCATCTTCTAAAACTAAAATTGCTTGTCTTTGTTCCATGTTGTTGTAAAAGAAATTATGCAAAGAAAAATATTCAATGAATTCACCAACGTTAAACTTTTCCACCGTCCCTCCATTAGCGGTCTTAGCCTGCAAGACACAAAAAAGGCAAGATTAAAAAATCTTGCCTTTGTATTGATAACATGCAATCATTAGCTTGCTTGTTCTTCTTTTGCTTCTGGTTGAGAAGTTTCTGCAGCAGGGGCAGCCGTTTCATCTGCTTTAGCGGCTGTTGCTTCAGTGGCTTTCTTACGGGTACCACCGGCACGACGCGTTCTTTTCGCTCCTTCTTTCTTCTCAGTTTTGCCTTTGCCGTAGATCTCGTTAAAGTCAACCAACTCAATCATGGCCAGTTCGGCGTTGTCACCAGGACGGGTACCTAATTTAATGATTCTTGTATAACCACCGGGGCGACCTGCAACTTTTTCACTGATTGTGGTAAACAATTCTGTTACAGCTGCCTTGTCCTGCAAATAGCTGAACACCACACGACGCTGGTGTGTTTCGTTCTTTTTGCTTTTAGTGATCAAAGGCTCCACATACACACGCAGTGCTTTTGCTTTTGCCAACGTAGTAACGATGCGCTTGTACTGAATTAACTGACAAGCTAAATTGCTTAACAACGCTTCGCGGTGTGCTTTTTTACGACCGAGGTTGTTGATTTTGTCTCCGTGACGCATGACTTTTTCAATTTGAAAATTTGGCAAAGAGAAAATGATTGTCTCATTTTCTCTTTGCCAAACTTTAGTGATTAAATAATTCGGCTACACCGTGTCAAGGACTTGTAGCCTACTGTTTATAATGTTCAACTTGAAACGGCTTTCATCGGCACATTTTCAAATTGTCACATTGGCTAATTGTTAATAATCGTCCTTATCAATTCCCAGCTTACCCAGGTCCATTCCAAAATGCAAGCCTCTTTCGTTCAACACCTGCTCAATCTCAGAAAGTGATTTCTGACCGAAGTTTCTGAACTTCATCAGGTCTTCCTGCTCGTACTGAACCAGCTCGCTCAA